>CAWGEJ010000006.1:0-929937 GCA_963821575.1 uncultured Thermoleophilia bacterium
CAACAAGTCGGCCGCTTGCCGAGTCCGGGCGTATCTGCAATACTGAACTAAGTGGTTCAGTATTCACCGTCAGTCGACCGGGCCTTTGCCGCCCTCGCAGACCCGACGCGGCGCGCCGTGCTCGAGCGGCTCGTCGGCGGGAGCGCCACGATCAGCGAGCTCGCGGGGCCGTTCGGCATGTCGCTGACCGGGATGAAGAAGCACATCCGTCTGCTCGAGGAGGCAGAGCTGGTCACGACGGAGAAGGTCGGCCGGGTGCGCAGGTGCATGCTTGTTCCGTACGCCTTCGAGGGAATAAGCACGTGGCTGCAGCGGCTCGATCGCTTCGCCCAGGTTGTCGAGCGCACGAAAGGAGCACGATGAGCACGAGGCAGACCAAGACCGGCGGCAAGAACGAGGGGTTCTCGGCCGAGGAAAAGGCCGCGATGAAGGCGCGCGCCCAGGAGCTGAAGGCGGCCGCGCGGATGGACAAGGACCGGGCGGCTGGGGAGAGCGCCGTGCAGGACGCGCTCGCCGCGATGTCGCCGCACGATCGCGCGATCGGAGAGCGGCTTCACGCCATCGTCAAGGAGAGCGCTCCGGCCCTGTCGCCGAAGACGTGGTACGGCATGCCGGCGTATGCCAGGGACGGCAAGGTCGTTTGCTTCTTCCGTAACGCGGAGAAGTTCAAGGAGAGGTACGCCATGTTCGGCTTCAACGACAGCGCGAACCTCGACAAGGGCTCCATGTGGCCGGTCGCGTTCGCGATCGAGGAGTTGACCCCGGCCGACGAGGCGAAGATCGCTGCGCTCGTGAAGAAGGCAGTGAGCTGAGAACGAAAGGAGCACGATGAGCACTTCCGTCACCACTCCGAACGAGCTCGAGATCCGCGTCGAGCGGATCTTCGACGCACCACGCACTCACGTCTTCTCCGTCTGGACGGATCCGCAGCTCGTTCCGGAATGGTGGGGCGACGGTACCGTCGTCGAGGAGATGGACGTGCGTCCCGGCGGTGCGTACCGCTTCCGCACGGCGTTCGGCGTCGTCGAGGGCGAGTTCCGCGAGGTGGAGCCGCCTGCGCGCCTGGTGCAGACGTTCCAGAACCATCTGCAGACGCTCGAGTTCGAGGATCTCGGCGCGCAGACGAAGCTGACGCAGACGATGCGCTTCGAGACGACCGAGCAGCGCGACACGACGATGCAGTACGGCGTCGAGCAGGGCGCGAAGGCGGGCTTCGCCCGTATCGACTTGCTCCTGCAGAAGATCGCAGCGTGAGACGCCTGCCGGATCGCGGTTCACCCGGATGGGGTGACTCGGCGCGGTAGCGCGGACGCGACACTCGTGAGAAGCCGCACCGGCCATCTCGGAGCGTGGTGCCGGGCCCAGGGAAAGGGAATAGCGATGAGCAAGCCGTTTGCAGGTGTTGTGAACGTCGATATTCGCGACTCGACGCCGGACTGGGCGCCGTTCGAGCCTCCGAAGGCGCCGGACGGGGCAGCGAGTGTGGTCTACATCGTCCTCGACGATGTCGGCTTCTCGGCGCTCGGCTGTTACGGCGGCCCGGTGGAGACACCGAACATCGACCGGCTCGCCTCGGAGGGGCTGCGGTATACGCAGTGGCACACGACGGCGCTCTGCTCGCCGACTCGCTCATGCCTGCTCACGGGGCGCAATCACACCCGCAACAGCATGGCCTGCATCACGGAGGCGGCGATCGGCTTCCCGAACGCGAGCGGGACGATCCCGCCCGAGAACGGCACGATTGCCGAGATTCTCAGCGAGCGCGGCTGGAACACCTACATGGTCGGGAAGTGGCATCTCTGCCCGGAAGACGAGATGAACCTCGCCTCGACGCGACGCAACTGGCCCAGCGGGAGAGGTTTCGAGCGCTGGTACGGGTTCCTGGGCGCTGAGACGAGCCAGTGGTATCCGGATCTGGTCTACGACAACCACCTGGTCGATCAGCCTTCACTCCCGGAGGAGGGCTATCACCTGACGGTCGATCTGACCGACAAGGCGATCGAGTTCATCATGGACGCAAAGGCGGTCGCGCCTGAGAAGCCGTTCTTCCTCTACTACGCGCCGGGCGCATGCCACGCACCCCACCACGCTCCGAAGGAGTGGATCGAGAAGTACAAGGGCCGCTTCGATCTGGGCTATGAGGCGATGCGCGAGCAGACACTCGCCCGCCAGAAGAAGCTCGGGCTGATCCCGCAAGACACCGAATTGCCGCCGATCAACCCGATCGGCACGGAGACCCGGACCGGGCCGGACGGCAAGCCGTTCCCGGCGCTCGACGTCACCCGCCCGTGGGACACGCTGAACGACGACGAGAAGGCGCTGTTCTGCCGGATGGCGGAGGTGTACGCCGGCTTCCTCGCGCACGCCGACGACCAGATCGGACGGCTGCTCGGCTTCCTCGAAGAGTACGGCTGGCGCGAGAACACCCTCGTCGTGCTGGTCTCCGACAACGGCGCGTCCGGAGAGGGCGGCCCGAACGGCTCGGTGAACGAGATGAAGTTCGCCAACGGCATCCCGGACACGATCGAGGCCAACCTGCCTCTGCTCGACGAGCTCGGCGGTACCAAGACCTACAACCATTATCCGAACGGCTGGGCGATGGCGTTCAACACACCCTTCAAGATGTGGAAGCGCTACGAGTTCAACGGCGGCACCAGCGACCCGTGCATCGTTTCCTGGCCGGCCGGGATCAAAGCCAAGGGCGAGATCCGCGACCAATACCACCACGCGATCGATGTCGTGCCGACGATCCTCGACGTGCTCGGCGTCGAGGCGCCCGAGGTGATCAGAGGAAACGTTCAGACGGACCTCGACGGCGCCACGATGCGCGGCAGCTTCGATGATGCGCGGGCGCCGTCCACGAGGAGGACGCAGTTCTACGCGATGCTCGGTTCCCGGGCGATCTGGCACGACGGCTGGAAAGCCGTCACCAACCACCCGACGATCGCCGGCTGGAGCAACTTCAACGACGACGAGTGGGAGCTCTACCACACCGACGTCGACCGCTCGGAACTGCACAACCTCGCTGCCGAGCAGCCCGACAAGGTGCGCGAGCTCGTCAACCTCTGGTTCTCCGAGGCGGGTGCCAACCACGCCTTCCCGCTCGACGACCGCTCGGCGCTCGAGATCATGCTGACACCGCGGCCGGTGCTCTCGCCGCCGCGAAACCGCTACATCTACTTCCCGAACACCGCCGAGGTGCCTGAGGCACAGGCCGTCAACGTCCGCAACCGCTCCTACTCGATCGGTGCGCTCGTCGACGTCCCTACCGCGGGTGCTGAGGGTGTGCTGTTCGCCCACGGGTCGCTCTTCGGCGGACACGCCCTGTACATCAAGGACAACCGCCTCCACTACGTCTACAACTTCGTCGGCATGGCAGAACAGAGGATCGTCGCGACGGAGGACATTCCGACCGGCGAGAACCTGATCCTCTCGGCCTCGTTCGAGAAGAGCGGCGAAGACCCGCCCGGCGTCGCCAACGGGACGCTCTCTCTCTGGCACGGCGACAAGAAGGTGGGTGAGGCGCCGATCAAGACCCAGCCCGGCAAGTTCATGATCGCCGGCGAAGGGCTCTGCATCGGACGCGACGGAGGCGCAGGCGTCACCGCCGACTACCCCGGCAGTGAGGCGTTCACGTTCACCGGTGGCACGATCCGACGCGTCGCAGTCGACGTCAGCGGCGAGCCGTACGTCGACCTCGAACGCGAAGCCGCCACGATGCTCATGCGTGAGTAACCGGCTTGACAATGAGCGGCGGGGCATGAGTTCCGTCGTCGCGTGCTTCAAAGCTCCATGTCAAGCTCCATACCCACCGCACGCTGGGTCAAGAGCAAGTCGGCCTGAACTAGAAAGCGCCGACGTGCGGCCCTTTTGCAGAGCCCTCTGACGGACTCGAACCGTCGACCCCCTCCTTACCATGGAGACCTGGCTGCCCGACTTGGGTTGTAGTGCGTCGTATCGCGTTGCCCCTAGCGCGCAACAGTTGATCCCGACTGTCGTTACAACAACGCCATGCAACGGGTTGATACGGCCGGTGTCCACATTTTGGTCACATACCTGCTCGCGTCCTGAAGCCGTCGCGAGCGGCGATCCTTTTCGTCCAGCGAACGTCGCAGTCGTCTAGCCGGGCACGAGACGGCGTAGGTCGAACGTCGGCTCGGAGCATCTCTAGAGTCGTTCTCGCGCTCGAACGGGATGGGTGGGCTCTAGCGTCGATGCGTCTGCTTGGTAGATCGCAAGCTCTCCGATCGTCATGGATGACCTACGCAGGAACTGCCTAAACGACACGCACGCGGCTGGCGATCCGCATCGATTCGGTCGAGGCGCGCGCGCGTCGTCCGTCTTCGTCGACAGAGTTCGCTTCGTGTGGGCATGACGAACCGTCAAAAAAAGGAGTTGTGGGTCCGTGACGCGGTCGAGATCACCGACGCACTTATCAAGCACGCGAACGGCCGCTTCCTGTGTCCGCTCTGCCTCGAGTGGTTCTCCGACCTTGACGACCTAACGCTCGAGCACGCGCCGCCGAGAAGCGTGGGCGGCCGGCACATCGCGGTGACTTGTCGCGACTGCAACAGCAGCTCGGGCTATGGAATCGACGCCGCCCTTCACTGGACGGAGCGCGTTCGAGAATTCGGCGCGGGTCACATGACGAAGTCAATGCCCATGACGTTCAGTATCGATGGTATCGAGCAGCACGTCGAGGCGATCTTCGACGCAGACGGGCTCCGCGTTGGCGGCGTACCGGCGCAGAACCACCCTGACGTCGCACCCGAGATCGAGCAGAGGCTCAAGGCGATGAGCGATGGCGGCCCGAACTACGAGATGTCGCTCTCTTTCAAGACGCCGAATACTCGAGCCGCGTCGATCGCCTGGCTCCGGGCAGGGTTCCTCGCGGGGTTCGCGCTGTACGGCTACATATGGGCGCTGCGTATCAGCGACGTCAACGACGTCCGCCGCCAGATCCTCGAACCCGACGAGAAGATCCTCGAGCGGTACTGCCTGATCACAGACCAGAACACACAACGCGAGCAGCTAATTGGGATTGTCGAACGGCCCGGGGAACTTGTCTCCGTGCTCGCGCTGACGAACGGGTGTGCGATCTTCCTGCCGAGTGGCGCGGGAACCTACAACCGACTCCACCAGCTCCACGAATGGCCGCCGGTAGGGCTGAAGGAGTTCACCGGACAGTTCGGGCCTTGGCCCGCGCGGCCAATGTACTCGTTCGATCGATGGACGCTTGATGGTCCGCGCGCCGGGGGCGATGCGAACCGCACGGAGTCGGTCGAGGAGCACAAGCTTGCCAACGCAAGTGATGCAGGCGGGGCTGCGTCTTCGGCGGACGCCTAGCGTGAAGTTGGGAGAGCCGGAACTCTCACACGCGTGACGCTAGAACGCGACCTCGTACAGGGACGTCACGCCAGCACCCGGCGAATGTACGCCTCGCGGTTCTCGCCGTTTTCGCGAGCTGGCGCTCCGTACGCCGGGTTCCAGGCTTTGTCGGGCACCGTTGTGTGCCCCAGAAGGTAGGAGCGGAGCTCGAGCTTCGAGAGGCCGGCCATGGCGACCTTCGCCTTGGCGGGCTTGGCGGGGCGCTCTGTGCTCCTTTTCATGTGCTTCCCGTCAAGCGCGAGGTTCACGAGCGCGTCGGCCTCGGCGTTCTCATCGCGCTGGTTCCAGACGTACCCGACCTTCCCAATCCGCGACGCGACGCGCCGTGCCTCGTCGCGCAACGCGGCTAAGTGTTCGGCCTTCGCCTTGTATCTGCCGCACATCTGAAAGATGACGATCTGCGAATCGCCGTAAACCTGGAGGTCGGTAACGCCAATCTCGGCTGCGCGCAACAGTCCGGCGATCATCCCTCGGTACTCGGCGACGTTGTGGGTCGTGTAAGCGATGGCCCGCGCTTCGTGCACCAGGAGGTTGCCTTCAGCGTCCTTGAGAGTGAAGCCGTAGGCAGCCGCGTCGATAGCCCTGCGGTGTCCACCGTCGAAACGCAGCGATGCTTTCACGAGACGGCCTTTCGTCGTCGTCACTTCACCTCCTCGTATGCGGAACTGGTGTGCTGGGCCTCGATGTGCCCCGCGAACTTGCCTCTCAATGCACAGCACGCTGCGGCCGATGAATTGCCGATGAGAGTCAATCGCTCGGAGCTGGCGTTGAGCGTGCTTGGCGTCGCGTTCGCAAGCATCTTTGTGTTCAGCAACGTGTGGGGCCTGGGCATCGCGCTCCTCTGTGCTGATGCGCTCTGGCTTCTGACACGAGTTGAGATCGTCGAGAAACAAGCGGGGCCGGGACGGTACGCCACTCTGCGCGGGCGACTCGGCGTCGTGCGTGTCTGTTGCGTCTTCGTGATCTACATCGCGGTCGTCTACGGACTCTTCATCGTTCATCACGATCTCAACGGCAACGCTCGCGTTGCAGTGGTAGCCAACTTCGCGCTCGCCGGGTTCGCGTTCTTGCTGTTCGGTGAGCTCCAGCGCTCAGGTAACGACACCGTCAATTGGCTGTTTGGCGCGCGCGCCGAGCGTAAGGTTGGGCTTCCGCTGAATCAGTTCGCCGATCGGGGCTGGCTTGTCCTTCATGGCTACAGGAAGGACCGCGGAGGCGACATCGACCACGTCCTGTGTGGACCGAACGGTGCGTACATCATCGAGACGAAGAGCTACGGCTTCCGTGGCCGGGATGTGCGGCAGACCGCATTGAACGCCTGGTGGTTCCGTCAGAAACTTGGCGTGCCGTGGGTCACCGGGGTTCTCTGCGTCGATGAGGATCGTCCTCCTGAACAGCGAGATCGCATCTGGGTCGTGAGTCACAGCGATCTGATCAGGTGGCTGGAGAAGCAGAGGAATCAGCCTGTCGACCCTGAGCACGCCAGGGCGTTGCTACTCGCCTAGTCGTTTGACGAAATGCTGGTACCGGTGAGCGTTGAACAGCCGGAACCACGGTGGAGCCCTCACCAACGTGATGGGCAGCTTCCTCCTAAACCCAGAGGAACTCACGATCATCGACGCTCGCGATTGGAAGGTCCGCTGGGGGTCGTGTGTGGTCGTGGCGGTGGCTGCGGTAGCCGGCGCCGTGGGTGGCTCGGAGTGCCTCTCCTTTATCGATGACGTAGCCGCCGGACGCGTTGTCAAGCAGGACGGGCTGGCCTTTGGCTGTGGGGTATTCCCAGACGGTGGCACCGCAGGTACGACAATGTGTGCGGAAGCCGCTCGCGGCCGTCTTCTAGTGATCGCCGACAGCGATGCGCTCAGGATTCGGGTTGCAGCATCGCTTTGAGCAGCTTGGCCGCGGCGGCGTCGATTGTCTCGCGGCTTGCGAGCAGCTTGCCGGTGGGTTGGTCGGTTTCATGGTCGAGTTCGACGATTGTTCCGTGGAAGAAGTGTGAGCCGTCCCGGCTTTGACGGAGACTTTGATCGCCGGGTTTTCCGGCGGGAGGAGAGTCTGTGATGCCGAGGTCGAGGAAGTACCCGGTCGGAGTTGTTGGAGCGTGGCGACGCGGCTGGTGTTCGAGTCGGGCCGTCCGATCGCGCACGTCGCGGCGGATCTCGGGCTGCCGTCCGGAGACGCTGCGCAAGTGCGTGCGCCAGGTCGAGGCGAACGAGGGGCTGCGTCCGGATCTGCCGACGGCTGAGGAGCGCGAGGAGATCAAGCGCTTGCGGCAAGGAGAACTTCGAGCTGCGCCGCGCCAACGAGATCTTGAAGGCGGCGTCGCGTGTTTTTCGCGAAGGAGCTCGACCAGCACCGACCGAAGTGAGCGCGTTCATCGACGAGCACCGCGGCGCGCTTCGGGGTCGAGCCGATCTGCCGGACCCTGGACGTGTCGGCGTCCGCCTACTACCAGCGCGCCACCGGCCAGCGCTCGCGCGCCGGCGTCGAGGACGAGCGGCTGCTCGGCCGGATCCGCGAGCTGCACGCCGCCAACTACTACGCCTACGGCTACCGCCGGACGTGGAAGGCGCTGCGTGCGCGCCGGCGAGCAGGTCGGCCGCGACCGGGTCGCAGCGGCTGATGCGCACGCAACGGGATCCAAGGCGCCAAGCGCCGCGGCAAGCCGTGGCGCACCACGATCCCCGGACCCGAGGCGCAGCGGCGGCCCGACCTCGTCGCAGCGCGACTTCAGCGCCGCCGGCCGCAACGAGCTCTGGGTCGCGGACTTCACCTACCTGCGCTGCTGGGAAGGCGCTCGTGTTCTTCGCTTCGTCATCGACGTCTACAGCCGCGAGGTCGTCGGCTGGCAGTTCGCCTCGCACATGCGCACCGACCTCGTCCTCGACGCGCTGCGGATGGCGCTCGCCGACGCCGAGCGGGCGCCGACGTCGAGCTCGTCCACCACAGCGACGCCGGCAGCCAATACACCTCGCTACGACTACACCCAGACCCTCGACGACCACCAGCGTGCTCGCCTCGATCGGGTCGGTCGGCGACGCCTACGACAACGCGCTCGCCGAGAGCTTCGTCGACAGCTTCAAGACCGAGCTGATCCGCGACCGCGTCTGGCGAACCCGCTCCCAGCTCGAGCTCGCGATCGTCGAATACGTCGCCTGGTTCAACAACGAGCGCCTGCACAGCGCCTCGGCGACATCCCGCCAGCTGAGTACGACGAGGTCAAATCACGACGCCAGGGTCCCGGAACTGCCCGATTGATTGAAAAAGAGGAAACCAACCCAAACAGTCCCCGTGAAACCCGGGGCGGCTCAGAAACCCTGCCGGTAACCGTTCGTCCATCAAAAGACACATGTCCACGGCAGGCGGCATTTCTCCGGCTGCCCCTTCTTAACCCCGCATCCGGCTAACGGGATAGGTGGGTGCTTCTCCTGAATTCTGTCTGAAGTGTCACAGGCCCTGGTTACAGCGCAGTAAGCCGCCTGAAGGGTTAAGAGATAAGCAGTCCAGAGACCTCTGAACGTGGTCCCCCTCGGCTTCCTCTTCCTCCTTCAAGCATGTGCCGATCGAGCCGACGTGTACAGCCGCCGGGCGTCGTGCCATTAGAGGGCGGTGCCCGTAGGGGTGTTCGGGAACCACGCGGACGAGCCCGCGTCCAACCGGACTCCAGTTGACCAGCTCGCTCGAGTCGCTGCGGATTACCGGGCGCACGGCTACCTGGATTGAGACCACTCCGCCGCTGTGTGTGGCAGCGGAGTGGCCGTGACAGATCGAGCTGCCGAGGTCCTCGCTAGCGGCGATTGCGCCTGCGGTGCCGGCGGTTCATCCCTGCGGCCGAGACCGGGGAGAGCGGACGGCCGAACGGGTCAATGAACAAGGCGACTGGGCCGGACGACTTCGGCAGCGTGCCGTCAAGGACATCAACCGAATAGGTGAGGTCGCCGCCCTCGAGGTGTGGGTCGCGGAGCACCACGACGGTGTCCTGCGGGAAGTCGTGGGCGGGGTCCTGGTAGGACACGACCGCGTTGGGTGGGTCGTCGACGAAGCTGTTCTCGCCTTCGCCCCATACGTTCACGAAGTGCTCCGATGACATGTGGCCGACTTCGCGCTGCGGGCGGTCGGCAAAGTAGAGCGTCGACGGCGAGACAGTCTTGAGGGTGATAGTGGCGCCATCGACGGTCGTCAGTCCTTGTGCTGTCTGGACGAACAGCGCCTCGATGTCCTCGAGCTGCTTCTCGGCAACCTCTGGGTATCGGAAACCTGGCTCATTAGTTTCTCTCCTTGATCGGGGTGTGAGAACGCCCGAGCGGTCTCCGCGATTGCCCGAGCTATTCAGCGTAGGCCCGGCTGTGATCCAACCGCATCGGTAGTTACGCCTAGGTCGGGGTTCGTCGAGCGGCAGTATCCGACCGCAGGGGCGGGAAGACTCATGCTGTGGGCGACGATTCGCAGCCGGCCGGAGGCGCCGAGGACTATCTGGCTGACCTGGTTGCTTGCGTTGTCTACGGAACGATTGCCGTCCTGGGCGCTGTCGGTGGGCTGAGCCTCGAATCCGAGGCACTGAAGGCGCCCGCACGACCCCTCCCACGGCGGCACCGCCGCTAAGAGGCGCGGCGCCAGCCAAACCAAACGGCAACAAGAGCTCCGCGAATGGGAAGCCACCAACAACCACGAGCAACCGGCAGACCCAGCCGTATTCGAGCGCGAAGTCCTTCCTCTTCTCAAACAGATGCCGCTCTCGCTCCTCGCCCGCGAGACCGGCCTCACGCGCGGGTACCTCGGCCAGATCCGCCGCGGCAAGACACCCCCGCACGCCACTGGGAGGCGCTCAAGACTGCAGCAACTTCGAGCTAGGGTCCCGCGTAGACCGTGCCAGCCTCCGCGTCTAGGGGTCGGCCGATCAGCTTCTTCGCTCAGCTTCGAGGCGTTCAGCCTGTTGCGGCGAGCTCGCTCATAGCGACGTGGTTGAGCGGCACTACGAGCTGGTAGCTGGCTGATGAGGCGACGACGTGTTCGTCACCCCTTGCGTGGCCCGGAGTTACGAGTGAGAGCTCGTCCGCCTCGAGGAGTGACCGGAAGAGACTCTCCGGAAGTTGTACCGTCGCGAAGCAGCTGGCGCTGCGGCACTCGCAGACAACGTCGATCGGCTCGTCCGGGGCCGCCGCAGCTGCCGCCGCGACACCGGACTGGCCGACGAGTTTCTTGTTTCTCCGACGCTTCGCATGCCGTGCAGAATCACGGATCGTCGGCATGTTGATCATCGGGCTTGCTCCCCTCCCGCCTCGTTGACCCGAACCGGGGGCGGGTCTCCGGCTCCGGCGTTGTTTGCTGGGACACCGCGATCAAGCGGCTACGCCAGCGCCTTCTGTTTGATCGCGTTGAACTCCTCCAGGGTGATCGCGCCGCTGTCGAGCAGCTTCTTCCCGGACTCGATCTCCGCCGCGGCGCTGCCCGTGCCGTAGTACCCCTGCGTGGCCTCCCGGTCGAGACCGCGCTGCCGCATCCCGTCGCTCTGCGAGATCAGGTAGACGAACACGCCGAGGAACGGAAGGATGATCACGAAGATGAGCCAGCCAGTCTTGCCCCAACCCGAGATGTCGTGGCGGCGGAAGACGTCCGCGAAGACCTCAATCAGAAGCCAAAACCAGATCACCCAGGCGAAGAACACGAGCATCGTCCACATCACATCGAGGAACGGATAACTACTAGCGAGCACCTTGCGCCTCCCTATTTGGTTTCCGCCAGAGGCTACGTTGGGCTGGGCGTGAGACCTACCGCGAAAACCCGTGGGCCAATGGGGGTTTCTACGGTCGCGCGCCTTCCGGAACTGCCCTCGTCTGCAGTACTTGTCGCACCTTGATCGGGGTGGGCACCGATGGCACTGCGACCCCGATGTCGGACGATCGGTGCCCGTAGGCGACGTGCCACGTCGTCAATCGGTGGTCAGATGATCACCACACAAGGAGGAGAGATGGCAGAGGAAGTCGTTGAGAGGCCTGTTCTCGATCTGCTCTCGAGCATGACCGCAGACTCTCTAGAGGCATCGCATCTCGATGCCGGCACGTTGATGATGGTGCGGCTGGCCGCTCTTGTTGCGGTCGATGCTCCCGCCGCCTCGTATCTGCTCAACCTCGGCGCTGCCAGCGAGCTGGGCTTCGGCGCTGAGGAGATCCAAGACGTCCTGATCGCGATTGCACCGATCGTGGGGACCGCCCGCGTCGTGTCTGCGGCGGGAAAGATGATGGAGGCGCTTGGCTTCGCGATCGAGATCGCGGAATACAAGGCTGAGCTCGAGGCAGAAGTTCCGGCGTAGACAATGAGGGCCGGGAAAGCGCGTGGGGCCTCCCGACGGGGTCCCCCACGCGTTCCCTCGAGCTAACGCCGAGGCGGCCGCCAGGCGAGGAGGCACCACATTCAGCGAATAGATCGAGCGCGAGCAAGATCAGATAGAGCAGCGTGACGGATCATGCGCCCACGGCTCGACGCGCCATCCCGCGTGCACGTTTTACGAGCCAGAGTCATAGGCCCTGAGGCCGCTAACACGCTCGTCGCCGACAGCGGATGGTGGCGGGATGCCTGGGTGGTGGCGTCATGAGTTCTTGCGCTGGTCGAGGGGCGCGGCGGAGTACGTGAAACCTGAAACCGGAAGTGAGGAGATCATGAAGGTGATCATTGTCGGCGGTGTGGCAGGTGGCGCGTCCTGCGCGGCTCGCCTGCGCCGGCTCGACGAGCAGGCCGAGATCGTGATGGTGGAGCGAGGGCCGTATGTGTCGTTTGCGAATTGCGGGTTGCCCTACCACGTCGGCGGGGTGATCGAACACGAGTCGGATCTACTCGTCGCGAGCCCGGAGGTGTTCCGCGGACATTTCAACGTCGACTGCCGGACCGGGTGCGAGGCGATCGGTATCTCGCCAGGCGAGAGGACGGTCCAGCTGCGAGACGTCGCCTCCGGTGAGGTGAGCACCGAGCACTACGACAAGCTCGTGCTCTCGCCTGGGGCACCGTCGATCCGGCCGCCGTTGCCCGGGATCGACCTTCCCGGCATCTTCCCGGTGAGGACGGTGCCGGACGCCCGGGAGATCCGCGAGTGGATCGGACAAGGAACGAGTTTCCTCGCGGGCATGGAGAAGTACTCGGGGTTCCAAACGATGCGCCCGCCGCGGCGTGCGGTCGTCGTCGGTGCGGGCTTCATCGGTCTCGAAATGGCAGAGAACCTCGCTAATCGGGGGTTCGAGGTGACCGTCGTCGAGTTGGCCGACCAGGTCCTTGCTCCGCTCGATCCCGAGTACGCACGCGTCGTCGAACAGTTCCTCGAACTCCATGGGGTGCACGTCATGCTCGCCGACGGCGTCGCCGGCTTCGAGCAGTCCGACGACGGCAAGCTGACCGTTTCGACGCAATCTGGCAGACGGCACCCGGCAGACCTCGTGATCCTCGCGCTCGGCGTGCGCCCGGATACCACCCTCGCCCGGATCGCCGGGCTCGAGATCGGCAAGCACGGCGGGATCCGCGTCGACGAACACATGCGGACGAGCAACCCAGACATCTTCGCCGTCGGCGACGCGATCGAAGTGCGCGACTTCGTCACCGGCCAATGGAGCCTGATCGCGCTCGCGGGGCCGGCTAACCGCCAAGCCCGAATCGCAGCCGACGTGATCGCCGGACGCGACTCAAGCTTCCGCGGCACCCAGGGCACATCGATCGTGGAGCTGTTCGGCTCCGCGGTCGCCTGGACCGGCGCCAACGAGAAGACTCTCAAGAGCCTCGGCGACACCGACTACGAGAAGATCTACATCTATCCAAACTCACACGCCGGCTACTACCCAGGCGCCAAGCCGATCGCAATGAAGGTCATCTTCCGCAAGTCCGACGGACGCGTGCTCGGAGCCCAGGCCGCCGGTCCGGACGGGGTAGACAAGCGAATCAGCGAACTCGCGTTGGCGATCCAAATGCAAGCGACCGTCTACGACCTCGAGCAGTCCGAGCTGTGCTACTCGCCACCATTCGGAAGCGCCAAGGACCCGATCAACTTCGCAGGGATGGTCGGAGCCGGGGTACTGCGCGGCGACATGCCGCTCAGCCAATGGGACTCCGCGTCAGACGGGTTCCTGCTCGACGTACGCGAGCCGGTAGAGCGCGCCGTCGAGGATGTGGCAGAAGCGGTCCACATCCCGCTGGATCAACTACGTGCCCGCCTCGACGAGCTCCCCCGCGACCGCGAGATCCACGTGATCTGCCGATCCGGCCAGCGGGCCTACTACGCCACGCGGATCCTTACCCAAGATGGTTTCAACGCGAGCGTCATCTCCGGAGGCATGCTCTCGCACGCAATCCTGACCGACGACGTGAAGCAGCCGGTCAGCGCGTGACAGTCGCAGCTAACCGCCCACGGAGTCGGGATGGTCGCCTACCGTCGGGCGCCCCACGCTGCTGTTGCGATCACGAGGGCGAGGGCGACGAGTGATCCCAGCGCAGCGACCCAGTTGAGGCTGTCGACTGACGGACGTCATTGGCGTAGACGACAAACGCAACCGGGATCGCGATCGAGACCGCGAGCGCGGCGCCGCGGACGATCTGGCGGGTGTTGTGTCCCTTGTCCTGGGTCTTGCCGGCGTCGACGATCGCCGCGTGGGTCGTGTTCGCTTCGCCTCCGTAGAAGGCGATTGCGCGCCGGCCCAGCGACCGCGTCTGGCTCTCGCATCCCCACGCCATCGCGACCATGAAGGTCAGCGGCAGGACCCATGTGATCACCCAGACTGCTGCAGCGAGCACCAGGGTCAGCGTCGTCGGCACCCAATAGGCGAGCCGCGTCTTTCTCTTCTGCGTCTTGCCGCTGGGGGCTTTTACGAAGCCGCCGAAGATCAGGATGACCTGGACGCTGTGGATCCAGGTGCGCAGCGACCGACGCTGTGCCGGCTTCTCGGGCATCGGGACGTCCTTGACTGCCCGGAGCGCAGCCTCCGCGCTGTCGACTGATGGATGGACACCCCGCAGCGCGAGTCCGACGCAGCGGTACGCAGGTCGGTTGGATCGTGCCCGAACAGCGCGGCGGTTCGAAGCGTCATGCGGCCCCCTTGCCAGAGAAAACCGAGGTAGCCCGGGATGACCGCGGCGTAGAACGGCGTCCGCGATCGCGCCGTCGATCCGGGCCAGCCGGCCGACTGGCCCCGCAACTCCTCGGCGATCCTTGTCGGAGGGTCGCCGGGCCGGCTGTGCCGGGTTGACTGCGCCCACTCGCGCGACGGAGGACCAAGCCTCTCCATCGCGTGCAACGACAACCGCTCGGCTACATGCTCCGGATCGCGATATACAACTCGCGCCAGCCTGCCTGCATCGGAGAGCCTGCTTCTGACATGGACGAAGCGGGTCACCGCCCCGTCAACTCCAACTGCAGCGACCTCGCCGCGCCACGTCGCACGGTCATCTGCTCAGGCCCTGGACATGGAAAGACTTCTAACTCGCCTGGGCTAGCGGCCGGCTCGACGGTGCCCTTCTCACCCTATTTCCGTGCGAGGTCCAGAGGCGTCTTGTTGGGCACGTTCCGCCTGCCGCCGGTGTGTCGAAGAGCGATCAGCCCGGGCAGGCGGTGGCCGTTGGATCGGATCACGAACCGGTCAGCGAGTTGCAGGCGCTTGCGTTTGTGAACGCGGTCTTCAGCTCGCCCTTCGCGTCGAGTCCCTGCAGGTTGGTGATCGTCGTCTTGACCTGCGTTTCCATCGTTGCGAGGGTTGCCGTCACGGTCGAGACGGCAGTGACGGCACCGCTCAGGCCGGAGGCGCCCTTGACGGCGCTCTGGATCGTCGCGACGTCCTGGTGCAGGCTGGTCGAGAGCTTGCTGAGGGAGTCTTGCGCCTTCTGCCCGGCCTGGGTGTCGGGCTTGCCGAGCCCCTTCAGGTCGGAGGTGAGAGTCTGCGTCGCCGCCTCAGCGTCGCCGGCGGCCTTCTGCAGACCGCTCTTCGTCGGATCGCTCGTGACGGAACTGGCGGCCGACTTGACCGCGGCCTCCCATGTCGTGATCGACGAGCAAACGCCGCTCGCCCACGTCTCCGTGGCCGAGGCACTCGTGGTCGTGGTCGTCGAGCTGCCTCCGCTCGAGCCACAGCCCGCTGCGAGGAACACCAGCGCTGCTCCGACGGCGATCAGGTTCTGCGTCCGACTCGGTTTCATCGCTGTTGTCCTTTCTCGGGTGCTGCCAAGGTGTTCGCCGATCGCGGCGAGCGTCCGATGCGTTGGGAGTAGGTTGAGGACGGCTGTTTCGGTCGGCGTTAGATGGACTACCGTGCGAGCTGTTTCTCTTGCGTGACGCTCTTGGATGACCGGGCATGCGCCGAACGCTACGCGTGCGGCGGCAGATCTCTCATCGGCCAAAGTGGCTGATATTCTCGCGCCCGGAAGCCGGTTCGAGCCTGGGCGTCGCCGTGGGGCGCGCCGGTGAAAAGGGGCTGACGTGGCCGTGATCGATGCATCTCAGTTAGAACTTCGATCCGCCGGCTTTCTCTGGCGCTCGGTCGCGATGCTTGCGGCAGCGTACGCGTGTCTCGGGATCGGGGCTAGCTCGTAGTGCTGATGGGACGCAGGTCGTAGCGATCGCTGGTTCGTCTCCTACTCTCGATCGTCGGCGCCTGCTGAACGCTTCTGCGGTGCTGGTCCCGCCCGTGCGGCGGGATGCGGTGATCGCGGGACCGCCTCGCTTCCTTGCAGCGAGGTCGTGCAGCGCAGCCGGGTCGTGCTGGTTTCTGCTCCGGCGGGTTACGGGAAATCGACTCTCGTCGCGCAGTGGAGCGACCTGGATCCGAGGGTCAGCGGCTGGGTGCAGCTCGGATTCGGCGACAACGACCCCGTGGCGCTGCTCGCCCGCGTGGCGGCGGCGCTCGAGCGCACTGGCCCGGTCCGCGAGTGACCTGCTCGAGGAGTTGTCACGAAGGGCGCCGAGGATCGTCGAGGTCGCCCTTCCTCTCCTGGCTGCCGACCTCGCCGAGCGTGACCCGTTCGTGTTGGTGCTGGACGACGTTGACCTCGTCACGGCCAAGAGGAGCCGCTCGATACTCGGATTCCTCGCCGAACAGGCGCCATCAGGGTCTCAGCTGGTGCTGGTCGGGCGTGGCGATCCGAGGACTGCGGCTCGGCCGCATCCGCGCAAGTGGCGACCTGGTCGAGGTCGGGGCCGGGCTCCTCGCTCTCGACACGGAGGAGACGCGAGCCGTTGCCGCCCGCGGTGGTCTGGATCTGTCGAAGGAGGCGGCCGAGGCTCTGCGCGAGCGGACGGAGGGGTGGGCTGCCGCCGTCGCGCTGGCAACGATCTCGTTGCGAGACCGCGACGATGCCGCCACGAGGGCTGCCGGTCTGACCGGCACCCAGCAGCAGATCGCCGACTACCTCGTGGAAGAGGTGATTGAGCGCCAGTCGGGCAACCTCAAGATGTTCCTGCTCGGTACGTCGATCCTCGACCGGATGACTCCACCGCTGTGCGATGCGGTGCTGGGCACGCACGACGCCGCAGATTCGCTCGAGGCGCTCGCGCGCTCGAATGCGTTCGTCGTCCCGCTCGACGATCGCGGCGAGTGGTTCCGCTACCACCACCTGTTCAGTGATCTTCTCCGAGCGGAGCTCAAGCGTCGCAATCCGGAGTTGCTCCCCGTGTACCTGGAGCGGGCAGCAGCCTGGTGCGAGCTGCACGGAAGCCCTGAGGAGGCGTTTGCCTACGCGCACGAGAGCGGCGATCTCGCGCAGGCCGGCAGGATCGCGCTCGGGCACTGGGACGAGCTCACGGGTCGCGGGCGGATCGAGACGTTGCGGCTCTGGCTCGACCGCTGCACCGACGAGGAGATCGAATCGGACGCCCAGTTGTCGATCGCGGCAGCCTGGGTGGCCGTGCTGCTCGGCGATCCGGTCGGAGCGAGGCGGTTCGTCGCCGCGGCCGAGCGGAGGCCGCTCGATATGCCATCCGCCGACGGGGCGACGTCGCTTCGCTCCGCACTCGCGCTTGTCCGAACAGTCGTCGCTCCCGACGGAATCCACGGGATGCTGCGTGACGCCGAGTTCGTCTACACCGCGGAGAAGCAGGCGGGCACCCGGTGGCTTCTCGGCGCCTGCCGCGCTCTGGGGACGGCGAACGCTCTCCTGGGCCGACCGCAAGAAGCGATCGATGTGTTCGGTGAGGCACTCGCTCTGTCGAGCCACCGGCCGGAGCTCGCGCACGTGCGGCTCTTCTGTCTCGGCTACATGGCCTTCGCGGCCACGGAGATGGGCGATCGGCGAAACACGCAGAGATGGGCGGTCGAAGCGCTACAGCTGGTCGAAGAAGCGCGTCTCGACGAGGTAGCCCAGAGCACCATCGCCTACGCGGCAGGAGCGCTGGCGCACCAGCAGCGCGGTGACCACACGGCGGCCGCGCGCCAGCTCGAGAACGTCCGGCGGCTCCGCCCATTGCTCCACGGCGTCCCGTGGCTCGAAGCCGATTGCGCGCTGCGCTGCGCCGACATCAGCCTGAACCTCGGCGACCTCGCCGGCGGCCTCGAGTTCGCGCGCGTTGCGAGCGACGCGCTCCAGGGCTACCCCGACGCCGGAACGCTTCCGGCCCGGCTGCAGCGGTTCAAAGAGCGAATCAGGCGAGGAAAGGACTACGAGCTCACGCCGGCCGAGCTCCGGCTGATCGGCTTCCTGCCGACGCATCTCTCGCTGCAGGAGGTCGCCGATCGTCTTCACCTCTCACGTCCGACCGTCAAGACCCAGGTCGCGTCGATCTACCAGAAGCTCGGTGTCAAGAACCGGTCAGAAGCCGTCGAGATCGTCGAGCAGTCCGGCCTCGGAACGATTGACGGCCGGCCCACGATTCCGGATCCGGGCTCCGACTGAGCCTGCGGCCAGTGTCGGGCGCCGCGAGCCCGAGGGTAGCGATATCGGCCATTGTGGCCGATGACGGGCAGGTCGTCTCCGTCGTAGCGTGGGGCCGTCGACCAGTCGGGCCGACACAAACTGCGCGACCGGCCGCTGGGCGGGTCGCCGTGAGAAGGAGGCATCATGGCATCTGAAGACGACGCTCCTGTTGATCTGTACATCGCGGCTTACGCCGATCCGGACGCTGCTCAGGGCGACTGGGACGCGATCAAGGAGATGGCTAAGGAGAAGACGATCACGGTTGACGGACTCGTGCTCGTCAGTCGAGGTATGGATGGGAAGATCGACGTCAAGGACGACTTCCACACTGTCGGCCATGCGGCGGCCTGGGGTGCGGGTGCGGGGCTGCTGATCGGCCTGATCTTCCCGCCTGCGTTTCTCGCCTCGGGTCTCGTCGGCGCCGCCGCTGGCGCCGGGGTCGGCGGGCTCGTCTCTCATGCCGAGAAGAGCGAGATCAAGGACGAGGTTCAGGATGACGTTCCGCCGGGGAGCTCCGCGATCGTGGCGCTCTTCGAGGAGCGTTGGGCGGCGGACGTTCAGAAGGCGCTGCCGAAGGCCGACAAGGTCTCGAAGCACGAGGTCGACAAGCAGAGTGCCGAGAAGGCGAAGGCTGCAGCGACGAGCGCATAGGCAGCTGGCCCCGCGCTGTCCTCCATGACGTGAATCGGGGGCAGCGTGGGGCAACGACGCCGAGGAGCAACGAGAAGCGAGCGAGGTTGGGAGGGAACGCGATGAGTGCCGAAGGAGTGCCGCAACTGACGAGGCGGCAGCGGTCGAGTAAGGCGGGCGTGTCGAGCATCTGAGCGAGGCGGAGCGGGCGGCGAGGGGGAAGGCGGCGCGGGCGGAGGTTCCTCGTTCCGCGCATGCGGTGTGGGAGCCGCCGGCGGAGCGGCCGAGCCCGGTCGATCTGCTCGAGGAGCAGGCGAAGACGCGGGTGCCGGAGTTGGTGCCGATCCGCTACGGGCGGATGCTCGTGTCCGCGTTTACGTTCTACCGGGGGGCGGCCTACCTGATGGCGTCCGACCTCTCGGGCTTGCCGAGAACGAGCCTGCGTGCGCAGCTGTGCGGCGATGCGCATCTCTCGAACTTCGGCGCCTATGCGGCGCCTGACCGGCGGCTTGTGTTCAGCGTCAACGACTTCGACGAGACGCTCCCGGGCCCGTTCGAGTGGGATGTGAAGCGGTTGGCCGCGAGTTTTGCCGTGGCGGGCCGCGATCGTGGGTTCGACGACAAGCAGCGAGAGAGCGTCAACCTCGCCGTTGGCCGCTCCTACCGGGAGTGGATGGCGCGGTTCGCCGGGATGCGCAACCTCGACCTCTGGTACGCGCGTGTGGACGTCGATGCGTTGCTTGCGCAGTTTCAGACCATCGCGAACGCAACGGAGCGCAAGCGGGCGGAGAAGAACCTCGCCAAGACGAAGACGAAGGACAGCCTGAAGGCGTTTGCGAAGCTGACGGAGGTCGTGGACGGCGAGCGTCGGATCGTCGCCGACCCACCGGTCGTGACGCCGATCGAGGACATTCTGGGCGACCGTGCGGGCGAGTTCGACGCGTTCCTGCACGGCGTGATTCGCTCCTATCGGCGCACACTCAGCGGCGACCGTCGCAAGCTGCTGGAGCGCTACCGCTACGTCCATGCGGCCCGGAAGGTCGTGGGCGTCGGCAGCGTCGGCACCCGCGCATTCATCATGCTGCTGCTCGGCCGTGACGACGACGACCCGCTCTTTCTGCAGATCAAGGAAGCGGAAGCCTCGGTGCTCGAGCCGTTCCTCGGCAAGAGCGAGTTCGCAAACCATGGCCAGCGCGTCGTCGAGGGGCAGCGCCTGACCCAGGCGGCGAGCGACATCATGCTCGGCCATATCCGCGCCGAAGGCGTTGACAGTGTGGAGCGCGATTTCTACGTCCGTCAGCTCTGGGACGCCAAGGGCTCCGCGCTGGTCGATCTGATGGAGCCGCCGATCCTGCGCGCCTACGCGGAGCGCCTGCGGCGCCGAGCTCGCGCGTGCGCATGCCCGCTCGGGAGACGCGATCGCGATCGCGAGCTACCTCGGCAACAGCGAGACCTTCGACCGGGCGATCGCGCAGTTCGCCGAGTCATACGCCGACCAGAACGAACGCGACTACGAGACACTCACAAAGGCCGCGAGCGCCGGAGAGATCCAAACCGAGACCGGCGTCTAGTGACGAACCTCAACTGCTGTAGAGGAAAGGCGCTGTCGGGAAGATGACGAGGCTAACGAGGATGTCGCCGTGGAGCTCCGCTCCTCGGCGGGGAACACGCGCGGGCCAGAAGGCAAACGGGGTCCAGACAATGACGGCCGCGTCGACTGCGTCTTCTGTCGCTGCGAAGGCGTCGGGTTTGGTGCTGCTGACGTTGGCGGCGGCGCAGTTCGTGATGGCCCTCGATATGACGGTGATGAACACCGCGATCGCGACGGTCGCCAGGGACGTCGGGACCGACGTGACCGGGATCCAGTTGGCGATCACGCTGTACACGCTGGTGATGGCGTCGTTGATGATCACCGGCGGCAGGGTTGGGGAGATCATCGGCCGCAAGCGTGCCTTCACGATCGGGTGCGTTATCTACGCCTGCGGGTCGCTGACGACGGCGCTTGCGCACAGTCTGCCGGTGTTGATCATCGGCTGGTCGTTCCTGGAGGGGTTCGGCGCGGTGTTGATCTTTCCGGCGATCGTGGCGCTGGTCGCCTCGAACTTCGGCAAACCGGATCGGCCGCGCGCGTACGGGCTGGTGGCGGCTGCCGGCGCGATGGCCGCTGCGGTCGGGCCGGTGATCGGCGGCTTCTTCACGAGCTATGCCTCGTGGCGGTGGGTGTTCGTCAGCGAGGTGCTGATCGTGATCGTGATCCTCGCCCTGGCGCGACGCGTGAACGACACACCGCCCGAGAAGGGCGCCAAGCTCGACCTGGTCGGCACGGCGCTGTCGGCGGCCGGCCTCGGTCTGATCGTGATCGGCACCCTCAAGTCGGGTGCGTGGGGATTTGTCCGGGCCAAGCCCGGCGCTCCCGAGTGGCTCGGGCTCTCGCCGGTGATCTGGCTCATGCTCGCGGGCGGCGTCGTGCTGGGCCTGTTCGTCATGTGGGAGAACCGGCGGATCGCACACGGCCAGGCGGCGTTGATCGACCCGAAGATGCTGCGGAACATTCAACTGCGCGACGGCGTCACCTCGTTCTTCTTCCTCTTCCTGGTGCAGGCCGGAATCTTCTTCGTCGTACCGCTCTTCCTGTCGGTCGCGCTCGGTCTGTCGGCGGTCTCGACGGGCATGCATCTGCTGCCGCTCTCATTGATGTTGCTGCTCTTCGCCGCCGGAGTCCCGAAGGTGTTCCCGCACGCGAACCCACGCCGGGTCATCCGCCTTGGCTTTATGGCCATGTTCGCCGGGCTCGTGCTCCTGATCGCCCTACTCGACTACGGCGCCGGCGCGTCGATCGTCACCTGGCCGCTGCTCCTGGCCGGTGCCGGGATCGGTTCGATCGCCTCCCAGCTGGGGGCCGTGACCGTGTCGGCGGTCCCTGACGAACAGAGCGGCGAGGTGGGCGGCATCCAGAACACGGGGACACAGCTCGGCGCCTCGATCGGCACCGCGCTCGCCGGCGCCGTGCTGATCTCCGCGCTGACCGCGTCGTTCCTGACCGGCGTCCAGAACAACCCGGCCGTCCCCAACCACGTCGCCGCCAAGGCACAGACCAACCTCGCCGGCGGCGATCCCGTTCATGTCGGACGCCGACCTCAAGGCGGCGCTCTCGGACGCGCACGTGCCCCCGCGGAGCAGCCGACGCGATCGTGCACACCAACGAGCAGAGCCGAATCGACGGGCTCCGCGTCGCCGTCTCGATCCTCGCCATCTTCGCCCTGATCGCCCTGCTCTTCACCGGAGGCATCCCAACCGTCCAGCCCGGCGCCAAACCCAAACCCAAACCAGCCCCGGCCTAGCCTCATTCGCCGAGAGGATCGTTCGTGTCGATGCCGCCTTTAGCGCTGGCTTTGGCCGAGGTTGCGCAGCATCGACTCGAGCTGGTCGAGCCGCTTGTCCAGCTGGTCGAAGCGGCTCTCGAGCCGCGCTTCGTCCTGCTTGCGTTTGTCGGCTGCGGTGGTGTCTTGGAGACGGGTGGCGCGCGCGACGAATGTGGAAGTGATCGCAGCGGTGACGATCGCGACGAGCGCGATCGCTTCGAGCATCACGAAGGACGCGACGATGCGACCGGCGACCGACTTCGGGGTGACATCGCCGTAACCGACGGTCGTCACGGTCTGGATCGCCCACCACATCCCGATGAAGACGTTCGGGTACTCCTTGTGGTCAAGCAGCCGCATCAGCAAACCGCTCATCACGACGATCAGCGCGGTCGTCGTGACGATCACGCTGGCGGCGCCTCGCACGGTCGGCGGCTTGCGCAGGAACCGCGTCATCTGACGCTCGAGTGGGACGACGCGCGCCACCGCTACACCCGGCCGACGAGCAGATCGCGGCGCGCGACGGTCGCTGACCCCCGAGCCACCACCTGACGCGCGCGCGCCGGTATCTCTGCAGAGGTCGCGCGTGGACTGTATGGCGGATCTTGGCTGCTCACATCAACTCGCTTTCGTTGCTGGGTGCCGCCAAGGATGACACGTAGCAACCTCGTCAACCTCATCTCTAGTGGATGAGAAGCGCAGGAGCACGCTGACAAGTTGACGAAGCTCGTCGATACGTGGATCTGGGCATCCCAACTGAGCTAGCGACCGGCCCAGCAGCGAGTACGTCTCGACATGTTGATGGGAGTAACCTCTCGCCGGTGACCTACGACCAATGGATTACGGAGATCGTCAAGGTCGTCGAAACGGTCGGCACGGGCATCATGGTCTTAGGCGGACTCGGCGCGTTCCTGGTGTTTCTGCACGACGCAGCCGCGGAGACGAGAAGAGCCGGATCATACGGGCGGCTTCGCCGCAATCTCGGCCGCTGCATCCTGCTCGGGCTCGAGGTGCTCATCGTCGCGGACATCGTTCGCACCGTCGTCGTAGATCAGACGTTCGAGAGCGTGACCGTTCTCGGAATCATCGTCCTAATCCGGATCATGCTCAGCTTCTCGCTCGACGTGGAGATCGACGGCGCGTGGCCGTGGAATCGGTTGACAGAGAGCAGAAACGGCCAGAGCCCATAGCACTCTCACGAAAGCGGGTCGTGGGGTTGAGCCGAGTCCTGCTCTCGCGCCGCAAGAACAGAGCGCTGCCGTCCGCGCTGTCATGACGGCACTCAAGCGTTCGGTCGAGTTCAAAGACGCCTCTATGAACGCGATACACGACTCGATGTCGACGCCGCCCGCATCGCGCTCGACCGACACCACCGAAACGAACTTGTACAGCTCGTCGACGCCGCGCCGCCCGACTAGAAGACGGACATCAACACCGCTGCGTTCGGAGCCAAGGTGTTCGGCTAACCAGCCTGGGAGTCGAGCTCGACCTCGTCCGGGCTGGCAAGGCTGGTGACGGTCAACTGCCCTGCAGCACCGTTGGTCCCAGCTTCCCAAGTGTCCGGACCTTCCCCGCCGGGCGCTATATGCGGCGGCCCGGCAGAAAAGGCACGCTCAGACCTGGCCGAGTTCCTCGGCTAGTAGGCCGCTTCGGGCGGACGCATGAACGCGCCGAAGATCCACAAGATCGGGAAGAAGAGTCCGAAGAAGAACATCCAGCCGTGCCCGTTTCGGAGCGTCATAACACCCAGCGTCACAGCAAGAACTATCCATAGCAAGGCGCCGAATCCAATTGCCCACCACATTTGATGTGCCTCCCTGATTGGTTGGCACAACTCTTTGCAAGAAATGCGTCTTAGTCGTCCGCGTGTGCCCCTATCCGTTGAGGGAAACTACGGCCTCTGGTCGTCGCAGCTCGCTGACCGCCGTTGTCCACCCCTGGCGGCGTTTTGCCGCCCCCTATTTCCTAACCCCGCAACGGCCTTTCCACGCTGTAACCAGCCCCGGTGATACTTACGACGGTTTCCCGGCCGGACACCCACCTATCCCCGCATCCGGCTAACCGCTGTGTAACCAGCGCGAGCGACACTGCAGGCCAGCGGTCACGTAATAGGCGTTGGCGCACGACCCGCTACCTAACCCTCCATCGCAGTTAGGGGTCGTTAACCAGTCTCCGGCACTTCTCGGCCTTGGGGACGACGGTCGGTGGTTCCAGAGAGCGCAACATGGTGGCATGGAGGCTGGCAGTCGCGAGGAGCAAGGTTGCTCGTGCACACCCACGCATCCCGGGCAGCGATGTGGTCACGCTAGGCCCTGAATGAACGGTTGGTGACGAGATGTCGTGCTGGGAAGGCGGCCGTGAAACAAGCGTGATGTGCGGAAGCTCTCACCGGCCGCACTGCTCTCATGGGGGTCGATTCGATCGGAAGACAGGCTTGGCAGCCACGACGGGCTTTCGATTCGATTGTCCGAAAGCCCGCACCTGCGTCCTGGGAGGTAGTTGGTGTCCACATTCTGGTCACATAGAACGCCAGCGGACGCAGTACGTACGGCTTGCCTGGTGAAGAAAACCGGTGCTTGCAGGCATTTCGCGGAAGCCCTCTGACGGACTCGAACCGTCGACCCCCTCCTTACCATGGAGGTGCTCTACCAACTGAGCTAAGAGGGCAGCCGCCACAGGTTAGCGTGCGGCGGCTGCGGGTTACGCCGCGGCTTCGACGCGGCGGAGCGCCTGCGCGACGGTCGATCCGTACGTCGGGTCTCCGAGCAGCATCGACGCGAGCTCGTTTGCCTCCCGCGTCAGCCGCTCGCGCTGCGCGGCGAGCTGGCTGAGTGCGACGAACAACTCGGCGTGGGCGTGCGAGGCCCAGTCGGAGAGCGCTCGCGGTCCGACGCCCGGACTGGGGAGCTCCGGCGTGGAGGCGCTGACGGCTTGCGCGTCGCTCTCCAACCGTGTCAGCTCCGCCGGCAGCTTCGCCGCAGCCTGCTCCAGCTCGTCGTGTGCGGAGCTGGCGCGCAGAAGGCTCGACTCGGCAACCGTGACGTGATCGCGGGCGCGCGCGCAGGCGCTCTCCGCCCGCTCGCGCTCGACGTCTTCGCGTGCGGCGGCGAGGTCGCTCTCCGCCGCCGTCAATTCGGTGTGCCGTCGTTCGAGCTCTTCCTCCGCCGCGACGACCGCGGTGCGCAGCCGCGAGTCCTCCTCGGTGTAGCCGGCGAAGAACTCGTCGATCGCCTCGGCGCGCGACCGCGTCAGTGCGACGGTTGCGTCGAGCGCCTCCAGCCGCGCAGCCTCGGCGGCGAGCTCCTCGTCCCGGCGCAGAAGCTCGTGGAGCTCCGCGAGTGCACGCGCGTCCATCCAGGAAGTCTGGCAGGAGCAAGTGTCCAGCGGTCAACGAGTGAATGGGGGCGGGAGGATTCGAACCTCCGTAGGCTGAGCCGACGGGTTTACAGCCCGTTCCCTTTGGCCGCTCGGGCACACCCCCTGGTGCGGCCGGGATTGTAGCCTCAGGCGTGTGAAGCGCTTCGACGTCCTCGTCGTCGGCGGCGGTCCTGCCGGGTCGGCCACGGCTTGCCGCCTCGCCGACGGCGGCGCGAGCGTGCTGCTCGTCGACAAGGCGACCTTTCCCCGCGACAAGCCCTGCGGAGGGGGCCTGACGACGAGGGCGTTCCTGAACTGCCCCGTCGATCCCTCGCCGGTCGTCGAGGAGGAGGTCGACCTCGTCGAGTTGAGATTCCGCTACGGCGACTCGGTGACGCGGCACGCGCGACAGCCGGTGATCCGGATGACGCAGCGGCGGCGTCTCGACGCGTTCCTCCTCGATGCGGCGCGGGAGCGGGGGGTCGAGGTGCGCGAGGGGACGACCGTCGACCCGCTCGAGGCGCCCGCGACGGTCGTCGTCGGAGCCGACGGAGCGAACGGCACGACGGCGCGTGCTTTCGGGCTCGGCGCGGGGATCGTGCACGGCGTCGCGTACGAGGGCAACGTCTCCTATCGCGCGGTCGCGCGCGAGCGATACGCACGGCGCGCGGTCGTCGAGTTGGCGGACATCCCGGGCGGCTACGGCTGGGTCTTCGCAAAGGGCGACCACGTCAACGTCGGTGTCGGTGCGTGGCAGAGCGAGGGGCCGCGGCTGCGGGAGCATCTCGCGCGGCTGTGCGCCGCGCACGGGATCGACCCCGACTCGCTCGAGGCGCTCCGCGGCCACCGGCTGCCGCTGCGCCGGCCCGGGACGACCATCGCGGGCGGCCGCGCGCTGCTCGTCGGCGACGCGGCGGGGCTGATCGATCCTGTGTCGGGCGACGGCATGTACGAGTGCTTCGTCTCGGCGAATCTCGCGGCCGCGTCGATCCTCGACCTGCTGGCCGGACGTGCCGCGAGCCTCGACGGGTACAGCGAGGCGCTCGATGCTGCGGTCGCCCCGCTGCATCGTGCGTCGTGGAAGCTGAAGCATGCGCTCGACCGCTGGCCGCGCGCGAGCTGGCGCGTCGCGCGCTCGGAGCTCCTGTGGCGGTCGGTCGAGCGCCTCCTGCTCGGGGAGCTGGGCGCTCCCGGTGAGCAGACGGGCGTCGCTCGGCTGCCCCTGCGCGTGCTCGACGCGCTCGGACGCACCGGCGCAACCGCCCGCGCGGGCTCGTAGCCGCGCCGGAAAACGGAAAACCCTGCAGTGTGCAGGGTTTTCCGTTCGCGACAGCGTGAGGAGGAACGCGAGCGCTACTTGACGAGCTGGAGCATCTTGAACATCGGCAGATACATGCTGATGACGATGATGCCGACCATCACGCCGACCCCGATCATCATGATCGGCTCGATGATCGAAGTGAGTGCCGAGACGGCTGCGTCGACTTCGTCTTCGTAGAAGTCGGCGATCTTGCCGAGCATCCGGTCGAGCTCTCCCGTCTCCTCGCCGATCTTCACCATCTGGCTGACCATCGGGGGGAAGATGGGGAGCTCCTCGAGCGGCGTCGCGATGCGCGCGCCTTCTTGCACACGGCGCCGGACCTCGACGAGCGATTCCTCGAGGACGAAGTTGCCGGCGGTCGAGCCCGTGATCTCGAGCGCCCTGACGATGTCGACGCCTGCCGAGACGAGGGTCGAGAGCGTCCGCGTGAAGCGGGCCATCGCGACCTTCAGGACGACGTCACCGATCTTCATCGGGAGCTTCAGCTTGACGCGGTCCCAGACCGCACGGCCCTGCTCGGTCTGCTTGTACTTCATCAGCCCGAAGATCGCGATCCCGACGATCGGGAACACGATGAACCAGTAGCCGCGCAGGAAGTTCGATGCGTCGACCACGATCTGCGTCAGCGTCGGGAGCTGGCCGTTCAGCGTCTTGAAGATGCCCACGAACACCGGGATCAGGAAGAGCAGCATCCCGACGAGCACGAGAGTCGCGAAGGTGAGGACGACGATCGGGTAGATCATCGCGCTCTTCACGCGCCGCTTGATCTTCGTGTCCTTCTCGATCTGGACCGCGACGCGGTCGAGGACGGTGTCGAGCGTGCCCGAGGCCTCGCCGGCTTCGATCATCGCGACGTACAGCCGGTTGAACACCTTCGGGTGGCGGGCCATCGCGCGCGACAGCACAACGCCGCTCTCGACGTCCTCGCGGATGTCCGCGATCACGACGGCCAGGTTCTTGTCCTCGGTCTGCTCCTCGAGGATGACGAGCGCCGAGACGATGCTGACGCCGGCCTGGACCAGCGTCGCGAACTGGCGCGAGAAGACCTGAAGCGCCTTGGGAGTGACTTTCTTGAACGTGCGGCCGACCGTCGAGCCGGACGACGACTTCTGCTCCAGGATCGTGCGGGCGAGCAGCCCTTTCTGGCGCAGCTGGTCGCGTGCGGCGTCGAGGTCGGGGGCATGGAGGAGGCCCCGAGACTCGGTGCCGAGTGCGTCGATCGCGGAATAGGAGAAGGAAGCCATAGCCTCGTTATCGGTTGGGGTGCGGGGTCAGTTGAGTCACGGACGTCACGGCTTTGCGATCCGGCGGTAGGCGGACGGGTAGCCGTGAGTGTGGGCGCGCCTCACGCCGCCGGTCGCGGCCGTGGCGGTCGGATAGCGGACGTAGACGACCCAGTAGCCGCGGCGCAGCGTCGTGTACTTCGACGAGAAGAGAAGCTGTGCCGACGGAAGCCCGTTGGCGTGCGCGCGGTGGAGCTCGTTCAAGCCCGACTTCTTCGTGTCGAGCGAGCGAAGGACGACGATGTAGCCGCTCGTCGGAGCCGCCGTCGAGACACTCGTCGACGACACATGCACCGGCGGGGCGGTCGCAATCGCCGGCACGGCGGCGACGGCGTCACCGGACGCGAGACCGAGCTGGGCCTTGAACGGATCCTTCGAGACGAGATGGGCCTTCACGGCCGGCGCCGTCGCGAACGGCTGGTGCACGGCGACCGTCGCCGCCGACTGGCCGAGCTGCGCCTGGAACGGATCCTTGGTGGCGAAGCGATGGTTGATCAGCGCGAGCTTCGCGCGAACGGCCGCCGGGCTGATCGTGGCCGTTGCACCGGCGACGCTCGGTGCTGCCGCAGGAGTGCCTGCGGTGGCGGATGTCGCCGGAGCCGCCGTCTTGGAGGCCGACGAGCCCGACAGCTTCGAGAGCGTGGCCGGCACCTCGACCACGGCGACGATGAGGAGAATGACCGAGAGGCCGATCAGCATCAGGCGCGAGCGCTTCTGACGGGCCGCTGCGTCTGCCGCCTCGCGGTTCTTGCGGCGGCCGATCGTCGCGACGGCCATTTACGGTGTGCTCCCGGTCGAGCTGGTGGTTGTCGTCGTGTCCGCTGTCGCGGAGGTGTCGACCGTGGCGGGTGCCGCCGTGCCGAAGATGTACGCGTTCGCGTTGAGCGTCGCGGTCAGCGTCGACGAGCCTGCGGTCGGCTGCTGGATGTTGACACCGGTGATGTCGAACAGCCGGCCGGAGGCGGTGACCTTGCCACCGTTCTTGACCTTGACCTGCGTCCGCAGGCGATGCAGGAAGTCGCGGATCTGGAAGTAGCGTCCCTCGACGCTGACGGTCAGTGCGACCGAGTTGGTCGCCGTCGCCGTGGCGTTGGGCGTGACCGCGGAGACGATGACGCCGGTGTTCCTGGCGGCGGCCTGGAGATCGTCGAGGATGCCGGGCTCGTCGGTGCCCTGCGGCAGCGCGCGCTGAACGGCGGCCGTGAGTGCCTTCGTCCGGCGTGCCGTTGCCGCCTGCTGCGTGGCGATCGCGAGCTGGCTCTGTGCGGCCGCGACCTCCGAGGTGGCCTGCGACGCGTCGGACCGCGTCGGGGACACGACGGCCACCCACGCGACGATGCCGACGAGGACGATGATGCCGACGACGACGCCGGTCGACGCACGGCGTGAGCCGCGGATCCGCGTCACGAACGCGTTCACGATGCCTCCTTCGCGGGGAGCGGGTTCACTCCGCCGGTGATGGTGAACTGGAAGACCGACTTCGGGCCGACGGTCGTCAGCTGGCTCGACTGGAGCTGAATCGAATTCAGCCAGGGGAGCAGCTCGAGGCGGCGCATGAGCCGTGCGACCGACTTCTGCGAGTAGGTGTAGCCGGTGATGCTGAAGTCCGACGAGGACGCCGTCGGCGACAGGGTTGCCGTCGACGCACCTGCGGCGGCGCTGTTCGCCGTCATCATGCCGGTGAGCCACACGTCCTCGGGAAGCACGCGCGCGAGCCGCGACATGAACCCGTCCCACGCGACGCGGGTCGCGTCAGTCGTGTTGATCTCGGCGATCCGGGCCTGCACGCCGCTCCCGGCGGGGGCGGCGGACTGCGACAGCTTCGCGAGCTGAACCTTCAGCGACGCGAGCTCCGACTTCTTCGCCGAGGCAGTCGACGATGCCGAGTGCCACGTGGCGCCGAGTGCGGCGACGACCACGACGGCCGCGCCGGCACCGACGAGCGCGACGGTGTGAGTGCCCAGCCGGTCGCCGAGGGAGGTGCCCCGGAGGCCGGTGTAGTCGGGCGGGAGGAGATTGACAGCTTTCATCTAGTCCTCGATTCCAAGTCCGATTGCCACAGCGAATGATCCGAGCTCGTCAGGGACGTCGACGTCCGCCGCCACACGGCAGAGCGGATTGCCTTCGACGACCTGGACACCGAGCTCGCGTTCGAGCTCGGCGGCGAAGCCGGGCATTGCGGTCGCGCCGCCCGACAGGAGGATCTCGCGCAGCGTCAGCGAGCCGGGCTGCGACTGGTAGAAGCGGAGGGAGGAGAGCAGCTCGCGGACGAGCACTCCGAGCTCCGTCTTGACAGCGTGAGTGACCTCTTCGAAGGCGTCGGCGGTCAGGGTTGCGGGCGCTGCTCCGCCGGGCTCGAGCGTCAGCTCCTTCTTGACGTCCTCTGCCTCGGCGGGCGAGATCTTCGCTCCGCGTGCGACAGCGTTCGTCAGGTTCCCGCCGCCCCAGTCGAGGACGCGTGCGAACGAGCAGGTGATTCCGTCCGACACGGCGAGTGTCGTCCGCTCGTGCCCGACGCACACTGCGACCACCGCCGTCTCGGCGGGAGTGTCGGTCGCCTCCGCCGGGACTGCCAGTGCGCGAAGGAGCGCAAAGGCCTCGAAGTCGATCCCCATCACGTCGAGCCCGGCAGTCGAGGTCGCGGTGAGATAGCGGTCGACGGACTCGCGGTAGGCGACGGTGACGACGGCCGAGCGGCTGACGGTGCCGTCCTCGGCGGTGGTCTCGTCGATGATGTAGTCCATCACCGACTCGTCGATCGGGATCGAGAGCTTCTCGTGCGCCCGGAAGCTGATCGCATTCGGGAGCTGCGTCTCGTCGTCGACATCGCTGATGTCGATCTGGCGGATGCCGACGCGGCTGTTCGCAAGTCCGAGGCGGATGTTCTTCCGGGGCAGTTCGTACCGGTTGAAGAAGTCGTTCAGCGCGACGCCGAGCGCGACCGGGTCGCGCACCTCGCCGCCGGCCATGACGCCCGTCGGGAGCGCTTCACGCTGCAGCTGCACGAGGTGCCTGCCGCCGTTGTTGCTCACGACGGCGGCCGCGATCTGCGACGTCCCGAGCTCGAGGCCGACGATCGTCTTCGGCCCGTCGCTCACCTTCCGGCTGGAGGCCTTCTTCGCCTTCGCCGGCTTCGTGGAGCCGTCGCCTCCCGCCGAGCGGCGGAACATGTCGGACAGCTTGATCTCCTGCTTCAGGTTCATCGGTTAGGCCTCCGCAACTCGCAGTGAGGGCTGCGGCGAGCGGCCGCTGCCGAGGGTGACACCGCGGTCGATCAGGCCGAGCAACGCGTCCGCGTGGCTCGAGCGCATGAGCGCCGCTTCCTTCGTGACGACGCCGCGCAGGACGAGGTCGGCGAGCGCCTGCTCCATCGTCTGCATGCCGGTGCCGGTGCTCGTCTGCATGACCGAGTAGATCTGCTCGACCTTGCCCTGGCGGATCAGGTTCCGGACCGCGTCGTCGGGCATCAGGATCTCGAGCGCAGCGACGCGACCGTGGCCGTCGGCCGTCGGCAGCAGCGTCTGCGTGACGACGCCCTGGAGCGTGCCTGCGAGCTGGGCGCGAATCTGGTCCTGCTGCTCGGCGGGGAAGACGTCGATCATGCGGTCGATCGTCTGCGGGGCGCTCTGCGTGTGCAGGGTCGCGAAGACGAGGTGACCGGTCTCGGCCGCCGTCAACGCAGTGGCGATCGTCTCGAGGTCGCGCATCTCGCCGACGAGGATCACGTCGGGGTCCTGGCGCAGTGCCGCCCGCAGCGCGTCGGCGAACGACGTGGCGTCGTTGCCGATCTCGCGCTGGTTCACGACGCAGCCGCGATGCCAGTGCAGGAACTCGATCGGATCCTCGAGCGTGAGGATGTGCTCCGTGCGCGAGCGGTTGATCATGTCGATCAGCGCCGCAAGCGTCGTGGACTTACCCGAGCCGGTGGGGCCGGTGACGAGCACGAGCCCGCGCGGCTTCTTGGCGAAGTCGGCAAGCTTGTCCGGAAGAGCGAGCTCCTCGAGCGACTTGATCTCGGTCGGGATGCGGCGGAAGGCCGCGCCGACGCTGGCGCGCTGGAAGAAGGCGTTGACGCGGAAGCGCGCGACACCGGGGAGCGAATACGCGAAGTCGACGCTGCGCTTCGTCTCGAGCATCTTCTGCTGCTGGGTCGAGAGGATGCGGTAGACGAGCTCGCGTGTGTCCTCCGGCGTCAGCTCGGGCTGATCGCGCAGCCGCTCGAGCTGGCCGCGCACGCGGATCACCGGCGTCGCGCCCGGCGTGATGTGCAGGTCGGACGCGTCGAGGTCGTGGACGCGGCGAAGCAGATCGTCGATGGAAAGCGTTGTTGTGTCCATGTCGGGTCTCCTATCGGCAGCCGGGAGTTCGCACTTGAGGGTTTCTCGGGCGAATCAAAAGTGAGCGGGTGACGACACACGGAGGCGTGGCGAACGCCCTCCGTGTGTCGTTCAGATCGTGTGGCGCGCTCTACGGAGCGAGTGCCTGGCCGCCGGCCGGCGTCGTGCACGCCGCGTCGGTGTACCACGGGGTGGCCTGGCCCGGGCCTTTGTAGCCGACCGACTTGCTGTTCACCGTGGCGCCGATGCAGTAGGCACCGGCTGCGACGCCCGAGAGGGCGACGGCCGAGCTGAGGCCCGAGTCGTAGGTCGAGCGCAGGCCCGCCGCGGTCATGCCGGTGTAGTTGCCGTTGTCGCCGTAGTAGGCCTCGACCGACGGGCGGGCGGCGCGGACGTCGGCGTCGGCCGTCTTCTGCGACGCGCGATCCCGGAAGCCGAGATACGACGGAACGGCAATCGCGAGCAGGATGCCGATGATGACGATCACGACCAGGAGCTCGATGAGGGTGAAGCCCTCCTCCTGGGCAATTCTCTGCCGCAAACGAACCATTTCAGTTCTCCTTGGAGGTGACAGTTCAGGTGCTCTTCGAACTCACGAGTCCTTGCAGTGCGAAGGGCGCGGCAAGCCGCGCCCTTCGCGGTCGATCGAGCCGGATTGGCCTACGGAGCAGTTGCCGAGGCGGTGCCGGTGCAGTCCACGGTCGGGTACCACGGAGTGGTCTGACCGGGGCCCTTGAAGCTGGCCGTCTTGCCGCTCACCGTGGCGCCGACGCAGTAGGCACCAGCGGCAACGCCCGAGAGGGCGACAGCCGGGCTGAGACCCGAGTCGTACGTCGAGCGCAGGTTCGCGACGGTCATGGCGGTGTAGTTCCCGTTGTCGCCGTAGTAAGCCTCGACGGAGGGAAGGGCGGCGCGAATGTCGGCGTCGGCCGACTTCTGTGACGCGCGATCCCGGAAGCCGAGATACGACGGAACGGCAATCGCGAGCAGAATGCCGATGATGACAATCACGACCAGGAGCTCGATGAGGGTGAAGCCCTCCTCCTGGACGAGACGCTGCCGCAAACGATCCATATGGTTCTCCTTGGGAGGGAACATCATTGCTCTCCCGATATCGCCTTCCGCCCGCACGCTGCCCACCCCCGGAAGGGTGATATTTGTGCAGATGCGCTCAGCTTCGACGCGGGAAGGCGTCGCCGAGAAGCGCCCTAGACGAGGACGCGCGCGAGCTCTTCGACGGAGGTGACGCCGAGCTTGACCTTCTCGAGGCCGTCACTCCAGAGTGTGCGCATGCCGTTCTCGAACGCTGCGGCCTCGAGGACATCGCGGCTCGCGCGGCTGGCGACGAGGGACTCCATGCCCTCGTTCATCCGCAGGAGCTGGAAGACGCCGACGCGGCCGCGGTAGCCGGTGTTCGAGCACCGCGGGCAGCCGGTCGCGCGTCGCAGCGTGGTCGAGAGGAACTCCTCGAAGTCGTGCTCGGGGACGCGGGCGGCGCGCAACTCGGCCTCGCTCGGGTTGTATTCCTCGGCGCAGCTCATGCAGAGCTTCCGGGCGAGGCGCTGGGCGAGGACCGCCGACAGCGCGGAGGCGGTCAGGAACGGCTCGACGCCCATCTCGCTCAGGCGCGTGATCGTGCTCGGCGCGTCGTTCGTGTGCAGGGTCGAGAGCACGAAGTGGCCGGTCAGCGCGGCTTCGATCGAGATCTTGGCTGTCTCGACGTCCCGGATCTCGCCGACCATCACCACGTCCGGGTCGGAGCGGAGGATCGAGCGCAGCGCGGACGAGAAGGTGAGTCCGGCGCGGTTGTTGATCTGGATCTGCTCGATGCCGGCGAGGCGGTACTCGACCGGGTCCTCGACCGTGATCACGTTGATCTCGGGGCGGTTGAGCTCCGCGAGCGCCGCATAGAGCGACGTCGACTTACCCGAGCCGGTGGGGCCGGTCACGAGCAGCGCGCCCGTCGGACGCTTGACGATGTCGTAGAACTGCTCGCCCATTCCGGGCGACAGTCCGAGCTCCTCGAGCGTCGGCGGTGTGCGCGACTTGTCGAGCAGGCGCATCGTCACCGATTCGCCCTCGACCGTGGGGAGGGTCGCCACGCGGACGTCGAGCAGACGGCCGGCCGCCGCGGCGTCGAGCGAGATGCGCCCGTCCTGCGGCTTGCGCCGCTCGGCGATGTCGAGCTTGGCGAGAACCTTGAGGCGCGTGACGATTCCCGACAGGAGCTTGCGGGGGACGCGCTGTGTGACGTGCAGCACGCCGTCGACGCGGAACCGGACGACGACTGCATCTTCCTGCGGCTCGAAGTGCACGTCGCTGGCGCCTTCCTCGGCGGCCTGGAAGATGATCGAGTTGACGAGCCGCACCATCGGCCCGTCGGTGATGCCGTCCTCGGCTTCGAGGTCGTCGGCATCCTCGTCGACGGTCGTGACGTCGTCTTCGAGGACGCTCGAGAACGCCTCGTTCGCGCGCGAGAGCCGGCGGATCTCGAGCTGGACGTCTTCCTCGGGCGCGATCGCGAACTCGACCGGGTGGCGCGTCGCGAGACGCAGCCCGTCGATCGCGTGGATGTTCTCCGGGTTCGTGATCGCGACGGAGAGGACGCCGTCGCTGAATGCGAACGGGATCGCCCCGACGCGTTCGAGGACCTTCAGCGGGATGAGCTTGGTCGCCTCCGGGTTGATCCCGACGACAGCGAGGTCGACCAGAGGCATCCGGAACTTGGACGCCAGTTCACGCGCCGTCTCGATGTCTCCACCGCCGCCGGTGTCGACGGACGCGAGCTGAGCGTCCGGCTGATGCGTGTCTACCGACATCTCTTAGTCCTCATCGGCCGTCCACACGGATTCCTTGAACCGGCCCGATCAGCCGTTCATCGACCAGTACCAGGTGAGCAAGTCGTGCCCTGCAAAGAGCGCGACGACCGCGCCGAATGCGAGCGCCGGGCCGAACGGGATCTTCATCTTGCGCGCACGGCGGCCGTGGCGCACGAAGAGGAAAAGCGAGGGCACGAGCGCGGCGAACAGGCCGATCATCATCGCCACGGGCGTCACGCGGCCGAGGCCGGCTCCGATCAGAAGCGCCAGTTTGACGTCGCCCATCCCCATCCCGCCGGGGACGGCCAGCGCGAACACGAGCAGGAACCCGCTCGCTCCCGCTGCCGCGATCGCCCACTGCGGTGAGGGGTGCGCGACGGTCATGCCGACGAGGACGAACGCAGCGGCCGGAAGCACGATCCGGTTCGGGATCACCCGGCGCTGGAGATCGGTGACGGAGACGGTGACGAGCGTCGCGCAGAAGACGGACTCGACGAGCGCGGTCAGGGTGAGGCCGAAGTGGAGGACGCACGCCGCGATCAGGACGGCAGACGTCGCCTCGACGGCCGGGTAGACGATCCCGATGCTGTCGCCGCAGTGGCGGCACTTCCCGCGCAGCAGCGCATAAGAAAGCAGTGGGATGTTGTCGTACCACGCGATCTCCTTGCCGCAGCCGCCGCAGGCCGAGCGCGGCCGCACGACGGAGCGCCGCTCGGGCACCCGCGCGGCGACCACGTTCAGAAAGCTGCCGATGGCGAGCCCCGGAACGAGGACGAGCGCGGCGAAGATCGGCGGCACCGTCCCGACCGGCTAGCCGGCGACGCGCAGGGGGCTCGGGACGTGGGGTGCGGCGGGCTCCTCGGCGACCGTGAGCTCCTCGGGGGGAGGGCCTTCCGGCGTCGCCGTCTCGCGTGCCTTCTCCGCATGGCGCAGGGCGATCATGAAATCGTGCCGGTTTGGTGCGACACCGGCGGCGAGCTCACGGTCGACGAGGTCGTCGAGCACGAGCTCGATCAGGGCCTGCGACAGGGTCTGCATGCCGTAGAACCCGCCCTCTCCGATCGCCGTCGGGATCTCCTCGACGTCGCCGGCGCGAATCAGGTCGGCGATCCGGTCATTCGAGACCATCACCTCGACTGCTGCGATCCGGCCCTTGTCCTTGCGCGGCAGGAGACGCTGTGAGATGACGCCTCGCAGAACGCCGGCCAGGATCGAACGGACCATTCGCTGCTTCCCGTCCGGGAAGAACTCGACGAGCCGGCTGACCGTCTCGGATGCGTCGACTGTGTGCATGGTCGAAAGAACGAGGTGGCCAGACTCCGCAGCCTGCAGTGCCGTCGTCGCCGCCTCCTGGTCGCGCAGCTCGCCGATCAGGATCGTGTCCGGATCCTGGCGGAGCGCGCGGCGCAGTGCCTCGTGGAAGCCGAGCGTGTCGATGCCGATCTCACGCTGGTTCACGATGCACATCTGATCGGTGTAGAGCATCTCGATCGGGTCCTCGATCGTGACGATGTGCTGCGTGCGGGTGTGGTTGATGTGATCGACCATCGCCGCGAGCGTCGTCGACTTGCCGGCGCCCGTGGCGCCCGTGACGAGGACGAGCCCGTGCTGCATCTCTGTGAGCTGCCTGATGCCCTCGGGCATATGCAGGTCTTCGAAGCTCGGGATGTTGCTCGAGATGTAGCGGAATGCGAACGAGACCGCACCGCGCTGCCGGAAGGCGTTGAGGCGGAAGCGCGACCCGTACATCGTCTGGTACGAGGTGTCGAGCTCACCGGTCTCGCGGAACGTCACCAGACGGTGGGGCACCGAGGCGGCTGTGTGCTCGAGCACTGCTTCCAGCTGTTCCGCGCGCAGCGGCGCGATGTCGCTCATGGCCTCGATGCTGCCGTCGATGCGGACCATCGGAGGCCGGTCGAGCTTCAGGTGAAGGTCGCTTGCCCCCGCTTCGACCGCACGCGTCAGGAGATCGTCGATGTTCATGCCATCCCGTATCGGCGACCTTCCGCCGAACCTTGAGCGCTCGAGAGCGCCGAATCGAGCCATCCCTCGATCGGGTGGTCCGTGTGCCTCGAATTCGGGATCGAGGAACACCGCGGAGGATGCCGAAGAAGTCCGCGTGCAGCCCGACGCGAAAGCATCGATCGCCCTGCCCGGCGCCCACGAGCCCGGCGCGATCGACCTCGTCACGGCGAGCGCGGTCGTCCAGGCGCTCGTGCGAGCGTTCGAGCTCCGCGACTACCGCCGCGGCAAGTTCGCCGAGACGCGGGATCACACCGATCGCGTCACGCACCTGGCTCTGGGCCTTGCTGCCGACGTTGCTCCTCAGCTCCTCGAGGATCCGAGGTTCGAGTACGGCTGCCGCCTCCACGACATCGGCATGCTGGCCGTCTCGGACTCCGTGCTCCTGAAGCGAACTGCCCTGACGCCGCCGCAGTTGGACGAGATTCGCGAGCATCCTCTCCTCGGCGAGCGGATCGTGGCGACCGTGCCGGGCTTGAACGACATCGCACGCCAGGTGATCGGCGGCCACCACGAGCGGTGGGACGGCAGCGGCTACCCGCGCGGTCAGCGCGGCGAGTCGATCCCGATCGCAGCGCGCGTGTTCGCCGTTGCCGACGCCTACGACGCGATGACGCGAGAGCAGCCCTGGCGGGCGGCTCTGCCGTCGGAGATGGCGCTCGAAGAGCTCTCTCGCGCGGCGGGGACGCACTTCGACCCCGAGATGGTCGGCGCGTTCCTGGAGGACCGGCACCACACGTCCGCCGGCGCTCCGACGCCGGCCTAAGAAGCGTCTCCCACTTTCGGGACTCAAGGTCCCCGGGGCGGCTGCCGATACGGGCGGCATGAACTGCGCGTTCCATGCGGCGGCCGGCCGTTCGCGGGCTCTGCTCCGCCGTGCCCGCGCACGCTCCGTCGCCGAGTCCGGGCAGTCGCTGATGGAGGTCGTGCTCGCGATGGTGATCTTCGCGATCGTCGCAAGCGCGATGATCGTGCTGCTCATCTCCTCGGTGAAGGCGACGAACCGCTCGCGCCAGAAGACTCTCGCGCAAGAGGCGGCGGCGACGCAGATCGAGCAGATCCGCAACCTGCTGTACTCGAACATCGGCAACACGGCCGGCAACCCGCCCGGGACGATCCCGCTCACGACGACTCTGACGCTGAACGGCCTCGCCGCGACGCGGACGACGAAGATCAGCTACGTCAACGACCCGACGCCGCTGAGCTATCAGTCGTACGCGAACTACAAGAAGGTGACGGTGACCATCACGCGCTCGAGCGACGGCTATCAGCTCGCACGCGACGTGACGTACATCGCACCCCCGGTCAAGGCGTCGCAGAGCCAGGGCCAGATCGTCGCGACTGTCGTCGACATCGGCAACAACAGCGTGGTGCCGAACTACGAGGTCGACGTCGCCGGGCCGAACAGCTTCACCGGGAGCGACACGAGCGACAACTCGGGCCAGGTGACATTCGCCGCGCTGACGCCGACGGGCAGCGGCCAGTACTACGACGTGACGGTGCCGACGGCGAGTGGCTACGTCCCGTTCAAGGACACGACTCCGCCGGCTACCGGCGTCCATTTCGCCCTCGCCCCGAGCCAGACCCAGGTCGCGACGGTCGACGTCTACATGCCGGCGACGATCTACGTGCAGCTGCTCAACTTCGACGGTACGACCTACACCGGCGCCGGGACCGTGACGGTCACCTCGTCGCGTGGGAGCCAGACGTTTGCGTATCCGGGCTCTCAGCTGGCCGTGACGACCCTGAACGGTGAGCCGCTCGTGCCCGGCCTCAGCTACACGGTCGCAGTCGCCGGCGGCACGTTCTACGGGAACTCGCTGGCGGCCAACGTCCCGTCTCCTCCCGGCTATCCCACGAACCTCACCTCGACGTTCTCGTTCACGAACGCGCAGCTCGCCAGCCTCAACGTGACCGTTCAGACCTCGACGGGCACGAAGTGCAACAACGCCGTCGTCACGGTCGCCGGCGGCCCCTGGAATCTCGGCGGCCCCACGAATCCCAAGCTGACGGCCACCACGCCGTCGACCGGCATCGCCGCGTTCAACTCGACCGTCCCCGTCGGCACCGGCTACTCGATCACCGCGAAGTCCGCATCGAACAAGACTGGGACCTCGACGACGACCGCGATCGTCGCCGGTACGAACACCGCGGCCCCGATCGTCGTGTCGGCATGCTGACGAATCTGCTTCGGCGCGTGTCGGTGCGCGAGGACGGCGGGTTCACCCTCGTCGAGATGATCGCGGCGATCGCCGTGCTGAGCGTGCTCGTCGCGGCCTTCGGCGAGCTGCTCTCCGTGACCGTGGCGCGGAGCGGCCGGTCGAGCGAGCAGAGCACACTCCAGACCGAGGCTCGGAACGCGCTCAACGTCTTCGCCGGCGACCTGCGCCAGGCACTCTGCAACAACACGACGTCGCCCGTCACGACCTCGACCGCGACGCAGATCACCTTCACCTCTCCGGACCGCGCGACTCCGTATCACCTGCGCCAGGTCTCGTACAAGCTGACCGGCGGCAACTTCCAGCGCGCCTTCGCGACGAGCACGAACACGGGTGGCCCGCCGTGGACGCTGCCGGCGCTCGGCGCCTTCGAGACGCAGGTCGGGTCGATCAGCAACGCCAACGCGTTCACCTACTACGACGCGAACAACTCGGTCACGACGACGCCGGCGTCGGTCGCGCGCGTCGACGTGTCCCTTTCGATCAAGCCGTTGGGCTCTCCGGGCGACGGCACGACCACCTACACAGAAAGCGTCAACTTGAGGGCTCCCACATGCAACTGAAGAAGCTGTTCCAGCGCACGCGTGACGACCAGGGCAGCGCGCTCATTCTCATCGTGCTTCTCACCGTGATCCTCGCACTGCTCGGCACGGTCCTGATCGATGTCGTGCAGGCGGATGAGGGGCGGAGCATCCAGGGGATCCAGCGCGACGCATCCCTCCAGGCGGCGGAGGCCGGCGTCGACAATTACATCTCGAAGCTCGTCGACGACAACCAGTACTACCTGCACGACGTCGCGGCGGGTGAATCCTCGCGCAAGAGCGGAGCGAATCCGGTCGTCTCGAGCTCCTGTGGCTCGTCGCCCGCTCCCGCGACGTGGACGTACGGCATCACGTGGACCTATCCGAACGGCAAGGATCAGTGGTGCACGCTCGGAAACGGCTACGAGTACAACCTCCAGGTGACCGGGACGAGCTCGAGCTCCCAGGTCGTCGACATCATCGCGACGGGGCGCAAGACGGGCACGACGAGCGGGTACCGCATCCTGGAGGAGCAGATCCGGCCCTCGTCCGTGGCGGACTTCCAGATGATGGCCAACGCGGACATCAGCTACGGCTCGACCGCGACCACCTACGGCAAGATCTATGCCGGGATCGACTCGGGCGGCACGAAGCATTCGATCAACCACAACGGCACGGCCTACGGCAACCTCTACGCAGAGGGAAGCATCACCGGCGGCCCGACGATGATGAACGGCGCGCAGCAGTACACATCGTCGAACATTCGCACGGTGATCAAGCAGCCGATCAACTTCTCCAACTTCACGACGTCGCTGACCGACATCTCGCGCGCGGCCCAGCTCTCCGGCATCTACCTCAATGACGCGACGGCGGCCGCTTGGCAGCTGACGTTCGTCAGCAACGGGACGGTGCTGATCTCGAAGTGCACGCTGACGAGCGGCAAGGCCGACGACGTTGCAGCCCCGACCTGTGGCGCGGCGACGACGTACAACGTGCCGTCAAACGGCGCGATCTACGCGCAGCAGGACGTGGTCGTCGCGGGCGGCACCTCGACGTGCGGCAGCCCCTCGATCACGGGCAACTGCGTCAACGGCCGCGTCACCGTCGCATCGGCACAGGACGTGATCATCGGGAACAACATCGATTACATGTCCACGGGCGACGACGTCCTCGGGCTGATCGCCGGCAACGAGATGATCGTCGCGCAGTGGTGCCCCAACAACCTCAACTGGCGTGCGGCCACGATCGCGCAGACCGGCCAGTGGCGCTCCTCGTCCTCGACTCAGTCGAAGGGCACAGCGGTCTTTACCGGCTCGACCGCCACGAACGGCGGCGGCTACATGAGCATGTTCGCGACCCGCGTCTACCAGTACGACAGCTCGCTGTCCTATCTGCAGCCGCCGTGGTTCCCGACGATCGACTTCGCCTACACGGTGCTGCTCTTCCGCGAGCTGCCGGCGCCTTAACCTCGAATCACTCGATCTGGGGCGGCAAGCGGACGCCCGGAAGCCGATGCTTCAAGAGAGCCTCGAGCCTCCGATGGCATCAACCACTCCCGCCGCCGACACCGCCGCCGAAGAGACCGCCGCCGAACAACGCGACGATCTCGAATTCCGCGCGCGTCACCAGCTGACGATCGACCCGGCCGCGCACACGCTGCTGCCGATCGCCGAGGCGAAGCAGCTCGGCGCAGTGCCGCTCGGGAAGGAGGGCGGCCGCACGGTGATCGCGGTCGCCGATCCCGCGGAGTCGCGGCTCGCGGCGCTCCGCGAGCTGGCCGGCGCGAAGACGAAGTTCGTCCTCATCGCACCGGACGCGCTCAACGCGCTCCTGAAGAGCCGCATCTTCACCGACGGCGCCGCGCCGCCACCGGTGCAGGCGGCGCCGGCGAAGGTGGAGCCAGCGCCCGAGGTCGAGCTGCCGCCGCCCCCGCCGATCCCGGTGCTCGAGCCGATCGAGGTGGCGGAGGTCGTCGCCGTCGCGGCGAAGGCCGAGACGGTGGAGGCAGTCGAGGTGGCTTCGGCCGTCGCAGTTGCGACAGCGGTCGAGACGGCCGAGACGGTCGAGAACGTCGAGACGTTCGAGGCACCGCCCGCACCGCCGCGGTACGAGCCGCAGCCGCTCCCGCCGCCGAGGCGCGCCCAGGCGCCGTCGCGCAAGGGGCGGAAGGCAGCGCCCGACGGCGAGCTCCAGGACCTCGCAGCGGCGGTGGCCGGAGCTGCAGACCTGCTGACGTCGCTCCAGGACCGCATCACCGATTTCGCGGCTCAGCTCGAGGACGCCCGCAAGGAAGTCGAGGAGGCCCGTCAGGAGGCGCGCGAGCACAAGGAGCGGCTCGCGGCGCTCTCGGCGAAGGCCGATCAGGACCGGGCGAAGGTCAAGACGTTCGCCACCGGTCTGACGAAGGCGTTCGCCCGCCTCGAGGAGACGAAGGAGCAGCTGCTCGACCTCGTCGACGAGGAGTAGCTCGGGCGCCCTCGCTCGCGGCGGAGGTCAGCGTCCGCGGTGTGAGGGCAACCGCTCGTGCCACGCACTCCGCGCTCGGGCCCGCCAGAGGGCGAGCTCTTCGCGGTGGCGAAGCGAGATGTAGACGAGAGTGCCGATCAGGGCCACGTTCCCGGCCTCGATGAACGCATCGGCCGGGTTGAACGCCACACCGCCCATCCCGTGCATGACGATGATCGGGTTCGGCACGTCACGGCCGTCGCTGCTCGCCGAAAGAAGGTTGCCGAGCACGCCGCCGGCGAGGAATCCGGCGGCGATCGAGAGCCCGCGTGACGGGAGGCGCGTCACGGCCAGGATCGCGACGAGCACGACGCAGGAGCTGAGAAACCACAGGTCGGAGCGGTGATGGACCGCCCAGGCCGGCGTGGGCACCTCGAGCTTGACCCACTGGTCGATCGCGGCCAGGCCGGCCGCGATCACGAGGACGGCCAGGAGACGCTCGCTCCAGGCTTTCGTCGACCCCGTCCGTTTGCCCAGCACGCGTCCATGGTAGTCCGCGTTTCCGGGCGTGGGCGGCTAGCTTTCTAGCGCGGGCGGCGGCGGCGCTGGCGCGACTGCGGTCGCGTCCTCGCCGGTGTGCTCATGCCTGCAGCGTCGAATTGCGCACTGTGGCCGAGCCGCTCGGCGAGCTTGCCGACGTCGTGCTGTTGCTCGGGCAGGACGAAGGTGACGCCAGTGCCGCTGCGGCCGGCGCGCCCGGTGCGCCCGACGCGGTGCACGTAGTCCTCGTCACCGTGCGGCGGATCGAAGTTGATCACGTGCGTGATGTCGTCGATGTCGAGCCCGCGAGCCGCGACGTCGGTTGCGACGAGCGTCGGCACCTTGCCGGACTCGAAGCGCGCGAGCGCGCGCTCGCGCTGGTTCTGGGAGAGGTTGCCGTGCATCGCGACCGCCGCGACGTCCTCGCGGGCGAGCTTGCGCACGAGCTTGTCGGCGCCGTGCTTGGTGCGGACGAAGACGAGCGCAAGGCCGCGCTCGGCGTGCGACAGGTGCTCCACCAGCCGGTCGAGCTTTCCCTCGTTCGTCACCGCGACGAACGTGTGCTCGATCGTCCCGGGCCGCCGGTCGCTCGGCAGCTCGGCGCGGAATCGCGACGCGTTCGAGGTGTACGCGCGTGCGAGCTCGGCGACGGCGCCGTCGAGCGTCGCGGAGAAGAGCAGTGTCTGGCGGTTGGTCGGAACTGTGCGAAGAATGCGGTCGACCTGAGGCTTGAACCCCATGTCGAGCATTCGGTCGGCCTCGTCGAGAACGAGGGTCCGAACCGCGTCGAGCTTGACGAGCCGCTGCTCGAGCAGGTCGTTCAGGCGGCCGGGCGTGGCCACGAGCACGTGCGCGCCGCGGGCGCGCTTCGCCTGCGGGCCGACGGACACGCCGCCGTAGACGGTGGCGACGCGCAGGCCCTTCGTCTCGGCGAGCGGCCGCAGATCGTCCGCGACCTGGGTCGCGAGCTCACGGGTCGGCACGAGAACGAGGGCAGCCGGCTGAGCGCCCGTCCGAGCGGTGCGCTCGACGAGCGGCAGGCCGAACGCGAGCGTCTTGCCCGAGCCGGTCGGTGCCTCGGCGAGGATGTCGAGGCCGCCGAGGGCGTCCGGCAGCACGAGCTCCTGGACCGCAAACGGGCGATGGATGTTGCGAGCGGCGAGCGCGCGCACGACGGGTGCGCTCACGCCGAGCGCCTGGAACGATTGGGACATGCTGTTCGACTCCTTGGTTTTCAGCAGGGGTTCGAGATGCGAGAGACTCGATACGCCTGAAAAGGAGGAACGAGAAGCCAGATCTCACGAGCACCGGTCGGCGCTCAGTGGCTCCACGGTAGCAGGAGGCGGCCCGTGCCCCTCGAATCACCACGCCAAGTCGAAGCACACCGCCCGGGTCCGTCCGGTCGGGAAGCGAGCATTAGCAGCCGAGAGCGCAGGTCGAAGGCACATTGACGGGTGAGGTCGGGCAGAGGTGCCAACTGACCCACCGACCGCAGCGCGAGGGGCTTGTCCGGTCATCACGTGGCCGCCGGCATCACCGCCGGCGGCCACGCGTTTTACGTGCGCATTACGCACGCGCAACCACCTCGTGACCGGGACAAGCGATAGTCAGCACATGCGGAGGCTCGCCCTCATCCTCACTGCACTCTCACTTGCCTCCGCCGGCACGGCCCTCGCAGGTGGCGGCCCGCCGCCCTTCCCGCGTGTCCCCGGCGTCTGGTCGCACGTCGAGATCAACCTCAAGATCCGCAAGACGCCGCATACTCTGATCCTCGACCGCGGTCGCATCGTGCAGGCCTCCGCAACCGAGATCACCGTGCGGGAGCTGGGGAGCCCGGTGGTCATCCCGCTCTCGCCTCAGACCCTCGTCGTCATCGACGGGGTGCCCGCGTCGCCCACCGACCTCCGGCGGAAGATGACCGCCCTGACCATGCGGATCGACGGCGGCGCTGCCGTGCGCGTGCGCGCCACGTCCTTCTGACCCACTAGCCTTCGGCGGACAATGGCGGGGACGATTCTCCTCGTCGAAGACGAGCCCTCGGTCGGAGAGCTCGTCCGCGGCTATTTGACTCGCGACGGCTACCGCGTCGTGTGGGTGCGGTCCGGCGAGGAGGCGCTCGTCGAGCTCGACCGCCACCAGATCCGGATGGTCCTGCTCGACATCGGGCTGCCCGGCAAGGACGGCTTCGAGATCTGCCGCGAGATCAGAGGCCGTTCACAGGTCCCGATCCTCATGCTCACCGCCCGCGACGAGGAGCCCGACCGCATCGTCGGCCTCGAGGTCGGAGCGGACGACTATCTGACGAAGCCGTTCTCGCCGCGGGAGCTCGTCGCACGGATGAAGGCGATCTTCCGGCGCACGGAGCCGCAGGACCGCCACAGCTCGTTGGCGCTCGGGGACGTGCTGCTGGACAAGGAGTCGCACGACGTCACCGTCGACGGGAAACCGGTCGAGCTGACCGCCAAGGAGTTCGACCTGCTCGCCTTCTTCATGGCCAACACGGGCGTCGTCGTCTCGCGCGACGTGCTGCTCGACCGCGTGTGGGGGCAGGAGTACCCCGGCGGCACCCGCACCGTCGACGTTCACGTCGCGCAGCTGCGCCGCAAGCTCGGCCGGCCGGACCTGATCCGGACGCTGCGCGGCACCGGCTACAAGGCGATGCCGCAGTGACGGCCGGCCGGTCGTGAGCAGCCTCCGCGGACGGTTGTTCGCGGCGACGCTGGCCGCGCTCGCGCTCACGCTGGTTCTGACGATCGCGATCGGTGCGGTGCTCACCCGCCGCCAGGTCGATCGGACGCAGGCGGCGAGCCTGGCGCGGAGCGCCGACGACCTCGCGCTCCAGCGCCGGCAGAACGTCAACTACAAGACGCAGAACACGCTGTCGGGCAGCGTGCGGATCCTCATCCAGCCGCGTGCGAACCTGGCAGCGCTCGTGCCGAACGTGAATCGTTCGAGCGACGGCCAGACGACCTACCTCGGCACCCGGCAGCTCTACTCCTACCGCACCCTGCCGCACCTCGGGCTGATCTTCCTGCGCCCGGCCAGCTCGCGGTCTGCGGCGTGGCGGCCGTTCCTCGGCGACCTCCTGCTGGCGGGGCTCGTCGGCGTTCTATTCGCGGCGACCCTCTCGTTCTTCGTCGCTCGCTCGATCGTGCGCCCGATCCGGCGTGTGGCGGACGCCACGCGCGCTCTCGCAGCCGACGAGCGGCACGAGCCGCTGCCCACCGGAGGCTCGCGCGAGCTCGCAGCCCTCTCGGTGGCGTTCAACCAGATGGCCGAGCAGCTGGCCGCCTCGCGCGAGGCCGAGCGCGACTTCCTGCTCTCGGTGAGCCACGAGCTGAAGACGCCGCTGACCGCGATCCGCGGCTACGCAGAGGGCCTCGCCGACGGCGCGTTCGGCGCCGACGAGGCGGCGCGAATCATCAGCCTCGAAGCAGGCCGGCTGGAGCGACTCGTCCGTGACCTGCTCGACCTGGCCCGCATGAACCGCGCCGAGTTCTCCGTGCGCAGCGAGCCCGTCGACCTCCATGAGACCGCTCGTGAGGCCGTCGCCCGCCACGAGGTGTCTGCGCGCGACTTCGGCGTCGAGCTGCACGCGGCCGGGGTCGAATCCTGGGTCGAGGCGGACCGGGACCGCGCGCTTCAGATCGCGTCGAACCTCGTCGAGAATGCGCTACGCGAGACACCTGCGGGCGGAACCGTCACCGTCACCGTGGCGCCCGGCCTGCTCGTCGTCGCGGACACCGGCCCGGGCATCCCGCCCGACGACCTCCCGCATGCGTTCGAGCGGTTCTACCTCTACGACAAGGTCGGGAAGGACCGTCCGGTCGGGAGCGGGCTCGGGCTCGCGATCGTCAAGCAGCTCTCCGAGGCGATGGGAGGCGCGGTGCGCGTCGAGAGCGGTCCCGCCGGCACGACCTTCACGCTTTCGCTACGGCCGCAGAGTCGAGGTGTCGACCACTTCGAAGTCGGAGCCGGTCAGGCTCCCGAGCGCGTGTAGCTGGTCGTTCGACCAATGCGGGCTCGGGGCGCCCGACACGTACCAGTTCGACCCGTTGTCGGCGAGGATCAGACCGTAGGTCTTCATCGCCTGCGCGACGATCCGCGCCTGTGGCGGCAGCTTGCTGATGTCGACGCCCGCCTTCAGGCGCACGCGCAGGCCCATCGGCGGCAGTGACGGGTCGTTCGAGTCGCTGGCGTAGTGGCGCGCGGGATAGATGTAGGCACGCCGCGTTCGCTCGACCGTGAAGCGGAGCGCATGGTTGATGCGTCCGGTCGACGCGTCGCCGTCCCAGCGCGCGAGCCCGGGGAGGATCGGCAGCCCCGCAGCGTCGGCCGACGTCCACGTCGCCGGGCGCAAGGCGTTCGAGCGCAGGTTCCAGATCGCGCCGGAACCGGCGGCCCAGCCCGACCCGCTCCGGCGCAGGGCGTACAGCTCGTAGAGCTTGCAGGAGTCGCGGTCGACGATCAGCGCGTGCCGGTCGCCGTCGTTCGCGTGCGCGGGCGCTCCCTCGATCGGCACGCCGGCCGGGATCGGATAGGGCCCCTTGTCGCTCTCGTCCGCGTAGTCGAACTTCACCCGCGATCTCGGTGTCTTCTTGCCGTGCACGACGACGTAGGGGATGCCGATCCGCGAGCCGTCGTAGAGGCCGTTTCCGAAGTCCGCGTGCACGCCCGCGTCGACGCCGATCGAGCGGATCAATGTGTCCGAATCGGCCGCGACGGGCAGCTTGTCGACCGGCTGGTTCCAGACGCTCGAGGCGGGGAAGACCGGGCAGCCGCCGAGTGTCGGCGAGGGTGCTGCCGTCGAGCCGGTCAGGGCCAGCGTGAGAGCTGCTGCGGCGAGGAGCTTCACGGTTGAAGCAGTAGCGACTCCCAGCCGTCGTCGCATGCCCTATAGAGGTGACGTTCGTGCAGTCGGTCGTCGCGGTGCCGCCAGAACTCGATCGTGTCGGGCACGAGGCGATAGCCGCCCCAGCGGCCGGGCCGCGGCGGCTCGGCGGGCTGCGCTGCCACCGCCGCCTCGAGCTCCGCTCGTGAGGCGATGGGCTGCGACTGATTGGAGGCCGCGGCGCTTCTCCGCGAGGCGGCCGGCCGGGTCGCCCAGTAGGCGTCCGACTCGGCAGCGGGGAGGCGCTCGACGCGGCCCTCGACGCGCACCTGGATCCCCGGCCGGTGGAAGAGGAGCGCCGCCCGCGGGTTCGCCTCGAGCTCGCGTCCTTTTCGCGACGTGTAGCCCGTGAAGAACGCGAAGCCGTGTTCGTCGGCGCTCTTCAGCAGCACCATGCGCACCGACGGCCGGCCGTCGGGCGTCGCGGTGGCGAGCGCCATCTGGTCGCCGTCGACCCACTCGTGGAAGAGCTGCACCGGGTCGGCTCCCGGCTGCGTCATTCGGGAGCCTCCTCGGGGACGTCGCGCAGGGAGCGGATCGGCGAGGGCAGGAGGAACAGCAGTCCCGAGAGCGCGCCGACCGTCGCGATCCACAGGGTCGGACGCAGGCCGATCGCCGTCCCGAGCACTCCTCCGACGGCCGTCCCGACCGGCCGCACGCCGTTGTTCACCAGCATGAACGCCCCCGAGACACGTGAGCGCAGCGTACGCGGGATGAGGCCGGCGCTGATCGCCCCGGCGAGGATGTCCAGCAGCATCAGGCCGATGCCGGACAGGAACTCGGCCGTGAAGAGGCAGACGAGCACCAGCCAGTGCGGCCCGCCGGCTGCCGGCACGAGAATGAGCGGCGCAGGGAAGAGGAAGCAGCCGAAGAGAAACGTCGGGCCGACGCCGAAGTGGCGCGACACGCGCCCGGTGATGAACGAGCCGAACAGCGTCCCGACGGAGGCGCCTCCGAGCACGAGCCCGAGCGTCGCCGGAGCGACGTCCAGCGACCGCGTGGCATAGAGCATGAAGAGCGCGAAGAAGATGAAGTTGAAGAAGTTCAGCGTCGCGATCCCGAGCAGTTCGGCCCGGATGATCGCGTTGCGGCGGATCCACCGCCCTCCGGCGAGGACGCCTCCCTCGTGCTGTGCCCCCATCGGCGGGTCGGGTGCGTCGATGGCGGCGAGGAACACCGCCGACCAGAGAAACGAGACCGCATCGATCGCGAGCGCGTACGGCCCGCGGAAGAGCTGCACGAGGATGCCGCCGATGCTCGTCCCCGCGAGGAACGAGAACGCGCGGCTCCCGTGGGTCAGCGAGTTGGCGGCGACATAGTCCTCCCGGTCGACGATCGTCTGGAAGAACCCGCCGTAGGCGACGTAGAAGAACACCGACAGCATCCCCGAGCCGAACGCGACCACGTACAGCTGCAGCCAGGTCAGGTGGCCGAGCGCATACGCGACCGGGATCGTCCCGATCAGCAGGCCGCGGCAGACGTCCGTCACGAGCATCACCTGCCGCCGCCCGCCGCGGCGGTCGACCCAGCTGCCGGCGTGCAGCGAGAAGATCAGGTTCGGGACGAGCGCGATCGTCGTCAGCGCACCCATCTGCGCCGCGGACGCGTGCAGTGCGAGCACGGCGGTCAGGGGCAGTGCGATCAGGGTGATCTGGTCGCCGAGCAGCGAGACGGCCTGGCCGATGAAGTAGCGGCGGAAGTTCCGGTTGGTGCGGAGAAGCGGTGGGATCACGACCGTCGGATTGAACCTGGCCGACGCTCCCGCGCGCGGCGTAGGGTGAACGGATGGGCGCGCCGGCCGCGATGCTCTCGAACCTCGTGATCGGCGCCGTGCTCGGGTACTCCGTGCAGCACCGGCCGATCGAGCTCGTGCACGTCCCCGGCCCGGGCCCGCGTGTGCTCGTCGTCGGCTGCATCCACGGCAACGAGTGCGCGGGGACGGCCGTCGTCACGGCCCTCCGAGCAGTGCGCCCGCACGAGGACCTCTGGCTCGTGCCGACGTTCAACCCGGACGGGCTCGCCCACGACACCCGCCAGAACGCCGACGGCGTCGACTTGAACCGGAACTTCCCGGCGGCGTGGCGGCCGTTCGGGCCGCCGTGGTCGGTGTACGCCGCCGGCTCCCGGCCGTGGTCGGAGCCGGAGACGCGGCTCGTGCGCCGTCTCGTCGCACGCATCCACCCGCGCTACACGGTGTGGTACCACCAGCACCTGAACCTCGTGTGGGCGTACGGGCGCAGCTCCCGGCCCGCTCGTCGGTTCGCGCGGCTCGCCGGCCTGCGCTACTACCACCACTCCTGGCTCGCCGGCACGGCTGCGAACTGGCAGAACGGGCTCCCGGACGGAGAGGTCAGCTTCACCGTCGAGCTGCCGGCCGGGGCGCTCGCTCCCGCCGCCGTGGCTCGTCAGGTGCGCGCCGTGCTCGGCCTGAGCGGCGCCTGACCGTCCAGCGCGGCCTCACACGGCGTCTGCGGGTCGCCCTCGCAGCAGCCGAGCTTGAACTTGCAACGTGGGCACTGCCAGGTGCCGTGCACCCAGGCCATGGGTGTCGGGCACCGCCAGCACAGCTCCTGCTCGGTCACCGAGCCAGCGTAAGGACGGAACCGGACGGGTGGTTTGCCGTACCCGGATCGGTAGAAAGCGGCTAATCCCACGCATAAGGCACATTTAGTGTTTTCGGCGTGGCTGCGACAGCTGCCTCCGGCGAACGTCTGCGTGCCCTCCCCGCGAGCAGCCCGCCGCTCCTCCAGCTCTGCGGGCTGCGCCTCGGCTACGAGACCCCGGCCGGCTTCCACCTCGCCGTCGACCGGATCGACCTCGCCGTCTGGCCGCGAGAGCGGATCGTCGTCATCGGCCCCTCGGGCTGTGGGAAGTCGACGCTCCTCAAGGCCATCGCCGGCTTCGTCGAGCCGATCGGCGGTGCGATCGAGGTCGCAGCACGCCGCTCGCTCGCCCCGGGGCCGGACCGCGCGCTCGTCTTCCAGGAGTTCGACCAGCTCTTTCCCTGGCGAACCGTGCTCGACAACGTCGCCTATCCGCTGCGCGTCAACGGGTACGGGAGGCGCGAGGCGGAGGTGCGAGCACGCGAGTTTCTCGCTCTGACCCACCTCGAGCGGGCGGCAGCCCGGCATCCCCACGAGCTCTCGGGCGGGATGAAGCAGCGAGTCGCGATCGCCCGGGCGCTCGCGCTCGACCCGGAGATCCTGCTCATGGACGAGCCGTTCGGCGCGCTCGACGCGATCACCCGGCAGCGCCTTCAGTTCGAGTTGAACCGGATCGTCGAGCAGACCGAAGTGACGCTGCTCTTCGTCACGCACTCGATCGAGGAGGCGCTCGTCGTCGGCGATCGCGTGGTCGTGCTCGGCGAGGCGCCGTCACATGTTGTCGAGGTGGTCGACGTACGCAGCCTCGGCGGTCCCGAGACGCCGGAGTACTCCGAGATGCGCGGGCGTCTCCGCGGCCTGCTGGCCGTCGACCGCGAGGAGGAAGCAAACGGTGACGGTCGCTTCGACTAGCCTGGCGCGCCCACGCCGCCACCGCGCGCTCTCCTGGGGGGCGCTGCCGCCGCTCGTGCGATACGTGCTGCTCTTCGTTCTGATCGTCGCCGTGTGGCAGGTGTACGTGAGCGTCACCCATGTCAGCCGCCTGCTCTTCGCGTCGCCCTGGCAGACCGGCTCGACTCTGTGGGAGGACTGGACGAACGGCTCGCTGGCCGGGCCGACGTGGACGACGCTGCGGATCCTGCTCGAGGGGATCGGCATCGGCATCGCCGTCGCCATCGTGCTCACCGTCTTCGCGACCCTGTCGACGGTCGGCGCCGACCTGCTCGCGCTCCTCACCTCCCTGCTCAACCCGCTGCCGGGCGTGGCGGTCCTGCCGCTCGCCATGTTGTGGTTCGGGATCAACGAGAACGCGATCATCTTCACAATCGCGAACGCAACGATCTGGCCCGTTGCGATCAACCTCAGCACCGGGTTCAAGACCGTCAGCCCGACGCTCGTGGCGGTCGGACGCAACATCGGCCTGTCGAAGATCCGCGTGATCACCGACGTGCTCGTGCCGGCGGCGCTGCCACACGCCGTATCGGGCCTGAAGACGGCCTGGGCGTTCGGCTGGCGCACGGTGATCGCCGCGGAGCTCGTCTTCGGGGTCGCCGGCAGCAAGGGCGGCCTCGGCAACTACATCAACAACGCACGTCTCTATCTCCTCACGCCGCGGGTCTTTGCCGGCCTCGTGACGATCGCGGTGCTCGGCGTCGCCTTCGAGTCGCTTTTCGCCGCGCTCGAGCGCCGCACGATCGTGAGGTGGGGGATGAAGACGTCGTGAACGATCACCGAGAAAGGACGTCGACATGACAAGGCTCAGGAATCGGTCGCTGCTTGTTTTCGCAGCGCTCGCCGCTCTGGCGGCGCTCGTCGCGACCACGGCGACCGCTCATCGGGAGGCGACGGCCCCCGGCCACGTGACGATCGGGTACCAGCCGGGCATCGGCTACGCACCGCTGATCGTGCTGAAGGCCCAGAAGACGCTCGAGCGGCAGTTCCCGGACACGACCTTCTCGTGGCTCGTGCTCTCCTCGGGCGCCGCGATCACGAGCGGGGTCATCTCCGGGGACATCCAGATCGGCGCCGGCGGCACCGGGCCGCTGATCCTCGGCTGGGCGCAGGGAGTCGACTGGAAGGTGATCGCCGGCCTCGACTGGGGCGATCTCTGGCTGATGGCCAAGGACCCGAACATCAAGACGATCGCGGACCTGAAGGGCAAGCGGATCGCAATGCCGGGACCGACGTCGATCCAGGGCGTGGTGCTCAAGAAGATGGCGCAGGTCAAGCTCGGCGATGCGCACGCGCTCGATTCGTCGATCGTCTCGATGGATCACCCGGCAGGCATGCAGGCGCTCCTCACCGGGCAGATCGACGGTCATCTGACCTCGCCGCCGTACCAGCTCCAGGAGAAGGTGCGCGGCGCGCACATCGTCGCCCGCAGCAACCAGTTCTTCGGGTCGAGCTCGTTCCTGAGCGCCTGGGAGACGACGAAGTTCTACAACCAGTACCCGACCTTCTCGAAGACCTTCTACGACGACGTGCAGAAGGCGATCACGCTGATCAACACGAACCCGACGAAGGTCGCGCGTCTGCTTCAGGACGACTCGGACGGCGTGCCGACGTGGCGGCAGTACAAGCAGTGGCTCGGCGCGTCCGGGCTGACCTTCACCACGCGCCCGCTCGGTCTGATGCGGTACGCGAACTTCATGAACAAGATCTCGATGATCAAGAAGATGCCGAGCTCGTGGCGTGACCTCGTCTTCCCGCCGGTCTATCCGACCAAGGGGAGCTAGAACCCGACGCGGTATGGTCGCCCGGCGATGCGCGTTCGCCGGGCGATCACGGTCATCGGCTGCCACGCCGGCGGCGAAGTGGGGAACGTGGTCGTCGCCGGAGTGCCGCCGCCTGCCGGCGCGACCGTCTTCGAGCAGATGCAGACGCTCGCCGCCGACGACTCGCTCCGGCGCTTCCTGCTGCGCGAACCGCGCGGGTCGGTGGCGAGCCACGCCAACCTGCTCGTGCCGGCGACCCGATCCGACTGCGAGTGGGGCTACATCATCATGGAGCCGACCGAGTACCCCGCGATGTCGGGCTCGAACACGATCTGCGTCGCGACCGTGCTCCTCGAGCGGGGCTTCGTCGAGATGAACGAGCCGGAGACGATCCTGCGGCTCGAAGCCCCGGCCGGGCCGGTCGAGGTGCGGGCGACATGCCGCAACGGGCGAGTCGAGAGCGTCGAGCTGACGAACGTGCCGTCGTTCGCCGCCCGGCTCGACGCGCCTCTCGAAGTGGCGGAGCTCGGGACGCTTACGGTCGACGTCGCGTTCGGGGGCATGTGGTACGCCATCGCGGATGCGGGCTCGCTCGGTTTCGCGATCGAGCCGACCGAGGCTCGCGAGCTCGCCCGCGCGGGTGAGCTGATCCGCGCCGCCGCGCGCGAACAGCTTCCGTGTGCCCACCCCGAGAACGCGGCGATCGCCGGCGTCTCGATCGTGCAGATCGCGCAAGCCTGGCAGGGCATCGGTGCGGTGACCCGCAACGCCGTGGTCGTCGCTCCGGGGAGACTCGACCGGTCGGCGACCGGCACCGGGCTCTCCGCGCGAATGGCCGTCCTGTACGCGCGTGGGCTGATGCAGGTCGGCGACGCGATGACGCACGCCTCCGCGCTCGGTACGACGTTCGACGGGCGAATCGTCGCGACGGTCGAACTCGCGGGGACGCCCGCGATCGTTCCCGCGATCCGCGGCAGCGCGTTCATCACCGGCACGACCGAGCTCTTCGTCGATCCCGACGATCCGTTTCCTGAGGGCTACCTGCTCTCGGACACGTGGCCGGGCGACGACGTTCAGTAGCGGGCGGCCCCGACTGCCGCCACCGGGGCGAGCGGCGGCGTCCCGTCGCTCCAGGAACAGGCGCGGGCCCTGCCGAGCCGCTTCGCCTCGTAGAGCGCGGCATCGGCGGCGTCGAGGAGATCAGAGGGGCGGGCCAACGGGGCGCTCCAGTGCGCGGCGCCCGCGCTCGCGGTCACGGCGACGTCGACAATCGGGGCAGAGGCGATCGCTTCGATCGATCGCTCCGCGAGTGCGGACGCTCCGCGGTCGTCGGCCTCCTCGAGGAGCACGCAGAACTCGTCTCCGCCGTAGCGGAAGAGCGTGTCCCCGCCCCGGATGACGCTCATCAGCCGGGTCGCGACGACGCGCAGGACGGAGTCGCCGGTCGAATGCCCGAACCGGTCGTTGATCGACTTGAAGTGGTCGACGTCGACGAGCACCAGGCCGAGATTCCCACCCGACCTGCGCGCGCGGGCAACTGCCGCGGCCAGCTGAGTGTCGAGCTGGCTGCGGTTCATCGCGCCGGTCAGGTGATCGACCGCGGCATCCCGGGCGAGCGCGGTCATCCTGCTGCTCGTGCGCAGGGCCGACGAGACGCGCGCCAGGAGCTCGCGCCGGTCGAACGGCTTCGTGATGTAGTCGGTAGCGCCGGCCTCCAGCCCGCGAACGCGATCCGCGGGTGCTCCGTGGGCGGAGAGGAAGATCACGGGTGGGGGTGAAGGACTGCCTTCAATGATCGTGCGACAGAGCTCATGTCCACCGACGATCGGCATCGAGACATCGAGGAGCACGAGGTCCGGGCCCTGGTCCTCGGCCAGGGCGAGCGCCTCTTTCCCGTCGGCGGCCGCGATGACCCGATACCCGCCGCGTTCCAGGACGACGCGGACGAGGAACCGGATGTCTTCGTCATCATCGGCCACCAAGATCAGCGGTAGCTCGGACATTTCGGGATTCATCGACCGATCACGCCGACGGCTTGAGGCTTCGCCCTGAGCCGGCGGCGGGGAGCGATATCGTGAGTGCAATGGCTGCGCCGGCTCGTTCTCGCTCGGGCCGCTCCGAGTTCGGGCGCGTCTACCTCCGCTCGCTGATCGACTCGGCCGAAGAGCGTGTCGAGTTGCACAGAAGCCGTGGCCACCGGATGCGGCAGCGGGTCGCAACGCGCCGCCTGCGCAAGTTGCTCGCCTACGAGAACCAGCGCCATATCCCGGTAGGTAAAACAGTCTGGGCGCCGCCGAGACTGGCTCTGGCGGTCGTCTCGACCGTGTGGCTCGCGGCGATCGCGGGGCTCGCCGCGCTCGTGCTCGGTGACGCGGGAGCGTTCTGGGTGTCGGCGCTCGAGGTCGCGGCCCTTGCGCTGGCCGTGCTCTGGTTCGGCCTCGCCGTCGCGTGCGTCCCGCTCGGCGCTTCCCTCGAACAGGGGACGACAGAGGGGCCCTGAAGGCTCATGATCAGCCGGCAACCTGCGGGAAAGGACCGGCAATGCGGCTTCATCTGGGTGTCACTGGGGATTGGCGCGACTGGCTCGGCGGCGAGGGCTGCGCGTAGCGTTCGCACCGAACGAGTTTCGAGATAACGGGCCGAGCGTGTCTCACCGCTCTCGGGTCGAGACAGGTTCGGGAGCGGCCCCGCACTTGCCTACCCGGGACACGCTCGGCCCGTCGGCGTAAGGATCTCTCACCGGCGCCCTGTGTGCGCCTGCACTTCGGCTAGCTGATCCCGCTCGGAGGGCTAGTCCCGAGGTGGCCGGGAGCGCGGTCCGCCGCGCGGCTAAAATGACCGCGCCTGGCGGCGTAGCTCAGCTGGTTAGAGCGTCGGACTCATAACCCGAAGGTCGGTGGTTCGAGCCCACCCGCCGCTACTCGGTTCGCTCGACGCTCCGCGTCGACAGCCTCCCAGCCCGAAGGTCGGTGGTTCGAGCCCACCCGCCGCTACTCGGTTCGCTCGACGCTCCGCGTCGACAGCCTCCCAGCCCGAAGGTCGGTGGTTCGAGCCCACCCGCCGCTACTCGGTTCGCTCGACGCTCCGCGTCGACAGCCTCCCGAAGGTCGGTGGTTCGAGCCCACCCGCCGCTATCTCTCGAGCGCTTCCGTCGACGCTGAGCGTCGACTGAGTCACATCCCGAAGGTCGGTGGTTCGAGCCCACCCGCCGCCCCTGAACCCTCGCAACCCACCAGCTCGCTATCGCGGACCGTCAAGGTGTCTGACACCGGCACGGTGTCAGACACTGGATCGCCACTGGTCGCGCAGGGCTGATCGGCCGCGATGAGTTGCCGCAGGTTGAGCAGTCTGTTACTTGCGACGACTCACTGGGAGGTGCGAGGTGCGGAAACTCAGCTTGCAGCAGGCCGCGGTTTCGCTCGACGGTTACAGCCTCGAAGAGGGCACCGAGTTCGAGCGCTGGTGGCGGGCGATGCCCGACGACGACGTGCTCGACGAGTACTTCGTCAACGCGCTGCGTCGCGCCGGGACGCACATCATGGGCCGCGTCACCTACGAGGCCATGGCGGCGCACTGGCCCACGTCGTCGGAGCCGGTTGCGCCGGTCATGAACGACATCCCAAAGGTCGTGTTCTCAAAGACGCTGCCGTCTGCCGATTGGCCCGAATCGCGGATCGCCCGTGGAGACACTGCGGAGGAGATCGCGAAGCTCAAGGCCGAACCGGGTGGTGAGATCGTGGCCCACGGCGGCGTGCGGTTCGCTCGGTCGCTCGCCCGGCTCGACGTGGTGGACCAATACCGGCTCTACGTCTGCCCAGTCGCCATCGGGAGCGGTAGCTCACTCTTCGCGGGAATCGAAAGCCTTCGACCACTACGGCTCGTTTCGAACAAGGCGTTTCGCTCTGGCGTTGTCGAGCTGGTGTACGAGCGGATCTGACGTACCAGCTCAGTCATCCGGGATGTGCGAGCCGAACTGCCAGATGTGGCCGTCCGGATCGAGAAACCCAGCGTTGCGAACGCCCCACGGCCGGTCGATTGGTCCATAGACGGTCGGGACCCCCAGCTGGGCGAGTGTGGAGCAGAGACCGTCCATGTCCCCGGTGAAGAACGCCATCTGAACACTCGTCCCCGAGCGCGGGTCGCCTACGGGCACCTGCCCGAGCATTTCTTTCTCGGCCTCATCGCGCCTCAGGAGACGCAGGAAGAGGTTGTCGAACTGAAAGATGACCGTGCCGTGTCCCTCGTCGACCCCAGCGACTTCGAAGACTCGCTCGTAGAACTCCTTCGAGCGCTGCTCGTCCGCGACGAAGAGCGTGATGACGCTGACGGATGCACGTGGCTGAGTCATTCTGTTCGAACCTCCTCTCGAGACGCCGGCTTAGTCGGCGCGGCCGGCGCGCGCCGTGTACAGCAGCGCGAGGAGCGCCCCGGCGAGCAGCAGCAGCCCCGCCAGGATGGGCGCGTGCCCGCCACCGCTGTGCGCGATCGCCACTCCGAACGGTGAGACCGGGTGGCGACCGGCGGCGAGCGCGCGGATGGTTGACGCCTTCGACTGGATCCCGGCGGGCGCGAGTCGCTGCACCGCTTTCATCGGCCGGATCGCGAGCAGCGCCCGGAAGTCCTTGATCGCGCCCTCGCCGCTCGGGGCGCCGGAGGGCAGTGGGACCGGCGGCGGCACCGTGGTGACGTGGCCGAGGCGCGTCCAGGCGGCCAGGTAGCGGGTCGGATCGACGGCGCCGTCGTAGCCGAGGTAGAGGGTCGCGTTCGGGTGCACTTCGAAGTGCACGTGTGGCCACGTGGTGACGGCGTCGCCGGTGTTGCCCACGAACCCGAGCACCTGCCCGCGGCGGACGTGGTGGTTGTTCCGGGCGAGCGCGCTGTAGCCGGCGAGATGCGCGTAGTAGTACTGGTTGCCCTCGGCGTCGACGAGCCAGAGCCGCCATCCTCCGACGTGGTTCCAGCCGACCGCGAAGACGATGCCGTTCGCCACCGCGACGACCGGGGTGCCGAGTGGGGCGAAGAGGTCGTCGCCGTGATGCCAGCCGCCGGGGACGTCGCTGCGGTGCGCTCCGTAGGTGTCGCCCCAGGCAACGTCCCCGACGACCGGGAAGGTGCGCGCGCTCGACCCGAGCGGCGGCGTGGCCGTGAGCGGCTGGCCGACGAGCGGCGCGGTGTGCACGGGCGCGCGCTTGACTCGCTTGACGTGCTTGCGCTTGGGCGCCTTGTGCGTGACGGCCTTCGGGGCTGCGCCGGTAGGGCCGGCCGGCTTCGCGGGTGGTGGGGTCGTCGTGGTCGTCGTCGGGTTGGCTGCCGGTGGGGGCGGGGCCGGTGTTGCCGCCGGCGTCGTCGTTGGAGCGGGCTCGCTGGCGGCGAGCGCGAGCGGCGCCCGGTCCGCGGCGGCCCAGCCGATCAGGAAGGCGGTGCCGGCGGGGAAGCCCGCGTGGGCATGCGTGAGATCGAGCTCGAGGGCGGCCCGCCACCAACGGAGGGAAGCGCCGACGGGCGCCGGTGCCGGCTGCGGCCGGGCGATCAGCTGACCCCAGTTCCCGACTGCGACCTGGTCCCCCGGCTCCAGCGTCACGGGTCGGCCGGCGACGACTAGATCCTCGACGTCGATCCGCAGCCACCAGCCGGAGCCGTCCGCGGGCCGCGGCACGAGGTCCGCGCGCAGGGAAGAGCCGCGGACCGCGCCGCCGAAGATGCTCCAGGCACCTTCCCGGAGCGTCGTCCCGCCCGGTGTGCCCTCGGCATCGACGCAGCCTGCGACGCCAAGTGAGACGGCGGCGGCCGTGAGGCCGGTCTTCGCATCGGTCGCGCTCGCGACAGTCGTCCCGGACCTGCCGGGGCCGAGGAGCGAGGGATCGACGGCAACCGGGACGGTGGTGCTCGGCGCTTCGCTTGCGAGGACGCCTGTGCCGACGCAGACCGGCACTCCGGCGTCGGCCCCGGCGGTGCCGCAGACCGAGCCGGCGAGGGCCGCGACCGCACACGCTGCCAGGCAGCCGACCCCAGGGAGACGCACGCTCTGAGAATAGCGATTGCCCAGGTTTGCGGGCCTTTTCCGGATCTCTCCATCGCTCCGCGCGGGTCCCGCTACACTTCCGCGGCCCCAGGGCAGTGCGTCAGCGTGCCCGGGCTCGTACCCATTTTCACTCTTAGAGAAGAGACATGGCCAAGACCGGAGTCAGAGTTGCGATCACCCTCGCCTGCACCGAGTGCAAGCGGCGGAACTACCAGACGATGAAGTCCAAGCGGAACACGCCGGACCGCGTCGAGTTCCGGAAGTACTGCCGCTGGTGTGGGTCGCACACCCCGCACCGGGAGACCCGCTAGGGACGCCATGGCGACGGCGCCGCGCCAGCAGCCCCATCCACCCGGCCCCGCGGACGAGCGCCGGAGGTCGAACTTCATCGCGGAGTCGTGGGCGGAACTCAAGAAGGTCGAGTGGCCCGGGCAGAACCAGGTGATCCAGGGCACGGTCGTCGTGCTCGTCGCCTGCTTCGTCGTCGGCGGCTACCTCTACCTCAACGATCAGATCTGGAAGCAGGTCGTCTCCAAAATCTTCCTCGGTCAGTAAGGAATCCAATGTTTCGCTGGTATGTCGTCAACACCTATTCCGGCCATGAGAACAAGGTCAAGGCCAACCTCGAGCATCGCATCGAGTCGATGGGGCAGCGCGTGCGCTTCCGCCGCGTCGTCGTGCCGACCGAGCAGGTGATCGAGACGAAGGACGGTCAGAAGGTGCAGGCCGAGAAGCGCGTCCTGCCGGGCTACGTGCTCGTGAACATGGACCTGAACGACGATGCGTGGACGGTCGTCAAGAACACCCCGGGCGTGACCGGTTTCGTCGGCGCCGGGTCGAAGCCCGTGCCGCTCTCGCAGCCGGAGGTCGACCGCATCCTCAAGACCGGCGCGAACGCCGGCGGCGACCGCGCCCGCACGACCATCGAGTACTCGCTGGGCGAGTCGGTCAAGGTGACGTCGGGGCCGCTCTCCGACTTCGACGGCGAGATCGTCGACGTCAACCCCGACCAGCAGAAGCTCAAGGTATTGGTGGACATCTTCGAACGCCAGGTTCCCGTCGAGCTCGGGTTCGATCAGGTCAAGAAGCTCGACTAAAGGATTGAAATGGCGAAAAAAGTCCTCACACTGATCAAGCTGCAGATCCCGGGCGGGCAGGCGAACCCTGCGCCGCCGGTCGGCCCTGCGCTCGGCCAGCACGGCGTCAACATCATGGAGTTCTGCAAGGCGTTCAATGCGCAGACCGCGCAGGAGAACGGCCGCATCATCCCGGTCGAGATCACGGTCTACGAGGACCGGAGCTTCGACTTCATCACGAAGACGCCGCCGGCCGCCGTCCTCATCAAGGAGGCGCTGCGGCTCGAGAAGGGCTCGGCCGAGCCGAACCGGACGAAGGTCGGCCGGCTCACGCAGGCGCAGCTCCGCTCGATCGCCGAGACGAAGATGCAGGACCTGAACGCGCGCGACGTCGAGCAGGCGATGCTCGTGATCGCAGGCACCGCAAGGTCGATGGGCGTGGAGGTCGAGTGATGACAGCTTTGGATTGTCGCTCGGCGATCGAGGGGCTTTGCCCCCCGATCGCTCGGGACAGCGTGGAGGTGGATAGCTGATGACGCAGCATGGGAAGCGGTATCGCGAGTCCCGCGGCGCGATCGACCGCGAGCAGCTGTACACGCCGGTCGAGGCCGTCCGCCTGCTGAAAGAGCAGCCGGCCGCGAAGTTCGACGAGACGATCGAGGTGCACATGAACCTCGGCCTCAACGTCCGTCACGCCGACGAGCAGCTGCGCGGCACGTTGATGCTGCCGCACGGCACCGGCCGCGAGCAGCGGGTCGCCGTCTTCGCCGAGGGCGACAAGGCCCGCGAGGCCGAGGAGGCAGGCGCCGACGTCGTCGGCTCGGCCGACCTCGCGAAGAGAATCGAAGAGGGCTTCACGGATTTCGACGTCGCGATCGCGACGCCGGACCAGATGGGCAACGTCGGCCGGCTCGGCCGCGTGCTCGGTCCGCGCGGGCTGATGCCGAACCCGAAGACGGGCACCGTCACGTTCGACGTGGCGAAGGCCGTGAAGGACGCGAAGGCCGGCAAGCTCGAGTACCGCACCGACCGCGGCGCGAACGTGCACATCCCGATCGGCAAGCGTTCCTTCGACGAGCGGGCGCTCGTCGAGAACTACGCGGCCCTGATCGACGAGATCGTGCGCGCGAAGCCGGCGGTCGCAAAGGGGCGGTACATCAAGAAGATCACGCTCACCTCCACGATGGGCCCCGGGATCCACGTCGACCCGACGCGGACCCGCGCCATTGCCGAAGAGCTCGAGAGCTCTTCGGCTAGTGAGGCAGCTACAGTAGGCGCCTAATCTCGACTAGAACCGCCGAAGACCGCTGGCAGCCGAGAGGCAGAAGCCCAGCCGAGGTGGGGCGAGTAGCCGGGGAGAGAAACGCTCCCGGCACTGTGGCCCGCCTCCAGGCGGGCCTAGTCATTTCCGGAGGAAATGACATGCAGAAAGAGGACAAAGAACGTGTCGTCGCCGAGTTGACGGAACGCCTCCGTAGCGCGGAGACGCTCTTCGTCGCCGACTACCGCGGTCTGACGATGCCCCAGATCGACGCCCTGCGTGGGCGGCTGCTCGAGAACGGGGCGAGGCTGTCGGTCGTCAAGAACACCCTCACCCGGCGGGCTGCGCAGGCCGCGGGAGCGGATGCGCTGCTCGCGCTGCTCGAGGGGCCGTCGGCGATCGCGTTCATCGAGGCCGACGGCGACATGGTCGCGGTGGCCAAGGCGCTCGCCGATTCGGCGCGCGAGACGAAGGTCCTCGAGATCCGCGGCGGCGTCATGTCGGGCCGCGAGATCTCTGCATCGAGCGTCGAGGAGCTCGCGAAGCTCCCGCCGGTCGATGTGCTGCGCGGCCAGGTGCTCGGTGCGATCATCGCGCCGCTCTCCGCGATCGCCGCGCTCGTGAACGCGCCGTTGCAGAACCTCTACGGGCTGATCGACGCCCGCGCGAATCAGCTTGGCGCTGATTCGCTAGCCACAACCACCGGTGACGAAACTACTAGCCATTCCGGCGAAGACGGAATGGCCGAGGAGGCTGACGAAGATGGCAGCAGTTGACACGGTGTTCGAGCAGCTCGGGAGCATGACCGTGCTCGAGCTGGTCGAGCTCAAGAACAAGATCGAGGAGGAGTGGGGCATCACCGCCGCCGCTCCGGTCGCGGTCGCGGCAGCCGGTGCAGCCGGCGGCGGCGGCGAGGCCGCAGCCGAGGAGAAGACCGCGTTCGACGTGGTCCTCACCGCCGCGGGTGGTCAGAAGATCCAGGTGATCAAGGTCGTGCGCGCGGTCACCGGCCTTGGCCTCAAGGAGGCCAAGGACCTCGTCGACTCGGCCCCGCAGCCGGTCAAGGAGGGCGTGAACCAGGAAGAGGCCGACCAGGTGAAGGCCCAGCTCGAGGAGGCAGGCGCCTCCGTCGAGATCAAGTGACATTCCGCCTCGCGAGCGAAATGTCTAGATAGATCCAGGTTTCTAGCGCAGAGCCGGCACAGCCGGCTCTGCGCCTGGTACCCTCCTGGGGTCGGCCCAGCGGGTCCCTCGCCGCACGCTTGCGGCTGGAGGGACGCCTCCGCTATCGTGGGGGGTTGCGCCGACGTCCGGACACGTCAACTTCCGCACGCCTTTTTCACCTCTTCTGCATCGCTCCTCACCTCATAGCCAGTAAGGGAGGCTGTTCTACTTGGCCAAGACGGTCACAGCGCCTCGCGCGCGCCACTCCTTTTCCCGCCTCAAGCACGTTCTCGACCTCCCCAACCTGATCGACATCCAGCGCGAGTCCTTCGACTGGTTCCTCAACGAAGGGCTCCGGGAGACGATCGACGACATCTCGCCCATTCAGGACTACACCGGCACGCTCGCGGTGGAGTTCGGCGAATACCGCTTCGGCGAGCCGCAGTTCTCCATCCAGGAGTGCCGCGAGAAAGACCTCACCTACCAGGCGCCGCTCTCGATGACGGTCCGCTTCGTGAACACGGAGACGGGCGAGATCCGCGAGCAGACGGTGTTCATGGGCGACTTCCCGATGATGACCGAGTGGGGGACGTTCATCATCAACGGGACCGAGCGCGTGATCGTCACGCAGCTCGTCCGCTCGCCGGGCGCCTACCTGATGGAGCCCAAGGACGCGACGAAGCAGGTCTTCACTGCGAACCTGATGCCGAGCCGCGGCTCCTGGCTCGAGCTCGAGATCGACAAGAAGGGTGTCGTCTACGCGCGCATCGACCGGAAGCGCAAGCTGCCGATCACCACGCTCCTGCGCGCGCTGCCGGCCGAGGACCCGACGACGGGCTTCAAGCTCGACACATCGACGAACGAGGCGATCCTCGCGCTCTTCGACAACTCGCACTTCATCGAGAAGACGCTCGACAAGGACGCGACGACGCGCGAGGAAGAGGCGCTGATCGAGGTGTTCAAGAAGCAGCGCCCCGGCGAGCCGCCGACTCTCGACAACGCTCGCAACCTGCTCAAGTCCCTCTTCTTCGACCCGAAGCGCTACGACCTGACCAAGGTCGGCCGCTACAAGCTGAACCAGCGGCTCGGCGTCGACGTGCCGGACGACACGCGCGTCCTGACGACTCAGGACATCCTCGCGCTCGTCCAGAAGCTCGTCGCCATGCCGCACGCGATCGGCCTCACCGACGACTCCAAGGACTACGCGGCCGACGGGATCAGCATGAACCGCGACCCCATCCGCCAGGAGCTCGACGAGTACGAGCACTTCGGCAACCGCCGGCTGCGCACCACGGGTGAGCTGATCCAGGAGGCGTTCCGCGTCGGCCTGTACCGCATGGAGCGCGTCGTCCGCGAGCGGATGACGACGGAGGACGTCGACACGATCACGCCGCAGACGATCATCAACATCCGGCCCGTCGTCGCCGCGCTGAAGGAGTTCTTCGGCTCGTCGCAGCTGTCGCAGTTCATGCAGCAGACCAACTCGCTGGACGGCCTCACGCACCGTCGCCGGCTCTCGGCTCTCGGCGCGGGCGGCCTGACTCGCGAGCGCGCGCCGATCGAGGTGCGCGACGTGCACCCGACCCACTACGGCCGGATGTGCCCGATCGAGACGCCGGAAGGCCCGAACATCGGCCTGATCGGCTCACTCGCCTCGATGGCCACCGTCAGTGAGTTCGGTTTCATCCAGACGCCGTACCGGAAGGTCACGAACGGGAAGGTGACCGACGAGATCTTCTATCTCGACGCAGCCGAGGAGGCGCAGTACACGATCGCGCAGGCCTCGGAGCGGGTCGACAAGAGCGGCAAGTTCGAGCACGAGCAGGTGCTCTGCCGCTCCGCCGAAGGCGAGGCCGTGATTGCCGCCGCCAAGGACATCGACTTCATGGACGTCGCCCCGGCGCAGATCGTGTCGGTCGCGACGGCGATGATCCCGTTCCTCGAGCACAACGACGCGAACCGCGCGCTGATGGGCGCGAACATGCAGCGGCAGGCCGTGCCGCTGATGATCCCGCAGGCGCCGCTTGTCGGCACCGGCGTGGAGCATCGCGCCGCGGTCGACTCAGGTGACGTCGTGGTGGCCAAGAACGCAGGCACCGTCATCGAGCTCGATGCGAACCGCATCGTGGTCGAGGGCCGCGGGACACGCGACGAGTACGAGCTGACCAAGTTCATGCGTTCGAACCAGGGGACGCTGATCCACCACCGGCCGATCGTGCGCCAGGGCGACAAGGTCGTCGCAGGAGCGGTGCTGGCGGACGGCTCGTCGACCGATCACGGCGAGCTCGCACTCGGTGCGAACCTCCTCGTCGCCTTCATGCCGTTCGAGGGCTACAACTTCGAGGACGCGATCGTGCTCTCCGAGCGGCTCGTCAAGGACGAGGTGCTCACGTCGATCCACATCCACGAGTACGAGATCGACGCCCGTTCGACGAAGCTCGGCGACGAGGAGATCACCCGCGACATTCCGAACCGCTCGGAGGAGTCGCTCCGCAACCTCGACGACCGCGGCATCGTCCGCGTCGGCGCCGAGGTGGGGTCGGGCGACCTGCTCGTCGGCAAGGTGACGCCGAAGGGCGAGACCGAGCTGACCGCCGAGGAAAAGCTGATCCGCGCCATCTTCAAGGAGAAGGCACGCGAGGTCCGCGACACGTCGCTCAAGGTCCCGCACGGTGAAGGCGGCGTCGTCATCGACGTGAAGACGTTCTCCCGCGACAACGGCGACGACCTCAGCCCCGGTGTGAACGAGCTCGTCCGGGTGTACGTGGCGAAGAAGCGCAAGATCTCCGAGGGCGACAAGCTCGCGGGCCGCCACGGCAACAAGGGCGTCATCTCGAAGATCGTCCCGGAGGCGGACATGCCGTTCCTCGAGGACGGCCGCCCCGTCGACATCCTGCTCAACCCGCTCGGCGTGCCGAGCCGCATGAACATCGGCCAGATCCTCGAGACGCATCTCGGCTGGTCGGCGGCGCACGGCGTCTTCGCGAGCGAGGAGGTCGAGCCGATGGACGGCAACGCCGGCCGGGTGATCAACGGCCCGAAGCCGACACCGATCGCGACGCCCGTCTTCGACGGTGCGACGGTCGAGGACGTCGACTCGGCGCTGCTGCTCTGGTCGACGCAGAACGCCGACAGCCCCATCAAGATCCTCACCGACGCGAAGGCCCCGCTCGGCCGTCAGGCCTCGGGGAAGGTCAGGCTGTTCAGCGGCCGCACCGGCGAGCCGTTCGAGCAGGAAGTGACCGTCGGCTACATGTACATCCTCAAGCTGCTCCACCTCGTCGACGACAAGATCCACGCTCGCTCGACGGGCCCGTACTCGCTCGTCACGCAGCAGCCGCTCGGCGGCAAGGCGCAGTTCGGCGGCCAGCGCTTCGGCGAGATGGAAGTGTGGGCGCTCGAGGCGTACGGCGCCGCGTACACGCTGCAGGAGATGCTGACGATCAAGTCCGACGACACCGTCGGGCGGGTCAAGGCGTACGAGGCGATCGTCAAGGGCGAGAACATCGCCGAGCCGTCGATCCCCGAGTCGTTCAAGGTGCTCCTCAAGGAGATGCAGTCGCTGGCGCTCGACGTCGGCGTGATCTCCGAGGACGGCGGCGAGGTCGAGGTCCGCGAGGAGGACGACGAGCTGCTCCGCGCCGCGGAAGAGCTCGGCATCGACCTCTCACCCGGCTCACTGCGTGCGGCTGCCAGGCAGCCCACGGCTCAGGAGGCCGAGGAGGGCCAGGAGCGGGTCGACACCGACGGTGAGCTCGTGCTGCCGGCCGACGAGTCCCTCGTCGACCTCGACGCGATCGAGCTCGACGTCGTCGACTCCGACGACGACGAGGACGCCGAGCCCGTCGGGGCCGGCGACGAAGACGCCCCAATCGACATCGAAGACTGAGCAATTTTGCTGCGCAAAATCGCTAGCAAAGACATGACGGAAGGAACCTGGATGCGCGTTTCCACTAGCGGATTCACCGGAGGTGAATCCGCATGATCGACATCAATGAGTTCGACGCGATCCGCATCGGTCTCGCGTCGTCGAAGCAGATCCGCGACTGGTCGTCGGGCGAGGTCACGAAGCCGGAGACGATCAACTACCGCACGCTCAAGCCCGAGCGCGACGGCCTGTTCTGCGAACGGATCTTCGGTCCGACCAAGGACTGGGAGTGCTACTGCGGCAAGTACAAGCGCGTCCGCTACAAGGGCATCATCTGCGAGCGCTGCGGCGTCGAGGTGACCCGGCAGAAGGTGCGCCGTGAGCGCATGGGCCACATCGACCTGGCCGCGCCGGTCTCGCACATCTGGTTCTTCAAGGGCGTGCCGAGCCGGATCGGCTACCTGCTCGACATCGCTCCGCGCGAGCTCGAGAAGGTGCTCTACTTCGCCGCCTCGATCGTCACGAACGTCGACAACGAGGCGCGCGCGAAGGACCTGAACGGCCTCGAGGACAAGGTCAAGTCGGAATCCGAGCAGATCTACGTCGACCGTGACGAGCAGCTCGCCGATCTCGAGAAGCGGCTGTCCCGCCGCAGGGCGTTCTTCGCCGAGGGCAAGGAGAAGGGCTTCGACGAGGACGACGACTTCTGGACCCGCGGCCTCGCCACCTGGGCGGAGGAGCAGCTGCTCCCGCCGCTCGAGGAGGCGCGCAAGCTCGTCGGCGGGCTCTTCCTCGAGCTCGTCCCGCAGATCACGACCGAGGACGCGAAGAAGATTCGCGAGCTCGTCCGCAACGCCGCGATCCGCGACGACCGGAAGCTCACCCCGCGTGAGCTCGAGAACGTCGCGGTGGCAGCCGAGCAGATCCTCGAGGCGATTCTCCCGCTGGAGAAGGAGCTCGAGAAGGCGACCGGCGCGAAGAAGGGCGCGATCACGAAGCACATCCATCGCATCGTCGACGCGCTCCTCACCGGCGAGGAGACCCACGAGGACGACCAGCAGTACGTGACCAAGGTCGACGTGAAGAACCTCGACAAGGTCCGCGATCTCGGCAACGGGATCCTCAAGGACGCCGTGGACACCTGGGAAGAGGGCCAGGACATCCGCGAGCTGACGAACGACCTCTGCCTCCGGACGGACGGGAAGATCCAGAAGGAGGATCTCGACTCGCTGATCCAGTGGGCGCTGAAGGTGCGCGAGATGTACCTCGACATCGAGTCGCGTCGCGAGGACACGCGCGAGGCGGCCGTCGACTCCGTGCGCCGTCTCGAGCAGACGTGGCAGCTCTTCCGCGACCTCGAGCCGAAGATGGTCGTCAACGACGAGCAGCTGTTCCGCGAGCTGAAGGACCGCTTCGGGTCGCCGTACGGCTTCGGCGTCTACTTCCGCGGCGGTATGGGGGCGGAGTCGATCCGCGACCTGCTCCGCGACCTCGACCTCAACCTCGAGGCCGCGACGCTCCGCGACACGATCAAGACCTCGAAGGGCCAGAAGCAGCAGCGTGCGATCAAGCGGCTGAAGGTGGTCTCCGCCTTCATCAAGTCGCAGAACCGCCCCGAGTGGATGATCCTCGAGGCGATCCCGGTCATCCCGCCGGAGCTGCGCCCGATGGTGCAGCTCGACGGTGGCCGCTTCGCCACGTCGGACCTGAACGATCTCTACCGGCGCGTGATCAACCGGAACAACCGTCTCAAGCGGCTGCTCGATCTCGGCGCTCCGGAGATCATCGTCAACAACGAGAAGCGCATGCTGCAGGAGGCCGTCGACGCGCTGTTCGACAACGGCCGCCGCGGCCGCGCAGTCACCGGCCCGGGCAACCGCCCGCTGAAGTCGCTCAGCGACATGCTGAAGGGCAAGCAGGGCCGGTTCCGCCAGAACCTGCTCGGCAAGCGCGTCGACTACTCCGGCCGCTCCGTGATCGTCGCCGGGCCGACGCTGAAGCTGCACCAGTGCGGCCTGCCGAAGCTGATGGCGCTCGAGCTCTTCAAGCCGTTCATCATGAGCAGGCTCGTCGAGCGGAAGTCCGTCCAGAACATCAAGGCGGCCAAGAAGTACGTCGACTCGATGACGCCCGAGGTCTGGGACGTCCTCGAAGAGGTGATCGCCGAGCACCCGGTGCTGCTGAACCGCGCACCGACGCTGCATCGTCTCGGCATCCAGGCGTTCGAGCCGATCCTCGTCGAGGGCAAGGCGATCCAGGTCCACCCGCTCGTCTGCCACGCGTTCAACGCGGACTTCGACGGCGACCAGATGGCCGTGCACCTGCCGCTCAGCGCGGAGGCTCAGGCCGAGGCGCGCATCCTGATGCTGTCGTCGAACAACATCCTGTCGCCGGCGTCCGGGCGCCCGCTCGCGACCCCGACGCAGGACATGGTGCTCGGCATCTACTACCTGACGTACTCCAATCTCGACCTGGCGTCGATGGAGTCCTCGAAGTTGAAGCCGCACCCGCGGCGGTTCGACTCCGCGGACGAGATCGAGGTCGCGCTGGAGATGAAGGCGGTCGGGCTGCAGGAGCCGATCGAATTCCGCTTCAACGAGGACCTGCACCTCACGACGCCTGGGCGGGTGCTGATCAACTCGGCCGTGTACCGGGCGCTCGACGAGCTGCTGCCGCCCGACGAGGAGCTCGAGTTCGACTTCATGAACCGGACGCTCGCGAAGGCGGACACCGACCGGTACGTGCTGTCGCTCTCGGACCGCTACGGCGCCCACACGCTCGCGCCGGTCCTCGACACGATCAAGACGCTCGGCTTCAAGTACGCGACGAGGGCCGGCGTCACGATCTCGAAGAACGACATCGTCATCCCGCCGGACAAGGAGAAGATCCTGGCCGGCTACGAGAAGCGCGTCGAGGAGGTGCACGGCCAGTACGACATGGGCCTGATCACTGAGGACGAGCGCCACGAGACGATCGTCAACATCTGGACCGAGGCCACCGACGAGGTCGCCTCGGCGATGGAGCACCACTTCGACGAGCTGAACCCGGTGTTCATGATGGCCAACTCCGGCGCCCGCGGCTCGATGAAGCAGATCCGCCAGCTGGCCGGCATGCGCGGCCTGATGGCGAATCCGAAGGGCGAGATCATCGAGCGCCCGATCAAGGCCAACTTCATGGAGGGCCTGTCGGTGCTCGAGTACTTCATCTCGACCCACGGCGCCCGCAAGGGCCTCGCGGACACCGCGCTTCGCACCGCCGACTCGGGCTACCTGACGCGGCGGCTCGTCGATGTGTCGCAGGACGTGATCGTCCGCGAGGACGACTGCGGCACCGACGACCACATCGCGCTGCCGATCCGCACGAGCGACGGCCTGAACAAGTCGCTGCTCGGCCGCGTGATCTCGGCGGACACGTACAAGCCGCTGTCGTCGGGCAAGCCGGGCAAGACGCTGGTCGCCGAGCGCGGCGACACGGTCACGCTCGCACTGCTCGAGGAGCTCGAGGCCGAGCTGGGCGAGGACTTCCTTCTGCCCGTTCGCTCGGTGCTCAAGTGCCGCGCCGAGACCGGGGTGTGCAAGACCTGTTACGGCATCTTCCCGGCGACGGGTGAGATGTGCGAGATCGGCGACGCGGTCGGCATCATCGCCGCGCAGTCGATCGGCGAGCCGGGCACGCAGCTGACCATGCGGACGTTCCACACCGGCGGCGTCGCCGGCGCCGACATCACGCACGGCCTGCCGCGTGTCGTGGAGATCTTCGAAGCGCGCAATCCGAAGGGCGCGGCCGTGCTGGCCGAGCTCGGCGGCCGCATCGAGATCGAGCAGACGGAGCGAGGCCCGAAGATCTCGGTCAACCCGACCGAGATCGGCAAGGACGGCGAGCTCGTCGATCCGGTCGAGTACCAGCTGCCGCGCCGGACGCGGCTCCTGGTCGCGAACGGCCAGGTCGTCGAGGCCGGCGATCCCTTGAACGAGGGCTCGCAGAACCCGGCCGACAAGCTCGCGCTGAAGGGCTCCACCGAGACCGAGCTGTATCTCGTCGGCGAGGTGCAGAAGGTCTACAAGAGCCAGGGTGTCGAGATCCACGACAAGCACATCGAGCTGATCGTCCGCCAGATGCTGAAGAAGGTCCGGGTGGAGTCGAACGGCGACACAGACCTGCTTCCGGGGCAGCTCGTCGACAAGGCGATCTACGAGCGCGAGAACGCGAAGGTGAAGGCGAAGGGTGAGAAGGCGGCGCACGAGCCGCTCATCCTCGGCATCACCAAGGCGTCGCTCGCCACGGAGTCGTTCCTGTCGGCGGCCTCCTTCCAGGAGACGACGAAGGTGCTGACGGATGCCGCGATCGAGGGCAAGGTCGACCGCCTGCTCGGGCTGAAGGAGAACGTGATCATCGGCAAGCTGATCCCGGCGGCCACGGGCCTGAAGCGGTACCGGAACATCGAGATCTCGCCCAGCGAGCCGATCGTCCGCGAGGCGTACGAGCGGGACACCCTGCTGCAGGCGCTCGAGGAGATCGGCCAGGACGGCGCCGTCGACTTCGGCGGGCTCGACCTGAGCTTCGGCGGCGAGCCGGGCGCAGACGGCGTCTCCTCCCACGACGCCGGCGAGGCCACCGAGACCCCCGAGCTCGACAGCCCGCTCGACGACTGATCGGTACCTGGTACCCGGACGGGTACCAGGTACCTGCCTTGCTACAACGAGCCGCGTGAAGCGGCTCGTTGTCGTTCTGGGGGCGCTGCTCGCGCTCGGCGTAGGTGTCGCCCGCGGGAACGGCCCGGCTGGGCAGCTGCCGCTCCCCTGCGGGCTGCCGCAGGCGCAGCCGCTCTGGGTCGACTACGCCGACGGGATGGTGCCGTTCTGGTCGACGATCTTCGCGCGACCCGGGATCGTCGCCGCCGCGTCGCAGTTCATCGTGCCGCCGCAGCTACGCGCCAAGGGCGCCAAGACCGTCTACTTCGATCTCTATCTGGGGAACCGTGTGGGCACGCCGTCGCAGCCGGCCGACCCGAGTGTGATCCAGGCCCGCGCTGACAAGCTCTTCGACACCGCCGTCACGTCGTCGGGCTGCGACCACCCGCTGATCGCCGAGAACGAGCTCTTTGGAGCGCAGCTGCCGACGCCGTGGACAGCCACCACCGCGCAGTACCGCGCGAACGTCCTCGCGTACCTGCAGCGGCTCGCCGAGCGGGGTGCGCGGCCGTTCCTCCTCCTCTCGAACCGCCCGTACACGCACGACGCCGACGCCGACGCGTGGTGGCAGTCCGTGGCGCAGGCCGCCGACATCGTTCCGGAGGTCTACTTCTCGGGGCCCCAGATCTCGAAGCAGGGCGCGGTGCTCGGCAGCCGCCGGCTGCGCGCGACGATGCGCACGCGGATGGAGGACCTGATCCAGATCGGCGTGCCGACGAACCGGCTGGGGATGATGCTGACGTTCAGCTCGACGCCGAAGGCGGGCGGCCGCGAGGGGCTGCAGCCGCTCTCGAAATGGCTCGACGTCGTCAAGTGGGAGTCGCTCGCCTCCAAGCAGGTGGCCGCAGAGCTGCATCTCGCGAGCGTCTGGTCGTGGGGCTGGGCGGCCTTCAACCCGGCCGGGAACGACCCCGACAAGCCGAAGGCCGCGTGCGTCTGGCTGTGGACGCGGGACCACTCGCTCTGCGACGCACCCGCGCTGGCAGGGGCCGAGCTCGACCAGTCATTCGACGTCGGTGCCACGCTGCCGGCCGGAACGCTCTGCCTGCTCGGCTCGACGAAGGTGCTTGCGGCCGACGTCTCCGCGCTGAACCGGCTGACCGGCGACCGCGATCTGGCGTTCTCGGCGGGCCTGCAGCACGCCGTGCTCGTCCAGTCGGCCCGCGTCGACCCGGGGCGCGTCGCCCAGGCGGAGACCGACGCGATCCTCGACCACTTCGGCGGCAGCCGCGCCGCCTACGTCGCGGCGCTCGCCCGGGCGAAGGCGACACCGGCGCTGGCCCGGCTGATCCTCGCAGACGAGCTGCGGCGGCGGGCGATCGAGTCGACCCTGCGAGTGGCGCCGCCGAGCTCCGCAGGGCTGCACGAGTGGTACGACACGTACGCCGCAACCCTTGCCCGCGCCGTACGGGCTGCCAAGCCCGTCCCGTGGCTCGGGAACCTGCGGCAAGGGATCGCCGTCGCGGATGCCGCGCCCGCACGTCTCCTCACGCTCCCGGCGGGCGGGACGGCGACGATCGACGGTGTCAAGGTGACCGCGCTCGGCGAGGCCGCCCCGCTCGGGTCATACCCGTTCGCCCAGGCTGCGCCGTCCGTGCGGCGGGCGTTCGTCGCACAGGAGCGGGCGGCGGCGTTCGCCGTCTGGGTCCGGCGGCGCGAGAATCAGAGCCTCGGCAGCCTGACGTGCGTTCACGACCAGCCCCCTCAGCCAGCGGCCGTCGACGTGACCGACTGGCTCCCGTTCCTCTCGCTCGGCTGACGAGTCCGTCGCCACGGCCATTTCCAGGTCAACCACGTCTGGGGGGTCTGACCCCGGAGGTGGCGGTGCGCGCCATGTCCTTGCGCGCGAAAGGTGCGCTTCGCAAGCTCGGGGCCGGTCGCGATCGCTCAACCATCCACCTCGCGTCATGCTGATCGGACACGTCCGTGGGTCTGACCCCGCCGGTCGAACGACACCGTCGGTCGACCCGCCGCGCAGACACCGTAAGACACGTTGCACGGCCCAGGCGGGTCCGGTACCATGCCCGCCGGCCTGGAGGGAGCAGCCTTCGTGCGCTCCCCCTGCCTTTCCGTCTGCATACGACCCGCAAGAGGAGACCTCGTCTCAGGATGCCCACCGTCAATCAGCTGATTCGCAAGGGCCGCAAATCGAAGCCCGCGAAGACCAAGACCCCAGCGCTTGCGGGAGCCCCGCAGAAGCGCGGCGTCTGCACGCGCGTTTCGACGACCACGCCGAAGAAGCCGAACTCGGCGCTGCGCAAGATCGCGCGCGTGCGCCTGACGAACGGGCTCGAGGTCGGCACCTACATCCCGGGTGAGGGCCACAACCTGCAGGAGCACTCGGTCGTGCTCGTCCGCGGCGGCCGCGTCAAGGACCTGCCGGGCTTCCGCTACAAGGTGATCCGGGCCGCGCTCGACGCCTCGGGCGTCGCCGACCGCAAGCAGGGCCGCTCGAAGTACGGTGCCAAGCGGAGCGCTTCCTAGTGCCGCGCCGCGCAGAGATCACGCCGCGCCCGGTCATCTCGGACCCGGTCTACGACAGCCAGCTCGTCACCCAGCTGATGAACCGGGTGATGCGCGACGGCAAGAAGTCGACCGCCGAGGCGATCGTCTACGGCGCGCTCGACCGCGTCGGCGAGAAGACCGGCCGTCCGCCGGTCGAGGTGCTGGAGCAGGCCGTGAAGACGGTCACGCCCGTGCTCGAGGTCAAGTCGCGCCGCGTGGGTGGGGCGAACTACCAGGTCCCGGTCGAGGTGCCTCAGCGCCGCGGCCGCACACTCGCGCTCCGCTGGCTCGTCACCTATTCGCGCGACCGCCGTGAGAAGCACATGGCCGACAAGCTGGCCGGCGAGATCCTCGATGCCCTCGAGCAGCAGGGGAACGCATACAAGCGCAAAGACGACATGTATCGGATGGCGCAGGCCAACAAGGCCTTTGCGCACTACCGGTGGTAGGAACGGGAGAGCTTTGGCTGTAACAGAGGCAGAGGTGGCGCTGGACCGCGTCCGCAACATCGGGATCATGGCCCACATCGATGCGGGCAAGACCACGACGACGGAGCGGATTCTCTATTACACGGGCCGCACCCACAAGATGGGCGAGGTCCACGAAGGCGCTGCCACGATGGACTGGATGGCGCAGGAGCAGGAGCGCGGCATCACGATCACGTCCGCGGCGACGACCGCGATGTGGCGCAACCATCGGATCAACATCATCGATACGCCCGGGCACGTGGACTTCACGGTGGAGGTCGAGCGCAGCCTGCGCGTCCTCGACGGCGCCGTGGCCGTCTTCGACTCCGTCGCCGGTGTCCAGCCGCAGTCGGAGACCGTCTGGCGCCAGGCCGACAAGTACAAGGTCCCGCGGATCGCCTTCATCAACAAGATGGACCGCACCGGCGCGAACTTCTTCGCCGCCGTGCAGTCGATGGTCGAGCGGCTCGGCGCGAATGCGATCCCGATCCAGCTCCCGGTCGGCCAGGAAGACCTCCATCGTGGCGTGATCGACCTGGTCGAGATGAAGGCGATCGTCTACAAGGACGACCTCGGCGAGGAGTTCGAGACGACCGAGATCCCGGTCGAGCTCGCGGAGCAGGCGCAGGAGTACCACCACCAGCTGGTCGACGCGGTGTCGAACTTCGACGACGAGGTGCTGGGCGCCTACCTCGAGGACGAGTCCTCCGTCACCGCCGACATGCTGAAGCGCGCCATCCGCGCGGCCACGCTCGCCGACGAGATCACGCCCGTGCTGCTCGGGAGCGCGTTCAAGAACAAGGGCGTGCAGCCGCTGCTCGACGCCGTGATCGACTATCTGCCGAGCCCGCTCGACGTGCCGGCGATCCTCGGCATCGATCCGAAGACCGAGGCCGAGCTCTCTCGCGGCGCCTCGTCCGACGAGCCGTTCAGCGCGCTTGCCTTCAAGGTGATGTCCGACCCGTACGTCGGCAAGCTCACCTACTTCCGCGTCTACTCGGGGAAGATCAAGGCGGGCGACCGCGTCCTCAACACGACGACCGGCAAGACCGAGCGGATCGGGCGCATCCTCCAGATGCACGCGAACCACCGCGAGGAGCGCGCCGAGATCGGTGCCGGCGACATCGCGGCGGGCGTCGGCCTCAAGTCGACGACGACCGGCGACACGCTGGCCGTCGAGAGCGCGCCGATCGTGCTCGAGTCGATGACCTTCCCGGACCCGGTGATCGCGGTCGCCGTCGAGCCGAAGTCGAAGGCCGACCAGGACAAGCTGGGCAACGGGCTCGCGCGGCTCGCCGAGGAGGATCCGACCTTCCGCGTCGAGACCGACGAGGAGACCGGCCAGACCCTCATCTCGGGCATGGGCGAGCTCCACCTGGAGATCATCGTCGACCGCCTCAAGCGCGAGTTCAACGTCGACGCGAACGTCGGCCGCCCCCAGGTCGCCTACCGCGAGACGATCGATCGCCCCGCCGAGCGGATCCAGGGCAAGTTCGTGCGCCAGACGGGCGGCTCGGGCCAGTACGGCGACGCGGTGATCAATCTGCTGCCGCAGGAGCCGGGCCAGGGCTACGAGTTCGTCGACAAGATCGTCGGCGGCAAGATCCCGAAGGAGTACATCAAGCCGATCGACGAAGGCATCCGTGAGGCGATGGGAAGCGGTGTTCTCGCCGGCTACCCGGTCGTGGACGTCAAGGTCGAGCTGATCGACGGCAGCTATCACGACGTCGACTCGAGCGAGCGTGCCTTCAAGATCGCCGGCTCGATGGCGTTCAAGGAAGCGATGAAGCGCGCCAAGCCGAAGCTGCTCGAGCCGATGATGGCTGTCGAGGTCACGACCCCGGAGGACTACGTCGGCGACGTGATGGGCAACCTCGCGTCCCGCCGCGGCCGCGTCGGAGAGATGACGCCCGTCGGCAACGCGCAGGTGATCAAGGCGAGCGTCCCGCTGAGCGAGATGTTCGGCTACGCCACCGACCTGCGGTCGATGTCACAGGGCCGCGCAGATTTCACCATGCAGTTCGACCGGTACGAGGACGTGCCGGCGTCGATCGCGACCGAGATCACCGAGCAGGGCTCGGGATCCTAGAAAAGGAAGGAAGGAATGGCCAAGCAGAAGTTCGAGCGCACGAAGCCGCACCTCAACGTCGGCACCATCGGGCACATCGACCACGGAAAGACGACGCTGACAGCAGCGATCTCGAGCGTGCTCGCCAAGCGCGGCGGCGGCGGACAGGTGAAGAGCTTCGCGGAGATCGACAACGCTCCCGAGGAGCGCCAGCGCGGCATCACGATCAACACCTCGCACGTCGAGTACGAGACGGCGAACCGTCACTACGCGCACGTCGACTGCCCGGGCCACGCCGACTACATCAAGAACATGATCACGGGCGCCGCCCAGATGGACGGCGCGATTCTCGTGGTCTCCGCCGCGGACGGCCCGATGCCGCAGACGCGTGAGCACATCCTGCTCGCCCGCCAGGTCGAGGTGCCGTACATCGTGGTGGCTCTCAACAAGGCCGACATGGTCGACGACGAGGAGCTTCTCGAGCTCGTCGAGCTGGAGGTCCGTGAGCTGCTCTCGAAGTACGAGTTCCCCGGCGACGACATCCCGATCGTCCGCTGCTCCGCGCTCAAGGCGCTCGAGGGCGACGAGGAGTGGGAGGCGAAGATCGTCGAGCTGATGGACGCGGTCGACTCCTACATCCCGGAGCCGGTGCGCGACGCGGACAAGCCGTTCCTGATGCCAATCGAGGACGTGTTCACGATCACGGGCCGCGGCACCGTCGTGACGGGCCGCGTGGAGCAGGGCAAGATCGAGGTCGGGAACGAGATCGAGATCGTCGGCATCCACGAGAAGGTGGAGAAGACGGTCGTCACCGGTCTCGAGATGTTCCAGAAGTCGCTCGACTACGCGCAGGCCGGAGACAACGCCGGTGCGCTTCTTCGCGGCGTCAAGCGCGAGGAGGTCGAGCGCGGCCAGGTGCTCGCGAAGCCGGGCTCCATCACGCCGCACACGCACTTCAAGGCCGAGGTCTACGTGCTGTCGAAGGACGAAGGCGGCCGTCACACGCCGTTCTTCAACAACTACCGCCCGCAGTTCTACTTCCGTACGACGGACGTGACGGGCGCGGTTTCGCTGCCGGAGGGCCAGGAGATGGTCATGCCTGGCGACAACACGAACATGGAGATCACGCTGATCCAGCCGATCGCCATGGACCAGGGCCTCCGCTTCGCGATCCGCGAAGGCGGCCGCACCGTCGGTGCAGGCGTCGTCACAGAGATCGTCAAATAACGCTGCTCGTCAAGTAGGAAGAGAGAAAACCGTCAATGGCACAGGGAAAGATCCGGATCCGCCTGAAGGGCTACGACCACCAACAGCTGGACCGGTCGGCCCAGCAGATCGTCGACACCGCGCAGCGCAGCGGTGCGACGATCACTGGGCCGGTCCCTCTGCCGACGGAGAAGAACGTCTACTGCGTGATCCGCAGCCCGTTCAAGGACAAGGACTCGCGCGAGCACTTCGAGGTGCGTACGCACAAGCGCCTCATCGACATCCTCAGCCCGACGCCGAAGACGATCGACCAGCTGATGCGGCTCGATCTCCCGGCGGGCGTCGACATCGAGATCAAGCTATGAGAAATGCTGCGCATTTCTCTAGCCAATTTGCGTCCGCGGAGGGGCTTGTCTGATGGCCAAGGGCATTCTCGGGCGCAAATTGGGAATGACCCAGATCTTCGACCCGGAGACCGGGGGAGTCACCCCTGTCACCGTGATCGAGGCAGGGCCGTGCCCGGTTGTGCAGGTGAAGCTCGCGGGCGAGGACGGCTACGACGCCGTGCAGCTCGCGTTCGACGCCGTCTCCGACCGCAAGCTCTCGAAGGGCGAGCTCGGCCACCTTGCGAAGTTCAAGGTCGGCGCGCATCGCAGGCTCGTCGAGTTCCGCGGCGGCATCGACGGCGCCGTCGAGGGCGAGACCGTGACGGTCGAGATCTTCCAGCCGGGCGACAAGATCAAGGTTGCCGGCACCGGCATCGGCAAGGGCTTTCAGGGAACGATCAAGCGCCACAACTTCAGCTCGGGCCCTCGCTCGCACGGCTCGCACAACATCCGTAAGCCGGGCTCGATCGGTGCGTCGGCCACGCCGTCGCGCGTCTTCAAGGGGATCAAGATGTCCGGCCGCATGGGCGGCAAGCGCGTCACGCAGCTCGGCCTGACCGTGCACGACATCGACGTCGAACGGAACCTGCTGCTCGTCAAGGGCGCGGTTCCCGGACCGAGGAACGGCATCGTGGAGGTGCGCGGCTAATGGCGACTGCCCCTCTGCTCGACGCGACCGGCGGCAAGTCCAAGGATGTCTCGCTCGACGAGACCGTGTTTGCGGTCGAGATCAAGCCGCATCTCGTGCACGAGGCCGTCCGCGCGGAGCAGAACGCGCGCCGCGCGGGGACGGTCGCGACGAAGAGCCGCGGACTCGTCTCGGGCGGCCGCGCGAAGCCGTGGCGCCAGAAGGGCACAGGCCGCGCGCGGCAGGGCACGATCCGCGCGCCGCAGTTCACCGGAGGCGGTCACACGTTCGCGAAGGTGCCGAGGCAGTTCATCCAGAAGGTGAACAAGAAATCGGCCAAGGCCGCCCTTCGGTCGGCTCTGGCCAGCCATGCGAACGAGGGCACGCTCGCTGTGGTGTCCGCGGATGCGTTCGCGGAGCCGTCGACCAAATCGGCCCGCGGCCTCCTCGAGGGCGCCGGCCTCCCGCTCCCGCTCGTCGTGGTCGCGCTGCACGAGGAGGACGCTCTGAGAAGGAGCTTCCGCAACCTCCAGAAGGTCGCGATCATCGGGCCGAGCGAGTTGGAAGTCAGTGCGCTCGTGTGGGCGCGCTCGCTGCTCGTCACCGAGGCTGCGCTGCCGCTCGTCCAGGGGAGGGCGCAGTAATGCACGCCTCCCAGGTGATCCTCGCACCGGTCCTCAGCGAGAAGTCCTACGAAGGGACGACGCGCGGGACCTACACGTTCCGTGTGCATGGGAGCGCTCACAAGACGCAGATCCGCCAGGCGGTCGAGGAGCTCTTCAGCGTCAAGGTCGAGCGCGTCAACGTGATCAAGGTCCAGTCGAAGCCGAAGCGCCGCGGCGCCATCAAGGGCGTGCGTCCGGGCTGGAAGAAGGCCGTCGTGCAGCTGCGCGCCGGTGACACGATCGAGATCTTCGAGGGGGCGCAAATCTAATGCCGGTGAGAAGGTTCAAACCGACGTCGCCGGGCCGCCGCCACATGTCGGTCTCCGACTTCGCCGAGGTCACGAAGTCGCAGCCCGAGAAGGCGCTCACCGAGAAGCTCACGAAGAAGGGCGGCCGGAACAACACGGGCCGCATCACGACCCGCCACCAGGGCGGTGGGCACAAGCGCCGTTATCGGATCATCGATTTCAAGCGCACGAAGGACGGCGTGCCGGCGAAGGTCGCCGCAATCGAGTACGACCCGAACCGCTCCGCGCGCATTGCGCTGCTGCACTATGCGGACGGCGCGAAGTCGTACATCCTCGCCCCGGCAGGCGTGCGTGTCGGCTCGTACGTGCAGTCGGGGGCCGACGCCGACATCAAGCCGGGGAACGCTCTGCCGCTGGAGAACATCCCGACCGGCACCCTCGTCCACAACGTCGAGCTCCAGCCGGCCAAGGGCGGCCAGATGGCGCGCTCCGCAGGCTCCGGCGTGCAGCTCGTCGCGAAGGACGGCGGCTACGCGACGCTGCGTCTCCCCTCGGGCGAGATGCGCCGCGTGCTCCTCACCTGCCGCGCCACCGTCGGGCAAGTCGGCAACGTCGAGCATCAGAACGTGACGATCGGCAAGGCGGGCCGCAGCCGTTGGCTCGGCAAGCGCCCGGCCGTGCGCGGCTCGGCGATGAACCCGGTCGACCATCCGCACGGTGGTGGCGAGGGCAAGTCGAAGGGCGGCCGCCATCCGGTCACCCCGTGGGGCGTGCCGACGCTCGGCAAGCGCACCCGTTCCAAGCACAAGGCATCCGACAAGTTGATCGTGCGCGGCCGTCGCCGCGGGAAGGACAAGCGCTAATGAGCAGATCTTCGAAGAAGGGGCCTTTCGTCGAGGAGCGGCTGTTCGCGCGCATCCAGAAGATGAACGACTCGGGCTCCAAGAACATGATCCGCACCTGGTCGCGGACCTCGACGGTGTTCCCCGACATGGTCGGCCACACGATCGCGGTGCACGACGGGCGCAAGCACGTGCCGGTGTTCATCTCGGAGCAGATGGTCGGGCACAAGCTCGGCGAGTTTGCTCCGACGCGTCACTTCCGCGGTCACGCGGGCGACCAGAAGACACAGGTGAAGAAGCGCTGATGGCTGCTGTCGAAGCTCCCCGGACCGTGCAGGCGACCGCGAAGTTCGTCCGCATCTCGCCGCGCAAGGCACGGCTCGTCACGGACAACATCCGCGGGCGCAGCGTGCCCGAGGCGCGCACCATCCTCGCGTTCACCGAGCGCGCGGCGGCCGTCGAGGTCGAGAAGGTGCTGCGCTCGGCGGTTGCGAACGCCGAGTCGAATCCGGCCTTGCACTGGAACGGCGACGAGCTCGTCGTCGCGGCCGTCTTCGTCGACGAGGGCCCGACGCTGAAGCGCTGGCGCGCACGTGCGCGCGGCCGCGTCGCCCGCATTCGCAAGCGGACATGCCACATCACCATCCAGGTTGCACAGCAAGCAGGACTAGAGACTTCTAGCGCTTCGGCGCCGAAGGCGCGGAAGCGCAAGGAGACGGGTAGCTAATGGGACAGAAGGTTCATCCCGGCGGTCTGCGTGTCGGTGTCATCCACGACTGGAAGTCGAACTGGATGGTCGGCAAGAAGGAGTTCGCAGGCGCGCTGATCGAGGACATCAAGATTCGCGAGCACATCCTCAAGAAGCTGTCGCACGCGGGTCTGTCGGACATCCTGATCCGCAAGGACAAGCAGCGGATCACGATCGACATCTATACGGCGCGCCCCGGCATCGTCATCGGCAAGTCCGGTGTCGAGGTCGATGCGCTGCGCAAAGAAGTGCACGCGATGACGCAGAAGAACGTGCACATCAACATCAACGAGATCAAGCGCCCCGAACTCGACGCGAAGCTCGTCGCGCAGTCGATCGCCGAGCAGCTGCAGAACCGAGTGTCGTTCCGGCGTGCGATGAAGCGGTCGCTCGCCTCCGCCATCCGCTCCGGCGCAGCCGGGGTCAAGGTGCAGTGCTCCGGCCGCCTCGGGGGCTCGGAGATGAGCCGCTCGGAGCAGTACTCCGAAGGTCGCGTCCCGCTGCACACGATCCGCGCCGACATCGACTACGGCTTCGTCGAGGCGAGGACCCCGACCGGCCGCATCGGCGTCAAGGTCTGGATCAACAAGGGCGAGATCATGCCGGAGGGCTACGGTGGCGTTCCCGGCGGCGGCAAGGAGACACGTCTCGGCGACCAGGACACGGCGCGTCGCCGCGGCGGCGTCACCGAGGGCCTCGGCGCGTCGCGTGAGTCCGGCCGCAACCGAAACCAGGATCGCGAGGGCCTCGGCCCCGTGCGCCGCGGCCGTCCCGGCCAGCGCGGCGGCCAGAACCGCCCCGGCGGCGGTGGGGCCGGCACGCGCCCGGGCGCTCCGCGCACCCGCGGCGGGTCGGCGAGTCGTTCCCGTGCCCAAGACGCGCCGCCGGCGCAGGCCCCGGAGCCGACGGTCGACCTGCCGGTCGATCCGCCGGTCGCCGAGGCGCCCGAGCAGGTCGTCCCGGAGGCACCGGCCGAGGCAACGCCCGCGGCCGAGAAGCCGAAGGCCGCCCCGCGCAAGAAGAAGGCTGACAGCTGATGCTCCTGCCGAAGAAGACCAAGTTCCGCAAGATGCACCGCGGCCGCCGTCGAGGCACCTCGACCGGTCAGACCACGGTTCACTTCGGCGACTACGGGATCAAGGCGCTCGAGGCCGGCTGGATCACCAACCGGCAGATCGAGGCCGCCCGCATCGCGATGACGCGCAAGATCAAGCGCGGCGGCAAGGTCTGGATCAACCTGTTCCCCGACAAGCCGTTCACCAAGAAGCCGGCCGAGACGCGCATGGGCAAGGGAAAGGGCTCCCCGGAAGGCTGGGTGGCCGTCGTCAAGCCCGGCCGCGTGATGTTCGAGCTGTCGGGCGTGCCGGAGCCGCTGGCCAGGGAGGCGCTGCGTCTCGCGGGCCAGAAGCTGCCGATCAGGACCAAGTTCGTCCGGCGCGAGGGCGGTGATCTCTTTGCGGGCTAGGGACCTGCGCGACCTGAACGACGAGGAGCTGGAGATCCGTTTGGCCGACACGCGGCAGGAGCTGTTCAACCTGCGCTTCCAGGCCGCGACCGGGGCGCTCGAGAACACGACGCGCCTGAAGCTCGCCAAGCGCGAGATCGCCCGGATCCTGACGACGCAGCACCAGAGGAACTCCAACAAGCAGAAGGTCGAGAGCTAAGCGATGGCGGACGAAGAGCAGAACGAGACAACCGAGGAAGAGACGCCGGCGGTGGTCGAAGAACCTGCAGTGGACGAGGCCGTGGCCGAGTCCGCAGAGCAGGTACCTGACCCCGAGGGGTCAGGTACCGATTCCGAGCCCGAGGCGGCTTCCGAGCCGGAGCCGGAGCCGGAGCCTGCAGCGCCTGCCAAGAAGCAGCGGTCGCTGAAGCACGTCCCGCGCTCGGCCCGCCGCACGCGGACGAAGGTCGTGCGCGAGAAGCCTGCCAAGCGCAAGCCGATCACGCGCACCGGCAAGCCGGAGTCCGAGCTCGGCCGCCGCCAGGAGCGGCGCGGTGTCGTCGTCTCCGACAAGGGCGACAAGACGATCGTCGTCAAGGTCGACGTGATCAAGAGCCATCCCAAGTACAAGAAGGTCGTTCGCTCGACCGTCAAGTTCCATGCTCACGACGAGGCGAACGCCGCCGGCGTCGGCGACACGGTTCGCATCATCGAGACGCGGCCCCTGTCGAAGCAGAAGCGCTGGCGGCTGGCCGAGGTCGTGGAGAAGGCGAAGTAGATGATCCAGCAGGAAACACGCCTGAAGGTCGCCGACAACACGGGTGCTCGTGAGCTACTCTGCATCCGCGTTGCGGGCGGTTCGAAGCGCCGCTACGCAAGTGTCGGCGACATCATCACTGCCACCGTCAAGGCCGCCGCCCCGCAAGGGACGGTCAAGAAGGGTGAAGTGGTGAAGGCCGTCGTCGTGCGGACGAAGAAGCCCTTCGGCCGTGACGACGGGACACTGATCTCGTTCGACGAGAACGCGGCAGTGATCATCGACGCACAGCGCAATCCGCGAGGAACGCGCATCTTCGGGCCGGTCGCCCGCGAGTTGCGTGAGAAGAACTTCATGAAGATCGTGAGCCTGGCTCCAGAGGTGCTCTAGAGAGATGACGACTGCACTCAAATTGAAGAAGGGCGACACCGTCCAGATGCTGACCGGCAAGGACCGCGGGAAGCAGGGACGGATCCTCGACGCACGGCCGCGTGACGGCAAGGTGATCGTCGAGAACCTCAACCAGGTGACCAAGCACCAGAAGCCGCGGCCGATTCGTGACGCGAGCCGCATGGGCGGGACCCAGATCGCACCGGGCGGCCGCATCGAGCTCGCGGCGGCTGTTTCCGTCTCGAACGTGATGCTCGTCTGCCCGACGTGCAAGCTGCCGACCCGTGTCGGGTACCGCTTCAAGGAAGAGAAGAGCGGGGCGCAGGTCAAGGTGCGCGTCTGCAGGCGCGAGGGCTGCGGCCAGGAGATCGACAAGTAATGGCAGCGACCGAGACCTATACGCCGCGCCTCAAGCACCGCTACAACGACGAGCTCCGCGCCGAGCTGCGCCAGCAGCTCGCCCTCGAGTCGATCATGCAGTCGCCGACGATCGACAAGATCACGCTCAACATGGGCGTCGGCGAGGGCAAGACCGACGCGAAGCAAATCGATGCAGCGCTCGAGGAGCTGACGATCATCGCCGGCCAGCGCGCGCAGGTTCGCAAGGCGCGCAAGTCGATCGCGCAGTTCAAGATCCGCGAAGGGATGCCCATCGGCGTCAAGGTGACGCTGCGCGGCGACCGGATGTGGGAGTTCCTCGACCGGCTCGTCTCGATCGCGCTGCCGCGGATCCGCGACTTCCGGGGCCTCAGCCCGGACTCGTTCGACGGGCGGGGGAACTACTCACTCGGCATTCGCGAGCAGATCATCTTCCCTGAGATCGACTACGACAGCATCAATCAAATCCGCGGCCTCGACGTCGCGATCACCACGACCGCGACGAACGACAACGAGGCGCGCGCATTGCTCACGGCGCTCGGCCTTCCGTTCGCCGCCGACGGAGGGAACCGCTAGTGGCGAAGAAGTCGCTGAGAGTCAAGGCCTCGCGGCCGGCGAAGTTCAAGGTCCGCAACTACACGCGCTGCAATCGCTGCGGCCGTCCGCGCGCCGTGTTCAAGAAGTTCGGGCTCTGTCGTATCTGCCTGCGGGAGCTCGCCCACCAGGGCGTCATCCCCGGCATGACCAAGAGCTCCTGGTAGGAGGAACAAGTGCTCACCGATCCCGTCGCCGACATGCTCACCCGCATTCGCAACGCCAACAAGGCGCTGCACGACAACACCGAGATGCCGACGTCCAAGCTGAAGGTCGAGATCGCCCGCATCCTCAAGGAGGAGGGGTACATCCGCGACTTCCACGTCTCGGACGCCGGCACGCACCCGACGCTCGTGGTCGAGCTCAAGTACGGCCGCGGCCGCGAGCGCGTGCTCTCGGGTCTCAAGCGTGTGTCCAAGCCGGGCCGGCGGATCTACGCCGGCAAGGATCGCCGCCAGCGCGTGCTGGGCGGCATGGGCATCGCCATCATGTCCACCTCTCGCGGCGTCGTCACGAGCCGCACCGCCGAGGCCGAAGGCATCGGCGGCGAAGTTATCTGCTACGTCTGGTAGCCATTTGCGCCGCAAATGGCTAGAGAGAGAACCGTATGAACTTGCGCAACCACACCCCTAGGCCTTTTCCCGTCAGCACGGCTGGAGTCGAGCTGTGAGCCGCATCGGGAAAAGGCCCATCGAAGTTCCCGCCGGCGTGATCGTCTCGATCGACCCTGGGCGCGTGACCGTGTCCGGGCCGAAGGGCGAGCTGCGCCAGGACGTGCCGCAGCGGATGCAGATCGCTCAGGACGAGTCGGTGATCACCGTCACCCGGCCGACGGAGCGCGGCGAGGACCGCGCACTGCACGGCTTGACGCGCACGCTGATCGCGAACATGGTCGAGGGCGTCACGCAGGGCTTCGAGAAGCGCCTGGAGATCCAGGGCGTCGGCTATCGCGCGGCGCTCTCGGGAGCCGATCTCGAGCTGCAGGTCGGGTACTCGCACTCCGTGAAGATCAAGCCGCGCCAGGGGATCGAGTTCGAGGTGCCGATCCCGACCCAGGTGGTCGTGCGCGGCATCGACAAGCAGGCCGTCGGCCAGACCGCAGCGGAGATCCGCAAGGTCCGCCCGCCGGAGCCCTACAAGGGCAAGGGCATTCGCTACGAGGGCGAGTACGTGCGCCGGAAGGTCGGGAAGCGGGCATGAACGTAGGCTCGACGGAGTTCAGCGAGAGCGGAGGCGCCGGCTTGGCCGAAACCGGGAGCGGGGCATGAGCGGCCTTTCGGTTCGCGAAGCTCGCCTGCGCCGCCATCGCCGTGTGCGCGGGAAGATCCGCGGCTCGGCAGAGCGCCCTCGCCTGCTCGTGTTCCGCTCGAACCGCGGCGTGTTCGCGCAGCTGATCGACGACGACGCCGGTCGCACGCTTGCGGGCGCCTCGTGGCTCGAGCTGCCCAAGTCGTTCAAGGGCGACAAGACGGAGCAGGCCGCCGAAGTCGGCAAGCGTCTCGCTGCGGCTGCCAAGAAGGCCGGGATCGAGAGCGTCGTCTTCGATCGCGGCGGCTATCTGTATCACGGTCGCGTCAAGGCACTCGCCGACGGCGCACGCGAAGGAGGACTGACGTTCTAGTGGCAATCGACGTGCAGGAGACCCGCGAGCTCAAGGAGCGCGTGGTCGAGATCAACCGTGTCGCCAAGGTCGTCAAGGGCGGCCGGCGCTTTTCGTTCACGGCGCTGGTCGTGATCGGCGACGAGGTCGATCGCGTCGGCGTGGGCTACGGCAAGGCCCGCGAGGTGCCGCTGGCGATCTCGAAGGCGGTGGACGACGCCAAGAAGAACATGTTCACCGTGCCCAAGCACGGGCAGACGATCACGCACGAGTCGCTCGGCCGCTTCGACGCAGCCCGCGTGCTCCTGCGTCCGGCGTCGCCCGGCACCGGCGTCATCGCGGGCGGCGGAGTGCGCGCGGTGCTCGAGCTCGGCGGGATCAAGGATGTGCTCGCGAAGTCCCTCGGCACCACGAACCCGATCAACATGCTGAAGGCCGCCGAGCAGGCGCTCCGCCAGCTGCGCCGGCCCGAGGACGTCGCCAAGGCGCGCGGCAAGCAGATCAGCGACGTGCTGCCCTACAAGCGGCCCGAGCCCGAGGCCGAGCCGGAGCCGGACGCCGAGGAGGTGAGCACCGTTGTCGAAGCTGAAGCTGACGCAGGTGCGTAGCCAGATCGGCCAGTCCGAGCGCCACCGCGGAACGCTGCGCGCGCTCGGCCTCGGACGGATCGGAAAGACCAACGAGATCGACGACTCGCCGGTCCTCGCAGGCATGCTGCGCAAGGTGCGCCATCTCGTGAAAGTGGAGGAGTCCTAGGCCATGGCCGGCGATCTGAACCTGTCGAACCTGCAGCCCGCACAGCCTCGCGTCGACCGCAAGCGGGTCGGCCGCGGCCTCGGCTCGGGCAAGGGGCGCTACTCCGGCCGCGGGATCAAGGGCCAGAAGTCGCGCGCGGGCTCGCACGCCATGCGGGCCGGCTTCGAGGGCGGTCAGATGCCGCTCACGATGCGCACGGCCAAGCTCCGCGGCAACACCTCCGCCGACGCGATGCCGATCGGCCCATTTCGCACATACTCACAGCCGGTCAACCTGCGCGACCTCGAGGCGCGCTTCGAGGCGGGTGAGGAGGTCACGCCCGAGACGCTGAAGGCGAAGGGGCTCATCCGCTCGATCCGCAAGGACGTCAAGCTCCTCGGCGTCGGCGAGCTGACGAAGAAGCTGACGATCACGGTGCACGGCGCCTCGGCCACCGCGCGCGAGAAGGTGGAGGCCGCCGGCGGCTCGCTGACCCTGCTGCGGGAGCGCAAGCCGCGGCCGCCGAAGAACCTGAAGCGGCGCCCCGAAGGGCGGACGAAGGACACGACGCCGGATTCCGAGACCACCGAGACCGCTCCCGCGGAGACCACGGAAGGCGAGGGCTCCTAAGCCTTGCTTTCCTGGCTCGCCAATGCGTGGCGGGTCCCGGAGCTCCGGCGCCGGCTCCTGTTCACGGCGGGGATTCTCTCGTTGTACCGGATGGGCTCGTGGCTGCCCGCGCCGGGCGTCGACTCTGCTCAGATCCAGAGCTTCTTCAACGGCCGCGGCGGCTCGCTCCTCGGCCTGCTGAACCTCTTCTCCGGCTCCGCGCTGTCGCGGTTCTCGATCTTCGCGCTCGGGATCATGCCGTACGTCACGGCGTCGATCATCCTCCAGCTCCTGACGGTCGTCATTCCCCAGCTCGAGCAGCTGCAGAAGGAGGGCGAGTCGGGCTACGCCAAGATCAACCAGTACACCCGCTACCTCACGGTGTTCCTGGCGGCCGCGCAGGCGACCGGGTACGCGTATCTCTTCCACACGCAGGGCGCCCTGCCGGCGAACCCCGGCCGGCTCGTGCTGATCGTGGTCACGCTGACGGCGGGCACGGTCCTCCTGATGTGGTTCGGCGAGCTGATCACCAAGCGGGGCATCGGCAACGGCATCTCGATCCTGATCTTCGCGTCGATCCTGACCTCCATGCCGCAGGGCATCAACGCGTGGCTCAACGGCGGTGCGGTCGAGAAGCTGTTCTTCCCGCTGATCGCCATCGGCATCGTCGTCTCGGTCGTGTTCGTTCAGGAGGGCCAGCGGCGCATCCCGATCCAGTACGCGAAGCGGATGGTCGGCCGCCGCCAGACCCAGGGCGGCGCGACCTACATGCCGCTGCGCGTGAACATGGCGGGCGTGATCCCGGTCATCTTCGCCGCGGCTCTGCTCGCGCTCCCGCAGACGGTCTCGTCGTTCGCCCCGTCGTCGTCGGTGTGGATCAACAGCCACTTCTCGCCGTCGTCGTGGGCGTATCTCGCCGTCGAGACGGTGCTGATCATCGTCTTCACCTACTTCTACACCGCGGTGCAGTTCAACCCGGTCGACCAGGCCGACAACCTGCGCAAGTACGGCGGTTACATCCCGGGCATCCGGCCGGGCCCGCCGACCGCGCAGTACCTCGATCGCGTCCTGACGAGGCTGACCCTGCCCGGGTCGCTCTTCCTCGCGATCGTGGCCGTGGCGCCGTCGATCTTCATCAAGTACTTCGGGTTCTCCCAGGCAACCTCTCGCGCCCTCGGCGGCACCTCGGTGCTGATCGTCGTCGGCGTCGCGCTCGACACGATGCGCCAGATGGAGTCGCAGATGATGATGCGCTCCTACGAGGGCTTCCTGCGGTGAATCTCCTCGTCCTCGGCCCGCAGGGGGCCGGCAAGGGCACGCAGGCGAAGCACATCGCTTCGGACTACCGCATTCCGCACATCTCGACCGGCGACATGTTCCGGGCCGCTCAGGCCGAGGGAACGGACTTCGGCAAGCAGGTGGGCGAGATCATGTCGTCCGGCCGCCTCGTGCCCGACGAGTTGACGATCGCGATGATCAGAGAGCGTCTCTCGCAGGCCGATGCGCAGGCCGGCTTCGTGCTCGACGGCTTCCCGCGCAACCTGGCACAGGCCGAGGCGCTGGACGAGATGCTCGGTGCGATCGGGCGTGGCCTGGACGCGATCCTGTTCTTCGACCTGTCCGACGAGGTCGGAATGCAGCGTGCGCTCGACCGCGCACAGCTGGAAGGGCGCGCCGACGACACGTCCGAGGTGATCGCGAAGCGGCTCGCGATCTACCACGCCGAGACGGAGCCGGTCGTCGAGCACTATCGCGTCACCGGGAAGCTCGTGCCCCTGCACGCCGATCGCTCGATCGACGAGGTCTGGTCGGAGATCTCCGACTCGCTGCAGGTGGTCGCGTGATCATCCGCAAGTCCGCAGAGGAGATCGAGACGATGGCGCGCGCAGGGCGGATCGTCGCCGACACGATCGCGCTGCTGCACGAGTCGCTCGAGCCGGGCATGACGATGGTCGAGCTGGACCGCATCGGGGACGACTTCATCCACGCGCAGGGCGGGGTGCCCACCTCGAAGGGGTACAAGGGCTTCCCCGCCGCGATCTGCATCTCGCCGAACTCGATGGTCGTGCACGGGATCCCGGGCGCCTACCGCGCGCAGGAAGGCGACCTGATCTCGTTCGACATCGGCGTCACCCTCGACGGCCTGATCGCGGACTCCGCCGCCACGTTCGGAGTCGGCGAGATCTCGCCCGAGGCGCAGAGGCTCCTCGACATCTGCCAGGAGGGCCTCGCTGCAGGGATCGAGGCTGCGCGGCCCGGGCAGGTCGTCGGCGACATCTCACGCGCCGTGCAGACGGTGGTCGAGGATGCCGGGTTCTCCGTCATCAGGAGCCTCGTCGGGCACGGCGTCGGGCGCCACTACCACGAAGACCCTCAGGTGCCGAACTTCGTCTCCTCCTATCGCGGCCCGGAGTTGAAGGAGGGCATGACGATCGCGATCGAGCCGATGATCACGGCCGGAGGCCCGGAGGTCTTCATCCACGACGACGAGTGGTCGATCTCGACGACGGACGGCTCGCTGGCGGCCCATTTCGAGCACACCGTCGCCGTGACCGCCGCCGGGCCGAGGATCCTCACGGGAACAGGGGTCCTGGTACCATGACGGCCCGCGCTGCGAGGCGTTTAGCCGCGTGCGCCTCTCCACGTCTCGAGGAACTCTGAATGAAAGTCAGACCTTCAGTGAAACCCATGTGCGAGCGCTGCCGCGTGATCAAGCGGCACGGGCGCACCATGGTCATTTGCACCAATCCTCGCCACAAGCAGCGTCAGGGGTAGATCAGGAGACATGGCACGTATCGCAGGCGTCAATCTGCCGAACCAGAAGCGGCTCGAGATCGGGCTGACCTACATCTTCGGCATCGGCCAGCCGACGGCGCAGAAGATCTGCGACGCGCTCGGCCTCTCGCGGGACACCAAGGTGCGCGACCTCACCGAAGAAGAGGTTGCGAAGCTCCGCGACTACATCGACCAGAACGCGCAGGTCGAGGGTGACCTGCGCCGCGAGCGCACCCAGGCGATCAAGCGGCTCTCCGAGATCGGGGCTTACCGCGGCCTGCGCCACCGGCGCAACCTGCCGGCGCGCGGGCAGCGCACGAAGACCAACGCCCGGACGCGCAAGGGCCCGAAGAAGACCGTCGGTCGCGGGAAGAAGGCGAAGTAGTGGCGCCTCCCCGGAGAACGGCGACCACGCGTGGTCGCACTCGCCGCCGTGTCCGCAAGAACATCGCGATCGGCCAGGCGCACATCAAGACGTCGTTCAACAATACGATCGTCGCCCTGACCGACAAGGACGGGAACGTGATCGTGTGGGAGTCCGCCGGCTCGGCCGGGTTCAAGGGCTCGCGCAAGTCGACGCCGTTCGCCGCGCAGGTGACCGCCGATGCGGCCGCCCGCAAGGGCATGGAGCACGGTCTGCAGAAGGTCGAGGTGTTCGTGAAAGGCCCGGGCTCCGGGCGTGAGACGGCAATTCGCTCGCTGCAGGCGGCTGGACTGGAGATTCTCGGGGTGAAGGACGTCTCGCCGCAGGCGCACAACGGCGTCCGCCAGAAGAAGCGGAGGCGTGTGTAGTGGCTCGCGATCGTTCACCGAAATGCAAGCAGTGCCGCCGGGAGGGGATCAAGCTCTTCCTCAAGGGCGAGCGCTGCCTGACCGAGAAGTGCGCCATCGAGCGCCGCTCGTATCCCCCGGGTGAGCACGGCCGCGGCCGGATCAAGCAGAGCGAGTACCTGTTGCAGCTGCGCGAGAAGCAGAAGGCGCGCCGCTACTACGGCCTGCTCGAGACGCAGTTCCGCACCTACTACGAGAAGGCGAACAAGCAAGGCGGCATCACCGGCGACAACCTCCTGCGGATGCTCGAGACCCGCCTCGACAACGTCGTCTACCGGCTCGGCTTTGCGGCATCGCGCGCGCAGGCGCGCCAGCTGGTCCGCCACGGGCACTTCGCCGTGAACGGCCGCCGCGTCAACATCCCGAGCTACCAGGTCAAGCCAGATGACCACGTTTCCCTCAAGACCGGGTCCGGCGCGGAGCAGATCGTCCGCGACGCGACCGACCTCACCGCCGCTGTCGCCCCGTGGCTGCAGGCAGACCACGACGGGCTCAGCGGAACCGTTTTGAAGTGGCCGGAGCGTGCCGAGATCGACACCCCGGTTTCCGAACAGCTGATCGTCGAGCTCTACTCCAAGTAGAGCTTCGCAAAAGAAAGGACATACGTTGGCAGTACGCGCGACCGATTTCCAGGTGCCGAAGATCACGCACGAGGAAGTGAACGAGAACCGCGGCGTCTTCGTGATCGAGCCTCTCGATCGCGGCTTCGGCTACACGTTCGGCAACTCGCTGCGCCGTGTGCTGCTCTCCTCGCTGGAGGGCGCCGCGGTCACCTCGGTGAAGATCGAGGGCGTTGCGCACGAGTTCACGACCCTCCCCGGCGTTCGCGAGGATGTCACCGACATCATCCTCAACCTGAAGCAGCTCGTCTGCATCCTCCACGGCGAATCGCCGGAGGTCGAGGTTCGGCTGATGAAGCGCGGTGAGGGGATCGTCACGGCCGCCGACATCGAGGCACCCGCAGACCTCGAGATCCTGAACCCGGAGCTCGAGATCGCGAACCTGTCCTCGAAGGGCCGGCTCGAGGTCACGCTGACGATCGGCCGCGGCCGCGGCTACGTGCCGGCCGAGGGCAACCGCGGCCAGGCGCACACGATCGGCGTCATCCCGGTCGACTCGATGTTCTCGCCGATCAACCGCGTCGCCTACGACGTCGAGGCGGCTCGCGTCGGGCAGCGCACGGACTACGACAAGCTGATCCTGGACGTCACGACCAACGGATCGATCGATCCGAAGGACGCGATCGCGCAGGGCGCTGAGATCCTCATCCGCCAGCTCGCCATCTTCACCGACCTCGAGAAGATCGAGGGCTACGGCGAGTCGGCCGCAGCGTCGTCGGACGGTGGTGTCGAGACGCCCGGCGTTTCGCTCGCCGGCGGGATGGAGAACTTCCCGATCGAAGAGCTGGAGCTCGGCGTGCGCTCGTACAACTGCCTCAAGCGCGTCGGCATCGAGACGATCGGTGACCTCGTGACGAAGTCGGAGTCGGAGCTGGCTGCGATCCCGAACTTCGGCAAGAAGTCGATCGAAGAGGTCAAGGAGACGCTGCAGCAGCACGGTCTCAACCTGCGCGGCGGCGGGAACGGCCCGGAGTAGACGTGCGGCACGCGCGCTCAGGGAAGAAGCTCGGCCGCGACTCGGCGCACCGCAAGGCGCTCTACTCGAACCTTGCCGGTGCGCTGATCGAGCACGGCCGCATCAAGACGACCGTCACCAAGGCAAAGGCCGTCAAGCCGATCGCCGAGCAGATGATCACGCTCGGCCGGCGTGGCGACCTGCACGCCCGCCGTCAGGCGACGGCGTTCCTGCGCTCGCGCGACGTGGTTCACAAGCTCTTCGCGGACGTCGCTCCGCTCTTCAAGGATCGCCCGGGTGGCTACACGCGGATCGTGAAGATCGGCCCGCGTCAGGGCGATGCGGCCGAGATGGCGTACCTCGAGCTGGTCGACGAGGAATACGTCGCCACGCAGCGCGAGGAGCGGACGCCCGAGCCGGTGGCCGCAGCGGAGCCCGCGGAGTCGGCCGAGGAGGAGCCTGAGGAGGGCGAAGCGGTCGACGAGCCGGAAGCCGTCGAGGAGCCGGCTGCCGAGGCCGACGCCGAGTCAGCCGACGGAGCCGACGAGGCCGCCGACGACGGCGATCACGGTGCCGCCGACGACGAAGTGCAGTAGCGACGTCGCGAAGCTCGTATCGAAGAAGCGCCAGCGCATCACCGCGAGCCCGACCAGCTCGAACGCGACGACGATCGCCGCGGTCGCGACGGCAGCGTGATAGTCGGGGATCAGGAACGGAAGCGTATGGAGGATGCCGCCGATGAACGTCCCGCCTCCGGTGATCAGGCCGCGAGTGAGTGGAGTGCCGCGTCCCGTGAGCTCTCCGGTGTCCGAGAGGCCCTCGCTGTAGGCCATCGAGATCGCCGCGCCGATCGCGGTTGCGAGACCGGCGATGAAGGCCGTGTGGGGCTTGTGCGTGTAGAACGCGATACCGAAGATCGGCGCGAGAGTCGAGAGCGACCCGTCGATGAGACCGACCATCGCTGGCTGGACGCGTTGCAGGAGAAAGTGTCGCTGGACGGCCAGAGCTTAGAGTGTAACCAAGCGATGCCAAGTGACTAGAGCATCAGGCAGGCCTTACAACAGCGGTCAGGAGCCCCTGACGGCGGTTGGGCAGCGCGGGGAGCCGTGACGTGCCCCGCTGCAAGCTGACGATCGAGTACGACGGCGCCGGCTTCCGCGGCTGGGCGAGTCAGCCCGGCGCGCGCACGGTCGAGGGTGAGCTGCGGCGGGCCGTCGGCGAGCTCTACGGCCCGGTCGACGAGCTGGCCGTTGCGGGTCGGACCGACGCGGGCGTGCACGCGGTTGCGAACGTCGTCTCGGTCGACGTGGCAGGGGGCCCGCCGGTCGATCGGGCCGCCGAGGCATTGAACACGCTCCTTCCCGACGACGTCGCGGTGCGGGCCGTCGAGGCTGCTCCGGACGGCTTCCATGCCCGCTTCGATGCCGTCTCGCGCTCCTATCGCTTCCGCATCTGGCGGCGGCGCGAGCGGTCCGTGTTCGAGGCCCGGCGATCGCTCTGGTGGCCGCGGCCCCTCGACCTCGCCGACCTCGATCAGAATGCCGCCTCGATCGTCGGCGAGCACGACTTCCGCGCGTTCACGCCGACGGAGACGCAGCACCGCACGTTCGTGCGGAGCGTCGAGAGTGCGCGGTGGCTCGAGCTCGACGAGAGCGTGCTCGCCTTCGAGATCACGGCGAACTCGTTTCTCCGCCACATGGTGCGCACACTCGTCGGGTCGATGCTGGAGGGGCGCGATCTCGCCCCGTTGCTCGAGGGACGCCCGCGCCGAGACGCAGGCGCAACAGCACCTCCGCACGGCCTGTACCTCGCACGCGTGTCGTATCCAGACACGTCTTCGGGTCTGACCCCGAATACGCCCTAGCGGCCATGGCCGGGGCCCCTTCGTCGGTGTGACGGCGCGGCCGAGCCGATCGGCAAGGCGCTCCGGAGCTTGCTCTTCGCTCGCCTTCGTGTCCTCGCGAGACACGTCCGTGGGTCTGACCCTGTACGTTCTGAGCTTGCTCGCGGCCGGATGGCTGTGCGTCTCTCGCGACAGCGGGCGGGACCGATCCCCTCGGTACGATCGGGCGCGTGCGCTTTCCGGTGGTTCTCTTCGATCTCGACGGCACGGTGATCGACTCCGGCGGGATCATCCTCGCGTCGATGCGGCACGCGGCTGAGACCGTCGTCGGCGGCGACTGGAGCGACGAGGAGCTGATGAAGGCCGTGGGAGGCCCGGGTCTCGAAGCGCAGATGGTTGCGCTTGATCCGGCCCGCGTCGATGAGCTCGTTCGCGTCTACCGCGCGCACAATGAGCCGCTGCACGACACGCTCGAGTACTGCGGGAACATGGACGCGGTGCTGGCGCGGCTGAAGGAGCGCGGCCACCGGCTCGGCATCGTCACCGCCAAGCGGCGGGTCACCGTCGAGCTCGCATTTGCGAAGCTGCCGCTCGAGCATCTGTTCGACACGGTCGTCGGCGGTGACGAGACGGCGCACCACAAGCCCGATCCCGCGCCGCTCCTGCTCGCGCTGGAACGCCTCGGCGCCGAGCCGGACGATGCCGCCTATGTCGGCGACTCGCCGTTCGACATGCAGGCGGCGAAGGCCGCCGGCATGCACGCGATCGGCGTCAGCTGGGGACGCATCCACCCGGCTGCGAAGCTGACCCACGCCGACGTGATCGTCGACCGTCCGGAGGAGCTCCTTGAGCTCGTCTAGGGCCGCCGAGCTGCGCGACCTGCTGAACCTGTGGCTGTACGAGTACCACGTGCTCGACGATCCGTCGGTCGACGACGCCACCTACGACCGCGCCTACGACGAGCTCTCCGAGCTCGAGCGCAAGCAGCCCGAGCTGATCACGTCCGACTCGCCGACACAGCGGGTCGGCGCGCCTGCGTCCACGAAGTTCCAGAAGGTGCGTCACCTGACCGCCATGGGCTCGCTCGAGAAAGTGACGACCGACGAGGCGATCGAGAAGTGGGCCGAAGATGTGCGCAAGCGTCTCGGCGAGGGCGCCGCGATCGCCTTCGTCCTCGAGCCGAAGATCGACGGCCTCGCGATCAACCTGACCTATGAAGGCGGCGTTTTCGCGCGCGGCGCCACACGTGGCGACGGCGAGGTCGGCGAGGACGTGACCGCCAACCTGCGCACGATCCCGGCGGTGCCTCTGCGCATGCTCGGTCGGGAGGTGCCGGAGCGGATCGAGGTGCGCGGCGAGGCTTACATGCCGCTGTCGGGGTTTCGCGAGCTGAACGAACGGCTCGTCGACGAGGGAAAGAAGCCGACGCCGAATCCCCGCAATGCCGCGGCCGGCTCGCTCCGGCAGAAGGATCCGTCGATCACGGCGAAGCGGCCGCTCTCGTTCTGGGCGTACGGCGTCGGGGTGCACGAGGGCGCTTCGCTCGAGTCGCACTGGCAGACGTTGCAGTGGCTGCGTGAGCACGGCCTCCCGATCAACCCATTCGCGGAGCGCCTCGAGACCGTCGAGGAGGTCGCCGAGCGCTGCCGCGTCTGGGAGCGCCGCCGCGCCGAGCTGGACTACGAGATCGACGGCATCGTCATCAAGGTTGACGACTACGCCCAGCAGGAGCGACTCGGCGCCCTGCATCAGCGCCCTCGCTGGGCGCGCGCGTTCAAATGGGCGCCGATGACCGCGACCACCCGTCTGGACAAGATCCTGATTCGAGTCGGCCGCACGGGCGCGCTGAATCCCTGGGCGCTGCTCGAGCCGGTCGAGGTCGGCGGGGTCACGATCTCGCGCGCGACGCTGCACAACGAGGAGGACATCAACCGCAAGGACATTCGCGAGGGAGACGATGTGATCGTCCAGCGCGCCGGTGACGTGATCCCGCAGATCGTCGGACCGGCGGGCCCGCACAGGCGCGGGACGAAGCCGTTCAAGATGCCGACCCACTGCCCGCTCTGCGGTGTCGAGATCGTCAAGCCGGAGGGCGAGGCGATGCACCGCTGCCCGAACCGCGCGTGTCCCTCCCGCGGCCTCGAGTCGCTGATCAACTGGGTGCAGTCCGCTGCCGACATCGACGGCGTGGGCGAGCAGCTCGTTCGCCGGCTCTGGGAGCTCGGCCTCGTCCGGTCGCTGCCGGAGCTCTATCGGCTCACCAAGGAGCAGCTGCTCGAGCTGGACGGTTTCGGCGAGACGTCCGCGACCAATGCGATCAACTCGATCGAGGCTTCGAAGGCGATCCCGTTTCGCCGTGTGCTCGTCGGTCTCAACATTCCCGACGTCGGCTGGGTGACGGCGCAGAAGCTGGCACGCCACTTCGGTGGCGTCGACACCCTGGCCGCCGCGACCCAGGAGGAGATCATCGAGTGCGAGGGCATCGGGCCCGAGCGGGCGGAGGCGATCGCCGAGTGGTTCGCCGATGACGAGAACAAGCGGCTCGTCGCCGAGTTGCGCTCACTCGGCCTGCGGTTCGAGTCCGGAGACGAAGACCGTCCGGTTGAGGGGCCGCTGAGCGGCACGCAGTATGTGGTCACGGGCACGCTCGAGTCGTTCTCCCGCGAGCAGGCCCGTTCGGCGCTCGAGGCGCTCGGCGCGAAGGTCTCCGACAACGTGTCGAAGAAGACGACCGGTGTCATCGTCGGCGAGAGCCCCGGCTCGAAGGTCGCGAAGGCCGAGCGAGCGGGAGTCCCGCTGCTGACCGAGGACGACCTGAAGGCGCTCGTCGGCCGCCCCTAGGGCGCCGTGACGAGCGCGCTCGCAAAGCGGTCCTGCGCCCGTTCCGCGGGGTAGATCGCCACGGGCTCGCCGTTCTGGAGCACGGCGAACGCAAACCTGCCGGCCGCGTACCCCGAGAGAGCCGACGCCTCGTCAGTCGTGCCCGTCTTCGCGCGCACGGCCCCGCGCGCCGGTGCGCTCTGCATGCGGTGCTCGAGCGTCCCGTTCACGCCCGCAACCGAGAGGGCGGCCCAGAAGGGGACGTGAAGTCCCGGGTCGTTCCAGGCCCGCACGAGCAGTGTCGAGAGGGCACGCACGGTCAACCGGTCCTTGAGCGAGAGCCCCGACCCGTCGACGATGCGCACGCCGGCAAGGGGGACATCTGCAGCCGCAAGGTCGCGTCGGACGACAGCGGCGCCTGCCGCGGTCGTCCCGCCCGCGCCCCGCTCGGCACCGAGCTCCTTGAGCATCAGCTCGGCGATGAAGTTGTCGCTCTCGCGGTCCATCTCCCGCACGATCGCCCGCAGCGGCTCAGAGTCGACCTCCGCCAACTCGACCAAGCCGTCCGGCGCGTGCCCCTGGCCGGCGGCACCGCTCGAGACACGGCGCTTGCGCAGAAGCTGGCGCAACCGGCCCGCGGCCGCCAGGGCCGGCCGAGGCGCGATGTGCCGGTCGTAGTATGCCCGGTCGACGACGAGTGCCGAGAGCGGGGGGCATTCGTTCATGTAGAACCCGGACTTCCAGCCGGCGGCGGTGCGCCGGGTGTCGAACCACGACTCGTCGCCGAGCACCCGGCCGGTGACCCGTGTGATCCCGTGCGCGGCGACCTGGGCGGCGAGCCGATCGACCTGCAGCGAGGTGAGCGTCGGGTCGCCCGAGCCGTGCAAGAAGAGATCGCCGTGCCAGATCGTTCCGTCCTGGTAGCCGCGGCCGAGGACCTCGGTGCGAAAGCGAAACGCCGAGCCCAGCTCATGCAGCGCCGCGAACGTCACCGGCAGCTTCTCGTTCGACGCCGGTGCGAGCGACAGGTCGGGATTGCGTTCGAAGACGGGCTGGCCTGTGCTCAGATCGACGGCGATGGCGGCCGAATCGGCCTTCGAATAGCCCGGAACCGCAAGCGCCTGCACGAGCCTCGTCGAGAGCGGGAGCGTCGCTGCGCGACCTGCGGCGACGACGATCAGCAGGAGCGCGAGCGCTGCGAGTCCCTTCGACACGCGAATCATTGTGACCGAGGACGCGGCGGGCTGGGCCTCGCCCGGCGGCGCAATGGGCCGCCCGGCCCTTGCCGCGACCGGAGCCCGCCCGGAGAATCGCCCGAGGTGCCGGAATCAGAGCTCCTCGACCGCATCTCGTCGCTGCTCGACGCCTCGACCCACGACCTGAGCCAGATCGAGGGCACGCTGACCGACGGGTACGCGCACGCGCTCTCGCTCGAGGCGGAGCGCTGGCGGCTCCAGCGGCGCGTCACCGGCCTCAGCCAGGGGATCGAGAGCGGCGACATGATGCGCAAGGTGCGGGAGCTCTCCGAGCTCGCGAGGCGCCTCGAGGACTGCAGCGGCGAGCTGACGAGGCTGCGCCGCGTCCTCTCCGAGCTGCGCAGCTACGCGGACGATGTTCGCGTCGGCTCGCCCGCCCGCCAAGCGTCTCGCTAGACGATCCCGGAGCGAACAGCGTAGACGGCCGCCTGAATCCGGTTGTCGATCTGCAGCTTCATCAGGATGTTCGAGATGTGGTTCTTGACCGTCTTCGGGCTGATGTGGAGCTCGAGCGCGATCATCCCGTTGTCCTTGCCGTTCGCGATCAGCTTGAGCACCTGAATCTCACGATCGGAGAGCTCCGACTGGATCAACTCCGCCTCGTGCGGTGACGCACTCGACGCACGCACGCGCTGCAGCACCTTCGACGCGATCGCGGGAGAGACGAGTGACTCCCCGACGGATGCGGCCCGAATGCCGCTGATCAGCTCGGTGATCGACGAGTCCTTGAGGAGATAGCCGCACGCCCCGGCGAGGATCGCATCCATCACGTCGGCGTCCTGGTCCGAGATCGTCAGCACAAGCACGCGCGTCAACGGCGCGATCATCGAGATCTGCCGTGTCGCCTCGACTCCGCTGATCCCGGGCATGTTCAGGTCCATCACGACGACGTCCGGTGCGACCTCGCGAACCGCAAAGAGGGCGTCGGAGCCGTTGTCGCATTCGCCGACGACCTGCACGCCTTGCTCCTCGAGCAGGTTGCGGAGCCCCGTGCGGAACAGGTCGTGATCGTCCACGAGCAGGACTCGCGCCTGGGGTACCTGGGAAGTCGCTTCGTCGCTCAGCTCGGCCTACCTGGGCGGGGGAACCGGGACGTCAGTCTAGCCGTGCCGGCCGAGCGCTTCTCAATGCAGGACGATCGTCACCGTGCGTCGGCCCCACGCGTTCGCCTGCGCCACCGACGGGAACCAGAGGTCGATCGTCGCCCCGACGATCGACCCGCCGCGGTCGGCCGCGATTGCGTCGCCGTAGCCGGGGATCGTCATGTGCGTTCCGAGCGGGATCACCGACGGATCAACGGCTGCGATGCCCCAACCGACGGGGAGACCGCTCGCGGTGTTGCCCTGAAGCGCGTAGCCCGTCGCCGACACGGTGATCACACGGCCGCTCGTGCCTGTCGGAGGCGAGGCGAGCGACGTCGTCGTCACGGCGGCGGTCGTCGCTGTCGGAAGCTCAGTGCTGCGCGCGAGTTGGGCCGTGCGAAGTTGTGCTGCCTGTGCCTCCGCGACGAGGTTCGCAAGCTGCAGCTCGGTCAGCCGGCGCTGCGTCGACAGCGAAGCGAGGTACGAGCTTCGCTCCGCTCGAGTTCGCGCAAGTGACGCTGCGGTCGCCTCGGCGGCCCGCGTCTCGGCAGCGAGCGCCGCGTTCTTCGCCGCCAGACCGCGCGAGGCTCGGACAATCGCGTGGCGTGCGCCGGTCAGCTCGCGCAGGACGTCTTCACCTTGGCTGGCGGCGCGATTCAGGTTGTCGAGGTTCGTGAGTGCCTCGTCGAGGCTCGTCGAGCCGAAGACGATCTCCAGCGGCTCGACGTTTCCCTGCTCGTAGAGCACGCGCAGTCGCTGCGCCAAGCGCGCCCGCGAGACGTGAGTGCTTCGCTTCGCGACCGCGAGCTCGCGTCGCAGGCTGAGCCTCTGCGCTCGCAGCGATTGCGCTTGCCCGCGAAGCGACGCGAGCTTCGCTCGAGCAACGGCCAGCTGCGCATCGAGCGAGTAGAGACCGAGCACGGCTGCGCGCGACTTTGCGACGATTGCTGCATCCTGGCTTCGCAAGGACGCAGCATTGCGAGACGGATTCGCGCCGCCCACTGCAGGTGCGATCAGCACCGCCAAAGCAGCCACGACGAATGGAAACATGCGCCGTCGCGGCGCTTGTGCCTGCCCTAGCACGTGCAGGACCGTACCACAGTCGACGAGCAGGAGAGCAGTACTTCGTGCAGAAAGAAACAAGTTTCCCGTCGGTTATGTGACGGTTCCGTTGACGCTGATCCGACCACATTGCTAACCTGCCTACTCGTGACGTACCGGCCCCACCCGGTGCGCCCGTCCCGCCCCCGAACTGGGGGTTGTCATACGTAGGTTGGGGCAGGCGCCTTACGTTCTCGCAGGGATCTGTCTAGCTCTCTTGGCGGCAGTCCCAGCATTTGCGAATCCTTCGATTTCATCGAAGCGAGCACAGGCGCAACAGGTGATGGGACAGTTGCAGCAACTGTCGGACTCGCTCGAGCATGCGCGCGCGCAGTACGACGCCGCGAATGCGCAACTCGCAAAGATTCAACGCGACCTCCGCGAGAATCGATATGAGCTCCGAGTTGCCAAGAGCAATCTCCGGGAAAGTCAGCGCACGATCGCGAAGCGTCTCGTGACGCTGTACACGACCGATCAGGCGTCGACGCTCGAGGTGATCCTCGGCGCGAAGAATCTCGACGACATGATCAACCGCATGGACAGCGCGAAGAGCGTCACTGCGCTCGACACGCGCATCCTCTCGCAGGTGAAGACATTCCGGTCTGCCGTGAAGCGTCACGGCACGGAGCTTGCAAATGCCCGCGCGGCGCAGACACGAGTGGTCGCGGAGCGCGCGGCGGCCAAGCAGTCGATCGAGTCGAAGATCAACGAGCAGAATCGCCTGCTCTCGTCGATCAAGGGCCAGATCGCACAGATGGTGGCTGCTGACGCTGCCCGGCAGTTGCAGATGGCCCGCGATGCGCAGGCGCGCCTTGCGGCGCAGCAGCGTGTTGCGCAGCAGCAACAGTCGACCACGGTCGTCGGCGTCTCGGCGATCGCGCCGGCCGCGGTCACGGTGGTCGCGCCTCCGCCGACGCACAGCAATGTCGCGAACATCGCCCTCTCCCAGCTCGGCACTCCGTATGTGTGGGCGGGCGCAGCGCCAGGAGGGTTCGACTGCTCCGGTCTTGTGATGTGGGCGTACGCGCAGGTCGGCGTCTCACTTCCTCACTCGTCGTATGCGCAGTACGGCTACGGCGTCCCCGTGTCGCGTGACGAGCTGCAGCCGGGCGACCTGGTCTTCTTCGACGGTCTCGGGCATGTCGGCATCTACATCGGCAACGGCCAGTTCGTGCACGCGCCGCACACCGGCGACGTGGTGAAGATCTCCAGCCTCGACGAGAGCTGGTACGCCGCGACCTTCGTCGGCGCCCGCCGCATCCTCTGAGACCCGCGAACCTGGTTCGCGCAGCGAACCAGGTTCGGGAGTGAAACGGTCGTCAGTCGTACAACGCCGCGAATTCGTGCGCGAAGTGATCGAGGATCACCTTGCGGCGAAGCTTCAGCGTCGGCGTCATCTCCTCCGCCTCGAGCGTGAACTCGCGCGGGAGCACGGTGAAGCGCTTGATCTGCTCGTAGCGCGATCGTTCGGCGTTCACGCTGTCCACGGCGCTCTGCACGGCCCCGTGCACGTCGGTCTCGCTCATGCCGTGCGTCGACTCTGGATCCACCGTGATGAGAGCGGCGACGTACGGCCTGCGATCGCCGACGACCAGCACCTGCGAGATCACCCGGTGTGACTTCAGTTCGTTCTCGAGGTTCTGCGGCGCGACGTTCTTGCCGCCGGCGGTGACGATGATGTCCTTCTTGCGGTCCGTGATGACGAGGAACCCGTCGTCGTCCAGGTGGCCGATGTCACCGGTGTGCACGAATCCATCGTCGTCGAGCGTGGCCTTGGTCGCTTCGCTGTCGCGGTAGTAGCCGGCGAAGACGGTGTTCGAGCGGATGAGGATCTCGCCGTCCTCGGCGAACGCGAGCTCCACGCCGGGCAGGGGCTTTCCGACCGTTCCGAATCTGAAGTCGTGCTCGCGGTTGACCGTCGCTGCGGTCGTGACCTCCGAGAGCCCGTAGCCCTCGAGGATCAGGATGTCGATCGCGTGGAAGAACTCGGCGATGTCGCGCGACAACGGCGCGCCTCCCGCATTCGCCACCCGCAAGCGGCCGCCCAGGCGCGCCTTCACCTTCGAGTAGACGAGCTTGTCCGCGAGGCGGTGTTTCCAGAGCAGCGTTGCCGGCACGGGCTGCTTGGACTGGCGAAGCCTCGAGACGCGGTAGCCGACCGCGAGGGCCCAGTCGACGATCGCCTTCTTCGCCCCCTTCTGCTCGTCGAACTCGCTGACGACCGCTGTGTGGATCTTCTCGTACACCCGCGGGACGCTGGGGAAGAGGTGCGGCCGAACGCGCGTCAGCTCGGTCGCGGCGCGCAGCGGGTCGGGCAGAAACGCGATGGTGAAGCCGATGTACGCAGCGGAGAGATGGAGCAGGCGCCCGTAGTTGTGCGCGAGCGGCAGGTAGAGCAGCATGACGTCGCCCGGCTCCGTGAGCCGGTCTTCCATCTCGTCGCCCTTCTGCACCATCGCGTAGTAGTTCCGGTGCCGGATCATGCAGGCCTTCGGCGGCCCGGTCGTTCCGGACGTGTAGATGAACGTGAAGAGGTCGTCCTCGTCGATCGAGTCGGCACGTTCGTCGAGCGCCGCCGGATGCTCTGCAGCGTACGCCCGTCCGCGCTCTCGCAACTCGGCAAGCTCGGAGAACGAGATCACGTGCTGAACGGCCGAGCCGGCGACCTTCGCGCGCTGCTCGTCGTCTTCGACGAGAACGCCGACCGCTTCGGAGTGCTCGAGGACGTAGTGCGTGTCTCGCGCGGAGCTCGATGCATAGATCGGCGCTCCGACGGCACCGACGAGCGCGAGAGCGAAGTCGAAGAGCGCCCATTCGAGGCTGGTGCGCGCGAGCAGTCCGAAGGAGTCGCCTTTCGCCACGCCGAGCGCCAGGAGGCCGTTCGCGATCTCGTCGACCGCGCTCGCCGCGTCGGCCCAGTCGACCTCGACCCACTCTCCGTCGACCTCGTGCAGGTACGCAGGGTCGGGGTGCGCGGCCGCGACCGCGTCCCGCCACAGGTTTGCGATCGTCCGGGCGCGGGCCACTGGCGGGAATCTAGCCGCAGGAACCGAGCCGGCGAGGGCGAAATAGACCCGCCCTCGCTAGGATTATCCCGCAGATGCGCACAACCTGGAACGGCTCAGTCAGCTTCGGTCTTGTCAGCATTCCCGTCGGCCTCGCCCCGGCGACGAAGCCCGCTGCCCGCCAGTCGGACATCTCGTTTCGGCTGCTTCATCGCGAATGCCTCTCCCCGATCAAGCAGAAGCGTTGGTGCCCTGTGCACGAGCGCGACGTCGAGTCCGACGAGCTCGTCAAGGGCTGGGAGGTCGCCAAGGGCCAGTACGTGACCGTCGAGGACGCCGACCTGGAGGCGATCGAGCAGCACGACACGTCACGCTCGATCGAGATCAGCCGGTTCGTGCGCCTCGAAGAGGTCGACCCGATCTATTTCGATCGAACGTACTTCCTCGTCCCCGCCGGCGCGGAGGCGCAACGCCGCCCCTACGTGCTGCTGCTCGAGGCGATGAAGGATGCAGGCGTCGCGGCCCTGGGCCGCTTCGTGCTCGCCGGCAAGGAGAAGCTGTGCCTGATCCGCCCGCTGGGCGACGCGCTCGCGCTGGAGACGCTGTTCGTGCACGAGGACGTCAAGGATCACGCCGAGATCGACGAGGCGGTTGCGAACGCCGAGGTCAAGCCGCCCGAGCTCGAGCTCGCGAAGCAGATCATCGCGTCGCTTGCCGCGCCGTTCGAGCCGGAAGCGCTGCGCAGCGAATATCGCGAATCATTGCGCGAGCTGCTCGAGGCAAAGCTCGCCGGCCAGGAGTTCGACCTGCCTGAGCGCGAGGAGCCCGCCCCGGTCGTCGACCTGATGGAGGCGCTGAAGGCGTCGGTCGCCGCAGCTTCGAAGAAGCAGAAGGCGGGCGGCGATTCGTCCGCTGAGACGAAAAAGGCGGCACCGCGCAAGCGCGCTGCCGCCTCTTCGCGAAAGTAGGCCTTCGCCTCAGTGCGACGCTGGGAGTGCTCCCAGCGCGTGGAGCTGAGCCTGGAACAGCGTCTTGTCGATCTTCCCTTGGTAGATCGGCACGTGTTCCTCGAGGCAGATCCTGATCACCTCGTCCCGGTCGATCCCGACCTCTTTCGAGAGCTCGTCGGGCGTCAGGTGGTTGGCCATTTCGCTCCTTCCACGAAAAAGCCCGCCGCGCACAATGCGCTAGCGGGCTTGGATCTCCAGCTTGTCTGGGCGCAGGACGGGGATTTTCACGTCGCCCGCCTTGTCGCCGTCGAACTCACAGTGGTCCAACCATAATCGATTCGGGTGACGGATGCGAAAGATCTTCTGCCCGGCCTCGAGGAGCGGGTCTACGAGCGGCGGGGCGTCCGGATCCGGGCGTTCGAGGGCGGTCACGGCCCCCCGCTTCTGCTGGTGCACGGCTTCGGCGGCGCCGCCTGGAACTTCACCGAGCTGCAGCCGCATCTGCACGGACGGCGCCTGATCATCCCGGATCTGCCCGGCCACGGTGGCTCGTCGCCGCTCCCGGCGACGACCACGCTCCGCGGCTTCGCGGACGCTCTTGCACCTCTGCTGGACGGCGCCACCGACGTGCTCGGTCATTCGCTCGGCGGCGTGGTCGCCTTGCGGCTCGCCGAGCGGCATCCGGCGCTCGTGCGGAGGCTCGTGGTTGCGGCCGCCGCCGGGATCTCGACCTCGACCCGCCGCACCGAGCTGACGATCGCCGTGCTCGGTCGCCTCCAGCCCGGACGGATCGCCGGGCGGCGCGTCGAGCGCATCGCCGGCTCGAGCCGCCTTCGCCGGCTCGTCTTCGGGCCGTTCGAGGTCTCGAACCCGGATCTGCTCTCGGAGCGTGCGGTCCACGGGTTCCTGCGGGGGCCGCTCATGCACACGGATGCGCTCGGCGCCGGGATGGCGCTCACCGCCGACGACCCGCGCCGCGACCTCGAGCGGGTGCGCTGCCCCGTGCTCGTCCTCTGGGGCGCCCGCGACCGGCAGGTCCCGCTCGAGGACGGATTCGAGTACGCCCGCCGCCTGCATGCGCCGATCCGCGTGATCGCCGATTGCGGCCACCTTCTGATCGGCGAGCGGCCGGACGTGTGCGCGCGGGCTGCGCTGGAGTTCTTCTCCTAGCCGCTAACCTGTCGTGCGTCTCGGGGTGTGGCGCAGCCTGGTAGCGCGCTCCGTTCGGGTCGGAGAGGTCCGGAGTTCAAATCTCCGCACCCCGATAAACGCGGGGGAAACCAGGTTTCCCCCGCGGGCCTCCTTCTTCCTCGCAGCTTCCCAGCGAGGGAGAGGGGTGGCTCACACCGCTGGTGCGACGAGGCGGTCGGCTGTGGTGGAGGCACGGGCTGAGCCCGCGCCTCCACCTTCAGTTCAATTCACGACTCTGACTCGCTGCCAGGTCAGGGGGACGAACCAGAGGATCGCGCCCAGGGCGCCGCCGATGGCCAGGATCGTCGTCGGGGCGACGACCGTCGCCGCGATGCCTGCGAGCACGAACCCGACCGGTGTGAGGCCGAGCGAGCCGAAGTAGTCGAAGCTGAGGACGCGGGACAGGAGGTGCTCCGGCACGAGCTCGGTGATCAGCGTGAGCCACGCGGCGATCCCGATCCCGATCCACAGCCCGCGCCAGACGACCGCGAGCACCGCAAGTGGGTACCACGGAGAGAGCGCGACGACGATGATCCCGAGGTCGTTGATCCCGAATGCCGCGAAGCAGATCGCGACCCGCCTCCTGCGTGGGGCCCAATGCGCCCAGATCAACGAACCGGCGACCATGCCGGCCGCCATGGCGCTGAAGAGCAGACCGTACGAGCCGACGCCGCGGTGGTAGTGCGACTGCACGACACCCGGCAGCAGCGCCGTGAACGGCGACATCGCGAGCATCAGGATGACGGTCGCAGCGGCGATGCCGGTCCAGATCCACGGCACGCTGATCACGTAGCGGAACCCGACCGCCAGCTCCTTGCGCAGGCCGAGCTGCACGCTCGGCTGGATCGCTCGCGGTCGCGCGAGCCAGAGCGCGCCGGCCGAGACGACGAACGACGCGCTGTCGAGGCCCCACACAACGGTCGGGCCCGCGGTCCCGTAGAGCGCCGCCGCGAGCGCGGGGCCGACGATCGCGCTGCCCTGGCGGGCGATGCCGATCCACGAGTTGGCCGACGGCAGGATCGGCTGCTCCACGACGAGCGGCACGATCCCGCCGAACGCGGGCTGGAAGAAGCCGTCGGCGAGGCCGAAGAGGACCGCGAGCGCGAACACGATCGTCAGGTTCAAGTGGCCGGTCGCGTCGACCATGAAGAACACGAACATCACTCCCGCGCGGGCGACGTCGGACGCGATCATCAAGAGGCGGCGCGAGTAGCGGTCGGCGAGCACGCCGCCGAGCAGCAGCGTCGTCAGCATCGCGAGCGACTCGAGCGCGAGCACGAAGCCGAGCGAGCTCGCGCTGCCCGTCAGGTCGGTGACTCGCCAGCCGAGCGCGACGATGAAGGCTGCGTCGCCGATGAACGAGATCGTCTGTCCGCCCCAGAGAAGGCGAAAGTTGCGGCTTGCGAACGCGGCCAGCGTGCCTGCGCGAGGCTCGGTCACCGCTGGAGGCTATCGTCGGCCCGTGCTCAGAGCTGTCGTGTTCGATGTCGACTTCACGATCGCGAGGCCGGGCCCCGACCTCGGCCCCGAGGGGTACACGCGCCTCGGCCGCCGCTACGGGCTCGTGCTCGACCCGGAGCGCTATGAAGAGGCGCGACGTGCCGCGTTCACGACGCTGAAGCGCCACCCGGAGCTCGATCACGACGAGGAGATCTGGGTGCTCTTCACGCAGCGGATCATCGAAGGAATGGGCGGGGTCGGTGACACGTATGCCGCAGCCGTCGAGATGGAGGGTGCGTGGGCGCACGCACACCATTTCGAGCTGTACGACGAGGCACTCACCGTGCTCGATGCGCTGCGTGGAGCCGGGTTGAAGCTCGGTCTGCTCTCGAACACGGCCCGCGACCTCGACGAGTTCGTCGAGCATCATCGGTTGACCGTCGATGCGGTGCTCACCTCGCGCGCGCACGGCAAGACGAAGCCTCACGAGACGATCTTCCGGCGCATGCTCGAACTGCTCGGGGTCGAGGCCGGCGATGCCGTGATGGTGGGCGACACGGTCGAGGACGACATCGAAGGTGCCCTCCGCGTCGGGATGGGCGCGATTCTCGTCGACCGGGAGGGCCGCTATCCGGACGGCCGCGAGCGGCTCGACGATCTCCGGTCGCTGCCTGCCGCACTCGGCCTCGACCGTCTACAGTCAGCCTCGTGAACTGGCTCATCTGGGTCGTCGTGGCGGTTGCCCTGGCGATCGGCGAGGTGTTGACGCCGGGGCTCTTCTTCCTCGGCCCGGTCGCGCTCGCCGCGGCTGTCGCCGCCGTGGCGGCGCTGCTCGGTGCCGGGGCGATCGGCTCGTTCCTCGTCTTCCTCGTGTGCTCTCTGGCGTCGCTCGCTCTCCTGCGGCCGCTCGCGCGCCGGCATATCCGGATGCCCGCGATCTCGCGCACGGGCACCGACGCGTTGGTCGGCAGGAAAGGCGTCGTGACTCGCCAGGTCGACTCGGTCGGCGGCCGGGTTCGCATCGGCGGCGAGGAGTGGTCCGCGCGTTCGTACCTCGACGGTGAGGTCTTCCCCGAAGGCCAGACCGTCGACATCATCCAGATCGAGGGCGTCACCGCCCTGGTCGCCGAATAGGGGGAACTCTGTTGCTGTTGCTGATCCTGCCCATCGTGATCGTGCTCTTCGTGCTGGTCGCGATCTGGAAGACCGTTCGCGTGATCCCCCAGGCGCGTGCCGGTGTCGTGGAGCGCCTCGGCCGCTACTCGCGGACGCTCACGCCGGGCCTGACGCTCGTGATCCCGTTCGTCGATCGCGTTCGGCCGCTGCTCGATCTGCGCGAGCAAGCCGTCTCGTTCGACCCGCAGCCCGTGATCACCGAGGACAATCTCGTCGTCAGCATCGACACGGTGATCTATTTCCAGATCACCGACGCGAAGTCAGCCACCTACGAGATCGCCAACCCGGTCAACGCGATCGACCTGTTGGCCGTCACGACGCTTCGCAACGTGATCGGGGGCATGACGCTCGAGGAGACGCTCACGTCTCGCGAGACGATCAACGATCAGCTGCGAGGCAGCCTCGACGAGGCGACGGGAAAGTGGGGCATCCGCATCCATCGTGTCGAGTTGAAGTCCGTCGATCCACCGTCCTCGATCAAGGACACGATGGAGAAGCAGATGCGTGCGGACCGCGAGAAGCGCGCTGCGGTGCTGCAGGCCGAGGGAGTCAAGCAGGCGGCCGTCCTCACGGCCGAGGGCGAGAAGCAGGCAGCGATCCTCAAGGCCGAGGGGCAGCGGCAGGCCGCCATCCTGGCTGCCGAGGGCCAGGCGAAGGCGATCGAGACCGTCTTCAAGGCGATTCACGACGGAAATCCCGACCCGCAGCTGCTGGCGTACGAGTATCTCCAGGTTCTGCCCCAGATCGCGCAGGGCGACGCGAACAAGGTGTGGGTGATCCCCAGCGAGCTCACGAAGGCCCTCGGGGGCATCTCCGAGCGTCTGCTCCCTCAGGCGGGGGACAAGTCGGATACAACGTGAGGGTGCAGCTGCCGATGACCCGGTAGTTGCCCCTCCTTCTGAAGCGCCTGCTCAATATCGGTTTCGTCCTTGCGGCCCTCGTGGTGTCGGCGCTCGTCGTCCGGCACTTTCTCAGGTCGGGCTGGCCGCTTCGGCACGCCAACTTCTGGCTCGTCGGCCTCGCCGGCGTGATTCTGCTCGGTGCGTACGCCGCCAAGGCCTGGGGGTGGCAGCGCCTGTTTCGCAGCGGCCAGCAACCTGCGGTGCTGACACTCGCCGCAGCGGGAGGTGCGGCGTCGGTGGGCGGGATCGCGCTGCCGGGCCGTTTCGACGAGGTGATCCGCGTCGCCGTCGTTCGCCGGTGCCGGCGGCGCCGTGCAAGTCTCGGGGCTGTGGCGCTCTCGCTGTTCCTCCTCGGCTTGCTCGACAGCGCCGCTCTGACGCCGCTCGCGTCCGTGGCGATCGCCGTTGCGCGCGTTCAGGGCTGGATGCAGATGGGCCTCATCGTCGTCGCCGTTGCGGGCGTTGCCGCTGCGGCCGTCGTCGTGCTGCTGCCCCGGATCGCCCGGATCGGAGTGTTCTCGCGCTTCAAGCTCGCCCGGTGGGTCGGGGACAACGCGACGTCACCGCGCGCGGCGGTGTGGGCATGGGCTGCGGTTGCCGTCTCCTGGGTGCTGCGAGCCCTGGCGATCTTCGTGCTGCTTGCCGCGCTTGGTTTCGGGGTCGACTTCGCACTGGCGCTTGCGTTCGTCTGCGCGTCGTCGGCCGCTGCGGTTCTGCCGGTTGCGCCTGCCGGCGCCGCCATGCAGGCGGGGGCGGGGGCTGCGATCCTGATCGCATCCGGCGTGCGCGCCAATGACGCGGTGGCGTTCGGCATCGCGGCGCAGGCGCTTCTGATGGCGGCGGGCGCGGCGTTCGTGCTGGCGCTGGCCGGGTGGCACGTGCAGGGGCGAATTCAGCAGCTCGGCGTCGCCGGGCAGCTGCGCAGGACACGCACGCTCGGATAGCCCTTCCGCCAAGTGAGGCGCAGCCGCACCGAGGCTGCGTCGTTGTCGTAGCGGAGCTCGTGGAGCTGCAGCGACGCGTTGACCCGGTGTGTGAGGTCGTACACCCCCGCGGGCACCCCCGTGAGCGCCACGTTCTGGCCGTGGAAGAACGCCGGGTAGCGGTCCGTGTAGCCGGGCGTCGTGCCCATCACGACCCGCGTCGCCTCCGGGTGGTACTGCTCGCAGTCGCCGAGGTAGTGGGGGCGACGCCCCGGCCAGCGGCCGGGAGCGGCTCCCCAGTGGTCGGCGAGGCAGAAGCCGCTCTTGCGATCGCGGACGAGCGTACGTCCGTCGAGCGTGCGCAGCTCGAAGCTGTCGAAGCGCATCAGATGCCAGTGGTGGTGCGGCGGCGAGTTCGTGTAGCGGAACTGCGCGACGTCGCTGTAGGTCCGCACCTTGCCGTTCGCGAGGAGGACGTGTTGCGTGCCGATCATCCGCTTCTGCCCGGGGGACCGCACGCCGACCAGCACCGACGGCCCGAGGCCGATGTTGTCGACGAGCGAGGTGAAGCCGAGGAGCCACCCGCCGGATCCTCGGGCCACCGTCAGGTCGCTCGGTGCACGCTGGTCGAAGTCCGGCAGCAGCTCCTGTACGCGGTGGGCCGGGCGCCACGCGGGCTGCTGTCCGGCATGCACGGCGCGGCCGTCGACGTAGATCGTGTTGCCGCTCGTCCAGGCAAGCTTCCCCGACGGCGACCACGCAGGCTCGGTACCGGTTCCGACCGCATTGCCGCCCACGACGATCTGGCCGTCCTGCACGACCGCGAGTTGCCCGTTCGGGCTGTACGCAGGATCCTCGCCGGATCCGGCCAGGCGGGCGCCGCCGCCGGACCAGCGGACGGTGATCACCTCGCCGGCCCGGTCGAACGCGAGCCGCGAGCCGTCGGGCGACCAGGCAGGGTGCGCTCCCGCGGCGACGCGTCGTTCGTCGAGCCCGTCCACGCGAATCGTCCAGATCGACCCGGCCCGCATGAACGCGAGGCGCCGCCCGTTTGGCGACCACGCCGGCTGGTCGGCCCTGCCGGTCAGCCGCCCGGAATGTGTGCCGTCCGCGTCGGCGACCCAGAGGCTGCCGCGCGTGACGAAAGCGATCCGCTGCCCGTCCGGGCTCCACGCGGGCGCGTAACCGATCGGGAGCACGCGGTGTGCCCCGACGTGGATGCCGAACAGTGCGAACGCGAGTGCAGCGAGCACGTTCACGCGAGCGCGTCCGCCGCCTCAGCGAGCGTCAGCACCGGCCCCACGCAGGTGTCCTTCCCCTCGAGCAGCAGCCGCCAATCGTGGAGGCTGCGTGACCGGAAGAGATCCGCGAGCTCGGGCAGCGCCGGCTCGAATGCGCGGTCGATCAGATCCGGGCGCTCCAGCAACGCACAGAGGTTGCGCCAGAACTTCGGCTCGAGCGCCGCGACGGTCAGATATCTGCCGTCGGCGGTCTCGTAGATCCGGTAGCACGCGACGCCGCCGGTGAGCAGGCGCGGCACGGGGTCCCCGGTCAGCCGGTGGGCGAGGAAGCGGTGTGTCGCGTGCGTCATCGAGACGACGATGCGCGCTCCGCTCCCCGACCGCCGGCGCTCCAGGAGAGCCGCCAGCACTTCGATCACGGCGCTCTGGGCGCCGCCCGCCAGATCGGCGATCTGCACGGGCGGGACGGCGGGTGCGGTGTCCGCGAGGGCGCCTGCGTAGCCGAGGTAGTTCAGGTCGTGGCCTGCGTCGCGGGCGCGCCGCCCGCTCGAGCCGAAGCCCGTGATCGAGCAGAGGACCGTCGTGGTCGCGACCTCGATGCCGAGTCTCTCCCAGACGCCTGGGCGGAACCCCTCGAGCACGACGTCCGCGTCGTTCAGCACCGCGGGAGGCGGCTCCGCGCGTGCGTCCCAGACGACGATCTCCTTGCCGTCGTTTAGTGCGCGGTACCAGTCATCCGGCATCGGGTCGCCTTCCGGCGGCTCGACCTTCACGACCCGTGCGCCGAGTCGGAGCAGCTCACGGCTCGCAAACGGGCCCGGCAGCTGGCGGGTGAAGTCGACGACGGTGACGTCCGAGAGCGGCCCCATGCGCGCCGATTATGCTCCGTCGGTGGTGGCGGGGCAGACGATCGACAGGCGCAAGGAGCTGCTGGACGCGGCGGCGCGAGTGTTCGCGCGGAAGGGCTTCCACGCGTCTCGCGTCGGCGACATCGCAGAGGAAGCGGGGGTGGCACACGGGCTGCTGTACCACTACTTCCGCTCGAAGGACGAAGTGCTCGAGACGATCTTCCGCGACACATGGGGCGTTCTCGTCGTCGAGACGCAGCGGATCGAGGATGCCGGCGGACCGTTGCAGGAACAGCTCCGCAGGTTCGCGCGGATCTATCTCGGCTCGTGGCTCCATACGCCGGAGGCAATCCGCGTGCTCGTGCGCGAGATCGCCCGCAGTCCCGATATCGGCGGGCGCGTCGACGAGATCCGGGCGGTGTTCCTTGCGCTGACGCGGATGATCGAGGTGGCGAGAGAGCGTGGGGAGGTGCGCGCGGACTGCGACCCGGCGCTCGCGGCCTTCGTGGTCTACGGGTCGCTCGAGGAGATCCTGACCGGCTGGGTGCTCGGCCAGCTGCCGGGCGAGGCGCACGATGTCGATCGCGCAGTGGCCACGGTCGTCGACGTCACGCACGCGGGGCTTGCGGCATGACGAAGATCGTCAATCTCCTGACGCACCCGGTTAAGAGCTACGACGAAGGTCCGGAGGGACATCGGTTCAGCGTGGACTCGCTCGGAGGCGACCTGGGCGCGACGCTTACGGGCTGCAGCGTCTACGAGCTCGAGCCGGGGCAGGCGACCTGGCCGTACCACTTCGAGCTCAACGAGGAGGAGTGGCTGATCGTCGTCTCGGGCGAGGTGACGCTGCGCACGCCCGACGGCGAGCGCGTCCTACGCGCCGGAGACGTCGCCTGCTTCCCGGCTGGCGCTGCCGGCGCCCACGCCGTGCGCAACGCGGGCACCTCGCTCGCGCGCTTCGCGATGCCGTCGAGCAGTGCCCCCTACGGAGACGCGTGCGTGTACCCGGAGAGCGGCAAGGTCAAGGTCGCCGGTCCCGGCTTTTCGCACCGCGGCAGGCTCGGTGAGCAGGTCGAGTACTGGGAGGGCGAGGCGTGAGCGAGGTCAACCTCTTTGCGGTCGACGTGCAGAAGGACGCCGACGATCCCGACGGCTACAACACGTCCTACGCGCGAGTCGGGCCGCTGGTCGGAGGCGAACAGCTCGGCTTGTCGGTGTATCAACTGCCGGCGGGCCAGAGCATCTGCCCGTACCACTACGAGAATGCCGAGGAGGAGTGGCTGATCGTGCTCGAGGGCCGGCCCACGCTACGGACGCCCGATGGAGAGCAGGAGCTCGGCCCGTGGGACTGCGCGTTCTTCCCGACCGGCGAGGCCGGCGCTCACAAGGTGACCAATCGGACCGGCGAGATCGTCCGCGTCTGCATCTGGTCCAACCGGCTGCCCGTGGCCACGTCGGTCTACCCCGACTCGGCCAAGGTCGGCGCGTGGCCCCCTGCCAAGCTCTTCCGTCTCGGTGACGCAGTCGACTACTGGGACGGCGAGGTCTAGTCGCGCAGCCGGACTCCTGCTCTGCGACCGAGGACGTGGGTGATGACGTGCACGCGTCGGACGCCGGAAGGCTCGTAGGTCGTGTCGATCGCGCGGCGAATCAGTTCGGCTATCGAGACGCTCGAGCGCGATGCCTCGCGATCCAGGAATGCGTACTGCGTCTGTGTGATGGTGATTTGCAGACGGTGTGGCATCCAGACGTAGATGTACAGCTACATCACATTGCGAGTGTGACCGAGCTGTGTCGGAAGCGACGAAGAACGGTGCCTAGGCGCCGGCGTGCACGGGCGAAAGTGCTGGCGCCCAGGAGCAGATCGGCGACGCCTCCCCGCCGCGGCCGTTCAGGCGGCGGTAGCCGAGTGCGTGCTCGGCCTGCATCATCTTGTGAATCTGCGTCGTGCCTTCGTAGATGATCGGCGCCCGCGCGTTGCGGAAGTACCGCTCGATGCCGTACTCGCCCGAGTAGCCGTACGAGCCGAACACCTGGATCGCGAGATGTGCGGCCTCGAAGGCCGACTCCGTCGCATGCCACTTCGCGAGTGACGTCTCGCGTGTGTTGCGCTTCCCTTCGTTCTTCATCCACGCGGCCTGCATGACGAGCAGCTTCGACGTCTCGTAGCCGAGGACCATCTTCGCGATCATGTCCTGCACGAACTGGTACTTGCCGATCGCCTGGCCGAACGTCTCACGCTCGCGGGCGTAGGCCACAGAGCGCTCGAGGCACGCACGCACGACACCGCACGCCCCGGCTGCGACCGTGAACCGCCCCTGGTCGAGCGAGTGCATCGCGATCTCGAAGCCCTGGCCCTCCTCGCCGATCAGGTTCTCGGCCGGCACCTCGAGGTTCTCGAAGAAGAGCTCGCCCGTCGAGCCGGCCCAGATGCCGAGCTTGTTCTCGGTGTCCTGCGTGGTGAAGCCCTTCATGCCCTTCTCCAGGACGAACGCGCTGATGCCCTTGTGGCCGGCCGCCGGATCCGTCTTCGCGAAGACGAGCGCGTGGTCGGCGACCGAGGCGTACGAGATCCAGTTCTTCTGGCCGTTCAGGACGAACACGTCCCCCTCACGGCGGGCCGTCGAGCGCATCGCGGCGACGTCGGAGCCCGCACCCGGCTCGGTCAGGCCGAAGCAGGCGAGCTTCTCGCCCTTCGCCTGCGGGGTCAGCCAGCGCTGCTTCTGCTCCTCGGTGCCGTACTTGAGCAGCGAGAGCGAGTTGAGACCGACGTGGACCGAGATGAGCGTTCGGAACGCCGCCTCGCCGCGCTCGATCTCCTCGCACGAGAGAGCCTCGGCCACGAAGTCGAGACCGGCTCCGCCGTACTCCTCGGGGATGACGATCCCGAGGATCCCCAACTCCGCCATCCCCTCGATCAGCTCCAGGTCGAGCTTGTGGTCGATGTCGTTCTGGACGGCCACCGGGAGAACGCGCTCGTCCACGAAGCTGCGAACCGTGTCCTGGATCAAGCGCTGTTCGTCGGTCAAGGCGAAGTCCATAGCGGCAAGACTACCGCTGTGACGACCGCCGTCGTTCTGTTCACCCGCGACCTGCGGCTCCACGACAACCCTGCGCTTGCCGCCGCGTATCGGGAGGCAGATCGCGTCGTCGCGCTCTTCGTGCGCGACCCCGGCTTTCGCGCCTCGGAGCGTCGACTCGCGTTCCTCGACCGCCTGCTGGGCGAGGTGCCCGGGCTCGAGGTCGTGTGCGGCAACGTTGTCGAGGAGATCGCGCGCTTCAGGCCGGATGCCGTCTATTGCTCGGAGGACGCGAGCCCCTATGCGAAGCGCCGCGAGCGTCGCCTCTCGGAGCGCTTCGACCTGCGGCTCTACCCCGGGACGACCGTCGTCGGCCTCGGCGACTTGAAGACCTATCGCGTGTTCACTCCGTACTGCCGCGCCTGGAGCGCGCAGCCCCGCCGTGCGGTCGAAGCGGCGCCGGTCGCCGCACCCGAGACCGCCGCGCGCCGCGCTCTCGAGCGTTGGCTGCTCGACGATGCCCCGACCGGGTCGCGGCTCAGCCCGTACCTGCACTTCGGTGCTCTCTCAGCGCTCGAATGCGTCGTTCGCGCGCAGCACAAGCCCGAGTTCGTGCGCCAGCTCTGCTGGCGCGACTTCTACGCGCAACTGCTTCACGCATCGCCCGACGCCTTCAACCTCGACGGAGCACAGACCTCCGGCGAGCGTTTCGAGGCCTGGCGGACCGGCCGAACCGGGTATCGGCTCGTCGACGCCGGCATGCGGCAGCTCGCCGAGGAGGGTTGGCTGCCGAACCGGGTGCGGATGGTCGTCGCGTCGTTTCTCGTCCACGACCTCGAGCTCGACTGGCGGCTCGGTGCCCGGCACTTCGAGGAGCTGCTGCTCGATGCGGACGTTGCGTCGAACCGGGGGAACTGGCTCTGGGTCGTCAAGAACAAGCATCGCATCCTCAATCCGGTGCTGCAGGCGACCCGCCTTGCCGACTACGTCGAGCGGTGGCTTCCCGACGAGGAGGACTCGCCGCCGCCGATCGTCGACCGTGCCGAGGTGGTTGCGAGGAGGACAGCCGCCCGATACCCTGACTGACTCGTCAATCAACACTGCCGTTCTCACCCAGGAGCGCTGATATGGCCGCCACAGAGCAGGCCGTCGCGGGCGGGGTCTCGTTCGCCCTGACGGATGAGCAGAAGGAGCTGCGCGCCCTCGCGCGCGAGTTCGCCGCCAACGAGATCCGGCCGGTCGCGGCAGAGCACGACGTGCACATGCGCCACCCGGTCGAGGTGATCGCGAAAGCGCATGCCGTCGGCCTGATGAACCTGCACGTTCCTGTCGAGCACGGGGGCCTCGCCCTGAGCGCGTTCGACGGCATGCTCGTGGGTGAGGAGCTCAACTGGGGCTGCACGGGCATCGGCACGTCCGTCGGCGCCAACGGCCTCGGCGCCGGCCCGGTCATCATTGCCGGAACGGACGAGCAGAAGGCGAAATGGCTTCCGCCGCTGCTCGAGTCGCCGATCCTCTGTTCGTTCGGGCTCTCGGAGCCCGAGGCAGGCTCCGACGTCGCGCGCCTGAAGGCGACCGCAGAGCGGCGCGGTGACGAGTACGTCCTCAACGGCTCGAAGACGTTCATCACGAATGCGGGGTACGCCGACTGGACGGTCGTCTTTGCGAAGACCGACGTGTCGAAGGGGCACCGAGGGATCTCCGCCTTCATCGTCCCGATGGACTCGCCCGGGGTCGTGATCGAGCAGCACCTCGACAAGATGGGCCAGCGGGCGACGGACACATCGGCGTTCGCGCTTCAGGACGTCGTCGTGCCGGCTGCGAACCGGCTCGGCGAGGAGGGGCAAGGGTTCAAGCTGGCGATGCAGACCCTCGACTTCACGCGGCCGGGGACGGCGATCGGCGCTGTCGGCGTCGCACAGGCCGCGTACGAGCTCGCGGTCGACTATGCGAAGGAGCGCGTCACCTTCGACGTGCCGATCGCGATGCACCAGGGTGTCAACTTCATGATCGCCGACATGGCGACGGAGATCGAAGCCGCGCGGCTGCTGACGTGGCAGGCGGCCTGGATGATCGATCGCGGCGAGCGCGCGACCTTGTACTCGTCGTTTGCGAAGCGGTTCTCCGCCGATATGGCGATGAAGGTGACCACCGACGCGGTGCAGATCTTCGGGGGCTACGGCTACATGAAGGAGTACCCCGTCGAGAAGCTGATGCGCGACGCGAAGCTCTTCCAGATCTACGAGGGCACCTCGCAGATCCAGCGGCTCGTGATTGCCAAGGAAATCTTCCTGCCGCGCGGGTAGATTCGCCGGATGGCCATCGAACTCGATCTCTCAGGCCGCGTGGCCTTCGTCACGGGAGGCTCGCGCGGCCTCGGCCGTGCCGATGCCCTGACGCTCGCACGGGCCGGGGCGGACGTCGTGATCGCCGACCTGCTCGTCGAATCCGAGCTCTCCGAGGAGACGGACGCGTATGGGCCGCTGGCGACGGTCGCCCGCACCCAGGGGCTCGTCGGCACGGAGTCCGCCGCCGAGGAGATCCGTGCGATGGGCCGCCGTGCGATCGCCGTTCGCTGCGACGTCACCGACCGCGGCCAGGTGGGGAGCGCCGTCGGCCGGGCGGTCGAGGAGCTCGGCTCGGTCGACATCCTCGTCAACAACGCCGGCACGCTCGACCATGTCGGGCAGTTTCCGGATCAGAGCCCCGAGCTCTGGGAGCGCGACCTGCGCGTCAACCTCAGCGGGGCGTTCAACTGCGCGCAGGCCGTCTGGCCGCACATGAAGGAACGGCAGTGGGGCCGCATCGTCAACATGGCCTCCGTCGCCGGAACGCTGGGGGGCTTCGGCCAGGCGTCGTACTCGACCACGAAGGCCGGGATCCTCGGCCTGACCAAGACGCTTGCCATGGAGGGCGGCCGGCACGGGATCACCGCGAACGCGATCGTTCCGGGCATCATCGGCACCGAGGCCTTCCACATGGCCAACCCGGCGATGAACGAGCGGATCGCCAACCGGACCGTGTTCAAGCGGCCCGGCGAGCCGCAGGACATTGCGAACGCGATCGCGTTCCTCTGCTCGGACCTCGCCTCGTACGTCACCGGGATCGAGCTCAACGTCTCGGGCGGCGTCGAGCTGTTCGTCTTCTAACCGACCGACCGCCGTCGCTACCATGACGCGGGCCGTGGCTGCATCGACTTCGGCCGTCCGCGGGCGCTCTGTTGCCCGCTCTCGCCTCTGGAGCAGGATCGTCATCCTGGCACTCGTGGCGGGGGTGCTCGTGGTCGGCGTCCCGCTCTTCTTCGCCGGCTCCGCCGCCCGGCTTGCCGACGGCACGAGGATCGCCGGGGTCGACGTCGGCGGGCTGAGCCCGAGGGCGGCCCGAAACCTGCTCGAGCAGCGTTCCGCGCGCCTGGCCAGGGTGCCGGTCACCTTCGTGGCGGCCGGACAAGGCTTTCCGATCACCCCGCACTCGATGGGGGTCGAGGTCGACTGGCGCGCCGCGGTAGCCGCTGCCTACCGGCAGGGGAGTGGCTTCGGGGTCGTGCGTGGCCTGCGCCGGCTCGAGCTCCAGTTGTTCCCGCAGGACGTCGCCACGCCGACGCGCTCGTACGGGGCCGCTCTCGACTACGAGCTCGGGCTGCTCGGGAAGGCCGTGGACGCGCCGCACCGTGAGGCGTTGCTCGTCCGCCGGGGGCTGCACATCACGATCGAGCCGGGCAAGACGGGCCGCAGTCTCGATCGGGCCGCCGCGCGCACCGTGCTCATCGACTCGCTCGCATCCTTCTCCCGTGCTCCGGTCCAGCTGCCGGTTCGACTCGACATGCCGCAGGTGACTGTTGCGTCGCTGACCGCGGCCCAGCGGCGCGCCTCGCGCATCATCTCCGCGCCGGTGACCGTCGTCGCCGGGCCGACGCGTCTGCGCATCCCACGCTGGCGCCTCGCCAAGCTCCTCGACCTCGACACGATGCGCCTGGTCGGGCCTGCGGCCGACGCGTACTTCGCGCGTCTCGAGCGCCGCGTCGATCGCCCGGCCAAGGACGCCTCGTTCGCGATCAACGGCGGCAAGATCAGCGTCGTCCCGTCCCAGCCCGGTGTCACGCTCGACGTCCCGCGTTCCGTGGCCGCTGTGCTCGCGGCAGCCGAGCGGCCGGTGAATCGCGTCGCGACGCTCGTGTTCTCCCGGCAGCTGCCCACCCGTACGACGGCGCAGGCGAGCACGATGGGCATCAGAGGGCTGGTGGGGAGCTACGAGACCGTCTACGGAGGCGACCCGAACCGCATCCACAACGTGCAGCTCGTCGCCCACCTCGTCGACGACAAGCTGATCGCGCCGGGCGCCACCTTCTCGTTCAACGGCACGACCGGGGAGCGCTCCGCCCAGAAGGGCTTCCTGGAGGCGCCCGTGATCGTGAACGGGGAGCTGCAGACCGGTCTCGGCGGCGGGGTCTGCCAGGTCTCGACGACCGTCTTCAACGCGGCCTACGAGGCGGGCCTGCGGATCACGGCGCGCACGAACCACTCCTTGTACATCTCGCACTACCCGCTGGGCCGCGACGCGACGGTCAACTATCCGGACACCGATCTGAAGTTCGTGAACGACACCCCTCACTGGCTGCTGCTGCGCACCTACGTGGGGCCGTCGTCCCTGACCGTCGCGCTGTACGGCACCCCGCAGCACCGCAAGATCGAGACGATCGGAGCGCCGCTCGTCGTCGTGGCGCCTCCTCCGGTGACGAAGACGGTCGATGCGACGCTGAAGCCGGGCCAGGTCGTCGTCGACGACCCTGGAGTGCCGGCGCAGACGACCTCGGTCGAGCGAAAGGTGTACACCGCCGCCGGCAAGCTGCTCTCGGACGAGACGTGGTACTCGAGCTACCGCTCGATGCCGAAGATCGTGCGCGTCGGGCCGAAGAAGCCGAAGCCGACCACGACGACCACCACCACTACGACGACCCCGGCCGCGACGACGACGCCGGCTCCGCAGCCTCCGCACTAGCGATCGCCTCCTGCAGCCACGCCGGGACGCGCGTCGGGCGGAACGTCGTGGCATCCACCGTCGCGTGCGCGGTCCAGCCGTCCGCGATCACCGTGCCGGCACGCTCGATCGCATACTCGTAGCGGAAGCGTGCACCCTTGACGTCCAGGCACCGGGCGTGCACCACGAGCCGGTCGTCGAACTTCGCAGGCTCGAGGTAGCGGATGTGCGTCTCCAGCACGACGGCCTCGAGGCCCAGGTCGCGCAGCCGCTGGTAGCCGCCGGCGTGGCGCTCCAGATAGTCCACGCGCGCGACCTCGAACCACACGAAGTAGTTGGAGTTGTGGGCGATGCCCTGCGCGTCCGTCTCGGCGAAGCGGACGCGCACCTCGGTTGCGAAACTGAACCCGTGCACGAGGGCGCAATGCTCGCAGAACTGCTGGTCGAGAATCAGCCGTGCGTCGTGTTGACCGGCGCCGGGGTCTCCACGGAGAGCGGGATCCCCGATTTCAGAGGCGCGACGGGGATCTGGGCGGAGTACGACCCGTACGAGGTCGCGTCGATCGACGGCTTCCGCCGGGATCCGGAACGGGTCTGGGAGTTCTACGCCCGACGACTCGACGTGCTGGCCGAGGCGCTGCCGAACCCGGCGCATCGAGCACTGGCGGAGCTCGAGGCGCGTGGCCTCGTTCGGGCACTGATCACGCAGAACGTCGACGGGCTGCACTCGCAGGCCGGCTCTCGAGACGTGATCGAGGTGCACGGCTCGATCTCGACCGCCACCTGCCTCACGTGCGGCCGCCGCGAGCAGCACGGGCGGATCCGCGAGCTGCTGCCGCTGCCGCTCTGCGCCGACTGCGGAACCGTGCTCAAGCCGGACGTGGTGATGTTCGGCGAGCTGCTGCCGGCGGAGGCGATCGACCGGGCGACGGAGCTCGCGCAGAACGCTGCGCTGCTGCTGGTCGTGGGCTCGTCGCTCGAGGTGTGGCCCGTCGCCGGCCTCCCTGAGGTGACGCTGGCGCGCCGCGGGCGCCTCGCGATCGTCAACCGCGAGCCGACGCCGTACGACGGGCGGGCGACGCTCGTCGTGCACGGCTCGGCTGGAGCGGTGCTGGAGGACTGCGCGCGGTCGCTGCGGTAGACGGCCGACGCACCAAGCCGAGGCGGCCGGCAGTGCCGGCCGGGCCACCGCAGCGCTGCGCGCCTAAGCGGCTGCGCGCTTGACAGGCTTCTCGTCGAGAACCCGAGCGCAGGCAGTGCACACCTGCTGCTCCATCTCGTACGGGACGCCTGCCCGCTGCATGAGCACGTGGACGCTCTTCGCGACGTGCTCGTGGTTCGTGGTCTGCCGCATCGTCATCGCCTTTTTCAGAGTAGAGGGCAACCGCTTGGTTGCATAGACCGAAACAGTGAAAAACCTGCTAACGGGTGGTGACACTTCAGACGAGAGCGGGCAGGGAAAGTTGCACGTGCTCCTCGAGTCCCGAGAGCCCCACCCCGACGAGCCGCAGCGGCCCCGACCGGTCGCGCAGCGCCCGGTCTAGGAGCGCGCACGCGAGCTCGCCGATGCGTCCGGCGTCGTCGGTCCCGACCGCCAGCGACGTCGAGCGCGTCCGGATGGCGAAGTCCGGGTAGCGAACTTTGGTGGTGACCGTGCGGGCGACCTGACCGCGTCCGCGGAGGTGGTTCGCGAGCCTCTCCGACATCCGCCGCAGCTCGTCGTGCAGCCGCTCGGGGTCGGCGACGTCGCGGGCGAACGTCTCCTCCAGCGAGACCGAGATGCGCTCGGTCGACACCTCGAGCGCCCGAGGGTCGATCCCGCGCGCCCGGTCGCGCAGCTCCCGCCCGACCTTGCCCCGCATGACGTGCTTCAAGTCGTCGTCGGAGATCGCTGCGATGTCGCCGATCGTCTCGATGCCGAGCTTCACGAGCCGCTCCTCGGCTCGCGGCCCGACGCCCGGCAGGATCCTGATCGGGAAGGGCGCGAGGAACGCGGCCTCCCGGCCGGGTCGCACGACCGTCAGGCCGCCGGGCTTCCGCCGGTCGGAGGCGACCTTCGCGACCACCTTCGACGTGGCGACGCCCAGGGAGCACGAGAGGCGCGTTCGGGCCCGGACGACCGCCTGCACCGCCTCCGCGAGCGCGCGCGCGTCGTCGAAGGCGGGGGCGACCTCGCCCAGGTCGAGGTAGCCCTCGTCGATCCCGGCCTGCTCGACGGTCGGCACGATCTCGCGGATGGTCGACCAGACCTCGCGCGAGTAGTCCTTGTAGAGCGAATGCCGTGGCCGGACGAACACCGCGTGTGGACAGCGGCGGAGCGCCTCGGCGGCCGACATCGCGGAGTGGATGCCGAAGCCGCGGGCGACGTAGTTGCAAGTTGCGACCACCCCCCGGCCGTGCGGGTCGCCGCCGACGATCAGCGGCACCCTGCGAAGCTCTGGCTGCTCGAGCTCCTCGACGGCGGCAAAAAACGCGTCGAGGTCGAGATGCGCGACAATCATGCGAACAAGGGTACGGTCCGAACCGGAAAGGACGGATATGACGAAGAGCACGATCGACCGGCTGACCTCGCTCGGCGAAGAGATGTTCGGCAAGGCCTCGCAGCACCCCACGGCGAACCGCGTCCTGCAGAGCGCGATGCAGTTGAGGGACCGGGTCGACGACCTCTCGAAGCGCGTCCGCGGGCTCGAGGCGATGGAGAAGCAGCTCGAGCAGCTGGAAAAGCGCGTTGCGAAGCTCGAGGGGCGGGCCAAGCGCGCGACGCCGTCCTCGAGGAAGAAGAAGACTGCCGCCAAGAGCAAGGCCGCGCCGGAGACGACGACCGCGACCGAGGCTGCGACCGCGACGGAGGGCGAGACCGCTACGAACCAGTAGGCACGCGCAGGCGCAGGGAGCCGGGCACGATCTGGAAGACCGCGGGGGTCGTCCCAACCTGCTCCCCTTCGACCTCGATCGGCAGATGCTCGGAGGCATCGACCTCCACCTTCAGGCTGCGCAGCACCTCCACCTTGGGGTGGTGGACGTGCTTGCCCTTGTAGATCTTCGGGGCGGTCGTGAGGAAGTCGACCTTCCCGACGTCGCCGATCAGCACGACGTCGAACAGCCCGTCGTCGGGCTGGGCATCCGGCGCGAGCATCATCCCGCCGCCGTGCCACACACCGTTCGCGACGATCACGTCGTGCATCCGGCCGCGCCGCTCGGTGTCGTCGAGCCGCACCGTCACCTCGGTGTTCTCCCATTCGAGAAACACGCGAGTGAGCGCGTAGAAGAACGTCGCCTTCCCGCCGAGCGCCTTCGACATCCCGTTGGCGCGCTGGGCCACGGCGCCGCTCATGCCGACCGAGCCGACGTTGGCGAACCACCGCTCGGCGTCGTCGCCTCCCCACGTGCGGTAGCGGACGAGCCCGGCGTCGATCGTGCGGGGCCGGCCCGTGAGGGCGACCCGAACGGCCTCGTCGAACGCGGTGGGGATGCCGTAGGTGCGGCCGAAGTCCATGCCCGTGCCGATGGGGATCGTCGCGAGCTCCACCTCACGGCGGGCGATCCCGTTGACCACTTCGTTGAGCGTCCCGTCGCCTCCGACCGCGACGACGAGCTTTGCACCGCCGTCGACCGCGGCGGCGGCGAGCTCGATCAGGTGGCCGGGCCGCTCGGAGAACTGTGTCTCGCCGTCGAGGCCGAGGCGCGCGGCGCGGTGGGCGAGCTCCGGCCAGCGCTTGCCGGTGGCGCCGTTGTCGGCCGCCGGGTTGACGAGGAAGACGGTGTCGGCGCTAATGGGCGATCGCGACGTCGAGCGCGATCTTGGTCATGCGATCGACCGCCGCGCGGAGATCGTCGTCCGAGATCCGCTTGAACTCGCCCTCGACCACGATGTCGCTGACCGTGAGCAGGCAGCCGGTCTCGACGCCGCGGATCGCGCCGACCGTGAAGAGCGCGGATGCCTCCATCTCGACCGCCAGCACCCCGCGCTTCGACCAGCGCTCGTACTGGCCTCCATCCGGGTTGTAGAAGACGTCGCTCGACACGATCGGCCCCACGTGGAGGTCCTGTCCCAGCTCCTTCGCGGTGTGCACGGCGCCGTGGATGACCGACCACGAGGCGGTCGGGCAGTGCGGCTCGTTCCCGACGAGGTGCATGGCCGTCGAGTCGGCCGGCACCGCGGTCAGCGCCACGATCAGGTCACCGAGCTGATGATGCGGCTGGAGGCCCCCGCACGTCCCGACCCGGATCAGCTTCTTGCAGCCGAGCTGGATCAGCTCTTCGAAGATGATCGTGGCGCCCGGGCAGCCCATGCCGGTCCCCTGGACCGAGACGGGCTTTCCCTTGTAGGTGCCGCTGTACCCGAGGAGCCCGCGTTCGGCGTTTCGCTCGACGACATCGTCGAGGTAGGTCTCTGCGATGTACTTGGCGCGCAGCGGATCGCCGGGGAGCAGCACTGCATCCGCGTACTCTCCGGGCTCGGCACGAACGTGAATCGGCACGGACGGCAGCCTATACAAGGCCCGTCTGTAGGAGACTTGCGAGCGTGAAGCTGATCGAGCCGTCGCGTGACCAGGTGCTCGCGTTCTGCGCGCGGAGCCCCGTCGAGCGTGTCTTCCTCGAGGACGTCGCGCGCCGCGGCCTCGGGCGGTTCCTCGCAGTCGCCGGCGGGGACGGTGCGCTCACTGCGCTCTGTCACGCCGGCGCGAACCTCGTGCCGTCGGGCGCCGGGTGCGGGGCGTTCGCGGCGGCCGCGCGGAGCGCTCGGTCGCGGATGATCATCGGCGAGATCGGCGCGGTGACCGATCTGTGGGACGCCGCGCGCAGCATGCTTCCCGAGCCGCGCGAGGACCGCCCGCACCAGCCGGTGTACGCCATCGACGAGCCGCCGCCGGGCGGCGACACCGGGCTGCGGCCCGCGACCCCGCGCGATCTCGACCGGCTGGTCCCGGCGTGTGCTGCCGCGCACGAGCTCGAGCTCGGCATCGACCCGCTGGCGCGCGACCCCGACAGCTTTCGCTGGCGCACCTCCGCGCAGATCGACGAGGGCCGCTCCTGGGTGTGGCTGGAGGACGACGTCGTGCTCTTCAAGGCCGAGGCGTCCGCGTGGACGCCGCAGACCGTGCAGATCCAGCAGGTGTGGGTCGATCCCGAGGCACGCGGCCACGGGTATGGGGCCCGCGGGCTGCGAGACCTGTGCCGGCTCCTGCTCGAGCAGGTGCCGAACGTGACGCTCTTCGTCCGTCGCGAGAACACCGCCGCGATCGCGCTGTACGAGTCGATCGGGATGCGGCTCGCACTCGAGTACCGCAGCATCCTCTTCTGAGCCGCTCGCGACCGCGGCGCGCAGGCTGCCAACCTGCAGACATGCTCTAATAAACGCCTGGAACTGCTGACGCGGATCGAGAGCCACGTTCGCCGGCACGACCTGATCGCGCCGGGCGGCCGGGTGCTGTGCCTCGTGTCGGGCGGCGCCGACTCGACGTGCCTCTTCCATGCGCTTCGCGAGCTCGGCTATCGCGTCTCCGCGCTCCACGTCGACCACGGTCTGCGGGGCGCCGAATCGGACGCCGACGCGGCCTGGTGCGCCGAGCGCTTCGACGCCGAGGTCGTCCAGGGCGCCGCGCGCTGCGCCGGCGAGGCGGAGCTGCGCGAGGTTCGCTATTCGTTCCGCACGGGCGAGCTGCGCGCGACCGGGCACACGCTCTCCGACCAGGTGGAGACCATCGTCTACCGGCTCGCTGCGCGTGGGACGACGAAAGGGATCGAGGTGCGGCGCGAGGACGACGTCGTTCGGCCGCTGCTCTGCGTCTGGCGGGAAGAGGCCGAGGCGTTCTGCTGCGACCGCGGCCTCGAGTGGCGCACCGACACGTCGAATCCCGACACGCTGCGCGGGCTGATCCGCAACGAGATCCTGCCGCTGCTGGAGCGGATTCACCCGGCGGCACGCGAGAATCTGCTGCGCGTCCTCGACCAACGCCGCACGATGCCGCCGGCGCTCGCCGAGCTGCTCGGCTCTCCGGCGGGCTCCAAGCGCCTCGACCTCGGTGCCGGACTGCAGGCCGTGCGTGAATACGACCGCGTGTGGCTCGAGCCCGGCCCGCGCGACCTCGACGGCCCGGTCGAGTGGGGCGCGTGGCGGATCGAGTCGCGCCTGTCGGGGCTCAAGGTGCGAGGCTGGCGTCCAGGAGACCGGCTCGTCGGCCGGTCGAAGAAGGTTCAAGATGTGTTCGTCGATGCAAAGATCCCGCGTTCCGATCGCGAAGGCTGGCCGCTCGTCGTGCGCGGCGACGAGGTCGTCGCCGTGCCCGGGATCGTCGAGGCCGAGGGGGTGACCGCAACTCGTGTCGCAGACTGAGCTGGAACGCGGGGTCGGAGAGATCCTGATCGACGAGGACCGGCTGCAGGAGCGGATCCGCGAGCTCGGCCAGGAGCTCTCACGTGACTACGCGGGGCGCGAGCTCCTGCTCGTCGGTGTGCTGAAGGGCGCCGTCTTCTTCATGGCCGACCTCATGCGCTCCCTGACGGTGCCGTGCGAGATCGACTTCATGGCGATCTCGAGCTACGGCGCCGCGACCGACTCGTCGGGTGTCGTGCGGATCCTCAAGGACCTCGACATCAACATCGAGGACCGGCACGTGCTCGTCGTCGAGGACATCATCGACTCCGGGCTGACGCTCTCCTATCTGCTGCGAAACCTCGAGTCGCGGGAGCCCGCGAGCCTCGAGATCTGCGCCCTCCTGACCAAGCCCGAGCGCCGCGAGATCGACGTCCCGGTGCGGTACGTCGGCTTCGAGATCCCGAACCGGTTCGTGATCGGCTACGGCCTCGATTTCGCCGAGCGGTATCGAAATCTGCCCTATGTAGGCGTCCTGCACGCCGATTTGCTCCCGGAGGGGGCGTGAGCGGCTTGATTACGCGAGAGTTATGCCGATAACGCCCAGAACATCCACTTGGCTACCCTGAGCGAAGACATATCGTGAACCGCTTCTTCCGCAGCGCATTTTTCCCGCTCATCGTGATCGTCCTGCTGGTCTGGCTGGCCAGCCAGACCTTGATCCCGAAGCATTCGAACGCGGTCAAGAAGACCTACTCGGACGTGATCGGGCTCGTGAAGACCGCGCCCGAGACGTTCCAGACGGTCACGTTCAATCCGGCCAAGCGCGCGATCGCGGTCAAGTTCGTCAGCGGCAAGTCGACGACGGTGCACTATCCGAGCGATCAGTCGCAGGTGCAGTTCCAGGACCTGCTGCAGAAGCAGAACATCAACTTCGACTCGAAGGGCACCGGCGGCTTCTCGTGGACGGCGCTGATCGGGTCCTTCCTGCCGTTCCTGCTCCTGATCGGCTTCTGGATCTTCTTGATGAACCAGGTGCAGGGCGGCGGCTCGAAGGTGATGAGCTTCGGCAAGTCGCGCGCGAAGCGAATGGCGCCGGACTCGCCGAAGATCGGCTTCAAGGATGTTGCCGGCGTCGACGAGGCGGTCGAGGAGCTGCAGGAGATCAAGGAGTTCCTCGAGAACCCGAAGAAGTTCCAGGCGCTCGGCGCGCGCATTCCGAAGGGCGTCCTGCTCTACGGGCCGCCGGGCACCGGCAAGACGCTGCTCGCGCGCGCCGTCGCCGGCGAGGCGGGCGTGCCGTTCTTCTCAATCTCCGGTTCCGACTTCGTCGAGATGTTCGTGGGCGTCGGCGCATCGCGTGTGCGCGACCTCTTCGAGCAGGCGAAGCAGGCGTCGCCGTGCATCGTCTTCATGGACGAGATCGACGCGGTCGGGCGTCACCGCGGTGCCGGCCTGGGCGGCGGTCACGACGAGCGCGAGCAGACGCTCAACCAGCTGCTCGTCGAGATGGACGGCTTCGAGATGAAGGACAACATCATCCTGATCGCCGCCACGAACCGTCCGGACATCCTCGACCCGGCGCTGCTGCGCCCGGGGCGCTTCGACCGCCAGATCGTGGTCGACCGGCCCGACCGGAACGGCCGGCGCAAGATCCTCGAGGTCCACTCGAAGGGCAAGCCCCTCGCATCGTCGATCGATCTCGACTCGCTCGCCGCCGGCACGCCCGGTTTCACGGGCGCCGACCTGGCGAACCTCGTCAACGAGGCGGCGCTGCTGGCAGCGCGCCGCGGCAAGAAGGTGATCGAGCAGGAGGAGCTCGAAGAGGGGATCATGCGGGTGATCGCCGGGCCGGAGAAGAAGGCTCGCCTGCTCTCCGAGAAGGAGCAGCGGATCACCGCGTACCACGAGATGGGCCACGCCCTCGTCGGCCACTACCTCGAAAACACCGACCCGATCCACAAGATCACCATCGTTTCCCGTGGACAGGCCCTCGGCCTGACGGTCTCGCTGCCGACGGAGGACCGATACCTGACCACGCGCAAGGCGCTGCTCGAGCAGATCGCGATGACGATGGGGGGCCGCGCTGCCGAGGAGATCGTCTTCAACGAGGTCACGACCGGTGCGGCGAACGACATCGAGAAGGTGACGGCGACCGCGAAGCAGATGGTGATGCGCTTCGGCATGAGCGAGAAGCTCGGACCGCGCGTTCTCGGCCGCGACACGGGCATGCCGTTCCTGGGTCGCGACATGGGCCACGAGCCCGACTACTCGGACGAGGTCGCGCGCGAGATCGACGACGAGATCCGCCGCATCATCGAAGAGGGGCACGACATCGCGACGCGTGTGCTGCGGGAGCACCTCGACGACCTGCACCGGGTCTCGCAGATCCTGATCGACCGCGAGACGATCGACAAGGAGCAGTTCGAGCGGCTCCTCGCAGGCGAGCAGGAGGACGCGGTCTTCCCGCCACCGGAGCCTGAAGCGGCCGAGCCGGAGAAGGAGCAGGAGCGGCGCCCCGCGCCCGCGAAGCCCCGCCCGTTCCCGCTGCCCGGCGGCGCGGCCATGCAGCCGCCAGAGCCCGAGGCGAGCTAGGCTCGGTTCGGGCTCGTCCGTTCGAGGGCTTGGCCTCGAGCGGCAGACAATGCAGAGCCCGAGGCGAGCTAGGCTCGGTTCGGGCTCGTCCGTTCGAGGGCTTGGCCTCGAGCGGCAGACAATGCCGAGCCCGAGGCGAGCTAGCGCGACCGCCTCAGTAGGCTCTGACGCGTGGACAGCCCTCCGACCGGCAGGCAGGCGCGGGCGAGCCGGCATCGGCATCTGAGCGTCGCCGAACGCGTCGTGCGCGGGCGGGAGGCGCGGGCCGACGCGCCGAGGGCGAGCCACGGGCCGTGGGCCCCGGCGGCGAACCGGCCCGACCCGGTCACGCTGCTCGAGGAGCAAGCGGCGGACCGCGTCGAGGAGCTCATCCCGATCCGCCACGGGAGGATGCTCGTCTCGCCGTTCACCTTCTTTCGCGGCGCGGCGCTGATCATGGCGGTGGACCTGGACGCGACCCCTCGCTCCGGCATCAACGTCCAGCTCTGCGGCGACGCGCACCTGTCGAACTTCGGAGCCTTCGGCTCGCCCGAGCGCAAGCTGCTCTTCGACATCAACGACTTCGACGAGACGCTCCCGGGCCCGTGGGAATGGGACGTGAAGAGGCTGGCCGCGAGCTTCGAGATCGCCGGGCGTGATCTCGGGTTCGGGCCCGGCGAGCGGCGGGCGGTCGTGGCGGCCTGCGTCCGCGAGTATCGGCTGCAGATGCGGGAAGCGGCGGGGATGAGCACGCTCGACGCGTGGTACGACCACATGGACGTCGACCAGTTCCTGGACTGGGTCCGGGCAGAGGTGAAGGCGAAGCGGCTCGGAAAGAGGGAGGCAAAGGAGGCCGCGCAGGACGTGGCCAAGGCCCGGACGCGGGACCACATGCGGGTCTTCTCGAAGCGCGCCGACGAGATCGACGGTGACCTGCGGATCGTTGCCGATCCACCGTTGATCGTGCCCATCGAGGATCTCGCCGGTCCCGGCGCGCAGCGCGAGGCGATCGAATACTCGATGCGCAAGCTGCTCCAGTCGTACCGGCGGACGCTCGCTCGCCATCATCATCCGATCGAGGAGTTCAAGTACGTGCACGCTGCGCGCAAGGTGGTCGGCGTCGGCAGCGTCGGGACGCAGGCGATGATTCTCCTGATGGTCGGCCGCGACGACCGCGACGTCATCTTCCTGCAGGCGAAGGAGGCGCAGGCCTCGGTGCTGGAGCGTTTCGTCGGCGTCAGCGAGCACGCGAATCACGGCCAGCGAGTCGTCGTCGGCCAGCGGCTGATGCAGGCGGCCACCGACATCTTCCTCGGCTGGGTGCGGGTCAAGGACCTCGACGGCCGCAGCCGCGACTACTACGTCCGCCAGTTGCACGACTGGAAGGGCGGCGCCGAGGTGGAGACGTTCAGCCCGGAGGGGGCAACGCTCTACGCCCGCCTGTGCGGTGCGACCCTTGCCCGCGCGCACGCTCGCTGGGGCGACCGGATCGCGATCTCGTCGTACCTCGGCAAGGGCGATGCCTTCGACCTCGCGATCGCGGACTTCTCGTCGGCGTACGCCGACCAGAACGAGCGGGACTACGAGGCATTCGCCGGGGCCGTGCTCTCGGGCCGGCTCGAGGCGGAGACGGGTCTCTAGCTGTTTGCGCGCTCGTGCCGCGCGGTTCTAGACTCGCGCGGACCGCGACGGAGGAGGCCGACATGGCGACGACAACGAGGATCGACGGCGAGCAGCTCGAGCAACTGCGAGCGACGTTCTCCGGCAGCGTTCTGGAGCCGGGAGATGTCGGCTACGACGAGTCGCGGCGCGTCCACAACGGGCTGATCGACCGCCGGCCGGCGCTGATCGCCCGCTGCTCGAACGCCGCCGATGTCTCCGACGCGGTCAAGTTCGCGCGTGCGCAGGGCCTCGAGATCTCGGTTCGCGGCGGCGGCCACAACGTCGCCGGCCGTGCGGTCGCCGACGACGCGCTGCTGGTCGACCTCTCGACGATGAAGGGGATCCACGTCGACGCAGGCTCGCGCTCCGTGCGGGCGCAGGGCGGGGTGGTCTGGCGCGAGCTCAATCGCGAGACTGCTGCCCACGGGCTGGCGGTGACCGGCGGTGCGATCTCGACGACCGGGATCGCCGGCCTGACCCTTGGCGGCGGGCTCGGCTGGCTGATGGCGAAGTACGGGCTCGCGGCCGACAACCTGCTCTCGGTCGAGCTCGTCAACGCTGACGGCGAGATCCTGGACGTCAGTGCAGAGTCCGATCCCGATCTCTTCTGGGCGCTGCGCGGCGGCGGCGGGAACTTCGGCATCGCCGCGTCGCTGGAGTACCGGCTGCATCCGCTCGAGCTGGTGGTCGGCGGGCTGATCGCGCATCCGATCGAGGCCGCCGGGGACCTGCTGCGCTTCTACCGCGACGCGGCGCCCGCCGTCTCCGACGACCTGACCGTCTTCGCCGGGCTCGTCCATGCCCCGGACGGCTCGGGCATGAAACTCGCGGCGATGGTCGTCTTCCACACCGGAACGCCCGAGGAGGCGGAGCGCGAGCTGGCCCCCTTCAAGGAGTGGGGCTCACCGGTCGCCGTGGACGTCGGGCCGATGCCCTACACCGTCATGAACACGCTGCTCGATGGGAACTACCCGAACGGGCTGCTCAACTACTGGCTCTCGAGCTTCACGAGCGGGATACCCGACGGCCTGATCGACACGGCGGTCGAGCGGTTCGCAAGCGTTCCCTCTCCGCTGACCGTGATCCTGTTCGAGCAGTTCCATGGCGCGGTCTGCCGTGTCGGCGTCACCGACACCGCCGTTCCTCACCGCGAGGAGGGCTGGAACCTGCTGCTGCCGTCGATCTGGGCGGACGCTGCCGACACCGAGGCCAACATCGCCTGGACGCGCGAGACGCACGCGGCGCTCGCGCCTCATCTCACCGAACGGCGCTGGCTCAACTACCTCGGCGACGATCAGGGGGCGGATGCCGTCCGTGCTGCGTACGGTCCGAACTACGAGCGCCTCCTCGAGCTGAAGCGGCGCTACGACCCGGAGAACGTCTTCCGTCACAACCACAACATCGCGCCTTAGAAGCTCTCGACGCGCTCGCCGGCTGAGACGGCGGTGCGTCCGACTCGCGCTCGATAGTTCGCGTTGGTGTCCGGGCTCGCGTCGCCGCTGCTCGTGCTCGTCTTCATCGTCGCCGCGGTGGCGGTGTGGATCGCCGGGATGGCGCTCTCGAAGTCGACCGACGCACTCGACGCTCGTCTCGGGCTCGGCGAGGAGCTCGGCGGCCTGCTGCTGCTCTCGATCGCCGGCAGCCTGCCGGAGCTCGCGATCACCGTCTCCGCGGCGGCGCAGGGAAACCTCGGCCTCGCGGCCGGGAACCTGATCGGCGGCATCGCCGTGCAGACGATGGTGCTCGTCGTCTGCGACATCACCGTCGGCCGGCAGCGGCCCCTGACCTTCCTCGTCGGAGCACTCAGCCCGGTGCTCGAGGGGCTCCTCGTCACGCTGGTCGTCTCGGGTGTTCTCATGGGCTCGCTGCTCTCGCCCTCGACGGCGATCGGGGGCGTCGTCAGCCCGGCGTCGCTCGCGATCGTCGTCGTCTGGACGCTCGGCGTCTACGTGATCAACAAGGTCCGCAAGAGCCCGCGCTGGAAGATCACGATGGAGGGCTCCCACCCGGGGCGCCGCCACCGGCGCGACCCCCACCCGGTCATGGGCCACCCGTTTGCGGTCCGTTCCACCTCTGAGGTCGGCTGGATCTTCGGCGGTGCATGCGCCGTCACCCTCGCAGCCGGCGTGGCGCTGGAGGCGACCGGCAGCACCCTCGCCGACCGGGCCGGCATCAACGGCGTCGTCTTCGGAGCGACGATCCTGGCCGGAGCGACGGCTCTGCCGGAGATCAGCTCTGGGATCGCCGCGGTCCGCCTCGGCGATCACGCACTCGCGCTCGGGGACATCTTCGGCGGGAACGCGTTCCAGCTCTGCCTCTTTCTCGTCGCCGACCTCGTCGCGGGCTCGCCGGTGCTGCCGACCGCCGGGAGCCAGGACGCGTGGCTCGCCTCGCTGGGCGTGGGCCTGACGGCAATCTTTGCCATGGGCGTCATCATCCGGCCGCTTCGCTGCCGCGCGCGACTCGGGCCCGACTCGATCTTCGCGATCGTGCTGTTCGCGGTCGGGCTCGCGGGACTTTTCGTCGTCCCGCACTAGCGCGCCGGTGCTCAGTCTCCCGCTTCGTGCTCGGCCAGCCACGCCTTCGCAACTCGCTTCTGCGCGCGGGTCAGCCACGCTTCGATCACCGTGTCCCGCAGCTCCTCACGGTCGAGGTGGGCGAGGTCCGGGATGCGGATCAAGACCGCCGGATAGCCGTCGAAGTGCGGCGTCGTGAAGAACACGCCGCGCGGATCGGCGAGCACGAGCTCCTTCGCCTCTGTTCCGTCGACGCGGAACATCAACACGTCGTCGAGTCGCTCGCCCGTCTCCGGGTCGACCGCATCGGGCCGTCGCCCGCGCTGCAGGCAGAACGCCTTCCCGTGCACGAGATAGGCCGGACGGCCGTCCTCCGAGACTTCCTTGGTCGTTTCGGGCATCGCCCGCGCAAGCCGGTCGAGGTCCCGCATCGTCGCCATGGTCGTCGATCGGTCGTCTGTCTAGCGGGGTGCGGCGCCCCTGCGGCGCGGCCGTGTCCGGAAGACCATGTCCCACCACGGTGCGCTGACGCCGTAGCCGCTCTCGTCGTCCTCGAAGTGGTGGCGCATGTGCAGTTCGCGCAGGCGGCGCCCCACCTTCCCCTTCGGATGGGTGTGATGCAGCAGGAAGTGCAGCGTGTCGTAGATCACGTAGCCGAGGTAGAAGCCTGCGGCCACTCCCCAGGCGAGCGGCGTCCCGAGGATGCCGACGAACGCCGCCAGGAAGAGCAAGGCGAGCGGGATCGAGAATGCCGGGGGCAGCACCAGGCGACGCGGATCGTTCGGGTGGTCGTGGTGCACGCCGTGGATCATCCAGTGCAGTCGCCGGCCGATGCCCTGCTCGGGCTCGAAGTGGAACACCGTGCGGTGGCCCCAGTACTCGCAGAGCGTCCAGAAGAGATAGCCGCCCCCCGCGGCGAGCAACGCCGTCGCCACGCCGAGGCCGCGAATGGCGAGGTAGCCGAGGATCGCGACGGCCGGGAGGAACAGCACGGCCGGCGTGGCCGGATGCGCACGGGTCAGACGGTCGAGCGTGGGTGACGGGAAGATCGCCGGAGATGCCTCGAGCGCCTCGGGGCGCGGGATCCGTTGCAGGGCGTCGCTTCCCACGTGCACCCGAGCATAGCCTCGGTGGCGGATCGTGTGAACCTGGCGAGAAGCCCTGCTACGGTGCTTTTCGATGACGGATCCCGTTTCCTGGCTGCAGATCGAGCAGGGGTGGAACGTGCTCACCTCCGACGGCACGAGCGTCGGGACGGTCGCGCAGGTCGAGGGCGACAAGCAGGCCGACATCTTCGACGGGCTGGCCGTCGAGTCGGGGGACCCGCCGCAGGCCCGCTACGTGGCCGGTGAGCAGGTCGGGGCCATCTACCCCGGAGAAGTGACGCTGACGATCGCGGCCGGCGACGCCGGCACGCTCCCCCCGTTCCAGGCCGCTGCGCCGCAGACGACCTGGCGTCCCGAGAAGCCCGGTCTGATGAGCCGGATCGGGAGCTTCTTCCGCGGCGGCAAGAGCTAGGCTGCCCCGATGGCAGAGATCATCATCGCCGCCGAGCCCGACGTGCGCGAATACGTGCTCGAGCACGGTGGGAACGTCTATGTGTGGGCGAACGACGTCGGCTTGAAGCACGTCTCGATGTCGCCGCCGGACGAGCCGATGGACTTCGTCAGCATGGAGGGGGACGGGTTCACCCTGCACCAGGCCGCGTCGATCCAGACGCCGACGACCTCGTGGAAGCTCGTGCTCCGCCACTTCCCGCTCAAGCACCTGGACGCGCTCTGGGACGCGTGGGAGCCGGGAATCAGCTCCCCGCCGGGCACCGGCCCGGAAGACTAGGCCGCGCCGCCTCCCTGACGTTCCAGGAGCCGGCCGGCTCGGATCGTCTCCTCCATCTGCTTCGACTCCTCGCGGTACCAGCTGCCGTCGTCGAACTCGATCGCCGGATAGCTCGACTGCCCGGTGCCGGCGACGATCGCGGCCCGGCCCTTGCGGCCCGGCCACGGCCCCGTGACGATCTCGTAGGCGATGCCCTGGTCGTCCAGGGCCTTCTGCACGCGCCAGCACGGGTGCCCGCTGAGCTTGACCCAGAGATTCCCGCAGCGGTGGAGCTTCACGGCCATGACGTCCTCCAATCCGGGGTGGAGGCATCATCATCCTCCTCGGAGAGCCCCGAGAGCCTTGACAGCGCAATCAGGCCATTATTCGGGTGTGCCGAACGTCCGTGCGCCGATCAGCGAGCGCTTTCCCGCCCCGTCGGTGATGGGGGTGATCAACGTCACGCCCGATTCGTTCTCCGACGGAGGCGTGCACCTGCGCGTCGAGGCGGCGGTCACCGCGGCGTGGGGGATGCTCGACTGCGGCGCCGCGATCGTCGACGTGGGAGGCGAGTCGACCCGCCCGGGCTCCGAGGGCGTGACGGCGGCCGAGGAGCTCGAACGCATCGAGCCGGTGCTGCTCGGCCTGTCCGGGGCACCGGTCTCGGTCGACACCTCGAAGGCCGCGGTCGCGCGGCGCGCGCTCGAGCTGGGCGTCCAGCTCGTGAACGACGTCACCGCACTGCGGGGCGACCCGGAGCTCGCGGGCGTCGTCGCCGACGCAGGCTGTTATCTCTGCCTGATGCACATGCAGGGCGAGCCGCGCACGATGCAGGTCGATCCGACGTACGACGACGTCGTCTCGGACGTGAAGCGGTTTCTCGAAGAGCGGCTTGCGTTTGCCGTCGCCGAGGGTGTGCGGGAGGACCTGGTGTGCCTCGACCCCGGCATCGGCTTCGGCAAGACGGTTGCGCACAATCTCGAGCTCGTGCGCCGGCTGGACGAGCTCGCCGCGATCGGGCGGCCCTTGCTCGTCGGGCTCTCGCGCAAGAGCTCGCTGGGCAAGGTAACCGGGGATCCCGGCGCGACGGTCGGGTCGACCGCCGCATCGGTCGGCGGCGCCGTGAGCGCGTTCGACCGAGGTGCGTCGATCCTCCGTGTCCATGACGTGCGCGAGCACGTCGAGGCGCTCGCCGTCGCCAAGGCCGTGACCGCATGATCGTCGAGCTCGCGGGCCTGGAGGTCTTCGGCTACCACGGCGTCGAGGAGGAGGAGAAGACGCTTGGGCAGTTGTTCCTGTTCGACGTTCAGCTCGAGGTCGGAGACCGCGGTGCGTCCGACCGGATCGTCGAGGCCGTCGACTACACGCGCGTTGCGAGCGCGATCCGCGAGCTCTCCGACGAGCAGCGGTTCGACCTCCTCGAGGCGCTTGCCGCCCGCACCGCCCGTGTTCTCATGGAGCGCTTCTCGCCGGAGTGGCTGCGGCTGCGCGTCCGCAAGCCGCAGGTGACGCCTGCCGGGCTGGCGGTCGAGTACTCGGCTGTCACGGTCGAGCTTCCGTGACGCTCGCCTATGTCGGGCTGGGGTCGAACCTCGGCGAGCGCGAGGACTCGATCCGCCGGGCCGCCGAGCTGATCGGCGCGGCCCGGCTCTCGAGCATCATCGAGACCGAGCCGTGGGGCTATGAGCAGCAACCGCGCTTCCTGAACGCGGCCGCCGAGGTGGAGACGCGGCTCGGCGCGCGAGCCTTCCTCGATCAGCTGCTCGACGTCGAGCGCAGGCTGGGCCGGGAGCGCTCCGGGCCCCAGTGGGGGCCGCGCACCATCGACCTCGATCTGCTGCTCTTCGGCGACGAGGAGATCGACGAGCCCGGGCTCGTCGTGCCGCATCCGCACCTCGAGGAGCGGCTGTTCGTGCTCGAGCCCCTTGCGGAGCTCGCTCCGTTACGAAGAATCCCCGGTTCCGGCACGGTCCAGGCAGCCCTCGCGGGGCTACAATCTGCGAAGTGAGCCACCTCGACGAGCTCGACGAGTTCGAGGCCGAGGCCGAGCTGCGCCTGAAGAAGGAGTACGCGGCGGTCTTCTCCCTCTTTCGGTACTGCGTCCTCACCCAGGACGCCACGTACCTCTGCAACAAGCTCGACATGCAGTACATCCCGCAGCCGAACTACCCGTTCTTCCATCTGAAGATGGAAGACGTCTGGGTCTGGGACAAGAACCGCCCCACGCGGATGATCCCGCGCGCCGAGGTGTACACGTCCAGCGACGTCACGATCGAGGAGCTCCGCGGAGACGGTGACGAGCCGGTGCTGACCGCAGAAGCACTCGCCAAGCGCATCGGCGAAGGCCGCTCCGAGATCGAAGACCTCTAGGCGAACCTGATTCGGCGCAGCCGAACCAGATTCGCGAGTTGCTGAGTTAGGCTCGCGCCATGCTGCTCGCGATCGACGTCGGGAACACCCAGACGGTGTTCGGCCTGTTCGACGGCCCGACGCTGATCGAGCAGTTCCGGGTTGGCACCGACCGCACGCATACGGGTGACGAGCTCGCGGTGCTGCTCCGGGCGTTCGTCGACCTGGAGACGCTGGACGGGATCGTCCTCTGCTCGTCGGTCCCACTGCTCGTGCGGGAGTACGAGGCCTTCGCCGAGCGCTGGGCGGGGACGTCTCTGCTCGTGCTCGGCCCCGGCGTCCCGACCGGGATGTCGATTCGTTACGACGACCCGCGGGAGGTGGGGCCGGACCGCATTGCCAACGCCGTGGCGGCGCGTGAGCGCTACGGGGCACCGGCCGTCGTCGTCGACTTCGGCACGTCGACGAACTTCGACGTCGTCAACGCCGCCGGTGAGTTCGCGGGCGGTGTGCTCGCTCCCGGCGTCGAGGTGTCGATGGATGCGCTCTTCGCGCGCGCCGCACGCCTCCCGAAGGTGCCGTTCGCCGCGCCGGAGCGCGTGATCAGCCAGACCACGACGGCCGCGCTCCAGTCGGGCCTCGTCTATGGCTTCGCCGGCCAGGTCGACGCGATCGTCGGCCGGATCCGGGCGGAGCTCGGCGCGCTCGACGCACCGGTCGTCGCCACGGGCGGCCTGGCCGACCTGATCGCGCCGCACTCGCAGACGATCACCGCCGTCGACCAGGAGCTCACGCTGCAGGGCCTACGCCTGGTTTGGGAAAGGAACTAAACGGGGGAAACCATGTTTCCCCCGTTGGCCCCCTTCTTCCTCGCGTGACATTTCGGCGGGCGTTTAGCCTCCCGCCCGGCGAAGCCGGGCTCCGGCCGCGGGGCCGCACACCGACCCCTTGGGCTGCGCGCGCCAGCCTCCCAAGACGAATCGGTCCGCGGAGACGAACCTGGTTCGCCGGAGGCGAACCAGGTTCGCGAGTTTCGCGTCTAGCCGCCTCCATAGATGGAGATGGGGAGCGAGTCGAGGAGGACCTCGTCCTCTGGGGCCGGGACCTCGGTGAGGAGCCGCTCGAGGATGAAGCGCGCGCCGGGGGTCTCAGCGAGCAGGCGCTGCTCCACCTCGGCCAGGGTGGGGAGCATGACGAGCTCCTGCTTGAACGGCCTCGGGAAGCGCCCCCGGCCGAGATACCAGCCGTAGAACTTCTTCAGGAACCCGAATGCACGCTGCTCGCCCAGCTCGCGCACGGTCTCGCGCATGAAGAGCAGGAGCTCGGCAACGATCTCCTCGCGCGACGGCTCGTGGTCGTCGCCCATCAGCTCGGCGAGCACCCAGGGATTCCCCTGTGCGGCACGGCCGACCATCACCGCTGCCGCGCCCGTCGTCGCGAGGACCGACTGCGCCCGCGCGCGCGAGGTGATGTCACCCGACGCGATCACGGGAACCTCGACCAGCGCGACGAGCTCGGCGGTCAGGGAGTGGTCCGCCGAGCCGGTGTACATCTGCTTCGCCGACCGCGGGTGCAGTGTGAGTGATGCGGCGCCCGACTCGACCAGCCGTGGGCCTACGGCCAGGCACGTGCGGGAGCCGTTCTCGACCCCGCGGCGCATCTTCACCGAGACGGGGAGCGCAGTCGCCGTCGCGACCGCCTCGACGAGCCGGCAGGCGTGATCCGGATCGTCGAGCAGGGACGCCCCGGCGCCGGTCTTCGTGACCTTCTTGACCGGGCAGCCGAAGTTCATGTCCACGATGTCCGCCCCCGCCGCCTCGACCATGCGCGCCGCCTCGGCCATCGCTCCGGGGTCGGAGCCGAAGATCTGGATCGCCAGCGGGTGCTCGTCCGAGCCGACCCGCAGGTACCCGAGCGTCCGCTCGTTCCGGTGCTGGATCCCGGCCACGGACACCATCTCGGAGCAGACGAGACCGGCTCCGTAGCGGCGTCCCTGACGGCGAAATGCCTGCACAGAGACGCCTGCCATCGGCGCCAGGACGAGCCGTCCGGGGATCTCGACAGCGCCGATGCGCCAGGTCTCGTGGAGGTCGATGTTCACAGGGAGTAAAGGGTAGCCGGGCGGGGTTGCGCCCGACTTGACTCGGTCGCTACCATTCCCGCCCGTTTCTGCGGGGTCAGGAGGCCAGTTCTGTTGAAGGAAGTCATCCTCACATCTGAGGGTTACAAGAAGCTCCAGCAGGAGATCGATCTGCTGCGCGGCGACAAGCGCCGCGAGGTCGCCGAGCGCATCCGCGTCGCACGCGAGTTCGGCGATATCGCCGAGAACGCCGAGTACGACGACGCGAAGAACGAGCAGGCGATGCTGGAGCACAAGATCGCCCAGCTCGAGGAGCGCCTGCTCTCCGCTCGCGTGATCACGAAGAAGGAGATCCTGAAGGACGCCGTCTCGATCGGCTCCCATGTCCGGCTGCGCGACATGCAGGCGAACAAGACCTTCGAGTACCACATCGTCGGCTCCGCCGAGGCCAACCCGGCCGAGAACAAGCTCTCGAACGAGTCGCCGGTCGGCAAGGCGATCATGGGCAAGAAGAAGGGCGAAGTGGTCGAGGTCACGGCCCCCCGCGGCGCGCTGAAGTTCAAGATCATGGAGATCAAAGCCGCCTGACGCGTCCCTGGCCGGCGTCGGCTTCCGCCGGGCAGAGCCCGCCTCCGCCGCCGCACCGACAGCGACCCGCCAGGAACCCGTCAGGCGCCCGGCCATGCGGAGTGTCTGACACGGTGGTGTCAGACACCTTTACGCTCGCGCGGTGGAGATCGTTCGGCTCGAACGGGCGAGATTGGGTGAGGCGAGCGCGATGCTCGCGCGCGCATTTCAGGACGACCCTGCCTGGGTCTGGCTGATCGCCGACCCGAAGCGGCGCGCCCGGGTGCTGCCGTGGCTCTTCCGCGTCGGCTTCGACGTCACCGCCGCCGAGGTCTGGGCGACGCCCGGTCCGGTGCTCGGGGCGGCGCGGTGGATGCCGCCCGGGACTCCGGCGATGCGCGTCGGCCCGACGCTGCGTGCGCTCGTCACGACGCCCCTCCGACTCGGCAGCGCTACCGGTCCGTTCCTCTCCTACGGGAGCGCCGTGGAGGCGCTCCGCGCCGAGGCGATGCCCGGGCGGCACTGGTATCTCGCCGGGATCGGTGTCGACCCGGCTGCACAGCGGCAGGGCATCGGCTCGGCGCTCCTCCAGCCCGGTCTGGCGGGCGCCGCAGGAGACGGCCTGCCGGCCGTGCTGCTGACGAACAGCGCCGTCAATCTCCCGTTCTACGAGGGGCACGGCTTCGAGGTCGTGCGTGAGGGATCGACCCCGGAGAACGGCCCGCATGCCTGGGCTATGGTCAAGTGGCCGTGAGCCAGACACCGAAGAGGTTCCCCAACCGCGACGAGGTCGCGCGGGTGCGTGCGGAGGCGGAGACGCTCGAGGCCGGCGAGGAAGGCGCGGAGCCGCGGCGCCTCGCCGGGCGGGTGATGGCCCGGCGCGACATGGGCAAGCTCGTGTTCCTCGATCTCGTCGATCGCAGCGGGCGGATTCAACTGCTCTGCCCCGCGGCCAGGACCGGAGAGGTCGACGTGCATCTCGGCGACGTCGTCGGTGTACTCGGTAAGCCGACGAAATCGCGGCGCGGCGAGCCCTCGCTGATCGTCGACGAGCTCGTGCCGCTCTCGCGCAACCGCTCGCCGCTCCCGGACACCTTCCACGGCCTCACCGACATCGAGCAGCGCTACCGCAAGCGCTATCTCGACCTGTTGATGAACGACGAGGTGCGCGGCGACTTCATGCTGCGCGCCCGCATCGTCTCCGCGGTTCGGCGCTACCTCGACTCGGAGGGATTCGTCGAGGTCGAGACGCCGATTCTGCAACCACGCTACGGCGGAGCGTTCGCCGAGCCGTTCGTCACGCACCACAACGTGCTCGACCAGGATCTCTACCTGCGCATCGCAACCGAGCTCTACCTCAAGCGGCTGATCGTCGGCGGCCTCGAGCGGGTGTACGAGATCGGCAAGGACTTCCGCAACGAAGGCGTCACCTACAAGAACAACCCCGAGTTCACGATGCTCGAGTGGTACGAGGCGTACGCCGACTACCAGGACACCATGCGCCGGATGGAGAGCCTGATCGAGTTCGTGGCCCTCGAGGCGCTCGGCACGACGAAGGTGACGTTCAAGGGGCACGACGTCGACCTGAAAGCCCCGTGGAAGCGGATGCGGCTGATCGACGAGCTGGCGGAGTTCGACCTCTGGACGGCGGACTACGACGACCTGAAGCAGCGGCTGGAGGACCGCGGCGTCGACGTGTCGCGCGACAAGACCTGGTCGCAGCTCGTCGACAAGGCGGTCACCGCCTACATCGAGCCGCGGCTGATCGAGCCCACGATCCTCTACGACTACCCGATCGAGCTTTCTCCGTTCGCGCGCGTCACCGACGGCGACCCGAGGATCGTCGAGCGCTTCGAGTACTACGTCGGCGGCATGGAGCTCGGGAACGCCTTCTCCGAGCTGAACGACGCCGACGAGCAGGCCGCGCGGTTCGCGATGCAGGCCGAGGAGGGCGCCGGCGGGAACGTCGAGGCCGAACAGGGCGATCCGGACTACGTCGAGGCCCTCGCCTTCGGCATGCCTCCCACCGGCGGCATCGGCCTGGGCATCGACCGGCTCACGATGGTGCTGGCGGGCAAGGACTCGATCCGGGACGTGATCCTCTTCCCGGCCCAGCGCGAGCGCCAGAGCCAGTAGGGCCGCCGTCCTGCCGGCCCTGGCCCGGACGGGCCGGGGAAGGGATCCCCCAGATGTGTCACGGCGGCACCCCCGAAGAGGGGAGTACGATGAGCGCCTCGGAAAAAGGCAATCGTGTTGCGCCGCCGAATAGGCGGGGAGAGGTCACAACTTGTTCGAACGGTTCACAGAACGGGCTCGCCAGGTCGTCGTACTCGCGCAGGACGAGGCGCGCGCTCTCAAGCACAACTACATCGGAACCGAGCACATCCTGCTCGGCTTGCTGCGCGAGGAAGAAGGTCTCGCGGCGCGTGTGCTCGAGTCGCTCGACATCACCGTGGAAGAGGTCCGTGCGCAGGTCGCCAGGATCGTGGGCCAGGGGGACGAGGTCACCACCGGCCAGATCCCGTTCACGCCGCGGGCGAAGAAAGTCCTCGAGCTGGCGCTGAGAGAGGCGCTGTCGCTCGGGCACAACTACATCGGCACCGAGCACATCCTGCTCGGGCTCGTGCGTGAGAACGAAGGCGTCGCGGCGCGCATCCTGCTCGACTTCGACGCCGACGCCGAGAAGATCCGCAACGAGATCATCCGCATGCTCTCCGGCCCCGGCCGGCGGCAGGGCGGCACGGCCGGCGCCTCGGGCGAGAAGGGCAAGAGCTCGAAGCTCCTCGACCAGTTCGGCCGCAACCTGACCAAGCAGGCGCAGGAGGGGAAGCTCGACCCGGTCGTCGGTCGCCAGACCGAGATCGAGCGGGTCATGCAGATCCTGAGCCGTCGCACCAAGAACAACCCCGTGCTGATCGGCGAGCCGGGCGTCGGCAAGACCGCCGTCGTCGAAGGTCTCGCGTCGCGTATCAGCGCGAACCAGGTGCCGGACCTCCTGAAGAACAAGCAGATCTACACGCTCGACCTCGCGGCGCTCGTCGCCGGGTCGAAGTATCGCGGTGAGTTCGAAGAGCGCCTGAAGAAGGTGATGAAGGAGATCACCCAGCGCGGCGACATCATCCTGTTCATCGACGAGCTCCACAATCTCGTCGGCGCAGGTGCCGCCGAGGGCGCGATCGACGCCGCCTCGATCCTCAAGCCGGCGCTGGCGCGCGGCGAGCTGCAGACGATCGGCGCGACGACGCTCGACGAGTACCGCAAGTACCTGGAGCGCGACGCCGCACTCGAGCGCCGCTTCCAGCAGATCCGCGTCGAGGAGCCGACCACCGACGACACGGTGCAGATCTTGCGCGGGCTGCGCGACCGCTACGAGGCGCATCACCGGTGCAAGATCACCGATGAAGCACTTGAAGCAGCAGCCACGCTCGCGGACAGATACATCCAGGACAGGCACCTGCCCGACAAGGCGATCGACCTGATCGACGAGGCTGCCTCGCGGATGCGCATCAAGACGATGAGCGCACCGCCGCGGTACCGCGAGCTCGAGGAGGAGATCGAGAAGGTCCGCAAGGACAAGGAAGCCTCGATCGAGAACCAGGAGTTCGAGAAGGCAGCGTCGCTACGCGACAAGGAGCGCAAGCTCACGCAGAAGAAGCGCGAGCTCGAGGAGCAGTGGCGCGCCGAGGAGCAGACCGAGCAGCCTGAGATCGGCGAGGAGGAGATCGCCGACATCGTCTCGATGTGGACGGGCATCCCGGTGTTCAAGCTCACCGAGGCCGAGTCGCAGCGGCTCGTCCGCATGGAGGAGGAGCTGCACAAGCGCGTGATCGGCCAGGACGCGGCGATCATCGCCGTCTCGAAGTCGATCCGCCGGGCGCGTGCCGGGATCAAGGACCCGAAGCGCCCGACCGGCTCGTTCATCTTCCTCGGCCCCTCGGGAGTCGGGAAGACCGAGCTCGCCCGCACGCTCGCCGAGTTCCTGTTCGGCGACGAGGAAGCGATGATCCAGATCGACATGTCGGAGTACATGGAGAAGCACGCCGTGTCACGGCTGGTCGGCTCGCCTCCGGGCTACATCGGCTACGACGAAGGCGGCCAGCTCACCGAGGCCGTTCGGCGCAAGCCCTACTCGGTCGTCCTGTTCGACGAGATCGAGAAGGCGCACCCGGATGTGTTCAACATCCTGCTGCAGATCCTCGAGGACGGGAAGCTGACCGACTCGCAGGGTCGCAAGGTCGACTTCCGGAACGTGATCGTGATCATGACGTCGAACATCGGCTCGGCGTCGATCTCGAAGAACGTCTCGCTCGGCTTCAACATGTCGAACGAGGACGGCCTGACCTACGACGACATGAAGACTCGCGTGATGGGCGACCTGAAGAAGGTCTTCCGTCCCGAGCTGCTGAACCGCATCGACGAGATCATCGTCTTCCCGAAGCTCGCGAAGGCGGAGATCCTCCAGATCGTCGACCTGCTCATGAACCGACTGCGCGTGCAGATGGCCGAGCACGAGGTGACGATCGAGCTCACGCCGGAGGCGAAGGACCTGCTCGTCGAGAAGGGCTGGGATCCCGCCATGGGCGCGCGGCCGCTGCGCCGCGCGATCCAGCGCTACATCGAAGACCCGCTCGCGGACTTCGTGCTCGGCCGGCAGCTCGAGCCCGGCTCGACGATCCTCGTCGCCCGCAAGGACGACGAAGAGGTCGAGATCACGGTCGTGCCGCCTGCGCCGCCCGAGGTGATCGGCGTCTCCGCGGCGCCGGACGCACCGCCGGTGGCCGAAGCGGACTGAGCTTCTCGCAGGGGGTGTCTGACACCGTCTCGGTGTCAGACACCTTCCTCGAGCTGCCAGACGTCTTCGCGCAGCAACGGCAGCACCGTGCCGTCCTGCAGGACCGCGTCCACGGAGACCTCGGGCCCGCCGATCATGAAGTCGGTGTGCACGGTGGAGACGTTGACGCCCGCGATCACACCACCTTCGACCGCCTCGGCGTAGGCGCTGCCGTAGGCGACGTGGCAGGTCGTGTTCTCGTCGAACAGCGTGTCGAAGAACGTGACGCCCGTCTTGCCGATGCGCGAGAGCCCGTCGACGAGCGCGACCTCGCCGAGGAACGAGGCGCTCTCGTCCGTCGCGAGCTGGGCGCGGATCATCTCCTCACCCTCGTCGGCGTGCACCTTGGCGATCCGGCCTTCCTCGAACTGCACCTCGAGCCCCTTGACGACCTGCCCGTAGAGCGCGAGCGGGCGGGTCGAGCGCACGACCCCCTCGGTCCTCCGGTAGTCGGGGGTGGTGAAGACCTCCTCGGTCGGCATGTTCGCGACGTACGGGATCCCCCCGGCGGTCTCGGACTCGCAACCCTGCCAGCGCGACTCGGGCAGCAGGCCCACCGTCAGGTCGGTGCCGGGCCCGGTGAAGCGGAGGCGGTCGACGCGCAGCTCGTTGAGCGCACGGGCGCGGGCGCCGATGCGCTTGACATGAGCACGCCAGGCGGCGACGGGATCTTCCTCGTCGAGCCGCACGCAGAACTCGACGAGGTCCCAGAGCCGGTCGAGGTCGGGCTCGCCGAACATCTGCCTCGCCCACCCCTCGTTCGGCACGCCGACGACCGTCCAGTTGTTCAGCTGCTGGTTGACCTGGCGATTGTTCTCGTGGGCCAGGTCCAGCATGCGCGCCTTGCCGACCCGCTCGCCCGGCAGGTCGGCGAGCAGCTCCGGCTCGGCATCGCCGGTCAGTGCGACCACCGCCGCTCGCTCGTCGCCGATCTCGACGGCGCGTTCGAGCAGCCACGGCGGCGTCCACGACAGGACGTCGTCGGCCGCATATTCGATCAACGCGCGGCGGATGTGCTGGTCCGAGTAGTGGACGTCGACGTAGCGTGCTCCCGCCTGGTACGCGGCGCGGGTCACCGCGCGGGCGACCGGGGCGTGCTCGACGCGGCCGATCACGTCCACGAGCTGCCCCGGCTGGACGTTCGCGCCGACCCGCACCGCGAGCTCGGCGTACCGCGCAAGACGTGCCTCGTGCGTCAGTCCGACAGCTGCCACGTGTCCTCGCGCAGGATCGGGATCGCCTTTCCTTCCTTCGTCAGTCCGTCGACCTCGAGCTCGGGCCCGCCGACCATGAAGTCGGTGTGCACGCTCGAGACGTTCATGCCCTCGCCGGGCTCGCCGTCGAAGACCTCGGGGATCCCGAAGCCGTAGGCGATGTGGCAAGTCGCATTTTCGTCGTAGAGCGTGTCGAAGAACGTGGTCCCGGTCCTGCCGACCCGCGACGTGCCGTCGACCAGGGCGATCTCTCCGAAGCGGGGAGCGCTTTCGTCGCTTGCGAGCTGGCCGCGTACGACATCGGCTCCCTTCTCCGCCTGCACGTCGACGATCCTCCCGTCACGCACCGTGAGCTGGAGGCCTTCGACGACGTCGCCGAGGAGTGCCAGCGGCCGGCTCGAGCGGACCGTGCCTTCGGCGCGGCGGCAGTCCGGGGTCGTGAAGATCTCCTCCGTCGGCATGTTGGGGACGTACTCGATCCCCGACGCCGTGTGGAAGAGCGCCGACATCCAGCGGGCGTTGCCGAGGAGCCCGACCGTGAGATCGGTGCCCGGCCCGCGGTAATGGATTGCGTCGAGCCCGAGCGCGTTCAGCTTCGCCGCACGGGCCTCGAGCCGCGCCATGTGCTCGCGCCAGGCCTCGACGGGATCGGGCTCGTCGAGGCGTGTGCAGAACGCGACGGCCTCCCAGAGCCGGTCGACGTCAGGCTCGCCGAACATCTGCGTCGCCCAGCCGTCGTTCGGCACGCCGACGACGGTCCAGTTCACCGAGCGCTCCACCATCTGCGCGTGCCCGATCTCGACGATCGCCTTCATCTGGGCCCGCCCCACGCGCTCGCCGTCGAGATCGGCCAGCAGCTCGGGCTCCGGGTCGCCCGTGGTCGCCACCAGCGCGTTGCCCGCGTTCGCGTGGGTGAGCGTCTTCAGCCACTCGGGGGTGTAGGTCAGCGCCTCGTCGGGGCCGAGCTCGATCATCGCCTTGCGGACGTGCGGGTCGCGATACGAGACGTCGACGTACTTCGCGCCCGCCTGGTACGCGGCCCTGGTGATCGCGCGGGCCAGCGGCGCGTGATCGATCCGCGACAGGACGAAGACGGTCTGGCCCTGCTGGACGTTCGCTCCGACCCGCACCGCCAGCTCGGCGTAGCGGGCAAGGCGCTCGTCTAGGTCAGCTGCCATACGTCCTCGCGCAAGATCGGCACAGTCTCGCCGCTGGCGGTCACGCCGTCCACTGTCACTTCGGGACCCCCGATCATGAAATCGGTGTGCACCGACGAGACGTTGATGCCCCGCTCGCGCAGCTCGTCCGGCGACAGGCCCTCCAGGCCGTCGACTCCGAACGTCACCGCCGAGCCGTAGGCGATGTGGCAGGTCGCGTTCTCGTCGAAGAGCGTGTCGAAGAACGTGATCCCCGTCTGTCCGACGCGTGACTCGCCGTCGACGAGCGCAACCTCGCCGAGGCGCTTCCCGAATCCGTCCAGGTCCATCTGGCCCCGGACAGCGTCGACCCCGGCGGTCGCGGTCACCTCGACCGCGTCGCCCCCGTCGAACCGGAGCGCCAGATCGCGGACGACCGTGCCTCCGAGCGCTAGTGGGCGGGTCGAGCGAACGGTGCCCTCGGTGCGGCGCCAGTCGGGGCAGGCGAAGACCTCCTCGGTCGGCAGGTTCGGGACGTGGGCGACGCCGTCGCGCGTCTCGATCCCGCCGCCGAGCCAGCGCCCTCCGGTCAGCAGACCGACCCTGAGATCGGTGCCGGGGCCCGAGAAGTGGACGGCGTCCAGAGCGAGCGCGTCCAGCTGCTCGCAGCGCGCCCGCAGCTTCTCGATGTGCGCGCGCCAGGAGGCGACCGGGTCGGGCTCGTCGAGCCGGACCGACCGCATGACCGCGTCCCACAACCGCTCCAGGTCCGGCTCCCCGAACACCTGCTGCGCCTGGCCCTCGGTCGGGTAGGCGGCGATCGTCCAGTTGATGATCCGCTCGTTCACCGCGCGCAGATAGATCTTCATCCCGTCCACCGCGCGGGCCCGGCCGACGCGGCTCTGATCGACGTCGGCGAGCAGCTCCGGCTCGGCTTCGCCGGCGATCTGGATCACGGCGGCTCCTTCGAGGAGCGCCTCCATGCGCACGAGCTCCCACGGCCTCGTCGCGGAGAGGTCCTCGTCGGGCGCGTTCTGGATGAACGCCTTGCGAACGTGCTGGTCGATGTACCGGACGTCGACGTTGCGAGCGCCGGCCGCATACGACGAGGTCGTGATCGCGCGGACGAGCGGCACATGCTCGACGAGGCCGATCACGAACACCTGCTGACCCGGCTGGACGTTGGCGCCGACGCGAACGATCAGGTCGGCATAGGCATCGAGGCGCTGTGTCATGAGGGAGACAATAGAGAACTCTATATCACGTGTCGAGGGGGACGTCGTCCCACTCGGAGCCTGCGTCCGAGAGCCAGTTCAGCGCCTGGTGGCGCTCAAGGGCGATCGAATGGGCCTCGGCGTGCTGCTCCGGCGTCAGGTGGCGGTAGACCTTGCCGTAGGCGTGGAAGTCGCCGCGGAGCGGCGAGGGCAGCACACCCTGCTCGTACCCGCGCATCGCAGTCGCCGCGATCAGCTGGTCGAACGTCGCGTAGCGCGTCGGCAGCTCGACCTGGCCCGCTGCCTGCAGATCGGTCGTGCGGGCTCGCCAGTGCCACAGGCGGGCGGATTCGCGCTCGAGCTCGATGTCCTCGGCGTCCCGGAGGTCGCCGTCCTTCGGATCGAGAAGTACGACCACGTCTGGATCGAAGGGGCGGTCGTAGGGCGGCAGCTCCGCGAGCTGCAGCGCCCAGAGCAGCGTCCCGAGCGCCTCGCCGCGCCACACCGCGTCGACGACCTGAGGATCGTCCCCCGCAGCCGGCAGCAGAGCGAGCGCGGCCTGGAGCTCGCTGCGCATCGCCCGGCAGCGCTCGACGACCCTGCCCTGCGACCGTGGCTTGCGGCGCGACATCGACCCCAAACCTAACCGAGCCCGCAGACCGGGGATCGATCGTCCCGAAGCCGGCACGCTTGCCGTCGGGACCGGCGGGTACCGTCAGCTGCCCATGGCGAAGCCCGCGGCCGTCCAGCACGTGTGCACCGAGTGCGGGACGTCGTCCGGCCGCTGGCTCGGGCGTTGCCCCGGCTGCGGCGAGTTCGGGACGATGCTCGCGGAGTCGGTGCCGGCTCGCGGGGCGAAGCCGGCTGCGAGGGCCCGGACGCCGCTGCGGCTCGTCGAGGTCGTCGCCGAGGAGTCGGAGCGCATCTCGACCGGCGTTCCGGAGCTCGACCGCGTGCTCGGCGGCGGCCTCGTCCCCGCCTCGGTCGTGCTCGTCGGCGGCGAGCCCGGAGTCGGCAAGTCGACCTTGCTCCTGAACGCGCTCGGTGAGATCTCGCGCGGGCGGCGCGCGCTCCTCGTCACCGGCGAGGAGTCGGTCGCTCAGGTGAAGCTGCGCGCGGCGCGCCTCGGCGGTTGCGACGACGTCGAGATCCTTGCCGAGACCGAGCTCGACGTCGTCTGCGAGACGCTCGAGCGTGAGCCGCCCGCCGTCTGCGTGATCGACTCGGTGCAGACGCTGTGGTCGCAGGAGGTCGGCTCGGCGCCCGGCTCGGTCTCGCAGGTCCGAGAGGCGGCGAGCCGCCTGCTGCGCGTCTCGAAGGAGAACGGCGTCGCAACCTTCCTCGTCGGCCACGTGACGAAGGACGGCTCCGTGGCCGGACCGCGCGTGCTCGAGCATCTCGTCGACTGCGTGCTGCAGTTCGAAGGCGACCGCTACCACGCTCATCGCATCCTCCGTGCGGTGAAGAACCGCTTCGGTTCGACCAACGAGCTCGGCGTGTTCGAGATGACCGGTGCGGGCCTCGTCGGCGTCCCGGATCCGTCGGAGCTCTTCGGCCGCACGCACGGCGGTGAGGTGGGGGCTGCCGTGACGTGCGCGCTCGAGGGAAGCCGGCCGCTGCTGCTCGAGATCCAGTCGCTCGTTGCGCCGACCGACCTGGCGATGCCGAGACGCGTGGGGACGGGCGTCGACCCGAAGCGGCTCGCGATGATCGTCGCCGTGCTCTCGCGCCATGCCGGCCTGCCGCTGGGGGGTGCCGACGTGTTCGTCAACGTCGCGGGAGGCGTGCGCATCGACGAACCGGGGGCCGACCTCGGCATCGCGCTGGCGATCGCCTCCGCTGCGAAGGGCGTTCCCGTGCGGGAAGGCGTGGCCGCCTACGGCGAGATCGGCCTCACCGGGCGCCTGCGGGCGGCGACCCAGACAGACCGCCGGGCCGAGGAATGTCGCAAATTCGGCATTTCCGCGATCGTGGGGCCCAGGTGGAGACGCTCAGAGGGGCCCTGGGGGCCGCTCTCGCGGATTTTGCCGACTAGCAGGCATTTTCCTGAAAATGGCGTATTTGCAGGGTTTCTGGTACCCTGTCGTTCCCGCCGGTGGAGCCTTTTCGAGGCCGCCGGCACTTTCTGTGACTACGGACGGAACCGGAGGAGGAGCTTGTACAAGGTCGGTGACAAAGTGGTGTACCCGCACCACGGTGCAGGCACGGTCGTCAAGCGCGAGAAGCGCGAGGTGCTCGGCGAGAAGCGCGAGTACCTGACGATCAAGATCCTCCACAACGACATGACCGTCAACGTCCCCGCCGACAACGCGGAGCGCGTCGGCCTGCGCAAGGTGATCGACGAGGAGGCAGTCAAGAAGGTCGTCAAGTACCTGACCTCCGGCGGCACCGAGATGCCCAAGAACTGGAACCGGCGCTTCAAGCACAACCGGGACAAGATGAAGACGGGTGACATCTACGAGCTCGCCGAGGTCGTCCGCAACCTCGCGTTGCGCGACGGCGAGAAAGGCCTCTCGACCGGTGAGAAGCAGATGTACGTCAAGGCGAAGAAGATCCTCGCCTCCGAGCTGATGTACGCCAAGAACATGAGCGAGGACGAGGCGCTCGAGTGGCTCGAGATGACGCTCACCGAAGGCGCGAAGCCGAAGCTCACGCCGGCCGAGCGCAAGGCCACCGCCAAGAAGCCTGCGCCGACGGCGAAGGCTGCTCCCGTGGCGAGGGCGACGCCCACCGCCAAGGCGGCGAAGGCGGCGCCCGCCAAGGCGGCCGTCGCGAAGAAGCCGGCTGCTGCGACGAAGAAGACGACGACGGCGGCGAAGAAGCCCGCCACCCGCAGGGCCACAGCCACACGCTAGCCGCGCCGCGCACCTGGGCCGTCCTCGTCGCCGCCGGGCGAGGGGAGAGGCTTGGCGAGGACCGGCCGAAGGCGTTCGTCCGCCTCGGCGACCTGCCCCTGCTCGCAGAGCCGCTACGGCGCCTCGACGAGAGCGAGTGGATCGAGGCAGTCGTCCTCGTCGCTCCGCCCGAGTGGGAGGAGCCCGCGATCCTGCTCGCGGAGGAGCTCGGCCTGTCGAAGGTGACCGCCTGTGTCACCGGAGGCGAGACGCGCACCGAGTCGGTGCGGGCAGGCGTCGCGGAGGTGCCCGACGACGTCGAGGTGATTCTCGTCCACGATGCCGCGCGACCACTACTGGCCGACGACGTGATCGCGCGCGTGATCGCCTCGGTCGGTGAGGGCTACGACGGTGCCGTGCCGGGCCTGCCGGTCGTCGACACCGTCAAGCGGGTGCGGGACGACGCCGTGCACGAGACGCTCGTGCGCGACGAGCTCGTCACCGTGCAGACCCCGCAGTGCTTCGTCGCAGCAGCCCTCCGAGCCGCGCTGCGCTGCGGTGAAGGGACGGACTGCGCGTCGCTCGTGGAAGCGAACGGAGGCCGCATCAAGGTCGTCGCCGGCGACGAGCGGCTGCTCAAGGTGACGACCCGAGCCGACCTCGATCGCGTGGCCGGATGGCTGTCGACGTAGTCGTGTTCGACGTCGGCGAGACGCTCGTCGACGAGACCGGCATGTGGACGCGCGTCGCCGAGGCCGGCGGCGTGACCCCGTTCACCCTGATGGCCGGCGTCGGTGCCACGATCGCGCTCGGTCGCGACCACGACGATGTCTGGGAGCTGCTCGGCATCGAGCGCCCCGCCGGTACCTGGACGATGGACGACTGGTACCCCGATGCGCTGCCGTGCCTCGAGCGCCTGCGGGCCGAGGGATACCGCATCTGCGCTTCCGGCAACACCCCGTCCTTCGTCGAGGACGACCTGCGGGCTCACTTCGACGCTGTCGCCTCGTCGGAGACCTGGGGGGTGCACAAGCCCGATCCCGAGTTCTTCGCGCGCGTTGCCGAGCTCGCGGGCGCCGAGCCTGGGAAGATCGCCTACGTGGGCGACCGCGTGGACAACGACGTCGCGCCGGCGCTCGCCGCGGGAATGGTCGGCGTGCACATCCGGCGCGGCCCCTGGGGCCATCTGCAGGAACCGCCGCCCGCAGCGATTCGGATCACGTCGCTCGACGAGCTGCCGGGTGCCCTGCCATGACCCTCCGGGTCGGGATCGGTGTCGACGCGCATGCGCTCGAGCGCGGTGTGCCGCTCGTGCTCGGCGGCGTGCGGTTCGACTACGACCGCGGCCTGGCGGGACATTCCGACGGCGACGTCCTTGCGCACGCTCTCGTCGACGCCGTGCTCGGCGCGGCCGGTCTCGGCGATATCGGCTCGCTGTTTCCCTCCGACGACGCCCGCTATCACGGAGCTTCCAGCCTGGATCTTCTGCGCGAGGCATACCGGCAGGTCGAGGACGCCGGCTGGACGCTCGTGAATGCAGACTGCGTCCTGATCGGTGAACAGCCGCGCATCGCGCCGCATCGTGAGGAGATGCGACGACAGCTGTCGCAGGCGCTCGGTGGCGGCGAGGTGAACGTGCGTGCGACGACCACCGATCATCTCGGGTTCACCGGCCGCGGCGAGGGCCTCGCCGCGCACGCGGTCGCGTTGCTCGAGCGCGCCTGAGATCCTCTCCCGTCGCTACGCTGGCTCGATGGCCAGTCGTGCGGTGGAGACGCCGATCGGAACGCTTGGTCTCGTCGGCTCCGACGCGGGGCTGAGCAACGTTCGCTGGTCGGCGGCAGGCCTCGCTCTCGACGGCGACTGCTCCGTGCTCGACGACGCTGCTGCACAACTCGATGCGTACTTCGCCGGCGAGCTGACCTCGTTCGATCTGCCGCTCGACCTCGACGGGACCGAGTTCCAGCGCAGCTGCTGGCTCGCACTCGCGACGATCCCCTACGGCCAGACCGTGAGCTACGGCGAGCAGGCCCGCCGGCTGGGCCTGGGGCCGGACTCGGCGCGTGCGGTCGGGGCCGCCAACGGCCAGAACCCTCTGCCGGTCGTGCTGCCGTGCCACCGTGTGATCGGCGCCGACGGGTCGCTGACCGGCTTCGGGGGCGGGCTTTCGCTCAAGCGCTTTCTGCTCGAGCACGAGGGCGCCCTGCTGCCGCTCGGCTGAGCGTCCGGCTACGACGGGAGCTTCGCCGTCCCGTCGCGGAGGACGACGAGCCCGTCGCGTTCGAGCGACACGAGCGCCTCGCCGTCGGACGGGTGCTCCCCGGCCGCGACCGCCCGCAGGGCGTTTGCTCTGCGCTGCCGGAACGAGCCCTCGAAGCGGGACTGTCTCCTCAGCGGCTCGTAGCGGCGCCCGCGTGACGGGCACTCGGTTGCGAGCGGGCACTCGCCGCAACGCGGCGCCCGCGCGATGCAGACGGTCGCGCCGAGATCGAAGAGCGCCTGCGCACACGAGCCGTCGAAGGGCTCGCCGGTTCGCTCGCGAACGCGTTCGACGTTCGTGTCGACGGGGAGCACGTCGCGACCGAACGCGAAGTTCCCGACCGCCGCCGCCGTGTACCGCCCGACGCCCGGCAACTCGGTCAGATCGTCCGGCCAACCGCGCGCGGCGACGTGCTGCGCGGCACGGTGCAGGCTGACCGCACGCCGGTTGTAGCCGAGCCCCTGCCACGCAACGATCACCTCGCCGGTCGATGTCGCCGCCAGCGACTCGACGGTCGGCCAGCGCTCGAGCCACGCCACGCCAGCGCGGAATCACACGCTCGACCTGCGTCTGCTGCAGCATCACCTCGCTGACGAGGATCGCGTAGGGGTCCTGCGTCTTGCGCCAAGGCAGGTCGCGCCCGTTCGTCTCGTACCAAGCCACGAGGAGCTCCCTCACCGCCGCCACGCTAGTCGAGACGGCATCGCTCTCGACGAGAATTCGCAACTTGGTTATCGCAGGCTCGCGTTGCTCATCCGGCTTGCGTGCGCAACTGTCTGTGTCGCTTGAACGGGACCCAGGTGGGGCCGCCGGGCAATCCTCTTCCTCCTCGGCGGTCTCACCCACCCTGCAGGGCGAACGCTAGATCGAGACTGCAGATAACTCGCCAACCCGCGGGCGATTCCTCCGTCCATCTCCCTATGGAGGCGAACGCGAGCTCGTGGCACGGCGTGGAGCTTCGCCACCTGGCCGCGCTCGAGGCGATTGCCAGGGAGGGATCGTTCAGCGGAGCCGGCGCGCGCATGGGCTACAGCCAGTCGGCGATCAGCGGCCAGATCGCGACGCTCGAGCGGCTGGTGGGGGCGCGGCTCGTCACACGGCTGCGCGGCTCACGCAAAGTCGCGATCACCCCTGAAGGGCAGCTCCTGCTGGACCACGCGAAGGTGATCAATGCTCGGCTCAGCGCCGCGCGCGCGGATCTCAACAGCGCGCGAGACGACGGCTCTCCCGTGTTGCGCATCGGGACGTTCCAGAGCGTCTCGCAGACGCTGTTGCCGGTGCTCGTTCGCCGGCTCATGCAGGAGCCCGAGCCGGTCGGTACGTCGCTGCGCGAGGACGCGGACATCGAACACCTGGTCGATCTGCTCGTCGCCGGCGAGCTCGATGTCGCCTTCGTCTTGTTGCCGATCGCCGATCAAGAGGTGGAGACGATCGAAGTGCTTCGCGACCCGTGGACCGTGGTTGTCCGTCAGGACCATCCACTCGCAGGTCTGCGGCGGCCCCTCACGGCACAGGATCTCTCGCACCTCCCACTTGTCACGTACGAGCGGTGCCGCTCGCAAAGCTTCATCGAGAGCTCGTTGTCGGCGACCGGCGCCCAGCTCCGGATCGTGGCGAGGCTCGCCGACTATCGCTCTGTGCTCGTGCTCGCCGCCGCGGGTCTCGGCTGCGGCCTCGTGCCGCGATTGGCTGTCGAGGCAGATCTCGAGGCATCGGCGAGAGGGCGCCTGCGCATGCTGACGCTTGCAGACCAGCCGCCGAGGTTGATCGGGGTTGCTTGGAACCGCGACCGGCGCGCGAGTGACGTCGTCGAGCGGTTCATCAGCCTCGCAGTCGAGGCCGGAGATCGCACCGCTGCACCGGCCGCCTGAGCAGCCTTCGACCTATCTCTCGGCGGCGGGAACAAATCGGAAGATCCAATACGTTCAGACTTTTCCGCAGGCCGCCCGTCTCCGCTTGCTGCTCGAGTTTTCATCAGCCATGCGGAAGGAGTCTTGATGCGCACGAAGCGGATGCTCTCCCTGTTCATGCTGGTCCTGGGAGTTGCGTTGCTCGTTGCCGCCACGACGGTGGGAGCTGCAACGTCCGCGGACCAGCGGACGCAGCATGCCGGCGTCACCAAAGGCGGAACATTGAAAGTGAACATGCACGACGCGGACTTCGACTTCGTCGACCCGCAGCTCGCCTACCGCACCGACGACTGGGGAATGCTGTTCACGACCGCGATGCAGCTCGTGAGCTTCCCGGAGAAGTCCGGTGCGGCAGGAAGCGAGTTGTATCCACAGGCGGCGACGGCGTTCCCGACCGTCTCGAAGGACGGGAAGACCTATACGTTCACGATCCGCTCGGGCCTGAAGTTCAGTGACGGCTCGCCCGTGACCGCGGCTGCGTACCAGCGGGCGTGGGAGCGGATCCTGAGCCCGAAGATGGGCTCGCCGCTCGGCGTCAACCTCGATCTGCAGAACGTGATCAAGGGTGGAGCCGATTTCCTCGCCGGGAAGACGCAGCACATCTCGGGCATCAAGGCGAACGGGCAGAAGATCTCGTTCACGTTGCTGAAGCCGAACGCCACGTTCGTCTCGATCCTGAGCATGCAGTGGTTCACCGCGGTGAAGCCGAACATGCCGTACTCAAGCCAGGGTCTGAACACCTATCCGGCCGCGGGCCCGTACTACATCAAGAGCCGCGACCCGGGCCGCAGCACGGTGCTGGCGCGCAACCCGTACTACAAGGGCAACCGCCCGGCCAACCCGGACCAGATCGTCTTCACGCCGGACGTGAACGTCGATCAATCGCTGCTGCAGGTCAAGGCGGGCCAGTCCGACATCGACATCGAGGGACTGCCGCCGACCGCCACGGCCGGCCTCGCCAATCAGTACGGGGTCAACAAGGGCCGCTTCTACGTGGGCGCCACCTCGTGCGTGAACTACATGGGCATGAACACCGCCCGCGCCCCGTTCGACAACCTGAGTGTGCGGAAGGCCGTCAACTGGGCGATCGACCGCCCCGCGCAGGTTCGCCTGCTCGGCGCCTACGCGGGCAAGAGGACCGACCAGATCCTCGTCCCGGGCATCCCCGGCTACAAGCCGTTCAACGTCTACGCGCTGAAGGGTGCCGATACGGCGAAGGCCAAGCAGGTCGGTGGCGCCGCCATCGCCTCGGCGCCGACGCTCAATGTCGTGCACACCACGAGTGCGTCGGCGACGAACCGGGCCCAAGTCGCCGAGTTCAACCTGAAGCAGGTCGGGTTCAAGATCAACGACGTCCCGACGCCGGCGACGAACTACTACCAGGTGATCCAGAGCAAGGGCACCACGTACAACTTCGTCACCAACGGCGGCTGGTGCGCCGACTACTTCGACCCGTACGACTACTTCAACGTGCTGTTCGACGGCCGCAAGATCCAGGCCGCGAACAACAACGACTACACGTACTTCAACAACGCATCGTTCGATGCGGGCCTCGACCACGCGGCGTCGCTCTCCGGCGCAGCGCGTGCCGCGGCGTACGCGAAGCTCGATCAGGACCTGATGGTCAAGTACGCGCCGGTCGTGCCGTACCTGATTCCGACCAACACGTACTTCGTCAGCTCTCGCACCAAGAACTGGATCTACAGCACCTACTTCGGCACGCCGTACCTGAACGCACTCGCGGTCGGCTAGCCGTCACTGATGGCCTGGTGTGGCGCCGCTCGGCGCCACACCAGGCATTTCGAGCTGCAGGTAGTAGTAGACGTTCGCGGTGAACGACCCGTCGGGCAGGGTCGAGTACCCGGGAATCACGCCGAGGCGAGTCCAGCCGAACCGCCGGTAGACCTCGTCGGCCGTCGTTCCCTCGTGGGTCATCAACCAGAGGAGCCCGAGGCCGAGCCCGCGGGCCCGCTCGATCGCGGCGTCCATCAGCATCCGCCCGATTCCGGCACCTCGCCGTTCCGCACTGACGACGAGTCGCTGGATCTCCGCGCGATGACGTCCGTTCTCGGCGTCCGCCCGCGCCAGGTGCACCGCGCCGACGAGCGTGTCGCCGTCGAGGGCGCCGAGCAGGATGCGCTCGCCGGGAGCGAGCCGCGATGCCGTGCGCAGGTAGACCTCCATCGCGTGCTCGCGCGTCAGCGGCGAGGCGAGCCCGAGCGCCATGTTCGACGCGTGCGCGTCGAGCAGCAGTTGCGCGAGCTCGTCGAGGTGCGCCTCGACGGCTTCGGCGTCGAGCTCGACGATTCTCACGAGGTACCGCTCACGACCGTCACGACGACGGATCTTGCCGGTTCGGACGCCTTTCAGGCCGTGAGACGCGCACCGACGAACACGCCTGCGACTCCGCCCATCGCGCCGAAGAGCAGCGAGACGAGGGAGAAGCTCGAGGCGCCGAAGAGCACCGGCAGATAGCTGCCGACGACGGTGCCGAACATCGCGCAGATGCCGATCACTGAACGCATTGCCCCACTTATCGGCAGGCGGCGGCGCCTGACTAAAGTCCCCGAGATGGGGGAGGCGAGGCAGGACTACAACGTCACGCTCGCTGTCCTCGCGCTCGCAGGTCTCGCCTACGCTCTGCAGCAGACGATGATCGTGCCGGCTCTGCCGAGCCTCCAGCGCGACTTCCACACCTCTCCGGGCTGGGTCACCTGGCTGTTGACGTCTTTCCTGCTCGTGTCCGCGGTCGCGACGCCGGTGCTCGGGAGGCTGGGCGACCAGTACGGGAAGGAGCGGTTCCTGCTCGTCAGCCTGCTCGTCTTCTTCGTCGGGTGCGTCGCCGCGATCTTCGCGTGGAACATCTGGTCGCTGATCGCCTGCCGCGCAGTGCAGGGCTTCGGCGGGGCAGTGTTCCCCCTCTCGTTTGCGATCGTGTTCGACGAGTTTCCGCCGGAGAAGGTCGGATCGGGTGTCGGGATGGTCTCGGCCATCCTCGGGGTCGGCGGCGGGCTCGGGCTCGTTCTCTCCGGCGTGCTCGTCGACTACGCCTCGTGGCAGTGGATCTTCATCGTCGGCTCGGTGGTGGTCGGGGTCGCGGCGATCGGCGTCTGGCGGTTCGTGCCCGAGTCGCCCGTGAAGACGCCGTCGAAGCCCGACCCCGTCGGTGCGGCGCTGCTCTCCGGGACACTCGTCACGCTGCTGCTCGCCCTCACGGAAGGGCCGGTCTGGGGCTGGGGCACGACACTCGTCGTGGGGCTGTTCGTCGCGAGCGCAGTGCTCGGGGTCGCGTGGGTGAGGGTCGAGCTGCACGTGCCCGAGCCGATGGTCGACATCCGGATGATGCTGCAGCGCACCGTGCTGTTCACCAACCTGGCTGCGATCTTCACCGGCTTTGCGATGTTCGGGGCCTTCGTCCTCCTGCCGTCCTTCATGCAGACGCAGCCGCACGGGAGGGTCGACTACGGCTTCGACCTGTCGGCGACCGCCACCGGGCTCTATCTGCTGCCCGCGGGCGTGCTCGGGTTCCTGGCCGGCCCGGCGGCCGGGCGGTTGGGCACCAGATACGGTTCGCGGCTCCCGTTGATCCTGGGGCTGCTCCTGACGGCGCTCGGAGCCGCATCGTTGGCGGTCTTCCATTCCGAGCCGCTGCAGATCTCTGCTGCGATGGTGGCGATCGGGATCGGCGTTCCCTTTGCGTTCGCAGCGATGGCCAAGCTGATCATCGATGCCGTAAAGCCGTCGGAGACGGGAGTCGCGACGGGGATGAACACGGTGATGCGGACGATCGGCTCGGTGATCGGCGGCCAGGTCGGCGCGGCGATCGTCACCGCCGACACGATCGGTCACACCCGGATTCCAACCGAGTCGGCTTTCGTCACGGCGTTCTGGCTCAGCGCGGCGGTCGCGCTCGTCGGCGCGGGTGTGGCGCGGCTCATCCCTCGCCAGGCTGCGACGCGCCTCGCATTCGCCGACTAACGTCGCACCATGATCCGAGTGCGCTTTGCTCCCAGCCCGACCGGCACGCTGCACGTCGGCAACGCGCTGAGCGCCGTCGCGAACCGTGGCTACGGCGACTGGCTGCTGCTTCGGATCGACGACACCGACGCCGCACGCAACGTCCAGGGCGGTGAGGACGCGATCCTCGCCGACCTGCGCTGGCTCGGAATCGACTGGGATGAGGGGCCGGTCCGCCAGAGCGACCGCGCGGCCCGCCACCTCGAGGCGGCGCAGGCGGCCGGGCTGCCGCAACGGTTCGAGGGCGTGATGCTGTGGCGGGACGAAGGACCGCCGACCTTTCATCTCGCGAGCGTGGTCGACGACATCGACTTCGAGATCACGCATGTGATCCGCGGCTCCGACCATCGAGCCAACGAGGAACTGCACGCCGCGCTGCACACCGCGCTAGGGTCGACGCCGCCTCGCGTCATTCACCACGGTCTCGTCGTCGGCGGCGACGGGAAGAAGCTCTCGAAGCGGGCGCAGGGAGCAACGGTCGCTGCCTTGCGCGAGGCCGGCTACCCGGCAGAGGCCGTGCGCTCGTACCTGGAGGAGCTCGGGCTGCCGAAGCACGACGTCCACCTCGATCTCGACCGGATCCGCTCGCTGTCGGTGGACGTGCTCGCTGCGCTCGACGACGCGGCGCTCGCCGAACGGGTCGGGGTGCCGGTCGAGGCGGCGCCGCTACTGCGGGGCGCCCACGACCTGGTCGAGGCGAGGGCGCTCGCGCAGGCAGTGCTCGACCCGCCGCCGCGCGCGAGCGTGGATCAGAGCCCGGAGACGCTCGAGCGGTTCGTGGAGCTGCGAGCCGACCTCCCGGACGTGCTCGGGAAGGATGAGGCGAAGGCCGTCATCCGCGAGCTCAAGGCGGTGGGCGGGAATCTTCGTGCACTGCGCGTCGCGTTGACGGGCCAGGAGCGGGGGCCGGAGCTCTGGGCCGTGGTGCGAGCTCTGCCGCGCGACGAGGCGCTGCGGCGCACACTACGCTGAACAGCGTGCGCCTCTACGACACCTACAGCCGCTCACTCGTCGACCTGCCCGCAGCACCCGGGCCGGTCCGGATGTACGTCTGCGGGCCGACGGTGTATGCGCGTGCGCACATCGGCAACGCGCGCCCGTTCGTGATCGGCATGTGGTTTCGCGCGTGGCTGCGCGCAACCGGATACGACGCCCAGCTCGTGCACAACATCACCGACATCAACGACAAGATCTACGACGCGGCGCCGGGGGCCAGCGCTGACCTGGCCGCTCGCGCGACCGCGTGGTACCTCGAGGACACCGGGGACCTGGGTCTCGGCATGCCCGACCACCTCCCGAAGGCGACCGAGTGCGTCCCGCAGATCGTGCACTTCATCGGGGAGCTGATCGAGGCCGGGCACGCCTACGCGGCCGGCGGCGACGTCTACTTTCGCGTTGCGAGCTGGCCCGAGTACGGGCGGCTCTCCGGCCAGCAGCCCGACCAGGTCGAGCAAGGCGAGGAGCCGAGCGGCCTGAAGGAGGATCAGCGCGATTTCGCTCTCTGGAAGGCGAACAAGCCGGCAACCGAGGACACGTGGTGGGACTCCCCGTGGGGCCGCGGCAGGCCGGGCTGGCACATCGAGTGCTCCGCGATGGCCGAGGACATCTTCGGGCCCGCGTTCGAGATCCACGGCGGCGGGCTCGACCTCGTCTTCCCGCACCACGAGAACGAGGTCGCGCAGTCACGGGCGCTGGGTCATCCGTTCGCCCAGATCTGGGCGCACAACGGCATGCTGCGCTTCACCGGCGAGAAGATGTCGAAGTCGGTCGGGAACATCGCGACGATCCGCGAGACGCTCGACGAGTGGGGGCGCGAGGCCGTGCTCGTCTTCTTCCTCACCGCCTCGTGGCGCAAGCCGATCGACTTCTCCCCGGAGACGATGGCGCAGGCGGTGGCGCGGCGCGACACGCTGCGAAACGCCTTCACGCTGGCGCCGGCCGCAACGCAGGACGAGGCGGGCTGGGGCTCGTTCGCCGCCGCGTTGGAGGACGACTTCGACACGCCTGCCGCGCTCGCCGTCCTGCACGAGTGGGCGTCGTCCGGGCAGCTCGACCTGCTGCGGCGCGGCCTGCGCATCTTCGGCCTCGGCTCCCTCGCCGAGCCGGACGTGGCCCCCGCCGAGGTCGTCGAGCTGGCCGAGCGCCGGGTCGCGGCTCGGGGTGAGCGCGACTTCGAGACGTCGGACCGGCTGCGGGACGAGCTTGCGGCGCACGGCTGGCAGATGCGCGACGAGCCGGGCGGCGGCTACACCTTGGTCAGGATCGCCGGCGGCTCCGCCGAGCCCGCCCTTTGACGCCCGACCTCGTCTACGGCCGTCGCGCAGTCCGCGAGGCGCTGCGCGGGAAACGCCAGGTGCTCGAGGTCTGGGCGTCCGAGCGGGCGCTCAAGGCCGAGCCCTGGCTCGCCGAGGCCCGGCCCAGGGTGAAGGCCGACCGCGAACTCGCGGAACGGGCGGAAACCCGGGATCACCAGGGCGTTCTGGCCCTCGTCGAGCCGTACCGATACGCCGACGCGTATGAGCTCGCCGCCGCCGAGCGGCCGCTCCTCGCAGTCCTCGACCGGGTCACCGATCCCCGGAACCTCGGGGCGGTCTGCCGGAGCGCCGAGGGCGCGGGAGCGACGGGGGTGATCGTGCCTGCCCACGGCTCGGCGATCGTCACGCCCGCCGTCGCACGAGCTTCGGCCGGTGCGGTCGAGCACCTGCCCGTCGCCGTGGTGACGAACCTCGCGCGATACCTGGAGGAGGTGAAGGGGGCCGACCTCTGGATCTACGGCGCCGCCGGGGACGAGGGGACGGCATCGATGTGGGAGACCGATCTGTCGGGCGGCATCGCGCTGGTCTTCGGCGCGGAAGGGAAGGGGCTGCGCCCGCTCGTGCGCCGCACCTGCGACGCCCTCGTGTCGATCCCGCTCCACGGAGCGGTCGAGTCGCTGAACGTCTCCGTCGCTGCGGCGGTGCTGCTCTACGAAGCTCGTCGCCAGCGTGGCTGAGCTCTACCTCTTCGACGGCTACAACCTGTTGCACGCTGGACCGTACGCGGATGCACGCGAGCTCGTCGACGCGCTCGCGAGCTACGTCGCCATGCGCGGCGCGCGCGGCGTGGTCGTCTTCGACGGCGTGGGGGACGACGCGACGCACGGCCCGCTCGAGGTGCGGTTCGCCGCGAATGCCGACACGCTGCTCGAGCGCCTCGCCGCCGAGCACCGCGACGAGGCCCGCGTGCTGCTCGTGACGAGCGACGCCACCGTCTCGACCGCGGCGGGCGTCAACGTCGCCAAGCTCTCCTCGCAGACCTTCTTCCGCGAGTTCGAACCTGCCCAGCACCGCGAGGAGCGCCCCGAGGGACTCGCCGGGAAGCTCGATCCCGAGACGCGCGCCCGGCTCGAGCGCCTGCGCCGAGGGGAAGAATCGGCGGAGTAAGCGGGTCCCCTGCAAGAGGGACTTGTGCTCCTTGCAGGTCCTTGCTAGATTCACCTCTACCTCAGGGTGAGACTTTGGCGGTGCCGAATGGAAGTCTCATCGAAAAACATCCCAAATACCGGGGGTATTCGCTGTGTCCGTCCGCACCGCTGCCGCTCTCAAGTCACCGCAAAAGGCTCAACGAGAGCTTGAGGATCTGCAGCTCGTCCTGAAGGCGCGCAACGGCTCGAGCGTCGCCATGGACCAGCTGATGCGCCGCTACACCTCGTTCGTGCGCCTGAAGGCGAGCTCGTACTTCCTGGCCGGGGGCGACTCGGAGGATCTGATCCAGGAGGGGCTGGTCGGTCTCTACAAGGCGGTGCGAGATTTTCGGCCGGACAAGGAGACGTCGTTCCGGTCGTTCGCGGAGCTCTGCGTGACGCGGCAGATCATCACGGCGATCAAGACTGCGACCCGGTTCAAGCACGCCCCGCTGAACACGTACGTGTCGTTCAGTCACACCCCGGCGGGACAGGAGGGCGACGACTGCACGCTCGGCGATGCGCTCCCCGGCCCGAACGTCAACGATCCGTCGGTGTGCGTGATCTCAACCGAGGAGCTGCAGTCGCTGGTCGGCTGTCTGTCGACGTCGCTGTCGCCACTCGAGTCCGATGCTCTTCGCCTCTATCTCGAAGGCGCGTCGTACGAGCAGATGGCGGAGGGCCTCGGCTGCGACACGAAGACGATCGACAACGCGCTGCAGCGTGTGAAGCGCAAGATCCTCACCCACCAGGAAGGGCGTCAGGTCCTGCAGTAGCGCTCGCGTACCATGCGGGCTGCGCCGGAGTAGCTCAGTTGGTAGAGCACCTCACTTGTAATGAGGTGGCCGTGGGTTCGAGTCCCTCCTCCGGCTTGGCGCTCCCGGCCGAGGTCAGGCCCGCTGAGTTCGACTCTCGGGAGACGGTGCCGTTCACTCACGCCGAGCGGCCCAGGGCTGCCGCGAGGTCGGCCCAGATCTCGTCCACGTCCTCGAGGCCGACCGAAAGACGCAGCAGCCCGCGGGGGATCCGGTCGCCCTCCCAGCGCCAGCGGCTCTCCATCGACGAGGCGACGCCGCCGAGCGAGGTCTGGTTTGCGATCAGCGACGTCGCGGTCTCGACCTCGCGCGCCCGGTCGTCTGCCACGTCGAATGCGATGAGGCCGCCGAAGCCCGGGTAGCGGACGCGCAGCACGGCGGGGTGCGCCTCGAGCCGGCCCGAGAGGATGCGTGCCGACTCGGTCTGCCGGCGCACGCGGAGCTCGAGCGTCTCCAGCCCGTGCAGCAGCGCGGCTGCCGAGTCCGGCGAGGCGGCGAGGCCGAGGCGCAGCCTGACGTCGTACAGCGCCTTCGTCTTCGCCTCATCGCGCGTCACGGTCGCGCCGAGCATCGCGTTCGAGTGGCCCGTCAGGTACTTGGTCGCCGAGTGCAGCGCGACGTCGGCGCCCTCGTCGAGGGCGTGCAGGAAGACGGGCGTCGCAACGGTCGCGTCGCAGACGACGAATCCCGGATGTGCACGGGCCGCCTCCCAGTCGGGCAGCGTGAGCAGCGGATTGGCCGGAGCCTCCAGCCACACGAGATCCGCACCCTCCGGAGGCGGGCCGGTCTGGTCGAACTCGACGACGTCGAGCCCCCACGGCGCGAACTGGGCGAGCGTCACGCCTGTGCCGAAATAGGCGCCTGCGGCGAGCGCGACCGTCATGCCGGGTCGGCAGAACGCGAAGACGCACGCGGTGACCGCCGACGTCCCTGATGCGTACAGCAACGCGTCGCCGCCCTCCAGGCGGCCAAGCGCCCGCTCGGCCGCGGTGCCCGTCGGGTGGGCGTACCGCTGGTAGACGAACGCGCCCGGTTCCCCGTGCTGGTCGTATGGCCAGACGGTCGCGTGGTCGATCGGCTCCATGGAAGGACTCTACGCGCGCGCTATAGGCTGGCCCGCGATGGCGCAGACGGAGAAACGCGGGCACGAGACGACCGAGGAGAAGCTGCAGTGGCTCGCCGAGTTGCGCGACGAGGCGCGGCACGCGGGCTCGCCCAAGTCCGTCGAGAAGCATCGCCTCGAAGGCAAGCTGCTCGCGCGCGAACGCGCCGAGAAGCTCTGCGACCCGGGCTCGTTCGTCGAGCTCGACCGCTTCGTCCGCCACCGGGAGTCGAACTTCGGAATGCTCGAGCGGCGGCCGTACGGCGACGCCGTCGTCACCGGGTACGGCACCATCTTCGGGCGCCGCGTGTTCGTCTTCAGCCAGGACTTCACGGTCTTCGGCGGCTCGCTGAGCGAGGTCTTCGCGGAGAAGATCTGCAAGGTGATGGACATGGCCGCCAAGTACGGCTGCCCGCTGATCGGGATCAACGACTCCGGCGGCGCGCGCATCCAGGAGGGAGTCGTCTCCCTGGCCGGGTACGCCGAGATCTTCTGGCGCAACGTCCAGAGCTCGGGGGTGATCCCGCAGATCTCGCTCGTGATGGGACCGTGCGCGGGCGGTGCCGTCTACTCGCCCGCCATGACCGACTTCGTGCTGATGGTGGAGGGCACCTCGTACATGTTCATCACCGGGCCCGACGTCGTGAAGACCGTCACCGGCGAGGAGGTGACGTTCGAGGAGCTCGGCGGCGCCGTCACACACGCAGCGAAGTCCGGAGTCGCCCATCTGACGGCGGTGGACGAGGAGTCCGCGCTCGAGGATGCGCGGTACCTCTTGACGTTCCTGCCCCAGTCGAACGCACATCCGGCGCCGTTCGACGAGCCGAGCGATCCGATCGACCGGGAGTCGCCGGAGCTCGACGACCTGGTCCCGAACGAGCCGACGAAGCCGTACGACATCAAGCGCGTGATCGCGGCCGTCGTCGACGACGGCGAGTTTCTCGAGCTCCAGCCGCTCTTCGCCGAGAACATCGTCTGCGGCTTCGCGCGGCTCGGCGGCCAGAGCGTCGGCATCGTCGGGAACCAGCCGAAGGCGCTGGCCGGCGTGCTCGACATCGGCTCCTCGGAGAAGGCGGCGCGGTTCGTGCGGACCTGCGATGCGTTCAACATTCCGCTCGTCACGTTCGTCGACGTTCCCGGGTTCCTGCCCGGCACGGCGCAGGAGTGGGGCGGGATCATCCGGCACGGCGCGAAACTGCTCTATGCCTACTGCGAGGCGACCGTGCCGAAGCTGACGGTGATCACGCGGAAGGCCTACGGGGGCGCGTACGACGTCATGAGCTCGAAGCACGTTCGCGCCGATTTCAACTTCGCCTGGCCGAGCGCCGAGGTGGCGGTGATGGGCCCTGACGGCGCCGTGAACATCATCTTCCGGCACGAGCTCGAGGCTGCCGAGGATCCCGACGCGCGCCGCGCCGAGCTGATCGCGGAGTACAAGGAGCGCTTTGCCAACCCGTACACGGCCGCCGAGCGCGGCTACGTCGACGACGTGATCGAGCCGCGGCGCACCCGCCCTGTGCTGATCGATGCGCTGCGCACCACGATCACGAAACGTGAACCACGGCCACCCCGTAAACACGGGAACATCCCTCTCTAGTAGGAGTCAGCATGCTGCGCGTCCTGATACTCGGAGCAGGGTTCGGCGGCCTCGAGCTCGCGACCACGCTGTCCGACGAGCTCGGCGACGAGGTCGACGTGACGGTGATCGACAAGAGCGACGCGTTCGTCTTCGGGTACTCCAAGCTCGACGTCCTGTTCGGGCGCACCACGCTCGACGCGGTTCGAATTCCCTACAGCGGCGATCTCGAAGCCGGGCGTGCGCCTCCTGCGGGAGACGATCACGTCGATCGACCCCGAAGCGCGCCGGGTGACCACGGACGCCGGCGTGCACGAGGCCGACGCCCTGGTCGTCGCGCTCGGCGCCGACTACGACTTCGCTGCAACACCCGGGCTCGTCGAGTCGGGGAACGAGTTCTACTCGGTCGACGGCGCGCAACGGCTGGGCGAGCTGCTGCCGTCCTTCACCGGCGGCCGGGCGATCGTCGGCGTGTGCGGGGCGCCGTTCAAGTGCCCGCCCGCGCCGAGCGAGGCCGCCCTGCTGCTGCACGACTACCTGTCGACGCGGGGCATCCGCGACGCCTGTGAGATCACGATCGTGATCCCGTTCGGGACGCCGGTGCCGCCGTCTCCCGACACGTCGGAGGCGCTCGTCGGAGCATTCGCCGAGCGCGGGATCGAGTTCGTCTCCGGCCGCCGCGTCGCCTCGCTCGACGCCGGGGTCGCCCGGCTCGACGACGGCACGGAGCTGCCCTTCGACCTCTTCCTCGGCGTCCCCAAGCACCAGGCCCCCGACGTCGTCATCGCGAGCGGCATGACCGAGGACGGCTACGTGCCGGTCGCCTCGCGAACCCTCGAGACGAAGTACCCCGGCGTCTACGCCGTCGGGGACGTGGCGACGGTCGGGGTGCCGAAGGCCGGGGTGTTCGCCGAGGGTGCCGCCCGAGTCGTCGCCGAGGCTCTGGTCGCGCGTGCCCGCGGCGGCGAGTCGGCGAGTGCCTACGGCGGCGCCGGATCGTGCTACATCGAGTTCGGAGCCGGGCTGGTCGGCCGGGTCGACGTGGACTTCTTCTCGGGCCCCAAGCCCACCGGCACGTTGAGCGAGCCTTCCCTCGCGCTCACCGCCGAGAAGGAGCGGTTCGGCTCGACGCGTCGTGCCCGCTGGTTCGGTCTCCAGTGACCGGGCCTGCCGGTGGGATCCCTCGAACGAGTGACTCGCGGCTGACGCTCGAGCTCTCGCCGGAGCAGCCGGAGCAGGTCACCGCCGCGATCGCCGCGGCGATCGCACCACCCGCGCCAGCCCCCGACCCCTGGTGGCAGGCCGGGCTCGAAGCGGCGCTCGAGACGGACTAGGGAGTCGCAGCCGGCCGGCCGCGGAGCACCCGCGGGGCGGCCCGCGCGTAGTCGAGCCCGGAGATCCAGGTGAGGACGAGCGCCACGAGGAGCGCCCACCACGCCACTCGGGTGCCCCAGACTTCCGCCGCCACCAGGCCGCCGATCGCCGCCGCGATCGCCTGCGCCCAGGTCTTCAGCTTGCCGAGATCACGGGCTGCGATCACGACGCCGCGCTCGATGGCCGCCTGCCGGAGCCCGGAGACGAGCAGCTCACGCGCAACGATCGCGGCGACCATCCACGCGGGGAAGACGCCCTGGTCGATCAGCACGATCAGCGTCGTCATCACGAGCAGCTTGTCGGCGACAGGGTCGAGCAGCGAGCCGAGAGACGAGGTTCGGCCGCTTCGCCGCGCGATCCGGCCGTCGAACCAGTCGGTCGCCATCGCGGCGCAGAACACGGCCGTCCCCCAGTAGTCGTGCCCGGGGAACGGGATCGCGAACAGCGCGACGACGACCGGTACCGCAACGGCGCGGGCGACGGTCAACTGGTCGGCGAAGCTCATCCGTAAGGAGAATACGGAGTGTGTTCGCCAAAGTCCTGGTAGCCAACCGCGGGGAGATCGCTCTCCGCATCTTTCGCACGCTGCGCGACATGGAGATCGCGTCGGTCGCCGTCTACTCGGACGTCGACCGTCTGGCGCCGCACACGCTCTATGCCGACGAGGCGCTGGCACTCGGCGGCAACACCTCGGCGGAGACCTATCTCGTCGTCGAGAAGCTGCTCGCCGCCGCAGCTCGCTCGGGCGCCGAGGCGATCCATCCCGGCTACGGCTTCCTCGCCGAGAACGCGGGTTTCGCCCGGGCCGTCGAGGAAGCGGGCCTCGTCTGGATCGGGCCGCCGCCGGCTGCGATCGAGCTGATGGGATCGAAGACCCGCGCCCGCCAGGCGATGCAGGCGGCGGGCGTTCCGATCATCCCGGGCACCACCGATCCGGTCGGCTCGCCCGACGAGGTGGTTGCGCTCGGCGGTGAGATCGGCTATCCGCTGATCATCAAGGCCGCCGCCGGGGGCGGCGGCAAGGGCATGAAGATCGTGCGGTCCGCCGACGAAGCAGCGCCGGCGTTCGAGTCTGCGCAGCGGGAGGGAAAGTCGTACTTCGCGGACGCTGCGGTCTACGTCGAGCGCTACCTGGAGGATCCGCGCCACGTCGAGGTGCAGGTGCTCGCGGACGCGCACGGGAACGTGATCCACCTCGGCGAGCGCGACTGCACGATCCAGCGGCGTCATCAGAAGCTCGTCGAAGAGACTCCGTCGCCCGCCGTGGGGACGGAGCTGCGGACACGCATCGGGAAGATCGCGATCGACGCCGCCCGTGCCGCGGGCTACCGGTCCGCGGGGACGATCGAGGGGCTGCTGGCACCGGACGGCTCCTACTACTTCATGGAGATGAACACGCGCATCCAGGTGGAGCACACGATCACCGAGGTCGTCGCCGGCGTCGACATCGTGCGCGCACAGGTGCAGATCGCGGCCGGTGAGCGGCTCGAATTCACACAGGACCACATTCGCCTGCAGGGCCACGCAATCGAGTGCCGGATCAACGCCGAGGACGTCGCCAACGGCTTCCTGCCCTCACCCGGGAGGATCACCGTGTACCGCGAGCCGGCCGGGCCGGGCGTGCGTGTCGACTCGGGAGTCACCGAAGGCTCGGAGATCTCTCCGCTCTACGACCCGATGATCGCCAAGCTGATCGTCCGCGGCGCCGACCGCGAGGATGCGATCGGTCGGATGCTCCGCGCTCTCGGCGAGTTCCACGTCGGCGGGGTGAAGACCTTGATCGGGTTTCACAAGGCGCTCCTCTCGCATCCGTGCTTCCGCGCGGGCGAGACCTGTCACGGCATCGTCGAGTCGGAGCTGCTCGCGGCGCGCGCGCTGGAGCTCTCCGACGAGCCCGCGCGAGGCGTCGCGCCGGTCGGGGGCGGGACGGTCGAGCACGCGACCTTCGCGGAGGTCGACGGGCGGAGGGTCGAGGTGAAGGTGCTCGTGCCGGAGCCGCCGTATCGCGAGCTCGCCCGCCGCAGGCGCGCGCGCTCGGTGGCCGGCGCAGAAGGCGGCGCGTCGGACACGGTGACGAGCCCGATGCAGGGGACCGTCCTCCAGGTGCGGGTCGCCGACGGCGACCCGGTCGAGGCGGGACAGGTGGTCTGCATCGTCGAGGCGATGAAGATGGAGAACGAGGTGATCGCCCATCGCTCCGGGATCGTCGCCGACCTGTCGATCGCGGCGGGTCAGCCGGTCACGACCGGGCAGACGATCTGCGTGATCGAGGCGGCGGGCTAGAGGCGAAGCTCGCGAACCTGGTTCGCTTGCAGCGAACCAGGTTCGGTCACAGCGACCGTTGGTAGGCGCGGAACGTCCGCGTCGCCCAGGCGGCCGTCAGGGCGGACAGGCCGAGCAGGAGCAGCAGCCGGGTGCCGACGAGGCTCCAGTTCGTTCCCGGCAGCACGACCTCGCGGGCGGCCTTGACGCCCCAGTCGACCGGGTTGAAGCTCGCCGTCGACTGCATCCAGTCCGGCATCTGCGAGCGCGCGATCATCGTCGTCGAGAGGAAGAGCAGCGGCAGGCCGATGAAGTTCGCGACCGCGATCATCGTCGCCTCGCGCCGCGTCAGCAGCGCGATCGCCTGGGAGATGCCCGCGAACGCGCTGTTGACCAGGATCGCCGCGAGGATGATCACGAGCCAGCCGAGCACACCGGTGTGGATCCGGACGCCGAGCGCGGTCGCGACGAGCAGGATGATGACCGCCTGGATCGCCGCCGTCAGCGCCGAGCGGACGATCTGGGAGAGCACGAGTGAGAAGCGCGACGCGGGTGTCGCCAGGAACCGTTCGATCACCTTGTGGTCGAGATCGTTGATCATCGACATCCCGCTCCACGTCGCACCGAAGAACGCGTTCATCACCACGATCGCCGGCGCCAGGAACGTGATGTACGACGTGGTGCCGAAGCCGCCGAGGCGCGTGACGTTGTGGAAGAGCTGCCCGTACAGCACGAGCCACACCATCGGCTGCACGAGCAGCAGCACGATCCAGATCGGCTCGCGCATGAGGTTGCGCGCCTGACGCACCGTCATGAACCAGGTATGCCGAAGCACCGTCATTCGCCGCGATCCTCCGAGGTGAAGTCCCTGCCCGTGAATGCGAGGTAGACGTCGTCGAGCGACGGCCGTGAGACGGAGACGGTGGCGACGGCGATTCCGGCCGCGTCGAGCGTGCCGAGGATCCCCGGGAGCGCTGCGCCGCCGTCCGGGACCCGCACGACGACCGTCCGGTCGCCGAGCACGGCCTCGGGCTCGGCCCCCGTTGCGGCGATCAGGCGCTGAGCGTCCTCGAGCCGGCCGTCGGCGAGCTCGACCTGGACGGCGTCGCCGCGCAGGTTCGCCTTCAGCTCGGCCGGCGTGCCTTCGACGACGATCTTGCCCTGCGAGACGATCGCGAGCCGGTCGGCCAGTTGGTCCGCCTCCTCGAGGTAGTGCGTCGTGAGCAGGATCGTCAGCGATTCGGCCTCGGCGAGGCGCGAGACCTCCTCCCACATCCCGACGCGAGCCTCGGGATCGAGGCCGGTGGTCGGCTCGTCGAGGAACAGCACCCGGGGCCGATGGACGAGGCCGAGCGCGATGTCGAGCCTGCGCCGCATCCCGCCCGAGTAGTTCTTGACCACTCGGTCGGCGGCCTCCGAGATCCCGACGAGCCTGAGCAGCTCGTCGGCGCGCTGCCGCAGGCGGCGGCCGCTCATCCCCTGGACGCGGCCCTGGAGCATCAGGTTCTCGCGGCCGGTGCCGTACTGGTCGACGCCCGAGTCCTGCGGCACGTAGCCGATCGAGCGGCGCACCGCGTTCGACTCGCGGCGGACGTCGCGGCCGGCGACGGCCGCCGTCCCTTCGTCGGCGTGCGTGAGCGTGACCAGCACGCGCACGGTCGTGGACTTGCCGGCGCCGTTCGGTCCGAGCAGTCCGAACACCTCACCCTGGCGGACGTTGAACGAGACTCCGTCGAGTGCCTGCACGTCGCCGTAGCGCTTGCGGAGCTCCTGCACGACGATCGCTTCCATCGACGGCGAGGGTAGCGCCGCGGCTAGATTGCGCGGCCGGTGGACCTTCTCGAGTACCAGGGCAAGCAGCTGTTCAAGCGATTCGGGATCCCTGTGTCGGAGGGGCGCCTCGCGACCACGCCCGAGGAGGCACGCGCCGCTGCGGCGGAGCTCGGGACGCAGGTCGTCGTCAAGGCGCAGGTGCTGACCGGAGGTCGCGGGAAGGCCGGCGGGGTGAAGCTCGCCGAGGATCCGGCCGACGCCGAGCAGAAGGCGAAGGACATCATCGGCCTCGACATTCGCGGCCACGTCGTCGAGAAGCTCTGGATCGAGCAGGCCTCCGACATCGCGAAGGAGTACTACCTCTCGATCACCTTCGATCGCGGCGCCAAGCAGCCGCTCTTCATGTTCACGACGCAGGGCGGGGTCGAGATCGAGGACGTCGCCGCAAACGACCCCGACGCGCTCGTCCGGCTGCACGTCGACGCGCTCGAGGGCTACCAACCGTGGATCGCGCGCAGGCTCGTCTACGGCGCGGGCGTCGATGATCCGAACGAGCAGAAGCAGCTCGCGGACATCATCGGCAAGCTCTACACCTGCTTCGTCGAATGCGACGCGATGCTCACCGAGATCAACCCGTTGATCGTGACGCCCGACGGCGTCGTGAAGGCGCTCGATTCGAAGTTCACGGTGGACGACAGCGCGCTCTACCGGCACCCAGACATCGCGGAGTTCCGCGACCCGGGTGCTGCCGATCCGTTCGAGGCGTTCGCACGGGAGAAGGGCGTCACGTACGTGAAGCTCGACGGCTCGGTCGGGATCCTCGGCAACGGCGCCGGGCTCTCGATGTCGACGGTCGACGTCGTGGTCGTCGCGGGCGGCAAGCCGGCGAACTTCTGCGACCTCGGCGGCGGCGGCAGCGCAGAGGGCGTGGTCGATGCGCTCGAGGTGATCACCCGCGACCCGCAGGTGAAGTCGATCTTCTTCAACATCTTCGGCGGGATCACGCGGTGCGACGAGGTGGCGCGGGGCATCCTCGAGGCCCTCGATCGCATGAAGATCGAGCTCCCGATCGTCGTCCGGCTCGACGGCACGAACGCCGAGGAGGGGCGGCAGATTCTCGCCGACGCTGCGCCGCCCAACCTGCACGTCTCGCCGACGATGCTCGACGCTGCCAAGAAGGCCGTGGAGCTCGCCGCGTGAGCAACGTCTGGGACGAGCGCGCTGAGGCGTATCGGACGAGCGCGATCCACGCGGCGGGCGAGGATCTCGATCTGACGGTCGCCTGGTGCGAGCCGCAGCCGGGCGTCAACGTCCTCGACGTGGCGACCGGCGGCGGGCATGTCGCCCGTCGGCTCCGCGAGCTCGGTGCGACAGTTGTGACCGCCGACGCGGCGCCCGGGATGGGCGCCGACACCACGGCCACCGCCGAGGCGCTTCCGTTCGCGGACGGCAGCTTCGACGCCGTCGCCTGCCGCCTCGCTGCGCACCACTTCGCAGACGTGCAGGCGGCCGTGCGCGAGATGGCGCGGGTCTCGAGTGCCAGGGTCGTGGTGTGCGACAACACGTTCGTCAGCGTGCAGTCGGAGGAAGCCGACAAGCTGCGCGACCCGAGTCACGTGCGGAACTACGGCGTGGCCGAGTGGCATGCGTTCTTCGAGCTCGCGGGCCTGGAGGTCACCGCGGAGCGCTTCATGGAGCGCCCGCTCGAGATCGAGCCCTGGCTCGCCCGCGTCGGGTGCACAGGCGACGATGCCGCACGCGTGCGCGCCCTGCTCGCCGATCGCATCGTCGACGGCTGGATGCAGTTGCCGACCCTCGTCCTGCGCGGCGAGAAGGCGGCACGCTGATGGCGATCATCGTCGACAACGACACGAGGCTCGTCGTCCAGGGCCTGACCGGATCGGAGGGACGGTTCCACGGGCTGCGCAACCGCGCCTACGGCACGAACCTCGTTGCGGGCGTCACCCCGGGCAAGGGCGGGCAGGACGTCGAGGGCGTGCCCGTGTTCGACACGGTGGCGGAGGCCGTCGCCGTTGCCGGCGCGAACACGTCGTTGATCTTCGTCCCGGCGCGCTTTGCTCCCGACGCGATCTACGAAGCTGTCGATGCAGGCATCGGCACCGTGATCTGCATCACCGAGCACATCCCTGCGCACGAGATGCTGCGCGTCTACACGTACAGCCGCCCGAAGGGCGTGACGCTGATCGGGCCGAACTGCCCGGGTGTGCTCTCCCCCGGCAAGGCGAACGTCGGGATCATTCCCGCCGAGGTGTTCGCGCCCGGGTCGATCGGGCTCGTCTCGCGCTCCGGCACGCTCACGTACCAGATCGGCTACGAGGTGGCACAGCGCGGGCTCGGCAACTCCACGATCGTCGGCATCGGCGGCGACCCGGTCGTCGGCTCGAGCTTCATCGACGTGCTCGAGAAGTTCGAGGCCGATCCCGAGACGCGGTACGTCGTCCTCGTCGGCGAGATCGGCGGGGACGAGGAAGAGAAGGCCGCCCGCTATGTCGCCGAGCACATGTCGAAGCCGGTCTTCTCGTACATCGCGGGCTTCTCGGCCCCGCCGGGCAAGACGATGGGCCACGCCGGCGCGATCATCTCCGGCTCGTCCGGCACCGCCGCAGCGAAGAAGGAGGCCCTCGAGGCGGTCGGCATCAAGGTCGGCACGACGCCGACCGAGGTCGCGGAGCTCGTCGTGGCCGCCGCACAGAACTAGTACCTGGTACCTGGTCAGGTACCAGGTACCGATTCGACGAACTCTCGCACGATCTCGAGTGCGCGTCGTGGCTGCGGCGCGAAGAGGCTCAGTGTCCAGGCCGTGCTTAGGAAGCTCCAGCCTCGGGAAGCACCGATCAGCTGGCCGTAGCTGCCCCATTGCCAGTCCTGTGGTCGTGCGCAGGCGCCGACTTCGACCGGGTTCAGGGCGAGATACCGGAGTGCGAGCAGCAGGTGCGCGTCGTCTTCCACCGGCCGATCTCGGTAGCGGCCCTCGAAGACATGCCCGCGCCGATCGTGACGCTCGTTGAACCTGGAGGCGTAGCGGCCGTTCAGAAGCCTCATCGATCGGCTCATCGGCAGGTCGCGTTCCTCGATCAGCAGGTGGTAGTGCGTGTCCATCAGGCAGAAGCCGAGACACCGCCACCGCGTCTCACGCGTGACAGCGTCGAGAATCCCGAGGAAGTGCCGGCGGTCGTGGTCGTCGATGTAGAGCGGTCGAGCGTCGATGCTGTGGGCGGTCAGGTGATGGAGCGAGCCTGGGACGTGGATGCGCGGGCGCCGCGGCATTCGGCCCAGCGTGACTTCGATGACCCGTCGCCACTATCGACCGGAAGAGGTACCTGGTACCTGGTACCTGGCCAGGTACCAGGTACCGATTCGGCTGCTCACACGGCCGCGGGCAGCGTCAGCCGGAACTTCGAGCCGCTCGCCGAGCTCTCGACCGTCGCGTCGCCGCCGTGCGCCCGCGCAGCCTCGCGCACGATCGCCAGGCCGAGGCCGGCGCCAGGCTTCGAGCGGGCGCCCGCGGAGCGGTAGAAGCGGTCGAAGATCCGCCCGACGTCCTCCTCCGCCACGCCGGGGCCGTGGTCGGCGACGATCACCTCGCCTTCACGGACCGTGACTTCGATCGGGGCGCCGGGTGGGCTGTACTTGACCGCGTTGTCGAGCAGGTTCAGCACAGCGCGCTCCAGCAGCACCGGATCGGCGCGCACGACGGTGGGCGTGAGAGACGTCACGAACGTCGCCTCGGGTGCACGCGACTTCGCGCGCTCGACGGCGCCGCCGACGAGGTCGTCGAGCTGAACCTCCTCGACCCGCAGCTTCCGCTCCTCGCCGCGCGCGAGCTCGACGAGATCCGACACGAGCGTCGTCAGCGCGGCGAGCTCGGTCGCCGCATCGTCGAGGGCCCGGCGCGCCTCGTCCTCGGGCAGGCGGCCCTCGCGGAGGAGGTCGATGTTCGTACGGGTCGACGTGAGCGGCGTTCGCAGCTCGTGAGAGGCGTCCGCGACGAGGCGCCGCTGCCGGCCGACCGATTCCTCGAGGGCTGCGAGCATCGAGTTGAACCGCCTGGCGAGTCGACCCAGCTCGTCGCTGCCCGTCACCGCGACGCGTTCGGTCAGGTCGCCGGTCGCCGCAACGTTCTCGGCGGCGGTGGTCAGGCGCCGAACGGGCCGGAGGGCGGCGGTGGCGACGAGCGCGGCGAGGCCGGTCGCGATCGCGATGCCGATCGCCCCGACGAACAGGATCCAGAACCGAATCCGCGCGAGCGAGTGGGCCGTCGGTGCGAGCGGGTAGACCGAGATGACGGCCCCACCACCGCCGGGCCCGCTGAGTGGGGCGACGATCTCGCGCCAGCGCGTCTTCTGGATCGTGGTGTTGGTGAAGTAGCCGTCGGCTGTGCCCTTCGCCACGGCGAGGGCGCGCGCAGTGACGGGGATCGCGAGCTGGCCGGTTCGATCGCCGTCGGCATGGACCGTCACGGTGCGATTGCTCGCGCCGCCGCCGAACGGCCCGTGGTCGCCGCCGGCCGCCTGCACCGCCAGCGTCTGGTCGAGCTGTGCATACAGCTCGTGCTTGGCCACGATCCAGACGGCGAGCGACGCACCTGCGACTGTCACGGCGATCGCGAGCGCCGTCAGGAGCATCAACCGCTGCCGGAAGCTCATCTCCGGTCGCCTCCGTCGAGCCTACGGCTCATGGTTCCTCGCGGAGGGCGTAGCCGACGCCGCGCACGGTGTGCAGCAGACGCGACTCGCCGCCTTCTTCCAGCTTGCGCCGCAGGTAGCCGATGTACACCCAGAGTGCGTTCGAAGTGGCGCCGAAGTCGTAGCCCCAGACGCGCTCGTAGATCTGAGACCGTGTCAGTACCTGGCGAGGGTTGCGCATGAAGAGCTCGAGCAGGTTGAACTCGGTGCGCGTCAGCTGCAGGCGGCGCTCGCCGCGGTACACCTCTCGCGTCGTCACGTCGAGCGTCACGTCCGCGAACTCGACGACGTCGTTCCCGGCGCCACTGCGGCGCAGCAGCGCACGCACGCGCGCGCGCAGCTCCTCGACGGCGAACGGCTTGACCAGATAGTCGTCGGCGCCTGCATCGAGGCCCTCGACCCGGTCGTCGACGGCGTCTCGCGCGGTGACGACGAGGACCGGGACCGGATCGCCGCGGTGACGGAGCGACCGGCAGACCTCGAGCCCGCCGATCTCGGGCATCAGCAGGTCGAGGACGATCGCATCGGCCGGTGAGGACGCGTGCTGCGCCAGCGCATCGGCGCCGTCCACCGCCTCACCGACCTCGTAGTCCATACGAAGGGCGCGGGCGATGGCCGAACGCACTGAAGGGTCGTCGTCGACCACGAGCACGCGAGTTGTCATGACTGCATTGTGTCCTGTGCTCCTAAGAGTCTGCTAAAGCGTGCGACCGGCCGCTCGCTCGGTAGTCTGGCGGCATGGCGACGATCTCGTTCGCACGCGGTGTTCCCGCCCCCGAGTGCCTTCCGGTCGAGGAGCTGGCCGACTGCGCGCGCGTCGCGCTCGAGCGTGACGGGCCGACGATCCTCTCCTACGGCCCGTCGTCCGGCTACCAACCTCTCCGCGAGTGGATCGCAGACCGCCACGGGATCGCCGCGGAGCGCGTCTTCCTGACCAACGGCTCGCTGCAGGGCTTCGTCTTCCTCTCCCAACAGCTCGCCTCAGGCAAGAGGGTGCTCGCCGAGCTCCCCACCTACGACCGCCCGCTCAAGATCCTGCGCGAGCTCGGCGCCGACGTCGAGCTCCTCCACTGCGACGACGAGGGGCTCGACCCCGACGCGCTGGAGCAGGCGCTCCGCAGCGGCCCCCCGCCTGCCTTCCTCTACCTCATCCCGACGTTCCAGAACCCGAGCGGACGCACGCTCAGCCTGGAGCGCCGCCGGCGAATCGTCGAGCTCGCACTCGAGCACGACCTGCTGGTGCTCGAGGACGACCCGTACGGCCTCGTGCGCTACGAGGGTGAGGCGCTGCCGTCGCTCTTCGAGCTCTCCGGCGGCCACGTCGCCTACAGCTCGTCGTTCTCGAAGACGGTCGCGCCGGGCCTTCGCGTCGGCTGGTTCGTGTTTCCCGAGCGTCTGGCCCGCGAGATCGAGGCGACGGCCACGGCGACCTACATCACGCCGGTCCTGCTCGGCCAAGCGACCGTGAACGAGTTCGTGCGTCGCGGGACCTTCGAGCCGAACCTCGAGCGCGTCAAGGGCCTGCTCGGAGCGCGGCGCGACGCGATGCTCTCGGCGCTCGCCCGCGAGTTGCCTTCGGTGGGAACGACCCGCCCGGCCGGCGGCTACTTCCTGTGGCTCGAGCTCGGCGGGGTCGATGCCTCCGACCTGCTCGCCCGCGCGGAGGCGGCGGGGGTGACGTTCGTCAAGGGCACCGACTTCGGCGGCCCGCCCGACACCGCGCGGCTCGCCTTCAGCTTCCCCTCGCTCGACGAGATCGACGACGGCGTCGCCCGGCTGGCTGCGGCGCTGCCCGTCCCGGCCTAGCGCCGCGGCTCAGGCTGCGGCAACCGCCGCCACGGGGGCGAGCGGCACGAGGCGGGGCTGGCGCGGCGGCTGGAGAGTGAGTGTCGCCGCTCGGAAGGTGGGACACGGACGCTCCGGGGCCATTGCGCACAGGGCGTGACGGCGGAAGTAGCAGTCGTCGCAGGTCGGAGCGTTCTGTCGGGTCATGGGAGTCCCTTCCGGGGAGGCTGAGCGGGGGGTAGGGCTGGGCCATGGTACGACCGGGCAAGGGTCGCGCAAAGGGCTTGTCTAAACGGAAAACGTGCATTTTCCGGCAAGTTCGAATCGGCCGAAACCTGCTGTTTTCTGTCCCGCTAACGGAGTGTCGCCAGGGCGTGCAACGCCTGTGGAAAACTCTCCACAGGGATGATCCGGAGGCCGCCCGCCTCCTTGCGGGCATCCCGGGCGTTCTCCCCAGCCGGCACGAGGAACGCGTCCACACCCGCCTCGCGCGCACCGATCGTCTTCTGCTTGATGCCGCCGATCGGGCCGACGGAGCCGTCGGGGAAGATCTCCCCGGTCGCCGCGATCTTGTGGCCGTGGACCACGTTGCGCCCGAGCTTCTCCAGCACCTCCAGCGCGAAGGCGAGGCCCGCAGACGGCCCGCCGACGTTGCCCGCGTCGATCGAGACGGGGAAGGGCAGGTGGATGTCGACGGCCGGCTCGACGATCACGCCGACGACCGGCCGGCGCGGAGGCTTTCCGCCCGACGTCACCGTCCGCATCCGCTCGATGAGCGTCTGCTTGCCCCGCCGGACGGCGATGGCGACCACGTCGCCGATCTTGTGTGAGGACATGGCGACGAACACATCGTGCGGGTTGCGCACCCGCTTCCGGTCGATCGAGACGATCACGTCGTCGGGCTCGAGCTTGCCGACCGCGGGCATGCCCGCGACGACCTGGTTGATCAGCGCCCCGGTGGAGCGCAGGACGACGTGCTTGCCTGCCGCGCGCAGTGCAACAGCCGCCGCGATCTGCTGCGAGTGCACCATGTCCTGGAGGTCGATGCGGCGGCGCTGCTGGTCGCCCACGCCTGGTGGATTGACCGCGCTCGCGGGGTACAGGTCGGCTCCCTTGTGCAGGCCGCCGAAGAGCTTCTCGAGGATCGTCGCCTTGCGGACGACGACGTCGACGAAGTAGACGCCGCCGTGAACTGGGTCCTTCCCGCCCGGAACGGTCACGAGGGGCGCAACGGGATGTGCCTTGTCGGGCAGGAAGATGTACTCGTTCGACGGGACGACGTAGAGCGCGACCGCGACCGCGAAGAGGACCAGCCCGAGAGCGAACAGCCGCCCTGGGGTGACGCGTTTCATAGAAGCCCGCGGGAGCTGCCGCCGTCGACGAGCACCGTCGTGCCCGTGACGTAAGCGGCGCGGTCCGACGCGAGGAAGCAGACGACGTCGCCGAACTCGCGCGGAGTGCCGAGGCGCCCGAGCGGAATCTGCGCCAGCTCCTGCGGCGGCGGGCCGTCGGGGCCGTAGAGCTCCGTCATGCGCGGTGTGTCGATCCGGCCCGGGGCGACGCAGTTGACCGTGATCGCCTCCGGCCCGAGCTCGCGCGCCAGCGTCTTGGCCCAGCCGGTCAGGCCGGGGCGCAGGGCGTTCGAGAGGGACAGCTGCGGCGTGGGCTCCTTCACCGTGCCGGAGGTGACGAAGAGGATGCGGCCCGCTTCGCTCTTTCGCAGGTGCGGCAGCGCCAGCCGCACGAGCCGTACCGCCGGCTGGAGCAGCAGCTCGAATGCCGCCTCGAGCTGGAGGTCGGTGATCTCCGAGGCCTTGGTCGCCGGCGGCCCGCCCGAGTTCCAGACCACGATGTCGATCCCGCCGAAGGCCTCCACCGTGCGCTCGACGAGCCGCTCGAGATCTGCGCCGTTCGTCACGTCGCCTCTCACCGCGAGGGCGCCGATCCGATCCGCGTCGCGCTCGAGGATGTCTCGCCGTCGCGCGAACATCGCCACGTTGGCTCCCTCTGCCGCGATGGCCTCTGCCGTCGCCAGCCCCAGGCCGGACGAGGCTCCGCAGATGATCGCCGTCCTGCCGCGCAGACCGAGTTCCATCGCTGCGGGACGGTAGCCGGTCTGGGCCGGGCGTTGTGTTGAGATTAGGCAGTGGCGTGCGCGCGCCGGGCGACGAACGAGGCGTCGTGCCCCCGCTCGTTGGCCAGCCGAAGCTCGCTCTCGTCGAGCGCCCCGATCCGCACGAGCAGCTCGAACTCGTCCCTCAGGTGGGTGCGCATCATCTCGGGGCCGTCGGTCGCGATCGTGAACGGCACGCCGTGCTCGACGAAGGTGCGGAGCGTCTCGGACAGCTCTGCCTCGTTCGTGAGCGCTTTCGTCAGCAGATTCGAGGTGGGGCAGATCTCGAGGGTGATGTCGGTCTCGCGGATCGCCTCCATCAGTCCGGGGTCGCGGGCGGCGAGGATGCCGTGGCCGATCCGGTCGGGCTGCAGCGAATCGACGACCTCGCCGAGCTCCTGCACGCCGTGCTCGCCGCCCTCCTCGCCGACGTGGATCGTCACGCCGAGCCCGGCGTCGCGCGCCAGCTCCACGTGCTCTCGGATCTGCGTGTAGTCGTAGCGCGCCCCGTGTGGCCGCGGCCCGGCGATGTCGACTCCGACGACGCCGCGCGGCATGTATCTGATCGCCTTCTCGACGATCACCATGTTCTGCTCGGCGGTGAACGTGCGGTCCATCATCAAGATCAGCCCTGCCCGCACCTGCGAATACTCGAGCGACGCGAGATCGAGGCCGCGGATCGCTGCGAGGATGATGTGGTCGAGGTCGCGCTCGCCGCCGCGGTTGCGCTTCATCGGGTTGAACCGAAGCTCGAGCGTCGTGATCCGCTGTGAGCGGTAGGCGCCGCCGATCGCCGCGTGCACGCTCCGCTCGACCGCGAGCGGCGACGACTGGATCAGCTCCGTCAGGTGGTAGATCTGATCGAGCGAGTCGAGATCCGGCACACCGCGCGGGTCAGACACGGTGACGAGCCGCTCGAACTCCCAGTAGTCGCGGGTCGGGAGCGCGATTCCCTGTTCGTGGGCCAGGCTCCAGAGGATGTCCGACGCAACCGAGCCGCCGAGATGGGTGTGCAGCTCGGCGAGGCCCTCTTCGAACATGCGCCGACTCTAGCTTGGCGACCGCTCGATCGGCTGCGCGACCTGCGACTCGACGAGCGCGAGCCCGAGCGCCACGGAGTCCTCGAGCCGCTGCTCGTCGACGAGCGCAGGCACGTCGCTCGTCAGGTGGTACTCGTCGTACGGGAAGTGGAGCAACGTCACGGCGGGGACGCGCTCTCGGGCGAACCACTCCGTATCGATCCCGCCGGTTGCAGGGCCGGTCTCGAGCTCGTAGCGGTCGAGCAGCCCCAGCCCGCGGGCGAGACTCGACGCACGCTCTGCCAGCTCGGGCGGTGAGGCGAGGATCTCCAGCTTCTCGCCGTGGGCGATGCAATCGAGGTTCACCATGCCGCTGATCTCGCCGAGTGTGCCCCGGAGCTTCGCCTCGTCGACGTAGTACCGAGAGCCCGTCAGCTTGATCTCCTCCGCGGCGAACGCGACCAGGCGAACGCCGCGCTCGAGGTCGCGGCCGACGAGCGACTCGGCGACTCTGCGCACCCCCTCGACCCCCGATGCGTTGTCGATCGCCCCGGGGCCGCGCCACACCGAGTCGTAATGGGCACTCAGGAGCACGTGCTGGTCGCCGCCCCCGGGGATGTCGGCGATCACGTTGCGCTCGAGCCGGCCCGGGAGAAAGCGCCCGCCGACCCGCAGGCGCACACGCATCCCGTCTCCGAGCCGCTCCGAGTCGGCCCGCGAGACGAACGCGGTCGGCGGTGTCGTGATGTGCGTGTGCATCGACATGAACGGGATCGCACCGGTCGAGAACGGGCTCGTCAGCAGGCGCGCGACCTCGTGCCCGGCCGCGTCGACGACGGCGAAGTTCGGCAGGGTCCCGTCCCCGATCGGCGAGGGCGACGCGCCGATTCGTCTGACGGTTCCCTCACCCGCGAAGGAGTGGGCGTACATGCAGGGGCCGGCGGGCCACCGCTCGCCCTCGACCTCGAGCTCCGGCTCGTCCGCCTCGTAGCCGAGCAGGTGGAACTCCTGAAAGCGCACGTCGAGACCGAGCTCCCGGAACGCAGCCGCCACCGTGTCGGCGGCCCGTTCCGCCGCCTCGCTCCCGGCGGTGCGCGGGCCGATTCCCGCTGCCAGGGCCTCGATCAGGTTCACCGGTGGGAGCCTAGCCTGGTGACTGCCTGGTTAGAGTCCGGAGCGGTGCGCGCCAGACCCAAACGCCTGGATCGGCTGCCGCAGCAGTACTTCGTCGCGCTTCTCGGGCGGGTAGCGGCCGCGGCAGCGGCGGGCGGCCCGCCGCTCGTCGACCTCGGCCGCGGCAATCCCGAGGTGGGGCCGCCGCCGCACGTCGTCGCGGCGCTCGCCGAGACGGCGAGCCGCCCGGACGTCCACGGCTACGCGCCGATTCGCGGCCTCGCCCGCACGAAGGAGGCGCTCGCCCGACGGTATCGCGCCGTGTACGGCGTCGACCTCGACCCCGAGCGCGAGGTCGCAGTCGTCCCCGGCACGAAGACGGCGATCACCGAGCTCGCCCTCTCGCTGGCAGACGAAGGCGACCGGATTCTGCTGCCGGACCCCTTCTACCCCGACTATCCGTCCGGGCCGGCGCTTGCGGGCGCGCAGCTCGAGACGGTGCCGCTGAGCGCCGAGCGAGGCTGGGCTCCCGACCTGGATGCTGCGCCCGCCGCAGCCGCCCTGTACCTCAACTATCCGTCGAACCCGTGTGCGGTCTGTGCTCCGCCCGGCACCTTCGAGGCGGCGGTCGACTGGGCAGTGCGCACGGGCGGGGCGGTCGTGCATGACGCGGCCTACGTCGACATCGTCTTCGACGGCCGCAGGCCGCAGAGCTTTCTCGCCACGCCGGGCGCGAAGGACGTCGGCGTCGAGATGTGGTCGATGTCCAAGACCTATGGAATGGCGGGGTGGCGGATCGGCTTCGTCGTCGGGAACGCCGAGATCGTCGAGCGCATCAATCTGCTCAACGACCACAATCGCGTCGGCATCTTCGAGCCGCTGCAGCGGGCAGCGATCGCCGCGCTCGACGGGCCACAGGACTCGGTCGACGCGCGTGTCGCCGACTACCAGCGACGACGCGACGCGATTGCGGCCGTCCTGCCCGAGCCGCCGGTCTGCGAGGGCACGTTCTTCGTCTGGTTCCGGCTACCGGGGCACCTGACCGCTGAGCGGCTGCTCGAAGAGCACCGCGTCGCGGTCGCTCCCGGTGAGGGCTTCGGCCCCAGCGGCACCGGGTGGGCGCGCCTCTCGGTCGCCGTCGCCGACGAGGCGATCGAGCTCGGCGTCGAGCGCCTGCGGCGCGCGTTCGCGGTCGTGGAAGCGGCCTCATGAAGATCGGCATCGTCGTGCCGTTCTCGTGGTCGTACTGGGGCGGTGTCGTCGAGCATTCCGAGCATCAGGCGGCCGCGCTGCGCCGCCGCGGTCACGACGTGAAGATCCTGATGGGGAACGACCCCGCCGGGTTCTTCACCCGCCTCCTGCACCCGCGCACCGGTCGTCACGGCCCTCTGCCTGAGGGAATCATCCCGGTCGGCCGCTCGGTCGTCGTTCCGGCCAACGGCTCGCTGCCGAACATCGTCCTCTCTCCGCCCTCACTGCTTCGGGTCCGCAACATCCTGAGAGAGCAGCAGTTCGACGTCGTCCACTGTCACGAGCCGATGACGCCGGCGATCTGCGTGGCGGCGATGTCGTATGCGCGCTGCCCGATCGTCGCTACGCATCACGCGCACGGCGAGCTCGGCTGGATGGCGCCCGCAATGCACTTCTGGGGCTACCTGATGGAGCGGATCGACGTGCGCATTGCCGTGTCTCCGATGGCGGCCGAATCCGCGTCGCGCTATGTGCCCGGTGACTACCGCATCATCCCGAACGGTGTGTTGATCCCCGAGCACGCCGATCCGGCCGACCGCGACGACACCGTCGTCTTCGTCGGCCGGCACGACCAGCGCAAGGGACTGCCGACGCTCCTGCGCGCGTGGCCGGCCATTCATGCGGCGACGGGAGCACGCCTGCGCGTGATCGGCACCGACCCGCTGCAGTACCGGCTGCTGAACGCGCGTCTCCGCGTCGACGAGACGGGCGTCGACGTGCTCGGAGTCGTCCCGAACGAGGTGCGCACCCACGAGCTCGAGCGTGCCAAGGTGTCGGTCACGCCGGCGCTCGGCGGTGAGAGCTTCGGGCTTGTCCTGGCCGAGGCCTTCGCGTGCGCGACGCCCTCGGTGGCCTCGGATATCCCCGGTTACGCAGCCGTCGCGACGCCCGACGCCGCGCGGCTGGTGCCTCCGAGCGACCCCGACGCGCTCGCGGCCGCGGTGATCGACGTGCTCTCGGATGAGCCGCGGCGGGTCGAGATGGGCCGCGCGGCGCGTGCGCACGCGCTTGCGAACTACGCCTGGGACGACATCGCGCAGCGTCTCGAGGAGATCTACGAAGAGGTTCTCGCCTGATGCTGCGAGACGGTCGCTGGCGCGCATTGCTGGTGCTCCCGTTGCTGGCGGCTGCGGTTGCGCTCTTCGTCTTCCATGGGCCGAACTGGCACCTCGTGCACGACGCATTCACGATCGTGCGGTGGCGTTGGGTGATCGCGGCGATCGCGCTCAATCTGCTTTCGGTGCTCGCCCGCGCCGGGTCGTGGGACACGACGATCAAGCAGTCACTCGATCCGCCCTGCCCGAGCTTCCCGCTCGTGTTCTCCGCGTTCTCGGTCGGTCTGTTCGCGAATGCGGTGCTGCCGGGACGCGTGGGCGAGCTCGCACGTGTGGCGGTCCTGCGCCGGCGGCTGCCTGGGCGTCCGGGTGCCACGGCGACTTTGATCGGCTCGGTGTTCGCCCACCGGATGTTCGACGTGTTCCCAGCGACGCTGCTCGTGATCTGGGTCCTGCTCACCGCGAAGATCCCCGGCTGGGCGCTGACGTCGATCGTGCTCGTGCTCGCACTCGGCATCGTGCTGTTCCTGGTCGCCATGCTGCTGGCGCGACGTGCGCACCGCGACGCGCTCGAAGGGCTCGGGCCGGTGCGGCAGCTGCTCGTTCGCGCCCGCATCGGGCTCGCGGTGATGCGTTCGCCCGTCGCGGCCGCGACCGCGGCCGCCTTCCAGTGCGTGGGGTGGTTCTGCCAGCTGCTGGCCGTCTGGTCGGCGATGTTCGCGTTCCACATCCACACTCCGCTCTCCACCGCCGGGCTCGTGCTCGTGCTGATCAACGTCGCGACGATCTTCCCTCTCTGGCCCGGCAACTTCGGCCTCGTGCAGATCGCGATCGCCTTTCCGCTCGTCAACTACGGCGTTCCCTACGCACGCGGGTTCGCGTTCGGAATCGGCTTGCAGGCGATCGAGGCATCGGTCGGCGTCGGCGTGGGCCTGATCTTCCTCGCGCGGGAAGGCATCTCGTACGCGATGCTCAAGACGATCGACGAGCCCGTCGAGGAAGTCGAGCACGAGCTCGAGCAGGAGCAGGAACCGGAACGTGCTGGCTCTCGCAGCTCCGGGTAGCCTCAAGGGCGTCCTCTCGCCTCTGGAGGCGGCCTCGTCGCTGGCCGCGGGCCTGCGCCGCATCCCCGGGCTCGAGGTCGACGAGCTGCCCGTCGCGGACGGCGGCGAGGGAACCGCGGCGGTGCTGCAGGCGGCGATCGGCGGCGCGTGGCACACCGCTCGCGTCAGCGACCCGCTCGGCCGTCCGGTCGCGGCGGACTGGCTCCTGCTCGACGACGGCCGAGCGGTGGTCGAGTCGGCGCAGGCGATCGGGTTGCCTCTGCTCACGCAGCGGGAGCGCGATCCGCTCCGCACGTCCAGCCGCGGGCTCGGCGAGCTGCTTCTCGCCGCGCTGGGCGAGCGTCCCACAGCGCTGCTCGTGTGCGTCGGGGGGACGGCGACCGTCGACGGCGGCGTCGGCCTCCGGGACGTCGTCGGCGCACGGCTTCGTGACACTCCGTTGATCGTCCTCTGCGACGTGCGCAACCCACTGCTCGGCGAGCGCGGAGCGGCACGGGTCTTCGGGCCGCAAAAGGGAGCGACTGCCGGGGCGGTCCCAGAGCTCGAGGCCCGCCTCGAGGCGCTCGGCGAGCTCGAGCCGTACCGCGATCTGCCCGGCGCGGGCGCCGGCGGGGGTCTCGGCGCTGCGCTCGCCGCACTCGGCGGGAAGCTCGCCGAGGGGGCGGAGCTCGTGCTCGACGCGATCGGCTTCGACGAGCATGCTCGAGGCGCTGCCCTCGTCGTCACCGGCGAGGGCACGGTCGATGCGACGACGCTGGAAGGCAAGGCGCCGGGCGCTGTTCTGCGCCGCTGTCAGCGGCTCGGGGTCCGGTGCGAGCTGTTCGGCGGTGTCGTCCGCGACGGGCTGTCCGCCCGGGCGCTGTCCGGCCGACGGGAGCGCGCCGCAGTCGACCTCGAGCGCCTCGGCGAGGTGCTAGCCGCCGGCCTCGTCGGCTCTGGCTAGCTCTTCGATCTTCCCGCGCACGCTGTCGAGCTTCGCAGCACAGATGCGGTAGAGCTCCTCGCCGCGCTCCCACAGCTTCGTCAGCTCGTCGACGCCGGCGTCACCGCGCTCGAGCCGCTCGACGATCGACTCCAGCTCCTTCTGCGCCTCCTCGAAGGTGGGGTCAGCCAACGGTCGCTCCGAAACTGCCCTGGGCGACCCGCACGTCGATCGCCTCACCAGTCGTGACCTCACTCGCGGCCCGAACGACTTCGCCGCCGCCGCGACGGACGATCGCGTACCCACGGTCGAGCACCGCCAGCGGGCTCAGCGCGCTGAGCTGTGCATGCACCGTGTCGAGGCGCGCCCGGCGGCGCTCGAGCGCGAGGAGCGGCGCTCGCTGGAGGCGGTCGCGGTTCGTCTCGAGTTGCCGCGCCGAGCGCTCGGCAGCACGTTCGGCGCTCTGGTGCAGCGAGTTGCGCGTGCGCTCGAGCCGCTCGCGCAGTTCCGCCAGGTCGGGCACGACCAGACGCGCTGCCGCGGTCGGAGTCGAGGCGCGCACGTCGGCGGCGAGGTCGCAGAGCGGCGTGTCCTGCTCGTGCCCGACGGCGGAGACGAGGGGCACGGCGCACTCGGCGACCGCCCGCACGACGCGCTCGTCCGAGAACGGCAGCAGATCCTCGAAGCTGCCGCCGCCCCGCGCGAGCACGATCACGTCGACGCCGCGCGCACAGAGTTGTCCGATCGCGGCCGCGATCGACGTTGCCGCGCGCGGTCCCTGCACGTAGGTCTCCGCCACCAGGACGTTCGCCGGCGGAAAGCGCTGCACGATGTGCGTGAGCACGTCGCGTTTTGCGGCTGCGTCGTTCCCGGTGACGAGCCCGATCAGCCGCGGGAAGCGGGGGAGACGTCGCTTGCGGCTCTCGTCGAAGAGGCCCTCGGCGGCGAGCTTTCTCTTCAGCCGCTCGAGTGCGGCGAGGTGGGCGCCGAGGCCGAAGCGCTCGATCGTCAGCGCCTTCAGGCGCAGTTCGCCCTTCTGCTCGTAGAGCTCTGCGCGCCCGAAGACGTGCACGCGTTCTCCCTCGGCGAGCCCGAGCTCGAGCGCGTCGAACTGGCCGCGCGGCATCTGCACGGGCAGCGTGGCGCCGTCCTCCGGGTCCTTGAGCGTGAAGAACACGGACGCCCACCGCTCCTGGCGGCGCAGTTCGGTCACCTCGCCCTCGATCCAGAGCGTCGGCAGCTTGTTCAGGTAGCGGGCGACGCCGCTGTTGAAGCCGCGGACGGTATAGACCTTCCGCCCTTCGACCTCCATCGCCTCGACCTTCATCGGTCGATGCTAGCGCCCTACGAGCGGGGTGCGCTGGTGCCGAGCAGGTCGTCCCAGGCGATCGAGTCGTCGCGAACGAAATGCAGCAGCTCGATCTCCTTCTGCGTGAACTCCGGCGAGTCGGCAGAGTCCTCGACCTGCGACCGCAGGTGCTCCTTGACGGCGGTTGCTGTGAAGTTTCGCAGGAAATATCTGATCCCGTTCACGCGTCCTCCCGAGTCCAGTTTCAATTACGGGGCTTCATCTACCCCGCTCGTTCGCGCTTGTCACGCGACGCCGTCCTTCCTGTGTGCGACATGGAGGATCGCGTGCCAGTGGCGCCGGATTCGCTGTGTGGGGCGGCTGCCGATCCTCGAGCGAATCTCTCGGTAGAGGCGTTCGCGCTTCCACCCGTCCATCGCGATGTGCCCCGAGAAGGTGTTCAGGAGGTCGATGTACTGCTCGGCCGAGTACTCCGTCGCCCAGACGTAGCGCCTCACCACGACGTCCTCGAAGAGACCGCTCGCTTCGATCTCGCCCCGGCTGTGCGGAACGAGCTCGGGCGGCGGCGGCGGCCATTCGCCGTCGTGGCTTTCGCCGATCTCGTCGTAGACCGGCTGGATGTCGGCGAAGAACCGGTCGAAGTCCGATGGGCACGCGTGGAGAGCGCTCCAGAACGCGAGCTGGCCGCCCGGCCGCAGCAAGCGATGCGCCTTTCGGTAGCGGACAGCAGGGTCGAGCCAGTGCCAGGCGGTCGCCGCGTACACGAGGTCGAAGCTCTCGGGCTGCGCTTCCCACTCCTCGAAGGTCGCGGCGTGGATCTCGACCGGAAGCCCGCCGAGGTTGCGGCGGGCGTGCTCGGCCAGTTGCGCTCCCAGCTCGACGCAGACGATCGAGAATCCGCGTTCGAGCAGGGGACGCGTTGCCTTCCCGGTCGCGCAGCCGATCTCGAGCAGACGGCTGCCGCGCCCGAGCCGGGCGAGCTCGACCAGGTCGTCGAAGATCTGGTCCGGATACGCCGGGCGAGCCGCCTCGTACAGGTCGGACGCGGAATCGAATGTGCCGCGCAGCGCGGCTCCGCCCCCGCTCAGGGTCGCACCTTGACGGTCCTCGCGTAGAGCAGTCCTGGAACGCCGCCGGCGTCGGCAGCTTGGTGATGGCTCTCCACGACGCGCTCGATGCCGAAGCCGAACTGCACGAGGAGGTCGACGTAGGCGCCGAGTGGGCGGTGGTAGGCATACGCAGGCAGCCAGGCCGTCGGAAGCTGCTTGCGATAGCGATGGTCGAGCAAGTAGTCGTTGACGATCTCGACGTGCCCGCGGTAGCACGGGTGGACGATCGAGAACACGAACCAGCCTCCGTCCCGAAGCACACGTGACACGGAGCCGATTGTCGGCTCCAGTGCCGGGATATCCATGAGCGCCATGTGGCACACGACGCCGTCGAAGCTCCGACCCGAGAACGCCGCCAGGTCTTGTGCGTCACCCTGCACGTACGTGATTCCGCGCGGATTGGCAGCTTCGTGCTGTCGTGCGTAACGCAGCATCTCCGTCGACAGGTCGACGCCGGTCACGGTTGCGCCGAGGCCGGCGAGGAGGCGCGCGTCCTGGCCCTGGCCGCAGGCAAGTGACAGCACGTCGCAGCCCGCAACGTCACCCGCGAGCTCCGTCAGGATCGGATCGCTGAGACCGACGCCGTCGGGGTCGAGAACGCGGCTGTACTCCTCGGCGACTTCGTCATATGCGGTCGGAGGACGATCGGACATGCGTCGGCTCTACAGCGTGTGGAGGGGCACCTCGTAGAACTCGACCGAAGCACGGCTGCCGGCGTTGCCGGGCCCGGCGTTCATCGCCTCGTCGCCCTTGCGCATTGCCTCCTCGGTTTCGAAGAGCGCCACCCCGAGCATCCCGCCCGAGTTGCGGTCGACCAGCATCAGGAACTTCGCGTCCCCGAACTCAGCCGGCAGATTGCCTTCCTCGATGAAGGGCCGAAGCCTCTCGATCCGTGCGTCGATATCCCCCGGATCACCCTCGAACCTCGCCACACGCGCCCACATCGCAGGCTCCTTTCAGTCGCGGCCGCTGAGAGTCGAGCTTATCCGGCGCGGTTAGGCTTCCAACGTGCGTGCGGAGCCGCTGGCAGGGGGTGTTCTCGGTGCGTCGGGCGACGACTTCGTGCTCGTGCAATGGACCGCCGAGGCCGGTGACCATTGGATTGCTCCGCTGCACGTCCATCTGGAGGACGACGAGGCGTGGTACGTGCTGCGAGGGAGGCTCGGATTCCGTCTCGGAGACGACGAGTTCGAGGTCGGGCCGGGCTCAGCGGTGCTGGCGCGGCGCGGCACGCCCCACACGTATCGAAATGCCGGAGACGTGGAAGCCGAGTACCTCCTCGTGCTGACGCCGAGAATCGCCGCGCTGATCGACGCGATTCACCAGCCCGGCGCGGATGTTCCTGCCCTGTTCCGTGCTCACGCGTCGGAAATCCTCGGGTAGCGCCCCGCTAGACACGTGCCAAGACGCGGTCGAGCGGCCGCGGGACGCGCTCGAGGTCGAGGGCCTCGACCAGGAGGACGGCGTACTTCTGCTTGCGGTTCCACATGAAGCCGTGCAGCTGTTCCTCGAGGGGCCTCGCACGGTGCGCGGGCTGCTTCTGGTACGTCCGAAACGCGCGCAACTCGTCCTGCTCGGCGAACACGCGCTCTGTCCCCTCCGGCCCCACCGCCCTCGTCAGCTCGTCCTCGAGGTCGCGTATGCAGGCGTAGAACCCGACGCGCTCGAGCTCGGCGCGGTCGCGGCAGCCCAACGCGCGCAGGAAGTGCCGCTCCTCCCCGACGTCGTAGAGCCCCGCGAGCAGAACGTCGTGGTACTGCTCCAGGACGCGAGGCAGGCTCCCGAAGCCGCCCATCGGCACGATGGCGACGCCCTCGGCCTCGAGGTCGCGGCCACGCCGACGGGCGAGCGTCTCGACGGCGCGGCGGTCGCTCGTGCCCTCGACGAGCACTGCTGCGCGCAGTTGCATGCCTGCATCAGATCAGGTCGAGGAATTGGGCTATGCCTTGGCTCGGCTCAGAGGATGAACGGCAGGAGCCTCTTGGTGGAGCGCTGGTAGGCCGGGTAGGTGTCTGGGAACTGCTCGGTCAGGTAGCGCTCCTCGACGTTCGCGCTGTACAGGAAGTAGATGCCGGCCAGGGCCACGGCAGACAGCCACAGCCAGCTCAGGGCCAGCGCCGTGCCGACGCCTGCGACGAGGATGCCCGAGTAGATCGGGTGGCGGACCAGGCGGTAAGGACCGCTCGTCACCAGTTCTGGCTCGTCCTTCTGCGTCATCGGAGTGCCCCAGTTGCGCCCGATGTGCACGCGGGCCCAGACCGCGAGCCCCAACCCGAGTGCGAAGAGGACGAGCCCGAGGGCGGCGCGCCACGGATCGGTGTCGAGGCGGTGACCGCGAAACGCTCCCACACGAACCAGGACGATCACGACGACGGCGATCACTGCTCTGATTCGCAACTCGCGGGACCACGGGATGCGGCCTCTCTTCATCGAGAAGGCTGCCGCGAGCCAGTACAGCCAGAATGCCGCCCAGCCGACAGCGAAGACGAGCTCGACCGTTCTCATCCCGGCTCATCCTTCCAGGCAGGCGGCGACGGGATCCCGGCCGGTCGACTGCGTGAGCGACCCGTGCGCCGGCGGCGCCGTCTACCTAGAGGAGGATCTCGGCAGCAGTTTCGAACGTGCAGCCGGAGCGGGTGAGCTCGACGGCGCGATGCAGGTCGGCGTCGGAGTGCGCGAGCTTCTCGGCGAGCGGCAGCGGATAGCCGGCCTCGATCAGCACATGGAGGCGCCAGGACTCGACCTTTTCGCGCTCTGACTGGGGTTGTTCGATCGTCTGCGGCATGGTGTGCGGGTTTTCGCTCTCTCCTAGACGAACCCTGCTTGTGGAAGTTGGAGGTCTATACAGAACCATTACGCACGGGTGGCGAGCTCGTCCAGCCTACGGCTCAGCTCCTGCACGCGGGCCTCGAGCACTGCACGTTCCGACTCGGCATCGGTCGCAATTTCGTGCAAACGCTCGCGCAGGTTCGCCTCGACTTGATGTGCGCGCTCCTCCAGCGAGGTCAAGGCATCGTCGCGTTGTCGCTCGAGCGCGGCCCTGAGCCTGGCCAGCCGTTCCTCCACGCGTGAGGCCGCCGCGTCGCTGACGTGGTTCAGCCGCTCGGTCAGGACGCCCTCCGCCTCGCGGGCGAACCGCTCGACCGCCAGATCGAGCTCGCGGCTCAGCCGGCGGGCGGCCTCTTCGCGGGCGCTGCGAATCGTCGTGTCGAACTGCGCAGAGGCAGACTCGGTGTAGCGCGCGGTCTCGCGCCCGATGATGCGCTGCAGCTGCTCGACCTGTCGCCGCTCGATGTCGCCGAGCGCGATCTGGATGCGCTGGGTGGCTTCGTTCCCTTCGCGCTCGACGAGCTCCTTCAGCTCGGTCTCGCGTTTCCGCAGCCGGTCGGCGACATCGTGCAGGGCACGCCGCCGCTCGACTGCGTGCTGTTCGAGCTCTGCGTATCCCTGCTTGATCACGTCCTGGCCGGCCTGCGCGAACTCGGCACGCAGACGCGTCACGAGTTGTCGCTGCTCCTCGACGGAGGCCTGGAGCCGATCGGCATCCTGGCCGATCTTCGCGTTCGCCTCCGCCATCAGCGCTTGCTGGCGCGCCTCGACGCGCTTCACGTCCTCCGCGAGGCTCTCCTGCAGCTTGCCGATGTCTGCCGCCCAGTCGGCGAGGCGCTGTTCGACCGCAGCCTGCGCCGCGACGAGCTGCTCACTGAGCCGCTCGGTGGCCGTTCGCTCGCGTTCCGCGACATCGCGACGCCGTTCCACCGCGATCCGTCGCTCCTCCTCGGCGAGTTGCGAGAGCGAGTCGGCACGTTCGCGCGCGAGTGTGTGCTCGAGCTCCTCGGCGCGCTGTGCAAGCTCGCGCGCGACGACCTCGTCGAACGCGGTCTTTCCAGCTTCGATCTCGCGTTCGAGGAGCTGCTCGTGCGCGCGAACCCTGCGTAGCGCGAGTACGCATGCCACGAGCGCAATGACGGCGAGCGCGGCTGCAACGACGGCGATGACGGCGGCGGCGGTCACGCCGTCATCGTAGGCGCGCCGCGACGAGAGCGACGGCGATCAACACCGAAGCCCAGACGAGCAGCTGCAGCGCGCGCTCGAGCGGCGCGGTGCCCGCGGTGGTCGAGCGGCTGCGCCGCGCTTCCCGCACAGGCGTCGACAGCGCGCGCTGGGCGAGGCTGAGCGCGAACGCGTAGCCCGCCGCGACCACCGCCTCCAGTCGGAGCGTCTGAGCCTCGACGAAGTACCCCGTCAGTACGGGAAACACCCCCCAGCAGAGCGCGAAGCCCCAGTCCGTGTGCAGCGCCACCTCGAGGTTGTAGGCCGGGACGAGCACCGCGCCGATCGCCACGAAGACGAGCAGCCCGTAGCCCCAGGCGGCGGCCGCGCCGATCCCGATCGCGACCGCGCCCGCGAGGCTCACGACCGCGATCGCGACGAGCGCCGCCCCGGGGATCCGCGTTCGCAACGGACGGCCGTGCAGCTCGTCGAGGGCGTGCGCGGCGACCCCCATGGCGAGAAAGAACGCCGCGATCGCCCACAGCATCCGATCGAGGTGGAACCGTGGCGCCAATGCCGCGCCGACGGCCACGTACGACAGGTGCCAGAACGTGTACGGCGGGTGCAGCACCGTCACGTAGTCGCGCCACCCGCCGCGCCGAAGCGCGTAGAACGCGGGCTTTACCTCGTCCGTCGTCCCCACGTCACCACACCGCCGCCGAGGCTGAGCCGCTTCGCGCGCACGTCCTCGATCCCCGCGTCGCGCCAGGCCTGCAGCAGCCGAGGCAGCGGCCATTCCTCGTAGTGGCCCTTGATCGACGGACCGAGGAAGGCGCCGACCTCGTACCAGCCGTCGCCGATCACTCGTCCCGCGGCCGGCAGGCCGAAGCGTGTCCAGAGCTCCCACAACGGCCGCCAGATGCCGGTCGGGACGCCGAACTCGAGCCCCGCGATCGTGCCGCCCGGCTTCACCACGCGAGCGAGCTCGCCGAGCACTGCGGGCGGATCCTCGACGTAGCGCAGCAGGTAGGTGAACGTGAGCGCGTCGAACTGCCCGTCCTCGAACGGGAGGCTGCGTGCGTCGCCTTCCTGCAGGCGCACCTTGCGCGTTGCGGCGGAGAGCGTCAGTCGCCTGCGGCCCTCGGCGAGCATCTCCGGGCTCTGGTCGACCCCGACGACGTAGCAATCCTTTTGACGAACGAGCTCGCGTGCAACGAGAGCTGTGCCGGTCGCGACGTCGAGCACCGTGTCGAACGGCCCTGCGTCGATGCGCGAGACGAGGAAGCGGCGCCACCGCGGGTCCTGCCCGAACGAGAGCACGGCTCCCCAGCGGTCGTAGCCGGCCCCGAGCGGCGCGAAGAGGGCTTTCGCATCCATACGCTTGACTCTATGGCGCTGCACGAGGACCTGGAGCGGATTGCCGCCGCCGCAAAGGCACACGGCGAGGTGGCGGGGGTGCTCGCTGCGGAGCCGTCGCACGGACGCCGCTACTACCTGGTGGCGCTCGGAGCCGATGAGGCGCGGCGCTGGATCGTGCTCGACGAGCACGCTCAGCCCGTCGACCGGCGCGACGACGTGCGGGACACGGCGTCGATCGTCGCGATGTGCGAGCTCGCCGGCGACCTGGCCGGAGGCGGCGACCTGGAGAGCCTGCGCTCGCGGCTGACGCAGGTGCGGCTGGTCGAGCAGCCGCCCGGGATCGAGGAGGCGGAAGCGGCGGCACTCGCTCTGGAACGCGTGATCGGCGCACCGCCGCGGGTCGCTGCGCCGGCGTACCTCGACGCGGTCGGCGCGGCCACGCTCGCACTGGAACGCGCCCTGGGCGAGCTGTCCTCGCCCTTCTCGACCGCGATCAGGTCGGCGACCGGCGCGGTCGACGAGTTCGTGCAGGACGTCGAGCGCGGCTACCTGGTCGAGCTGCGCTAACGTGGACGCATGTCTGAAGGTGGATTCGGAATGCCGTTCGGCGGCGACCCTGAGGATCTCCTGCGCGGCTTGCGTGAGTTCGCCGAGCAGCAGGCGGAATCGGTGCAGGAGGCGCAGCGCGAGCAGTTCGCGACGCTGACCCTCAACACCGCCGTTGAGCTGACGGCGGCGGCGCTGTCCCAGATCCAGGTGCAGGGCGGCGGCGACGAGCAGTCGGTTGCGTTGCGCGACGCGATGCGTGTGCTGTTCCCCGAGGCGGTGGCGCTCGTCAGCGCCGCGCGCCAGGGGTTCATGCGCGAGTCGTAGCGCTCGCTACGTGCTGACGGGCGCAGTGATCGCCCGGTAAAGGCCCCAGGCCATGAGGGCGAACGCGACTGTTGCGAACAGGGCGTCGGCGAACGTCAGCCTGCCGCGCCGGTGGCGGTAGGTCGGAAAGACGCCGAAGACGATCAGCTGGGAGAGAAACAGCGCGATCAGCGATGGTCGAAGCACGTTCTCGTCGAACCACTCGGGGTTGATGATGCTCAGCGCGTCGATCGCGACGAACGGCACGGCGATCCACTTCAGCAGCTTGCGCACCGCGATCCCCGAGACGGAGAAGAGAAGGCGCGAGAGCGCCAGATACTCCGCCAGGATCAAGCCCGCGACGCTCGCCGCGGCGCCGACGCCGATCGTGATCGCAAACCACCGGCTCGAGTAGGCGGTGGCGATCGCATAACCGGGGAGGTTCGCGTGCAGCAGCGACGGATCGACCGCGGCGAGCGCGAACGCGGCGAAGACGAGATATGCCGCGACGATCGCTCCGGCCGCGAGGAGCGTGCGCCGCACCACGCGTGAGCCGCCCACGACCTCGGCGCCGAGGAAGATCGGCAGGCTGCCGCAGAGAAAGAGCAGGGCGATGTTCGCCGCGCCGCGCGCCACGCCGTGTGTTCCTGCCGGTGCGTGCGTGAACGACCGGGCGGGCGCCCCGACCTTGGTCAGGACGACGAAGCCGAGCGCGAGCACGAGGAGGAGCTGAAGCGCCGCCGACGCAGTGAGCAGCAGCAACACGGGCCTGGTCCCGAGCAGGACGAGCGCGACGATCAGCACCGGGACGATCAGCTCGATCAGCCAGCGCCAGGGCGCGATCCCCGGGAACACGTCGGCGAGCATCTCGTAGACGATGTCCGTGACCGTGTAGGGCAGGTAGAGGAAGTAGCTGAACGACCAGATCGCGGCTTGCACGAGCGCCATGCGGGTGCCGACGGCCGCTTCGACGAAGGCTGCGAGCCCACCGGCCGAGACGATCTCCTCGCTGTAGCGCCGCCAGACGACGAGCGGGAATGCGTAGAGCGCAGCGCCGAGGGCTGTGACGAGGCCGGCGGAGCGCATGTCGGCAGCGCCCGGGACGTAGATCGCCGCCAGGGCGAGTGGGCCGCCGATCGCGGCCACGGCGAAGCCGAGATACAACAACGGCGGGATCGGGGATCCCGCCGTCGCGTCAGGAGTGCTGCGGAGAGGCGTTAGCCCCAGGCGGCACCGCCCGTCGTCGTGTCGGAAGTCGTCGTCGTGTCGCCGCCGGTGGCGCCGGGCACGGTGATCGACGTCTTCATTCCCTGCGCGGCGTGGCCGGGCACCGGGCACCAGAGCGAGTACTTGCCGGCCTTGAGCGTCACGGCAAGCGACCCCGACTTGCCGGGCTTGATCAGCTTGGCGGTCTTCTTCAGCTTCACGCCGGGGCCTGAGATCGCGAGGCCGTGGGCGTACTTGCCGGTGTTCTTGATCACGAACTTGACCGGGCCGACGGCGCCTTTGCTCGTCGAGAGGGAGATGTGGAACTCCTTCTCGGTCACGCGGATCGTCGTGACGGTCGCGCTCCTGTGCGCGACGACGCCGGCGAGCGCTGCGCCGGCCAGTGCGGCCGCGAGGGCGGCCGCCACGATGAATGGACGGGTGAGCTTCATATCCCGCTGTACGAAGCTTGCCAGCAACCGGATTGGAATACCATCCCGGCCGCCCGTGACGCTTCTCGATCGCGCGATCGTCAGGCTCCTGCCGGCGGTTCCCAAGCCCGTCGTGCAGCGGCTTTCGTCGCGCTACATCGCCGGCCCTGCACTCGACGACGCCGTGCGTGTCGTCGGACGGCTGAACGGCAAGGGGAAGCTCGCGACCGTCGACGTGCTCGGCGAGGAGATCACCAATGCCGACGAGGCACGCGCGATCACCGGGCAGTACCACGATGTGCTGGCGAGGATCGACGAGGAGGGCCTCGACGCGAACGTGTCGGTGAAGCTCACCGGGCTCGGGCTCGAGCTCGACCTCGAACTCTGCCGGGAGAACCTCGAGGCGGTCGTGATCGACGCGGCCGCTCGTGGGAACTTCGTGCGCATCGACATGGAGGACTCGTCGACCACCGACCGCACGCTCGAGCTGTTCCGGTCGCTGCGAGCCGACCGGCACGAGAACGTCGGCGTCGTGCTGCAGAGCTATCTGCGTCGGACTGCCGCCGATCTGCCGGGGCTCGACAACGTCCGGCTCTGCAAGGGCATCTACATCGAGGCCGAGGAGATTGCCTTCCGCGACGACGACGACGTGCGCGCGAGCTTCGTCCGCTGCCTCGAGACGTTGGTCGAGCAAGGCGCCTATGTCGGGATCGCCACTCACGATGAGCACCTGATCGGCGAGGCGCTGCGCATCGTGCGCGGCCTCCCGCCGGAGCGTTACGAGTTTCAGATGCTGCTCGGCGTGCGTCCCGACCGCGCCGACGAGCTGATCGCAGCCGGCCACCAGCTGCGGGTCTACGTCCCGTACGGCACGCACTGGTACCAGTACTCGGTGCGGCGGCTCCAGGAGAACCCGAAGCTCGCCGGCTACGTCGCCGCCGACCTGGCCCGCCGCGCATTTCGGCGCTGAGCCTGCCTGCTTTTGTCACTCTTCCGGTGTGAGCAAGGTTTCGTGGTGGTTCGCGCCCCACCCCGCCTGGGAGCCCGGCGAGGACTGGGATGAGAACGTGCCGGTCGTGCGCTACGAGAGCGAGGCCGAGGTCGCGCTGATCGATCCGTTCCTGCCTCCCGACGGAAGCTTCGACCCACACGGCAAGCCTGTGCACGTCCTCCTGACACAGCCGGCGCACTACCGCGGCACTGCCGACTTCGTCGAGCGCTACGACGCATCGGTGTGGGTGCCGCCGCACGCCGAATGGAGGCGCCGGCCGAAGCCGGCGTCGGTCGACGAGCTGCCGTTCGGCGTCGAGGCGATCGAGCTCGACGGCGAGCCGCATCAGGTCGTGTTCTTCATCCGCGACCACGCGATCCTCGTGACCGGCGATGTGCTGAGCGGAACGGGCGGAAGGCTGCACGTCTTCGTCGACGAGGCCGACCCTGAACGCCTGCTCCCGGCTCTCGACCGGCTCGCCGACCTGCCGATCGAGCGGGTGATCATCCCGCACGGCGAACTGATTCTCGCCGACGGTGCCGCACGCATCCGCGCGGCCGTCGCCGAGGCGCGGACGGGCTAGCGGCGCTGGGAGCTCGAACCTGGTTCGGCGGAGCCGAACCAGGTTCGCGAGTGTTGAACTGCGGTCGACGTCCGAGCTAGTGGTCAGCCCTCGCCGACGAGCAGCGAGAAGCCGCCGTCGACGATCAGCGTCTGGCCGCGGATCATCTCGGCGTCGGCCGAGCAGAGGAACGCGACGGCCCCGGCCATGTCGTCGGGCGTGACGAGGCGGCCGACCGGATTCGCCGCCCCGGCCGCGAGCATCTCCTCTTTGTTCGGGAAGTGCTCGAGCGCACCGGTGTCGACGACCCCACCCGAGACCGCATTGACGCGAATCTTCGGCGCGAGCTCGACCGACAGATAGCGGACGAGCGCCTCGAGCGCGGCCTTGGACGTGCCGATCAGGACGTAGTTCTGGAGCACGCGCTGCGCTCCGAGCGACGAGATCGCGACGATCGACGAGCCCGCCGGCATCTGCGGCGCGGCGACGCGTGCGAGCTGCAGCAACGCGCGCGCATTCGCGTTCATTGTCCAGTCCCAGTGCTTGTCCTCCGTCTCGAGCGCTGGACGAACGACACCGGTCGCGGCGTTGTGCACGAGCACGTCGAGCGGCCCCAGCGCCGCCACCTCGTCGAGCACCCGCTGCGACGTGATGTTGCCGCGCACGAGCACCACCTCGGCGCCGAGAGCCCGCAGCTCGTCCGCTGTCTCCTCGGCGGCGCCGTCGTTCCGCATGTAGCCGATCGCGATCCGCTCCGCACCGCCTCGCGCGAAGCGAAGGGCGATGGCGCGGCCGATACCGCGCGAGCCCCCCGTGACGAAGACGTTCACGATCTACGCGGAAGAGGCTTGTCCACCGGTGCCGAGGACGGGAGCTCGTCCCAGCCGATCCGCTCCGGCGACTCGCGCTGGCCCTCATCGGCCTTCGACGACGCGTAGCCCAGGTCGTCGAGGCGCTGCATCTGCGCCTCGGCGTAGCGGCGGAGGTCGGTGTCGGCGGGGAGGCCTGCGACGAGCTCCCGGACCCGCGCGCGGAGCTGGAAGGCGAAGTGCGGCGTCGCCGGCCCGACGAGGGCGTCGACGTCGTCGCGTGTCGGCTCGCGATCCATCGGGCGAGAGCCTAGATGATCCATCTGGCGCTAGTGTCGCGCGGGTGCGCCGAGTGAGCCGGGTCGACTTGATGCTCCTCGGGACGATCCTTCTGTGGGCGCTCAACGCGACCGTCACGAGGTACGTGCTGACCCACGGCTTCCAGCCGCTCGCGTACGCGACCATCCGCTATGGGTGCGCGACGATCCTCTTCTGGGGCTTCACCTACGCGCGGGAGGGAAGCTTCCGCATCGCCCTGCGAGACATGCGCCTCGTCTTGCTGGCAGCCGTGTTCATCTTCGTCAACCAGGTCTTCTTCGTCTACGCGGTGGACAAGACCTCGGCGGCGACAGTGACGCTTTTCCTCGGCATGACGCCGATCTTCATCGGGGTGCTCGCGAGCGTGATCGGGCTCGAGCGGATGGGGAAGGCGTTCTGGCTGGCCGCGGTCGTCTCCCTGATCGGCGTCGGCTTCGTGGCGTCCGGCTCCGGCGGGTTCTCCGGGAAGGTGCTCGGTGACGGGCTCGCGATCATGACCGCGCTGACGTGGGCGGGGTACTCGATCCTGATCACGCCGCTGATGAGGCGCTACTCGCCGTTCCGCATCAGCTCCCTCGTGCTGCTCTTCGGCTGGATCCCGCTCGCGCTGGCGGGCTTGCGCCAGACGACGAGCCAGGGCTTCCACTTCGGCTACCTGATGTGGATCTGCATCGCCTTCGCGGTGCTCGGTCCGCTGTTCCTGACGAACATTCTCTGGTTCACGGCGATCAGCCGGGTCGGCCCGTCACGGGCTTCGCTCTTCTCGAACATGCAGCCGCTCCTCGGCGTGCTCTTCGCGCTTCTCCTGCTCGGCGAGCACCTCACTCGGTGGGAGGTGATCGGGGGCGCGGCCATCCTCAGCGCGGTGCTCGTCGAACGGTCGCAGCGCCCGGTGCCAGAGGCGCCCGGCGAGTAGGCGCCACATCCACTTAACCTGGTTAACTAATAGTCGTGAACCTGAGCGAGCGTCTTCGCCGTCGGCCGCCCGGCTACAACTACACGATCGGGCGCATCCTCGCGATCTACGCGGGGCTGATGGTGACGCTGATGCTCGCCGCGCTCGATCAGACGATCGTCGCGACGGCGCTGCCGCGGATCGTGAGCGACCTCGGCGGGATCACCCAGTACTCGTGGGTCTTCACGGCCTACATGCTCACGTCGACCGTGACGGTGCCCCTCTACGGCAAGCTCGGCGACGTCTGGGGTCGCAAGAACCTGTTCCTCTTTGCGATCACCGTCTTCCTGATCGGGTCGGCGCTCTGCGGTCTTGCGCAGTCGATGACGGAGCTCGTGCTCTTCCGCGCGGTGCAGGGAGTCGGCGCGGGCGGGCTCTTTCCGCTGTCGCTCGCCGTGATCGGCAACATCGTTCCGCCGCGGGACCGCGGCAAGTGGCAGGGCCTGATCGGCGCAGTCTTTGCCGCCTCGTCCATCATCGGCCCGGCGGTCGGCGGCTTCATCGTGGACAACGCTTCGTGGCGCTGGGTCTTTCTCGTCAACCTGCCGATCGGCGGCCTCGCCCTGATCGTGATCTCGATCACGATGCCGCGCCGCGCGCCGCTGACCGACCATTCGATCGACTGGCTCGGGGCCGGCCTGCTCGCCGCCGGAACCGGTGTGCTCCTGCTCGGCCTGGTGTGGGGCGGCCGCCAGTACCTGTGGACGAGCGAACACGTCGTCGGCGCGCTCGCCGTCTCCGCGGTGCTGCTCGCCGCATTCGCGGTCGTCGAGCGGCGCGCGCGGGAGCCGATCCTGCCGTTCGAGATCCTCCGCAATCCGATCGTCGCCGGCAGCGTGGCCTGCATGGCGCTCGTCGGGATGGTCATGTTCGGGACGATCTCCTATGTCCCGCTGTTCGTGCAGGGCGTGATCGGCACCTCCGCGGCCTCCTCGGGCGTCGTCCTGACGCCCCTCACGCTCGGCGCCGTCGCGACGTCGCTTCTGACAGGGCAGCTCGTGTCGCGCACCGGGCACTACCGGTGGAACGTCATCCTCGGCCCGGTCGTGCTGACGATCGGGATGCTGCTGCTCTGGCAGATGAGCCCTGCGACGACGAACAGCGAGGCGGCCCGCAACATGGTGATCGCGGGCATCGGGATCGGATCGATGATGCAGGTCTTCGTGATCTCCGTCCAGAACGCGGTCCCGCGCGCGATGATCGGATCGGCGACGGCGCTGACGCAGTTCGCCCGTCAAATGGGTGCGACGCTCGGCGTCACGATCATCGGCGTCATCGTCAACAACGGCCTGCCGCCCGGGGTGGGTGCCGGCGAGTTGTCGAGCGTCCATCGTCTCCCCGAGCGCGCGAGAGTCGGTCTCGCGAATGCGATCCGACCGGCGTTCTTCGCCGCCGCGTGTGTCTCGGCGATCGTCTGGCTGATCGCCGTCCGCTACGTCAAGGAGCAGCACCTGCGCCGCTCCCTGGACGAGGTCTCGGCCGCGGACGCAGCCGCCGGAACGCCAGCGACGGCAGGGATAGACTCCACTTCATGAGACGTAGGCTCGACGGAGTCTCACAGGAGCGCAGGCCCCGGCTTGGCCGGGGCCGGAGCGGGCTATGACCGACTTCATGCCGCTCGACGGGTGGGACCACGTCGAGCTGTGGGTTGGGAACGCGAAGCAGGCGGCGTTCTACTACGAGCACGCGTTCGGCTTTCGGCGGACGGCGTACGCAGGGCCGGAGACCGGCGTGCGGGACCGCGCGAGCTACGTGCTCGAGCAGAACGAGATTCGGCTCGTCGTCACGAGCGCGATTCGCAGCGACAGCCCGATCGCCCGGCATGCCGCGGCGCACGGCGACGGGGTGAAGGACATCGCCCTGCGCGTGCCCGATGCGGGAATGGCGTTCCGCGAGGCTGTGGCGCGCGGCGCTCGAGGCGTCGTCGAGCCGCACATCCTGCGCGACGACTTCGGCGAGGTCGAGTTGGCAACGATCGCGACCTACGGCGACGTCGTGCACACGTTCGTCGGTCGCTCGGGCTACGAGGGCGCCTACCTCCCCGGCTATGTCGCCCAGCCGTCGGCGAACGGCGTCGACGAGGGTGTCGGCCTGCTCGTGATCGACCACATCGTCGGCAATGTCGAGCTCGGGCGCATGGACCACTGGGTCGGCTTCTACGAGCAGGTCTTCGGAATGACCGAGATGATCCACTTCTCCGACGACGACATCTCGACGGAGTACTCGGCGCTGATGTCGAAGGTGATGACCGACGGCAAGGGGAAGGTGAAGTTCCCGATCAACGAGCCCGCCGAGGGCAAGCGGAAGAGCCAGATCGACGAGTACCTCGAGTTCAACGAAGGCCCGGGTGCGCAGCACATCGCCATGCAGTCGTCGAACATCGTCAAGACCGTCGAGGCGCTGCAGCGCCGGGGTGTGGTCTTTCTCTCGACGCCGGACGCCTACTACGAGGAGACGCCCGAGCGTGTGGGCGAGATCGACGAGAGCTGGGACGACCTGCGGCGGCTGATGATCCTCGCCGACCGCGACGACGACGGCTACCTGCTCCAGATCTTCACGAAGACCGCGCAGGACCGGCCCACATTGTTCTTCGAGGTGATCGAGCGTCACGGCGCGCGCGGCTTCGGCGACGGGAACTTCAAGGCGCTGTTCGAAGCGATCGAGCGCGAACAGGCGCTCCGGGGCAATCTCTAGCCAGACACCTGGCTCACATGACGCCACAACGCCGTTCGGCGCTCCTCTCGGTCGCCGCGGCCACCGTCCTCGTCGTCCTGAAGCTGACCGTCGGCCTCGCGACGCACAGCCTCGGCCTCGTCTCGGAGGCGGCGCACTCCGGCACCGACCTCGTCGCCGCGCTGCTCACCTACTTCGCCGTGCGTGTCGCTGCCCGGCCGGCGGACATCACGCATCAGTTCGGGCACGGCAAGGCCGAGCATCTCGCGGCACTCGCCGAGGCGGGGTTCCTGGCGCTCGTGAGCCTGTTCATCTCCGGGCGGGCGATCGAGCGCCTCACCGGCGTCACGCATGCGCACGTGCACGTGACCTGGTACGCGTTCGTCGTGCTCGGCATCGTGATCGCGATCGACCTGAGCCGCATGGTCGTCTCCGCTCGGACCGCCCGACGCTACAAGAGCGCGGCGCTCGCCTCGAACGCCCTTCATTTCGGCAGCGACGTGTTCGGCTCCGTGGCCGTGCTGATCGGCCTCATCTGCGCGTACTACGGCTACCAGAACGGCGATCCGATCGCCGCGCTCTTCGTCGGCGTCCTCGTCCTGCTCGCTGCGGCGCGTCTGATCAAGGTGAACGTCGACGTCCTCATGGACCGGGCCCCGGCGGAGGCCGAGGCGGCGGCGCTCGCGGCGATCGGCGAGCTGAGACCGGCGGTCGACGTGCGCCGGATCCGGATGCGCCAGGCGGGCGGCCGCCAGTTCGCGGACATCGTGATCGCCGTGTCGCCGAGTGCGGCGGTCGGCCAGGGGCACGCCGCCGCGGACGCCGTCGAGGCCGCGGTCGAGCGCGCGCTGCCAAACGCGGACGTCGTCGTCCACGTGGAGCCGATCCAGGACGCATCGCTGCGGGAGCGTGCCCACGCAGCCGCCCTGGCCGTTCCGCGTGTCCGCGAGGTGCACAATCTCGCGCTCGTCGACGTCGACGGGAGGACCGAGCTCTCGCTGCACGTCAAGCTGCCGGGGGATCTCTCGCTCACCGAGGCGCACGGGATCGCCGAGCAGCTCGAAACTGCGATCTGCGAAGCCGTCCCCGAGATCGCCGGCGTGCAGACGCACCTCGAGCCGCTCGCCGAGACGACGGAGGCACGCGAGGTCGATGCTCAGGGCGAAGCGGTCGTGCGCAGGATCGTCCGCGAGGAGACCGGCAAGGACCCGCGTGAGCTGCGGTTCCTGAACACGACTCACGGTCTCGTTGCGTTCCTCACTCTCGGGCTCGACGGCACGCACAGCCTCGACGAGGCACATCGTCACGCCAGTGAGATCGAGGAGCGCATCCGACGTGAGCGGCCGGACATCGCCGACGTGATAGTCCATACGGAGCCGTGAAGCTCTGCATGTTCACGCCCAGGGAGCTGGCGCTCGAGCGCGGCTGGCCGGGGCGCATCGAAGGTGACAGGGTGATCCAGCTCGCGGCGCAGACGCTGCAGGCGTTCTTCACCGGCGGCGGCTCGGCGCGCGAGCATGCTGAGTACGCGCTCGCCGACGTCGACCTTCGGCCGCCCGTGCTGCATCCCCCGACGGTCCGTGACTTCATGGCCTTCGAAGAGCATGTCGCGACCGCGCGCAGGCAGCGCGGTTCGCAGGTTCCGCAGGAGTGGTACGAGGTGCCGGTCTTCTACTTTTCGAACCCGACGGCCATCTTCGGCCCCGAGGACGACGTCCCGTATCCGGCCGGCACGCAGGAGCTCGACTACGAACTCGAGTGCGCGGCCGTGATCGGCGCGGACGGAGCGATCGGCGGCTTCACGGTCCTCAACGACTGGTCGGCGCGGGACTTGCAGCGCCAGGAGATGCGAGTCGGTCTCGGCCCCGCGAAGGGCAAGGACTTCGCGACGTCGCTCGGCCCCGTGCTCGTGACGCCGGATGAGTTCGACGGCAGCGCCGGCGCGATGGTCGCGCGGGTGAACGGGGAGGAGCGCTCTCGCGGCGATCTGAGCTCGATGTATCACGACTGGGCTGCACTGGTCGCGCGCGCTGCCTTGAACACCGCACTGCGGCCCGGCGACGTGATCGGATCGGGCACCGTGGGGAGCGGCTGCATCCTCGAGCACGGCGACGGGCGCTGGCTGCAGCGCGGAGACGTCGTCGAGCTCGAGATCGACGGCATCGGCGTCCTGCGGAACACCGTCGCGTGATCGGCCCCGCGGACGTGCGGGCGGCGGCGCGCCTGCTCGAAGGGGTCGCGCACCGGACTCCGGTCATCCGCTCACGCACGCTCGGTGAGCACGTCGTCGTGAAGCCCGAGTGCCTCCAGCGCGCCGGCGCGTTCAAGTTCCGTGGGGCGTACAACAAGATCTCGTCGCTGCCCCAGGGCACGCCGGTGCTCGCCTACTCGTCCGGCAACCACGCCCAGGCCGTGGCGCTGTCCGCTCGCCTGCTCGGTTCGCACGCGACGATCCTGATGCCGACAGACGCGCCTCGTTCGAAGGTCGACGCGACGCGTGCCTACGGCGCCGAGATCGTCACGTACGACCGCTACTCCGAGGATCGAGAGGCTCTCGGTGCCGCCCTCGCTGCAGAGCGCGGCCTGGAGCTGGTGCGCCCGTACGACGATCCGCTCGTCATGGCAGGGGCGGGGACGGCCGCGCTCGAGCTGCTCGAAGATGCCGGAGTCGTCGACACGCTCGTGGTGCCGGTCGGGGGCGGCGGCCTGATCGCCGGCTCGGCGACGATCGCGAAGGACCTCGGAGTGCGGCGCGTCGTCGGTGTCGAGCCTGAGGCCGGTGACGACTGGCGACGCTCGTTCGAGGCGGGCATGCCGGTGACGATCGACGTCCCTCGCACGATCGCGGACGGGCTCCAGACGAATGCGCCAGGCACGCTGACGTGGGAGGTCGCCTCGCGGCTCGTCGACGAGATCCTGACGGTCACCGATGCGCAGATCGTCGAGGCGATGCGGTTCGCGTTCGAGCGGCTGAAGCTGGTCGTCGAGCCGAGCGGCGCGGTCGGGATCGCGGCGCTGCTCGAGGGCCTAGTGGAGGCGCCGTCCGTCGGGATCGTCATCTCGGGCGGGAATGTCTCCGCCGACCGCTTCCGAGAGCTCGTGACCTGAAGCTCCCGCGTGACGCTGACATCACCCACCGTGTCCTCCCGGACGGGCCGCGGCGAGACCAGTCTGGTGGCAGCCACCGAGAAGAGACGCGCGCGGGTGTGTGCCGAATGTGGAACTTCGGACTGCCGGGGCGGACGGTTCCTCGTACGCTTCGGACGCCCAGCCGCAGCCGGTCGCGGCGGTGTGGTGGAACGGGACAGGTCGCGAACCGCGACGGCGCGATTCGCTCTCGCACGCCGGAGATTCGGTGACGAGCCCGCGAGGCGGCCCTCGGCGCCGCGCGACCTAGTCGCGTGACTCGCGCACGTTCTGCGCGACGCGCGCCCGCTCGTAGCTGAGCCGGAAGAGCTCGATCACCTCGGCGATGTCCTCGTCGGTTCGGATCTGGCGCGACACCCAACCGGTCTCGGGGAGCACGTGATGAGGCTGAGCGCGCCCGGTCTCGACCAGCATGTCGCGGATCCCCTTCTGGAACGGCAGGTCGGCCCAGCGCTCTCCGTGCAGGTGTCCGATCTCGCGCCGGCCGAGGCGGAACTCGATCCCGCCGAAGCGGTGCGCATGCGTCGTGACGCCGTCCCACGAGGCGACCTCCCGCTCGATCCGCCCGGCGATATCCTCCATCCATGCCGTTCTACCAGCGACTCGGCGATCTGCCGAGAAAGCGCCACATCGTGCACCGCGACAACGGCACGCTCCTGACGGAGGAGGTGATGGGCTTCGAGGGCTTCTCGGGGCTCGAGTCGATCCTCTACCACCTCGTGTCGCCGTGCCGCGTGGTCGAGCTCGGCGAATTCGAGCCGATCGTGCGCGACGAGTGGGTTCCCGACGCGCATGCCCACCGGCATCTCCGCACCTGGGATCTGCCGCCCGCCGGGGACGCGATCTCCGGGCGCGAGCTGCTGATGTGGAACAGCGACGTCGAGATCTCGCTCGCCCGCCCCATCGAGGAGATGGACTACTTCTTCCGCAACGGCGAAGGGGACGAGGTCATCTTCGTGCACGAGGGCTCGGGCACCCTCGAGACGATCTTCGGTGACGTGCCGTACAAGCCGGGCGACTACATCGTCGTGCCGCGCGGCACGACCTACCGCTTCGCGCCGGAGGGAGAACAGCGTCATCTCGTGTTCGAGACGCCGGGGTTGATGACGATCCCCAAGCGCTACCGGAACGAGCACGGGCAGCTGATGGAGCACGCGCCGTACTACCACCGCGACATCCATCCGCCGACCGAGCTCAAGACGCACCGCGACCGGGGCGAGTTCATCGTCAAGGTGCGCGTCCGGGACGGCTACCAGACCTACGTCATCGACTACCACCCGTTCGACGTCGTCGGCTGGGACGGCTACGTCTACCCGTGGACGTTCTCCATCCACGACTTCGAGCCGATCACCGGGCGCATCCACATGCCGCCGCCGTCACACCAGACGTTCGAGGGCCCGAACTTCGTCATCTGCTCGTTCTGCCCGCGGAAGCTGGACTTCGATCCCGAGGCGATCCCGATTCCTTATCACCACTCGAATCTGCAGAGCGAGGAGATGATCTATTACGTCGACGGGAACTTCTCGTCGCGCAAGGGGATCGAGGTCGGGTCCGTGACGCTGCATCCCTCCGGCCTGCCGCACGGCCCGCAGCCGGGACTGGCCGAGAAGTCGCTCGGCATGACCGAGACCCACGAGTACGCGGTGATGTGCGACACGTTCAACCCACTGCGGCTGACGACCCTCGCCGCCGACCTCGACGACGGCAAGTACATGTACACGTGGGCCGAGGAGCCCTCGTCGGATGCCCGCACGACCGACGACGACCCGGCCGGCGTCACCTCCCACCTCTAAGTGCAGCTCGTTCTCGACTGGGACGGGACCTGCACCGAGGTCGACGGGCTCCACATGCTCCTGGAGGAGTTCGGCGATGTCGAGGTCTACGAGCAGATGGAGGGCGTGCTCGGCGCGGGATTGACCCTGCACGAGGTGATCGCGGCCGAGATCGCGACGATCAAGCTCCCGCTCGACTTCGCGATCGGGTGGATGCGCGAGCACGTGACGATGCGCGCCGGGTTCGCGCAGCTCGCCGAGCGCAACGCGCCGATCATCCTCTCGAGCGGCTTCCACGAGCTGATCGAGCCGGTGCTCGCGCGGGAGAAGATCGAGCTCGATGTCCGCGCGAACCGACTGGACGCCGACCCCGGCGGCTGGCGGCCGATCTGGCGCGACGAAGCGGTCTGCGCGACCTGCGGCGAGGCCTGCAAGCGGGCGGCGCTCGCCGAACAGCGCTACGTCTTCGTCGGTGACGGCTACTCCGACCGCTGCGCCGCGCTCGCCGCCGAGCGCGTGTTCGCACGGGACGGCCTCGCCCGCTACCTCGACGACGAGGGCGTTCCGTACGAGCGCTTCGACACGCTGCACGACGTTGCTGGTGCGCTTGGTGTCTGACACCGTCCGGTGTCAGACACCTATTCGGAGCTAGAACGCATCTGACGTGCTGCTGTCTCTGCCCGTTCCGTACGACTTCGAGCTCTCGACCGGGCGGTTTCGCGCGTTCGGCACCGATCTGGCGAACCGCCTCGTCGACGGAACGCTCCACCGAGCCGTCGGCGGCCGCGACGTGCTGATTCAGGCTCGCCCCGGCGGCGTCGACGTCGAGCCGCTCGACGACGAGACCCGTCCCGTCGTCGAGCATCTGCTCGGCGCGCCGTTCGATCTGCCGCCCTTCTATGCCTGGGCGGCGCAGGATGTGCTCCTCGCTCCGGTCGTCGAGCGCCTCCGCGGGTTCCGCCCGCCGCTGCAACCCGATCCGTTCGAGGCGCTGATCACGTCGATCACGGCGCAGCAGATCTCGCTCTTCGCGGCTGTTGCGATCCGCAACCGGCTCGTGGAGCGGCTCGGTGAGCCCGTCGGCGAAGCGTGGGCGTTCCCGACCCGCGAGCGCGTTGCAGAGGCAGGGGAGGAGGTGCTGGTCGAGGTCGGGTTCACGAGGCAGAAGGCGGCGTACGCCGTCGGCCTCGCCCGGAGCGACCTCGACCTCGAAGGGCTCGCGGCGCTCGACGACGACGAGGTGCGCTCCCGGATCACTGCGCTCCGCGGGCTCGGCCCCTGGACGGCCGAGTGGTTCCTCGCCCGCCATCTGGCGCGGCCGCATGCCTGGCCGGCCGGCGACCTCGCCCTCCGCAAGGCGGCGGAGAGCCTCTACGGTGTCGCTGTGACCGAGCTCGGCGCGCGCCTCCAGCCGTTCCAGAATCTCTCCGCCCACTACCTCCTCACCGGCCGGTTGTCCCGTCCGTGAAGATCCGGGTCGCGACCGAGGCCGACGAGGGCGTCCTGCGCGAGCTCTGGGAGGAGTTCGAGCAGGAGGTCCCGCTGTCGGTCGAGGAGCCCGAGACGTGGACGGAGGAGTGGCAGGACACGCTCGACGACATCCGCACGGGCGGCGTCTTCCTGGCGGAGGACGGAATCGGTGTGCTCGGTGCGGCTCGGATCGAAGCGGTCCAGCGCGGACGCGCGCACATCCAGTTCGTCCACGTGCGCCCGCGCGCCCGGCGCCAAGGCGTCGCGAAGGCGCTCCTGCTCGAGTGCGCACGGCATGCGCGTGAAGGTGGCGCCGGATTCGTCAGTCTCGACGTCCTGACGTCGAACGAGCAGGCACGCGTCGTGTGGGCGCGGCTCGGCTTCGAGGAGTACGCGAAGTTCCTGGCGACTCCGGCCGAGGCGTTCGAGGCTCGGCTCATGGACCATGACGCCGGTGAGTCGCGGGCGATCACCCACGTGCAGAGCGACGACGAGCTCTCCGTCGAGCGTGCCGTCGCCCAGTTCATTCCGCGGCTCGAGGCGCCTGAGATTCGCAACACCGACAGTTGGATTCGCGTCGCCGACCCGGTGTTCGACCGCGACCGCGAGGCGCACGGACGCTTCGCACGAGAGCTCTCGGACCGGCTCGGCGCGGTGACGATCGCGCTCGGCCTCGAAGGGGAGGTCGTTCGCTTCCGCATCTACGAGCGCGGCCGGATGGTTGACGAGTACCTGTCGGTGCCGACCTGGTACGGCGAGCTCCCGAAGGGCGACGAGCTGGCGCTTTCTGCGAACCCGACGCTCGTCTCGCGGCTGACCGGCGCCTCGCGCGACGACGTGCGGCGGATCGCGCGCACGGCGGAGACGCCTGCCGAGCTCCCGCCCGCGGCGGAGCTCTTCGAGCAGATCGCGCGGCTGATGGGGCTCGAGCCGTGAAGCTGATCGACGCGGCGCGCTGTCCCTACTGCGCGCGCGTGCGCATTGCGCTGGCCGAGAAGGGGATCGGCCACGACGTCGTCGCGGTCGACCTGAGCAACCGCCCGAGTTGGGTGATCGAGCTGAACCCGCCCCGCGGGCGGGTGCCGGTGCTCGACGACGGCTTCGTCCTGCCCGAGTCGGAGGTGATCATGGCCTACCTCGAGGAGCGCTGGCCCGAGCCGCCGCTTCTGCCGGCGGGCCTGGCCGAGCGCGCCCGTGCGCGGCTCCTGGTGCACCGGTTCGACGAGAACCTCGGCGACGACTACTACGCCTTCCGCCGCGGCGACGACAACGACCTAGCAGGCAAACTCGCGGAGCTCGAGGTGGGGCAGAGCCTGTTCTCGGACGTGGCGTACGTGCCGTGGGTGATCCGGGCGCGCGACATGCTCGGCTTCGTGCTGCCCGAGCGCATCGCCGCCTGGCTCGCCGCCCTCGAGCTGCGGCCGTCGATCGCGGCCGAGGTGGCGATCGTGCAGGGGCTTTGACGGAGATCGAGATCGACGAGCTCGCCGGCCGCCTCGGCGAGGTGGCGATCGTCGACGTTCGGTCGGCGCACGAGTTCCAAGGGACGGGCGGCCAGCCGTGCGACCCGCGCCAGGGCCACATCCCGGGGGCGCGCCACGTCGACGTCTCGCAACTGCTGGAACTGGAGCCGGCGGAAATCGCATTCGCGCTCGGCGTCGAGCCGGGAGCCGAGGTCGTCGCCTACTGCCACAGCGGCTCGCGCTCGGCCGTTGCCGCGCAGCTCCTGCGTGGGCTCGGATACGACGCGCGCAACTACGTCGGCTCATGGCACGAGTGGTCACGGCGCGGCGACCTGCCGGTCGAAGCGTGAACCGCCCGCCGGCGATAGATTCCCGCGCATGCGCTTCATCGCCCCGATCCTCGTCGCGTTCGCGACGAGCGCGATCGCGCTGCTGATCGCAGCCGCGCTGCTCGACGGATTCCACGTCAGCACGCTCACGTTCCCCATCCTCGTGATCGAGTTCGCCGTCGTTCTGCTGGTCGCGCGCGCCGCGATCGAGACGCTCGTCGACAGGAACGTTCACGTGCTCTCCAGCTTCGTCGGGCTGCTCGGCGCGTTCGCGGCCCTGGTCGTGACCGACCTGATCTCCGGTGGGCTCAGCATCAACGGCCTCTCGACCTGGGTCTACGCCACGCTGATCGTCTGGGGCGGCATGCTGCTCGCCCGCCTCCTGTTCGCCCGCTGGATCTTCCGGCGCGTCGCCGGCGTCGAGCGCTAGGGCGCAGCAGCCTTGGACACGAAGCTCAGCCTCACGGTCGCCATCGACCTGTTCTTCCTGCTGCTGATCGGGATCGGCCCGAAGATCGCGCTCGTCCCGTTCCTCGACATCACGGCGGACATGGACGCGGCGACCAAGGCGCGTGTCACTCGGAAGATGCTCACGACCGCAGCCGTCGTCGCTGTGGCCCTGGTCGCGCTCGGCGAGCTGCTGACGCGGCTGCTCCACTTCTCACAGGGCGCCCTCTCGATCGCCGGCGGGATCGTCCTGTTCATCATCGCCGTCTCGATGATCCTGAAGACGGATGAGCCCGACATGCACACGTCGGTCGGGACACAGGACGTGATGCGGCTCGCGGTCTTCCCCCTGGCGATCCCGTACCTCCTGAACCCGGCCGGGGTCGTCGTGCTCGTCGCCACGTCCGCCGACGCGAACACCCTCTCCCTCTTCGGTGCGGTGATGGGCGTGCTTGCGCTCGTCCTCGTGATCGACGTGCTCGTCTTCCGGTGGGCGAACCGCGTCAGCGACCACCTCGACAAGAGCCGGATGCTGGTGATCGAGAAGGTCTTCGGCTTCCTGCTTGCTGCGCTCGCCGTGCAGCTGACGTTGAACGGGCTCGCCGATGTCGGCGTGATCCACCTCAGCGGGCACTGACGGCCAGGAACGCCCGGCAGAGGCGCCGGCCCTCCTCCTGCCAGGCGGCGAGCTTCTCGTCGAGCTCGGCCTCGAGTGCCTCGAGCGGCTTGGGGAGCGTCGGCTCGTCGCGGAACCATTCGAGCAGCTGGTGGCGGCGAACCTCCGGATGGAACTGGACGGCCCACGCCGAGCCGTTGACGCGAAACGCCTGCGGCACCGGGCCGCGAACGAGCTCCGTCGCGCCGTCGGGGAGCTCGAATCGGTACGCGTTCGCATTCAGGGCCTCGAACCGGCGTGGGAAGACTCCGAGCACAGGGTCGGCCACGCCGTCGTCGGTCAGCTCCGAGTCGTAGAAGCCGGCCAGTGTCGAGCCGACCGGAGTCACGTTCGCCCCCAGGGCGTGCGCCAGCGTCTGCGCCCCGAGACAGACGCCGAGGAGCGGCGTTCGCTCGCGGACCCAGTGGCGGAGCGCCTCGTACTCCTCGTGCAGCCACGGATGCTGCACCTCGTCGCCGACGTTCTGGTCGCCGCCGAAGACCATCACCGCGTCGAACTCGCGCGGAGGAGCACCCTGCAGGCGGATGTCCCACTCCTGCAGCTCGTGCCCATCCTCCGCGATCACGTCGGCGAAGAGCTCCGGCCGCACGAGCGGCCCGTGGGTGACGGCGAGCACGCGCATCGGACGGGTGGATTGAACCACTCGCCTGGACGGCGGTGAGACCATCGCGGGGGGAACAATCGGTACCTGGTACCTCCGGAGGTACCAGGTACCTGACGTGCGAGGCTCGCGAGCCGCCCTCGAGCAGGCTCGTCTCTAGGCGGCTTCGATCAGCTTTCTCACCACCCAGCGGTGCTTGCCGATCTTGCGGTCGCGGCTGAACCCGAGCTCTTCATACGTCGACAAGGCGCCGTGGAAGAGGAAGCCGGCAGGCACCGAAGCAGCATCTTCCGGGTACCCCTCCACGCTTCCCCCGCCGAGGTCCGCGATCAGCTCGATCGCACCCGCCAGCGCCGCCGTGGCAACCCCCTGCCGCCGGTGTCCCTTCCCGACGAAACAGCAGGCGATCCGCCAGTCGGGCAGCTCCGTCAGGCCCTTCTCGTACTCGGCCCTGTTCTTGATCCGCGGCAGTTCATCGGGTGCCCCGAACTGGCACCAACCGAGACAGGTTTCTCCGTCGAACACCAGTGCCGCGTGGGTCGTGCCCGCGCGAACACGTGCAAGCTTCCGCTTGCGGTTGAGTCCGGCATCGTTCCGGCTCACCCCCTCGGGGTGGAAGCCGATGCACCAACAGCCGCCGAAGACGCCGTTGTTGCACTCCACGAGACTGGCGAACGCGTCCCAGGTCGACTCATCGAGAGCTTCGACCGTGTAGCGCGACTGGGGAAGGGCATCAGGAGACGGGGACACCGTCCTCCTCGAGCAGCCTGCGCAGCAGCTGCGCCCCCGCCGGCGCCTGGGCGACTCCGTTCGTCTGGTTGTTGTTGTTGAAGAAGGCGTACGCAGCTTCGGCCTCGTTCGACAGCTGACGCAGTGGCGGCACCCACTCGCGCAGCTCGTCCTCGCCGTAGAGATGGTCGAAGCGCTGCGCCGCCGAGCCCCCGCGCGTGTTCCACGTGCCGGCGTTCCTGCCGTGGAAGCGAACGTACGCCGTCGGCGTCGTGGTTGCGACGAGCGTCGCCGGCACGTTGGCCGCATCCACTTTCGGCGCGTCGACCACGACCCACGTCATGCGACGCTCCTCGAGCCAGCGCAGGAGCTCCTTGCGGACGTCCTCCGCGAACCACGAACGATGGCGGGGCTCGAAGAGGAAGGTGTCCCCGCCGATCTGGTCGCGCGCCCACTCCAGGTAGTCGAGCGAGGACGGCTTCCAGACCACGTACGGCGGCATCTGGAACAGGAGCCCGCCCAGCTTGCCCGCCTCGCGGAGGGGCGCCAGCGCGTCGAGGAACTCGCGGAAGACGGCACCTCGCGCCTCCCGTGTCGGACGGTCGACGCGCCCGCGGGCGTCGACGGGCAGGCCCTCGCGTAGCTCCGGCGGAACCTGCTCGAGCTTCACCGGATGCCGCGTCATCAGTCCGAAGACCTTCACGTGCATCACGAAACCGTCCGGCGTCCGTTCGGCCCAGCCGCGCACCATCTGCTCGGTCGGGACGCGGTAGTACGTCGAATCGACCTCCACGGTCGAGTAGCGCTCGGCGTAGTACGCGAGGCGCTCCCTCGGCGGCGTGCCCGGCGGATACCAGTGCTTCGACAGGGCGTCGTCCGCCCAGGAGCACGTCCCGATCCTCACCGCGGCCGCCATCGCCTCAGGATACGAACGGCGGCCGGGCGCCGTCGACCACGGTCGCCCCTAGAATCGCCCCATGTCCGACGCGAGACCCATCGGCGTCTTCGACTCGGGAGTCGGCGGCCTCACCGTCCTGCACGAGTGCCTCGTCACGATGCCGCACGAGGATTTCGTCTACCTCGGCGACCACGCGCGCCTGCCGTACGGGCCGCGCAGCCGTGACGAAGTGCGCCGCTTTGCGCACGAGATCGGCGTCTACCTCGAGCGCCAGGGAGTGAAGATGGTGGTCGTTGCGTGCAACACCGCGACGTCCGTGGCGCTACCCGACCTGCAGGAGCAGCTTGCCGTCCCGGTCGTGAGCGTGATCGTCCCGGAGGCGCACGCGGCAGTGCAGGCGACCCGAAACCGGCGCATCGGCCTGCTCGCAACCGAACTGACCGTCGCGAGCGGGCGCTACGAGAGCCTGGTGCACACGCTCGACGCGGGCGCACGCGTCACGGCCGTCGCCTGCCCGAAGCTCGTGCCGCTGATCGAGGCCGGCGACACCTACAGCGATGAGATCGCCTCGGCGGTGCGCGAGTACGCCGCTCCGCTCAAAGATGCAGGCTGCGACACCGTGATCCTCGGCTGCACGCACTATCCGCTGCTACGGCCGGTCTTCCAGCGGACGTTCGGCCGAGACGTGACGCTCGTGTTCTCCGCCGACGAGACGGCGCGCGAGGTCGCCGAGACCCTCGCGCGCAAGGGCTTCGAGAACGAGCCGGCCCGTGAAGGGCGATATCGCTTCCTGACGACGGGAGACCCGGAGCTCTTCCGCGCGCTCGGCGAGCGGTTCCTGCAGCTTCCGCTCGACGACGTCGAGCGCGTCGAGGTGCGCGAGCTGGAGGCTGTGGCATGAGCCGTAGGCTTGACGGAGGCTCAACCGGCGTAGGCTCGACGGAGCCGGGGCGGGAATGAGCCGCGGCGACGGGCGCAAGCCCGACGAGCTGCGTCCGGTGACGGCCGATCCGTCGTTTCTCGAGCAGCCGCACGGGGTGGTGCTCTGGTCGCAGGGCAGGACGAAGGTGCTGTGCACCGCGACCGTGCAGGACGGCGTGCCCCGCTGGCTCTACCGGTCGGGTCGCGGCTGGATGACGGCCGAGTACTCGCTGCTCCCCGCGTCGACCGGCGAGCGCACGGACCGCGAGGCAGCGCGCGGCAAGCAGGGTGGCCGCACGGTCGAGATTCAGCGCCTGATCGGGCGCGCGCTGCGAGGCGTCGTCGACTTCCAGGCGCTCGGGGAGCGGACCGTCTACCTCGACTGCGACGTGCTGCAGGCCGACGGCGGCACGCGCTGCGCCGCGATCACCGGTGCGTATGTGGCTGCGCAGCGCGCGCTCGACCACTTCGGCCTCTCCAAGGCGCTCACCGGCTCAGTTGCAGCCGTGTCGGTCGGCGTCGTCGACGACGTGTCGCTGCTCGACCTCGACTACTCCGAGGACTCGAACGCCGATGTCGACGTGAACGTCGTGATGACGGGTGACGGGCGGTTCGTCGAGGTGCAGTCCACCGCGGAGAAGGTGCCGTTCAGCCGCGAGCGGCTCGACGAGCTGCTCGATCTGGCGGCGGCGGGGATCGATGATCTGCAGCGGTTCCAGCAGGACGCCGTCTCCGCGCCGCGCGAGTAGATGGCGTCGCTGCAGGCGACGGTCTGCTCGGGCAACCCGCACAAGCTGGCCGAGTTCGAGGCGCTCTTCCCCGGCTGGGAGCTCGAGCTGCTCGCGGGTGTCGAGTTCCCCGACGAGGACGGCGTCACGTATGTCGAGAACGCGCGGATCAAGGCGCGGCACGGCCGTGCGGTCGGGCCGTCCGACCGGTGGATGCTCGCCGACGACTCCGGCGTGGAGCTGGCCGCCCTCGACGGCGGGCCGGGCGTCTTGACGGCTCGCTGGGCCGAGGGGAGCCACGTCGAACGGGCGCTCGCCGCGGTCGCAGGCGCGGACCGGCACGCCCGCTACGTGTGCGAGCTCGTCGCGCTGTCGCCCGAGGGCCGTGAGGTGCGCGGCACGGGCGTGCTCGCCGGGACGATCGCCGAGGCACCCGCAGGCAGTGAGGGCTTCGGCTTCGACCCGGTCTTCGTGCCGCTCGGCGAGACGCGCACCGTCGCGGAGCTCGGCGACTCGTGGAAGTCGGTGCACTCCCACCGGGCGCGCGCGGCGCTGGCGCTGCTAGCCGCCCTCTGACGGCCGCCCGCGGCCCGCGCGCCACCAGTTGACCTCGGCACCGAGGACGATCACGTTTGCCATCAGATACAGCCAGACGAGCAGGATCGCCGGCCCGGAGAGCGTCTGCAGCACCGGGTTGTGCTTCGACACGTTGACGTAGACGGGGAGCGCCTGAAACGTGGCCTCGAGAATCGCCGCGGCGGTGATCGCCCCGGGCAGGACCTCGCGCAGCGTCAGGTCGGCGTTCGTCAGCACGTAGTAGGCGGTGGTCAGGAACACGAAGAGGCCGAGGGCCGAGACGCTGATCGCGACGATCCGCGCCGAGGTCGCATTGCCCTGAAAGCCGACGTAGCGCTTCAGCACCTCCTGGCCGACCGAGCCGATCACGAGTGACGCGAAGAGCGCGATCAGCGACCCGACCATCATCATCGTCGCGAGCGCCTTCCCGTGCAGGAAGCCGCGGTTGGGCCGGTCGTAGACGATGTTGAACGCGCTCTCGAGGACGCTGAAGAACGACAGGGACGACCAGAGCAGGAACGCGCCGCCGACGATCCCGAGGGCGGTCGCGTTCGACTGGATCGCGCGCACGGCCCTGAGGATCGAGTTCAACGACGTGTTCGGAAACGTCTTCGACAGCTCGCGGACGAAGAACGAGCCCTCATCGGCCTGATGCACGAGGCCGAGGAGCGCCAGCGACAGGAAGAGGAGCGGCACGAACGAGAGGAGCGCGAAGTAGGCGATCATCGCCGCCAGATGGGTGCCGCGGTCGGCGAAGTACTTACGGAGGACCCACTTCACTCCGCGGCAGTATGCTCGCCCCCATGGACGCAACTCAGGCGATCGCCGATCTCACCGAGATCTCGCCGCAGGTGAAGAGCGTGGTCGTGGTTGCCGCCGACGGCAGCCTGACCGGCTCGAACCTGCCCTCCGACGAGGCGGCGAAGCGGCTGGCGGACGGCGCGCGCCGGCTCCTGGAGGCGGCCGAGGAACTGCGCCCCGGGGTCGCCCAGTTGGAGGCGGCGACCACCTCGGGCAGCGTTTTCGTCGTCCGCGACGACGGCCGCCTGATCGCCGCGACGACCTCGCCGGAGCCGACGGTCGGCCTGGTCTTCTACGACCTCAAGACGTGCCTCCGCTCGATCACCGACGCCGGCACCGCAGCCGCCTCGGAGGCGGAGCCCGAGCCGGAGCCGGCCGAGGCTGCGCCCAAGCCGCGGCGCCGGGCGGCGGCGAAGAAGAAGGAGAAGGAAGAGGAGGGCGACGATGGCGCGTCGTAAGCTCGTCACGGGCATGCTGCTCGCCGCCGGCTCGCTGGCGGGCTCGGTGCTCGTTCGCCGCCGCGCTGCGCGGCGGCGGGAGCGCGTCGATCTCTATGCGGACGACGGCTCGATGCACTCCTACGCCGAGGGGACGGTCGAGGCCGAGCGCCTGCTGCCGATCGCGCACGAGCTCCTGGCGCCGGCATGAACCGGGACGAGCTCGCGCGCGGCCTCCGTGACGCGGCCTACCTGGAAGGGGACTTTGTCCTTCGGTCCGGCCGCCGCTCCAAGTACTACCTCGACAAGTACCGCTTCGAGACGCGTCCCGACCTGCTCGGCGCCCTCGGCGCCTCGCTCGCAGAGGAGGTGCGGCTGCGCGAGCCGGAGGCCGACCGGCTGGCCGGGCCGGAGCTCGGGGCGGTCGCGCTGGCGGCCGCGGCCTCCCTCGAGACCGGCCTGCCGTTCCTGATCGTCCGCAAGGAGGCCAAGGACTACGGCACGGCCAACCGGCTGGAGGGGTTGAGCGAGGCCGGGGAGTGCGTCTGCCTGATCGAGGACGTCGTCACCTCGGGCGGCGCCGCGATCGAGGCCGTCGTCGCGCTCCGCGAGGCCGGTTTGCGTGTGTCCAACGCGATCTGCGTGGTCGACCGCGAGGAAGGGGGCGTCGACGAGCTCGCGCGCCATGCGGTGAGGCTCTGGCCGCTCTTCCGGGCCTCCGAGCTCCTGGAAACCCCCGCAAATCCGCATGGTTGAGCGATATCCGACTGCGTTGTTAGGGTTCTCGGCACAGGTCTGATCCCCAAGTCCCCGACGCAGGAGGATGTTCGTTGACCAAGCAGGATTTCATCCAGAAGGTCGCCGCGAAGACCGGGCTCTCGGCTCGTGATGCGGGCAAGGCCGTGGATGCATTCATGGAGACCGTGACCGAGACCCTGAAGGCCGGGGATACCGTGAACTTCACCGGTTTCGGCAAGTTCTCGCCGTCGGCGCGTGCGGCGCGCCAGGGCGTCAACCCCCGCACGGGCGAGCGCGTCCAGATCGCGGCGACGACCGTGCCGAAGTTCTCGGCCGGCAGCCAGCTCAAGGCCGCTCTCAAGAGCTAGCTCGTCGCCTGTTCGAAGAGGTCCCGGAGGGCGGCGTGAGCCGCCCTCCGTCGTTCTTCCCGCGGGCGCCGCCCGACGCGTTACCGTGGGGGCGATGGCAGTGGCCGCCACGATGACCTTCTCCGACCGCCTGGCTGCCGAGGTGGAGCGCAAGCGATCGCAGCTCGTCGTCGGGCTCGACCCGAACGTCGACCTGATGCCGATCGAGCTGCGCGGGGACGTTGCGCGCTTCTGCTGCGGGCTGATCGACGCGGTAGCTCCGCACGCGGTCGCCGTGAAGCCGCAGCTCGCGTTCTTCGAGGCGCTCGGGCCTGCCGGGATGGCCGCGTTCGACCAGGTCTGTATCTATGCGCGCCGGGCCGGGCTGTTGGTGATCGCCGACGGCAAGCGCGGCGACATCGGCTCGACCGCGCGGGCCTACTCCGACGCGTACCTCGAGGGCGCGCCGCCGCGCGCGGACGCGCTCACGGTCAATCCCTGGCTCGGCCGGGATTCCATCGAGCCCTTTCTCGGCGCCGTGCGCCGCGGCGGAGTGGGCATCTTCGTGATCGTGCGGACGTCGAACGTGAGCGGCGACCTCCAGGACGCGGTGCTGAAGGACGGCCGGCCCATGTGGCACTACGTCGCCGGGCTCGTCGACGAATGGGGCGAGGGCACGACCGGCGAGGTCGGCCTGACGTCGGTCGGCGCAGTCGTCGGCGCGACGCATCCACGAGCCGTGGCCGAGGCGCGCAAGCTGATGCCGCGCTCCATCCTCCTGCTGCCGGGGGTCGGGGCGCAGGGCGGATCGGTCTCGGACCTCGGCCGGGCCTTCCAGAGCGGCCCGGCCAGCGCGCTCGTCAACGCCGCACGGTCGATCAACTATGCATTCCGCGAGAGCGGCTCCGATTACCGCGAGGCCGCCGGCGCGGAGGCGGCGAGGCTCAAGCAGGAGATCTGGGCCGCCTCCGGCTGGTAGTGGTTCCCGAGGACTGGCGCCGCTACGTCGCCCCGGCGGCGTTTCTCCTGGCCGCGACGATCGCCGTCGTGCTGATCCGCGCGGGCATCGAAGCGGGCAGCTCGTCGCACACCGCCACATCCCTGTCGCCCACGACGCCGCGCAAGCACGTGGTCACGACGGCGGTGACGACCACGAAGTCGCCGCACAAGCGCTTCTGGGTCGTGCGCGCCGGGGACACGTTCGCAGTGATCTCTGCCAGGTCGGGCGTCCCGGTCGCCACCCTCGCGCGGTTGAATCCGCACGTGAGCTCCACGTCGCTCTATATCGGCGAGCGGATCAGGCTCAAGTGAGGCGCGCGCTTTGCGTAGCCGCAGTCATGGCCGCCGGCTGCCTGCCGGCGACGGCGTGGGCGGGCGCGCCGCCTGTTCGTGCGGCGGCGTACGTCGTCGAGGACGCGCGGACGGGAGACGTGTTGGCCTCCTCGAACGCCCATGCGCACCTGCCGATCGCGTCGTTGACGAAGCTGATGACGGTGCTCCTGACCCTGCAGCACCACAAGCTGACCGATGTCGTGACGGTCGATCCTCGAGCCGCTGCCGTCGGCGAGTCTTCGATCGAGTTGCGCGGCGGCGAGCAGATGACCGTCGCCGATCTGTTGAAGGGTGCGCTGATCCAGTCGGCGAACGATGCTGCCGACGCCCTCGCGCTCTCACTCGCACCAGACTTCCCGTCGTTTGCGCGCCTCATGAACGCCGAGGCTGCGAAGCTCGGGCTGTACGACACGCATTTCGTGCGGCCGGATGGTCTCGATGTTCCCGGTGCGTATTCGAGCGCGGCCGACATCACGACGCTCGCGCATCTCGTCATGCATACGCGGTTCGTCCGGGACACGGTGCGCGAAGAGACCGCGACCATCTCGGGAGGCCGCACCCTGCACACCTGGGACGACCTGCTTTCGCAGTTCCCCCAGACGATCGGCGTCAAGACCGGTCACACCGACCTGGCGGGCTGGTGCCAGGTCGCTGCGGCCCGCGGCCGCGGAATCACGGTCTACGCCACGCTCCTCGGCTCGCCGACCCGGTCGGATCGCAACGACGACCTCGAGTCGCTCCTGATCTGGGGGCTGGGACAGTTCAGGCTGGTCCCGGCGGTGGCGTCGGGCCGCACGTACGCCGAGGTGGCCGCGCCCTACGGCCGCTCGCCGCTCGCGCTCGTCGCTGCTGCGCCTCTCCTCACCGTGACGCGCGTCGGCCGCCCGCTGACGGAGACGGTCGTGGCCCCGGTCGGGCTCTCGCTGCCGGTCCGGCGCGGAGACGTGTTGGGACGCGTCGAGATCCGCCAGGGCAACCGGCTGGTCGGCACACGAGACCTCGTCGCATCGCGCACGATTAACAAACCGGGCCTCGTGGGACGATTAGGGTGGTACGCCGGCAGGACCCTGCACAACCTGGCGCACCTGCTCTAGCCATGATCGTCACCGTCACTCTCAACGCGGCCATCGACCGGACGCTGACCGTGCCGAACTTCCAGCGTGGGCAGCGGCATCGCGCCAGCGCGGGGGTCACGCTCGCAGGCGGCAAGGGCATCAACGTCGCCCGCGCGTTGAAGACGCTGGGCGTCCCCGTCGTCGCCACCGGGCTGATCGGCGGCCGGACGGGCACGCGCATCATCGAGCAGCTCACTGACGAGGCGATCCTCAACGACTTCGTGCACATCGACGGTGAGTCGCGCACGTCCACGGCGGTCGTCGATCCGACCGGCGGCACCTACACGGAGATCAACGAGTGGGGGCCGGCGGTGCTCCCGGACGAGCTCGACATGCTGCTCGAAAAGCTGCGCTACCTGACCCAGGGCGCGGAGCTGGTCGTGTTCGCAGGCTCGCTTCCGCGCGACGTCGCCGACGACTTCTACGCCGAGGCGATCCATGAGCTCGCGCGCCGCCACGTCCTGACGGTGATCGACAGCGAAGGTGAGCCGCTACGGCTCGGAGTCGCTGCGGAGCCGTTTCTGATCTCGCCGAACCAGAGCGAGGCCGAGGCGCTCGTCGGGCAGGAGTTTCACGACGACGAGGACTTTCGGCTCGGCCTGGAGACGTTGGCCGAGATGGGGCCGCGCAACGTGCTGATCACGACCGAGCTCGGCTGCATGGCCCTCCTGCGCGAGGAGCGCGAGGCACGGCGCTTTCGTGCCGTCGCGCCCCACGTCGAGCCGGTCTCCGCGGTCGGCTCGGGGGACGTGTTTCTTGCCGGGTTCCTCGCCGCGCGCCTCGCGGGGCGGACCTACGAGGAGTCACTGCGCTCTGCGGTCGCCGCCGGGGCTGCGTCGACGCTCGAGGTGGGGGCCGGGCGATTCGACGCCCGCGCGGCCGGCCGGCTGCAGGCCGGCGTCGAGGTGTCGGAGCTCGAGCACGTGCAAGCGTGATTCGCCAGGTGTAGCCCTCATCCGGCAGCGCCGGTACCTTTCCCGGATGGACGTCGAGAAGCTCGGGCTCGAACCGCTGGAGACGAGCCTGCCGCCCAAGTTCGCCAAGGAGGGGCTCACGTTCGACGACGTCCTGCTCGTGCCTGCGGAGTCGTCGGTGCTGCCGAACGCGGTTTCGACGGTGACGCGACTGACGCGCACGATCGTGCTCGAGGTGCCCGTCGTCTCCGCCGCGATGGACACGGTGACCGAGGCGAGGATGGCGATCGCGTTGGCGCGCGAAGGGGGACTGGGGATCCTGCAGCGGAACCTCTCGATCGACGGGCAGGTGGCCGAGGTCGACAAGGTCAAGCGCTCCGAGGCGGGCATGATCGTCGAGCCCGTCACGCTCGCACCGGACGCGCTCGTGTCCGAGGCGCTGGAGGTGATGGAGCGCTACCACATCTCCGGCGTCCCGATCACGGACGGGGACGGCAGGCTCGTCGGCATCCTCACGAACCGCGACCTGCGCTTCGAGCACGACCACGCGCAGCCCGTGTCGGCGCTGATGACCGCCGACGGGCTCGTGACGGCGCCGATCGGGACGACGCTCGCGGAGGCCGAGCGGCTGCTGCACCGCCACCGCATCGAGAAGCTGCCGATCGTCGACGGCGAGGGTCGCATCAAGGGCCTGATCACGGTCAAGGACATTCAGAAGCGCGTCGAGTTCCCCCAGGCGACCAAGGACACGCAGGGCCGGCTGCGAGTGGGGGCTGCGGTCGGTGTGGGCGTCGACGCCTACGACCGCGCGCAGGCGCTGATCGGGGCGGGCGCCGACGTGCTCGTGGTCGACACCGCGCACGGGCACTCACGTGGTGTGATCGACATGGTCGCGCGCATCGCGGGCCTGAGCGGTGACTTCGAGGTCATCGCCGGCAACATCGCGACGCCGGAGGCGGCCGAGGCGCTGGTCGACGCCGGTGCGGACGGCCTCAAGGTCGGGATCGGGCCGGGCTGCTTTGCGGCGGGAACCCGCGTGCTGATGGCTGACGCCACGTACAAGAACATCGAAGACGTTGCACGCGGGGATCGCATCATCAACATGCACGGCGACCCTGTGACCGTGACGAAGGCCTGGTGCACCGGGATTCGGGACGTCATCGCCGTTCGCCACGTTGCAAGCGGAGATGAAACCGTCGTGACGCCCGATCACAACTTCTTTGTTGCGGATCTCAGCTCGGTAGCCTCTTCCACCGTCGCTTCACGCGGATACACCCAGGTGCTTGAGCGGCCCACCAAGACCGGGACATCCAAGCTTCACTGGAAAGAGGTTGCGTCGGCCGCTGACGATGCGTTCCTGGCGCCTCGCTGGGTGTCGTTCGAGGTTCCGGACGAATTGCGCATCAACCTTCATGACTTCGCCGTCCGTGAGGCCAGTTTGACGCGCTACCGAACTGACATTCGCGAGTCCTATTCCCTCGGATACATCTTCGGCACGTTTCTCGGAGACGGCGACGCGTTCCTCAACACGAATGGTCGGTCACAGACTGGGCGAGTTGGCTGGTCGTTCGATCCAAGCGACCACCGTGTCGTCGCCAAGGTCGCCGACGCCATCGAGGAAGTCACCGGTGTTCGTCCAGCGATCACAAAGGGGCGTGTGACCAGCGTCTACCTGTTCTCGCTTCAATGGGCACGGTTGTTCGCACAGTTCGGAAAACGCGAAGAGAAACATCTGCCGAGCGAGTACATGTGTCACGATCCTCGTTTTCTGCGTGGCTTGCTCGACGGTCTCGTCGATAGCGACGGCTATGTAGCGTCGGACGGCCGCATCTGCTTCAGGAACACCTCGCGACAGCTCATCGAGCTCTTTGGCGTGCTCTGTTTTCTCATGCACGGCTCGCTGCCGAGTGTCATTCGTGAGCCCGGCACGGCAGGTGGGCTAGCCGGGACGAGCGACGATCGGTGCCGCGACTCGTACAAAGCGCGGCTTGACAAGTTGCATGCCAAGCGTCATCTCGAAGAATTCCACGTCGTCAAGCAGCTCGGGCAGCGCGATCTCGGCGTTGCGGTGCCGGTGTATGACCTCGAGGTCGACTGCCCGACGCATAGCTTTATCGCCAACAACGCGATCGTCCATAACTCGATCTGCACGACGCGTGTCGTCGCGGGCGTCGGTGTCCCCCAGATCACCGCGATCTACGACGTCGCCGACGCAGCCGCGCGGTACGGTGTGCCCGTGATCGCCGACGGCGGCCTCACCTCGTCGGGCGATGTCGCGAAGGCGATCGCAGCGGGAGCGGACTGCGTGATGCTCGGCTCGATGCTCGCGGGCACCGACGAGTCGCCGGGCGACGTGATACTCGCGCGCGGCGAGCGCTACAAGGAGTACCGCGGCATGGCGTCGATCGGCGCGATGCGTCGCGGCTATTCGAAGGACCGCTACTTCCAGGGCGACGTCGAGGACGTCGAGAAGCTCGTTGCCGAGGGCATCGAGGGACGCGTGCCCTACAAGGGGCCGCTCGCAGGCGTGCTGCACCAGGTCGTCGGCGGCCTCCGGCAGGCGATGGGCTACTGCGGTGCGCCCACGATCGAGGCGATGAAGCAGGCGCGCTTCGTGCGCATCACCGGCGCGGGGCTGCGCGAGTCGCACCCGCACGACATCACGATCACGAAGGACGCTCCCAATTACCGACGCGGCTGAGGTCCTGCACTTCCCGGCGCCGCTCCCGGAGGAGCGGCCCGTCCTGGTCGTCGACTTCGGAGGTCAGTACTCGCAGTTGATCGCACGGCGGGTGCGCGAGGCGCGGGTGTACTCGGAGATCGTCTCCCATCGCGTCTCGGCCGGCGAGATCCGGCGGCGGAATCCCGCCGCGCTGATCCTCTCGGGCGGTCCCGCGTCGGTCTACGCCGACGGCGCCCCCAAGCTGGACACCGCGATCTTCGAGCTCGGCATCCCGACGCTGGGCATCTGTTACGGAGCGCAGCTCCTCGCGCTCGAGCTCGGCGGGCGCGTCGACAAGACCGGGGCAGGGGAGTACGGCAAGGTCGGCATGCGGACGAGCGAGGGCGCGCTGTTTGCGACGCTGCCGGAGGATCAGACCGCATGGATGTCGCACCGCGACACCGTCATCGAGCCTCCGTCCGGTGCACGGATCGTCGCCACCTCGGACCACACACCGGTCGCGGCGTTCGAGGACGCCGGCGCGCGGCGGTACGGCGTCCAGTTCCATCCCGAGGTGATCCACACCCCGCACGGCCAGGCGGTCCTGAAGAACTTCCTCTACGACGTCGCGGGGGCTGCGCCGTCCTGGACGCCGGCCGCCGTGATCGAGGAGCAGGTGGAGCGGATTCGCGCCGAGGTCGGCGGCGAGCGGGTGCTGTGTGCGCTCTCGGGCGGCGTCGACTCGGCGGTGGCTGCGCTGCTCGTGCACAAGGCGGTCGGCGACCAGCTCACGTGTGTCTTCGTCGACCACGGCCTGCTGCGAAAGGGCGAGGCGGCCCAGGTGGTCGAGACGTTCGACGGCCTGTACCACGTGCCGCTCGTGCACGTGCAGGCGCAGGAGCGCTTCGTCTCCAAGCTCGCGGGCGTCGCCGATCCGGAGCGCAAGCGAATGATCATCGGCGAGGAGTTCATCCGGGTCTTCGAAGACGAGGCGCGCAAGCTCGGCGATGTGCGCTGGCTCGTGCAGGGGACGCTCTACTCCGACGTGATCGAGTCGGGCGGGACCGACGGCGTCGCCGAGACGATCAAGTCGCATCACAACGTCGGCGGGCTGCCCGACGACATGACGATGAAGCTCGTCGAGCCGCTCCGTCTGCTCTTCAAGGACGAGGTGCGCCGCGTCGGCGAGGAGCTCGGGCATGCCGGAGCGGATGGTCTGGCGGCAGCCCTTCCCCGGCCCCGGGCTCGCGATTCGCATCATCGGGGACGTCACCGATGAGCGGCTCGAGACGCTCAGAGAGGCCGACGCGATCCTCCAGGAGGAGGTGCGCAAGGCGGGCCTGTACCGGGACCTGTGGCAGAGCTTCTGCGTGCTGCCGGCGATCCGCTCGGTCGGCGTGCAGGGCGACTCGCGCACGTACGGCTATCCGATCGCGATCCGCGCGGTGACCTCCGAGGATGCGATGACGGCGGACTGGGCCCGGCTGCCGTACGACCTGATCGAGCTGGTCTCGTCCCGCATCATCAACGAGATCCCGGCCGTGAATCGCGTCGTGCTCGACGTGACGTCGAAGCCGCCCGCGACGATCGAATGGGAGTGAGCGCCACTCCGCCCTACCGGCTCGAGACCGACCGGCTCGTCATTCGCTGCTACGACCCGCGCGACGCGCAGCTTCTGAAGGATGCGATCGACTCGAGCGTCGAGCACCTGCGACCGTGGATGCCGTTCATCCGGTTCGAGCCGCAGACACTCGACGAGAAGGTCGAGCTGCTCCGCGGCTTCCGGGGCGGGTTCGACCTCGGCACGAACTTCGCCTACGGCATCTTCGCCCGCGACGAGACGAAGCAGCTTGGCGGCTGTGGCCTGCATCCGCGCGGGGGAGACGGCTCGCTCGAGATCGGCTACTGGATCGCCGCCGACGCGATCGGGCAGGGGGTCGCAACGGAGTCGACGGCGGTGCTGACGCGCGTCGGCTTCGAGCTCTGCGGCCTCGAACGGGTCGACATCCAGGTCGAGCCCCACAACGAACGCAGCCTCGCGATCCCGCGCAAGCTCGGGTTCACGCAGGAGGGCGTCCTGCGCCGCCGCCTCGAATCGTTCGAGGAAGGCGCTCCGCGGCGCGACTCGGTGCTCTTCACGATGGTGCGCGAGGAGCTCGAGGGCTCACCGTGCATGGAGCACGGCTATGTCGCCTTCGACGCGGCCGGCGCGCGCGTCGGTGCCTGACCCAACGGCCGGCACGTCGAAGGGGCCGCCGCACGCGGCGGGTGATCCGACGACGACGTTGCTGCTGGTCTTCGTGCTCGTCTCGTTCGCGGCGAACTCCCTGATCACCCGTCACGTCGTCGCTGAGGATCTGCTGGACGCCGGCCTGCTCTCGGCGGTGCGGTTCGTGTCCGGCGCGGTCACCCTCGTCGGCCTCACCCTCGTCCTGCGCGAGCGGGTCGTGGTCGGCCGGGCGAACCTGCTGCCGGCGTTCTGGCTGGGCGTGTACGCGGTCTGCATCTCCTACGGCTACCGTCACATCGGGGCTGCTCCCGGGACGTTCGTCTTCTACGCGACGGTCCTGTTGACGCTGGTCGGTTGGGACGTTCTTCACGGCGACGCGATCCCGCCGCGTCGTGCAGTCGGTGCGGTGATCTCGCTGGCCGGGATCGGGGTCCTCGCGAGCGGCTCGATGAGCACCGTGACCGTCGCGGGTGTCGTGCTGCTCGCGCTGACCGGCGCGGCCTGGGGCCTCTACACCGCCGCCGGGCGCACGCGGGCCGATCCGCGAGTGGCGACGACCGGCCACTTCGTCGTGCTCGCCGCGGTCCTGCTGCTGCCGGCGACGGCGGGCATGGTGAGCGGTCTCCACGTCACGGCGGCCGGAATGGCCTGGGCCGTGGCGATGGGCGCGGTGACCACCGCGCTCGCGTACGTCGCCTGGTATGCCTGCCAGCGGTCGCTCTCGGGCACGACGGCCGGGGCCGTGCAGCTGGTGATTCCCGTGCTCACTGCAGTCGGTGCGATCCTCCTGCTCGGCGAGCAGCTGAGCGTGAGGCTGTTGGTCTGCGCCGCCCTGGTCGCCGCGGGGACCTGGCTCGGCCGCCCCTCGGCTGCACGTGCGTGATGCTTCTAGGGCCCGCCGCGCACGTAGACGACCTGGCCGCTGACGTAGCCCGCGTCCTCCGAGCAGAGGTACGCGATCAGGCCCGCGACGTCCTCCGGCTGGCCGACGCGCCTCAGCGGCACCTGCTCGGACGCAGCCGCCATGAACTGGTCGAACGGCACGCCGATGCGGTCGGCCGTCTGTTGGGTCATCGCCGTTGCGATGAACCCCGGAGCGACGCAGTTGACGTTCACGTTGTACGGGCCGAGCTCGATCGCGAGCGTCTTCGTCATGCCCTGCAGGCCCGCCTTGGCGGTGGAGTAGTTCGTCTGCCCGCGATTTCCGAGCGCCGAGGTCGACGAGATCAACACCATCTTCCCGCTGCCCTGGGAGACCATGTGCCGCTGCGCCGCCCGCACCGTGAAGAACGTGCCCTTGAGGTGGGTGTCGATCACCGCATCCCAGTCCTCGTCGGTCATCTTGAAGAGGAGGTTGTCGCGGATGATCCCGGCGCAGGTGACCAGGATGTCGAGCGAGCCGAGAGCCGCCGCCTTCTCGACCGCCGCCTCGACGTCCTCCCGCACCGTCACGTCGCACCGGATCGCGTGGCCGCCGATCTCCCGCGCCGTCTCCTGCGCCGCCGCTTCGTCGAAGTCGGCGACCACGACCGTCGCACCTTCGGATGCGAGCCGCCTTGCCGTCGCGGCGCCGATGCCCTTCGCGCCGCCGGTCACCACTGCCGTCTTCCCCTGGAATCTCGTCATACGGCGACGATATACGGTGTCGGCAGTGGAATTCCGCGAGATCCTCCGCAAGCGGCGCATGCACCGCGCGTTCCTGCCCGACCCGCTCCCGGCGGAGCAGATCGAGCGCGTCGCCGGCGTGATCCGCCGGGCTCCGTCAGGCGGCTTCAGCCAGGGCGGCAGCATCGTCGTCGTCACCGACGAAGCGAAGCGCTCCGCGATCGCCGCGGCGTTCGGCGACGAGCACTACTCGCGCAACGGCCGCAACTACATCGCGGACGCACCGGTCCTGCTCGTGATCTCGGCGAACGAGTCGCTCTACCACGCCCGCTACAACGAGGCCGACAAGCTGGCCGCGACGGGCGGCACCGAGGTGACGTGGCCCGTGCCCTTCTGGTTCGTCGACGCGGGAGCGCTGATGATGCTCGTCCTGCTGGCCGCGATCGACGAGGGCCTCGCGAGCGCGTTCATCGGCCACCCCGACCAGAAGCGGATCTTCGACGAGCTGGTCGGCCTGCCGGAGGAGGTCGTCCCGATCGGGCTCGCGCTGATCGGCAAGCCCGGCGAGGACCCGCCGGCGGGCTCGCGGCTCAAGGACCGGCAGAGGGCACGGGACGATCTGGTGCACTGGGGCCGATGGTGACGGCCGGGTAGCGCGCGCGCACCTCGTCGACGTACCCTGCCAACCGCTCCGCGATCGCGGCGTCCTCGATCTCGAGCACGTTCTCTGCGTTCTTCTCGCCGCTGCGAGAGAGGTTGAACGAGCCGACGAACGTCGTGTCGTCGCACACGCACACCTTGGCGTGCATGAAGTCGTGCACTGTGCCGGCGCCGTACGGCGTCGACTCCTTGCCGGTGAACGGCCCGGTGACGACCCGCTCGAGGAGCGGCAGCTTCCACGAGACGTTCTCGTTGACATGCCACTGTTGGATCACCTCGCGGATCTGCGTCACGTCGACACAGCCCGCCACGTCCACCCGATCGTCGGCGATCACCTGCGCGAGTGTGCCGAGCACCGGCCCGGTCGTGATCACCGGCGAGCAGATCCGCACCCGGCGCTTCGCGCGGTGGATCAGCTTGGCGATCCGAGTCGAGAGGTCCTCGCCGTGGCCCGGTGTGAACCAGGCCCGCACGCCGTCGTCCCAGCGAGGGTCGACGAAGCCGCTTCTCATCACGTCGGTCGTCGTCCAGAGCTGGTCGAAGTCGATGCGGTAGGCCTTGGCGATCGCCTCCGAGTGGACGATCGCTACGACGTTCTCCTGGCGCGACCACGAGTCGTCGGTCCAGTTCATCGACCCGGTCCAGACGTCGGCTCCGTCGCGGATCACGTACTTGTGGTGCATCAGGTCGGGGATGCCGGCGATCGCTCTGCCGTCCACCGGCAGCGATGCGATCAGCTGGACGTCGGGCTCCGGCGGCGGCGGCACCGGGATCGGCAACCCGTGATCGACGTTGTAGGTGAACCGCGTCCTGACTCCGCGTGCCGCCGCACGGCGGAATGCGTCGCCGACGACCGCCACAGTCTCGGGGCCGAGGTTGAAGTCGTACTGCGCGACGTCGAGGGACCGCTTCGCGCCGTCGAGGAACTCCGCCACGATGTGTGCGATGTCCAGCGGCTGCTGGCCGCCGTCCGTCAGAGTGCGGATCTCGATGCGTTCGCTCATTGATCGGCTCACGGCCGCCCGGATCGGGAAGACCACCAACTTCTACCGGGACGGCGCCGGCGCTGCACTCCGGCGTGAGCGCCTGGCCGCCTATCTCGACGCCCGGGCCGAAGCCGCCCTCCTCCTCGTCGGCGAGGCGCCCGGGTACCGAGGCGCCCGGGTCTCCGGGATCCCGTTCACCTCCGAGCGGCAGCTGACCGGCTCGGGGCCCGCCGAGGCGACGGCGACGATCGTGCAGCGCACACTGGCCGAGCTCGGGCTTGCCGACCGGGTCCTCCTCTGGAACGTCGTGCCGACGCATCCCGGGACCGAGGCGTCGAACCGCGCGCCGACCCGGGGGGAGATCGCAGCCGGCCGGTGCTTCGCGGACGAGCTCGCGCGCGGTCGCTGCGTGATCGCCGTGGGACGCGTCGCACACGTCGCGCTCGGCGGCATCTACGTCCGGCATCCTTCGCACGGCGGCGCCGCTGAGTTCAGGCGCGCGCTCGGTGCTGTAATCGCGTCGTGACGACGATCCGGCGCAACGCTCTCCTGCTCGCACTGGGGCTCGTCTTCCAGTCCGGGATGATCCAGCTCGCCGTCGCGCTGGGCACGGTGACGATCGTCGCGGTCACCGGGGTCTCGACGATCCTCGGCCTCGGGCCGGCCGTGTTCCTGGTCGCGGGTGCGCTCGCCGTCGGCCCGGCAGGGCGTCTCTCCGACAGGGTCGGTCGCATGCCCGTGATCCGCGGCGGATTCGCGCTCGGGATCGCCGGGCCGCTCGTCACCGCCGGCGGCTGCGCGACGTCGTCCGGCCCACTCGTTTTCCTCGGCCTCGGCCTATGCGGCGCCGCACAGTCGATCGTGCTGCTCTCGCGAGCGGCCGCCGCCGAGATGTACCCGCCTGAGCGCCGTGCGCGGGGCATGTCGATCGTGCTCTTCGGCGTCGTCTCCGGCGCGATCTGGGGGCCACTGGTGTTCGGCCCGATGTTCAGCGGGCGTCAGCTCGACGCACACGATCTGGTCGTGCCGTGGATCACCGCCGCCGTCTTCACCGCCGTCGGCTTCCTGGTCTCGCTCGGCGTCCGCCCGGACCCGAAAGAGCTCTCGGCCGTCTACGCCGCGCCCGAGGCCGAGCAGGAGCCGGCGGCGCCGTTGCGGGAGATCCTGCGCCGGCCGGGAGTCTCGACCGCCCTCGTCGGCGCCGTCGGGAGCTTCGCGATCATGGCCGGCGTGATGAACCTGGCCGGCTACGTCGCCGTCGGGCACCACCACGCGCAGAGCTCGATCTTCACCATCATCAGCATCCACATCGTGGGGATGTACGGCCTTGTGCTCGTGGTCGGCGACGTGGTCGAGCGGATCGGGCGCCGCACGGCGATCGTGGGCGGGCTGCTCGTGATGGCTGCCTCGAACGCGGGGCTCGCCGTCTTCGCGTCGATCACCGGCATGAGCCTGTGTCTCTTCGGGCTCGGGCTCGGCTGGTGCCTCGCCTACGTCGCTGCGAACACGGAGCTCGTGAACCTGGCCGCGCCGGGCGAGCGGGGCGGTCTCGTGGGGCTCAGCGACCTCCTCTCCGGCTTGACGGCTGCGTTCCTGGCGCTCAGCGGCGGGGTCGTCTACACCGGCGCCGGCGGCTCGGTGCCGCTCTCGGTCGTGGCCGCGGGGCTCGCCCTGCTCGCCGCTGCCTGGGTGGCCGGAAACGGCTCGGCGCTGCTACCATCCGCCGCGGCGGACGCCTAGAGTTCGCCTTTTCTCCGTATGAAGACCTACAACGCCAAGCCCGGCGAGATCGCGCGCGACTGGTATCTCGTGGATGCCGAGGGGAAGACCCTGGGCCGAATCGCCACGCAGATCGCCGACCGCCTGCGCGGGAAGGGCAAGACCGCCTTCACGCCGCACGTCGACACCGGTGACTTCGTCGTCGTCGTCAATGCGGAGAAGATCGCGGTGACCGGGAAGAAGCTCGACGAGAAGATGTACTACAAGCATTCGGGCTACCCGGGTGGGCTGCGCGAGCGGACGCTGCGCGAGCAGCTCGAGCGCCAGCCGACCGAAGTCCTTCGCAAGGCCGTCAAGGGAATGCTCCCCCGCAACAAGCTCGGCCGCGCGCAACTGACCAAGCTCAAGATCTATGCAGGCCCGGAGCATCCGCACGGGGCTCAGGAACCGACCCCTCTCGAGGTGTAAATGGCGACTCAAGCTCAGTATCTCGGCACCGGCAAGCGGAAGACCTCCGTGGCGCGCGTCATCCTGCGCCCCGGCGACGGCGCGACGTGGGTGAACGGCAAGTCGATCGAGGAGTACTTCCCGCGCATGGTCCACCGGATGCTGGCGACCGCCCCGCTCAAGACGGCGGGTCTCGACGGGCAGTACGACCTTCGCGTTCGCGTCCACGGCGGCGGGCCGTCGGGACAGGCGGGCGCTGTGCGGCACGGCATCGCCCGGGCGCTCGTCGAGGTGAACCCCGAGCTTCGGGTCCCGCTGAAGCGGGCTGGCTTCCTGACGCGCGACGCGCGGATTGTGGAGCGCAAGAAGGCCGGTCTGCACAAGGCGCGCAAAGCGCCTCAGTTCAGTAAGCGCTAACGCGCTCATCGTGGCACGCAAGTACTTCGGCACCGATGGGGTGCGCGGCGTCGTGGGCGAGTTCCTCACACCCGAGCTGGTCGAGCGTCTCGGCCGTGCAGCCTCGCTCTGGACGGGCGCCGCGAAGGTGTTCGTCGGCCGCGACACCCGCGAGTCGGGCGTCGAGCTGGAAGAGGCGTTTGCGCGCGGCGTCATCTCCGCCGGCGGCGACTGCATCCTCGGCGGTGTCCTGCCGACGCCTGCGGTCGCGCTGTTCGCGCTCGACCTCGGCGTCGTCATCTCCGCCTCGCACAACCCGCCGGAGTACAACGGTGTCAAGTTCTTCGATTCGCAGGGCCACAAGCTCTCGGATCTCTCCGAGGAGCAGATCGAGGCGTTGCTCACGGCCGCGCCGGGAATCGACCAGGGAACGATCGAGCACGTCGAGGCTGCGACCGACTCCTACCTGGAGCACATTCTCCAGCGCTTCGGGGTCGATCTGTCGGGGTTGCGCATCGTGGTCGACTGCGCGAACGGGGCGTACTCGGGTCTCGCGCCGCACGTGTTCGAGCGCTGCGGGGCCGAGGTGCACGCGATCGGAGACACGCCCGACGGCTCGAACATCAATGTCGGCTGCGGCGCAACCGATCTGGCGCTGCTGCAGAGGACGGTCGTCGCAGGAGACTTCGATCTCGGGATCGCGTTCGACGGCGACGGCGACCGCATGCTCGCGGTCGACGAACGGGGCGAGGCGCTCGACGGCGACCAGATCGTGGCGATTCTCGCTCTCGACCAACGAGTCGACCAGGTTGCCGTCACCGTGATGACGAACCTCGGCTTCCACGCACTGATGCGCGAGCACGACATCCGTGTGCACACGACCGACGTCGGCGACCGCTACGTGCTCGAAGCACTGCAGCGTGAGGGTGCGGTCCTCGGCGGCGAGCAGTCGGGCCATGTGATCTACCTGCGCGACCACGTCACCGGCGACGGCCTCGCCGCCGGACTGCTGCTCTGCGGCGCGCTCAAGGGCCGCCGGCTGAGCGAGGCTGCCGCGGTCATGTCGCGTTGGCCGCAGCACAAGGAGAACGTCGTCGTCTCCGACCGCGAGGTGACACAGGCCGTGCGCGACGAGGTCGACCGGCTGAACAGGGAGTGGGACGGCCGAGGCCGTGTTCTCGTGCGTCCTTCCGGGACGGAGCCCTTGATTCGCGTCCTGGCCGAGGCGGAGAATCCCGAGGTGGCGAGGCAGGCCTGTGCTAGCATCGCAGCGCTCGTCCGCCGAGAGCTCGGCTGACCGTTCCGACGAAGGAACGGGCCCGCAGCCGGGCTTTTGCGTTTCCAGGGAGGCTTTGGCAAATACCGGCCGTTTCGCCGGGCAGAAGGAGGCTCTGGATGTGCGGGATCATTGGATATGTCGGTAGTCGTGCCTCGAAGCCGCTGCTCCTACAAGGACTGCAGCGTCTCGAGTACCGGGGCTACGACTCGGCCGGGATCGCTCTCCTCGAGCAGGACGGTCTCGAGTACGTCCGCGCCGTCGGGAACCTCGCGTTCCTCAAGGAGGCCGCGGGCTCGAACGGCTCCGTCTCGACCACCGGGCTCGGGCACACGCGCTGGGCGACCCACGGCGGCGTCACCGAGGCGAACGCGCATCCACTGACCCCGTGCGACGAGCGCAAGATGGCGATCGTCCTGAACGGGATCGTCGAGAACTATCGCGAGCTGCGCGAGGAGCTCCAGGCGGCAGGTCACACGTTCTCGTCCGAGACCGACGCGGAGGTCGTCGCCCACCTGCTCGAGGACGCCTACGACGGCGATCTCGTCGCAGCGATGCGCACCGCCTACGCCAAGCTCGAAGGGCACTTCACCTTCGTGTTGATCCATCACGACCATCCCAACCATCTGGTCGGCGTGCGGCACCAGACGCCGATGGTCGTCGGGCTCGGCGAGGGGGAGAACTTCCTCGCCTCGAACCTGGCGGCGTTCCTGTCCGAGACGCGCCGCGTGCAGTTCCCGAACGACGGCGAGATCGCGTCGATCACTCCGGAAGGCGTCACCTTCATCGACGCTGCGACGGGTGCCACCGTGGAGCACGACGTGCTGGAGGTCGACTGGGACGACGACGCGGCCGAGCGGTCGGGGTACGAGACGTTCATGCTCAAGGAGATCTTCGAGCAGCCCGAGGGCGTCGCCGAGACGATCGGCGATCGCGTGCGCCACGGCCACCTGGTGCTCGAGGGCCTCGGCATGTCGGAGGACGAGCTGCGGGTGCTCAAGCGAATCGTGATCGTCGCGTGCGGCACCGCGTACCACGCCGGCGTGGTCGGCCGGTACGCGATCGAGGAGTGGGGACGCGTCCCCGTCGAGCCCGACGTTGCGAGCGAATGGATCTACCGCAATCCGGTGATCGACCCGGGCACGCTCGTGATCGGCATCTCGCAATCCGGTGAGACCCGCGACACGATCCAGGCGATGCAGCTCGCCCGCGAGAAGGGCGCGCGCACCGTGGCGATCACGAACATGATGGGCTCGCAGATCACACGCGAGGTCGATTCGGTGCTCTACACGCGCACCGGCCTCGAGGTCGGCGTGGCCGCCTCCAAGACGTTCACCGCCCAGATCGCGCTGCTCTTCCTGATCGGCCTGAAGATCGCCCAGTGCCGCGGCACGTTGCCACCGGACGAGATGGAGTTCATCCTCGACGAGGTCTACGACCTGCCGGCGAAGATGCAGCGCTTCCTCGACGCCGATCATCCGATCGAGGACATCGCCCAGCGGTTCTACGAGAAGCCGTTCTTCCTCTATCTCGGCAGGCACATCGGGTTGCCGGTCGCCCTCGAGGGAGCGTTGAAGCTGAAGGAGATCTCGTACATCCCGACCGAGGCGTACTCGGCGGGCGAGATGAAGCACGGGCCGATCGCGCTGCTCGAGGAAGGCACCCCGGTGGTCGTCGTCGCCACGCGCATCCATGTCTACGAGAAGATCGTCTCGAACATCCAGGAGACACGAGCGCGGGGAGCGCACGTGATCGCGATCGCGACCGACGGCAACGAGGACATCCAGCACCACGCCGACGACGTGATCTACGTGCCGCAGTCACCAGCGTTCCTGCAGGCGGCACTCGCCATCCTGCCGCTGCAGCTCCTCGCCTATCGCATCGCGCGCCTGCGCGGGCTCAACGTCGACCAGCCGAGGAACCTCGCGAAGACCGTCACGGTCGAGTAGGAGCTTCTCAGGCCGCCAACGCCGTGTCGATGAACGCACGGGCCGCGGGCGAGGCATAGCGGTCGCGGTGGCGGCCGATGCCGACGATCCGCGGCTCGACGGCGTCGCCGAGGTCGACGGCGACGATCCGCGGATCGCCCGTGTCGACCGTCAGAAGCGGCACGATCGCGCAGCCCATGCCGGCTGCGACCAGGCCTTGCACGGTCTGGTTGTCGTTCGACCGGAACGCCCAGTGCGGCTCGAGCCGCGCGGCGCGGAACGCCGCCTCGATCGGCTCGGTCGAGGGCCCGGAGCGAAAGCCGACGAGCGGCTGCTGGACGACGTCGCGCAGCGACGGAGGGCCCTCCGCGAGCGGGGAGCCGGCGGCGACGACGAGCACGTAGGGGTCGCGCAGCAGCTCGACCGTCTCGATCGGAGCGTCGCCGATCGGAAGCAGCACGAAGCCCACGTCGAGCTCGCCGCGCTCGAGCGCGGCGGTGATCTCCTCGTCGTCGTGCTCTTCCAGCATCACCTCGATCTGCGGCCACTGTGCGGTGAAGCGCCTCATCACCTCCGGCAGCACGCGCGCGCCCGCTGACTGGAACGTGCCGATGCGGAGTGTCCCCGCGTCCCCGGCGCGGAGCGCCTGCAGGTCGGCCTGGGCGGCCTGGAGCCGCGCGACGATCGAGTCGGCGTGCCGGAGGAGCAGCCGGCCGGCCTCGGTCAGGGAGACGGGGCGGGGGCCGCCGGGGCGCTCGACGAGCTGCTCGCCGACGATCCGCTCGAGGGTGGCGATCTGCTGGCTGATCGCAGACTGCGTGTACCCGAGCCGCTGGGCCGCCCGCCCGAACGAGCCTTCGGTGGCAATCGCCTGGAGCGCGGCGAAGTGGCGCAGCTCGACGCCGAGCCAACTATCAGGTTCCATAATGAAACCGAACAGTATCAGGATTTGCGCTGATAGTCCCTGCTGGGCATAGTCAGGGCATGACCGCGATCATCTTTCTCATCGTGCTGCTGATCGTCTGCGTGCTCGGCGCCCGCTACGGCGTCGACTCCCGCTTCGACCGCCCCGGCCGCCAGCCCCGCGGAGCCGGAGCGCCCGGGCTCGGCGTCGCTGTAAGACAGCTCAGGCGGCGCTGGCGCGGCGCTGCCAGCGCTCGCCCCACGACTCCGGGGTGAGCGGTGACATGACCGCGCGACGCACGAGCTTGCCGCCGCGGCCGCGCCCGAGCAGGTGCACGCGCAGCGCCGTCGCCCCGAGCGGCAGCTCGACAGAGGTCGCGCCCGCGGGCAATGCCCGTTCCTCGCTGACGACGTAGCCGCCGCGCGGCCCGCTGCGCTCGCTCAGGCGCACCACCCACTCGAGCACCCCGGGAGCGGCGTCCCACCGGAGCACGAACGCCTCCCCCTCGGTCTCGCGCCGGACGTCCATGTTGGCGGTGATCGTCGGCCGCTCGCGCAGCCCGACGGGCCTGCGCGTCGTGCGCGTCTTGCCGGCGTCGGCCGGCGGCGCGACACGGGCCTTCGCGCGCTGGACCGACGCGAGCAGCTGCAGCTGCTTCAGCGCCCGGTCCTCCTGCTCGGGATCGGCCTGTGCACGCGGGCGCTGCGAGACGGCTCTGACACGTGTCTCGAGCACCGACCAGTCGGGTGTTCGGCCGGCGGCGATGCTCGCGCGGGCCTGGTCGAGGATCACGTCGTACTCGCTCACGGCGGCCCAGGATAGAAGCTCTAGTCCTCCGGCCCGCGTCGCAGCTGCTTGGTCTGGCCGCGCCGCTTCTTCTCCTCGAGCCGGCGCTCCTTCGCCGCGGCGGTCGGCTTCGTCGGGCGTCGCCGGCGGCGGACCTTCACCGCTTCTCGGAGCTGGTCGACGATCCGCTCGGTTGCGAGCTCGCGGTTTCGCAGCTGTGAGCGCTCGTCCTGTGCGATCGCCCGGACGACCGGGCCGATCCGCTCGAGGACGCGCTTCCGCTCGGCGGCGCTCAGGCCGGTCGACTCCTCGACGTCGAACAGCGCCTCGACCCGCGTCGAGCTCTTCTGCGCATGCTGGCCGCCCGGGCCGCTGGACCGGGAGAACCTGAAGGCGATCTCCGAGCGAATAGACTCGATCTCCATGGCAGCCATTCTGCTCGACGTGGACGGCGTGCTGCACGTCTCCGGCGTCCCGATCGCGGGTGCAGTTTCGGCAGTGAGAACGCTGCGCGAGTCGGGGCACCGGCTGCGTTTCGTGACGAACTCGACGACGCTGTCGCGCCTGCAGCTCGTGGAGCAGCTGCAGCTGATGGGCTTCGACATCTCGGAGGACGACGTCCAGACCACGGGCGCAGTCGCAGCACGAGAGCTGAAGGGAAAGCGCGTGCTCGCGCTCACGATGCCCGGGATCCTGGACGACCTGGAGGGCCTCCAGCTCGTCGGGATGAACGTCGACGCCGTTCTCGTCGGCGGTGCGGACGAGGGCGAAGAGGTCGGTCGGGTGTTCTCGTACCTGAACCTCAATCGGGCGTTTCACGAGCTCGAGGCTGGCGCCGATCTCTTCTGCCTCCACAAGAACAAGTGGTGGCAGACGGCCGACGGCCCGCGGCTCGACACGGGGGTGTTCGTCGCCGGGCTCGAGTATGCGGCCGAGACCGAGGCGACCGTCCTCGGCAAGCCGTCGAGCGCCTACTTCACTGCTGCGCTCGAGACGATCGACGCCGACCCGAGCATCACCTGGATGATCGGCGACGACCTCGAGGGCGACATTCTCGGCGCGAACCGGTTCGGCATGAAGACGATCCTCGTGCGCACCGGCAAGTTCCGGCCGGACGAAGTGGAACGCTCCGCGGTTCAGCCCGACGCAATCGTCTCCTCGATCGCGCAGCTGCCGAACTGGCTCGAAGCAAACCTCTAGGTGTCTCTCCAGACGACACTGAAAGTCGGCGTCGACCTGATCGAGATCGAGCGGATCCGGCGCGCTCTCGAGAGGCACGGAGACCAGTTCAAGGAACGCTGCTTCACCGAGGAGGAGCGCGCCTACTGCGACTCGAAGCCGAATCCGCCGCAGCACTACGCCGGTCGCTTCGCGGCAAAGGAAGCCGTCGGGAAGGCCCTCGGCTCGGGCGTGTATTTCACCTGGAAGGAGATCGAGATCCGGGGCCGTCCCAAGCCCGGTGTCTTTCTCACGGGGCGCACAGCGAAGTGGGCACAGAAGGTCGGCGCCGGGCGGATCGAGCTCTCGATGACGCATTCGCGCGAGCTTGCTGCCGCGGTCGCGGTGGTGGTCGACGAATGAGACTGCAGCCGCTGCTCACCGCCGACGAGACTCGCGTTGCGGAGGAGGCGCATCTCGGGTCGCTCGAAGAGCTGATGGAGCGGGCCGGCACGGCGGTCGCCGAGCATGTGCTGCGCCAGTTCCCGGGACGGGTCACCGTCGTCTGCGGGCACGGCAACAACGGGGGTGACGGCAAGGTCTGCGCGCGGGTGCTGCAAGGCGCGGGCCGCGACGTCACCGTCGTCGAAGGGGTCGGCGACCTGGGGGAAACCGACGTGATCGTCGATGCGCTGCTCGGCATCGGGCTCAAGGACGCGCCGCGCGAGGACGCCGCGCGAATGATCGAGTTGATCAACGCCAGCGGCCGTCCGGTCGTGGCGGTGGACGTGCCGTCCGGTGTGAACGCGTCGACCGGCGAGATTCCCGGAGTCGCGGTTCAGGCGGCTTCGACGATCACCTTCGGCGCGGCGAAGGTCGGTCTCGCGATCGCCCCCGGAACGCTCCACGCGGGCTCCGTCCACATCGCGCCGCTCGGCCTCCGGCCCCGCGAGCACGAGCATGCACTCGTCCCGGCCTCCGCTCTGCTCGAAGTGCCGCGCAAGGAGACCCGCTCGACGAAGTACAGCGCAGGCTCGGTGCTGGTCGTCGGCGGCTCCCGTGGGCTCAGCGGTGCGCCGATGCTGGCCGCGCTCGCAGCGTTTCGCGCCGACGCAGGTTACGTCGCGGTCGCCGCGCCCGAGTCGACCCTGCCGGTGCTCGAGGCGAGGCTGCTCGAGGTCGTCAAACGGCCTCTGCCCGAGGACTCGTCGGGCCGCCTTCTGCCCAGAGCCTCCGATGCGATCCTGGCGGCGGCCGACAAGGCCGACGCGGTCGCGATCGGACCGGGGCTCGGGCGCAGCGACGGGACAGTCGAGTTGGTTCGCATCCTGCTCGAGCAGCTCGACCTGCCGGTCGTCCTCGACGCCGACGCACTCTGGGAGCTCGAGCCGTTCGCGCGCGCGGCGCCCACCGTGCTCACGCCGCACAGCGGCGAGCTCGCACGCCTCCTCGGCACCGAGAGCCGCGAGATCGACGCACACAGGCTCGACGCCGCTCGCCGTGCAGCGTCACGGTTCGGCGCGGTGGTGCTGCTCAAGGGCGCCGACACGATCGTCGCAGCTCCCCGCGAAGGGGTGCTCGTCGCCACCTACGGCACACCCGCACTCGCGACGGCGGGCTCGGGCGACGTTCTGACCGGGATTGTCGCCGCGTTCCTCGCCAAGGGAATGGACGCGCGGTTTGCCGCCGGCACCGCCGCGGTCGCCCACGGCGTCGCCGCGGAGCTCGTCGACCCGCAGCCCGGGGCGATCGCTTCGGACCTGCTGCCCGCGCTGCAACGCGCCCTTGCCGGTCACGGCCTGCAGCGCGCCCCGCTCCAGTGAGATCGGAGATCACGATCGACCTCGGTGCGCTGCGGCGCAACGTCCAGACGCTCCTGCGGGCGGCCGGCGATGCCGAAGTCTGGGCGGTCGTGAAGGCCGACGCCTATGGGCACGGCGCGGCGGCCTGCAGCCGCGCGGCACTCGAGGCGGGGGCACGGGCCGTGTGCGTCGCGACAGTCGGCGAGGCCCTGCTCCTGCGGCCGGAGCTTCCGTCGGCGCGGATCCTCGTCCTCGGGCCGGCGGCGCCGGCCGAGGTCGCCGGGGCGCGCGAGGCCGGGCTGGAGCTCGTCGTGTCGAGCGACGAGATTCCCGAAGGCATCGCCGTGCACGTGAAGCTCGACACGGGCATGGGACGGTGGGGCGTCGCCGAGCTGCCGGCTCCGGCGCGCGAGGTCGTCGGGGTGATGACGCACCTCGCGACCGCCGACACCGACGCGGAATTCGCCCGGGTGCAGATCGAGCGCTTCCGAGCCGCGACCGACCCGGTCGCGGGCCTGACTCGGCACGTCGCGAACAGCGCTGCGGCGCTCAGGCTTCCCGAGTCGCGCTTCGACGCCGTCCGCTGCGGCATTGCGCTCTACGGGCTCTCGCCCTTCGGGGAGGACCCGGCCGACGACGGTCTCGAGCCGGTGCTCTCGTGGCAGACCGAGATCTCGCGCTGCAGGCTCCTGCGGACAGGCGAGTCGACGGGGTACGGCAGGCTCTTCGTCGCCGATCGGGACACGTGGATCGGGATCCTGCCCGTGGGCTACGCGGACGGGCTCCGCCGCGACCTGACGGGCACCGTCGTGCGAATCGGTGGAGAAACGTGCAGAGTGGTCGGTGCCGTGTCCATGGATGCCACCGCCGTCGAGCTGGAACGCGAGCTGCCGCCCGGGACTCCCGTGACGATCGTCGGCCCCGGGGTTGCCCTCGAGGAGCACGCGCGGGCCGCAGGCACGCTCACATATGAGCTCGCGTGCGGCATCGGCTCGTCCCGTGCTCGAAGCCGTCGCGTGTTCGTGGACGGCGGATGAGCGACAGAGTGGAGCAGCGCGCCGAGCTGCAGGCCCAGCGCGCTGCTGCGCTGGCGGAGAGGCTCGAGGATCTCCTGCTGCTGCAGGGCGACGAGCATGCGCTCGACGTCGGCTCGGGGACCGGCGCCTTCGCCTTCGCGATCGCGCCGCGCGTGCAGGACGTGGTCGCGGTCGAGGCGGACGAAGAGGTGGCGGCCCGGGCGCGCGCGGATGCGCCGCCGAACGTGGAAGTGGTCGTCGCGGACGGCGAGCACCTCCCGTTCGAGGACTACTTCTTCGACGTCTCGGCGACGCTCCGGACACTTCACCACACCGCCCGGCCCGAGCTGCTCGTGGCCGAGTTGACGCGTGTCACCAAGCCCGGTGGGACGATTCTCGTCGCCGACCAGCTTGCGCCGAACGAGCCGCTCGCGTCGATCGAGTTGACACGCTTCGAGCAGGCCCGGGATCCGACGACCACGCGCCTGCTCGCCGACGTGGACATGAGGGGCCTCTTCGATTCGTACAACCTCGTGCTGCGCCGCGCCGAGACCGTGCGTGAGCCTCGCGATCTCGAGGCCTACCTCGACCTCGCCGGGTGCGAAGGGCCGCAGCGCGAGCACGCGCGCCGTCTCGTGCCTAAGGGGTACGAGGCCGTCGTCGGTTGGTACGTGCTCTCGCGCTAGCGACCGCCCCCGGCGCGAGTGCCTGAACCCAGGCGGCCGGTCGATACCAGCGCGGGATGGTGATCTCGCGCCTGCCCTTGTCCAGCGCGCCGAGCATGCGCTCGACGACGAACGGCGCGTCGATCACGAACCGGTACAGCGGGCCGCGAAAGCGCTCGCGCTGCGGAAAGCCCTCCGTCTCGACGAACCCTGGGTTGACCGTGTGGACCGTGATGCCGCGAGGGGCCAATTCGACGGCGATCGAGCGCGAGAATGCGAGCTGGGCGTGCTTCGACGCCGAGTACGGGCCGACGGCGACGGTGCCCGCGACCGAAACGACGTTGACGACGTGCGACCCCTCGCCGAGACCCGGGAGAAACGCGAGCGTCGACCACACCGATCCGAGGTAGTTGACGCGGATCACGCGCTCGATCCGCTCCGGGCTCGCTTCAAGGAAGTCGTAGCGCGCGCCGACGCCAGCGTTGTTGACGAGGAGGTCGATGCGCGGATGGCGTTCGAGCACGCGAGCGGCCACCGCCTCGACCGCGTCGCGGTCGGCCACGTCGCACTCCTCGTGCTCGTCCGCTGCGGAGGGGCGGCGCGAGAGCCCGACGACGAGCGTGCCCCTGGCCTGCAACGCGCGGACGAGCTCCGCTCCGATGCCGGACGAGGCCCCGGTGACGACGGCTACTTGCAGACCTTGAATTCGCGCTCGGCCGCCGCCTGGTGGCCCGACGCGTCCAGCACGGTCGCCCGGAGCTGGTGACTGCCCTTCGCGAGCCCCTTCGTGTTCCACGCCACCGAGTACACACCGCCGGGCCCGGTCTTGTCGACCCCGATGCGGTGCTTCCCGTCGCTGAACGTGACGCTCTTGATCTTCTTCGTCGCGCCCGCGACGACGACGAGCCGGTCGCTCTTCAGCGCGCAGACGTGTGCGGGCGGCTCGACCCACGTCACGGTCGGGCCGTTCACGACGGTCAGCTTCGTCTCCAGGAACGCCGTGTTCGGATAGATGTCGTTACCGACGGTGTTGATGTTCTTGGCTTCCTGATAGTCCGAGGCGGACATGATCGTCCTGGTTGTGCCGGCCTTGAGCTTGGGCGCAGACGTCGGGATGCCGAAGAGGACCAGCCCCGAGATCGGGTCGTAGGCCGAGGCCCCGATGAGCACGTTGTTGTAGTTGATCACCAGCGAGAGCGGGTCGACCCCGGATTGGAGGTCGACCGCCTGCGCGACGAGCAGCGGGCGTCCGGCACTGACCTTCGTCGTCAGGACCCGGACGAACGGCGGCGTCAGGTCGTTCTCCCAGGCATTCAGGAGGTACTTGCCCTTCTGTGACTGTCCCGTGAACGGGTCGGTGCGGGAGTCGACGGCGACGTAGAAGCGCTGCAGGCGCGGGAACTGAACGCCCGCCGCGCCGATGTCGAAGTTCGCGTCGTAGGTCAGCGCGTTGACGTCGGTCGGGATTCCTGCGTATCCCTGCACGTCGTTCTCGTCCTTCGAGCCGAGCACGAACGGATCGATCAACGAGCCGGCACTGCTCGCGAGGACCGAGACGCCGAGGTTGACGATCGGCTCGTTGACGTCGACGTAGTAGAGATGCTCGGAGCCGTCCTCGTTCATCGTCGGCCCGGAGTAGTCGGGCGGCGGGCCGAACGGAGCGAGCGGGCAGCAGTACACCGAGACCGTGCTCGTCCCTGTCGCTGTGCTCCCCGTCTGCAGCCCCTTCAGCTTGACCGCGGTCAGGTTGCGCAGCGCCGGCCGCTCGAGCAGGAAGCCGTACGGCACGCGACGCTGAACGCCGTTCTGCGTCAGGACGACGAAGCCGTAGTTCTCACCTGTGCCTGCATCGGCTGCGGCACGAACGACGACCGGGATCGCGACGTCCCCACCTGGGGCCAGCGCGACGGTGCCCGGCACGTCGATCTCGACTCCGGTCGTCTGCGACTGCGGTGCGACCGACACGGTCCAGTTGCCCGCGCCGTTGCCGGCGTCGGAGACGGTCAGCAGCAGCGACGAGCGCTGCGCGCCGGTCGAGACGTCGATCCGCTGGAACGAGAGCGACTGCGGATCGGTGAAGACCTTCGGATCGTCGGCCGTGAGCACGTTCGTCAGCCCGGCGCCCTCCAGGAGCACCGAGGCTTCCTGCGTCCGTGCGGTGTTGCCCCAGGCCGGCCCGGCCGTCGACATCAGCGCCGACTTCACCTCCCACGGCGACCAGCCCGGATGCTGTTGGATCAGCAGGGCGGCTGCGCCGGCGACGTGCGGCGTCGCCATCGAGGTGCCCGCGAAGACCGAGAAGGTCTCGCCGGTCGTCGCCGGCGGCGTGGAGGAGAGCACGTCGAGCCCCGGCGCCGAGATGTCCGGCTTCAGCATGTGCCCGAAGTCGGTAGGCCCGGCCGACGAGAAGCTCGTGATCACGCCGGCCCGGTTGGTCTGGATCTCCTGGATGCTGCTCGTGACGCGAATCGTCGCCTGCCCGCCGTTCGCCGCCGCGTAGGCGCGCAGCTGCGCGCCGTCCAGGTCGGAGATCATCCCGGACGCGATCGGCATCGGGATCGGGATCGGGTTCGCCTCACCGAAGCGGTTGTCGATCAGGATCAGGCCGATCGCGCCGCCGTTTGCAGCGCGCTCCGCCTTCGAGACGAAGCTGCAGCTCCCGCGGGAGGCAAGCACGATCTTTCCCTTCACCGAGTCCTTCGGCAGCGTGCCGAGGGCGGTGTTCGGGGCGCTTGCCGGCCCGCAGAGATGCGACTCGACGGGCTTCCCGTCCGTGCCCATGACCGACGAGACGTCGACGATCTGCTGGTCGAGCGTCGACCATGCTCCAGGCAGCTTGGCGCCGCCGGCGCCCTGGATCGGGATCGCGCCGAGCGAGGGCGGGCCGCCGACCACGGAGAGCGCGGGCGCAAAGACATGTGAGTTCGACGTCGCGGCGACCGAGATCGCGTCGGGAGCGGTTCCGGGCGACCCTGCGGTGCCGAGGCCGAAGTCCTCGCGGTCGTTGCCGGCGGCGATCACCGGTACGACCCCGGCGAGCGAGGTGTTGTGAATCGTCTCGTACATCGCGTCGTTCACCGGATCCGTCTGCGGGCCGCCGCCCGAGAAGTTGATGACGTTCATGCCGTCGGCGACGGCCGCTTCGAACGCCTGGACGATCTCGGGCGTGTCGGCCTCGTGGCCGAGCGGCGTGGGGACGGTGAACACGCGGTAGTTGCCGATCCAGGCCTTGGGCGCGACGCCCGAGAGGTTCGTCACCGTCGGGTGGTCGGTCCCGGCCGGCGCCGTCGTGTTCTCGTCGCCGGCAGCGATCCCCGAGACGTGGGTCCCGTGCGGCTCGGTCGGATCGAATGCCTTGTTGCTGGACGTGTCGCGCACCGGGCCGGGGAATACCTTGGCGACGATCACCTTGGGAGTCGTCAGCTTCGTGTCGCCCTTCGGGAAGCCGGCCGGGTACGAGAACCCATCAGCGTTGAGGAACGGGCTCGACGAGTCGACGCCGGTGTCGATGACGGCGATCTTGACGCCCTCACCCTTCTGGCCCGTCGCCGCTTCGAGGTCGCTGGCGTGGATCACGCTCGGGCCGCGGTCCATCGTCGCCAGGTACGACAGGCTGGGATAGATCTTCGTGACCGCGCGGAGACCGAGCAGCTTGGGGAGCGACTTGGCCGGGAGCCGGACCGCGAAGCCGTCGAGGAGGATCCCGTAGTGCTCCTCGATCTGGGCCTGGGGGATCGCCGCCAGCACCTCTGCGGCGGCCGCCTTCTGCAGCCGCGCCAGCCTGGCCAGGTAGGCGACGGAGCTCGCGGCGTGCACGTTGAGACGGCCGGTGCGGAAGGCCGACAGGACCGAGCGGTCGGAGCTCCAGGCCGCGAGCGGCGGAGCTGCCAGACGGACGATCACGCGCGTCTGCGCGCGGGCATGACCGGCCGGGATGTGAATGACACCGGCGCGAACGCGGGGCAGCGTGGTCTCTCCGGCAGGCCGGCGTACCGGGGTCAGTGCGGCCGAGGCGGACGTCGCCGCCACGAGCCCGAACACCGCCGAGAGCATCAGCAGGCGACGCAAGGTCCCGCACAGTAGCCGAACACGGTTAGAGTCGGCCCCGAATGTTCACGGGCAAACGAGCACTGATTCTCGGGGTCGCCAACAAGCGCTCGATCGCGTGGGCGATCGCCCAGCGGTTGGCGGCGGGCGGCGCCGAGCTCGCGTTCACGTTCCAGGGCGAGCGCATCGAGAAGAACGTCCGCGACCTCGCGGCGTCGGTGTCGAGCCCGCTCGTCACCGAGCTCGATGTTCGCGACGACGACGCGATCGCGCGCGTCTTCTCGGAGGTCGGGGAGGTGTTCGGCGGGAAGCTCGACATCCTGGTGCACTCGGTGGCGTTCGCTGCGGCGGAGGATCTCGAGGGCCGCTTCACCGATACGCCGCGGGACCGCTTCTGGATGGCGATCGATGTGAGCGCGTACTCCCTGGTAGCCACCGCGAGGGCCGCCGAGCCTCTGCTGGAGGCTGCAGGGGGAGGCTCGATCGTGACGATGACCTACCTCGGCGGCGAGCGGGCGGTGCCGCACTACAACGTGATGGGCGTCGCGAAGGCGACACTCGACTCGTCGGTCAAGTACCTCGCCTGGGATCTCGGCCAGAAGAACATCCGGGTCAATGCGATCTCGGCCGGCCCGGTGCGGACGCTCGCGGCGCGGTCGATCGCCGGCTTCCCGACGATGGAGTCGATCGTCGAGGAGCGCTCGCCGCTGCACCGGCACGTCGATGCCGAGGACGTCGGCGCCGCCGCGGAGTACCTGCTCGGGGACGGCGCCCGCAACGTCACCGGCACGACGCTCTACGTCGACAGCGGCTACCACGCGATGGGCATGTGATCAGCGGGCTCGACGCCCGCTGATCACATGCAACCTGGTTCGCGCAGCGAACCAGGTTGCTGAGTTTCTGTGGTTGGCACGGCGTGCCCGCTGATCACATGCACCCTGGTTCGCGCAGCGAACCAGGGTGCTGAGTTGCTGAACTGGGTGCCGGCCCGCCGCCCTAGGCGAACGGCTTCGTGACCATGTCGAGGATCACGATCAGCAGGATCGCCACGTCGAAGCGGCCGATCAGCAGGATCCGGTCGATCAGCGCGAGCGTCTCGGGATGCTCCGGCCCGTTGTCCCGGGCCGAGGCCGCGATCCGCTTCGCGAGCGGCGACAGGACCGCGACGCCGACCGTGAACGTCGCCGCGTAGCCGATCAGCCCGAGCACGATCCAGAAGCTTCCCCAGCCCCAGTCGGTGTTGATCATCATCGCGATCCCCATCAGGAAGACGACGAGCCCCGCGGGAGCGAAGATCTTCTCTCCGAGGAACGCCGCCTGCTGCGCGACGGTGACGACGCCCCGCGGATCGGTTTCGCGCTGGGCCCTGATCCCGTTGATCAGGATCGAGACGCCTCCGCCGACCCAGACGACGGCGAAGGTGACGTGGATCGCCTTGAAGAATGCGTACCAGTTGTCCGGCATGTAGGCCGAGCCCGAGAACGCGAAGATGAGGCCGACGATCGCGACTCCGGCGAGGATCCCGTACGTGAGGTTGCTCGAGCCGCGCGCGGGGGCGGCCGAGTCGATAGCAGGTGTGTCCATGCGGGCGATCTAGCCAGATGCGCCGGACAGTTGCAAGCCCCGCGCCGTGTCGAGCCACTCGTCGACGTCGGGGACGTCGCCTGAGGGGTAGCTCCAGGCGGCTCGCACGACCCCGGATTCGTCGACCAGGAACGCGCTCCGCTGCGCCACGTCGCGGAAGCCGCGGTACTCGAAGCCGATGTCGAATGCGCGCACGGCCTCGCCGTTGAAATCCGAGAGCAGCCCGAAGTTGAGGTCGAGCACCTGCGTCCAGGCGATGTGGCACCACGGCGAGTCGCGCGAGATGCCGACGGGCACCACGCCCACCTCGTCGAAGTCGTCGCGCCGGTCTCGCACGAGCTCCATCTCGTTGGTGCAGGTCGACGACCAGTCGAAGGGGTAGAAGACGAGGAGCTTCGGGCCGTCCTCGACCAGCTCGAGCAGGGTCACCGGCCGGCGTGGGCCCAGGAACACCGTTGCCGGAGGGATGCGCTCGCCGACCTGGATCACGTTCTCGAGACTAGCTGCTGCTGCCCGGGTGGGGCCTCGGGGCGCGTCAGCTCGCCTTGGCGGTCGCCGCGCCGGCGGTGACGGTGGCTTCGGTCGCGCCGGAGATCTCCCGCACGACCTCCACGATGTCCCGGTTCGCGTTCCAGATGCGGAGCTGGCGGTCGGCGCCGTTTCCGCGTGCCAGGATCTCGCGCACGCCTTCGAGCTCGCGCTCCGAGCCGAGCTCGCGAGCGTGCGGCTCGATGTCCCGCAGCGTCCTCCGTATGAGCTGGGCGACCGGGACGCGGTTGCGGCGCCCGGTGGCGAGATCCATCACCGGCGCCTCGAGGCCGTAGCGTGCCGCGAGCCACTTGTTCTCGGTCGTCAGCAGCCGGTGCCAGGTCGGGATCGGCTTCCCGCTCTCGTAGAGCTCGCAGTACATCTTCACGATCGCCTGGAAGAACGCCGCGATGGCGACGACGTCCTCGAGGCGCGTCACCGCGTCGCACACGCGCATCTCGATCGTGCCGAGACGTGGGTGCGGGCGGATGTCCCACCAGATGTGCGTGTAGTCGGCGATGCAGCCCGTGCGCTCGAGTTGGCCGACCACCTCGGCATAGTCGGCGTAGTCCTTGAAGCGCGGCGGCGGGCCGGAACGCGGAAACGCGGCGAACACCATCTGACGGCTCGACGTGAGCCCCGTCGGCTCGCCGCGCCAGAACGGCGACGACGCCGAGAGGGCAAGCATCTGCGGCAGGTGCACGAGCAGTCCGTTCATCACCTGGATCGCCTTCTCCGGCTCGTCGATCGCGACGTGCATGTGCATCCCGAAGATCAGCTCACGTCGCGCGATGTACTGCAGCTGGTCCACGAGTTGCCGGTAGCGATCGCGGGCGGTGATGCGCTGCCGCTCGAACAGGCTGAACGGATGTGTGCCGGCCGAGCCGAATCGGCAGCCTTCCGAGCGCGCGATCTCCGCCACGTAGCCGCGCAGCTGCGTGAGCGAGTGCATCACGTCTCCGGCGGTCCTGCACACCGGCGTCGTCACCTCGAGCACCGACTGCATCAGCTCGGCATGAATGCGGTTGCGGTGCTCTCCGTGCTCGACGGCGGCGAGGACGGAGTCGATGTGCTGGACGAGATCCCACGTTTCGGGGTCCAGCAGCATGTACTCCTCCTCGACCCCGAGCGTGTACGGGTCGCTCGTCCCGAACGCGTGATCGAGCACGCTCGCATGTCCGGAGCCCAGCCCCTCGGCGCCCTTCCCGGTGATCGACGGCGGGAAGATCTGCTTCATGGGCTGAAGTATGTCGCGGTTCGCATCGCTTCACGCACGACCGTAGTTCACCCGATCACCGCCTCGGCCTCGATCTCGACGAGCCAGCGCGGATCGAGGAGCGCGGTGACGATCCCCGTGGTCGCAGGTCGCGCTCTCGCAAACGCCTCGCCGTGCGCCCTGCCGACCTCGTCGATGAAGGCCGCGTCGGTGACATAGATTCGGGTTCTTACGACGTCGTCGAGCGATGCACCGGCCTCGGCCAGAGCGCGCTGGATGATCGCCAGGCAGATCCGGGCCTGCTCGTAGGGCGTCGAGGGCGGGTCTTCGTCGCCCGGCATGATCGGTGCGGTGCCCGAGACCCACACGCGATCGCCGACCTTCACCGCCCGCGAGTAGCCCACACGGGCTTCGAACGCGGCGCCTGAGGAGATCAGCTGGCGTTCCACGCTCGCTAGTCTCGCCGTTCGTGGATCCTTTGCGCCAGGTCGACGGTTGGCCGTGCGAGCACGTGGCCGTTGGAACCACCGGGACAGCCGAGGCGACATACGGTGACGCCGAGCGGCGATTCGCCTGGGCGTCGGTGACGAAGCTCGCTTCGGCGGTCGCGCTGCTGGTAGCTGCGGAGGAAGGGCTGGTCGACCTCGACGAGCCGGCCGGTCCACCGGGCTCGACGCTTCGGCATCTGCTCGCGCACGCGTCCGGGCTTCCGTTCGACCATGGCGCCCCGATCTCGCGGCCGGGCGCTCGGCGGGTGTACTCGAACTACGCGTTCGACGTCGCGGCCGCGCTGGTCGAGGAGCGGGCCGAGATGCCGTTCGCCGACTACTTCGCGCACGTGTGGCAGGGAACGACGATCGAATTGCGCGGCCCGGCCGGGTCGGGCGCCGAGGGCACGCTCGCCGACCTGCTTGCGCTCGCGCGGGAGCTGCAGGAGCCGACCCGCCTCGCTCCCGAGACGCTCGCAGAGGCGTGCGCGGTGCAGTTCCCCGGGCTCGGTGGAGTGCTGCCCGGCTTCGGGCGACAGGACCCGAACGACTGGGGCCTCGGCTTCGAGCTGCGCGATGCGAAGGCACCGCACTGGACCGGCAGCCGCAACGCTCCACAGACGTTCGGCCATTTCGGCAGGAGCGGCACGTTCCTCTGGATCGACCCCGTCGCGGGTCTCGCGCTCGGCTGCCTGACCGATCTTGCCTTCGGCGACTGGGCGGCCGACGCCTGGCCCAGGCTCGCCGATGCCGTGCTGCTCGGAGTTGGCTGAGTCTTCATCCGCGCTTTACCTTCGCCGACCTAACCTGACGCCGATGTCCCGGCTCGACCCGGTTCGCCGCCGCGTCCGCGTTGCCCGCAGCGTGCTGCTCGGCGGAGGGATCCTCGTCTTCGGTGCGACGATGGCGCTCGCCCGCGCGCAGTTCCCCGGGCATCACAAGCACGGGGTGACGAACCTCTCGCCGCCCTCGTCGTTCGTCGACGTCGTCCGCCACAACCAGCTGCAGGCGGGGATCCTCGCGCCTGCGGAAGCGCCGCCCGGGATCGGGTCGGCGCCGTCATGAGCCGCACCGTCTTCCGGTCGATGGGGTGCGAGATCGTGGTCGAGGGAGCGACAGCTGCGGGCCTCGCCGAAGTTCGAGCGCTCTTCGACCGCTACGACGGGGTGTTCAGCCGTTTCCGTCCGGGCAGCGAGCTCGCCCGGTTGAACGCGGCGGGCGGGGGCAGCATGTCGCCGCTCTTCCGCGAGGCGCTCGAGGTCGCCCTCTGGGCGGCCGCGGAGACAGACGGGCTCGTCGACCCTTGCGTCGGCGCGGCAGTCGTCGCGGCCGGCTACGACCGGGACTTCGCCGCCGGTCTGGACAGCGACCAGCCGGCCGCCTCCCCGGCCGGCGACCGCGCTCTGTGGCACGTCGGGAGGGTGCTCCGCCTCGGGCCGGGTGTGCAGGTCGATCTGAACGGCGTCGTCAAGGCGCTCGCGGTCGATCGCGCAGCGGCGCTGCTCGACGCGGACGGTTTCGTCTCCGCGGGCGGTGACCTCGCCACCCGCGGCCCGGTCGACGTCGCGCTCAGCGGAGGCGAGGCGGTGCGGGTGACCGGCGGGCTCGCGACGAGCGGCACGACGCGGCGCCGCTGGGTGCGTGCGGGCAGGCCGCAGCACCACCTGATCGACCCGCGCACCTCCCGGCCCGCCGAGACGCCCTGGTCGGAGGTCACCGTGTGCGGCGCCACGTGCCTGGCCGCCGACGTCGCCGCGAAGGCAGCGCTGCTCCTCGGTGACGAAGGCCCGGCCTGGCTCGAGCGGCGCGGGCTGCCGGGGCGGTTCGTCGGCGCGGAGATCGTCACCACGGCTGCATGGGCGGGCGCGCTGCAGGCGATGTCGTGCATCTGACCTCGAGCCCTGTCGACTGGTACGCCGCACGGGCCGCGGGAGTCGTCGCCTACGTCCTGCTCACGGTGGTGGTCTCGCTCGGTCTGACGATGTCGTCCCGCCGCAAGCTCGAACGCTGGCCCCGGTTCGCGCTCGAGGACGTGCACCGCTTCGGCGGGATCCTGGTCGGGACGTTCATCGCGATTCACGTCGTGACGATCGCAGTCGACTCGTACCTGCGCTTCTCGCTCGCCGCGATCATCGTCCCGTTCGCGGCCTCGTACCGACCCATCTGGACGGCGCTTGGCGTCGTTGCCGCCGAGCTTCTGCTCGCGCTCGCAATCACGAACCGCCTGCGCCACCGGCTGACGTACGCCCGCTGGCGCGCGTTCCACTACGCGAACTTCGCGGTCTGGACGGCTGCGACCGTGCACGGGCTTGCGGGCGGCACCGACCGAAGCAGCGTGTGGCTGATCGCGCTCTTCGCGATCGGCGCGGGTGTCGTCGTCACGCTGACTGCGCAGCGCGTCAGGCTGACGTTGCCCAAGGCGCTCGCGACCGGCGCAACTGCCGCTGCAGCCGTGATCGCGCTCGCTCTCGTCGCCTTTCCGTTTCACCCGCGCCCGTGGAACGCGCGCACGTTCCACGACTCGCTGGTCGGAGTCATTTCGCGCAACGCCGGCCCAACCCGTGAGCTCGTCTCGGTGATCGCGACCGGCGAGGGAGACCAGCGCGTGCTGATGCGCGCCGATCTGCTCGTCGAGCCGCGCGGCCTGCTGGCGACGTCGTTCGACCTCGAGTTCCTTCCGAGCGGGCTGCGCTGCCACGGTCGCGTCACGCATATCGACTCGCTCGGCTTCCAGGGAACGTGCCGGGCCTCTGACGGGACGAGGAGGGTCGTGCGCGCAGCGTGGGAGGCAGAGCAGGGCTCCGACTTCAACTCCGGGACGCTCGACGTTCATGCGTAGCCTGGCGCTGCTCGTAGTAGTCGTCTTCGGTTCGGGCTGCGGCGCCTCCGCCAGGCACGCCGCGACGAGCACGCAGAGCAGCGCGAAGAAGGACCCGGTGGTGCGCGTTGTTCCCGTGACCGTCGCGGAGCGGCCGCTCGGCAACCTGGCGGCGCCCGTCCAGGACGCGACCTCGGCGCCCTGGCACGGCGGCGCGATTCTCGCCGGAGGTCTCACCTCCGCCGACACCTCGACCGCGAACGTCGTGCTCGTCCGTGCTCCGGGGAGGACGGCTCCGCTGCCGTTGGCCCTGCACGACGCGACGTCGGCGGCGCTCGGCGGCGCGGTCTACCTCTTCGGCGGCGGCGACGGGGTGCACCAGCTGGACGGGATCATCCGCGTCACCCCAGGGACGCCGACGACGGTCGCCCATCTGCCGGCGCCGAGCTCGGATCAGGCCGGGGCGGCCTGGGGCGGGGCGGAGTACGTCGTCGGCGGCTACACGGGCACGAGCTGGCTGAACACGATCGTCCGCTGGCGTCCAGGGCAGCCGGCTCGCGTCGTCGGCCGTCTCCCGGTCGCACTCCGCTACGCCGCCGTCGCTGCGGTCGCCGGGCGGATCGTGATCGCCGGCGGCTCGACCCCCGCCGGAACGGCCAGCGATGCCGTGCTCTCGTTCGACCCTGCGACCCGCCGCATCACGCGCGTGGGTCGCCTGCCCAACCCGACCACGCACGCGGCCGCCGCTGCACTCGGCAGCCACGTGTACGTGATCGGTGGGAGGGGCGCGGTCGTCGATACGCCGACCGCGGCGATCGAGGCCGTCGATCCGATCGCGCGCAGGGTCGTGCCGGCGGGGATGCTCGGCTCGGCGCGCTCCGACCTGGCCGCCGTCGGGCTCCCCGGGAAGATCCTGCTCGCCGGCGGGCGGGGCGGCTCGGGCACCGTCGCGACCATCTCCGAGCTCGTCCCGACCCGCCGGACGACCGCTGCCGTGCCCAAGCTCGTCAACGCGGCCAACGTCTACGCCGCCGACACGCCCGGGAACCTCACCGGCGCCGCCCGCACCGCGCTCCCGCGGATCTACGTTCCCAACTCGCAGTCGGACACGGTCGACGTGATCAACCCGAGCACGTTCAGGATCGTCGATCACTTCGCGGTCGGCGGCCTCCCGCAGCACGTCGTGCCGGCGTACGACCTGAAGCACCTCTACGTCACGAACGACACCGGCAACACGTTGACGGTGATCGATCCGCAGACCGGCAAGCCCGTCCGGACGATCCCGGTCGACGATCCGTACAACATGTACTTCACGCCCGACGGGCGGTACGCGATCATCGTCGCCGAGCGCAACGCGCGGCTGGACTTCCGCGATGCGCACACCTTCGCGCTCGTCAAGTCGATCTCGACTCCATGCCGCGGTGTCGATCACATGGACTTCACCGCCGACGGCACCAAGGCGCTAGTCAGCTGCGAGTTCTCGGGCCAGCTGCTCGAGCTCGACGTGACCGGGCAGCGCATCGTCAAGGCGTTCGGTGCCGGAGGCGGCCTCGGCATGCCGCAGGACGTGAAGCTATCCCCGGACGGCCGTGTGTTCTACGTCGCCGACATGGTGTCGAACGGCGTGTGGCTCGTCGGCGCCCGGAGCTTCCGTGTCATCTCGTTCATCCACACCGGGCAAGGTGCGCACGGCCTCTATCCGAGCCGCGACGCCCGCTATCTCTACGTGTCGAACCGCGGGGAAGGCTCGATCTCCGTCCTGAGCTTCGCGACGCGCAAGGTGGTGCGCACGTGGCGGATTCCCGGCGGCGGCAGCCCCGACATGGGAGGTGTCTCGGCCGACGGCAAGGTGCTCTGGCTGTCCGGCCGCTACAGCGGCGTCGTCTACGCGATCTCGACGCGCGACGGGAAGCTGCTCGCGCGCATTCCGGTCGGGGTCGGCCCGCACGGCCTGTGCGTCTGGCCGCAGCCCGGGCGGTACTCGCTCGGGCACACGGGCATTCTTCGTTAGGAGGCCAGGAACTCCAGGAGGAGCGCGTTCAGCTCGTCGGGCTGGTCGACACCGACCAGGTGCCCGGCCCCGGGGACGATCGCGAGGTCGGCGTCCGGGATCTCCTCGGCGAGGTGCTGGGCGATCGCGAGGAAGTCGGCCTTGTCGTCCTCGCCGACGACCACGAGAGTCGGCACCCGCAGCGACGAGAGCGGTGTCAGCTCTGGCCACAGCACCTCGGGCTCCTCGTGTGCGCTTTGCAGCTCGAGCGCGAGGCGCTGCTGCGGCCGGACCTCGTCGCGATGGTCCGGCGCGACCCAGAACTCCAGGTTGATCTCGGTCGCGGCGTCCAGGTCGCCCGCGTCGATCGCCTCGCTCTCCGCCGCGAAGTAGTCGCGCATCTCCTCGGTCCAGTCCCACGCGGGGAGGCCCGAGCCGACGAGCGCCAGCCGTTCGACCTTGTCCTGGTGGGCGAGGGCGGTTCGTAGCGCAACCGCGCCGCCGAACGAGTTGCCGACGAGCGCAGCGGGCAGCTCGGCGGCGACGCCGTCCACGAACGAGAACGCCTCGGTGGGAAGCGGTGTGGTGCCCCAGCCCGGCAGATCGGGCGCGACGACGTCGAGCTCCTCGCGGAGGACGTCGATCTGGCGCCGCCACAGACGCGAGTCGCCGAGCGCCGAGTGCAGAAGGATGACCTTCGACATCGCGCGATTCTCCATCATGTGGGCATGGGCGCGCTCGACGACTGGCACTTCTGCCCTCGCTGCGGCGGTGGCCTCGTCCCGGCCGAAGATCACCTCGCCTGCGAGTCGTGCGGCGAGGAGTACTGGGCGAACGCGATCCCGGCTGTGCAGGGCATCCTGGAGCGGGACGGCCGCGTGCTGCTCGCGCGGCGCGGCCGCGAGCCCCGGTTGGGCTTCTGGGATCTCCCGGGCGGCTTCCTCCACGAGACGGAACGCGCCGTCGACGGGCTGCGGCGGGAGTTCCGGGAGGAGACGGGCCTCGACGTCGAGGCGGTGCAGTTGCTGCGGATCGACATCGAGCCGTACGCGGGCCGGCATGTCTTCTCCGTCACCTGGCTCGTTCGCGGCGACGGCGATCCGGTGGCTGCCGACGACGTCGCCGAGCTGCGCTGGTTCGCCGCCGACGAACTGCCCGAACTGGCCTTCCCTGGTCAGAACCTCGTGCTGGCGGAGTGGGCGGCGCGGCAGCGGTCGGCCTAGACGACTCTGGGCTTTCCGGGCCGGCAGAATGGGCCGATCGGCTCATGCGGCAGCCCGTGCGCCCGTCGATCATCCGCGCATGGACGACTGCGGCATCCTCCACGTGATCGAGGACGATCTCTCCGAGACCTGGGTCGAGGACCTGGCACGCGAAGGCGTGCGCTCGATCGAGCGGTACCTCGCGAAGCACCTCGCCTTTCTCGCCTACCTCGACGAAGCCGCCGCCTAGGAGCGTGGGAGGTGGCGGAGGGTTAACCCTCCGCTAGCCCCAGAGCCTTCTCGAGCGAGCCCTTCGGCATGGCGCCGATGGCGGAAGCCTGCGGCTCGCCGTTCTCGAACAGCACCATGAACGGGATCGAGGCCACGCCGTAGCGTTGCGCGAGATCCTGCTGCTCGTCGATGTTGACCTTCACGACCTTCACCTGGTGCTCGTCGGCGATCCGGTCGAGGACCGGGGAGACGGCGTGGCACGGGCCGCACCACTCCGCCCAGAAGTCGACGATCACCTTGCCGTCGGACTTCAGGACCTCGCTGTCGAACGTGTCGGTTGTTGCGTTGGTTGCCAATCTGTTCCTTTCTCGCTGTACTCGTCGAGGTCAACGCCGGCCCGGGAACGTTTGTTCCCGGACGATACGATCGAGCCATGTTCGCGCCGCTTCCGGACAAACCCGATCATCCCGCGCTCGAGCTGGAGATTCTGGAGCTCTGGGAGCGGGAGGCTACCTTCGAGCAGTTGCGCGACCGCAACCGAGGCAACGCGAAGTGGTCGTTCGTCGACGGCCCGGTCACCGCAAACAGATCGTCGCTCGGCGTCCACACCGCGTGGGGGCGCACGCTCAAGGACGTCTTCCAGCGCTACAAGGGGCTCCGCGGCTTCGACCAGCGCTACCAGAACGGCTTCGACTGCCAGGGGCTCTGGATCGAGGTCGGGGTCGAGCGGTCGCTCGGGCTGAACTCGAAGCGCGAGATCGAGGCGTTCGGCCTCGAGGAGTTCGCGCGCCGCTGCCGCGAGGTCGTCGTCCAGTCGTCCGAGGCGCTCACCCGCGGCTCGGTCCGACTCGGCCAGTGGATGGACTGGGGCAACGACTACTTCACCTTCAGCGACACGAACATCGAGTACATCTGGAAGTTCCTGAAGATCGTCAACGAGCGTGGCTGGCTCTACCTGGGCCACCGCTCGACCGAGTGGTGCCCCCGCTGCGGCACGTCCCTCTCCCAGCACGAGCTGACGCAGTCCGGCGTCTACCAGGATCGCGCCGACCCGTCGCTCTACGTCCGCTTCCCGCTCCTCGACCGCGAGGGCGAGTACATCGTCGTCTGGACGACGACACCGTGGACGCTGCCCGCCAACGTGGCTGCGGCCGTTCATCCCGACGAGGAATACGGACGGCGCGAGAACGGTGAATGGGTCGCCGTCAAGCTCTTCCCCGACGATGTGTTCGTCGAGACCCTGGCGGGGAGCCGGCTCGTGGGCTGGCGCTACCGGGGGCCTTTCGACGACCTCGCGCCGGGCTCGGCCGTCGACCATCGCGTGATCCCGTGGGAGGACGTGACGATGGACCAGGGCACCGGTGTCGTGCATATCGCGCCAGGCTGCGGCGGCGAGGACTTCGAGCTCGCCAAGGTGCACGACCTGGCCGTGCTGACGCCGGTCGACGAGTCGGGTCGGTTCTACGACACCTACGGCTGGCTGCACGGGATCTCGACCACCGAAGCCGCCGACCAGATCATCGGCCGGCTCGGCGAGCAAGGCTTCCTCGTCGAGGCCGGGCTCTACACGCATGCCTACCCGCACTGCTGGCGCTGCGACACGCCGTTGATCTTCCGGCTCTCGGACGACTGGTTCATCTCCGTCGAGGAGATCCGGCCGAAGCTGCTCGAGGAGAATGCCAAGGTGCACTGGGTGCCGGAGTACATGGGGAAGCGCATGGACGACTGGCTGCGGAACATGGGCGACTGGAACATCTCGCGGCGCCGGTACTACGGATTGCCGCTGCCGCTCTATCCCTGCTCGTGCGGCCACCTCAACGTCGTCGGCTCGAAGGCGGAGCTGCGCGAACTCGCGACGGAGGGCTTCGACCAGCTCGAGGAGCTACGCCGCCCGTGGGTCGACCGCGTCCCGATCCGGTGCACCGCCTGTGGCGAGACGGTGACGAGGATCCCGGAGGTCGGCGACGTCTGGCTCGATGCCGGCATCGTGCCGTTCGCGACCCTGGGCTGGGAGAGCCGGGAACGCGTGCCCGAGGGATACGCGACCGGCGCGGCGCGGGGCCTGACGAAAGCCGATCTGCCCGATCACGCGTACTGGGAGCAATGGTTCCCCGCCGACTGGGTCTCCGAGATGCGTGAGCAGATCCGGCTCTGGTTCTACTCGCAGTTCTTCATGTCGGTTGCGCTCGTCGGCCGCTCGCCGTACCGGCGGGTCCTCGCCTACGAGAAGATGCTCGACGAGCACGGCCGTGAGATGCACGCGTCCTGGGGGAACACGATCCCGGCGGAGGAGGCATTCGCGCAGATGGGCGCCGACGTGATGCGCTGGCAGTACTGCGCGCAGCCGCCCGACCGCAACCTGCTCTTCGGCTTCGGGCCCGCGCACGAGGTCAAGCGGAAGCTGCTCACCTTCTGGAACTCGGCGAAGTTCCTGATCGACTACGGGAACATCGAGGGCTTCGCACCGTCGTGGGAGCGCCTCGAGCCGGATTGCGACCTGCGTCCGCTCGACCGATGGCTCGTCGAGCGCACGAGGGAGCTCGTCGCGCAGGCGACCGACGGCTACGAGGCGACGCTGACGGTGGACGTCACCCGTGCGTTCGACGCGTTCGTCGACGACGTCTCGAACTGGTACATCCGTCGGTCGCGCCGCCGCTTCTACTCCTTCGACGAGGCGGCGTTCCGGACACTCTGGTTTGCGCTCGTCCAGTCCCTGCGCGTCGTCGCGCCGGTCATGCCGTTCCTCGCCGACCATCTCTGGCGAAACCTCGTGCAGGACGGCCCGTCATCGGTGCACCTCGCGCCGTGGCCCGATCCGGTCGAGCCCGACCGCGCACTGCTCGCCGAGATCGCGGAGGTGCGGCGGGTGGTCGAGCTCGGCCGCCAGGCACGCTCGTCCTCGCAGTTGAAGCTGCGCCAGCCGCTCCGCCGGCTCGTCGTCGCGGGGGCCGTGCGCGCCGAGGGTCACGCCGACGAGATCGCCGAGGAGCTGCGCGTGAAGGAGGTCGAGTTCGGTGAGGTCGAGGCGTCGGAGCTGCGCGTGAAGCCGAACCTGCCGGTGCTCGGCCCGAAGCTCGGGCCGGCGCTGCGCGAGGTGCGTGAGAGCCTGCAGCGCGGAGAGTTCGAGGAGCTCGACGGTGGACGGTTCAAGGTGGACGGCCGCATCCTCGAGCCGAACGAGGTGCTCGTCGAGCGCGTCGGCCTCGACGGCTGGGCCGTCGCGAGCGCGGACGGCGTCACGGTCGCGCTCGACACCGCGCTCGACGACGAGCTGCTGCTCGAGGCGAAGCTGCTCGACTACGTGCACGAGATCAATGTGCTGCGCAAGGACTCGGGCCTCGAGCTCACCGACCGGATCAGGCTCTGGCTCCCCGAGCCGGCCCTCATCGAGCGGTACGGCGAGCGGCTGGCGGCGGAGACGCTCGCGGTTTCCGTCGAGCAGGGCGAGCTGCGAATCGAGAAGGCTTGAGACGCATCGCGCTGCTGACGGCGATCGTGGTCGTGGCAGGCTGCGGCGGCAGTTCGAACGCCCAGCCGAAGGGGGACCCGGGCGCGTTCGCCGTCAAGGTCGTCGACCGGATCGTCCACAACAGGTACGCCCTCGTCTGGGGCGATCTGCATCCGGTCGACCAGAAGGTCGCGCCGTCGGCGGAGTACGTGCAGTGCGAGACGCGCTCGCCGGTGATCGCGGCGCCCTTGACGACCAAGGTGGTGAGCATCGGAGACGAATCCGTCGGGATCGGTGACGGCACCTTCGTGCAGAGCAAGGCCGTGCATGTGCGGCTCGGCTTCGCGGGCGGCTTCCACCTCGTGCACACGGTGCACGTCGTCGCCGACCACGGGAAGTGGCGCTGGATCCTGCCCTCCTGGCGCTTCCGGGACTACAAGGCAGACAAGTGCCCGATCGACGCCGGCTCGACTCCGCCCCCGGCGACGAGCTGAGCTTCAGTCCTGGGTCTCTGCGAGCGCCAGCTCTCGGCGCAACTCGGTCGGCAGTCGGAACTCGACGCCCTCGTCGACGAGCCGGTACGGCTGGATGTCGGTGACGCCGCGCAGCCGGAACCAGTCGCAGACACGCTCGACGAGCTTCTCGGGCGCCGAGGCTCCGGACGTGACCCCGACGACGCCGACGCCGTCGAGCCAGCCCTCGTCGATCTCGGTCTCGTCGTCGATCAGATGGGCCGCGATTCCCGCAGCGCGCGCGGTCTCGACGAGCCGGTTCGAGTTCGACGAGTTCCGCGAGCCGATCACGAGCAGGAGCTCGATCTCGTTCAGCATCTCCTTGACCGCCCACTGACGGTTGGAGGTGGCGTAGCAGATGTCTTCCTTCTTCGGCGCGTAGATCTTCGGGAATCGCGCGCGCAGCGCGCTGATGATCTCGCCGGTCTCGTCGACGGAGAGCGTCGTCTGCGTGACGTACGCGAGCCGGGCGTCGGGTGAGAGCGTCAGGCGCTCGACATCCTCGACCGATTCGACGAGGACCATCGCGTCGGGCGCCTCGCCCATCGTCCCGACGACCTCCTCGTGGCCCTCATGGCCGATCAGCACGACCGTGTACCCGTCGGCGGCGTAGCGTCTTGCCTGCACGTGCACCTTCGTCACCAGCGGGCAGGTGGCATCGATCGTGTTCAGTCGCCGTGCCCGCGCGTTCTCGTGCACGGACGGTGCCACCCCGTGGGCCGAGAAGACGACGGTCTCGCCTTCGGGCACCTCGGTCTCCTCGTCGACGAACACCGCGCCACGCGCTTCGAGGTCGCGGACGACGTGGAGGTTGTGGACGATCTGCTTCCGCACGTAGACCGGCGGCCCGTACAGGTCGAGCGCCTTCTCGACGGTTTCGACCGCGCGCTCGACGCCGGCGCAATAGCCGCGCGGAGACGCGAGCAGGACCTTGCGCACCATGAGGCCAGAGTACCGTCCCTCCCGCGCGCCGCCGGCCGAGCGGGCAAACGAAAGGCCCGCTGCTCTGGGGGGTCGTCGCAGCGGGCCTCTCGTGATCGCTCACCGCGGGTATTCGGCCAGGAACGGGCCGCCGCGGCTCGCATCGCCCAGAAGAAGGACGCTAGCTGCGCCCGACGGAGGATGGAATAGGCCGGAAGGCCCATCTTTACAACCTGGGCAGGTGTTCACGCCCGCGGCCCCGGGGCGGTTCGGCTTCGAGCGAACCGGGCATAAGGGCGCGCATGGCAACGCGGGTGCTGGTGATCGACGACGAGTCGCCGATCCGGCTTCTCTGCCGGGTCAATCTCGAGGCGGAGGGGATGGAGGTGCTCGAGGCGGCCGACGGGCCGAGCGGCCTCGCCAAGGCTCGCGCGGAGCTCCCCGACGTGATCCTGCTCGACGTGATGATGCCCGGGCTCGACGGCTGGCGCGTGGCCGAGGAGCTGCTCGACGACGAACACACCGACGCGATCCCGATCGTCTTCCTCACTGCCCGCGCGGAGCTGCGAGACCGCGCGCGAGGGATCGATCTCGGCGGCGTGGACTACGTCACGAAGCCGTTCGATCCGGCGGAGCTCGCTCCACTCGTTCTTGATCTCGTCGAGCGGGTCGAACGTGGCGAGCGGGACGACCTACGGCGCGAGAAGCTCTCCGAGCTGCGCACACTGCTCGCGCATACCTAGGTCTCGTCTGGCTCTCGTCGTCCGGTCAGCGCGCCGTCTGGGCGAGCCCGATCGCCCCCAGCACCACGACCGCACCGGCGAGCTGGATGCCTCCCAGGCGCTCGGTGAGCCAGGCCCAGCCGACCAGAGCGCCGACGACCGGCTCCAGCATGGCCACGATGCCGACTCTCGTCGCGCTCAGGTGGCGGAGCGCGCTGACCAGGAGGAAGAACGGGGCGATCGTTCCGAGGACGATCATCCAGATCGCGAGCAGCCACACCGGCAGGTGGTGCGCGTGCAGGTTGCCGCCGAGTGGGGTGCTCTCGGCCAGCGTCCGAAGTGGAAACGACCACCAGGGCACGAGCACGGCCCAGAAGAGCGACGCGAACAGGAAGCCCCACGCGAGCAGCGACACCGGATCGCGGCCGCCCACGACATGCTCTGCGAGGAGGACGTACAGCGCGTACGCAAACGCACCGCCGAGCGCGAACATGATCCCGGCGGTCGACAACGAGACCCCGACGCCGAACACGTCCACGATCAGTGCGAGCCCCGTCAGGGCGAGACCGAGAGCGACCCAGATGCGTCGTCGTACGTGGTCGTGGTAGGCGAAGCGAGCCCAGAGTGCGACGAGCAGTGGGGCGAGGTACTCGATCAGGAGCGCCACGCCGATCTCGAGCCTGTGGATCGCCAGGAAGTAGAACCACTGGACGAAGGCGAGGCCGGCGATCCCGAACGTCGCGACGTACGGCAACTCGCGGCGCGTCAGCCGAAGCCGGCCGGGCGCGACGAGCGCGAGGATCGCGACCAGTGCGAGCGCTGCGCCGAGCGAGCGAATCTGCGCGAGGCGCTCGGAGGACAGGCCGGTCGTGAGGATCGTCTTCGAGACGCCGCCGTTGATCCCCCAGAGGACGGCGGCCGAAGCCGCCATCAGGTAGCCGAGGCGCGGGCGCCGGCGCTGCGCCGGCGTGACGGGAAACGGGGCTTCGCTCACGAACTCGAAGCTACCGGCGCGGTGCGCCTACACTTGTCGCCGCGACGGGACGTAGCTCAGCCTGGTCAGAGCGCCGCCTTTGGGAGGCGGAAGCCGTCGGTTCGAATCCGACCGTCCCGATAAACGCGGGGGAAACCGGGTTTCCCCCGCGGGCCCCTCCTCTCGCACACGGATGCACATGTTCGCTGAGCTGCCGCCGCCTCTCGAACGCAACTGCCTCATGGCTCACGCCCGGGCGACCGCCATGAGGCATTCGCGCCTCGCCCAACGCTGAGAGCACTTCAGCAGTCGAGCGCCTATGACAGAAAGAAGGGGGCTACTGGGGGAAACATGGTTTCCCCCAGTTCAAAGCTGCCAGTTGCCGTTTCTGAGTATCGGGACGGCTTCGCCTGTGGCGGTGATGCCGTCCACTTCCAGGTCGTTCGAGCCGATCATGAAGTCCGTATGGATCGACGAATGGTTGACACCGCGTTCGTGTCGCTCCTCCGGTGACAGCTCGGGTGCCCACGGGACGGCCTGGACGATCGATGTGCCGAGCGCGATGTGCGACGACGCGTTCTCGTCGAAGAGCGTGTCGTAGAAGACGAGCCCCGTCTTCCCGACGGCGGATTGGCCGTCGACCAGGGCCACCTCGCCGAGCCTCGCTGCGCCGTCGTCGGTCGCGATGTGCGTCCGCATCACTTCCTCGCCGCTCTCGGCGCGCACCTCCACTGCGCGACCGCCTGCGAACCGCACCTCGAGGCCGCGAACGATGTTGCCCTGGATCTGCAGCGGCAGCGTCGAGCGAACCGTGCCGTCCACCCGGCGCGCGTCGGGGGTCGTGAACACCTCCTCCGTCGGCATGTTCGCCACGTGCTCGATCCCGTTCGACTTGTCCAGCGCCGCCTGCCAGGTCGAGTCCGGGTGCAGGCCGATCGTCAGCTCTGTGCCGGGGCCGCGGTAGCGGAGCTCTGCGAAGCGCCGTTCGTTCAGTGCAGCCGCGCGAGCTTGCAGCCGTCCCATGTGCTCGCGCCACGCGGCGACCGGGTCGGGCTGATCGAGGCGCACTGCCTGTGCGACTGCCTGCCAGAGCCGTTCGACGTCGGGCTCGCCGAGGACCGTTCGCGCCCAGCCCTCGTTCGGGTAGGCGACGATCGTCCAGTTGCAGAGACCGTCGGTCAGCTTCAGCGACTCCTCGCTGACGGCGCGCATCCGTGCCCTGCCGACCCGCCCGCCGTCGAGATCGGCCAGCAGCTCGGGCTCCGGGTTGCCGGAGATCGCACACAGCGCGCCGCCGATCTCGCCCAGCTCGCGGAGGCGCGTGACGAGCCACGGCGGCGAATAGCCGAGCAGCTCGTCGCTCGCGAGCTCGATGTGGGCGCGCCGAACGTGCTGGTCGGTGTAGAGGACGTCGACGTACTTCGCGCCGGCGGCATATGCCTGACGTGCGATCGCCCGGGCGAGCGGCGCGTGCTCGATCAAGGCGTTGATGCCGAGAATCTGCCCGGGTTGGAGGTTCAGGCCGACACGAACGGCCAGCCGTGCATAGCTCTCGAGGCGCTCGTCGGCTTGCGGCACGACGGGGAACGATAGCGGCCTCGCCGAACGGGCCGAATCGACCGTAGACTGACCCGCCGTGAGACGGATGATCGCTCTCGGCGCCACGCTGGCAGCGCTCGCAGCCGGCTGCGGCGCAGGCGCCCCGCCCCTCTACTCGCTCGGCAACACGACCACGTGCCTCAAGACGAAGCCGGTGCGACTCGGCGGGCCGCTCGACTTCGTGGCGAGCACCGCGACCGGGGGCGCGGTGAAGGTCCACACGGGCAACAACTTCCTGACGCTCGTCTTCGGCAAGACGGTCACCGACGCCGACAACATCGCCGCCGCCTATCGGAGGTTCGCCGCCCACAACATCAACGTCGACGACGTTCTGCAGCAGCAGCACAACGCGGTCATGCTCTGGCACGTCCACTGGAGCCAGCCCGACCTCGACCTGGTCAGCGGCTGCCTCAAATAGCCCCCTCTTCGGCGAGGAACCGCCGGAACCAGTAGAGAAAGACGACGAAGAGGACGATCGCCTGCTCGCCGGCCATCGCCACGCCGGCGATCTGCTGATCGACGATCGGGGAGAGCCCCCACAACCTCGGCGCCTGGACGTAGAAGCCGTACGCGGGCTTCGGCAAGAGGGCGAGGAGCAGGCCGAGCGGCGCTGCAAGCACGAACGCCGCGAAGGCGTAACCCGCGCGGACGCCGGATGGAAGCCGGCGCGGGAGATCCTGGACGAGCGGCCACCAGAAGAGGATCCCGGTCGCGAAATAGCAGCCGTGCTCGAGATGGATCAGCCACGCCTGGTGGCGGAGCGCAGCGTCGTAGATCGGCGGCACGTGCCAGAAGAAGTAGTTCCCGAGCCAGACCGGCAGCGCGAACGCCGGGTGCGTCGCGAACCGCCACCAGGAGAAGCGGGCGAGCCACTCGGCCATCGCGCGCGACGCGCCGAGCACCACGAGGAGCGGCGCCCACTCCGCGAGGATCACGTTCTGAAGCAGGTGCGCGGTGAGCAGGTAGTGCAGTCCAAGGTGGTGCACGGGCGACCAGAACGCGACCGCGAGCAGCGCCATCGAGCCGGCGAAGCACGCGATCCGCCACCGAGGGGCGCCGAACCGCCCGACCGCGAGCAGATAGAACAGCGAGAGCACCGGGATGACGACGGTGGTGTCGACGTCGGCCTGCCACGCGTACGGCGAATGCGTGTGAGCGAGCAGCACCGCTCGCTAACCTAATCGGCAGACGCGGGTGTAGCTCAATGGTAGAGCTCCAGCCTTCCAAGCTGATTACGCGGGTTCGATTCCCGCCACCCGCTTTTCGACACGGGGGGAGCACCTCCGGAGGGTTGCGATGGAGTTGCTTGATGAGCGGATCGAGCGCGCGGTCGGTTCTGCTCCCGTGAAGTACACCGCGCGGCCCGGCGGCTATTCGACCGCCGACCGATTCTCCGTCGACCTGGCCGACGGGCGCAGCGTGTTCGTCAAGTCGTCCGACGAACCGACCCTCGCCGGGTGGCTGCGGCGAGAGCACGAGGTCTACTCGTCCCTGACGGGCGAGTTCATGCCGCGCCTCGAGGGTTGGGACGACGACGGCGTGCGGCCCGTGCTCGTGCTCGAGGATCTCAGCGACGCCGACTGGGTGCCGCGGTGGGACGACACGCGGGTCGCTGCCGTCGTCGACGCGCTCGCCGAGATCGCCGCCAGCCCACACCCGCCGAACACGCGGCCGGTCGCCGAGAGCTTTCCCGACCTCTTCGGCCGGTGGCGCGACGTCGCAGACGATCCCGAGCCGTTCCTGTCGGCCGGGCTCCGCGATCGAGCGTGGCTCGAGCGCTCGCTGCCGGCGATCATGAAGGCGGCGGCCGCGGTCGATCCCGCCGGGGACGCGCTGCTCCACGTGGACGTGCGCAGCGACAACCTCTGCTTTTCGGACGGCCGGGCCGTCCTTGTCGACTGGAACTGGGCTTCGACCGGCAATCCGCACCTCGACCTTGCCGGCTGGCTTCCGAGCCTTGCCTGCGAGGGCGGGCCGCCGCCGTGGGAGGTGCTGCCGGACGGCGGCAGGTATGCAGCCTTCATCTCCGGCGTGTGGGCCGCCGTGGTCGGCTTGCCGCCACCCGAGACGGCGCCCGCGGTCCGCGATGTTCAGCGCCGGCAGCTCGAGGTCGCGCTCACGTGGTGCGAGCGGGAGCTCCTCTAGCGTCAGCGAAGCTGGTCGGCGAACGGCTCGAGGTCGTGTGCGTGGAGGCCGATCGTCCCGGCCTCCAATGCTGCTTTCACCTCGAGTGCGAGCGCCGCCGCTTCACGAGCCTGGCCGGGCTCGAGCACGGTCGAGAGTGAGGCCAGCACCGCGTCCCCTTCGTGCAGCTGGACGTCCACGGTCTGCAAAGCCGACTTGTCGTTGATGTACGGATCGTCAGGGATGCCGACCCACACGGTGACGCTGCCGCCGCTGGGCAGTGTCGCGTGCTCGGTGATCGGGGCGGAGCGGAGACTCACCGCGCGCACGCTACCAACGTCCGATCGGCCCGTTCAGCCTGATCGTAGTTCCCACGGGCGTCCTCGGCGCGCTCGCTGCGATCCGGTCGCCGGCGCGCTGCAGGTGATCGGTCGCGACCAGATCGCGGAGCGGCGCGGAACGTTGCCGGAGGCCGAGGCGCCCCCAGCCCGCTCAGGGCGAGCCCGAAGCGTCGCCGGCCAGGCGCGGCGGTACCCTCACAGCGCGCGCCCGTAGCTCAGAGGACAGAGCGGCGGCCTTCTAAGCCGTTGGTCGGAGGTTCGAATCCTCCCGGGCGCATCACCGCACCGTCCCTGGACTGGGCTCAGCGGAGCCCGTCGCTACGATGAGCGGCGCACGGTGGCGGTAGCTCAGTTGGTAGAGCCCCGGGTTGTGGTCCCGGTGGTCGCGGGTTCGAGTCCCGTTCGCCACCCTCGTGAAAGCCCGCTTTCCGAGCGGGCTTTCGGGTTCTTTGGGGCCGGCGTCACTGGCTCCGACCCCTTCCGTGGCAACACCGTGGCAACACTCAGCGGCCGTGGCGCTGAGACAGGCACACTTGGATCGTGCCGTTCTCGAAGAGGATCCACGGGGCGGAACGCCGCCTCGACGACGCGCTCCGAGTATCCGAGTGGCGTCGTGAGCGCAGGCTCCGCCGGGGGGAAGCTCACACCCGCCTCGACACCGACGCCACGCGCATGGAGATCGACCGGCACCATCGCGTCGAGACGACACAGACATAGATCCCAGAACGTCGGGGTCACGCCTCGAGTGCCGCCCGCATCCGTTCGAGCTTCGCGTTGGCGTCGCCCCTGACCCGTGTGTTGACGTCCAGGGTCGTTGACGGGCGGGCGTGCCGCATCAACGCCTGCGCCGTCGCCACGTCCACGCCGTTTGCCGCCAGCCGGGAGGCGAACGTGGTTCGTAGGTCCTGCAGCCGGAGCGAGACCCGAGGGCGGCCCTGGTGGCGTCCTTCCAGGCGCGGAGGGTGTTGCTGGCGGACACCTCAAGACTTCCCCACCGATGCCTGCCCCGCTGAGCTGTTGATCCCTCCTGAACTGCAGCTCGGCGGCGGCGGGCGCGTTCTCCTAAGCGTTGGTAGTCGGCTGGCCGGGCGGCGATCAGAACGCCGTTAGCGCTGACGCGGCCTGGGTCATACACTGAGTTCTGCTCCACCTGGCACCTGATGCGGGGGACACTTGACGAGGACGGTTTGCGTTCCGAAGCAGGGCCCGATCGTCGTGGTCATCGCCTTGGTCCTCGCGGGCTGCGGCGCGTCCGCGAAGCCTCACCACGCCGCGCCGGCGCAGCCGTCACAGGCGGATCGGATGAAGGCCGTGGTGCGCGTCTGGGCCGCGAACTTGAACGCCGAGAACAATGTGGCGGAGGTGCGGCTGTTTTCGCGCCCGACGCTGATCAGTCTCATGGAGGGGCCGTTCGGGTGCTGGTGCCTGACCGCGGCGGATGTCCTCCGGTTTCATCTGCAGCTGCCGTGTTCCGTCAAGAAGATCGTGTCGATCAAGGTACGTGGGCGGTACGCGACGGCGGTGTTCCGCACGGGCGACCGGCAGTTCTCGAAGTGCGACTCGCCGCCGGGTTCGCTCACGGGGGTGCGGTTTACGATCCGGCGCGGCAAGATCACCGTCTGGAAGCAGATGTGGTGGAAGCCACCGGGCCGGCCGGCGATCCGAGCCCCCGGTCCGGGCGGCTAACGCGACCCGGCCCGCGCTTACGCTACGCCCGCTGAACGACGCGAGCTGGTCACCATTTTGGCGACGGCTCGAAGAGCCGACGCCTCCTCCGTCTTACGTTCGCCCGCCAACGACGCCAAGCAGGACGCGACGAGCGCGGCGTCCTCGATTGTCGCGTCGTCTCGCGCCTCTAGATAACGGAGCAGCCAACGCGCCGCGACTCTCGGACGACGGCGCGGATCGCGTTCGGCGATCAGGATCGTCAACTCCAGCAACTCGGCGAGGGGCGGCCGACCGACTTCGCGCAGCGTCGTCTCGGCGACGAGCAGACTCCCGCGCTCGATCGCTCGATAAAGGATCGCTCTCGGATGACCCTGTGCCGTCACGTCCGCCTTCCCGGGGCCGGACGGCGGCGAGACCCTACCGCGCCCGTTAAGCGACTGCGTTGGGCTTGAACATTTGGCGATCGCGGCGCTACGGTGACCGGACAAGCCGCAGCTTCACCACGGAACGGAGAGGCATGTCGCAATCGTTGCGCTGCAGGCTGGGAATCCACCGGTGGACGCGCTACGGAAAGCCACTGGCGGACGATGCGTACACGGCATGCCGGAGATGCGGTAAGCACCGCAGTCTGTGGGGGCAGCGGGCTGGCCGCGACTTCATTCACTCCGGCATGGACGACCAGACTCAGCAGCAATCGAAGCGCGCCTTTTTGGGCGAGTAGATCGGGAAGAACGCCGCGGCGAAGTTCACGGGACAATCGTGAACTCTGGCCCAGGCGCCGATCGGTTCACCAGGTCAGAGCGGCAATCCCATGTCGACGACGTCCCATAGCTCGCCGCTCTGACGCCGGATCTGCTTGATGCGGCGTCCTTCCTCGACGAAGCCGTGCTTGCGGTAGAGGGCAATCGCTGCGGCGTTGTGCGGCCAGACGCTCAGGCTCAGCTTGTGCAACCCGCGTTCACGCGCCCATTCGATCGCGGCCGTCATGAGCGCTGAACCCACGCCGCGGCCGCGCCACTCGCGAGCTACTGCCATGCCAATCTCGCCGTAACCGTGCCGGCTCACGTCGACGTGCATCGATCCAAGGATCTCCGAGCCGACATAGGCGACGAACGTCCCGTCCAGGGTCCAGTTCGCTGCGCGCGCCTCGACGTCGACAGGAGGCTCCGTGCCGATCCCGTCGCGCTCCTCGGCAACCGCCGCGAAAACGAGTGCCATTGGAATTCTGTCCTCGTCACGCGCAGGACGGATCTGGAACGGTGCTTCAGCCACCGGGACCGTGATCCTGCACCGCCGCCACGACGATCAGGCGACCAAGCACTACATCCCGCAACGCATCGCGGAAGGCAAGAGCCGCCACGGCGCGCCAGCCTCTCTCGGGGTCTAGGCTCCGTTGATGGTTGCCTGTTCTTCCTGCGGCCATAGGAACTCGGAGGACAGCAGATTTTGTGCCGGGTGTGGTGCCGCGCTTGCGAGCGGGTCGGGTGAGCATCGGAAGGTTGTGTCGGTGCTGTTCTGTGACGTGGTCGGCTCAACGGCGTTGGGGGAGTCGGCGGATCCGGAGGCGTTGCGGGGGCTCTTGGCCCGCTATTTCGAGCGGATGCAGGGGATCGTCGAGCTGCATGGTGGTTCGGTGGAGAAGTTCATCGGTGATGCTGTGATGGCGGTGTTCGGAGTGCCGGTGGTGCATGAGGACGATGCGTTGCGGGCTTGTCGGGCGGCGGTCGAGATGCGAGAGGCGTTCGCCGAGTTGGGGATCGAGGGGCGAATCGGAGTATGCACCGGCGAGGTCGTAGCGGGGACGGCGGAGCGACTCGCGACCGGTGATGCGTTGAACGTCGCGGCCCGCTTGCAGCAGGCTGCCCAGCCGGGGCAGGTGCTGGTCGGCTCGGCGACGCGGGCGCTGGTCGGTGATGCGGTTGATGTGGAGCCGGTCGAGCCTTTGGTGTTGAAGGCAAGACTGAGCCGGTGGCTGCGTTTCGGCTGCTTGCTGCCCGGGCGGCGCCGGAGCGGCGGCATGAAAGCTTGTTTGTCGGCCGCGAGCGCGAGCTTGGCCAGCTGACCCAGGCTTGGGAGCGGGCCGTGGCGGAGCAGCGTTGCGAACGCAAACAAATCATCCCGCTCGCCCGTCGCACCCGCGAACGACTCGCCGCGCTCCAAGCTCCGACGGCCTGACAGACAAGCCGACGCTGACGCCCGGACTTGAGTGCCAAGCACGTCATTCACTCCACTGGGGTGGGTCGTCCGCTGCTCGACTGCCAGCCTCGTAATCGACCAACGACCAGCTGTCTGCACCGGCAGCGGCTACTTCATGACAGACCTCCTCGGGTTCGGTGGTGGCAACAGCTGGCGACGAGCCGCGACTCGCACCGGATGCCGGGAGGGGTCGCGAGCCCCGTGACGACGCGGGCTCGACCGATCGCGACTCATCGGGCTGTGGGCCACGCTGAGTTGTGGTCCCGGTGGTCGCGGGTTCGAGTCCCGTTTCGCCACCCTCGAGAACGCGCGCTTCCCTTGCGGCTGCCGCCTGGAGGCTCATACTGGGGAGAGGGAGGTGCAGCCTGATCGCGCGCTGTCGTCCAGAGTTTGGAGGCTTGGCCAAGGCCTGCTCGACCGTCATCGCCGCGGCGGGGCTCGGGCTCGGCTTCACCGCTTCGGGCATCGGGGGGCCTGTCACGGGCACGGTGCGGGCCGACGTCATGCACGGCACGAGCGGCCCCGACGTCCTGTACGCACTCGGGGGGAACGACCAGCTTTATGGCGGTCGTGGCAACGACCGCCTCTACGGCGGCGCAGGCGATGACAAGCTCTGGGGTGGCCCGGGCAACGACCGCCTCTACGGCGGCCCCGGCCGCGACACGATCTCGTGCGGTGCGGGACGCGATGTGGTGCACGCAGACCGGCTCGATCGGGTCGCCCGTGACTGTGAGGTCGTCTTGCGGCCGGCGACACCTGTCCCACCACCGACGGTGACGATCACGACGACTCCGACCGTCCCGCCGGTGGAGCCCCCTGCTCCGACGCCTCCGACGACAACTCCGACGACGCCGACTCCGACTCCCGACTCCGCCGCCTCCGCCGCCACCCCCTGCTCCGCCGACGTGTGGGACCGGGCCGCAGAGCTATCGCTACAGCTACGTCAACCAGCCGCTCACGACCCCGACCGTCAGCGTGACCGTGACGATCAACGAGCTGCCGACGTATCCCGCGGTCGGAGACCACTCACTCGCCTACGTGGCGGTCTCATACGGGACGTCGGCGAACGGGTGCGCTGCGTCGGGTTGGTTGCAGGGCGGGATCTGGAGGGGCGCCTCGCCGAACGGTCCGGACACGGGGTCTGCCTTCCTCTACGCCGAGTGGCAGACCGCGACGAGCTACCGGCTCATTCGGCTCGCCGACGTCTCGATCCCCTCGACCCATACATTCTCGCTGGAGGGAGCCAGCGTCGGCTGGTCACTCGTGGTCGACGGCAAGATCGCCGCTGCGGTTCAGCTCGACCAAGCACCGTCGACGTTCTCGACGGCAGCGGAGGACTACAGTGCCGACGGCGTCTCGGAACCGTCCTACGATTGGACGTTCTCCGACGCCTCGCCCGCCTTCATCCACGCTCCCAACGGCCTCCTGCCGTACGACAACTTCACCGGCACCGGCTGGCACTCCGGTCTCTAGACCTGTCAGCGACCCCCGGCCGGCGAGTGACGTGAGCGCGTGATGGAGGTAGCGACGGAATCCGGATCAGACTCAGCTCCTCGAGCGTCGCGCTGATCTTTGCGGCGACGCTCTCACAGTCGTATTTTGGTGCGATCCCGCACGCTTCCGCACCAGATCGAGGATCGGGAGATAGGGAACGGCGGTCCCGAACGGCAAGCAGCGACCTTGAAGCGCAACGATGTCGTCCTCGGCCGCGAGCCGCAGCTCGTGTGCCAGGCGCGACTTGCCGAGGCCGGGGTCGCGGAAATGCGATGACCTGTCCTTGGCCTCCGGCCGCGGAGCGAAGGGCTTGCCGCAGCGACTAAGTTCCTCGTGTCGTCCCGAGAAGGGAGTCAGCTGCTGGTGTGCCTCGTCGATCGGGGACGTGCGCGTGCCGCGCCGATGACACGCAGTGCCTGGACAGTGCGCTCGTTGACCGTCACCGGCTCTGTCTCCTGGAGATCGAAGTAACCACGCAGGTAGCCCGCGGCCGCGGTGCTCACCAGCACATCTCCAGGGCGAGCTGCACCATGCAGACGAGCTGCAAGCACAGTCGTGTCACCCGAGGCGGTGTAATCCATCCGAAGGTCGTCGCCGATCGCGCCTACGACTACCGAGCGGAGTTGAGCCCGATCCGGACGTCGATCTCGGATCGCTCCTTGATCGCGAGTGCGGCAAGCGCGGCGCGGCGTGCGTGGTACTCGTGGGCGATTGGGGCGCCGAAGAGGGCCATGAAGCCGTCGCCGAGGAACTGGTTGACCGTGCCCTCGTAGCGGTGGACCTCGGCCAGGGCGAGCGCGAAGAAGCCGTCGACGACCCGGTGATATTCCTCGGGTCCAGCCTGCGCCGCCAGCTCGGGCGAGCGGACGATGTCGCAGAAGACGACGCTCACCTGTTTCCGTTCGCCCTCGATCGCGCTGCGGATGGCGAGAATCTGGTCACGCAGATGGCCGGGCATGTAGGTCGCCGGGGACGGGGTCGCCTCGACGGCATGCCCACACTCCGTGCAGAACTTGGAGTACTGGGGCAGGGTCGCTCCGCAGTCGTTGCACTTGCCGCCGACGAGCAAGGCGCCGGCGATGACGGGCGCGACCTTGCCGCGACCTCTCCGGGGCGGCTCATCGTTCTTCGGCGGCGACTCAGGGCGGCGACCGTCAGTTGCGAGGCCCTTGCTCTCGGAGTCCGAGCCATCGGGCGAGCTGCGGAGGATCTCGAGATAGACGGCCCCCGACTCCGGCGAGGGGTAGGCGCCGAGCTCGTCGGCGAGGAAGCGCCGGCAGCGCTCGTACACGCGGAGTGCCTCGGCCGGGTTGCCGGCGGCGACATGCGCCTGCATCAGCGCGCGGTAGCCGGTCTCGCGGTACGGCTCGAGCTCGGTGATCTCGGCCGCATATCGGACTGCGTTCCCGAGCTCCCCCTCAGCAAGCGCCGCATCGCGTAAGCATTCGAGCGCACGCACGAGGACGTCACGGAGGTCGCGCCGCTGATCCTCGACCCACCGTCCGTCCTCGCCGGGCAGAAACACCCGCCGAGCAAGCTCGGCTCCCGTCGAGGCCTGCGCACGAGCCTCGTCGAGATCCTCCGCGGCGAGTGCCGCCTCTGCCCGCTCGACCGCGCTCGCCGCCGCGTCGACATCGATCCAGGCGTCGGCGGGCAGCGTGAGCTGATAGCAGCCGAACGCGCTCCTCAACATGCTCGAGCCGTCGATGCCGCACTCCTCGAGGAGGGCGCGTAGCTTCGTCGTCAGCACCGTGAGTGCCTTCTCCCACGTCGCCGGAAGGCCCTCGCCCCACAACAACTCGGCCAGCTCATCACGAGGGACAGACCGTCCGTGCTGGACCGCCAGGTAGGCGAACAGGATCCGACCTTGCCGGCCCGGGAAGCGCGGCTCGTCCAGCTTCGTGCCGCTCGCCTCGATGGCGAGACGGTCCGTCATCGAGATTCGAATGCTCAGCCTGTCTGCCTCCTCCCGACCCCCTAACCGCGCGTTAGCAGCGCGCTAGCGAGGGTCTAGCGGCCTAGCCGGAGTATGGGCTGCGACATGTTCTGTGACAAGCCACGGCGGTCGGCGGCGATCGATCCGTGGTCAGCGCGTGGGCGCGGAGGGGAGATCGAATGCGAACGCTACGTCTGCCGATTGAGGCGCTTCATGTCACGATCTGAGAGGGAGGTGCCAAACTGAATGAAGCCCGCCGCGCCAACGCCAAACTGGGTTGCTCCTGTGTTCGGTCGTGGCAACGTCGTGGCAACAGCCGGTGACGAGCCGCGACTCGCACCAGAGGTCGGGAGGGGTCGCAAGCCCCGTGGCGACGCGGTCTCGACCTCGCGACTCATGGCGCTGCACGCCAAGCCAAGTTGTGGTCCCGGTGGTCGCGGGTTCGAGTCCCGTTCGCCACCCTCACGTACGCACGTCGTTCGCACCTGTCGAGCCCGGGTCGGCGCTAGGCTTCAACGGCTCGGCCCCGTAGCTCAGAGGACAGAGCGGGAGCCTTCGAAGCTCCGTGCGGTGGTTCGATTCCACCCGGGGCCGCTCCTTCTACCGCCCGCCCTGCCGCGGGCATCGGCCGTGGGCCGGGGTTACGCTGTCGCCAGACCGCGCGGGCGTGGCGGAACTGGCAGACGCGCCGGGTTTAGGTCCCGGTGGGCTTCGGCTCTTGGAGGTTCGACTCCTCTCGCCCGCACTCCCTCGCGCAGCGGTGCTTTACGAGCGGCTTACGCCGGCGAGACGCGAGGTTGATGACGCGGGCCCACGATGCGCGCGTCACCAACCGACCAAACCCGAAGGAGATTGTCCCGATGACGAAGTTCCTTTCCCTACTCGCGCTGGCTCTCGCGGTCGCGGTGCTCGTCCCCGTTGCGGCTCTCGCCGACGATCCGCTCGGCGCGATCAAGGCCGACATCACGCAGCTGCAGACCGACGTGAAGGCGAAGCACGACGCAGTCCTCGTCGACGCGCAGACGCTGCAGACGGACGCACAGACCCTCGTCGGCTCCGACAAGGCGACGGCGAAGGCGAAGATCAAGATCGACATCCTGAAGCTCACCGGCGACTGGCGGTCGCTGCTCTCGGTGTGCCTCGCCGACCGCCTGAAGCTGCGCACCGATATCGCTGCAGCCCACGCTGCCGGTGTCAAGCGCAGCGAGATCCATCCGCTCGTCCGTGAGGCCAACCTGCAGATCCGGGCGTCGAACCTGGAGATGCGCGCAGGCGTCCTGAGGGCACGGGCAGCAGTGATCGCCCTGCGACAGAGCTTCAAGAACGCCGGGCAGACCGCTCCTGCCGTGGCGACGCCTCCGGCAACGCCGCCCACGGTCGCGCCGGTCGGCCCGTAGCGTCGGCTACGGCAAGAACTGCAGCACGTCGTCGAGAGCGAGCCGCTCCTTCCGGGGCGGCTCGCTGATCGCCGGGCCGAGGTGGATGAGCGCGACGACGCGCTCCTCGGCGTCCAGGCCGAGCGCCTCGCGGACAGCGTCCTCGGTGAAGCAGGCCGGCGTTCGCCAGTACGAGGCCAGGCTCCGGTTCGTCGCTCCGAGCAGGACGGCATAGACGGCGCAGGCGGTTGCATGCAGGTCTTCCTCGTCGACCGCCGGCTCGCCCGAGAGGCGGGCGGTGGCGAGCACGAGCGTCGGGGCACGGCGTAGCTTCAGCGCCTCGGTCTCACCTACGAGCTCGTCGATCCGCCGCCGGATCTCCGGGCCGAGCACGCGAAAGCGCCAGGGCTGGGTCAGCTTGTGGTTCGGGGCGTGCCTGGCGAGGTCGACGAGCTCGCGCAGGGTGTCGTCGTCGACCGGCTGGGGCCCGTACTGCTTGTGTGTCCTGCGGGCTCTGATCGCGGCTTCGGCGTCCACCGGGTCGGAAGGTAGCGGCAGCGGGTGGGCGGGTGACCGGTGGCTAGTCCCGCTTCCGGCCTGCAGAGGTCTGGTTCAATGGCCCCACAGTGTCGGCACAGGTCGAGGAGCTCCCCGAGAACAAGGTCAAGCTGACCGTCGACGTCTCGGCGCACGACGTGCACCACGCCGTCGAGCACGCCGCCACGGATCTCGCCGCGTCCGTCCGAATTCCCGGCTTCCGCAGGGGCAAGGTGCCGATGCCGCTCCTCGTTCAGCGTGTCGGCAAGGAGCGCATCTACGCGGAGGCGGTCGACAGTCACATCGGAGGCTGGTTCTGGAACGCGGCCGCACGGGCGCGCCTGAACCCGATCGCGCAGCCCGAGTACGACTACGACCTGCCGACCTCGGACAGCGAGGACTGGAGCTTCTCGGCCACCGTGGAGGTGCAGCCGAAGCCGGTGCCCGCAGACTGGACGACGCTCGAGGTACCGAAGGTCGAGGCGGAGGTTCCCGAGGAGGCCGTCCAGGCAGAGCTCGAGACGCTGCAGCGCATCGCCGCCGAGATCGTCCCGGTCGAGGGTCGTCCCGCACAGGAGGGCGACACCGTCGTGATCGACCTCGTCGCCGAGGACGGCACCGCCCAGCGCGACTACGTCGTCGAGCTCGGCTCCGAGCGTCTCGTCGAGGAGATCGAGAACGGTGTCAGCGGGCTCTCCTCGGGGGAGAGCCGCGAGGTCGCCTACGAGCTCGCCGACGGCAGCTCGCGCAAGGCGACGGTCACGGTCAAGGAACTGAAGGAGCGCGTGCTCCCGCCGCTCGACGACGACCTCGCCAAGGCGACGTCGGAGTTCGACACGCTGGCCGAGCTGCGCGCAGACGTCGAAGGCGGGCTGCGCGCGCAGATCGACGAGCAGATCGACGGGCTGTTCCGCGCCGCCGCGATCGACGAGCTCGTTCGCGCCTCGAACTTCACGGCCGCCGGCCCGCTCGTCGAGGCCCGCACGCGCGAGCTCCTGAACGGGCTCGCCCGCAGCCTGCAGGACCGCGGCATCGACGCGAACACGTATCTGCAGCTGACCGGCCAGACGCCGGAGGTGCTCGAGCAGCGCCTCCGCGCCGAAGCCTCGCTGTCGGTCTCCCGTGAGCTCGTGCTCGAGGCGGTCGCCGACCAGCTCGGCATTCAGGTCACCGACGACGAGATCCGCGAGGAGCTGCGCACCGCCGGCGAGAGCGACGAGGACATCGAAGCCTTCGTCGCTGAGGGCGGCGCGGACCGCGTCCGCGACGACATCCGCCTGAAGAAAGCGCTCGACCGCATCGCGGCCGAAGTGCAGCCGATCGCGCCCGAGCTCCACGAGGCGCGCGAAGCGATTTGGACGCCGGAGAAGGATGAACCGGCGGAGTCACCGAAACTGTGGACCCCCGGCAGCAAGGAGTAGAGCAATGAGCCCGCTAGTCCCAATGGTCGTTGAGCAGACTTCGCGCGGAGAGCGCGCCTTCGACATCTATTCGCGCCTGCTGGCAGAGCGCATCGTCTTCCTGGGGACCCCCGTCGACGATCAGATCGCAAACCTGATCATCGCCCAGCTCCTGCATCTGGAGTCCGAGGATCCCGACAAGGACATCTTCCTCTACATCAACTCCCCGGGCGGCTCCGTGTACTCCGGGCTCGCGATCTACGACACCATGCAGTTCATCAAGCCCGACGTGCAGACGATCTGCGTCGGCATCGCGATGAGCATGGGCTCGCTGCTACTTGCGGGCGGGGCAAAAGGGAAGCGCATGTCGCTGCCGAACTCACGAATCCTGATCCATCAGGTGTCCGGCGGGTTCCAGGGCCAGGGCACCGACATCGAGATTCAGGCGCGTGAGGTGATCGGCCTCAAGCGGCGCCTGGAGGAGATCTACACCGAGCACACTGGCAAGACCCAGGAGGAGATTTCACGCGATATGGAAAGAGACTTCTTCCTCAGTCCCACCGAAGCCGTCGATTACGGGATCATCGACTCCGTGATCACCCACCGCGACACAGTCCGCACTGAGGCCGCTGCTTAATACGGCTGCTCTAGCCGTTTGGGCGAAATCGGGGTAAAAGGAGAACGGGATGGCGCGCGCGAGTGAAGGAAACGAGCAGCTCCTCTGCAGCTTCTGCGGCAAGTCGCAGCGGCAGGTCAAGAAGCTCATCGCCGGTCCCGGCGTTTACATCTGCGACGAGTGCATCGATCTCTGCAACGAGATCATCGACGAGGAGCTCACCACTCCGACCTCTCTCGATCTCGAGAACCTCCCGCGTCCCAAGGAGATCTATTCCTCGCTGAACGAGTACGTCGTCTCGCAGGAAGAGGCGAAGCGCACGCTGTCGGTCGCCGTCTACAACCACTACAAGCGCGTCCAGATGGGTGTCGAGGACGGCGAGGTCGAGCTGCAGAAGTCGAACATCCTGCTGCTCGGGCCGACCGGCTGCGGCAAGACGCACCTCGCGCAGACGCTTGCGCGGATCCTCAACGTCCCGTTTGCGATCGCCGACGCGACCGCGCTGACCGAAGCCGGTTACGTCGGTGAGGACGTCGAGAACATCCTGCTGAAACTGATCCAGGCCGCCGACTTCGACATCAAGAAGGCGGAGACGGGGATCATCTACATCGACGAGGTCGACAAGATCGCGCGCAAGGCGGACAACCCGTCGATCACGCGCGACGTGTCGGGTGAAGGCGTCCAGCAGGCGCTCCTGAAGATCCTCGAGGGAACGGTGGCCTCCGTGCCGCCGCAGGGTGGGCGCAAGCACCCGCACCAGGAGTTCCTCTCGATCGACACGACGAACATCCTCTTCATCTGCGGAGGGGCGTTCGCCGGCCTCGACAAGATCATCGCCAAGCGCGTCGGCAAGAACGCCGTCGGCTTCGGGCGCGACATCTCGTCGAAGCGCGACTCCGCGAGCGCGGAGCTGCTCGCCGACGTGATGCCGGAGGACCTCCTGAACTTCGGCCTCATCCCCGAGTTCATCGGCCGGCTGCCCGTGCTGAGCGCGGTGCACCAGCTCAAGCGCGAGGACCTCGTGCAGATCCTGACCGAGCCGAAGAACGCGCTCACGCGCCAGTACCAACGCTTCTTCAACTACGACTCGATCGATCTTGTCTTCACCGACGACGCGTTGTGGTCGATCGCCGACAAGGCGCTCGACCGCGAGACGGGCGCGCGCGGCCTGAGGTCGATCATCGAGAACGCACTGCTCGACGTGATGTTCGAGCTGCCCTCACGCAAGGACGTCTCCAAGTGCGTGATCACCAAGGAGACGATCGAGAAGGGCCTCAAGCCGACGCTCGTGACGAGCGCCGGCGCCGACGTCGCCGAGCCAGACGAGCTCGCTGAGGAATCCGCCTAGCCGACTCCGCCGGTGACCGACACCTCGGTGTCGGACGCCTCTCATGGGTGACCGGACGCAGGCCGGCCGTGAACGGGACGTAGGCCCCGGGTCTTGACACGCCGGATCCGAGGCGCCATAACTCACACCTGAATCGGGTCTCAGGTTCGAGCACATTCACACCAGGAGGATGCGTACATGCGTCACCGCTTCACGAAGGTCCTGCTCGGGGCTGCGCTCTTCACGCTGCTCGTCGGGACGACCACGGTCGCCGCGCGCTCCCGCCACGCGTCGGCCTCCTACAACATCGGCTTCATCTACCCCCGCACCGGCATTCTCGGGGCCTACGGCGCCGAGGAGCTCGAGGGCTTCAAGTACGGGCTGCAGTACGCCACGAACGGCACCGGCAAGGTCAACGGCAAGACGCTCAACATCACCTACCAGGACGACAAGGGTGACGCCGCCACGGGCGTCACCGAGGCGAAGAACCTGCTCGGGCAGGGCGTCAAGATCCTGATGGGCACCGGCTCGTCCGGCGTCGCGGTGCAGATCGCCCCGCTCGCGGCACAGAACCAGGTGCTCTACATCTCGGGCCCGGCGGCCGCCGACGCGATCACGGGCATCAACAAGTACACCTTCCGCAGCGGGCGCCAGACGATCCAGGACGTGCTGGACGCGAAGTCGTTCCTCGGGAAGACGACCGGCAAGAAGGTCGTCGTCTTCGACCAGGACAGCGTTTTCGGGCACGGCAACTACGCGGCTGTCAAGGCCTTCTTCACCGGCCACACTGTCTCGGAGGTCTCGGTGCCGCTGACCGCGACCGACTTCACGCCGTTCGCCCAGCAGGCGAAGAATGCGAACCCCGACCTGCTCTTCGTCGCTTGGGCCGGCACGACCGGCGGGGCGATGTTCAAGACGCTCGACCAGCAAGGGGTCTACAACGGCACGCAGGTGGTCACGGGTCTCGCCGAGCGCGCGACCTGGGCGGCGTTCGGGGACCAGGCGACGAAGATCCACTTTCTGTCGCACTACGTCTACACCGCTCCGAAGAACAAGGTGAACAACTGGCTCGTGCAGCAGATGCGCAAGCGCGGCCAGGTGCCCGACCTCTTCACGCCCGACGGCTTCGTCGAGGCGCAGATGCTCGTGCACGCCCTGCAGAAGGGCGACTACAACGTCGACAAGATGATCAGCGCACTCGAGGGTTGGAAGTTCCTCGCCCCGAAGGGCTATCAGGCGATCAGGCCGCAGGATCACGCCATGCTGCAGCCGATGTTCAGGGTCGCGCTCGTGAAGAAGAACGGCCACCTCGTCGCCAACGTGCTCGGCACTGCGTCGCCGTACGACACGGCACCGCCGATCGTTGCGATGAAGGGCTGAGGGACAGGCACCAGCAGCGCGTGAGCGCATCCCCGATCCTCGCAACCAGGAACCTCGGGCTCGACATCGGCGGCGCCACAATCGTCGCCGATGTCGGGCTCGAGGTCCGCGAGGGTGAACTGCTCGCCGTGATCGGCCCGAACGGGGCCGGCAAGACGACGCTCTTCAACCTCGTCTCGGGCCTGCATCGTCCCACGAGCGGCAGCGTCGAGCTGGACGGCGTCGACATCACGGCCGAGCCTCCGTTCCGCCGCGCGCGTGCCGGCCTCGGCAGGACGTTCCAGGTCTCGAACGTGTTCCCGCTCCTGTCGGTGCACGAGAACGTTCGCCTGGCCGCCGAGGCGGCGATCGGCGGCACGATGAGGATCTGGCGGCGGGCGACCGCGGTCGGCGAGGCCGTCGAGCGCGCGGCGTGGGCGATCGGCCGGGTCGGGCTGGCCGGAAGGGACGCCTGGCCGGCGGGGCTCCTCTCGCACGGTGACAAACGCAAGCTCGAGCTCGCCATGCTGCTCGCCGCTCGACCGCGCGTGCTCCTGCTCGACGAGCCGATGGCCGGCGTGTCGATGGAAGACGTCCCGGAGCTCGTCGAGCTGATCCGATCCGTGCACGCCGACGAGGGAAAGACCGTGTTGATGGTCGAGCACCACATGGAGGTGGTGACCGGCCTCGCTCAGCGGATCGCTGTCATGCACGGCGGGCGCCTGCTCGCGATCGACACGCCGGACGCGATCATGCGCAACGAGGTCGTTCAGCACGCGTATCTCGGAGAGGGTCTGTAGTGGCGCTCCTCTCCGTACAGGACCTGCACGTCTACCTGGGCGAGTCGCACGTGCTGCAAGGGATCTCGTTCGATGTGCCCGAGGGCGGCGTGACCGCTCTGCTCGGTCGAAACGGCGTCGGCAAGACGACGACCCTGCGTGCACTGCTCGGGCTCGTCGACCGTCGAGGCACGATCGAGCTCGCGGGCGTCGACATCCGGGGCGTGCCGACGCACAAGATCGTCCGCCGCGGGGTGGGCTACGTCCCGGAAGACCGCGACGTATTCGCGGCGTTGACGGTCGACGACAACCTCCGCCTCGCGGAGCGGGACGCCGAACCACGGTACGACCTCGTTTACGACCTGTTCCCGGAGCTGCGCGCGCGGGGAAGACAGGCGGCGGGGACGCTTTCGGGAGGGCAGCAGCAGATGCTCGCCATCGGCCGGGCGCTGTTGAACGACAACCGTGTCCTGCTCGTCGACGAGCCCACCAAGGGACTTGCACCGCTGCTCGTCACCGAGGTGGCGAAGGTGCTCGAGCGCGTGTCGGAGCTGACGACCGTTCTGCTTGTCGAGCAGAATCTCGGCGTCGTCGAGCGGGTCGCCCGACAGGCAGTCGTCCTCGATACGGGCCGCGTCGTGCACGTCGGCCCGGCGAGAGAGCTGCTTGACGACAGACCGAGTGTCCACCGGATGCTGGGCGTCGGGTGATCCGCCGATGAGCACATTCCTCCTGCTCACGATCACCGGCCTTGGCCTCGGGGCGATGTACTTCCTGGTCGCGTCCGGGCTGTCGCTGATCTACGGCCTGATGGGCGTCCTGAACTTCGCACACGGCGTGTTCATCACCGTCACCGCGTACACCCTGTGGTTCACCGAATCGAAGCTTGGCAGCGTCCCGGTGGTGCCGCGTTTCCTGATCGCCGCGCTCGCCGGACTGATCGTCGGCACGGCCTTCGCCGTGCTCGTGGAGCTGGTCTTCATCCGCCCGCTCTACGGGCGCCACATCGAGCAGGTGCTGGTGACCGTCGGCCTCGCCCTCGCGGTCACCGCGCTCGTCACCGCGATCTGGGGCAGCGACGCTCGCGTCGTTGCCGCGCCGGCCTGGACCGGCCAGACCACGACGATCTTCGGCGCGCACATTCCGAACGATCGCTGGCTGGAGATCGCGACGGCGGTGATCGTGCTGTTCGCCCTCGAGGCGTTCTTGCGCCGGACTCGCTACGGGTTGATCGTCCGCGCCGGCGTCGAGAACCGAGCGATGGTGACCGCGCTCGGGATCGACGTGCGGAAGTCGTTCACTCTCGTGTTCGGGATCGGGGGGCTGGCCGCGGGGATCGCCGCGGTCCTCTACACGCTGTACTCCACCACCGTCGACCCGCAGCAGGGCACGTCGCTCGTGATCTTCGCGTTCATCGTCGTCGTGATCGGCGGCCTCGGCTCGATCCGGGGCACGGCCTACGCGGCGGTGCTCGTCGGTCTTGTCCAGCAGTACGCGAACTACTACGCATCTTCGGGCCTCGGAGATCTGAGCGTCGTGCTGCTGCTCGGGATCGTGCTGATCGTCCGGCCGCGCGGGCTTTCCGGGAGCTTCGCGTGAAGCGGTTCGTGGTGCCGGCGGCGATTCTCGTCGCGCTTGCGTTCCTGCCGAGGCTCGCGGTCGATATCCCTTACCTGTTTCAGGGTGGGCTCAACACGCCCGGCACCCTCGAACTCATGGCGCTCTGTCTGCTTTTTGGCGGGCTGGCATTGAGCTACGACCTGCTCTTCGGCTTCACGGGCTTGCTGTCGTTCGGCCACGCGCTCTACTTCGCAGTCGGCGTGTACGTCGCGGCGATCGCGATGACCCGATGGCACTGGGGCTTCTGGGTGTCGATTGCTTTCACCGCGCTCGTCGGGCTCACTGCTCGCGGTCGCGCTGGGAGCGGTGTCGCTGAGGGCCAGCGGCATCGCCTTCGCGATGGTCACCCTGGCGTTCGCCCAGGCGGGCTCGATCCTCGCGCTCAAGAATCCGTACGGCTGGACCGGCGGCGAGGAAGGCTTCGGCGTCGACTACCACAAGCTCCCCGTGTGGACCGTCGGCATCCTGAACACCAAGCACCTCTACTGGATCGCGCTGGCGTACGCGGCTGCCGTGTTCGGGATCGTCCGGTGGGCGGTCAACTCGTCGCCGGGGCACGTGTGGCAGGCGATTCGTGAGAACGAGCTGCGCGTTCAGGTGCTCGGGCTGAAGCCGTACACGTACAAGCTGATGTCGTATGTGCTGGCGTCGTTGCTCGCAACTGCGGGCGGCGTCGTCTATCTGCTGCTGCTCGGCGGAGCGAACACCGAGGTCACCACGGCGAGCTTCACGCTGACGCTGCTCCTGATGGTCGTGATCGGCGGCACCGGCTCACGCTGGGGGGCGCTGATCGGCGGCATCCTCTACACGTATGCGAACCAGCGGCTCGGCGATCTCTCGTCGTCGCATGCGGTGTCGACTCTGCCCTCGGTCGTGCGGATCCCGATGCAGCAGCCGCTGTTCATCCTCGGGGTGTTGTTCATCCTGGTCGTGTTCTTCGTTCCCGGCGGGCTCACCCGGATCGGGCAGGTCGGTGTGCGGTTGGACAGGATCCTGCGCCGGCCGGTAACTCGAGAGGAGGCGACATGAAGATCAAGTGGGAGTCGAGGGGCGAAGGCCCACCGCTGCTGCTGATTCAGGGGCTCGGGTACGGCCGTTGGGGCTGGGAGCCGATCGTCGGCGGGTCTGGCGCGCCGCCACAGGGTCGTCTTCTTCGACAACAGAGGCATCGGGGAGTCCGACAAGCCGGAGGGGCCTTATACGGCGGCGGAGATGGCGCTCGATGCGCTGCAGGTCCTCGACGAAGCGGGGATCGAGCACGCGCACGTGCTCGGTGCGAGCCTCGGCGGCATGATCGCGCAGGAGCTCGCCGTTGCTGCACCTGAGCGGCTCGACAACCTGATTCTCTGCTGCACGACACCGGGCGGCGAAGGCGCCGTCCCGATGCCGGAAGTGACCACGCGGTTGTTCGCGGAAGCGTCATCGTTGGCGCCCGAGGTTGCGCTTCGGCGGTTCATCGAGAATGCGCTCGGCGACGATCCTCCGGCAGAGCGTCGTCGACGAGCTCTTCGCGCGGCGGGTCGCGGACCCGCCGGATCCAGCCGGCTGGCAGGCGCAGGCGGCCGCGGGACTCGGGTTCCAGGGCGTCGACGCGACGATCGGCGCGCCAACGCTGATCATCGCCGGCACCGCCGACAACGTGGTCGACTATCGCAACGCAGAGCTGCTCGCGTCGCGGATTCCCGGCGCTCGCGTCGAGCTGATCGAGGGCGCCGGGCACTTGTTCTTCTGGGAGCAGCCGGACGAGTCCATCCGCATCATCGACGAGTTCCTCGAATGAACGAGCACACGATCGACAGGATCATCCGCGATCGCGCCCGGCTGACGCCGGAGCGAATCGCCATCTCCGAGCGAGGACGCACGTGGTCGTACGCGTGAGCTCGACGCGCGGGCCGACGACGCTTGCGCGCACCATCTCCCATGGCGACCGCGTCTCGACGCTCACCGGCAACTCAGGCGAGCACGTTGCGCTCATGTTCGCGTGTGCGAAGGCAGGTGCGATCCTGCATCCGATCTCCTGGCGTCTCGCGCCGAGCGAAGTCGCGTTCCAGCTCGACGACGCGGAATCGACGGTGTTCCTGGTCGAGGACGAGCACTGCGAGCTAGGTGAGGCTGCGCTCGAGCTCGCGTCCGTGACGCCGGCCCGGAGTCTCGAGCCGGCTCGCGCCGCGAGCAGGGGACGCGTGTCGTCGACGACGATCCGCTGTTCCTGATCTACACGTCCGGCACCACCGGCAAGCCGAAGGGTGCACTTCTGACCCACGCGAACTGCTTCTGGACCAACCTGTCGTTCGACCTCGCCACCGGAGTCGGCTCTCACGACGTCGTGCTCCAGGTGCTTCCCCAGTTCCATTGCGGCGGGTGGAACGTGCAGTCGATTCTCGCGTGGTGGAAGGGTGCGAGGATCGTGCTGGAGCGCGGCTTCGACGCGGCGCGGGCGTTGGAGCTGATCGAGCGCGAGCGCGTCACGTCGCTGATGGGCGTGCCGGCGAACTACCTCTTCATGTCGCAGGAGCCTCGGTTCGCGGCGGCCGACCTGAGCTCGGTCCGGCTCGCCGTGGTGGGAGGGGCTCCCATGCCGGTGGCGCTCCTGGACGTCTGGGCCGACCGCGGTGTCGAGATCGTCCAGGGATACGGCCTCACCGAGGCTGCACCGAACGTGCTCTGCCTACCGCCGGAGGACGCACGACGCAAAGCCGGGTACGCCGGCAAGCCGTATCCGTACGTCAGCTGCGATCTGTCGGACGAAGGGGAGCTGCTCGTGCGCGGCCCGAACGTCTTTCCCGGCTATTGGCGTAACGAAGAGGGAACCGCAAGCACGTTCAGGGACGGCTGGCTGCTCACGGGCGACATTGCCGAGCGCGACGACGAGGGCAACTACCGGATCTGCGGGCGCCTCAAGGAGCTGATCGTCTCGGGAGGCGAGAACGTCTACCCGGCCGAGATCGAGGCTGTGCTGCACGAGCACCCTGCCGTTGCGGATGCCGCGGTCGTCGGGGTGGCGGACGAACGGTGGGGCGAGGTGTGTGCTGCGTTCGTCGTTGCCTCGTCGCCGGTCTCCGGGAAGGAGTTGCGAGAGCACTGCCTCGGTCGTCTCGCGCGCTTTAAGGTGCCGAAGTCGTTCACGTTCATCGACGAGCTACCGCGCAACTCCGTGGGGAAGATCCAGAAGTCTGAGCTCTTGACCGGTGTCGAGGCAGGAGAGGTACAAGCGTGACGGATGTCGTAACCAACGTTGACGGTCGGCCGCTCTCGAAGCGCGGGCTCGACACCAGGCGCAGGCTTCTCGATGCAGCCGAGAGCGTCTTCGGCGAGCTCGGGTTTCCCGACGCGTCGGTCGTCAAGGTGGCGGACGCGGCGGGTGTCGCAACCGGCACCTTCTATCTCTACTTCGACTCCAAGAAGGCGATCTTCGTCGAGTTGATGCGCGACCTGAACCGTCGCATCCGCCGCGCAATGAGCGAGGGGGCGGCGCGCGGCACGACGCGTCTCGAGTCGGAGCTACTCGGTTTCGACGCGTATTTCCGCTTCACCTCGGAGCATCCGGCGCTCTACCGGATCATTCGCCAGTCCGAGTTCGTCGCGCCGGAGATGCTCCGTTACCACTACGACCGCGTCGCGGAGGGCTACGTCACGGCGCTCGAGAAGGCGATGGCGGCCGGGGAGATCGGCCCGATCGACACGGAGGTCACCGCGTACGCCCTGATGGGCCTCGGTGAGCTGGTCGGGATGCGCTGGATCCTGTGGGGGGACGGCGCACCGGTGCCGCCTCGCGTGTCCGACGAGCTCGCGCGCATCGTTCGCTCGATCCTCGAGGCCAGATCGCAATGAGGCGGGTTGGGCTGCTGGCGACCGCTTCGTACCTGCCGGAGCGGTGGATGACCGCTGCGGAAGTTGCCGCCCGTTCGGGGATTCCGGAGCGGGTGATCGTCGAGAAGTTCGGTCTGCGCGGCAAGCACATCGCCGCAACGGACGAGCACGTGAGCGATCTGTCGGTGCGTGCGATCGAGCGTTTGCTCGACGAGACCGGCTTCGACCCCGAGAAGATCGACGTCGTCATGTACTACGGGTCGATGTGGCGCGACTACTCCGTGTGGCAGGTCGCTCCGCACATCGCTCATCGGGTAGGTGCGACGAACGCTTTCGCGATCGAGTACGACAACGTTTCGCACGGCACACCGATCGCGCTGCGGGTCGCCCGCGACCTCCTTCGCGCCGAAGACGAGCTCGCAAACGTGCTCGTCGTTGCGGCATGCCGTGAGTCGTACCTCCTCGACTACGGGAACGAGAACTCACGCTTCATGTTCAACTTCGGGGACGGAGCCGTTGCCGGGCTGCTCGTCGGCGACGCGGAGCACAACGAGGTGCTGGGCTCGCACGCAATCACCAATGGCGCGTACTCGCTGCAGGTGAAGATCGCCGGAGGCGGCTCGGTCGATCCCGACGGGTATCGCTTCCTCGAGGTTCAGGATCCGGCAGAGATGAAGGGCGGGCTCGATCAGGAGTCGCTCCCGAACTTCGTCGCGGCCGCGCGTGGGGCGGTCGAGCGTTCGGGGCTCACGCTCGGCGATCTTGCGTTCGTCTGCCCGCTGCACACCAAGCGCTCGATGTTCAAGGCATTGCTCTCCGAGCTCGGAATGAGCGAAGATCGGGCTGTGTACCTCGACGACACCGGCCACATGAGCGGCGTGGATCCGCTGCTCGGTCTCGACCGCGCGGTGCGAGACGGCAGGGTCGGCGCCGGTGACGCAGTGCTGCTGCTCTCGGCCGGCACGGGGTACACCTGGGCGGCGACGGTGGTGCGGTGGGGGAGGATCGTGTGAAGCAAGGCGACGTCTTCGGGCCTTCGAGCTGGATCGAGATCCCGCAGGAGAAGATCGACGCGTTCGCCGAGGCGACCGGCGATCACCAGTGGATCCACGTCGACCCCGACCGCGCGAAGGACGGGCCGTTCGGGACGACGATCGGCCACGGCTACCTGACGCTCTCGCTGCTTCCGGTGATGTCGTACGAGGTGGTGCCGCGTCAGGGCCGCATGGGGATCAACTACGGCCTCAATCGAGTCCGCTTCCCTGCGCCCGTCCCGGTCGGCTCGCGGCTGCGGGGCTCGTTCGAGGTCGTCAACGTCGAGGAGATCGAAGGCGGCGGCCAGGTGACGATGACGGCGACCGTCGAGCGGGAGGGTGGCGCGAAGCCGGTCTGCGTCGCCGAGGTCGTGTTTCGCCACTACACGTGACCGGCCGCCGCGCGGCGCTGGTCACAGGAGCGCGGGGCGGGATCGGCACGGCGATCGTCGAGCGCCTCGAGGCGGGCGGCTGGGCTGTTCACGGGGTGGACGTCGACGACGCCGACCTGACCACGCGCGAGGGAAACAAGAGGGTCGTCGCTCAGGCGCTGGAGCGCTACGGCCGACTCGACGCGATCGTTCCGAACGCGGGGTTCCAGCATGTCGCGCCCGTCAGCGACTTCCCCGAGGAGCAGTGGGACAGGCTGATCGCGCTGCTTCTGACTTCGCCGTTTCTCCTCGCCCGCTACGCCTGGGATGCGCTTGCCGCGTCCGGTGACGGACGGATCTGCGTGATCGCCTCTGCGCATGCGCTCACGGCTTCTCCGTTCAAGGCCGGCTACGTCTCGGCCAAGCACGGGGTGCTCGGTCTCGTCAAGACACTTGCCCTGGAGGGGGCGGCCGTGGGGATCCGTGCGACGGCTGTCTGCCCTGCGTACGTCAGGACGCCGCTGGTCGAGGCGCAGATCGCTGACCAGGCGCGTGCACACGGCGTCGACCACGCGCGGGTACTGGAGGACGTGATCCTCGAGCCTCAGGCGGTGAAGCGGCTGCTCGAGCCCGCGGAGGTTGCCGACCTGGTCGCGTTCCTGCTCGAAACGACTGGTCGCGGCATCACCGGCGTGCCGGTGTCGATCGACCTCGGCTGGACCGCGCACTGAGTGAAGCAGCTCCTCGACGCACGGGGCACCGTTTCGTAGGATTGCGGCCCGTCGTCGAGCGAAGGAGCGACCATGATCCAGGAGTTCAAGGACTTCCTCTTCAGGGGCAATCTCGTCGAGCTTGCGGTCGCGTTCGTCATGGGTCTCGCCTTCGCAGCGGTCATCAACTCGTTCGTCAACAACCTCGTGATGCCGATCATCGCGGCGATCTTCGGGAAGCCGGACTTCCGCAGCCTCACCTTCACGATCCACAACGCCGTCTTCTCGTACGGCGCATTCCTGACCGACGTGCTCCAGTTCGTGGCGATCGGAGCGGCCGTGTTCTTCTTCATCGTGAAGCCGGTTCAGCTGATGGCCGCCCGGGGGGAGGGGCCGGTCGAAGAGGGCACGCCCGACGAAGAACGGCGCCACCAGGAACTGCTGGCGGCGCTCCGCGCACGAAACTGACCGTCCAATCCAGGTGCTGACGCGCTAGTCGAGCTCGTGATCGCGCTCGCAGTACTCCGGGCACGCGCACTCGGCCAGTTCCCACTGCGGCCTCGGCGCCTGCTCCTCGGCGGCCTGCTCGGCGATCTCGATCGTGGTTTCTGCCATGGTCAACCTCCTTTCGGATCCGGAGAATAGCTGATCTGGGATCCCAGACAAGGAGATCTTCTGAATTATGGCGATCTATTCGCTATTCTAGGATCCAAGATATGTCAGCTAGCGCGGGAGTGGCCTCGTGAACACGGAAGCTCGGATCCAAGAACAGACAGCTCAACTCGAGGCCCAGTGGCTGCAGGACGAGCGCTGGGCCGGCATCACCCGCCCCTACCGCGCCGAGGACGTCGTGCGCCTGCGTGGCTCCGTGGTGCCGGAATGCACGCTCGGCCGGCTCGGCGCCGAGCGGTTGTGGCGCCTCCTGACCGCAGGCGGCTACGTGAACGCACTCGGCGCGCTCACCGGCGGCCAGGCGGTGCAGATGATCAAGGCGGGCCTCCAGGCGATCTATCTCTCGGGGTGGCAGGTCGCGGCGGACGCGAACCTCGCAGGGGCCACGTATCCGGACCAGAGCCTCTATCCGGCGAACTCCGTGCCGCAGGTCGTGCGGCGGCTGAACAACGCGCTCCTCCGCGCCGACCAGATCGACTGGTCCGAGGGCCACAACGGCACCGACTGGCTCGCACCGATCGTCGCCGACGCCGAGGCGGGGTTCGGGGGCGCGTTGAACGCCTACGAGCTGATGCGCGGCATGATCGAAGCGGGCGCCGCCGGCGTGCATTTCGAGGATCAGCTCGCAGCGGAGAAGAAGTGCGGCCATCTCGGCGGGAAGGTGCTCGTGCCGACGTCGCAGTTCATCCGGACGCTGACCGCGGCGCGCCTCGCGGCGGACGTGCTCAACGTGCCGACCGTGCTCGTCGCCCGCACCGATGCGCTCAGCGCGACGCTCCTCACGTCGGACATCGACGAGCAGGACGCGGTGTTCGTCACCGGGAAGCGCACGAGCGAGGGCTTCTTCCACGTCGCGGACGGGCTCGAGGCTGCGATCGCCCGCTCGCTCGCCTATGCGCCGTATGCGGACGTTCTCTGGTTCGAGACGTCGACGCCCGATCTCGGGGAGGCACGTGAGTTCGCGCAGGCGATCCACGACAAGCATCCGCGCAAGCTCCTGGCGTACAACTGCTCGCCGTCCTTCAACTGGCGCAAAGCGCTCTCCGACGAGGAGATCGCCGGGTTCCAGCAGCAGCTCGGCGAGTGGGGCTACCGCTTCCAGTTCATCACCCTCGCCGGGTTCCATTCGCTGAACGCAGGCATGTTCGAGCTCGCTCTCGGCTATCGCGACCGTGGGATGAGTGCCTACGTCGACCTGCAGGAACGTGAGTTCTCCCTCGAGCCGGACGGCTACACGGCCACCAGGCACCAGCGTGAGGTCGGTGCGGGATACTTCGACAAGGTGATGCAGGCAGTGTCGAAGGACTCGTCCACGCTGGCGCTCCACGGCTCGACGGAGGAAGCGCAATTCGCGTCGAAGTAGACGTGCTCTCGCAGGAGGCGCTCGACTTCGTCGGGCGCCTCCACCGCGAGTTGAATCCCGAGCGTCAGCGCTTGCTCGCCGCACGCGCAGCGCGCAGGGGCCGGCAACTGAGGTTCGTACGGGCGCCGGAGGAATTCACCGTCTCTCCGGCGCCCGCCGACCTGCAGGACCGGCGGGTCGAGATCACCGGCCCCGTCGACCGCAAGATGATGATCAACGCGCTCAATTCCGGTGCAAAGGTCTTCATGGCCGACTTCGAGGACGCGAACTCGCCGACGTGGAAGAACGTGCGCGAGGGGCAGCGCAACGTGCACGACGCGGTGCGTCGAACGATCGAGCTCGACGCGGGGGAGAAGCGCTACCGCCTCGACGCCCAGACGGCGACGCTCATGATCCGTGCCCGGGGGTGGCATCTCCTCGAGCGCCACCACCTCGTGGACGGCGAGCCGGTGTCGGCCTCGCTGTTCGACTTCGGGCTCGTGGTGTTCAACAACGCGCACGAGCAGCTCGACCGCGGGACCGGCCCGTACTTCTACCTTCCCAAGCTCGAGTCGCACGAGGAGGCGCGGCTCTGGGCGAGGGCGTTCGCGCTCGCAGAGACCGAGCTCGGGCTCCCTCACGGCTCGATCAAGTGCACGGTGCTGATCGAGACGATCCTCGCGGCCTACGAAATGGACGCGATCCTCTACGAGCTGCGCGATCACTCGTGTGCGCTCAACGCGGGCCGCTGGGACTACATCTTCAGCTGCATCAAGAAGCTCGGCGCGCTGCTCCCCGACCGTGCGCAGGTGACGATGACGGTGCCGTTCATGCGGGCGTACTCCGATCTCCTCGTCAAGACGTGCCACGACCGGGACGCGCACGCGATCGGCGGCATGGCCGCGTTCATCCCCTCTCGCCGCGACGCGGAGGTGAACGCCGTCGCTCTGGCCAAGGTGACCGAGGACAAGCGGCGCGAGGCCGGAGCCGGCTTCGACGGCACCTGGGTCGCGCACCCCGACCTCGTGTCCACTGCGATGGCGGAGTTCGACGCCGTGCTCGGCGAGCGCCCGAATCAGGTCGGCCGCAAGCGCGACGACGTGCACGTCGCTGAGGAGGAGCTGGTGGACTTCGACGTCCCAGGCGGGCAGATCACCGACGAGGGCCTGCGCGTCAACGTCAGCGTCGGCGTGCGGTACCTGGACGCGTGGCTGCAGGGCGTCGGCGCGGCGGCGATCGACAACCTGATGGAGGATGCCGCGACTGCCGAGATCTCTCGCGCTCAGGTCTGGTCGTGGGTGCAGGCCGGCCGCTTCGACGAGGCCCGGGTGACCGCGGAGATCGCAGAGATCGACGCGTCCGACGCCGCGAAGGAGGTCTTCGCGGACGTGGCGCTCTCGGTGCCGTTCAAGGACTTTCTGACCGTCTCGGCGTACGATCTACTGCCATGAGCCCGCGGCCGGAGCACCCATGAGTCTCGAGTCGACGAAGGCCGACGACATCGCCGTCGTGATCGAGGAGGCGATCGTCTCCGGTGAGCTCGCTCCGGGCTCCGTCCTGCGCCAGGAGCAGCTGTCGGAGCGCTTCGGCGTCTCGCGGACACCGGTGCGGGAGGCCCTGCGCCGGCTGGCGGCACTCGGTCTCGTCTCGTTCGAGCCGAACAAGGGCGTCCGCGTGCGCACGCTCTCCCACGACGACCTCCGCGAGGCGTTTCTCGTCCGCGCCGAGTTGGAGGCGCTCGTCACCGAGATCGCAGCGCGCAAGTGGACGCCCGAGGCGATGGCGGAGCTGGAGGAGTGCGAGAAGCGCTTTGCGCGTTTGACGAAGGAGGTTCGTTCGCACGAGCCGGGCGGAGGCCGGCGCTCGCTGATGTCGGAGTGGATGCGCGCCAACCACGCGTTCCACGACGTGATCTACCGGGTCGCGGACGTGCCGTACATCGAATCGGTGGCGAAGGGCGCGCGGCGCACCTTCTCGGGGCCGACCGTGTGGGCGCCGGTCGACGAGGAGCTGGAGCGGCTCTACGAGCGCAACCAGGCGGAGCACCGCGCGATCCGCCAGGCGCTCGCGGCCGGCTCGGTCGCGGGTGCACGGGTGCTCGCACACGAGCACGTCATGCATTCCTTCCAACTGCTGACGACGATCCTCGAGCACGTCGCCTCCGACTGGGCGCGCACCTGAGCTTCACGACGCGGCCCGAGTTGCGGGGGACGTTCGGTGCGGTCGCATCGACGCACTGGCTCGCGACGCAGACGGGGATGGCGGTGCTCGAGCGCGGTGGGAACGCGTTCGACGCGGCCTGTGCAGCCGGCTTCGTGCTGCAGGTCGTCGAGCCGCACCTGAACGGCCCCGGGGGCGACCTCCCCGCCGTCTTCTGGCCGGCCGAGTCCGGCAAGCCGCTCGTCCTCTGCGCTCAGGGCGTCTCGCCGGCGGCGGCGACGATCGAGGCGTTTCGAGCGCGCGGCCATGTTCTCGTCCCGGGCACCGGCGTCGAGGCCGCCTGCGTCCCCGGTTCGTTCGGTGGTTGGCTCCTGCTGCTCGAGCAGTTCGGGTCGTGGCCGCTCGACGAGGTGCTTGCCTACGCGATCGGCTACGCCGATGGCGGCTATCCGGTCGTCGAGGCGATCACCGGCACGATCGAGCGGGCCGAGCCGCTGCTCCGCGGCTGGCCGGGCTCGGCCGAGCTCTACCTGCCCGCGCCGCGGCCCGGCTCCACGTTTCGCAACCCACGGCTCGCGGCCACCTGGCGGCGGCTGCTCGACGAATCCGACGGCACGGTCGAAGGCGCACGGCTCGTCTACTACGAGGGCTTCGTCGCCGAGGAGATCGATCGATTCTCGCGGGAGCACGACGGGTTCCTCACCGGAGCGGACATGGCCACCTGGCATGCGACGCTCGAGCCGCCGGCGACCGTCGACTATCGCGGGCTGACGGTGTGCAAGACGTCGGCGTGGGGGCAGGGGCCGGCCGGGCTGCAACAGCTCCGCCTGCTCGAGGGCTTCGACGTAGGTGAGTTGGGCGAGGCGGAGCTCGTGCACGTCATGACTGAGGCCGCCAAGCTGGCGTTTGCGGACAGGGACGCGAACTACGGTGATGGAGATGTACAGCTACATCACTTGCTCTCCCGGGAGTACGCCGCCGATCGCCGGAAGCTGATCGGCGACGACGCGAGCGGCGAGCTGCGTCCCGGGCTCGGGCGGCTGCCGACCCTCGTCGAAGCCTCGGCGGCACCGCTCGGTGCCGGCGAGCCGACCCGCGGCGACACGGTCCACCTGGACGTGGCTGACCGCTTCGGGAACCTGATCTCGGCGACTCCGAGCGGCGGCTGGTTGCACAGCTCGCCCACGATCCCGGAGCTCGGTTGGCCGCTCGGCACGCGTGCGCAGATGTTCTGGCTGGAGGAGGGGCTGCCGTCCTCGCTCGGGCCGCGCAAGCGCCCCCGCACGACGCTCTCGCCAGGACTTGTCCTGCGGGACGGCGAGCCGTGGCTCGCCTACGGGACGCCGGGGGGTGACCAGCAGGAGCAGTGGGCGCTGCACGTGCTCGTGCGCCACGTCGATCGTGGGCTCAACCTGCAGGAGGCGATCGACGCGCCCGAGTGGCACACCGATCACCTGATCTCCTCCTTCTACCCACGCGGGTTCGAGGCCCGCTCGCTCGCAGTCGAGTCGCGCTTCGGCTCCGAGGCGATCGCGGAGCTGCGTCGCCGCGGTCATGACGTGTCGGTCACGGGACCGTGGGAGCTCGGCCGCGTCAGCGCTGTCGCGCGCGAAGGCGACCAGCTGATTGCCGCCGCCAACCCGCGCGGGATGCAGGGCTACGCCGTCGCGAGGTAGGCGAGGCAAGCACTAGCATGGGCCGCCCGTGAGCGAGATGCAGCCCAGATACGAGCCGCACGGCGTCGAGGAGCGCTGGCAGCAGACGTGGGAGGCCGAGGGTCTCTACAACGCCGAGCCCGACCCCTCGCGCCCGCCGTACGTCGACGCGCACCCGCCGCCCAACGTGACAGGCGAGCTGCACACCGGGCATGCGCTGCAGCTCGCGATCGGCGACACCGTGATCCGCATGAAGAGGATGCAGGGCTACAACACGCTCTTCCAGCCGGGCTACGACCACGCAGGTATCGCGACGCAGAACGTCGTCGAGAATGTGCTGCTCAGCGAAGGGACCTCGCGCCAGGAGATCGGCCGCGAGGCGTTCGAGGAGCGCGTGTGGGCGTGGCTGCACGAGTACGGCGGCAAGATCCTGAGCCAGTTCCGCCGCATGGGCGCATCGCTCGACTACCGGCGGACGCGATTCACGATGGACGACGCCTACATCCGCGCGGTGATGCGGTTCTTCGTCCATCTCTACCACCGAGGCTGGATCTACCGCGCCAACCGGATCATCAACTGGTGCCCGCACCACGAGACGTCCCTGTCGGATCTCGAGCTGGAGCACCCGGACGTGGACGACACGCTCACGACGATCCGGTATCCGCTCGCGGACGGCGACGGGTACATCGCGATCGCGACTGTGCGGCCGGCGACGATTCCCGCGGACGTCGCCGTGGCCGTGCATCCGGACGACGAGCGCTATCGCCATCTGATCGGCCGCGAGGTGATCGTGCCGTGGGTCGAGCGCCGCGTCCCGGTGATCGCCGACGAGCGGGTCGAGCGCGAGTTCGGCACCGGCGCGCTGAAGATCACGCCGGCGCACGACCCGACCGACTTCGCGATCGGACGCGATCACGGGCTGCCGGAGCCGAGCTGCATCGGCCCGGACGGCCGCGTCACGGCCGACGGGCTCGAGGGGCTCTCGCAGAAGGAGGCCGAAGAACGCATCGTGGCCTGGGTCAAGGAACGCGGCCAGCTCGAGCAGCGCGAGCACTACCGGCACAGCGTCGCCGTCTGCGAGCGCTGCAAGACCCGCATCGAGCCGCGGATCTCGCTGCAGTGGTGGTGCGCGATGGACGAGATCAAGCAGCCTGCGCTCGCCGCCCTGCGGGAGCGCCGGATCGTCTTCCACCCCGAGAGCCAGCACCGCTTCGCGATCGACTCGCTGGAGAATGCGCCCGACTGGAACATCTCGCGGCAGATCTGGTGGGGGCATCAGATCCCGGTGTGGTACTGCCCCGACGGCCATCTGACCGTCGAAGAGTCCGAGCCGGCGGCCTGCGCTGAATGCGGCTCGACCGAGTTGACGCGCGAGACGGACGTGCTCGACACCTGGTTCTCGTCCGCGCTCTGGCCGTTCGCGACCCTCGGCTGGCCGGAGCAGACCCCGGAGCTCGCGTACTTCTATCCCGGCCACCTGCAGACGACGGCACGCGAGATCATCCGCCTCTGGGAGAACCGCATGATCTTCTCCGGGCTCGAGTTGATGGGGGAGATCCCCTTCAGCGAGGTCGTGATCCACACGACCGTGCTGGCGCGCGACGGCCGGCGGATGTCGAAGTCGCTCAAGACGGGGATCGACCCGCTGGAGCTGATCGAGAAGCACGGCACGGATGCGACCCGGTACGGCCTGATGAAGAACTCGCTCACACAGGACGTCCGCTTCTCCGACTCGGCGATCGAGGAGGGCTCGAAGCTCTCCAACAAGCTCTGGAACGCAGCGCGGCTGATCGTCACCGCCTGCGAAGGCGCCGAGGCGGCGGAGCGGCCCGCCTCGCTCGAGGAGCAGTGGATCCTCGCGCGGCTGTCGCAGACCCAGAGGAACGTCGAGCGGCTGATCGGCGAGTTCGACTTCGCCCACCTCACCGACGAGCTCTACCACCTCACGTTCGACGACTTCTGCGACTGGTACCTCGAGGCCGTCAAGGCCCGCCTCTACGACGGCGACGCCGACTGCGCGCGCGACGGCGACCGCGGCGCTCGAGCGGCTGCTGAAGCTGCTGCACCCGGTGATGCCGCACGTGACCGAGGAGATCTGGTCGTACCTGCCGGCGCGCTCGACGCGGCTGATCGTCGCCACATGGCCCGAGGCCGGCGACGAAGGGCACGCGCGTGCGCTCGAGCACGTGCAGGAGCTCGCACAGATGTTTCGCCGCTCAGGAGTCGTGCCGCCACTCGACGGCGACGAGCAGCGCATCTTCGCGGCCGTCGTGAAGCCCGAGCGGGCAAAGGGAAACAGCAACGCGGACGCGGAGCGCGAGCGGCTGCGCAGCGAGATCGCGCGGGCCGAGAAGCAACTCGCGAACGAGCGCTTCGTGGCGAACGCGCCCGCCGACGTGGTTGCCGCCGAGCGGGAGAAGCTCGAGCGGTACCGCCGCGAGCTCGATGCAATCGGCGACTGACTGGCTCGAGACGCTCAGTCCCTGGCCGGTCGACGGCTTCGGCACGGAGCGCATGGTCGAGCTGCTCGCACGGCTCGACGACCCGCAACGCGCCTTCCGGGCGGTGCACATCGTGGGGAGCAAGGGGAAGTCGACGGCCGCGCGGCGGATCGCCGCGACGATCGGCGGGCTCGCCTACACCTCGCCGCATGTCTCCGGGTGGCACGAGCGCCTCCAGACCGATGCCGCGGGCTTCGAGCGCGCTGTCGCCCGCGTTCGCCCGGCCGCCGAAGCGGTCGCGGCGACCCAGTTCGAGACGGTCACGGCGGCTGCCTTTGCGGATTTCGCAGCGCGGGGAGTCGAGTCGGCCGCGATCGAGGCCGGGCTCGGCGGTCGCCACGACGCGACGAACGTGATCGCCGCGCCCGTCGTCCTGCTGACGAACGTCGCGCTCGAGCACACCGACGTCCTTGGGGCGACACGCGAGGAGATCGCAGCCGAGAAGCTCGCAGTCGCGCGGCGCGGCTCCACGGTCGTGCTGCCCGACGATGAGTTCGCGCCGCTCGCCGCGGAGAGCGAGGTGCGCATCGGCGGCGCGCGGGAAGCGGCCGAGGCGTTTCTCGGCCGGCCCGTCGCAGCGCTCGCCGAGGCGTCGCTGCCCGGACGCCTCGAGGTCCGCGGGAATGAGGTCTGGGACGGCGCGCACACGCCGGAGGCAGTGGACTGGCTGATCGACCGGCTGCCGGAGCGCGGCGGCTACGTCGTCGTCGCTTCGATCCTGGGTGACAAGGATGCCGACGGGATGCTCGAGCGGCTCGGCCGGGTCGGCCCGACTCTCGTCGCCACTCGCTCCTCGAACGATCGTGCGCTGCCGGCGGGCGAGGTCGCGGCTCGGGCGCGAACCTGGTTCCCGACCGTGGAGGTGGCCGAGGATCCCCACGCTGCGCTCCGCCGGGCCCGGGAGCTCGGCCCGCGTGTGCTCGTCACCGGTTCGCTGTATCTGCTTGCCGACCTGACCTCCGAAGAGTGAAATGCATACGATGTCGCGCTCCAGTGACCGCATCAGCGTCCTTCTGTTCGCTCTGTTCATCCTGTTGCTCTTCGTCGGGCTGGCGTTCGCTGCGGGCTACGGGCTAGGGAGAATCCTCCTGTGATCACGGCGAGCTTCGGCAGCGTGCACGACTTCTTCCACTCGACGGCGTGGTACGTGACGCGCAATCTCACGCTGTTCTTCGTGGTCGTCTTCTGGATCGCCACGATCTACTGGGTCCACAAGGACGCGAAGCGGCGGATCGAGGATCGGCTCCTCGTGTGGGTCGCCACCCTGCTCGGCTTGATCCCGTTCCTCGGTGCGCTGATCTACATGCTCTTCCGCCCGCCGGAGTACGTCGAGGACGTGCGCGAGCGCCAGCTCGAGATCAAGGCGATGGAGAAGCGCCTGGGTGCCGGAGCCGTGAACTGCCCCGTCTGCCGCGCCGAGGTCGACGAGGACTTCGTCGTCTGCCCCGTCTGCACGACCAAGCTCCGGCAGGCGTGCGTCACCTGCAGCCGCGTGCTCGAGCCGACCTGGCAGGTGTGCCCGTACTGCGAGACGCCCATCGACCACGACGACGAGATCGTGCCGCTCGGCCAGGCCAAGCGTCCTCCCCGGCGCGCCCGTTAGGTAACCTGCTCGGCCGCATGGCCGTCGAGCGCACACTCATCCTCGCCAAGCCGGATGCCGTCCAGCGGAACCTCGCCGGTGAGATCCTGGCGCGCTTCGAGCGGCGCGGGCTGAAGCTGCGCGCGGCACGGCTCGTGACCGCGAGCCGCGAGCTCGGTGAGACGCACTACGCGGAGCACCGGGAGAAGCCGTTCTTCGGCGAGCTGGTCGCGTTCATCACCTCGGGGCCGACGCTCGCCTTCGTGCTCGAGGGAGAGGGCGCGATCGCGACGTGCAGAAAGACGATCGGCGCGACCAACCCGGCCGACGCGGATCCCGGCAGCCTGCGCGGCGAGTTCGCGCTCGCGATGCCCGACAACCTCGTCCACGGCTCGGATTCGCCCGAGTCGGCCGAGCGCGAGATCGGGATCTGGTTCGCGGATGGATTGGCGTAGCGACGCTGCGAAGAACGCAGCGCTCTGGACCACCTCGAACGCCGAGTACACCGACGAGCGCGCCGCCGACAACTGGGCGCTCGACGAGGTCTCCTGGGGGATCTGGGGGATCGACGAGTCGGAGCTGAATGCGCTCGGCGATGTCAACGGCCTCGATGTCGTCGAGCTCGGCTGCGGCACCGCGTATTTCTCGGCCTGGCTCGCCAAGCAAGGGGCACGGCCGGTCGGCGTCGACATCACCCCGGCGCAGCTCGCGACTGCGCGGCGAATGATGGCGGAGACCGGGATCGAGTTCCCCCTGATCGAGACGGACGCTGCCGTGACCGGCCTGCCGGACGCGAGTGCCGACCTCGTCGTGTCCGAGTACGGCGCGTCGATCTGGGTCGACCCGTATCGCTGGATCCCCGAGGCCGCCCGTCTGCTGCGATCCGGCGGACGGCTCGTGTTCCTCCGCAACTCGACGCTCGTGATCCTCTGCTCCGACGACGAGGTGCCCGCGAAGGAGCAGCTCGTCCACCCGCAGTTCGGGATGCGCCGCTTCGAGTGGCCCGACGGCGGCGTCGAGTTCCATCTGCCCGCACGGCGAATGGATCGACCTGTTGCGCGCGAACGGCTTCGAGATCGAGCGGCTGATCGAGATCCAGGCGCCCGCGGACGCCGAGACGCACCACCGGTACTCCTATGTGACGGCCGACTGGGCGAAGAAGTGGCCGTGCGAGGAGATCTGGGTCGCACGCAAGCGGTGAGCGCCGAGACGCTCGTCCTGGCGTCGACCTCGCCGCAGCGGCGAGCGATCCTCACCCAGCTCGCGATTCCCTTCGAGGTGATCGAGCCGGACTTCCATGAAGCACCCGGTACGACGCCGCTCGAGCGGGCCGCCGGCAAGGCGCGGTCCGTCGCCAGGCGGTGGCCGCCCCGTGCTCGGCGTCGACACGGAGGTGATCTTCGACGGTGAGCTGCTCGGCAAGCCCGCCGACGCACTGGAGGCCGCGGAGATGCTCGCCGCTCTGTCGGGCCGCACTCACGAGGTGTGCTCGGGCCTCTGTCTCCGCACCGACGCCTGGGAGGAACTGCACGACGAGTCGACGTTCGTCACGTTCCGCGCGCTCACCTCGCGCGACCTCGCGCACTATGTCGCTGCAGACGAATGGCGGGGTCGTGCAGGCGCGTACGCGATTCAGGGGCTCGGTGCCAGCCTCGTGGAGCGAATCGACGGTGACTTCTTGAACGTCGTCGGGCTCCCGGGCTCATTGCTCGTGCGCCTGCTCGGCTCGCGGTTCCCAGGTTCGTACGGGTTCGGCTGATGGCGAAGATGCACGACGACGAGCTCGAGATCGACGAGCGACTCGTGCGCGCCCTGCTCGCGGAGCAGTTCCCGCAGTGGGCGGAGCTGCCCCTGGAGCGCGCCGGCGACGGGACGGTCAACGTGATCTACCGCCTCGGTGATCATCTCTCGGTACGGCTGCCGCGCATCGAGTGGGCGGCTGACGAAGCGAACCACCGTGACCGGGACGTGCTCCCGCTGCTTGCGCCCCATCTGCCCGTAGACGTGCCGCGTGTGGCTGCGCTCGGACGTCCCGGAGCAGGCTATCCCTGGTCGTGGTCGGTCTTCGGCTGGATCGACGGCGAACTGCCGGCGGGCTCGCTCTCGCCGGACGACGTCGCGTCGTTCGTGCTCGCACTGCAGTCGATCGACACGGCAGGCGCCCCCAAACCGTCGGGCGGTCGCGGTGAACCTCTTGCCCGGCGCGACCGGTACGTCCGTGATGCGCTCCGGCGTGTCGAAGCAGCCGGCGCGCTCGAGCTCTGGGAGGAGGCGAGGCGTGCGCCGGAGTGGGAGCAGCCGTCCGTCTGGATCCACTGCGACCTCGATGCGCGGAACGTGCTCGTGCGCGACGGGCGCCTGGCGGCGGTGCTGGACTGGGGTGGCGTTGGCGCCGGCGATCCGGCGGTGGACGTGATGGTCGCGTGGAAGCTCGTGGCGCGCGAGGAGCGAGATCGGTTCCGCGAGAATCTCCAGGTCGACGACGCGACGTGGCTCCGCGCCAGGGGCTGGTGCGTTTCGCAGGCGCTGATCGCGCTCGCGTACTACACGCCCGAGAACAACCCGCCCTTGCACGGCGAGGCGACACGCTGGTTGGCCGAAGTGCTCGCAAGCTAGAGTGGCCGCGGCTCGATGGGCATCTTCAGCTACCTGACGGGGTTCGGCGGCCGTGACATGGCGGTCGACCTCGGCACCGCGAACACGCTGGTCTACGTGCGCGGTCGCGGCATCGTCCTCTCGGAGCCGTCGGTGGTGGCGATCGACCAGCGGACCGGGGAGGTGCACGCCGTCGGGCTCGAGGCGAAGCGCATGCTCGGGCGCACCCCGGGGACGATCAGCGCGATCCGGCCGCTCAAGGACGGAGTGATCGCCGACTTCGACGTCACGGAGCAGATGCTCCGGCACTTCATCCACAAGGTGCACCAGCACCGCTTCGCGCACCCGCGGGTCGTCGTCTGCGTCCCGTCGGGAGTGACCGGCGTCGAGAAGCGGGCGGTCGAGGAGGCGACGCTCTCGGCCGGTGCGCGCAAGGCGTACCTGATCGAAGAGCCGATGGCCGCCGCGATCGGAGCCGGGTTGCCCGTTGCGGAGCCGACGGGGAACATGATCGTCGACATCGGCGGCGGCACGACGGAGGTCGCCGTCATCTCGCTCGGTGGGATCGTCGTCTCGCAGTCACTGCGGGTGGGCGGTGACGAGATGGACGAGGCGATCATCAATCACATCAAGCGCGAGTACAAGCTCCTGATCGGCCAGCAGACGGCGGAGGAGATCAAGCTCGAGGTGGGCTCCGCGCACGCGATGAAGGAAGAGGTCCAGGCGGAGGTGCGCGGCCGCGACATGCTGAGCGGCCTGCCGAAGACCGTGATTCTCTCGAGCGAGGAGGTGCGCCACGCGCTCGAGGAGCCGGTCAACCAGATCATCGACGCGATCAAGTCGACCCTCGACAAGACGCCGCCCGAGCTCGCCGCGGACATCATGGACCGCGGCATCGTGCTCGCCGGCGGCGGCGCACTGCTGCAGGGGCTCGACGAACGCCTGCGCCACGAGACGCACATGCCCGTGCATCTCGCCGAGTCACCGCTCACGTGTGTCGCGGTCGGCTCCGGGCGCAGCCTCGAGGAGTTCGACGCGATTCACCGCAGCTCCCGCGCCCGCCCTCGCTCGCGGTCGCGGAACGGCCGCCGCTACTAGTACCGGCGCGGTGATCGAGACTGCGCGCCTCACCCTGCGGCGCTTTCGCGAGGACGATCGAGAGACGGTCGCCCGCTGGAATGCCGATCCGACGTTCACGCGCCACCTGTCGGGCGTTCAGTCTCGTGAGCAGAGCGACGCCACGTTCGATCGGTGGCAGCGGCACTGGGACGAGCACGGCTTCGGCCTGTTGGCCGTCGAATGGAGCGAGAGCAGTGACCTGATCGGCCGCAGCGGGCCCGCCTATCACCGTGTATGGCCGGCTGATCCCGAGGTCGGGTGGGCGCTCGACCCGGAGTGGTGGGGCCGCGGCATCGCGACCGAGGCCGGTGCGGCGATGATCGCCTGGGCCTTCGGCGACCTCGGATTCGACCGGGTCGTCTCGATCACCACGGAGCCCAACTTCGCCTCGCGCAACGTGATGGCGAAGCTCGGCTTCACCCTGCATGCGCAGGTCGAGAGCGAGTGGGGCCAGCTCTGGGTTCACGCGCTCGACCGCCCGGCTTGACGACCACCTGAGCGTAAGTTTATACTTACGTAAGTGGTGACTTACGATTTGGTCATGAACGCGCTCGGGGACCCGACGCGGCGGGCCGTCTACGAGCGGCTTCGCTCGGGCCCCCGCTCGGTCGGCGAGATCGCAGACGGGCTGCCGGTCTCCCGGCCCGCCGTGTCGCAGCACCTGCGCGTCTTGCGGGAGGCGGGGCTCGTCGTCGAGCGCCGCGCGGGGACGAAGCGCATCTACGAGCTCTCCCCGCGCGGCTTGACGGAGCTCCGTGCCTACTTCGAGCAGTTCTGGTCACAGGCACTCGACGCCTACAAGACGGCGGCCGAGAGAAAGGAAGGTGGGAGATGATGATCGACGCCGAGGATCTGGTGATCCGCAAGGAGATCCACGTCGACGTGCCGGTCGAACGGGCGTTCGAGGTCTACACGGCGGGCATCCAGGACTGGTGGCCGACCGAGACGCATTCGCTCAAGCAGGGAACCGTCACGGCCGACTGGCGGGTCGGCGGGATCGTCGGCGAGACGGACGGCGAAGAGCGGTTCGAATGGGCCGACGTGCTCGAGTACGACCCGCCGTCGCTGCTCCGCCTGCGCTGGCGGGTCAATCCCGAAAAGCCCCCGACGGAGATCAAGGTCGCGTTCTTCGCCGAGGGCGCCGGAACGCGGGTCGAGCTCACGCATTCCGGCTGGGAGCAGTTCGCCGACCGCGCCGACGAGGAGTTCCAGGGCTACACGAGCGGCTGGGACACCGTGCTCGGCCACTACGTGTCCGGAGTCGCGAGCTGAGGAGCGCCGCAGCGCCGGGACGACGATCCTCCCGGCGCTGCGGCTACGCTCCCCCGAGTGCCTCGCAACCGGACCGTCCGTTTTGCGGTCCTGGGCTCTTCGGTCCAGCGCGCCGCTCCCTCCGGCTATCCCTCGAGTCGCTCCAGCGCCCTCAAGCGCCGGATCGTCGTGGGCGTTCTGGTGCTGCTCTCGCTCGTCCTGATCACCGTCTCGTTCCGGTCGAGCGCGCTGGACGGCGTGCAGGGCACAGCGGCGACAGTCCTGCGTCCCTTCGAAGTGGCCGCCGACCGTGTCACGCGGCCGTTTCGCGACGCCGCCAGCTGGACGCGGGGGCTGATCGACGCCAAGTCGGAGAACCAGAAACTGCGCCGGCAGGTCATCGCTCTGCGCCAGCAGCTCATTCTCGACGAGGGCGCCGTACAGGAGAACGTGCAGTTGAAGGCGGCCCTGAACTACCACGGCCCTGCGTCGATCGCGAACTTCCGCCCGGTGCACGCGGCGGTGCTCGTCAATCCGCAGAGTGAGCTCGACCAGAGTGTCGAGATCGCGGCCGGCTCACGCGACGGCCTGCACGTCGGCAACGTGGTCGTCGCGAGCTCGGGCGGGCTTGTCGGAACGGTCGCGCGCGTCTCGCGTGGGGTCGCCCGCGTGACGCTGCTCACGGACGATCAGAGCGCGGTGACCGCGACCGACCTCACGCACCCGAGTGCGGTCGGAGTGATCAAGCGCGGCGGCGGCGGCAGCGACGTCCTGATCCTCGACCGGGTGTCGAAGAACGCATACGTCAACGTCGGCGACACGATCATCACCGCGGGCTCGCTCGGCACCAATGCGCTGCCGTCGATGTTCCCACGCTGGATCCCGATCGGCTCCGTGATCAGCCAGAGCAACAACGACGTCAACGCGTTCAAGAACATCCAGGTCGCGCCGCTCGTCGACTTCTCGTCGCTGCAGTCGGTGATCGTCCTCGTCCCGAAGCGCTGATGGACGCGCTCAAGGCTGCACTCGTCCTGTTCGTCGTCGTGCTGCTGCAGCTCGTCGTGCTGACCGAGTATCGGCCCTTCCGCGCCTCGAGCATCGTCGTCGTCGCCCTGCTCTCGATCGCGCTGCTGCGCGGGTCGGTGTTCGGGGCGGTGGCGGGATTCATGACCGGCCTTCTGATCGACACCGCGACCCTCGGCACGCTCGGCGTGACCTCGCTCCTGCTGACGGTCGCGGGCTTCTGGATCGGGCGCTACGGCGAGACCACCGCGCGCGACCGCTTCCACGCGCCGTATCTCTCGGTCGCGGTTGTCACGGTTGCCTACGCCTTTGGCGCGGTGGCGCTGCAATTCGTGCTCGGCGAGCCGGCTCCGGCGGGCCTGGTGGCGGAGGATCTCCCGCTCGCGCTGCTCGTCAACCTGCTGCTGACGCTGCCCGTCTACGCGCTCATCCGCAGGCTCTTCCCGCCGCTCGAGCTCGGCGACCGTGTGCGCGAGGTGCGTCTCCTTGGCTAGCACCACCGGCGGCCGCGGCCGCTTCCTGCCGGGCGACCCGCGCACCTCGGAGCCCTATCGGCTGACGCCGCAGACCGCGCTCCGCGTCGCGATCCTGGCGTTCCTCGCGCTCGGCGTGTTCGCGGTCCTGTTCCTGCGCCTGTGGGCACTGCAGGTGCTCTCCGGCGACCGTTATCTCGCCCAGGCGAACGACAATCGCGTCAGGACCCTCCGGCTCGAGGCGGCCCGCGGCCCGATCCTCGACCGCAGCGGGCACATCCTGGTCGAGAACGTGCCGGGCACGCGGCTCGAGCTCTGGCCGGCCGACCTGCCGAAGACCTGGCGGGCTCAGCTCGGCGAGCTCCAGCGGATCTCCATGGTCACGGGCATTCCCGTGAGGACGATGGTCGCGGAGCTGAAAGCGCACGGCTCGGATCCCCTGACCCCGATCGTCGTCCAGCGAGGGCTGCGGCAGGACCAGATCGACTACCTCGAGGAGCGCTCCGCCCAGTTCCCCGGGGTGCAGACGCAGGAGAGCTACCTGCGCAAGTACCCGTACCAGTCCCTTGCCGCGCAGGTGCTCGGGTATGTCGGCCAGATCTCCCAGGCCGAGTACGCGCACATGAAGAAGGCCGGGTACCAGCCGACGGACTCGATCGGCCAGGCCGGCGTCGAGTCCGCGTACGACACCTATCTGCGCGGCAAGAACGGGACGGCGCAGTTGACCGTCGACTCGCGGGGCCGCCCGAAGGGGCCGGCGACCCTGGTCGCGCTGCCGAGCCCCGGGCAGACGCTGCGCCTCACGCTCGACATCGGGCTCCAGCGGGCCGCTGAGCAGGCGCTGCGCTACGGCGTGCACCTCGCGCACGCCGGCCTCGAGGGCGCGCACGCCGACGGCGGCGCGATCGTGGCCCTGGATCCGCGGAACGGCGCGGTGCTCGCGATGGCGTCGTACCCGACCTATCAGCCGTCGATCTATGTCGGCCGCGCCGACCCACAGAAGCTCGCGCCCGTCCTCAACCAGGCGAAGGCGGCGGAGCTGAACTATCCCGGCGACAACCGTGCGATCGACGCGACGTATCCACCCGGGTCGACGTTCAAGCCGGTGACGGCGCTCGCGGCGATGCAGGAGGGCCTCGTGCGTCCGTACGACCAGATCCTCTGCTCGCCGGACTTCAAGGACCACGGCGAGACGTTCAAGAACTGGACGCCCCTGATCGACCAGTACATCGATCTCCCGACCGCTCTCGGGATGTCATGCGACACGTACTTCTACGAGCTCGGCCGTCGGTTCTACAACCTGCCGCCGGACCGCGGCCATCCGCTGCAGGGCTGGGCGAACCGGTTCGGGCTCGGCGAGGCGACCGGCATCGACATCGGCCCGGAGGCGAAGGGGCTGATCCCGACGCCCGAGTACCTGAGGCAGCAGTTCCCGGCGAGCAAGGGGTACGGCGTCCTCGACCGCACGTGGAAACCGGGCTACTCGATCCAGATGGCGATCGGCCAGGGACAGGTCCTCGTGACGCCGCTTCAGATGGCGCGGCTCTACGCGATGATCGCGAACGGTGGCAAGCTCGTCACGCCGCATCTCGCGGACGACGTCGAGTTGACCGGCCCGACCGGGCAGCCCGCGCGTGTTTTGCGGAGCTTCGGCGCACAGCCGCCGCAGGCAAGCGGTGTCGATCCGATGGCTCTGCACTACGTCCAGCTGGGCCTCGAGGCGGCGACCCATGCGTCGTACGGCACCGGCGCCGGCGTCTTCGGCAGCTTCCCCGTCAACATCGCGGGCAAGACGGGCAGCGCGGAGAAGAACGTCAAGCTGCCGGGCGACATCTATCCGCAGAACCTGACGCAGTCGTGGTGGTGCGGGTACGGCCCGTACGACCACCCGACGATCGTGGTCTGCGCAGTGATCGAGAACGGCGGCCACGGCGGCACCGCTGCCGCGCCCGCTGCACTCAGGGTCTTCGAGCACTACTTCAAGAAGACCGCCACGACGACCCAGCACGCCTCCGACTGATGGCCATCGAGGCTGTCGACACCAGGGCGCGCGGGCTGCGGAATCGCCGCGAGGCGGAGGCCGTCGGCCTCGGCGGCATGGTCCGGCGGCTCGACTGGGTGCTGATGCTCGCGCTCGCCGGCGTGGTCGGCTACGGGCTCTGGGCGATCGGCGGGATCACCCGGCACGACCTCGGCGGATCGGCGGCGATGCGCCAGGGCCTGTACGCAGCGGCCGGCGTCGTGGTCTTCGTGGCGGTCCTGTTCATCGACCCGGAGACCTACCGGCGCTTCCGGCGGCCGATCTACTTCGGGACGCTCGGGCTGATGCTGTTCGTCCTCGCAGCTGGAGCGGCGACACGCGGCTCGCAACGGTGGATCAACGTCGGCTTCTTCACGTTCCAGCCGTCCGAGTTCGGAAAGGTCCTCTTCGTGCTCGTGCTCGCGGGCTTCCTGGCCGACCGGTCGAGGTCGATCTCCTCACCAAGCGTGCCGCTCGCGGCGCTCGGCTACGGGCTCGTGCCGATCGCCCTCGTCTTCATCCAGCCGGACATCGGAACGGCGCTCGTCTACGGCGCGGCGCTCGCGGCGGTGCTGTTCGTCGCGGGCGTGCGCTGGCTCCATCTCGCGGTGCTGCTGACGCTGACCGTCGTGGTCTCCCTCGGCGTCTTGTGGTTCCTGCCCGCAGCGGGAGTCAACGTGCTCAAGCCCTACCAGGCGGCACGCCTGACGGGGTTCACGCACCCCGGCAACGACCCGCGCGGCGCCACGTACAACCTGCGCCAGTCGATCACCGCCGTCGGAGCCGGTGGACTGCGCGGGCGCGGAGTGCTCGGAGCGACGCAGACGCGTCTCAACTACTTGCCGGAGCACGCGACGGACTTCGCGTTCGCGTCGCTGGCCGAGGAGCGCGGGTTCTTCGGCGCGTCGATCCTGTTGCTGCTGTACTTGCTGATCGTGTGGCGAGCCTTGAAGATCATCACGGTCGCCCGTGATCTCTTTTCCGCAATCGTCGCCGGAGGGATCGCCTTCATGTTCCTCTTCCAGGTCTTCGTCAACAGCGCCATGACGATGGGCATCGCGCCGATCACCGGGATCCCGCTGCCGTTCGTCTCGGTCGGCGGCTCGTCGATGATCACGAACTTCCTCGCAATCGGGGTCCTGCAGGCGATCTACCTGCGGCGTCCGGGACGGAGGCGGGCATGAGCAAGCGGAGGGTGAAGCTCGGGTCGTCGTCGTTCTTCGCGCTCTTCCGCGAGTTGCGCCGCGGCACGGGTGATCCGCGTCCGCTTGCCGTGGCAGGCGCCCGCGAGCTGGTGCCGCTGCTCGCGCGCGAGCTACGGGCAGGCGGGGATCCGGCGGCGGTGGTCGAGGGGCGCTTCGAGGACGCGGCGGTGCTGGTGTGGATCGGGCCGACGGACGAGGCTGCGTTGCGTCAGGCAACGCGAGCCGGCGTCCCGATCGTCGCGGTCACCGAGGACGACACGGTCCCGTACGTGCTCGCGACCGAGCTGGTGCGAGTGCCGCCCGGGTCGGGCTTCCCGGTCGACGAGATCGCAAGCGCGATCGCTCGACGGCTCGGGGAGGACAGCACGTCGCTGGCGGCGCGGCTGCCGGTGCTGCGGCCCGCCGTCTGCGAGGAGCTGATTCGGGCGTTCTCCAAGCGCAACGGGATGATCGCCGCGGCCGTCTTCATGTCCGGCATCGATATGCCGGTCCTGACGGTCAATCAGGCCCGCCTCGTGATGCGGATGGGCATGGCCTACGGCGGCCAGTCGAACGCCACGCGCACCGCCGGCCTGGTCGGCGTGGTCGGTGCGGGGCTCGCCTTCCGCGCGATCTCGCGCGAGCTGCGATCCACGATGCCGCGTGCAGGCTGGGCCGTGCAGGGCGCCGTGGCGTACACGGGCACGAGAGCGGTCGGTGAGGCTGCGCTGCGCTACTTCGCCGCCCGCGCCGAGTCCGCTTCCTCGTAGCTCACGAGCCGGCGCAGCGGAACCGCTCGCTCCCCTAGCCTCGGCGGGTCCGTCCGGACCAGGTCCTAGGCTCTCCAGATCGACTGGAGGTGATGCCCGCATGGCTTTGACCGGACACCAGGAAGCGCAGGAGCTCCTGCTGATCGAGGAGGCGGACGCCTGGTTCGAGTACCTCGAGACGACGCGGGGCCAGTCGGCCGTCCGCTACGTGGAGGTCGAGCCGTGGGCCTGGGCCCGCCTCGCGCAGCGTCTGCGCGCCATCCGCACCCGCCGGGCGAAGCTCCGGCCCGCTGCCGAAGCGGCCTGAGGAGCCACTGATACCCTGGGGGAAGGCCTATGCCAAGGCTTTTCCCAATCATCAGCGCCGCGCGCCCGTGTGACACGAGGCTGCGCGTGCGCTCCTCACAGGAGAGATCGTTTGCCATTGTCGTTTTTCCGACGCAAGAAGTCGGAGGACAAGGCGCCGCTCACGCGCGCCCCGGAACGTCCCGAAGTTGAACCGCTGACCGTCGAGGCGCCCGCCACACCGGCGAGCACCGACGGACAATCGACCACCGCACCACCGAAGAAGCGCCGCCGCGGCACGCGTGGCGGGCGCAACCGCAAGAAGTCCACGGCTGCGGCCGGCGGCGCAACGGCGTCGACGCCCGGTGCCTCCGACGCTGCCCCGGCGGAGCCGAAAGCCGAGCCGCGCAAGACCGAGCGCAAGACGCGGACCGCCCCGCAGGCCCGTCGGCGCACACCCCCGAAGCGCGCGCCGCTGCCGAAGGCCAAGCGCGAGCTTCTCGTCTCGGTCGACGCGGGCGAGAAGCGCGTCGCCGTCCTCGAGGACGACAAGGTCGCCGAGGTGTACCTCGAGCGGCCGGAACGCCGCTCGATCGCGGGCAACATCTATCTCGGCGTCGTCGACAACGTCCTGCCCGGCATGGAAGCGGCGTTCGTCGAGATCGGCCTCGAGAAGAACGGCTTCCTCTACGTCGACGAGATCGTCGGGCCCGAGCTCGAAGGGCGCAAGGGCGCTCGCAAGATCCAGGATCTGATCCAGCGCGGCGAGAACGTCCTCGTCCAGGCGGTGAAGGATCCGATGAAGACGAAGGGCGCGCGGCTCACCACCGAGATCTCGCTCCCCGGGCGCTTCGTCGTCTACGTGCCGCACGGCGAGGGGCTCGGCGTCTCCCGCCGGCTCGAGGACGAGGAGCGGAACCGTCTCAAGGCGGTGCTCAAGGAGCATGCTCCCAAGCGCGGCGGCGTGATCGTGCGGACCGCTGCCGAAGGTGCGTCGGCCGAGGACATCGAACGCGACCTCGACTTCCTGCAGCGCCTGTGGCGCTCGATCGAGGCGAAGGCCAAGGAGTCGACGGCGCCGTCGCTCGTCTACCAGGAGGCGGAGCTCCCGCTGCGCGTCGTCCGCGACCTGTTCACCGGCGACTTCGAGCGGCTGCTCGTCGATCACGACCGCACCCACAAGCGGATCGTGGGCTACCTCAAGAAGACGTCGCCGCACATGGCCGAGCGGGTCACGCGCTACAAGGAGCGCGAGCCGCTGATGGAGGCCATGGGGGTCGACCAGGAGATCCGCTCGACGCTCAACCGCCGTGTCGACCTGCCGTCGGGCGGCTACCTGATCTTCGACTACGCCGAGGCGTTCACGGTCATCGACGTCAACACCGGCCGCTTCGTCGGCTCGCGGTCGAAAAAGTCCGGCGCGCGGCTCGAGGACACGATCACGAAGAACAACCTCGAGGCGGTCAAGGAGGTTGTCCGCCAGCTGCGCCTGCGCGACATCGGCGGGATCATCGTCATCGACTTCATCGACATGGCGAGCCCGAAGAACCGCGCCGCCGTCGAGAAGGCGCTGGGCGAGGAGCTGGAGCGCGACCGCACGAAGACGTACGTGGTCGAGATCTCACCGCTCGGGCTCGTCGAGATGACGCGCCAGAACGTCACCGACGGTCCACGCGAGGTCATGACCAAGAAGTGCCCGACGTGCGGAGGCGACGGGATCGTCATCTCCGAGCACACCGCCGCTGTCGACATCGAGCGCCGGCTCCGCTCACTGGTCACGCCGGGCTCGCGCGACAAGGCGTTCAAGGTCGAGCTCTCGGCGCGGGTGGCGTGGCTCGTCGCCGGGCCGGCCGGGTCGCGGCTGCGCGAGCTCGAGGAGACGACACGCCGCCGCTTCTTCCTCGTCGGCGTCGAGGGCGAGCATCTGGATCACCTGCGGGTGCTCGACCAGGGAACGCTCGAAAAGGTTGCGCCCAAGCTTCCGGTCGAGATCGGGCAGGAGGTCGAAGTGAAGCTCGGGGAGGTCGGGCTGCACGACTCGCACGCCGGGGCGGGGAAGTTCGGCGACGTCGACATCGTCGTCGGGGGCGCTGCCAAGCTCGTCGGCAAGAAGGTCACCGCGACCGTCACGGCCGTGACGGAAGGGCTGGCCTGGGCAGAACTGGTCGCGCCCGCCGTGGTCGGCGATGAGCCGCTCACTGCGGAGGCGGAGGCCGAGAAGCCGACCCGCGCCCGCCGGAGCACCGTCCGCAAGAGCGCCGAGACCGCGGAGGCAGTGGACGGGCCGGGCGGCGTGGAGGCCGAGTTGGCGCTCGAGGACGAGGGAGTGGCGGACGAGAGCACGGAGGTCGAGCCCGAGGAGGCCGAGGCGGCCTCCGTCGCGCCCGCCGAGGGGGACGAGTCTGTTCCGGCAACGCCCAGGAAGCGCACCCGCCGCGGGTCGCGCGGCGGCAAGAACCGCAAGAAGAAGCCGGCCGTCGCGGCGGCTGCGGCGAACGGCGGCGAGGTCGCCGGCGCTGCCCGCGCAGAGCCCGAGCCGGAGCCGGGGGTGGCCGAGCCAGCCTCTGAGCCGGAGCCCGCCTCTGAGCCCGAGCCCGAGGTTGTCGCCGAGGCCGACGGCGTGTCCGCCGGCCCGGTGATCCACGTGCCCGCCCGCGACCTCGACGGGGAGGGCGACGGCACAGCGCCGGCCCGGAAGAAGACGCGGCGAGGTTCCCGCGGCGGCAAGAACCGCCGCAAGAAGCCCGCGGGCACGGCCGTAGCGACTGCCGAGCCCGAAGCGGGCCCGGACACCGGGGAGCCGGAGCTCGCTCTGCCGCCGGAGCCCGAGCTCGAGCAACTGCCGGAGCTGCCCGAGCCGGCGGTAGCGGAGGCGTCGCCCTCCCAGAACGGCGACGAGGACTGGGGCTACACGCCGATGAGCCAGTGGGGGTTGGACGAGTAAGAGCCGCAGTCGCTACACTGGCGACCGCTTCGCGGGCCCATGCCTGCGAGCATCATGCTGATGGAATACGCAATCATCCGTTTGGGCGGCAAGCAGTATCGCGTCCGTGAGGGCGAGTACCTCGTCGTGGACCGCGTCAGGTTCGACGAGGGGAAGACGTTCAGCCCGGATGTGCTGCTCGGCGACTCGGGCGTGACCGTCACGGCGAAGGTGCTGGCGCACGAACGCGGGCCGAAGATCCGCATCGGCAAGTACCGCAAACGGACCGGGTACAAGCGCCACAACGGCTTCCGCGCTGCGACCTCGCGCATCGAGATCTCGCTGGGCGGCGCTCCGAAGCGGGCACCCGCGAAGAAGTCCGAGCCGGTCGAGGCGCCGAAGGCAGCACCGAAGGCGCCGAAGGCTGAGGAGCAGGCGACTGCTGCGCCCGAGGATCACATCAAGGGCATGCCGAGCGGCTATGAGGAGCTGACAGTCGCCCAGGTGTCCGAGGGCGCCAAGACATGGAACCGCCCGATGCTCGAAGCAGCGTTGACCTACGAGCAGGCGCATGCCGCGCGCAAGGGCGCGATCTCGGCGCTCCAGTCCGCATTGAAGGCGAAGGAGGAGGACGTCTAGATGGCACACAAGAAAGGCCTCGGCTCCTCGAAGAACGGCCGCGACTCGAACCCCCAGTACCTCGGGGTGAAGATGTTCGACGGCCAGGCGGTACAGCCCGGCAACATCATCGTCCGCCAGCGCGGCACCAAGTTCCGCCCCGGCCCCGGCACCGAGATCGGCCGCGACGACACGATCTTCGCGGTCCGCACCGGCACGCTCTCGTTCCGAACAAGCGGCGAGCGCCGCTTCGTCTCGGTCATCGAGCCGCAGGCGTAGCCACCGCCTACCCGGTCGCCGCGATTGACGCCGGCGCCTGCGCCGCGAACCCTTCGGCCCGTTGGCCTGTGGATAACTTGTCACACTTTCGTAACGTCGTTTGGCGACGGGACTGGGCTGCCGTGGCCGTGGCCGGAGAAGGGGGCGCGAGCGAGGTTTGGCGCTGGCTCTGGCGCCGGCGCGCGCCGCGAGCTCCCTCGGCTCCCCGGCCTGTGGATAACTGGTCACACTCTCGTAACGTCGTTTGGCGACGGGACTGGGCTGCCGTGGCCGTGGTTGGAGGAGAGGGGCGCGCTACGGTTCCCGCGCGATGTTCAGTGACCGGGCCACGTTGCACGTTCAGGCCGGGAAGGGCGGCGACGGCGGTCTCTCGTTCCGCCGGGAGAAGTTCGTCCCCAAGGGCGGCCCGGACGGCGGCGACGGCGGGAACGGCGGCGACGTCGTGCTGCTCGCGGATCCCTCGCTACGTGACCTCTCGGCGCTGCAGAGACGCAAGCTGATCAGAGCGGAGCGCGGCGGCAACGGGCGCGGCGCGCGCAAGCACGGCGCCGACGGCGCCGACGCGGAGCTGCGCGTCCCTGTCGGGACGCAGGTCTTCGCCGGCGAAGGAGACCTGATCGCCGACCTCGCACACGCCGGCGCGCGCGTCGTGCTCGCGCACGGCGGACACGGCGGTCGCGGCAACGCCCGCTTCGTTTCTTCGACGCGCCAGGTCCCGCGCTTCGCCGAGGTCGGGCCGCCCGGCGACGAACGCGACGTCGAGCTGCACCTGAAGCTCCTCGCGGATGCGGCGCTCGTCGGCCTGCCGAACGCGGGCAAGTCGTCGCTGATCTCGCGTATCTCGAACGCCAAGCCCAAGGTCGCGGAATACCCGTTCACGACGCTGCAGCCCGTGCTCGGAACCGTCGAGGCGCCCGACGGCCGCCAGCTCGTGATCGCGGACGTGCCCGGCCTGATCGAAGGGGCGAGTGAAGGCGTCGGCCTCGGCCACGAGTTCCTCGCGCACCTCGAGCGTGCCCGCATGTTGATCCACGTGATCGACGCGTCGCAGCCGGCGGACGAGCAGTGGCGGACGATCGACGCCGAGCTCGGGGCGTACGGTGCAGGGCTCGACGCGCGGCCGCAGATCGTCGTGCTGAACAAGATCGATCTCGAGCCGAGCCCCGACTTCACGATCGACGAGCCGCGGATCACCGCAGTGTTCCGGCTCTCGTGCGCGACCGGAGAAGGTCTCGACGAGTTCCGTCGCAGGCTCTTCACCCTCGTCCCTGAGCCTGTGGCGGAGGAGCGCAGCGAGGACGAGCTCGCCGACTTCCTCGTCTACCGGCCCCAGCCGAAGGCCCGCGGCTGGCGTCTGCTCCGCACTGAGGACGGCTTCCGCGTGCTCGGCACCCCGCCGTCCGAGGAGGAGCTCGAGCGTGCGCTGCGCGCGGCCGGCGCGAAGGACGGCGCGAGCGTCGAGATCGGCGACGAGGAGTTCGAGCTCGCTTGACGGTGGGTCTGTTCGGGGGTGCGTTCGACCCTCCGCACCGAGGACACGTCGAGCTCGTGCGCCGCGCGAAGAGCGAGCTCGGGCTGGACGAGCTCGTCGTGCTGGTTGCTGCGGACCCCGGCCACAAGCGCGTCACGACGCCGGCGGAGACCCGGCTTCGGCTGGCTCGCGCCGCGTTCCCGGACGACGACGTCCGCCTCGACGAGCACGCGCGTACGGTCGACACGCTGCGGGCTCACCCCGAGTGGGCCGACGCGATCTTTCTGATCGGCGCAGACGAGTTCTGCGACTTCCCTTCCTGGAAAGAGCCCGACGAGCTGCTGCGGCTGATCCGGCTCGCGGTCGCGGCGCGGCCGGGGCTTCCCACCGACCGGCTCGAGCAGGTGCTTGCAGAGCTCGCACAGCCCGAGCGGGTGCTCTTCTTCGAGATCGAGCCGATTCCCTTGGCCTCGAGCGCCCTGAGACGGCGGTTCGCAGACGAGGACGTGCCGTCCGCGGTCGCGGACATCATCCGCCGCGAAGGTCTGTATGCCTCGTAGACGCGGGTACACTTCATCGGCTTGAGCCCACTCGAACAGGCACGCCGGATCGCGGCAATCGTCCAGGACAAGCTCGGCCGCGACGTCGTCATTCTCGACATGCAGCCCGTCTGCGCCTACACCGACTACTTCGTCGTGGCGACGGGTGCGAACGCACGCCAGACGAAGGGAATCTGGGACGAGGTGCATGGCCGGCTGAAGCAGGAGAACGGCCTGCTGCCGCGCTCGGTCGAGGGCGAGCAGGAGGCGACCTGGATCGTCGGCGACTACATCGACGTCGTGCTGCACGTCTTCACCCCTGAGGCGCGCGAGTTCTACCGCCTCGAGGATCTGTGGGACGACGTCCCCCACGAGACGTTCGCCACGGCCTAGAAGGGCCAAGCCCTCCTAGCTACACTGATCCCGCTGCTTGGGCCCATAGCTCAGTTGGGAGAGCGTTTGGCTGGCAGCCAAAAGGTCGCCGGTTCGAGCCCGGCTGGGTCCACTATCTCCTGGGATGGCTGAATCGAGGTGAGCGCGGCGCAGCAGAGGAGAGAGGCGCGGCGCCGCGCGGTGCGTCGCCGCCGCGCGGTCGCGCTCACGGCGCTCGCGCTTCTTGTCGCGGTGGTCGCGGGGGCATTCGCGCTACGCGGGAACGGAGCCGCCGCAGTGGTGAAACCGACGGCCACGAAGCGCACCGCCGCGCCCGCTACGCACCGGGCAACGGCGCCGGTGACCATCGGGTGGGCCGGCGACGCGGTGCCGGCCTCGTCGTCACTCGGCCTGCCGTTGGCCCCGTCGGTCCTGTTCGCCGCCGTTCGGCCGATCCTCGAGCAGCCGGAGCTGATGTTCGGCAACCTGGAAGGGACGCTCACCGACCGCGGCAGCTCCAAGTGCGGCGCGGGCTCGACGGACTGCTTCGCGTTCCGGGCGCCGCCGTCGTACGCAAAGGTCTTCGCCGCGGCCGGATACGACGTGGTCAACCAAGCGAACAACCACGCAGCCGACTATGGGAGCGTCGGCCACGCCGACACCTACGCGGCGCTCGACGCAGCGGGGCTCGCCCATACCGGAGCCCCGGGGGAGATCGCGATTCGCACCGTGCATGGGACGCGCGTCGCCTTCCTCGGGTTCTCGACGTACCCGTGGACGTCGAACCTGAACGTTCCCTCGGCGGTCAAGCGGCTCGTCCGCAAGGCGCGTTCGCAGGCGGACGTCGTCGTCGTCGCGCTGCACGGCGGCGCCGAGGGAGCGGACGCGACCCACGTGCCGAACGGCCACCAGTTCTTCCTCGGCGAGGATCGCGGCGATCTGCGCTCGTTCGCGCGCACCGCGATCGACGCGGGTGCAGACGTCGTCGTCGGCTCGGGGCCACATGTGGTCCGCGGCCTCGAGTTCTACAAGCGCCACCTGATCGCGTACTCGACCGGCAACTTCGTCGGCTACGGCCACGTCTTCGCGCTGCAAGGTCTGCTCTCCGTCTCGGCCGTCCTCGACCTGACGCTCGGGCCGGACGGGAGCTTCCGCACCGCGCGCATCATCCCGATCCGGCTCAGCTCGAACGGGATCCCCGCTCCCGATCCGTCGGGTGAGGCGGTCAGCGTGATGCGTCGGCTGTCGCAGGAGGATTTCGGCGCGCGTGCCGCCCGGGTCGCGGCGAACGGGACGATCGCGCCTCCCCCCGCGGGGTAGCGCTCAGTCGTCGAGCTCTTCCCAGACCGACTGCTCGTCGTGCTCTTCCCACTCGCCACCTGGTAATGCGATCGCCCAGCGCGTCCAGGTCCCGACCGGCTGAGCCGGGGCGGTCCGGACCCTGACAGCGAGCTTCATTCCGGGTTTCAGCTCGACCGGGGCGCGCAGCGGCGCCGTCGTCATGCCCCAGTGGGTCGGTGGATCGCCAGGCCCGACCGAGAGCGAGATGCCCGGGGCGAGCTCGCTGCTGAACCAGAGCGCGAGCGCGTTGGCGGTTCCGTGGGCGTGGACTGTCAGGACGCCCTCCGCCTCGTGCGGTGCCCGCGCCTGCTCGAGCGGGATCACGTCGGCGTTCGTCGTCCACAGGCGGGCCGGGTCGGAGCGGGTGTCCCCGGCGGCGAGGTGGCGGAAGGAGCCGGAGTACGAGATCTCGTTGACGGTCGCCTCCAGCAGCGCCCCGAGCTCGAGGCCGTAAGGGTTGTCCCGCAGGAGCTCCACCGTCTCGCCGAGGTGGCGGTCGTGCACGAGCGCCACCCAGGCTGTGACCGACAGCGGGAGCATGAGGCCGCCCGGCTTGAGCCAGCGGTCGCGGGCGGCGATCACCGGGGCCAGCATGCCCTCGTCGATACCGAAGCCGCCGAGCCACTCCGACACGATCACATCGACGGGCTCGGGCGGCTCCACGTCCATGATGTCGCCGTGAATCACCTGCACGATCTGCGCGAGCCCGTTTGCGGCAGCCAGTTCCTGCGCCAGGACCGCGACTGACGTCGCCTCGACGGCGTAGACGCGCGCCGCGCCTGCCCGCGCAGCGAACAGGCTGAGGATGCCGCTCCCGGCTCCGACGTCGAGCACGACGTCACCCGGGCGCACCACGGAGTCGATCGCACGCCGGAATGCGTCGGTGCGAACGCGGTCGCAGATCATCGACCGGTGCACCTCGAACTCGGCGTACATCGGGTCCGGCGGATGCCTGATCGGTGTGCGCACCCATGTATCCTAGGTTCACAGGCCCGTGTCCCAAGTCGGGCATCGGCACAAACGATGGTGCTTTTGCGAATCGAAGGGAGCATGTAATGGGAATGAGACGGCGGACACGGCGTCGCGGGCTCATCGCCGGCGCGGCGATTGGAGCAGGTGTCGCTCATCACCAGGGCAAGAAGAACGCGGACGAGGCGTACGAGCAAGGCGCGGCCGATCAGCAGGACGCGGCCCAGCAGGCACCGGCCGCAGCGCCTGAGCCCGAGTCGGATGTTCCGACGAACGACATCGAGGAGCTTGCGAAGCTGCACGCCTCGGGTGCATTGACCGACGAGGAGTTTGCCGCCGCCAAGGCGAAGGTGCTTGGGATCTGAGACAACGCGCGATTGCCCGCAGGAGTAGAGCCGCCCAACCATGAGCTCCGGGTCGAGGTCGATCCGGACCCGTCCGACATCGAAGTTCTCGAGACCCAGATCCGTCGCGAGGCGTCGGCCGCCCTGGGGCTCGGCGACGAGGTCGACCTCGCGGTCTTCGTGCGCGACGACGCCGGCACGGTCGTCGCCGGCATCAGCGGCTGGACCTGGGGCGACTGCTGCGAGCTGCAGAGCCTCTGGGTCGAGCCCAGCCTCCGCGGACACGGCCTGGCGACTCGGCTGATCGCCGCCGCCGAAGCTGCGGCGGCGGCGCGCGGCTGCTCGCAGACCGTGCACTTCACCTACGACTTCCAGGCCCGCGAGCTCTACGAGCGCAACGGCTACGAGCTGGTCGCCCAGGTCGAGAACTTCCCGTCGGGCACGGACGCGCTCTGGTTTCGCAAGCGGCTCGCCAAGCCGGCGTAGGGCGACCGAGCGGCAGCCGGGCACGCCCGGCTGCATGTTAAGAGGGTGTTATGGGCCGGAAGTTCCACGGTCTCGGGCACGTCGCGGTCGTCCCACCATGAAATGGCAGGCGAATGGTGGTCGGGAGTCGAGCTGCGACACCTGGTCGCCCTGGACGCGGTGGCGCGCGAAGGGTCGTTCAGGCGTGCTGCCACGCGCCTCGGCTACGTCCAGTCGGCCATCAGCCACCAGATCGCGGCGCTCGAGAACCTGACCGGCAAGCGGCTGATCGATCGCTCGAGAGGGACGCGGCCCCTGGCGCTCACCGACGCCGGCGAGATCATGCTCGCGCACGCGGACGCAGTGATCGCCCGCATCCGTGCCGCCCAGGCCGATCTCGCGGCGCTGGACGGGAACGGCGAAGCCGCCCTGCGCGTCGGAGCGACACCCGACCTGCTCGCGCGGCTCGTGCCCTCGCTGCTGCGGGTATACGGCGCGCCCGTGACGCTGACCGAGAACTCGTCGACGACCGCGCTGCTGACCTCGCTGGTGCGCGGAGAGCTCGACCTCGTGCTCGCCGAGACTCCATTGCCGAAGGGCCCGATCGATGCCGCTGCGCTGTGCGTCGACCCGTTCGTCGTCATGCTGCAGTCGGGTGCGCCGCTGACGCGTCGCCGTCGCCCGATCACGCGCGACGAGCTCGCGCGCCTGCCGCTCGTTGCGCATGCACCCTCGCGGACGCACGTCGAAGAGCAGCTCCGCACGCACGGCATCGAGCCCAACTTCGTCCTCCAGGCGGAGACGGGCGCCGGGGTGCAGGGGCTCGTCGCTGCGGGGCTCGGTGCGGCGGTGCTGCCCAGGCTGGCCACGGACGAGCGCCGCGCGGAGACGCAGGTGGTCGAGCTGGCGGAAGGCGTGATCGCCTCCCGCACGATTGCTGCGGTCTGGAGCAGGCTGCAGCCTCGGTCGAGTGACGCAACGGCGTTCGTCGAGGCGGCGCGTTCGGTCTCGGTTCGCGCCCATGTGCGCGAGCCTTCGATCGCATAGATCGTCGATCACCCACATCGCGGTCGTCGATCAACCAGGCTCGCGGGCCGGCGTCTCTATCTCCCGTATGACTCCCTAGTGGTCGCCGGAGTCGCGCTGCCGCAGGCGCGGCTCCGGCATCGCCTAGGGAGTTATGCGTTCGAGCCGCGAATGAGGCCGAGGGGGCGGGGGAGAATGCGACGGCGCAGCTCCGGTTCCCGGAGCTGCGCTGCCCGCAGCTCGAGGAGCTTGACCAGATGCGCGGTGCGCGTGAATGGATCGGTGAGGGCGGAACCGCCGCTCAGCGGCAGCGCTGCGACGATCCGGCCACGCACGATCGCGACGACGAGCCGACCCTGTGGGACGGGGCGTTCGTCGAGCTCGGCGAGCCGCTCCAGCTCAGGGTCGTCACCGACACGGCAGAGTCGGAGCTCGACGTCGCGGGTATCGACCGCCGGCCGCCGCTTGAGCGTCCGCACGTGCCGGACGGCGTCGCGCTGCAGGATCTTCCGGTGCTCGTCGGCCATGATCCGCATGATTTCCGGATGCATCATCGGTGCTCCCTCCTTCGCCGTAACCAGTGATACGATCATAGCAGTTACGTAACCTCCTAAGCAAGGTGAGTGGTGAACACGCAGCTCGTCATCGACTTCGTCAACACGGCCGGCTTCGGCCCTGACCGCGAGGACCTCCAGACGCCCGCGCAGCTGCTCGAATGGCTGCGCTCGCACGATCTGGAGCCGGGCGGCCGGGCCACGGCCGCCGACCTCGCAGAGGCGAGGCGTGTCCGTGAGGCGCTGCGGGATCTCCTGTGGGCCCACAACGAGTGCGACTGCGACGTCGCCGCTGCAGTCGCGGTGATCGACGACGCGGCGTGCCGCGCGTTCCTCGGCGTTCGGTTCGCAGACGGCGGAGCACGCATCGAGCCGCGGAACGGAGGGGTACGCGGCGCGATCGGCCGCATCCTCGGCGAGGTTTCGGCGGGGATGGCCGACGGCACGTGGGAGCGACTGAAGGCGTGCCGGGCCGACGACTGCCGCTACGCGTTCGTCGACACCGCGAAGAACCGCTCACGAGCCTGGTGCTCGATGCAGAGCTGCGGCAACCGCGCGAAGGTGCATGCCTACCGCGCACGGCATCACGCGTGAGTGCCGCGCCGCCGGGCGGTCAGAGCTCCAGCTCGAGAAAGCGCGTGCCGGCGACCGGGTTGTGCGTGTACGCGTCGGTTTCTCGGAAGCCGAGCTCTTCGTACAGCGCCTGCGCCTTCTCCATGCCCGGCGTCGTGTCGAGACGCATCCGGGCGTAGCCGAGCCGCCGAGCCTCGTCCACGATCTCGGCCGCGAGGCGTCGGCCGAGGCCTGTCCCACGAGCGAGCGGCAGAACGAACAGCCGCTTCATCTCGCACGCGTCGTCGACGAGCGGGCGCAGTGCGACGCAGCCGGCGACCCGGCCGTCGACGTGCGCGACGAGCAGCGCGCCACCGGGCGGTGCGTAGGCGCCGGGCAGGTCGGCCAGCTCGCGGTCGAAGTCCTGAAAGTCGAGCGCGAACGGGAGCGACGCGGCGTACTCCCGCAGCAAGGCTCGCACGTCGTCGCATTCGGAGCTGTCCATCTGGGCCACTAGCGGGACGCCGTTCACATCGTCACGCTATCGGCACGAAGCCGGCACAGACATGCGCGCCCGACCTCCGTACCGTTGTCGCCAAAGACAACGGAAGGAGGAGACTGTGCGCAAGGCTCTACTCATGGCCGGAGTGGTGATGGCGCTGGCGATGCCGGCCGCTGCTGCCGCCGCCCAGGAACCACCCCAGGTCGCCTGCGGGCCGCAGTGCAACAACAACGGCGGCTGGACGGGGTGCACGCAGCTGACAGCCTCGCATTCAGGAGGCGTGCCGTTCCTCGCGAACGTCAAGCACTACCTGGTCGTCAACTACTGCAAGCACTACGGCACGATCACGAGCATCTCGATCGCCGCGCACGGCTGCGACACGAGCGGCCTCGTCTCGTGCAACACCGGTCCCGCGTGGCGAACCGGAGGCGGAGTGGGGTTCAGTTCCGCCACGTTCGAGGCACATGCGTCGTGGATCGTCACGACCACGCCCTTCTACACGAACAACGACATCCTCACGCTGACGGTGCCGTCCGGGTAGATGCCGCCGAGATGGGTCATCGTGACGGTGCTGGCCGTGCTCGTCCTGGGCGTCGCCCTCAACCTGCTCGTCCACGGCCTGATGCACTGACGTATCGTCGCGGTCGTGGAGCTTCGCCCCACGGCCACCGGCGACCTGCAGGCGCTCCATGCGATCTTCCTCGATGCGATCGGGAGCGTCTTTCTCCCGCACGGCTTCGAGCCGCCTGCACCGTCGCTCGCCGCGTTCACGAGCCTGCAGGGGCACATCCGGGAAACCGGGATCTCGGTCGTCGCGGAGGTGGACGGTGCGGTGGCCGGTTACGGGTCCTCCTGGACTCGCGGCGACGACTGGTTCCTCGCCTCGCTCTTCGTCGCCTCGCGAGCGCAGGGGCGCGGCGTCGGCCCGGCGCTGCTCGAGGCGGTCTGGGGCGACGCGCCACGCCGGCGGACGATGACCGACGCGATCCAGCCGATCTCGAACAGTCTCTACGGCAGGCGCGGGCTCGTCCCGGCGACCCCGGTGCTGACGTTCTTCGGCTGCCCGCAGCTCCACGCGACGGCCCTGCCGCACCCCGCCGACACCCGGGCGATCGACGAGCGGGCCTACGGCTTCGACCGGGCGATCGACCACGTGCATTGGTCACGGCATGCCCGTCGCAGCGACTGGGGAGACGCGTACTCGTATGCGTTCCCGGGCGGTGAGATCGGACCGGTCGCAGGGGCGACGCCCGCCGCCGCCGCTGCGGCGCTCGCCGCCGAGCTCGCCGCCGCCGAGGGCGACGTGCGCGTCCGCATCCCGGGCTCGGCCCGGGCTCTCGTCGAGGTCGCCCTCGAGGCCGGGCTGCGCCTCGCCCCGGTTCCGGGCCTCCTGCTGCTCTCGGAGGGCGTCCAGCCGCCCACGGCGCTCGCGCCTTCGAGCTACGCCCTGTATTAACGTCGCTCGAGACGCGTCTCGAGGACGTGCGGGTTTCCTACACTTCGTGAATGTCGGGCCAAGCGTGGGAACTGCTCTTCATGATGCTGATCCTGAAGATCCCGATCGTCTACCTGGGCCTCGTCGTCTGGTACGCGATTCGCGCCGAGCCCGAGCCGGGCGTCGACCCGACCGAGTACTCGGTGTGGCGGCCGTGGCGCCGTCCTTCGAGCCCGGGCCCGGCGAATCCACGGCCGAGGCGGGGCGGCCCGCACGGGACGCGTGACTCGGTCCGCGCCTCCCGCGTACGTCGCGATAGAGTCGCGCCGTGACCTCGACGACCGGCGACCGTCCCCGCCCGGCCGAGGCAGTCGCCGGGCTGCTGGCTGCGTGCGCGCTCTTCCTCGGCGGATTCGAGTTCTTCTACCGTCCGTTCCGGCTCGCGCCGGCGGCGGTGATCATGCTGGTCATCGCGACGGTGATGAGCCGCGAGCAGCATCGCCTGATCAAGGTTGCGTTCGCGGTCGTCGGGATCGGCTTCGTGGTCGGCGCCTCGATTCAGGTCGCCATCCACCACCCGCTCTACTAGGGCGGTCCCGGCAGGACACCCCGGATGCCCCTGGTACAACACAGGGGTGAGCACGCACGACGTCGACGGCCTCAACGCCGGTTACGCGCGCGCTCTGCTCGACGAGTACCTCGAGAACCCCGAGGCGGTGCCGTCGGAGTGGCGCGCGCTGTTCGAGAGCGGTGATTCCGAGCTTGTCGCGAGTCATCCCGGGATCGCCCGTCTCCTCGACCAACTTCCGGCGGCGCCCACGGCGGGGAACGGCCATGCGCAGCGGCCGGCGCCTGCGCCGGTTGCGGTCGCGGACGTCGCTCCGGCCGCCCCTGCCCCCGACGCGCAGCTGCTCGGCGGGGTCGCCGCGGCGATGGCGCTCGTCAAGGCTCACCGCACGCACGGTCACCTGGCGGCGCGGCTCGACCCGCTCGGGTCGGAGCCCGTCGGCGATCCGTCGCTCGAGCCGCTGCGGCTCGAGCCGAAGCTGACGCCCGAGCTGCAGGCTCGAATTCCCGCCTCGGTCCTGCGTGTGCACGTCCAGGGCGAGACGCTCGCCGACGTCCTGCCTCAACTCGGGGAGACGTACTGCGGCACGATCGCCTACGAGCTGGAGCATCTCTCCGACCACCAGCAGCGCGTCTGGCTGCGCCAGGCGATCGAATCCGGCAGGTATCGACAGCCGCTCGCCGCCGAGGAGAAGAAGGCCCTCTTCCGGCGGCTGTGCGAAGTGGAGGGGATGGAGCGCTTCCTGCGCAAGCGGTTCCTGGGGCAGAAGCAGTTCTCGCTCGAGGGCCTCGACGTGATGATCCCGATGCTCGACGAGACGATCGAGCTCGCTTCCGAGGCGGGCGCGCACGAGGTCGTCCTGGGGATGGCCCATCGCGGCCGGCTCAACGTGCTCGCCCATACGATCGGGATGCCGTACGAGTACATCCTGCGCGAGTTCGAGGGCGAGCGCACGATCGAGGCCGTCGCCGTCGACCCGGAAGGCGGTACCGGCGACGTGAAGTACCACCTTGCAGCGCAGGGAACGCGCACGACGTCGAACGGCCAGGTCGGTGTGCGCCTGGTTGCGAACCCGAGCCATCTGGAGGCAGCCGATCCGGTCGTGGAAGGCCGGACCCGAGCCGCGCAGACAGACCGCTCGACGCGCAACGGTGCCAACGACCCAGCGGTCGCGCTGCCCGTGCTGCTGCATGGGGACGCCGCATTTGCCGGCCAGGGGATCGTCGCCGAGACCTTCAACCTGCACGATCTCGAGGGCTACTCGACGGGCGGCACGCTGCACCTGATCACCAACAACCAGATCGGGTTCACGACCGATCCGAACGAGGGTCGCTCGACGCGCTACTCGTCGGATCTCGCGAAGGGCTTCGACGTCCCGATCATCCACGTCAACGCCGACGATCCCGAGGCGTCGATCTCGGCGACGCGGCTCTCGATGGCCTATCGCCGGCGCTTCGGCCAGGACGTCGTCATCGACCTGGTCGGCTACCGCCGGTTCGGGCACAACGAACAGGACGAGGCCGCGTACACCCAGCCGCTGATGGTCGAGCAGATCAACGCGCACCCATCGGTGCGCGAGCTCTACGAGCAGCAGCTCGTCGAGGAAGGCGTCCTGACCCCCGACGAGGCGGCCGCTTTCGTCTCCGAGGTCGAGGAGCTGCTGCGCGCCGCGCACGACCGCCTGCGGGCGTCGTTCTCCGAGCCGGCCGCCGACGAGCACGACGGCGCCATCCCCCGCTCGACCGCTGCCCAGGCGATCACGGCAGTGCCGGCAGACAGGCTGGTCGAGCTCAACGAGGCGCTGCTGGCGACACCGGAGAGCTTCACCGTGCACCCCAAGCTCGCGCGCCAGCTGGAGCGGCGCCGCACGGCCCTCGACGAGGGCGGCATCGACTGGGGCCACGCAGAGGCTCTCGCGTACGCGTCGCTGCTGGTCGACGGCATCCCGGTGCGGCTGACGGGGCAGGACGTCCAGCGCGGGACGTTCGCGCAGCGCCACCTCGTCCTGCACGACGCCCAGACGGGCGAGACCTATACGCCCATGCAGCATCTGGACGACGCGACGGCGTCCTTCGAGGTCTACAACTCGCCGCTGTCCGAGTATGCGTGCATGGGGTTCGAGTACGGCTACTCGGTGGCCGCCCCCGAGGCGCTCGTGTTGTGGGAGGCGCAGTACGGCGACTTCGCGAACGGCGCCCAGATCGTGATCGACCAGTTCATCTCGTCCGCGATGTCGAAGTGGCGGGAGACCTCGCGGCTTTCACTGCTGCTTCCACACGGCTACGAGGGCAGCGGGCCCGAGCATTCGAGTGCGAGGCTCGAGCGCTTCCTGCAGCTCGGGGCCCAGGAGAACCTTCGGATCGCCAACTGCACGACGGCGGCGCAGTACTTCCATCTCTTGCGCAGGCAGGCGCTCGACGCGACGGCCCGTCCCCTCGTCGTCGTCACTCCCAAGGGCCTGCTGCGGCTGAAAGAGGCGACGTCGACACTCGCCGAGCTCAGCGAGGGACGGTTCCTGCCGGTGATCGACGACCCGCTGGCCGTCAAGGAGGACGTCCGCCGGCTGCTCCTGTGCAGCGGCAAGATCTACTACGACGTCGTCGGTCACGAGTCCCACGCGGCCGCAAGCTCGGTCGCGGTGGCGCGGATCGAGCAGCTCTATCCGTTCCCGACGGAGGCGACGGCCGACCTCGTCGCGGCGTATCCCTCGCTCGACGAGGTCGTCTGGGTCCAGGAGGAGCCGCAGAACATGGGGCCGTGGCGGTCGATTCGCCACCGCCTCGAGGAGGCTTCAGGAGCCGCGACGCTGCGCTACATCGGCCGGCCGTGGCGGGCGAGCCCGTCCGAGGGCTATCCGACCGCGCATCTGATCGAGCAAGACCGCATCGCGCGCGACGCCCTGACCGTGTAGAGCCGGCTCAGCGGCGCCGGCGCTTGCGCTGGGCCTCGAACGCCTGCTTCGCGAGGCGCGGCCCGTGGAGGCGCGCCTGCTGCATCGCCCACCGCCGCTGCCTGGGCGGGAGCCGGAGCCAGAGGTCGTAGGCGGTCAGCGCTGCGGTGAGCGGGCCGAGCCCGCGGCTGAGCTTGCGACGAGGCATGGCGGCATTGTGCCCGCCGGGGCTACCTGGTGTGGACCGAGCCGCTCTCGCCCTGGGCGCCCGGCGCGGTGTCCCCGCTCGGTGCGTCGGTGTCGGTCGGCGCCGTCTCTCCGCTCGGTGTGCCGGTGTCGGTCTGTGCGCCGGTGTCGGTCGGTGTGGTCTGCCCGGTCGGCGCGCCCTGGTCGCAGCCGGACGCGGGGCTGGTGGGAGCGCTCTGATCGGAGCCGGCGCCGTCGCCCTGGTGGTCGTGCTGGCCGCGCTTGCCCGAGCCTGCCGAGAAGAACCAGGCGACCATCCCTGCCGGCGTCGCCGGGAGGGTCGGTGGAATCGGGTCGTTCTTCGGGAACGCCGGCACAGCCGCGGGGGTGGGGCCGGGTGCCGGTGCGGGTGTGGGGGCAGGTGCCGGGGCGGGAGCGGGGGCCGGGGCCGGAGTTGGATCCGGAGTGGGGCCCGGAGTGGGCGCCGGCGCAGGGGCGGGCGTGGGCGCGGCGGGAGTCGGCTCGGGCGGTAGCGGTACGTGGTGGGTCGGAGGAGTCGTCACGGGCTCGGAGGGTGTCGCGGTACTGGGTGCGGCGACCGTCGGTGAGGCCGGAGCGGGCCGGTGCACGACGACGCTCGCGAGCTGAGCAACCGGCGCAGCGGACACGACGGGAAGCCTCACGGGGCTAGGCGACGCGATCGTGCGCTTCGTGACGAGCGGGCCCGGTGCGACCTCCACGACCTGCGGCGCGTGGGTGACCCCGAGCCGCAGTGGAGCCGTGCCGCGGGTCGGCCGCAGCAGATGCCCCGGTAGAAGGAGCAGCCCAGCCAGCACCGCACATGCAAGTGCGCCTGCCGCTGTCTGCGCCCACGACCCCCTCATGGTTTCCCCCGTTCTGCCGACAAGTACCTGTAGATCACAGTATCGGCAGGTCCGGCCGAAGACTTGAGGGCCAATGGGAAGCTTCAAATTCAAGCTGGTGACATGGTTCGCGGTGCTCGCGCTGCTGCCGCTCGCGGTCGCGTTCTACGGCTATGACTCGCTGACGAGCCGTAGCGAGACCCGCCGGGTCGACGCTGCCGTCGATGCGGGGCTGCGCGGCGTCGTCGCCGCGTACGGGACGCGGCTCGCCGCGGCGACCAGCGAGGCGCGGCAACTCGCGACCGATCCCGCCCTGCAGCGGGCGCTGCGGCGTCATGACCGCCGGGCGCTCGCCAGGTTCGCCACCGCCTATCCCGGGGCGCAGTTCGGTTTCGGTGCCGGTACGCCGGGCGCAATCACCGTTCTCGACCACGGACGCCTGCTCGGCTCGGTCGCCGTGCCCGTCCCCGTCGACGCGCAGCTCGTGCGCGCGCTGGCGGTCGGGCTCTCTCCGTCGCAGGCGCTCGTCGCTGCGCGCTTCGGCCGGATCGTCGCGGGAACCGGCAGCGGCTCCCGGCTTGTCCTCTCGCCGGGACACCCCACGAGCGTGCGAGTCGGCGGCATCGCCTATCGCGGTCTGGGAACCGCGTCGCTGACACGGCCGCACAAGCTCGTGTTCGCCGTGCTCGTGCGGCAGAGCTCGATCGATGCCGCCGGCCGCTCGTCCGAGGAACGCCTCTTCGCGGCGCTGTTGGCCTCGCTGATCGTCTTCGCCGTCATCACGTACCTGCTCGGCCGGTCGATCGTCGGCACGCTGCGGCGACTCGCGGACGCCGCCAACGCGATCGCGCACGGCCGGTTCGGTGAGCGGGTCGAGGTCCGCGGACGCGACGAATTCGCCGAGCTCAGCATGGCGTTCAACCGCATGGCCGCGCAGCTCGAGCAGCGGCACGCCGAGCTCGAGACGGAGCGGGAGCGGATGCGTGGAGCCACGGCGCGGTTCGGTGCCGCGCTGGCGGCGACGCACGACCCGGGCGATCTCGTCCGCGTCGTGGTCGAATCGGCCGTCGAGTCGACCGGCAGCACCGGCGGCGTGGTGCTCGGCCCGCAGGGAGTGATCGCGCGTGCCGGCGATCCCGACGCCGGCCGGGAGCGGATCGCCTTTCCACTGCGTGTCGGCTCCTCCGACTTCGGCCAGCTCGTCCTCGCATCGGACTCGTTCGACACCGAGCAGGTGGAAACAGCGGCGTCGCTCGCCAACCAGGTCGTCGTGGCGCTCGAGAACGAGCGGCTGCATCGCCTCGTCGAGCGTCAGGCGCTGGTCGACAGCCTCACCGGCCTTGCGAATCGCCGCAGTCTCGAGGAGACACTGAAGTCAGAGCTCGCCCGTGCCGCACGATTCGACGACGAGGTGTGCGTCGTGTTCTCGGACCTCGACTTCTTCAAGCAGGTGAACGACAGGCACGGCCACGCCGCCGGGGACGAGGTCCTGAAGGCGTTCGCCGCAGCGCTGCGCGAGACCGTGCGCGAGAGCGACGTTGCGGGCCGCTGGGGTGGCGAGGAGTTCGCGCTCGTGCTCACGGGCACCGGTGCGATCGGCGGGGCTCGTCTGGCCGAGCGCGCCCGGGTGGCGATCGAGGGCCGCAAGGTGCGCATGCCGGACGGCGAGGAGGTGTCGGTCACCGCCAGTTTCGGGGTCGCCGCCTTCCCCGAGTGCGGCGAGCTCGGCGAGCTGCTGGCGGCTGCCGACTCGGCCCTCTACGAGGCGAAGCGCGCGGGCCGGAACAGGGTCGTCATGGCCCCGAGATCGACCGCACCGCAGATCGTCTAAACTGCTGCGACGGAAGGGCAGGCGTCAGAGCAGGAGGATTTCATGGCTGTCGACGCTCCGTCGATGTTCGCGCAGGTGATCCAGGACCATCTCGAGTTGAAGCGCCGCAATGCCGCGCTCGAGCACGAGATGCCGCTCGAGAAGTACATGTCCGACGATCCGTTCGAGAACCACCCACTCTTCAAGACCGAGGAGCAGGCGCGGATCGAGGAGACGATGGACGGCGTCACCGGGATCGAAGCGGAGGAGACCTCGCTCGACTGGCCGACCACCGAGGATACGTTCATCGACGAGCCCGTCCCGTCGTCGCCCGATCTCGAGGCGACCCAGGAGGCAGCCGCCGAGGCGCCTCCGGCCGACCAGCCGTCGGACGAGACCCTCTGGTCCCGCTCACGCGACTTCGACTGGGGCGACTGAAACCGGGGGAGCACCTCCGGTTCTCCCCCGGTGGCCCCCTCTCCGACACGTTGCGGCTGTGACTGTGCGAGCACGGGCAAAGCCCGCACTCGCTTCCGCTCGCCTCGCACTAGCAACCCGCCGAAGAGGGTGAAATCCCTCTCCGGGCGAGTTTAGATTTGCGAGTTCAGGGCTGGCTGAGCCGGGCCCAGACGTTGTCGAGCATGCGCTTCACCGGCCAGAACGTGGCCGAGCCGCCGAAGTCGAGTGTCCCGGCGGCGAACACCTTCGCGCCGGCCGGCGTCTCGTAGTAGCTCATCTGCGCCGTCAGGCCCGGCCCGAGCAGGTCGGGGATCTGCGCCACGACGATCGTTCCCGGCGGTGACTGCGGCGCGATGCCGTCGATCTCGATCCCGTACCCGCCGACGAACTGCCCGAACGTGGAGCCGTCGGTCAGCCCGGTGCCGTCCCAGAGCCAGGGCGTCGCGGCGCTGTTCTGCACGGTGAAGAGACCCTGGCGCTGGCCGTCGTCGTTGGCGCGGTACTCGACGCCGATCAGCGCGGCTTCCGGTCGGCCCGCGTCGCGCCACCGGCCGATCTTGAGCAGTGTGTTGCGCGACTTCTGAACCTTCCAGAAGAAGTTGTTCGCCGACAGGAACATCAAGTTGCCGCCGAGATCGCGGAATCGCTGCACCACGTCGTACTCGTGCGGCAGCACGTACTCCTCGTGGCCCTCGAACACGATCAGGTCGTAGCTGGCGGCGAGCTGATCGCCGTTGATGATGTTGTCGAAGTCGGAGTCGGAGATGAACTCCGCCTGTTTGCCCGACCAGTAGAGCCAATGCAGGAACGGCAGGTCGTAGCGGTAGAAGCGCGGCGGAACGCCGCGGGCGATGTAGGTGCGGCCGAGGTCGACGGTTCGGTTCGGCGGACCGGCGTACCACGTGTCGCCGTAGCCGTTCCCGTTCACGTCCTGGAAGTTGTAGGCCTGCCAGGTATTCGTCGGCAGCACGACGAGCACTCGGCTCGTCTGCCCGAACACGATGGGATCCACGACGAACGGCGCGTAACCAACCCGCCCGTCGGCTGCCGTGAACTCGACGTAGTAGAGGCCGCTCGGGAGCTCCGGCACGTGGAACGCGATCGTGTGCGGCCTGCTGCGCCACGCCGTCCAGTCGATCGACGTCGGCCCGGTGTCGACCTCGACGCCGGCGAACTGGTTGTCTGCGTAGGTGACCACCTGTTCGGGGCCGGAGTGGAACACGCGCATGGTGAGCGACGACGCGTCCGTCGCGATGTGGATCTGGGCGATGTCCCCGGGCAGGTAGTCGGGCCTCGAGAACCCCGCGTCGACGCCCTGGAGGCGCACGACGACTCCGCGCGGATAGCGCCCGACAAACGCGTTGGGTGCGCCGTAGACGATGCGATTCCCGGTGCGATCGACAGCCGTGAGCCGCACCAGGTAGGTGCGCGGGTTCAGGGTCGATCCCGCAGCCCAGGTCAGGGTGTGCGCTCCGCGGCCGAGTTGCTCGGTGACGGTGTAGAACGGCTTCGGCGTCTTGACGGTGCGTGTCACCTCCATCGTCACGGTCGCGGGCTCCCTGAGCTTGAACGAGATGTTCGCCTGCTCCCGGAAGCCGTCGCCGTTCGGGCTGATCGTCGTGAGCAGCGCGTTGTCGCCGGCGAACGGTGTGCTGCCGTTGTCGGCATGCAGGTCGAAGAGCTTCGGCGGATGCGTGTCGATCCGCAGCGGCACGCTCGCCAGCACGCTCGAGCGGTAGACGAGACGCACCTCATAGTTCCCGTCCGGCACGCGTTTGCCCCGGATGCGTCCCTCCCAGCCGACCGCGAGGGTGGTGCGACGCGACGGCGGGACGATCCAGCCGACCGCTCTGCCGTCACGGTGCACGAGCCGCACGCCGACCTGACGCTCGAGGGAGAGCCGCGCAGACACGCGCAGCGTCGCTCTGACGGGCGAGAAGTTCCGCGGGGCGACAGTCAGCGTCGCCGCCTGTGCATGGCCGGCGACGACGAGTGCCACGGCGGCCACGAGTCCGAACCGGCGCACCGGAGCAGGGTAGCCGTCCCTCAGGACACCGTTCGCCGCGGTTACCCTGTCCCTTCGTGCCGCCCCTGAAGACATCGAGCTCGTATGTCCCGACGGGCGACCAGCCGCACGCGATCGAGGCCCTCGCGAACGGGATCCGGGCAGGTGAGCGCTACCAGACCCTGCTCGGGGCCACCGGCACGGGGAAGACGGCGACGATGGCGTGGATCATCGAGCAGGTGCAGCGCCCGGCGCTCGTGATCGCGCACAACAAGACGCTGGCCGCGCAGCTCTGCAACGAGTTCCGGGAGTTCTTCCCCGACAACGCAGTCGAGTACTTCGTCTCGTACTACGACTACTACCAGCCCGAGGCCTACGTTCCGCAGGCCGACCTGTACATCGAGAAGGACAGCTCGCGGAACGACGACATCGATCGGCTCCGGCACGCGGCAACCTCGAACCTCCTGTCGCGGCGCGACACGATCATCGTCGCGTCGGTCTCCTGCATCTACGGCCTCGGCTCGCCCGAGGAGTACGAGAAGAAGATCGTCTTCCTGACCGCCGGCGAGGAGACGGACCGCGACCTCGTTCTGCGCAAGCTGATCGACATCCAATACGCCCGCAACGACACGATCCTCGGCCGCGGGCGCTTCCGCGTGAAGGGCGACATCATCGAGATCCAGCCCGCGCACTCCGAGACGGCGTACCGCATCTCGTTCTTCGGCGACGAGGTGGAGCAGATCTCCCACTTCGATCCACTCACCGGTGAAGTGCTCTCGAAGCTGGATCACATCACCGTCTTCCCGGCGACGCAGTACGTGACGTCGGCGCCCACGATCGAGCGTGCCGCCGTGGAGATCCGCCACGAGCTCGAGGAGCAGGTCAAGTTCTTCGAGGCGAAGGGGATGATGCTCGAGGCGCACAGGATCAGGCAGCGGACCGAGTACGACCTCGAGATGATGCGCGAGCTCGGGTTCTGCAACGGGATCGAGAACTACTCGCGGATCCTCGACGGGCGTCCTGCCGGGTCCGCGCCGCATACGCTGCTCGACTACTTCCCGTCCGACTACGTCGTCTTCGTCGACGAATCGCATCAGACGGTTCCGCAGGTCGGCGGCATGTACGAAGGGGATCGCTCGCGCAAGCAGACGCTCGTCGACTTCGGCTTCCGCCTGCCGAGCGCGCTCGACAACCGCCCGCTGCGCTTCGACGAGTTCCTCGGCAAAGTGCCTCAGCTCGTGTTCGTTTCGGCGACCCCGGGCGCGTGGGAGATGCGCCAGTCGACGAACGTCGTCGAGCAGCTGATCCGCCCGACGTATCTCGTCGACCCCGAGGTGGAGCTGCGCCCGACTCGCAACCAGATCGACGACCTGCTGAACGAGATCCGGCACCGCGAGGAGCGCAACGAGCGCGTGCTGGTGACCACCTTGACCAAGAAGATGGCGGAGGACCTGACCGACTACCTGCTCGAGGCGGGAGTCAAGACGCGCTACCTCCACTCGGAGGTCGACACGCTCGAGCGCATCCAGATCATCCGCGAGCTGCGGCTCGGCGAGTACGACGTGCTCGTTGGCGTCAACCTGCTGCGGGAGGGGCTCGACCTGCCCGAGGTCTCACTCGTCGCGATCCTCGACGCGGACAAGGAGGGCTTCCTCCGCGGCAAGACCGCCCTGATCCAGACGATCGGGCGTGCGGCACGCCACCTCGAGGGACGGGTGCTCATGTATGCGGACAAGCAGACCGAGGCGATCAAGGGCGCGATCGAGGAGACCAACCGCCGGCGTGCGGCGCAGCTCGCCTACAACGAGGAGCACGGCACGAAGCCGCTGACGATCACGAAGGGCGTCTCGGACATCGCCGAGTTCCTGGCCCTCGAGCAGCCGCATGTGCCGAGCTCGCGCCGCCGCCGCGGCGATCAGGCGGAGGGCATGAGCCGCGAGGAGCTCGAGAAGCTGGCGATCACGCTCGAGGAGGAGATGTTCCAGGCGGCGGACGAGCTCCGGTTCGAGTACGCCGCGAAGCTGCGCGACGAGATCAAGGAGCTGCGGCGGGAGCTGCTGGCGTTCGAAGCGGCGCCGGCGACCAGATGAGGCGTAGGCTCGACGGAGCCGAACAAGGAGCGGAGGTGCCGGCTTCGCCGGCGCCGGAGCGGGCATGAGCCTGGGGTTCGTCCTCGCGATCCTGATCTCGGGGTTCATCACCGGCGGGCTGGCCCGCTTTGCGATCCCCGGCCCCGATCCGATGCCGATCTGGCTGACGATCGCGATCGGGCTCACGGGATCGATCGCCGGCGCGGTGATCGGCAACGCCATCTCGCACGACAACGGCTATCTCGTCTCGTTCCTGTCGTTCGGGATCGCGATGGCGCTCGTCGCGTCGTATCGGCGGTTCGTGCAGAAGCGCCCGATCTGGGGGCCGGGGGCGCTCGCCTTCCCCGAACGCGGGCTGGGCGTCGACCAGCAGCGCGAGCGCCTGCAGAAGCTCGGCATCGACCCGAGCGCCCTCAGGCCCGAGCCGAGGCAACTGGAGCACGCCCGCCTCGAGGCGATGCTGCAGGAGCTGCATCGCGTGGGCGTGCTGAGCGACGAGGAGCTCGCGGCCAAGCGCGCGATGCTCGACGAGCACTGAGCCCCAAGCCGCACGATTCGCGCATGTTCATCGTCGGACTGATCGTCGCCAGGCTCGTCATCGGCGCCCTCGGGCGGCTCATTCATCCCGGTGCCGATCCGATGCCGATCTGGCTGACCATCCTGATCGGCATCGCCGCCTCACTGATCGCCGGTCTGCTGATCGGCGGGCTGCTGGGTTTCATCCTGGCCGTCGTGATCGCCGCCGTGCTCGTCGGCGTCACCGGCAACATGCGTAGCGGCTCGCGAACCGCGTAGCCCACGGCACCGGCCGTCCCTACCAGGGGATCGGCTGTCGGGATCGGTAGAACCCGCCGGTGGGACCGTCGTCGGGGAGCGTGGCTGCCCAGACGATCGTGGCAACAGCCTCCACGGGCTCCAGCTGCGCCTGTGATCCGCCCATATCGGTCTTCGCCCACCCCGGACAGACCGAGTTGACGAGCACACCACTGTCACGAAGTTCGGAGGCGAAGATTCGCGTCAACGCGTTCAGAGCCACCTTGGAGACTCGGTACGCCGGGTAACCGCCGAGCATCTCGGTGAGCTGACCGAGCCCGGACGACACATTGACGATTCGTCCATAGCCGCGATCGCGCATCCCTGGACTGAGGGCCTGCATCAGGCGGTACGCGCCGAGGCTGTTCGTCTCGAACGCCTCGCGCAAGAGGTCAGGAGAGACGTCCAGTGCGCTGCGGCTGAGAACGCCGGCCGCGAGCGGGTTCTCGTCACTCTCGGCGAGCACCGCGGCATTGTTCACGAGGACGTCTACAGCTCCGAGCTCGCTCAGGCGACCGCAGTCCTCCGGGCTCGTGACGTCGAGCTGAACCGAGAGAACGTCGAGGTGTTCGGAGCGCAGCGCTCGCGCCGCACGGTCGACCTTTTCATAGTCACGGGCCGCGAGCACCACGCGATACCCCAACTGGGCCAGTTGTCGGGAAGTCTCGAATCCGAGACCTCGGTTTGCTCCGGTGACCAGCGCGACCCGCTTGCCCATGCGACAAGCATCATTCAAACCAGCGCCGCGTGCCGAAGGCAGCCCACGCAAGAGGTCTGGACGTGAGCTTGGCTCGAGCAGTCTGACCGGAGTTGTCGGTCTCTCGATGATCGGTCGATTTGCCGATTCGCCTGCGCGAGTGTTGCTCCTACGGAATGACCTCAGACTGCGTCAGGCGGTGTCGAGAAGTTGGCCAACCCCTGCACGGAGCGTTCGGGCCGCATCCTCGAAGCCGAGCCGGGTATAGAACCCGCGTGCTTGGTCGTTCGGCGTGTCCACGCTGAGGACGATGAACGACCGTCCCTGCTCTGCGAGCAGCCGAGCGGCTTCGCGCATCAGCCGCCGCCCGATCCCCTGGCGGCGAGCTTCGGGAACAACGTAGAGGCCGAAGACGTAACCGAAGTCGGCGCTGCTCGTGTTCACATAGACAGTGCCGCGAACGTTGTCGTCCTCTTCGGCGACGAGGGCGGTGTGGTCGGAGATCAGGGAAGGGTCGAACGGGTGGCTGGGATAGGGCGTGAACGTCACCTCTTTGTTGGAGGCATCCCAGAGCCGCCACATCTGTTCAAGGTCACCCTCGGTGGCAGGCCGGATCTTCACACAGTCACGCTAGCGGCTCGTCCGCCAGTTCAGCCATTGAATGGCTTGACGGCTGCCCTCCCGCATGGGCGAGAGTCCTCGAGCCCGAACGCTGCTAGCCCGCGACGGTGAGAGGCTCGAGGCTAGCCGGTGACAGCTAGAGGTGCGAGTCCGCGTGCGAAGCGGCGTGTCGCCGTCAGTTCCCAGTCGTCGCCGCGCCAGATGTAGGTGTCGACGTCGATCGACCGCTCGTCGGCACGGTAGACGACGCACCCACGCGCCTCGCCTCGGCGCTGCGGTCGCGGCTGTCCGAGCCCGGGCGCGATCGAGACGACCACACCGCGCGCGTCGCCGGTGATCACCTCGAACTCATGGCGTTCGCTGACCGTCGCCTGGTGGATGTGCCCGCCGACGATCAGCTCCGCTCCGGAGTCGACCAGCTTCGCGAGCACGCGGTCGCGATGGGCGACCGGCTTCTTCCTGGACCGCCACGGCGCACCGATCAGCTGATGGTGGAGCGCCACGACGCGCAACGCTCCGGGGGCCGCCTGCCGGAGTCTGCTCGTCACGCGTGCGAGCTGCTCTTCGCTGACGCCTCCCGACTGGTGCCGCCACGGCCGGACCGAGTTGATGCCGACGATGTGCGCGTGCTCCCCGATCAGCTCGGGCTCCGTGGTCTGCCACTGACGCTCGAACTCGCGCCACGGGGCGGTGAAGCGCGCGGGGAACGTGTACGGGATGTCGTGGTTCCCCGGCACGGCGAGCACCGGCACCCGCAGGCCCTGGAGGAATGCCGCAGCACGCTCGTGCTCGGCGCGACGGCCGCGGTTCGTCAGGTCGCCGCTCGCGATCGCAAGCTCGGGGGCCACCCGTTCGATCAACCCGGCCAGCGCCTGGCCCGGAATCGAGTCCTTGCCGGCCCCGAAATGGAGGTCGGAGACGTGCAGGATGCGAGTGGCCAAAGCCGAAGCAGGCTATACAGTGAGTGAGATGGCCGACGACCAGTCGACTGAGATTTTCGACGACCTGTACCTCGGTCTGCGCGCCGGCGGCGCACTGCGCAAGCAGCGCCGCGGCGAGGAGCTGACGACCGAGGAGCGTGAGGCGCTCGGACGCTGGCAGCGCCTCTCTGCGTGGCGCAAGGCGGTCGCGGTCGGCGGCTTCGCCTTCGGGACGTTCGGCCTCGGGTTCACCCTCGGCGGCCTCCTGTTCGGCCGCTGGCGCAAGGCCTAGTCGACGACCGCCGCCTCGGCCTCGGTTTCGCTGCGCCGGGTGAGGGCGACGATGCCCGCGAGCGCTGCGAGTGCGGACACGCCGCCTGCGAGCCACAGCGTGCCGCGTGCCCCGACGGTGGCCACGAGCACGCCGCCGGCCGCGAGTGCGACCAGCTCCGCCGTGTTGCGCACGCCGTTGAACGCCGCGAACGCGCGGCCGTGCTGCTCGGGCGGCACCTGTTGATGGATGAGGGTGCGGAACCCCGTGTTCTTCAGCCCGTGGCCGGTGCCTCCCACGAACCACCAGGCGACCATGAACGGGAAGACCGTCCAGAACGGTGCGATGAACTTCGCGAGCCCCTGGAGGGCGGCGGCCAGGAGCGTGGCCATCGCCACGGCGCCGAGCGGGATGCGCTGCGGGATCGTGTTCGACGCGACGATCATCCCGATCGCCCAGACGCTCAGGACGATGCCGATGCCGATGTCCTTGTAGCCGAGCTCCGTGACGTAGGCGAAGTCCCCGGGGATCGACGCCGACATGAAGACGAGCGTCACGGCGCCCGCCCCAAGGACGATCGTCAGCACCCGCTCGGAGCGTAGGAGCCCCAGGCCGTCTCTCGCGCGCGGCTTGACGCCGGGGACGTGCTCGACGCGGCGGCGCACCGGTAGCGCAAAGAGCACACCGGCGATCACGAGGAACGTCGCCGCGTCGGCGAGCAGCGCGAGGCGGACTCCGGCGCCGGCGGCGAGTGCCCCGCCGATCAGCGGGCCGACCATGAACCCGATCGACCGCGCCGACTCGACGAGGCCGTTCGCGCGCCCGATCTCCCGCGAGCCTGCGAGCAGCGGGACGAGCGCGAACTCCGACGCCTGCGAGACGGCCACTCCGGCGCCGAGCACGAGCGTCAGCGCCAGGATCGCGGCCAGCGAGTGCACGAAGGCGAGCGCGCACACGATCACTGCCTGGAAGACGGCCGACCAGATCGCGAGCGCCCGTGTCTCCACTCGGTCGACGAGCACCCCCACATGGCCGGCGAGCACCGCGAGTGGGGCCCACAGGCAGATCAAGAGCACGGCAACGCCTGCTCCCGCCCACAGCTCGTTCGCGCGAAGTGAGAGCGCGATCATCGCGACCCAGTCGCCGATCGCCGACACCGCGATCGCCCCGGCGACGAGGCGCAGGTCGCGGTCTCGCGTGCTGGCGGCGGTCACCTGCCGGAATCTACGCCTCCGACCGGAAAAACAAGGGCTGTACGAACACACGTTCGCGAGGTACAATGGCCCTCTCGATGGCGGCCGAAGAGCTTGTAGTCCACGGCGCCCGGGAGCACAACCTGAAGGACATCACGGTCCGGCTCCCGCGGAACGCGCTCATCTGCATCACCGGCCTCTCGGGCTCCGGGAAGTCGAGCCTCGCCTTCGACACGATCTATGCGGAGGGCCAGCGCCGCTACGTCGAGTCGCTCTCCGCCTACGCACGGCAGTTCCTGCAGATGATGGAGAAGCCCGACGTCGACTCGATCGACGGCCTGAGCCCGGCGATCTCGATCGACCAGAAGACGACTTCGCGCAACCCGCGCTCGACGGTCGGCACGGTGACCGAGATCTACGACTACCTCCGCCTGCTCTACGCCCGCGTCGGGCGACCGCACTGCCCCGTCTGCGGGCGGCCGATCTCCGGCCAGTCGATCGACTCGATCGTCGAGCAGATCCTCGCGCTCCCGGCGGGCACGCGCTTCACGGTCAACGCGCCGGTCGTCCGCGACCGCAAGGGCGAGTTCAGAGACCTCTTCGAGGATCTGCGCAACGAGGGCTTCTCGCGAATCAAGGTGGACGGCGAGCAGCACACGCTCGACGAACCGCCGGCGCTCGACAAGAAGTTCAAGCACACGATCGAGGTCGTGGTCGATCGGCTGGTGATGAAGGAAGACCTGCGCACGCGGCTGACCCAGTCGGTCGAGACGGCGGTCGCGCTCGCCGAGGGCGTCCTGGCGGTCGATCTCGTCGACAGCGGTGAGACGATGACGTACAGCCAGAACTTCGCGTGCCCCGAGCACGGCGTGTCGCTGCCCGAGCTCCAGCCGCGCATCTTCTCGTTCAACTCGCCCCACGGGGCGTGCCCACGCTGCACCGGTCTCGGCGCGCAGCAGGAGATCGATCCCGATCTGCTCGTTCCGGACGCGACGCTCTCGATCGACGACGGGGCACTCGTCCCGTGGGCGGTCGGCGGCTCCGGTTTCTACGAATCGGTGATCCAGGCGATCGCCGACCGGTACGAGATCCCCACCGACGTGCCGTGGCAGGAGTTGACGACCGAGCAGCAGGACTACTTCCTCCACGGCACCGGCGGCGACAAGGTGTACGTCCAGTACCGCAACCGGATGGGCCGGCGGCGCTCGTACATGATCGACTTCGAGGGGATCATCTCGTCGCTCCAGCGCCGCTACCGCGAGACCGATTCGAGCACGCAGCGGGAGCGGATCGAGGAGTACATGTCGTTCCGCCCCTGCCCGGTCTGCAAGGGCGCGCGGCTCAAGCCGGAGGTGCTCGCCGTGATCGTCGGCGATCGCAACATCCACGAGTTCACGACGTTCTCGATCACGCGCGCCCTCCAGTTCCTCGACGAGCTCGCGCTCACCGAGACCGAGGAGCTGATCGGCCACCGCATCGTCAAGGAGATCCGCGAGCGCCTGACGTTCCTCGACGACGTCGGTGTCGGCTACCTGCAGCTCGACCGCGCCTCGGCGACGCTGTCGGGTGGGGAGGCGCAGCGCCTGCGGCTCGCGACGCAGATCGGCTCGCAGCTCGTAGGCGTGCTGTACATCCTCGACGAGCCGTCGATCGGACTGCACCAGCGCGACAACGACAAGCTGATCGGCACGCTCGAACGGCTGCGGAATCTCGGCAACACGGTGGTCGTCGTCGAGCACGACGAGCAGATGATGCGTGTGGCCGACTGGCTCGTCGACATGGGGCCCGGCGCAGGCGAGCACGGCGGTCATGTCGTCGCCGAGGGAAGCGCCGCAAAGGTGCAGCGCAACAAGAAGTCGATCACGGGACAGTTCCTCGCCGGCGCGCGGGCGATCAAGGTTCCGTGCCGCCGCACCGAGGACAACGGCTGGTTCACGGTGCTCGGCGCGGCGGAGCACAACCTGAAGAGCATCGACGTCGACTTCCCGGTCGGCAAGTTCATCGCCGTCACCGGGGTGTCGGGCTCGGGCAAGTCGACACTCGTGAACGAGATCGTCTACAAGGCGCTCGCGAACCAGCTCTCGAGGGTGCGCGTGCGGCCCGGCGAGCACCGGGCGGTCGACGGCATCGAGGTCTTCGACAAGGTGATCGAGATCGACCAGCGCCCGATCGGGCGCACGCCGCGCTCGAACCCGGCTACCTACACCGACCTGTTCACGCACATCCGCGAGCTCTACTCGCTGACGCCCGACGCCAAGGTGCGCGGTTACAAGCCGGGCCGGTTCTCGTTCAACGTCAAGGGCGGGCGCTGCGAGACGTGCAAGGGCGACGGGCAGATCAAGATCGAGATGCACTTCCTGCCCGACGTCTATGTGCCCTGCGAGACGTGCAAGGGGAAGCGCTACAACCGCGAGACGCTCGAGGTGCGCTTCAAGGGGAAGACGATCGCAGACGTGCTCGAGATGTCGGTCGAAGAGGCACTCGCGTTCTTCTCCAAGATCCCGAAGATCCGGCGCCGCCTGCAGACGCTCCACGACGTCGGGCTCGACTACATGACGCTCGGCCAGCCGGCCACCACGCTCTCGGGTGGCGAGGCGCAGCGTGTCAAGCTCGCGGCCGAGCTCTGCAAGGTCTCGACCGGCCGGACGCTGTACATCCTCGACGAGCCGACGACAGGCCTGCACTTCGCCGACATCGAGAAGCTGCTCGAGACGCTGCAGCGGCTGGTCGACGGCGGCAACACGATGCTCGTGATCGAACACAATCTCGATGTGATCAAGCAGGCCGACTATTTGGTCGACCTCGGCCCGGAAGGTGGAGAGGCGGGCGGCGAGGTCGTCGCGGTCGGAACGCCCGAGGAGATCGCGCAGGTCCCAGAGTCGTACACGGGCCAGTTCCTGCGGCCGCTGCTCGAGCGCAACGCCGTCGCCGCGTGAACTGGCACAGCAAGCGCACCGTGCTGCTCCTGCTCGGGGCGGTGTGTCTCGCGGTGTTCGTCGCCGGGATGGCGGCGGCGTGGAACAACCGCCATCACACGATCTGTCCCGACCACAAGCCCCCGGTGGCGCAGCAAGGCGGGCTCCTGGGCCAGATCGAGTACCGCTGCCACGACGGCAGCGTCGTGACGACGCCCGGCTGATGCGCGACTGGTGGCTGAGAGCGCTGCTCGTGCTGCAGCGGCCGCGCCCGGTGTTCGTCGCGTTGCGCGACGAGTCGAAGGAGGCCGTCTCCCAGCGGGCCGAGCCGATTCTCGCGATCGTCCTGCTGGCCGGGATCGCAGCGGTGCTCTCGACGACGACGGCGGCAACGCTGATGGACGACGCGACCTACGACGGCATGCTCGTCGCCGTCTGGGCGTTTCTCGCGGGCAGCCTCTACGGCGCGTTCGGCTACTTCGCGTTCGGGGCTCTGCTGTACGGCGGTGTCAAGGCGCTCGGCTCGCAGGGCACCTACCGCCGCTCGCGTCACGTGCTCGCCTTTGCCGCAGTGCCGATCGCGCTGTCGCTCGTCCTCTGGCCGGTCAAGCTCGCGCTCTACGGAGAGGCGCTCTTCCGCACCGGGGGCAGCGACCACGGCGGCGGCGCCCTCGTCTTCGACGTCCTCGAGATCGGCTTCCTGCTGTGGTCGGCCGCGCTGCTCGTGGTCGGCGTTCGCGCAGTGCACGGCTGGACGTGGGGGCGTGCCGGCGCCGCGTGTGCGCTCGCGATCGTCGTTGCGACGTTGCTCGGACTGCTGCTCTAGCGGCCGGCGCTCGCCGCCACGTACGCGGCAACCGCCGCGATTTGCTTCGGCGTCAGCTGGCCCGTGAACGACGGCATGCCGTTCTTGCCGTGCGAGACGCGATCGAGCACCAGGGCGACGGACGGCTTCGCCTGGTCGAGGTTCGGGCCTACCGTCCCGGTCGCTCCTGCAGCCTGGAGGGTGTGGCAGTTGGCGCAGCCGGCGCTGACGAAGACGGCCTTGCCGGGTGCCGGAACAGGCGTCGTCGTCACCGGGTGCAAGGCAACCACCGTGGTCGTGTGCGAGTGGGCGGTCGCGCGACCGAGGAAGAAACCGGCGGCACCTGCGCCCACGGCCAGGAAGATCGCGATCATCATGATCGCCCCCTCGGCGGCGATCAGCCGGCCGTAGCCGCTCGTCTTTGCCCGCGCCGCCCGCGGTTCGACGCCGCGCAGCGTCTGCACCATGTTGACGACGAACAGCAACTGGGCGACGACGATCAGGCCGACGAACGGCAGCGCTGCGCGGGTCGATGCCTCGTACCCGGACGGGAGCTGGGCGAAGCGGCGCGGCGCACCGTTCAGGCCCTGCCAGAGCCAGAACCCCGAGTTCACAGTCACGCCGATGAACGTCAGCCAGATGTGCCACTTTCCGAGCGCATTGCTCCAGATCGGCTTCCCGTAGACATTCGGCAGGACGTAGTAGATGCCGGCGAAGACGACGAAGCCGATGTTGACGATCGCCATCTGGTGGAAGTGGCCGACGATCCAGAGCGTGTTGTGCACGACCTGGTTGAACGCGATCGTCGCGTTGACGACGCCGGAGAGCCCGGCCGTCAGCCACGAGAAGAGACCGAGGAACAGCGTTGTCTCGACGATCCCCCAGGTCCAGTTCGAGCGGTAGATCGTCATTCCGAGCGAGTAGAGCGAGAGGGCCGAGGGGATGACGAGCGCGAACGTCGTCGGTTGCATCAGCACGTTGATCGTCGCCTGATGCGACTGGTCGGGGTAGTCGATGTAGATGTGGTGCGCCCACACGACGACGTTCGCGACGACGGCGATCGCCCACGCGACGGCGATCACGTTGCCCGCGACGAGTGGGCGGCCCGCGAGCTTCGGGACGAGCGTGTAGTAGACCGCGACCGCGGGGAAGAGCAGCAGATACACCACGGGATGCCCGAAGAACCACAGGATGTTCTTGGCGAGCAGCGGATCGACGTGGACGCTCGGTGAGAACGCCTGCACGATCATCTCGACGAGCAGCACCGCGAGCGGGAGCGTCGCGATGATCATGTCGATCCCGATCACCGTCAGCGGGATCGCCGCGTAGGGCACGGACCGCGGGTTCGTCGCGAAGCGCTTCGGCCACAGGTAGCCGAGGCCGAGCGCGACGCCGAGGCGATTTGCGATCCCGCTCTTCACGGCGTGCAGGCCCGGCCCGACGACCGTGTGCAGGATCGCCAGGCACCAGGTGACGATCGAGAGCCCTGCGAGCAGCACCGAGAACGAGAAGATCCCGGTTGCCCACTCTCCCCACTGGCCCGCGCTGTGGAACGGCAGCGGGTACAGGAACACCCACGAGCCGGCGAAATGCAGGGCGAGGGTCGAGACCAGCACGCCCGCAACGCCGAGCACCATCAGCCACCACGTCAACTCGGCGAGGAAGCGCCCGACCGGGCGGAGCTCGAAGCCGGCGTCCTCGAGCACCCAGAACGCGAGCCCCATCACAGCGAATCCAGCCCAGCCGAGAAACGCGCCGAGGCCGTGGGCCGTCATGAGCGCGTACCACGTGTTGTCGTGCAGCCTGCCGATGCCGGCCTGGCTCTCGCGGATGAGAACGCCGAGGAGCCCCGAGGCCAGCAGGATGATCGTCGAGGCGACGAGGTAGCGGGCGACGATCCGCTGCGAGGTCATTTCACGACCCTGAAGGTCGACACCATCTTGTCGTGGCTCACGCCGCAGAACTCGAGGCACAGGACTGTGTACGTGCCCGTCTCGTGGAAGGTGTGGATGAGGGTCGAGGTGCGGTCGGGCACCACCTGGATCTGCGCGATGAACTTGTGGCCCTTGAAGACGCCGAAACCGTGGTTCACGTCGTTCGTGGTCGTGACGAACGCGACGGGCCGGTCGACGCGGACCGTGGAGGGGCTGATCTGCCAGAAGAACTGCTGCGCCTTCACGGTCACGATCTGCGCGTCGGGCGGCGTCGACTTGCCGTAGGGGGTGAACCAGATCGTCCCGGCGAGCAGGGCGACCAGGATGACCGCGACGATCACCAGCCACCTGCGCTCGAACTCGGCCAGCCGGTGCGTGTCGACCGGCCCGCGGCTGCGCGTCGAGACCCAGAGCCCGACGCCGAGGAGCACTGAGAGGATGACCGCGAGACCGTACGCGATCAGGATCGTCAGATCGGCGCCTGCCACTGGCGAGGGAACCTAGTTGGATCGGCAGACTGCGCAACCCGTAATTTCTACGGCTTGCGAAGGTGGATGCTGCTGATGCCTGAGCGGCCCGCTCAGCGCAGGGTAGGCGCATGACGACAACCACGACGCTCACGCCTCGCGAGCGGCAGGTCGCGACGCTCCTTGCGTACGGCTACACGAACACGGCGATTGCAGGCCGGCTCAACATCTCCGTCCGGACGGCGGAGATGCATCGTGCGAACGCGATGCGCAAGCTGGACGCAGATTCACGTGCTGATGTTGTCCGTTGGGCGCTCGACCACGAGCTCCTGAACTAGATCTCGCCCGCTCGAACCTCCGCAAGCACCTCCTCGAAGAGCGCAAGCTCCTCTTCGGGGATCGAGTAGGTGTGCTGCTCCTCCGGGAACGAGCCGTCGCGGACCTCGTCCGCATACTCCGCGACTGCCCTCTGCATGACCGATGCGACCTCCGCGTACTGCTTGACGAACCGCGGCGCATGGCCCTCGTACAGCCCCAGCAGGTCGTGCCAGACGAGCACCTGCCCGTCGCAGGCCGCGCCCGCTCCGATCCCGATCGTGGGGATCTCGAGCGCCTGGGTGATCGCCTCCGCGATCGGCGCGGGCACGGCCTCGAGGACGATCGCAAAGCAGCCGGCCTCCTGGAGCGAGCGCGCGTCCTCGTAGAGCTGGACCGCCTTGGCCGCGGTTCGCCCCTGCGCCTTGAAGCCGCCGAGCTTCGTCGCGGTCTGCGGCGTGAGCCCCAGATGGCCCATCACGGGCACGCCTGCGCCTGCGATGGCGCGGACGCGGGGCAGCATCGGCCCGGCGCCCTCGAGCTTGACCGCGTCCGCGCCCGCTTCCTTGACGAAGCGGATCGCGTTCTCGAGCGCCTGCTCGTTCGAGACCTGGAAGGAGCCGAACGGCATGTCGCTGACCACGAGCGGCCTGCGGGCGCCGCGGTTGACCGCGCGTGTCAGGACGATCATCTCGTCCATCGTCGCCGGAACCGTCGAGTCGTGCCCCAGCACGACCATCGCAGCCGAGTCGCCGACCAGGATCAGGTCGACCCCGGCCGCATCCGCGATCCGGCCGGACGGCGCGTCGTATGCGGTGATCATCACGATGCGGTCTCCACGCCGCTTCATCTCAGCGAGCTCGGGGAGCGCGAGCTTTCCGGGTGCCGGTGTGCCGGGAGCGGGCTTCCTGGGGCGGGTCGTCACGAGCGTTCTCCTTTCACGAGCGGGACGTTGTCGATCAGCCGGACGGAACCGACGCGCGCGGCCACCGCGAGTGTCGGGCCGTCGAGGTTCGCGACCTCGACGTAGTCCGGCTGCAGGCCTGCGGCGATCAGGACGTCGCGTGCCCTGGCCGCGTCGCGGGTCGCGAGTGCCCGAGGGATCGCGAGCGCCTGCTCGCGCTCCGCGGGGGAGAGCAGCGCGTTGCGCGAGGACAGCGCGAGGCCGTCGTCGTCGCGGACGGTGGCGACGACCCGGATCTCGACATCGAGATCGAGATCGCGGACGAGTTGCTTCACGACGGCGACCTGTTGCGCGTCCTTCTGTCCGAACCAGGCGATCTGCGGCCGCACGATGTTCAGCAGCTTCAGGCAGACGGTCGCAACGCCCCGGAAATGCCCGGGGCGGTACTCGGACTCGAGCCCGTCGGCTGCGCCCGCCGGGTCGACCCAGGTCGCAAATCCAGGTGGGTACATCTCCTCGACGCTCGGTGCGAAGAGGACGTCGATTCCCTCCGCGTCGGCGAGCGCCAGGTCAGCAGCCGGGTCGCTCGGGTACGAGGCGAGGTCGGCGTTCTCCGAGAACTGCGCCGGGTTGACGAACACGGAGGCGACGAGCACGTCGCACTCGGGGCGTGCCGCCCGGAAGAGCGCGGTGTGCCCCGCGTGCAGGGCGCCCATCGTGGGCACGAGACCCACGACCCCGTGCCGCGGCAGGTCGAGCTCGCCGATCTCGCGGACGACCCTCATTTCCGCTTCGGCACCGGCAAAGCCGGCACCTGCGCTCCTTGTTCGGCTCCGTCGAGCCTACGCCTCATGCGCGCGTCACCGCCACGAGTGCGTCGTAGGCCTGCTCGAACCCGGAGCCGTGCAACGCGGTCCGATGGCGGTCGACCGTCTCCCAGTCGCCGCGGGCAATCGGCCCCGTCAGGTCGAAGCCGTTCTCGATCGTCCGCTCCATCAGCGGCACGAGCGCCTCGGGAGGCGCACCGGCGTCTGTGAGGAGGCCGGCCGCGACACGGTACAGCGTGACGAGGAAGTTCGAGGCGATCGCTGCGCCGGCGTGGTAGAGCGCCCGCTGGTCGTCCGCGAGCGGGAACGGCCGCAACCCGAGCGTCTCGGCGAGCCAGCTCGCGCGCGCGAGCGACTCGTCGTCCTCAGCCGTCACGGCGCCCCAGGCACCGTCGAGCTGTTCGGGGCCGCGCGTCAGGACGAGCGTCTGCAGCGGGTGGACCGAGAAGCGGCGGACGTGCGGGTCGAGGGCCGCGAGCGGAGTTCCGCCCGAGACGTGGGCGACCCACGGCCCTGGCTCGAGCGATCGAGCCGTGTCGGCGATCGCGCGGTCGGGAACGCAGAGGAGCCGTAGCTCGCCGTCCGGGCGCACGGGGATCCCTCGCTCGCGGAGTCGCGCGGCGATGGCCGAGCCGGCGCGCCCGGCGCCGATGACGGTGACGTCGCTGAACATGTCGTGCTCCAGTTCCTTGCGGATACCGGGCTGGCACCAGCCTAGCTCGTCCGTCCGGGCGGTGGGGGAAGATGGCCCCTTGCTAGGGTCTGTCACGTGCCGATTTACGAATACGTCTGCATGAACTGCGAGTCCCATTTCGAGGAGCTCGTGGGCATGTCGGATCCCGATCCGAACTGCCCGGACTGCGGCAACGCCAAGGTGGCCAAGCAGTTCAGCATGTCGTTCGCGGCCCACGGCACCTCCGGACAGCCCAGCTACGGCGGCGGCTGTTGCGGGGGGTCCTGTGGCAGCTGCGGCTGACGCGTCGCTCTCTCTGCTCGCCTACGGCGACGTCGCCGCGGGCTGCACGCGCTGCGCCCTGGCGGCCACGCGGACGCAGGTCGTCTTCGGCTCCGGCTCGGCCACGGCCGACCTGATGTTCGTCGGGGAGGCGCCCGGCTTCCACGAGGACAAGCAGGGCGTGCCGTTCGTCGGCGCCGCGGGGAAGCTCCTCAGCAAGCTGCTCGACGGGATCGGCCTGACCCGCGAGGACGTCTATGTGGCAAACGTCCTGAAATGCCGTCCTCCCGGCAACCGCGATCCGCAGCCGGAGGAGATCGAGTCCTGCGAGCCGCATCTCTGGAAGCAGATCGAGCTGATCCAGCCGACGCTGATCGCCACACTCGGCAACTTCGCGACGAAGCTGCTCTCGGGCAAGCCGAACGGCATCACCCAGGTGCACGGCCGCGAGCAGCACGTGGTGCTCGGAGGCAACCCGGTCACCCTGTATCCGATCTTCCACCCGGCGGCGGCGCTCTACACCCCGCGGATGCTCCAGGTGCTCGAGGAGGACTTCGCGCAGATCCCGGCTCTGCTCGGTCGCGCAGTCATCCCACCTCCGGCGGTGTCTCCCGCCGAGCCGGTCGGGGCGCCCGAGCAGCCGACCCAACTCGGCCTCTTCTGAGCAGGGTCGGTGTCAGACACCCTGGTGTCAGACACCATTAGGGCGATGCTGACCGTGACGGGGTCACCCGAGGCAACCGAGGCGCTCGCCTCCGAACTCGCGCAGGCGCTGGTGGCCGGCGACGTGGTCGCTGTCTCCGGCGAGCTCGGGGCGGGGAAGACGACCTTCGTGCGCGGTGCCGCGCGGGCGCTCGGGGTCGCGGGCCCGGTCGCGAGCCCCACCTTCACGATCGGCCACCGGTACGACGCGCCGGTGCCCGTCGCCCACCTCGACCTGTACCGGATCGCGGGCCTCGATCCCGAGGAGTGGGGCGACCTCGAGCCGTACTTCGAGGGGACGATCGCGTTCGTCGAGTGGCCCGAGCACGGAGGCGACTGGCTCCCTGCGGCTCGAGCCGTCGTTACGCTCGAGCATGTCGACGAGTCGCACCGGAGCGTGAGGATCGACTGTGATTCTGGCCTTTGACACTGCGACCGCCTTCGGGGCGGTCTGCGCGGTCACCCCGGGCCGGCGCGGCCGCGCCGCTCGAGCGGGTGACCTGCTGGTCGCCGTCGACGACCTGGTCGACGACCCGGCCGCGATCACGGGGATCGTCGTCGGCTGCGGCCCCGGAAGCTTCACGAGCATCCGCATCGGGCTCGCGATGGCGCGCACGCTTGCGCTGGCACTCGACGTGCCGGTCGCGGGCGCGTCGACGCTGGCTGGATTCGCAGACGGAGTGCCCGTGCTCGACGCCCGTCGCGGTGAGGTGTTCAGCGAGGGACCGCGGGTCTGCAAGCCGGAGGAGCTCGAGGTGGCGGGGCGGACCCTGGTCGGAGACGGCGCGATTCGCTACCGCACGCTCTTCGAAGAACGTGGTGCGACGATTCCGCCGGACGCCGACGACGCCCACCTGCCCGACCCGCTGCTCCTGATCGACCGGGCCGGCCCCTTCGGTGCGGCAGCCCTGGTCGAGCCGCTGTACGTCCGCGCTCCCGATGCGAGGCCGCAGCCGTGACCGCGGTCGCCCTCGAGATCCGCCGCCTCGATCTGACCGATCTGACTGCGATCGAGCAGATCGAGCAGCGCGCCTACCCGACGCCGTGGTCACGCTCGATGTTCGCGTCGGAGCTCGCGAAGCCCACGTCGATCTGTCTCGGTGCATTCGACGGCAGCGACCTCGTCGGCTACGTGATCAACTCGCGGTACGTCGATGCCTGGCACGTGATGAACGTCGCGGTCGATCCCGAGCACCAGCGCCGCGGGGTCGCGACCGCCCTGCTGGAGCGGCTCTTCGAGCTGACGCGCGACGACGAGCGGCGCGGCTACACGCTCGAGGTGCGCATCTCGAACGACGCAGCGATCCGTCTCTACGAGCAGCTCGGTTTCGAGTCGCGCGGCGTCCGCCGCGGCTACTACACGGACAACCGGGAAGACGCCCTGATCATGTGGCGCGAATCGCGCCATTCCGGCCAGGACCGGAATGGCTAGTGCCAGAAGCGAGCGCTGCTATCTCGGCAGCCCGAACTGGTCCGATGCCGGGAAGCGACGTGAGCTCGGCGTAAGACGCCGAGAGGACGCCCAGGAGCGTCCCGAATCGGGAGAGCAGCGTTCTTGCCGTGGCGGTGGAGACACCCGGTGCCGCCGCGAGTGCCTGCTCGGCAGGAGAGATCTGGTCGGTGCGATTCGGCCGCTGAGCGTAGATGGGCCGATCACGACTTGGCGCGAGTTCCCTGCGCAGGGCGATCCGACGGATCCATCGTGTCGAATCGTGAACGTCTTCACTCCGGCACACCGTTACGCCGAGATCGGACACAGCGACCACGAGCCCTCGTACCGATTCGGCCGACATGCCTCCGCTGTAGAGCGATCGGCCTTCGATCAAGAGATACGGCCAGCCGGTCGCCCGGCGCAGCTTCCCGATTTGCGCCCAGAACCGGCCCTGATACACAGACTGATGGAGGTCCGAAACGGTCTTGCGTTCGATCAACGCAAGGTCGCCGAGGCGGTAATTGCCGGCCTCGAGCGGACACTCCTCGACGTCCATCCCGAGCCGCCGCAGTTCTGCAGCGATCCCCGAGTCCCGCTCGTAGATGTCAGCAAGCAACCGCACGCGATGACTGTGCCGTGGCAACTGCGACACGACTCACGCCACATTGAAAAGAAACCGCCACTAGCCATTTCGCAAGGCGAAATGGCGTGATCCTCGGGATCGAGACGAGCTGCGACGAGACGGCTGCGGCCCTTGTCAGTGACGACGGCGAGATCGTCTCCAACGTGGTCGCCTCGCAGGACGAGCTGCACGCGCGCTTCGGCGGGGTCGTGCCCGAGGTGGCGAGTCGCAGGCACCTGGAGCTGATCGCGCCGGTGATCGACGAGGCGCTCGGCGACAGAGAGATCACCGCCGTCGCCGTCACGTCACGACCCGGGTTGATCGGTGCGCTGCTCGTCGGCCTCTCGGCGGCGAAAGCTCTGGCCTGGGCGCGGCGGCTGCCGTTGGTTCCCGTCAACCATCTGCACGGCCACGTCGCTTCGTTGTACTTGAAGCCGCTCGAGCTCGAGCCGCCCTTCACGTGCCTGCTGGCGAGCGGGGGTCACACGATGCTCGTCGACGTGCAGGAGCGCGGTGCATTCCGCGTTCTCGGGACCACGCTCGACGATGCGGCGGGTGAGGCGTTCGACAAGGGCGCGCGGCTCCTCGGGCTGGGCTACCCGGGAGGGCGGGAGCTCGACGCGCTCGCCAGGCAAGGCGACCCGTCGGTGTACGACTTCCCGGTCGCGCGCGTCCCCGGTCTCGATTTCTCGTTCTCCGGGCTGAAGACCGCACTCCTCTACAAGGTGCGGGACCTCGCGCCCGCGGAGCTCGAGGCACGGAAGACCGACCTCGCCGCCGGCTATCAGCGGGCGATCGTGCGCGCGCTCGTCGAGCGGCTCGAAGCCACGGGCGCAGACAGGCACGCGGTCGTGGGCGGTGTCGCAGCCAACTCGGAGCTCCGTGCCGCTCTCCCGGACGCGGCGCTCGCTCCGCTCGCCCTGTGCACGGACAACGCGGCGATGATCGCCTCCGCCGCCCGCTACGCCGACCCCGTCCCGTATCCCGACTACCTTTCGCTCGATGCGCATCCCACGGCGTAGCCTCGGATTGCTGGCGGCCGCAGCTTTGCTGGCAGCGCTCGTTGCGACGGTGGCCGCACGCGGGCGCGACGCGGTGGTTCGGCCGCAGGCGGTCAGCTGGCTCGGCCTCGTCGGCGAGCCACGTGCTGCCACGCTCGCCGGCCAGCGGTCGATCGTGCTGCTGAGCACGCCTTCGGTCGCGCAGCGGCTGGCCAGAGCGCGCTATGCGACGGAGTCGCAGGAGCGGTCGTGGGCGTCGCAGGCGTTTGCCGCCCAGCAGCAGGTGCTGACGAAGCTCGCGGCGCTCGGTGTCACCGTGCATCCCGACTTCACGTACGCGCGGGTGATCGACGGCTTTGCGGCGGCGCTCGATCCGCGCGCGATCTCCATGCTCGGGCAGATGCCGGAGGTCGAAGGCGTCTTTCCGGTGCGCGCCGCGTTTCCCGCCTCGATCTCGGAGCAGCTTCTGGCAGCGGGTGCCTTCGGCCCGGCGAGTGGCCACCGTGTCGACGCCGCCCTGCCGGGCTTCGACGGGCGTGGCGTGACGATCGCGCTCCTCGACACCGGCGTCGATGCCGCGCATCCCTACTTGCGCGGCAAGGTGCTGCCGGGGATCGACATCGTCGACCCGGGCGGCGACGCGACGGCGCGCTCGGATCCGCAGGACCCCTCGCAGGTCGAGCGCCACGGCACCGAGCTCGCAGGGATCCTCGTCGGCTCGCGCGGGCCGGGCGGCCTGCACGGAGTCGCTCCCGGCGCCTCGGTCCTGCCGATTCGCGTCGCGGGGTGGCAGCCCGACGCCGCGGGGCGCGATCTCGTGTTCGGCCGCACCGACCAGGTGATCGCCGGGCTCGACCGGGCGGTCGACCCCAACGGCGACGGCGACACGCACGACGCGGTGCGCGTGGCGCTCCTGGGCGTCGCCGCGCCGTACGCAGCGTTCACCGACGCGCCCGAAGCCCGAGCGGTGCAGGGTGCGCTCGACCTGAACACGGTCGTCGTCACACCTGCCGGCAACGACGGGAACGCCGGCCCGACCTTCGGCTCGATCGCCGGCCCGGCGGGGGCACCCGCGGCGCTGTCGGTCGGCGCAATCGATTCGCGCACCGATCTCCCGCGCGCCCGCGTCGTCCTCCGGCGGGGCCTCGACGTGATCCTCGACGAGCAGCTGCCGCTGCTCGGCGCCGTAACGCCGACGCACTCGCTGAGCCTGCGCGTCGCGACGCCTCGCTCGACGAGGGGCCTGGCCGGCTCGCAGAGCGTCGACTACTACAACGCGAAGGGCTACAGCCTCGTGGCGGGCCGGGCGGTGGTCGTGCCGGTCGGCGACGACCCGCAGGCGGTGGCGATCGCAGCTTCACGCGCGGGCGCCGCTGCAGTCGTCCTCTACGGCGCCTCGCTTCCGCCCGGGGCATTTCGCGTCGCCGAGGACGAATCCGCCCCGGTCGTCGTCGTCCCGACGGCCGCTGCGGTCGAGTTGCTCGCGGCCCAGCGCGCCGGCCTCGACGTCGGCATAGCGATCGGTGCACGGCACTCGACCACGAACACGGCACGGGGCCAGGTCGCGAGCTTCTCCTCGCTCGGGCTCGCCTTCGACGGTGGCATCAAGCCGAACGTCGCCGCGCCCGGCATCGCCCTCGCCACCGCTGAGCCCGGCGCCGCGTCCGATGGGTCGCCGCTCTACGGCACGATCAACGGCACCAGCGGTGCTGCTGCGATCGTCGCCGGCAGTGCAGCGCTGCTTGCTCAGATGCGGCCGAGCCTGGACGGGCCGTCGCTCGACAGCTTGCTGGTCGGCTACGCGCAACAGGGCCATGCGCCCGCGACCGCGGTGGGAGCCGGGACGTTCCGGCTCGGTGCATCGGCGGTCGGCGAGATCGCAGCGCAGCCGACGACGCTCGGCTTCGGGATCTGGCAAGGCGCTCGTTGGCACGCCACGCGCACGCTCGTCGTGCGCAACGTCTCGACCCGGCGCCTGCAGTTGTCGATCAGCGCGGTCGCAAGCGGCGATTCGGAGGCGCTCAGGTTCAAGATCGTCCCCACGCACCTCATGCTTCGCGTCGGACGCGCTGCGCGTGTCCAGGTGACGGTGCGCGCGCCCGCTGCGCCCGGGGCGCGGATCGTGACCGGCGCCGTTCAGATCGCACCGTCCGGCTCCGAAGTCCTACGGGTCCCGTGGGCGCTCGGCTTCGAAAGCGCGCCGGACAGCCTGCTCGGCCGGGTCGCGATCGACCGGGCGTCGTTCCCCGCCTCGGACACGAGTCCGGCGATCCTCAGCGTGCAGGCGGGAAGGGTCATCCACTCCGGAGGCCTGCAGATCCAAGCGGTCTCGCGGCTGGACATCCTGCTCTACTCGGCGAGCGGCCGGTATCTGGGCGTCATGGCGCGTCTGCGAGACCTTCTGCCGGGCTCGTACAGCTTCGGCATCACCGGCCGCGGGCCCGCGAGCGCCCGGCTGCCCGCGGGGTCCTACGAGTTGCGCCTCGCTGCGTGGCCGACGCTGCCCCTCAACGCGAAACCGAGCAGGGCGCAGGTCTCCTTCCGATTGGAGTAGATTCAGCTCTCGATGGCCGCCTCGGCCCCCGAGACTCACCTTCGTGAGAATCCGTTTCGTCTCGCTCAGCAGCAGCTACATCGAGTAGCCGAGACATTCGGGATCGACGATCGGCTCGTCAACGTCTTGCAGGAATGCAAGAAGGCGGTCGAGGTGTCGATCCCGACGTCGCTCGACGACGGCTCCGTGCGCGCGTTCCGTGGGTACCGCGTCACGCACAACGTGTCGCGTGGCCCGTCGAAGGGCGGGATCCGTTACCACCCGGACGTCACGCTCGACGAGGTCAAGGCGCTCGCCATGTGGATGACCTGGAAGTGCTCGTTGATGGGGCTCCCGTTCGGAGGTGCGAAGGGCGGCGTCAGCTGCGACCCGAAGCAGATGTCTCGCGGCGAGCTCGAGCGCATGACGCGCCGGTTCACGTCCGAGATCATCAACGAGATCGGGCCGGAGAAGGACATCCCGGCGCCGGATGTCGGCACGAACGCAGCGACGATGGCCTGGATCTTCGACACGTTCTCGATGAACAAGGGCCATTCCGTCCTCGGCGTCGTCACCGGCAAGCCCCTGACGATCGGCGGGTCGCTCGGTCGCGAGGAGGCCACCGCGCGCGGCGGCGTCTTCTGTCTCGAGTCGGCGCTGGAGAAGCAGGGCCGGTCGATGGACGGTCTGACCGTCGCGGTGCAGGGCTTCGGCAACGTCGGTTCGTTCTTCGCCAAGTTCGTCGCCGAGCTGGGCGCGAAGGTTGTCGCGATCTCCGACTCGAGCGGCGGCATGTTCAACGCCAACGGCATCGACGTTGCCGCCGCGTTCGCACACAAGCGCTCTGGCGGATCGCTCGCCGAGTTGAAGGGCGGCGACCGCATCACGAACGAGGAGCTCGTGACGCTCGACTGCGACGCGTTCGCACCGTGCGCGCTCGAGCAGGTCGTGACCGAGGAGAACGCCGCGCAGGTGAAGGCGAAGGTGATCGTCGAGGGCGCAAACGGCCCGCTCACACCCGCCGCCGACGACATCCTCGAGTCGAACGGCGTGCTGATCCTCCCCGACGTGCTCGCGAACGCCGGCGGCGTCGTCGTCTCCTACTTCGAGTGGGTGCAGGGCCTGCAGGAGTACTTCTGGAAGGAAGACGAGGTCAACGCCCGCTTGAACGAGATCGTCCGCCGCGCGTTCGACGAGACGTGGTCGACGTACACGGATCGCAAGGTCTCGATGCGCATGGCCGCCTACGGGCTCGCCGTCCAGCGCGTCGCCGAAGCGACCGTCACGCGTGGCCTCTATCCCTGAGGTCGTTCTCTACTACGGGCGGAACTGCTCGCTCTGCGAGCGCGCTCGCGGCGTGCTCGACCGGGTCGGGGCCTCGTACGAGGCGGTCGACATCACCGGCGACGATCAACTGGAGGCCCACTACCGCGAATGGCTTCCGGTCGTCGAGATCGACGGCGAGCGTGCCTTCGTCTACTACGTCGACGAGGCGGCATTCCGCCGGAAGGTGTCACAAGCGCGGTAGTTAGTGACAACCGGACGGTCGATTGCGAGCCTTGGGCACAATGCGCTCGTGATGTTGCAAGCTCCGGTTCCCGGCGAGGCCCCCGATCGGCTCACGGTCGGAGTTGCGGCGCGCCTTTCGCGCTACCTCCAGGTGCTGACCCAGTCCAAGAAGATGGGGAAGGACCGCATCTCCTCGCAGGAGATCGCGGACTACACGAGCATCAACGCGACCCAGATCCGGCGCGATCTTTCGAACTTCGGCAAGTTCGGCAAGCGCGGCGTCGGTTACCCGATCGACTCGCTCCTCTCCGAGATCCGGAAGATCCTCCGCACGCAGGGGCAGCACAACATCGCGCTCGTCGGAGCGGGCCGTCTCGGCCAGGCGATCGCGAGCTCCCCGATCTTCGCCGAGCACGGGATCAACATCGCGGCGGTCTTCGACTCGAGCCCGAACATGATCGGCGCCGACGTCGGGGGGACGACCGTCGAGGACGAGCGCCGCCTCAAGGACGTCGTGCGCGACAAGAACATCGTCGTCGGCGTGCTCGCCGTTCCGGCGGGCGCCGCGCAGAAGGTCGCCGACGATCTCGTCGACGCGGGCGTGCGCATCATCTTCAACTACTCCGAGGGTCTCCTCGACGTGCCGGGCGACGTGACCGTCCACACCTCGAACCCCGCGGTCGAGTTGCTGCACGCACTCTATTTTCACCTGGCGTAGGCCGTCTCTCGCGAACTGCCACCGAGTTTCTCGGGAGGCGATCGGCAGTTCGAAACTCGTGAACTGGTACCGAACCAGATTCGCTCTGTGAATCTGGTTCGCGAGTTTCTCGGGAGGCGGTCGGCAGTTCGAAACTCGTGAACCTGGTTCGGCTGCGCCGAACCAGGTTCACTGGTGGCACTCCCGAACTGCTACCGAGGTTCTCGGGAGGCGATCGCAGTTCGAATCTCGTGAACCAGGTTCAGTGGCAGGTACCAGGTACCAGCCTTGCGAGTAGCGTCTCCCTCGATGCGCATCCTGCTCTGGCACGGCTACCTGCTCGGGGGCACCGGGTCGAACGTCTACACCCGGGCGCTCGCGCGGGAGTGGAGCCGTGACGGTCACGACGTCGTCGTTGTCTCGCAGGAGCGCGCGCCGGAGCAGTACGACCTCGGGGGCGCGACGACGGTCGCGGTCGAGCTGCCCGGCGGGTTGCTCCCGGTCTTCGTCATGGACCGCTACGAAGGCCTCCAGCCGAAGTTCCTGCAGGACTTCACCGAGAACGAGCGCCGCGCCTACGTCGAGGCGAATGCCGCCGTGCTCCGTGAGCTGTTGCCCGCCGATCTCGTGTTCGCGAACCACGTGCTGATGGGCGGCCCCGTCGGCGCGGCGAGCGGCGCGCCGTTCCGCGTCAAGGCGCACGGCTCGGAGCTCGAGTACTCGATGCGCGGCCGGCCGGAGCTCGGCGAGTGGGGAAGAGAGGCGCTTGCGCAGGCCGACGCGACCTACGTCGGCTCGGAGCACATCCGTGAGGTCCTCGCAGAGGTCGTCGGGCCCGTCGAGCCCGTCGTCGAGGTGCCCCCGGGCGTGGACATCGACGAGTTCGTGCTGCAGGACCGCCGAGCCGCGCTCGCCGACCTGCTGGCCGAGGCGCGGGCCGATCCGCCGAACAACGGCGACGAGCGCCTGCCCGACGACGACAACGCCGACCGGCTCACTGCGTTCCTCGACAGGCCGGGCAAGCTCGTCGTCTATTTCGGCAAGCTGATCGAGCAGAAGGGCGTGCAAGTCCTGCTCGAAGCGATGCACGGGATCGACGCACGGCTCGTCGTGGTCGGCTTCGGGCCGTATCGCGCCGTGCTCGAGGCGGCAGCGCCGCCGCGCACGCTCTTCACCGGCCCGCTCGAGCACCGTCACCTGGTGCACCTGCTGCCGCTCGCCGACGTGACCGTGGTGCCGTCGATCTTCCCCGAGGCGTTCGGCATGGTTGCTGCAGAGGCCGCTGCGGCGGGCTCGCCTCCGCTCGTGGCGCGCCACTCGGGCCTCGCCGAGGTCGCGGCGGGGCTGGAGGAGGAGTACCCCGAGCGCTTCCGGCATCTGGCGTCGTTCGAGAGCGGCGACGCCGGGGACCTCGCCCGCAAGCTCGGCGAGCTCCTCGCATTACCGCCCGACGAGCACGAGGTGCTCCGCCGAGCCGGGCGCCGGGCGGTCGTCGACCGCTGGTCGTGGGCGGGCGTCGCCCGACGCCTGCTGGACCCGCTCTAGGGGCTACGCTCTTGGCGAAATGGGCGACGAGCAACGCATCTCTTGGCAGGAGCTGATCGCAAAGAGCCGCGACGAATTCGACGCGGGCACCGATTTCACGGTCGCGGTCGAAGAGGAATTCGCGCTGCTCGACCCGCACACGCTCGCTCTCACCGATCGCTTCGAGGAGATCTACGCAGCGGCACTGGACACCGACCTCGCACCGAATATCGTCGGCGAGCTGATCGCGTCCGAGGTGGAGGTCCGCACCGGCCGCTGCGAGAACTTCGGCGAGGCGGCGGCCGCGATGCAGGAGCGCCGCAGCCAGCTGCACGGTGTTGCGCGCGACTTGCAGCTCGCGCTCGGCGGCACGGGAACGCACCCGTGGAGCCGGTGGCAGGATCAGCGCATCATCGACACGCCGCACTATCGGCGGAACGACGAGATCCTGCGCTACGTCGTGTGGCGCAACAACACCTTCGGTCTGCACGTGCACGTCGGCATCGCGGGCGCCGACCGCGCGATCGCCGTGCACGATGCACTGCGCAACTTCCTGCCCGAGATCCTCGCCCTGTCCGCAAGCTCGCCGTTCGTCGAGGCGGTCAACTCGGGTCTGCACTCGGCGCGCACCGAGGTGTTCACGCGCATGTTCCCGCGCTGCGGTATCCCCGACATCTACGGCGACTGGCGTGGGTGGGAGGACTATGTCTCGTTCCTCTACCGGACGGGCTCGATCACCGAGCACACGCAGATCTGGTGGAGCGTCCGGCCGCATCTCGCGTATCCGACCGTCGAGATTCGGATCGGCGACGCCCAGCCGGACCTCGTCGAGGCGCAGTCGCTGGCAGCGTTCTGCTACAGCCTCGCCGTCCGTTGCGCTCGCGCGCTCGACGAGGGAGAGCCGCTGCCGAGCCTGCCGAACCGCCTGCTCGAGGAGAACCTGTGGCGGGCGATCCGCTTCGGCCTCTCGGGTGAGCTGCTCGACTTCGCCCGCGGCGAGCAGGTGCACGCGCGAGCGAGGATCGACCAGCTGCTCGACTGGGTCGCGCCGGTCGCGGGCGAGATCGGCGCTGCGTCGTTCCTGAGCATTCCCGAGCGGAACGCGGCGGAGCGCCAGATCGCGCGGTTCGACGAGGGGGCCAGCCTGGAGGAGATCTACTCCGAGCAGGTGAGAACAGGCGAGCCGGCGGGATCTGCGCCAGATGGCTGACGAGCACGAGCACGAGCGCGAGATCGATGTCGAGGCCCTGCAGGAGCAGCTCGCGGCGTTCAGCGTCGAGCAGTTCCTCGTTTCGGCCGCCTCGACGATCGCCAGCCTGGCCTACGCCAAGCTGGAGCGGCACGACCTCGCCGAGGCCCGCAAGGCGATCGATGCCCTGGCTGCGCTCGTCCCGCAGCTCGAGGGAGAGCTGGCGGACGACCTCGCACTGGCCCTGACCCGGCTGCAGCTCGCCTACGCCGACGCCGCTTCGGCATAAGCTCCCACCGGAGCTTGTGATACATAATCGCCCGCGCCGAAGCCCTTCGGCGCTTGACTTTGTGAGGGAGCGAAGCGGATGGATTGGTTTGCGCAACACGCCGTGCTGCTCGGCCTCGTCGGTGCCGGCGTGGCCGTGGCGTACGGGCTCTACCTGACCTGGTGGCTGCTCAAGCAGCCTGCGGGCAACGAGCGGATGCAGGAGATCGCGCGCGCCGTCCAGGAGGGCGCCGCGGCCTACCTGAAGAAGCAGTACACGACGATCGCAATCGTGGCGATCGTCCCCTTCATCCTGCTCGGCGTCTACAACAAGCTCGGCTGGGGAACCGCCTTCGGCTTCCTCATCGGCGCGGTGCTCTCGTCCGCGGCGGGCTTCATCGGCATGAACGTCGCCGTGCGCTCGAACGTCCGCACTGCCGAGGCCGCCCGTAACGGTCTCGCGCCGGCGCTGAACGTCGCGTTCCGTGCCGGCTCGGTGACGGGCCTCCTCGTCGTCGGGCTGGGGCTCTTCGGCGTGACGGGCTACTACTGGTTCCTCACGTCCGTCCTCAACAACTCGCCCTCGTCCGCGATCCACGACCTCGTCGGTCTCGCCTTCGGCGGCTCGTTGATCTCCGTCTTCGCGCGACTCGGCGGCGGCATCTTCACGAAGGCAGCCGACGTCGGCGCCGACCTCGTCGGCAAGCTCGAGGCGGGGATCCCCGAGGACGATCCTCGAAACGCCGCCGTGATCGCCGACAACGTCGGTGACAACGTCGGCGACTGCGCCGGGATGGCTGCCGACCTGTTCGAGACCTATGCCGTCACCGCGGTCGCGGTGATGCTGATCGGGCTGCACTTCCCGCTCGCGCACCTCTACCTCTACCCGCTGGCGCTCGGTGCCGTCTCGGCCGTCTCGTCGGTCGTCGGCACCTTCTTCGCGAAGCTCGGCAAGGGCGACAACGCGGTGATCAACGCGCTCTACAAGGCGGTGCTCGTCGCGACGGTCCTGTCGGCGATCGGCTTCATCCCGATCACGATGGCGTTCGACGGCGGGGTCTACGGCTTCACCGACCTGTACGGGTCGGCGATCGTCGGTCTCGTCGTCACGTTCCTGCTCGTCGCGATCACCGAGTACTACACCGGCACGCGGTGGAACCCCGTGAAGGCGATCGCCAAGGCGTCGCAGACCGGTCACGCGACGAACATCATCGAAGGGCTCGCGATCGGCATGCAGGCGACCGCGGCGCCCGTGATCGTGATCGTCGCCGGCATTCTCGTCGCGAATCACTTCGCAGGACTGCTCGGGATCGGCGTCGCCGTGATGGCGCAGCTCTCGATGACCGGGTTGATCGTGGCGCTGGACGCCTACGGTCCGGTGACCGACAACGCGGGCGGCATCGCGGAGATGGCCGACCTGCCCGAAGGCGTCCGCGCGATCACCGATCCGCTCGACGCGGTCGGCAACACGACCAAGGCGGTCACGAAGGGCTACGCCATCGGCTCCGCGGCACTTGCGGCGCTGATCCTGTTCGACTCCTACACGACCGGGCTCGCCGACCAGGGGCTCCCGACGTTCTTCGCGCTCTCGGACCCGTGGGTGATCGCAGGCCTCTTCGTCGGCGGCCTGATGCCGTTCCTGTTCGCTTCACTGGCGATGCAGGCGGTCGGCCGCGTCGGCGGCGAGGTGGTTCAGGAGGTGCGCCGCCAGTTCCGCGAGCACCCCGGGATCATGGACTACACCGAGAAGCCGGACTACAGCCAGGCGGTCGGCATCGTCACCGCGTCGGCGATCAGGTCGATGCTCGCACCGGCGCTGATCCCGATCGGCTTCCCGATCGTCGTCGGGATCATCAGCGCGAAGATGCTCGGCGGGCTGTTGATCGGCACCATCGTCACCGGCCTCTTCCTCGCGATTGCGATGACCTCGGGCGGCGGCGCCTGGGACAACGCCAAGAAGTCGATCGAAGACGGTGCCTACGGCGGCAAGGGATCGGATGCGCACGCCGCGTCCGTCACCGGCGACACCGTCGGTGACCCGTACAAGGACACCGCAGGCCCGGCGATCAACCCGATGATCAAGATCGCGAACATCGTCGCGATCCTGATCATCCCGCTGATCGTCTCGATTCACGGTTAACGGAGCCTGAACGCTGCGCGGGGGATCGCCCCCGCGCAGCGGGTATTCTTCCGTGGATGGTGTCGGCGCATGGAGGTGAGCCAGTGGTACCTGGCAGTACGGGTCGAAGACTCGTGCGCGTGCGCATGACGCTCTTCGGGCGCTTCTAGCGCCCGCGGTCGTCTGCGTGCGCAGGCGACTGGCTTGACGAGCAGATGGGGAAGTTGACGCGGATCTTCGGCCGTCGACGCCGGTGGGGGCGTCGGCGCGTGAGCCTGCCCGGGTCACGCTGGGTCGCCGGTGTGCAGCTTCCGAAGCTGGCGTTCCTCGCCGTGCTCGGACCTGGGCTCGTGAGCGGCTTCGCGGACAACGACGCGGGCGGGATCACGACCTACTCGGTGGTCGGAGCCCAGTTCGGCTATGCCCTCCTGTGGATCGTGCTCGCGAGCATGCTGGCGCTGTTCGTGACCCAGGAGGTCGGCGCCCGTCTCGGTCTCGCAACCGGGCGTGGCTTGCTCGATCTGATCCGGGAAGGGTTCGGGATCCGCTGGGCGGCGCTCGCGATCGCCACGATGCTGATCGCGAATCTCGGCACCACGCTGGCCGAGTTCGCAGGCATCGGGGCGGCACTGTCGCTCTTCGGCGTCCCGGTTCCGGTGTCCGTGGTCGTCTCCGTGCTCGTGATCGGGCTGCTGCTCGCCCGCGCGGGGTTTCTGCGAGTGCAGTACGTGTTCCTCGCCGTTGGGGCGGGCGTCTCGGTTGCGTACGTCGTCTCGGCGATCCTCGCCAAGCCGGACTGGGGGAAGAGCGCGCGGTACCTCGTTGCGCCGCATGTGAACGTGACGTCGGTGTACCTGCTGGCCGTCGTCGGAACGGTGGGGACGACGATCACGCCGTGGGGCCAGGCGTTCATCCAGTCGTACTGCGCCGACAAGCGGCTCGGCGCCGAGGACCTACGGACGTCGCGTTTCGACGTCGGTCTCGGCGCGTTTCTGACGAACTCGATCGCCGCGTTCATCGTGATCGCGGCCGCGGCGACGCTGTGGGCGCACGGCGAGCGGAGCATCCCCGATGCGGCGGCCGCGGCGAAAGCGCTCGGGCCGCTCGCCGGGCACGCTGCCGAGACGGTGTTCGCGCTCGGCCTGCTCGGCGCCGCGTTCCTCGGCCTCGGTGTCGTGCCGCTCACGAGCTCGTATGCGACGACCGAGGCGCTCGGCTTCGAGCGCGGCCTCGACCTTCAGCCCCGCGAGGCTCCGGCCTTCTACGGGCTCATGGCCTTCTTCCTCGGCGTCGCCGCCGTTCTGGTGCTGATCCCCGGCCTGCCGTTGATCCGCGTGATGTTCATGGCCCAGGTCGTCAACGGCCTGCTCCTGCCGGTGATCCTCGTCTTCGTGATGTTGCTGAGCCGTCGGAAGGGCCTGCTGGGCGAGCTGACGAGCAGCCGGTTCCTGCTGCTGACAGGGTGGTTCGTCACTCTGGTGGTGAGCGTCATGTCGATCGCCCTCGTCGTCACCTACCTCGCGCCATGACCGTCGCACCCGAGATCCTCCATCTGTCTCTCGTCGTCAACGGCGATCTCGCCGACGCCGACGGGCGCAAGCTCGGCCGGATCGAGGATCTCCTGGTGCGTCTCGGCGACGAGGAATATCCGCCGGTCAGCGGCGCCGTGGCGAAGGTCGCCCGGCGCAACGTCTACGTTCCCGCCGACCGGATCGGTGAGATCGCGCACGGGCGGATCACCCTCACGAAGGCTCAGCTCGATCTGCAGCCGTTCGAGCGTCGCGAAGGCGAGCTGTTGCTGCGGGAGGACCTGCTCGACCGCCAGCTGATCAACGTCGCCGGGGCGCGGCTCGTGCGCGCGAACGAGATCGAGATCGCTCGTGTCGAAGGCTGGTGGCGTGTCGTCGGCATCGACATCAGCCCCCAGAGCCTTCTGCGCAGGCTGCTGCCGCGGCCGCTGGCACCGCGCGTGGGCGTTTCCAACGTGATCGATTGGGCGAGCCTCGAGCCGTTCACCGGGCACATCCCGACGATCAAGCTGCGCGTCCCACACCCGAAGCTCGCCCGGCTCCATCCCGCCGAGCTCGCCGATCTCGTCGAGGCGTCACCGCACGGCCACGGTGAGGAGATCATCGCCGCCGTGCAGCACGACCCGGAGCTGGAGGCCGATCTCTTCGAGGAGCTCGGCGACGAGCATCAGCTCGAGTTCGCCGAGGACCGAGACGACGGCGAGGTCGCCGACCTGGTCGCGCACATGGAGACCGACGACGCTGCCGACCTGATCGCCCAGTTCGACGAGGAGCGGCGGGCACGCATCCTCGAACTGCTGCCGGCCGTGCAACGCCGGCGTCTGCGGACGCTGCTCGGCTACGAGCCTCTGACAGCGGGCGGCCTGATGAGCCCCGAGTTCGTTGCCATCTACACCCAGGCGACCCAGGAAGAAGCCCTCGACCGTGTCCGCCGGGCGGTCGCGCCGAGCGACGCCCTCGCCTGGATCTTCACCATCAACACCCACCGACGGTACCGAGGTGCGATCTCGCTGCCCGATCTCGTCCGCGCCGAGCCGCACACTCCGGTGACCGAGCTGATCACCCACAGCCGATTCGTGACCGCAGACGCCGATCTCGACGAGATCGTCCGCGCGATGACCGACTACGACCTCACCGTGCTTCCCGTCGTGGACGACGAAGAGCATCCGATCGGGATCATCACGGTCGACGACATCCTCGAGCTGATCGCTCCGCCTCCCGGGCGCGGCTTCGGCTTCTTCGGCGGCTCCTAGAGCTACCGTCCCGGTATGCACTCGCGGTTGACGCCCCTCCTGGGCTCCGTGGCGGCGGTCACGGCCGCCACGCTCCTGGTCTGGGCGTTGAAGCCGATCGCACCGACGCTGTCGCTCGGCGTGCTCTACGTGTTCGCGGTTCTGCCCGTGGCGGTCCTCTGGGGCATCCGCTGGTCGCTTCCGGTCGCGGTCGCGAGCATGCTCGCGTTCAACTGGTTCTTCCTGCCGCCGGTGCACACGTTCACCCTGCGGGAGTCGGCGAACTGGTTCGCTCTCACCGCCTACTCGGTGACCGCGCTCGTCGTGAGCGAGCTGGCCGCGAGGTCTCGCCGGCGCGCCGCCGACGCGGAGCAGCGCGAACGCGAGTCCTCGTTCCTCGCCCAGCTCGCGACGCACCTCCTCGGTGGACAGCCGCTCGAGGACGAGCTGGATTGGGTGGGGGAACAGACGGCGGCCGTGCTCGGTGTGCCGCGCGCGGATGTCGAGCTTGGCGGTCGTTCGCGGCGCGGCGGCGACGCGCCGATCCCGCTCGAGATCGACGGACGCACCATCGGGATGCTCTACACCCCCGCGGACGCCGACCCGAACCTCAGTGTGCGGCGCCGGTTCCTGCCTGCGCTCGCGGCCCTGCTCGCCGTCGCCTTCGACCGAAGCCGCCTCGAGCAAGAGGCGCTCGAGGCAGAGGCACTGCGGCGCAGCGACCTCATCAAGACAGCCCTGCTGCGGGCCGTCTCCCACGACCTTCGCTCTCCTCTGACGGGGATCACGACTGCGATCGGTGCCCTACGCAACGAGACCCTCACCTTCAGCGACGAAGACCGCCGCGTTCTGCTCGACACGATCGCGGTCGACGCCGACCGGCTCGCGCGCCTGGTCGGCGACCTGCTCGATCTGTCGCGCCTGGAGGCGGGCGGTGCCGAGCCGGACGCCGAGGTCTGGGCGCTCGACGATCTCGTGCGGGCCGCCGTACGCGACCTGCAGGGAGCCGATCGAGTCGAGATCGTGGGTGAGAGCCCGCTGGTGGATGTCGACGCGGTGCAGATTCAGCGGGTCCTCGCCAACCTCGTCGAGAACGCGCTGAAGTTCTCGCCGCAGACCGCGCATGTCTACGTTCGGATCACAGCGACCCGCCAGGAGGCGATCGTCCGCATCGTCGACCACGGCCCCGGCCTGGATGCCGCCCAGCTCGAGCGCATCTTCGAGCCGTTCTACCGCGCGGACAGCAGCCAGCGCACCGGCGCCGGCCTGGGGCTCGCGATCGCGCGTGGGTTCGCGGCCGCCAACGGCGGACGGGTGTGGGCTGAATCGCGGCCGGCGCAGGGTGCCACGTTCGCACTCGCGCTGCCCGTCGCCGAGGTGCCTGCGGAGCTGCCCACATGACGCAGCGGATCCTCGTGGTGGACGACGAGCCGCAGATCCTGCGCGCTCTCGGGACGATGCTGCGCGGCGCCGGGTTCGAGGTGGACACAGCCGAGACGGCCGAGGCAGCGTTGGCGGCAGCGGCCGCAAGGCCACCGGCCGCTGTGATCCTCGACCTCGTCCTGCCAGACCGCAGTGGGACCGACGTCTGCCGCGAGCTTCGGACGTGGTTGGAGGCACCGGTGATTGTCCTGTCGGCGGTCGGTGAGGAGCGCGAGAAGATCGCCGCGCTCGATGCCGGGGCCGACGACTACGTGACGAAGCCGTTCAGCGTGGAGGAGCTGCTCGCGAGGCTGCGCGCCGTCTTGCGCCGCGCTGCTCCCGCCGCCGGCCCGCTGATCGAGGTGGGCGACCTGACCATCGATGTGCCCGAGCGCCTCGTCACGCGCAACGGGGAGCGGGTGAAGCTCACACCGCACGAGTTCGACCTCCTGCGCGTGCTGGCGCAGAACCGCGGCAAGCTCCTGACGCACAGGATGCTCCTCCGTGAGGTCTGGGGGCCGGCCTACCAGGTCGAGGCGCATTACCTGCACGTCTACATCTCGCACCTGCGGGCGAAGATCGAGCCGGACCCCTCGCTGCCCCGCTACATCGTGACCGAGCCCGGCGCCGGCTACCGCCTGCTCGACCCGCTGGAGTCTTGAGAAAGCTTTAAGGCCCACCCCGCAAGGCTTGAGGCCGCCTTGATGCGGCCCGTCCTACCGTCGGGGCCATGGCAGCACTCACCTTTCCTCACACGTGGCTGGAACGCCGCCGCGCGCGCAGCCAGGCCGACTACTGGATTCGGCACGGCTTCGAGAGCCGCTATCGCTGGCGGGTCGACGAGTTGACCTCGCCACGCGAGCGCAGGCTGTCCGCGCGGTCGTTGCACAGCGTCCTCGCCGAGATCGACGGCAAGTTACTGCCGGGCGCTGCGCCCCTGCGGGTTGCTGCTCTTCGCCCGCACACCGCGTTGCTCGAGGCGATCGAGGCACGACTCCTCTCGGACGCTGCTGTTCGCGGGGCCGGAATGCTCGCGGTCAACGATCTGTTGACGAGCCCCGGAAGTTGTCTCTTCACCGACGTCACCGACGTCGAGTCGGAGCTGCGGGCCGTCCTCGAAAAGCTGGAGGTGCACTGATGTACGACCTGGCCGCGCTCGGCATCGCAGCTGTCTGCTTCGCCTTCTCCTTCTCGTTCCTGTATCTGATGGAGAAGGTCTGATGTCGGCAGCCGACGCCTTCGGGCTCGTGGTTTCGCTGCTCATCTTCGCGTACCTCCTGTACGCGCTCTTCCGCGGGGAGCGGCTCTGATGAGCGGTCCCGCACTCGTCCTGCTCGGGCTGCTCCTCGTCATGCTCGTGATCCGGGCCGCCGTCGGTCGCGGTCCTGAGGCCCCCCACCCGGCGAGGCGGCCGGAGTGAACGGTCAAGGGCTCACACAGATCTTGTTCTATGCGTTCGCGCTGGTAGCGCTCGGCTATCCGCTCGGAATGTTCATGGCGCGGGCGTACTCGCGCGAGAAGCTCGACCCGGTGGAGCGCGGCTTCCTGCGGCTGCTCGGGCGTGGAAGCGGGGACGAGCAGGACTGGAAGTCGTACGCGAAGACGGTGCTCATCTTCAGCGTCGGCTTCACCGTCGTCCTGTACGCGATTCAGCGGCTGCAGGGCCACCTGTTCCTGAACCCCGATCATCTGAAGGGCGTCGCCCCTCACATCGCCGTCAACACGACCGCCAGCTTCGTCACCAACACGAACTGGCAGTTCTACGGCGGCGAGTACACGATGTCGTATCTGACCCAGATGGCCGGCCTCGCCGTGCAGAACTTCGTTTCTGCGGCAGTCGGCATGGCTGTGCTGATCGCCGTGATCCGCGGGATCGCCAGGCGCTCGAGCGACAAGCTCGGCAACTTTTGGCGCGACCTCTATCGGTCGCTCGTCTACATCCTGCTGCCGCTCTCGATCGTGCTCGCCGCGTTGCTGATCTGGCAGGGAGTGCCGCAGACGTTCCACGCTCACGCGACCGCGACGACGTTGCAGGGAGCGCACCAGACGATCGCACGCGGCCCGGTTGCATCGCAGGTCGCGATCAAGCAGCTCGGCACCAACGGCGGCGGCTACTACAACTCGAACTCGGCGGTGCCGTTCGAGAACCCCAACGGGTTGTCGAACTTCCTCGAGATGCTCGCGATCCTGCTCATTCCCGCGGCGCAGGTCTTCATGTTCGGCAAGCTCGTCCTGGCGCGACGGCATGCGTGGATGATCTTCATCTCGATGTTCGTGGTCTTCGCGATCGGAGTGGCGATCAACTTGCCATCCGAGCAGCACGGCTCGGCCGTGCTGCGCAACTCCGGTGTGAACATCACGCAGGGCCACGGCCAGTCCGGCGGGAACATGGCGGACAAGGAGGTCCGCTTCGGCCTGGCGACGACGACCGTCTGGACGGTCGCCACCAGCGATGCTTCGAACGGCTCGGTCAACAGCGGCTTCGACGCGCAGACGCCCGCCGGCGGAGCTGTGCCGCTCGTCAATCTGTTCCTCGGCGAGGTGATCTTCGGCGGAGTCGGCTCCGGTCTCTACGGCATGTTCTTCTACATCCTGATCGCGGTCTTCGTGGCGGGCTTGATGGTTGGTCGAACGCCGGAGTGGCTCGGTAAGAAGATCGAGGCGCGAGAGATGAAGATCGCCGCCGTCGGTGCGCTCTTCGTGCCGACGATGGTGCTGGTGATGACGGCCATCTCGATCACCACGCACTCCGGCCTGGCGTCGATCTACAACAGCGGCGTTCACGGCTTCACCGAGACGCTCTACGCCTACGACTCGCAGTCGAACAACAACGGCAGCGCGTTCGCCGGTTTCGGCGCGACGAACTTCTCCGCCGAAATGGGCGTCATCTGCCTGTATCTCGGACGCTGGGTGCCCCTGATCGCCGCACTGGCGCTCGGCGGCTCGCTGGCGAAGAAGAAGATCGTTCCCGCCTCCGCGGGCACGTTCCGGACGGACGGGCCGACCTTCGTCATCCTCCTGGTCGGCGTGATCGCCTTGACCGCCGGCCTGATGATCTTCCCGGCGCTCACGCTCGGGCCGATCGTCGAGGGGTTGATGCACTGATGCGGACCTTCGTTCGCTCTCTGCTCGCGATCGTCCTGGCGACACTGCTGTTCGGCTTCGTCTACCCGCTGGTGATGACCGGCTTCGCGCAGGTCGCCTTCAAGAACAAGGCGAACGGCAGCCTGATCACACGCAACGGGGTCGTGGTCGGCTCGCGGCTCGCGGCGCAGGCGTTCACGAGCCCGAAGTACTTCCAGCCGCGTCCGTCCGCGACAGCACCGGCCTACAACGCCGGTGCGACAACCTTCGCGAACCTCGGGCCCACGAATCCCGATCTGGCGAAGAACATCAAGGCGGCCGCTGCGGCGATCCTGAAGCTCGAGCGGCCCTACAACCCCGGCCTGACGATCGGCGACATCCCGGTCGACGCCGTCACCACGTCGGGCTCCGGGATCGACCCCGACATCTCACCGGCGAACGCGGCGCTGCAGTCGCGGCGCATCGCGGCCGTACGGCACCTGCCCCTGGCGACCGTGCAGAAGCTCATCCGCGCCAACACGGACGGGCGGAGCCTCGGTTTCCTCGGCGAGCCCGGCGTGAACGTCCTGGAGCTGAATCTCGCTCTCGACAACCTCGGAGGCAGGTAATGGCCCGCGCACGCGGCAGCATCTTCTCGCAGGAGCTCGTGCTCGCGGCGATCCGGGATTCGTTCCCGAAGCTCGACCCGCGCACGCAGGTGCGGAACCCGGTGATGTTCATCGTCGAGCTCGGCAGCGTGATCACGACCGGCATCTTCATCCTCAACCTCGCGCGTGGCGACACGGGCAGCCTCTGGTTCGTCGGGACGATCGCCGTCTGGCTCTGGCTGACGGTGCTGTTCGCGAACTTCGCCGAGGCGATCGCGGAAGGACGCGGCAAGGCCCAGGCGAGTGCGCTGCGTGCGACGCGGACGACGACGAACGCGCGGCTTCGTGACGGGCGCTCGGTGCCCGCTGCCGAGCTGCAGCGAGGCGATGTCGTGATCGTCGAGGCGGGCGAGACCATCCCCGCAGACGGCGAGATCATCGAAGGCGTCGGCTCGGTCGACGAGTCGGCGATCACCGGCGAGTCCGCTCCGGTGATCCGGGAGTCCGGTGGCGATCGCTCCGCAGTCACCGGCGGCACGAAGCTGCTCTCCGACCAGCTCGTGATCGAGGTCACGCAGGAGCCCGGCAAGTCGTTCCTCGACCGCATGATCGCGCTCGTCGAGGGCGCAGAGCGCCGCAAGACGCCGAACGAGATCGCCCTCAACATCTTGCTCGCCGGCCTGACGATCACGTTCCTCGCGGCTGTCGCAACGCTCCGCCCGTACGCGATCTACGCGGGCACACCGACGTCACAGACCGTTCTCATCGCGCTGCTCGTCGCACTGATCCCGACGACGATCGGGGCACTCCTGTCGGCAATCGGCATCGCCGGCATGGACCGGCTCGTCCAGCGCAACGTGCTCGCGATGTCGGGCCGCGCGGTCGAGGCGTCCGGCGACGTCGACGTGCTGCTGCTCGACAAGACCGGCACGATCACCCTCGGCAACCGGCAGGCCGCTGAGTTCCTGCCGGTCGAGGGAGTCGACGAGCGCGAGCTCGCGGAGGTCGCCCAGCTCGCTTCGATGGCCGACGAAACGCCCGAGGGACGCTCGATCGTCGTGCTTGCCAAGGAGCGCTTCGGGCTTCGCGAGCGTGAGTTCGGCGAGCACGAGTTCGTCCCGTTCAGCGCGACGACCCGCATGAGCGGCGTGAACATGAACGGCACCATGATTCGCAAGGGCGCCGGTGACGCTGTCAAGCGCTTCATCTCCGAGCAGGGCGGAACCGCGCCCGCCGACCTCGACAGGTTGGTACAGGGAGTCGCCGAGCAGGGCGGGACGCCGCTCGTCGTCGCACGCGACAACTGGGCGCTCGGCGTCGTGCATCTGAAGGACATCGTCAAGGGTGGGATGAACGAGCGCTTCGACGAGTTGCGGCGCATGGGCATCCGCACGGTCATGATCACCGGCGACAACCGCGTGACGGCGGCCGTGATCGCGCAAGAGGCTGGCGTCGACGACTTCCTGGCCGAGGCGACGCCCGAGACGAAGATGGCGCTGATCAAGGAGGAGCAGGGGAAGGGCCGCATGGTCGCGATGACCGGAGACGGCACCAACGACGCGCCTGCGCTCGCGCAGGCCGACGTCGGGGTCGCGATGAACACGGGCACGTCTGCCGCCAAGGAGGCCGGCAACATGGTCGACCTCGACTCCAACCCGACGAAGCTGATCGAGATCGTCGAGGTCGGCAAGCAGCTCCTGATCACGCGCGGTGCGTTGACGACGTTCTCGATCGCGAACGACGTCGCGAAGTACTTCGCGATCCTGCCTGCGATGTTCGCCTTCACCTACGCCACGCACCCCGGCGAGCGCGGCCCGTTGCAGAAGCTCAACATCATGCATCTCGGCGACCCGAAGAGCGCCATCATCTCCGCGATCATCTTCAACGCCCTGATCATCCCGGCGCTCGTACCGCTCGCGCTCAAGGGCGTGAAGTACCGCGCGATCGGCGCGACCGCGCTCCTGCGCCGCAACCTGTTGATCTACGGGCTCGGCGGCGTCATCCTGCCGTTCGTGGGGATCAAGCTGATCGACCTGATCGTGCACAACCTCTTCGGGGCCTGAGTGCGTGCGTGGCCGGCATCGGATCCTCCTCGGGATGGCGGCCGGCGTCGGCAAGACCTACCGGATGCTGCAGGAAGGCCGGTCGGCGCACGCCGACGGGCGTGACGTCGTCATCGGCTATCTCGAGCCTCACGACAGGCCCGAGACCACAGCGCTCGCCGACGGGCTCGAGCAGGTGCCTCGGCTCCGCTCGAGCCACGGCGGGCTCGAGCTGGAGGAGATGGACGTCGACGCGGTCGTCCGCCGCGCAGCCGAGCTCGCACTGATCGACGAGCTTGCGCACACGAACGTCCCAGAGGCGCGCAACGAGAAGCGCTGGCAGGACATCGGGGAGATCCTCGACGCAGGGATCGATGTGATCTCCACGGTCAACATCCAGCACCTCGAGAGCCTGAACGACGCGATCGCAGAGCTCACCGACGTGCGCGTGCGGGAGACCTTCCCGGACAAGGTGCTCGAGGAGGCCGACGAAGTCGTGCTCGTCGATCTCTCCCCGGAGGCGCTCCAGCAGCGGCTCCGAGCGGGCAAGGTCTACGCACCCGAACGCGCGGGCGTTGCGCTCGACAACTTCTTCCGAGTCGACCGGCTGTCGGCGCTGCGCGAGCTCGCCCTGCGCGAGGTCGCCGAGGGAGTCGGGGCAAAGCGCCAGGCGGTCGTCCTGGATCCCCTCAGCGCGCAGGCGGTCGCCGAGCGGGTCCTCGCGCTCGTGACGCCGGAACCGCGCTCGCAGCGGATCCTGCGCCGGGCCTGGCGCTCGAGCGAGCGCCTCGGCGCGCCGCTCGACGCGCTCTGGGTCCGCCGGCGTGGGCATCAGCTCTCTCCGGACGAGCAGGTCCAGCTGGCGGCACTGCGGCGCCTTGCCGTCGTGCTCGGCGCGCACTTTCTCGAAGAGGAGGGCGACGACCTGGTGGCGACGGTTCGGCAGGTCGTCGACGAGCGCGGCTCCACCTACGTGCTCGTCGGGACCCCCGACGAGAGTCGTCGCCGCGAGATCCTCCGAGGGTCGCTCGTCTCGGCGCTCGTCCGCGAGCTACCCGGAATCGACATTCGCGTGATCGCGAACCGTGCCGACCGGGAGGAGCGCCGATGACTGCAGCCGTCGCCGTTGTCGTCGTGCTCGTCGCCCTGGCCGCCGCGGTCGTGCTGTCGCGCGCCCGGCGCCGACCGCGCGCGCGCTACGCAGGGAAAGGTCGCATCCTCGTCCCGTTCGCCGGTGCGCTCGACGAGACGGTGCTCGCCGCTGCGATCCGGATTGCGCGCGCAGAGGAAGCGACGCTCGTTGCGGCATACCTCTTGGTGGTGCCCCTCCAGTACGCGGAGGAGTCGCCTCGCAGGGATCAGGTCGCGGTCGCCGTGCCCCTCCTCGAGGCCGTCGAGCTCGCCGCACTGCGTGCCGGCGTTCCGGTGGACGCGCGAATCGAGAAGGGCCGTTCGCTCACGCATGCCCTGCGGCGTCTCTGGGAGCTCGAGAGCTTCGACCGGATCGTCGCGCCTGCGCCCGGCTTCACGGCGAAGGAACTGGCGTGGATTCTGACGCACGCTCCGGCCGAAACCGTCGTTCTCCGGCCGGCGTCGACTGCCGTCGCCGCGTAGCGGTAGCTTCCGGGGTCGTGCCCCGGTTCAAGCGTTATGTCGTCGGCCGTCCCATGTCTTCGGCCGAAATGGAGGAGACGCTCCTTCCGAAGTGGCTCGCTCTGCCGATCTTCGCGTCGGACCCGCTCTCGTCCGTCGCCTACGCAACCGAAGCGGCGCTCGTCGTCCTCGTTGCGGCCTCGGCGGGAAGCGCACATCTCGTCTTCCCGATCTCGATCGCGATCGCCCTGCTCCTTGCGATTGTCGTCATGTCGTACCGGCAGACCGTGGTCGTCTACGAGACATCCGGCGGCGCCTACATCGTCTCGAAGGAGAACCTGGGCACCCTCCCGAGCCTGGTCGCGGCTGCAGCGCTCCTCACGGACTATGTTCTGACGGTCGCAGTGTCGGTCGCGGCCGGGGTGCTCGCGTTGACCTCCGCGGTGGCTTTTCTTCGCGGACACGAGCTGATTCTCTCGTTGGTCTGCGTCGCCCTGATCTCGTTCGCGAACCTGCGCGGGGTCAAGGAGGCGGGTGCCGTCTTCGCGCTGCCCACATACGCGTTCGTCGTCTCCATCTTCGTGCTGCTCATCACCGGCTTCGTGCGCTGCTCGGCGGGCACTTGCCCGCAGGCGGTCGTTCCTCATCCCATGACCGCGGGTGTCGGCGCCGTCACGATCTTCGTCATCCTGCGGGCGTTCGCCTCGGGCTCGACTGCTCTCACGGGGGTCGAGGCGATCGCCAACGGCGTCAACGCGTTTCGCAAGCCGCATGGGAAGAATGCGGCCGCGACCCTGGGGATTCTCGGTCTCATCGCGATCGCGATGTTCGTCGGCGTCTCATGGCTGGCCGTGCAGATGCACGCAATTCCCTCGTCGACGGGGACACCGTCGGTTCTGTCGCAACTCGCACGGGGTGTGTTTCCGGCCGGCTCGTCGGGCGGATTCATGTACTGGGCGATCCAGATCCTGACCCTCGCCGTTCTCGTGCTCGCTGCGAACACATCGTTTCAGGGCTTCCCCCGACTCGCAGCCTTGCTCGCGCGCGACCGCTTCTTTGCGCGTCAGTTCACCAACCTCGGCGACCGGCTCGTCTTCTCGAACGGCATTCTCGTTCTGGCGAGCATCGCCGGCGCTCTGCTCTGGTTCTACGACGCGAATGTCAACTCACTGATCCACCTCTACGTGATCGGTGTCTTCACCGCGTTCACGCTGTCACAGGCCGGGATGATCCGGTACTGGTTGCGCACGAGGGACTCGGGTTGGCGGGTCAAGGGGGCGATCAACACGGTCGGGGCGTGCGCGACCGGGACGGTCACGCTGATCGTCATCTGGACCAAGTTCGCCGAGGGAGCCTGGATCGTGATCGTCGCTATTCCGCTGTTGGTCCTTTCGTTTCTCGGGATCAACCGCCATTACCGACGCTTCGCCCGCCGCTTGAGGTTCGGGGTGAGCGCCGTGCGCACGGCGCGCGAGCCGACGAACAAGGTGCTGCTGTGGGTCGAGGCCCTCGACGTCGCGACGGAAGGGGCGCTCTGGTACGCCCGCACGATCAGGCACGACGGGCAGGTGCGTGCGCTGCTCGCACCCGGAAAGCACACCGACCCCGGCATCCGTCCGCGGTGGTGGGACTTTGCGCAGGAGGAGCCGAGGCTCGAGATCCTCGACACCGAGGAAGGTCGCATGCAGGCGCTCCTCGAGGAGGTCTGGCGCCTGCCACGCGGGGAGTCCGACTTCGTCTCGGTGGTCATCCCGGAGCAGTTCAAGCGGCAATCGCTCCTCTCGGCCGCCGGGCGGACCTCGTTCCGGCTCAAGCTGCGGCTGCTGTCCGAGCCCGGCGTGGTGGTGACCGACGTGCCGGTCGTCACGACCAAGCGCGTGGCAGAGGGTCAGACCCCGAAGCGCGTCGTCGTTCGCGTCCTGCTCGCGAACGTTCACGCCGGTGCGATGCGTGCGATCAGCTACGCGGAGTCCCTGGGCATCGACGACGTCCGCGCGGTCTCGTTCGCCTTCGACCCGGAGGAGGCCGATCGCTTCCGCGGCGAATGGCAGCGCGCCGGCATGACGCTGCCGCTCGACCTGAGCGACGCTCCCTACCGCGACATCGGGACCCCGCTCCGGGCCTATATCCGCGAGCTGACGGCCGATCCCGACACCGTGGTCAACGTGGTGATGCCGGAGATGGTCGTTCGCGGCTGGGCGCGGCTCCTCCACAACCAGCGGGCGCTCTACATCAAGCGGCTGCTCCTTTTCGAGCAGCACGTGATCCTCTCGTCGGTGCCGTACCAGCTGTTCCGGTAGTCGGCCTACCCCGGGCGTAGTGTTCGCCGTCGTGCCACGGCGTCGGAGACAGAGTCACGGCCTGGAGCGCGTCCTCGGCGCGCCCGCCCTCTTCGCGACCGCGTACGGCAACGTCGGCTCGTCGATCTACTACGCGCTCGGCCTGACGGCGGGGATCGCGCTCGGCCTGACGCCGATCGTCTTCATCATCAGCGGCCTGATCTTCGCCGCGACCGCTGCGACCTACGCCGAGGGCACCGTTCGCTACCCCGAGGCGGGTGGGTCGTCCAGCTTCGCGAGGCACGCCTTCAACGAGTTGGTCTCGTTCTTCGCGGCGTGGGCGCAGATGCTCAATTACGTGATCACCGTCGCGATCTCGGTGATCTTCGTCCCGCACTACCTGTCGATCTTCTGGGCGCCGCTCCGAACGAACCCCTGGGACATCATCATCGGCATCGCGCTGACGTGGCTGCTCGTCGGCATCAACATCGTCGGGATCAAGGAGGCGGCCAACCTCAACATCTTTCTCGCCGTCGTCGACTTCGCGACCCAGCTGCTGCTCGTGGGGCTTGGGTTCGTGTTGATCTTCCACCCGCACGTTCTGCGCGCGAACATCCATCTCGGAGTCGCGCCGACCTGGAGCGCGTTCCTGCTCGCGATCCCGGTCGCGATGATCGCGTACACCGGGATCGAGACCGTCTCGAACCTGGCGGAGGAGGCACGAGACCCGGTGCGCTCGATCCCGCGGGCCATCTCCTGGGTCGCGATCGCCGTGTTCGCCATCTACTTCACCCTGCCGTGGATCGCGCTCTCGGCGATGCCCGTCGTGCATGTCGGCGGTCAGTACGTCACGAAGCTGGGCCTGGCGCCGCCGCACGGATTCAAGAACGACCCGGTGCTCGGGCTCGTCGAGAACCTCGGCCTGCACGGCGTCCTGCTGGCAACCGCGAAGGTGTACGTGGGCATCCTCGCCGCGACGATTCTCTTCATCGCCACGAACGCAGGCGTCATCGGTGCTTCGCGCATCACGTATGCGATGTCGAGTCACCGGCAGCTGCCGGAGATCTTCCGCCGGCTGCATCCGAAGCTGAAGACGCCGTGGCTCGCACTGATCGTCTTCGGGGCGATCGGCCCTTCGATCTTCATCCTCTCGGGGAAGGTCGACTTCCTCGGCCGGATGTACGCCTTCGGGGCGATGCTCTCGTTCACGATCGCGCACGCCTCGATCGTTGCGCTACGGGTGCGGGCACGGGGCTCCGAGCTCGAATGGGAGGCGCGCCCCAGCTGGAGGCTGAACGGCATCGACTGGCCGTTGTTCGCAATCGTCGGCGGGCTGGGAACGGCCGCGGCCTGGCTCGTCGTCGTCGTTCAGGACGCGCCGACGCGGTACGCCGGCTTCGCCTGGCTCGCCGCGGGGTTCGTCTTCTACGTGCTCTACCGCCGCTCGCAGCACCTCCCGCTCACGGTCACGACCCGAGCCCCGGTGCCGCTCGGCGCGGCGCTGGCGCTCGAGTACCGCTCGATCCTCGTGCCGATCGTGGCCGGCGAAGAGTCGCGCGAGGCGGTGGAGCTCGCTGCGCGCCTCGCCACCGAGCGTGCCGGGCGCATCGTTCTGCTCCGTGTCGTCGTCGTGCCGCTCGAGCTGCCGCTCGACGCCGATCTCACCGAGCAGCTCGAGGAGGCCGACGAACTGCTCGACGAGGCACGGGCCGTCGCGGAGCCCTATGGAGTGCGCGTCGTCGAGCGCGTCGTCCGAGCCCGCAATGCGGGGCGGGCGATCATCGAAGAGGCCGAGCGGCGTGGGGCGGAGATCATCGTCCTCGGCGCGCGACGAGGCCGGCACAAGACGATCTTCGGCGCGACCGTCGACTTCGTCCTCAAGCACTCGCCGTCACGCGTGATGGTCGCCGCCGGACGGAAAGTCGCATGAGGCGTAGGCTCGACGGAGCCGTTCAAAGAGCGCAGGTGCCGGCTTGGCCCGCGCCGGAGCGGGCATGAGCACCTACAAGGGGCTGGTCACGTTCATGGCGCTGGCGATGATCCTGCTCGGGTTGGCGATGCTGACGATCACGCTCCTGCACGGGTTCGGCGTCGGGGTGATCCTCGGCACGCTCTTCATCGCGGCGGGGGTCGGCCGGCTGTTGCTGATGCGGAGGCGCGGGTAGTGGCACGCAAGCTGCCCGGGCTGCGCCGTGAGCTCGACGCGCGCGCGCTCTTCTCCGTCGCCTACGGCGAGATCGCGTCGTCGATCTACTTCGCGCTCGGCATCGTCGCGGCGAACGCCCTCGGGTTCACACCGCTCGTCCTGCTGGTCGTCGGTGTGCTCTTCCTGGTCGTCTCGCTCTCCTACGCGGAAGGCACAGCAGCGCTGCCCGAGACGGGCGGCGCCGCGACGTTCGTTCGTCGCGCGTCGAACGACCTCGCCGGGTTCCTCACCGGCTGGGCGCTCTTCCTGGACTACCTGATCGTGATCGCGCTCTCGGCGCTCTTCCTGCCCCATTACCTCTCCGGGGCGCTCGGAGTGGCTGCGCTCGACCGCAATCCCTGGGACGTCGTCGTCGCCGTCGCGGTGATCGTCGTGCTCGCGCTGCTGCGGCTGGTCAGGCGCCCGTCGTTCTACGGCGTCGGCATCGTCATCCCGGCGCTCGACCTGCTGACGCAGCTGCTGCTCGTCGTGCTCGGCTTCGCGCTCGTCGTGTCCCCGCACGCGCTGACGCGCGGCACGTCGCTTGGGATCGACCCGACCTGGCACTCGCTCGCGTTCGCCCTGCCGCTCGCGATGCTCGCCTTCACCGGGCTCGAGACGGTGGCAAATCTCGCGGCCGAGGCGCGGCGGCCGGGGGTCGACCTGCCGCGCTCCGTGTTCGGCGCGATCGCGACCGTGGTCACGATCTACGTCGCGATCGCCGTCGTCGCCGTGTCGGCGTTCCCTGGCCCGCACACCGAGCTCGGCGGCCGGTGGATCAGAGCACCGCTGCTCGGCGTCGCGCACAGCATCGGCGACGAGCTCCCGGGCGACCTGGGTGGGCTGCTCGAGTTCTACGTCGGGATCACCGGCGCACTGATCCTGCTCGTCGCGGTAACGACGTCGATCTCCGGGTTCGCACGGCTCGCCTACTCGCTCGGGGAGCATGGCCAGCTGCCGCGCAGCTTCGGGCGGCTGAGCCGGCGTGCACACGTCTCGCCACAGGCGATCGTCGCGGCGGCGATCATCTCGTCGGGGCTCGTGATCGGCACCTCGTTCCTGCGTCACGACGTCGCGTATCTCGCCAGCCTGTTCTCGTTCGGTGTCCTCATCGCCTTCACGGCCGCCCAACTTGCGGTGATCAAGCTGAGAGTCAGCGAGCCCGACCTTCCCCGCCCCTACCGCGCGCCGTTCAACGTGACCGTCAGAGGTGCGCAGATCCCCCTGCCGGCGGTCGTCGGCGCGATCGGGACTGCGACCGTCTTCGTGATCGCGCTCGCGACGCACCCGGCCGCGCGCTACGCCGGGCCGGTGTGGCTGCTGATCGGGCTCGTCGTCTTCGTCGCCGTGAGGCACGCCCACGGCGAGGGCCTGATGGAAAAGGTGATCGCTCCCGACGAGCGGACAGGCGAGGCGCCGCTCACCTTCCGGCGGATCCTCGTCCCGATGAAGCTCGGCATCATCGGCGAGGAGATGCTCGCGACCGCGATCCGGCTTGCCAGCGACCCGGACGCACACGTGCACGCGCTGCACGTGATCCGCGTGCCGCTGGACCTGCCGCTCGACGCACCGCTCTCCGAGCAGGACGAGCGGGCGGAGGCCTCGCTCGAGGAGGCGAGGCTGCTCGGCGAAGACCATTCGGTGACGGTCGACGGGACGACCGTCCGTGCCCGGGCGATCGGCGCCGCGATCGTCGAGCGCGCTCTCGAGCTCGACGCCGACCTGATCGTGCTCGGCTCGGCGCCCCGCTGGCGGCGGCAGTCCCGCTTCTTCTCGCCGACCGTCGACTACGTGCTTCGCAAGGCGCCCTGCGAGGTCCTGATCGTCGCCTTCCCGCAGTCCGTCATGGACGAGGAGTTGGCAGCGACCTAGTCCGTCGGAGTACGCTGCGCCGCTGTGAAGGCAATCGTGATCGGGTGTGGGCGCGTCGGCTCGGCCGTGGCTCTGCAGCTGCAGGGGTCGGGCTGGGACGTCACCGTCTGCGACGAGAACGAGGACGCGCTCGGGCGACTCGGCGAGCAGTGGACCGGCGGCTTCCTCGTCGGGCACGGCATGGACTTCCAGATCCTCCGTGAGGCGGGGATCGAGGACGCCGACGCGGTCGTGGTGACGACCGACGGCGACAACACGAATCTCGTCATCGCCCAGGCCGCGCAGAAGCAGTTCGAGGTGCCGACGGTGATCGTGCGCGTGCTCGACCCGGCGCGCGCGCAGTTCTACGCGACGCGGGGGCTGCGCATCGTCTGTCCGACCTCGGCGGCGATCGAGACGCTGGTCGGCGCGGTCCGGCAGGCCGAGGAAGTGACCACCTGATGTACGTGTTGGTCGCAGGCGGCGGCAAGGTCGGCGCGAACCTCACGCGCTCGCTCTTGCGCGACGGCCACGAGGTGACGCTCGTCGAGCAGAAGCCGTACCGGTTCGACAAGCTGGAGGCCGAGTTCGAGCACCAGGTGATTCGCGGCGACGCGACCGAGCTCTTCGTGCTCGAGCGCGCCGGCATCAAGCGCCCGCCCGACCTGCTCGTCGCCGCAACCGGCGACGACGAGGACAACATCGTCATCTGTCAGCTCGCCCGCGAGCGCTACGGGGTCGGCAACGTGATCGCGCGGATCAACGACCCACGCAACCAGCCGTACTTCGACCTGCTCGGGATCTCGCCGACGGTCAGCGCCACCGGCGCGATCATGGGTCTGATCGAGCACGAGGTGCCGGAGCACGGCCTGATCCAGCTGCTCGAGCTGCGCAAGGAGAACCTCGAGATCGTCGAGGTGACGGTCGACAAGGACGCGAACTGCCAGGGCAAGCGGGTGCGCGCGCTGCGGCTGCCGGAGGGGGCACGGCTGATCTCGGTCGTCCGCGACGGCAAGGCCGAGGTCCCGGACGAGGAGACCCAGCTCGAGGTGGGCGACCAGGTGCTGGCGATCCTCGAGCCGGGCAAGGAAGACGAGCTGCGGCGCGTCCTCCTGCGCGACTGATCCGACCTCGAAGCTCGCTACCCTCCCGGCTGTGCGTCGCCCGGCGACACCCGTGTTGCTGGCCTGGTTCGCAGCGATCGCAGGCCTGATCTCGATCATCTCCGCCCTCACTCCCGAGGCGGCCGACCGCGTGCGCCTGATCGGGGGCGTGCTGCCGCCAGGCGTGCCGAATGCGGCCCGGACGATCGCGCTCGCGCTCGGGCTCGGGATGATCTTTTTCTCACGAGGGCTCGCCCGGCGCAAGCGCCGTGCGTGGTACCTCGCGGTCGCGATCGTGATCGCGTCGGCGTTCGCACACCTTGCCAAGGGGCTCGACTTCGAGGAGGCGGCCGTCCATCTGCTCCTGCTCGTGGCGCTGTTCCGGTCGCGCCGGTACTTCGTCGCGCCGGGCGATCCCGCCACGGTGCTGCCGTTCGTCCAGGTCGCCGGCGCGCTGGTCCTCGCCGTCGTGCTCTTCGTCGTCGCCAACGCCAAGACCGACGACGTCTCGACGCGGATCGAGGAAGCGGGCCTGCTGCTCGTCGTCGCGCTCGGCTTCCGTGCCCTCTGGCTCTGGCTGAGGCCGCTGCCGGTCGTCCCGCCGTGCGCCGAGGATCGCGAGCGTGCGACCGAGCTCGTGCAGGAGCACGGGTCCGACAGCCTGGCCTACTTCGCGCTGCGCCGCGACAAGAGCTACTTCTTCGCGCCGAGCGGCAAGTCGTTCCTGGCCTACCGCGTGATCGGCAGCACCGCCCTCGTCGCGGGCGACCCGATCGGCGAGCAGCGTGAGCGGGGCGAGCTCATGCAGGAGTTCGTCCGCGTGGCCCATACGAAGGGCTGGCGCGTGGCGATCGCGGGCGCGTCGAACGAGGCGCTCGAGGACTATGCGGCGATCGGCTTCAGGTCGATGTACCTCGGTGACGAGGCCGTGATCAGGCCGTCCGAGTTCTCGCTCGAGGGGCGGCCGATCCGGAAGCTCCGCCAGTCGGTGAGCCGGCTGGAGAAGGGCGGGTACGAGGTTCGCATGCTCTCGACGGCGGACGCGGACGACGCGCTGCGCGCCGAGCTCCGTGCGGTGTCCGAGGAGTGGCGCGGCACGTGGCCCGAACGCGGGTTCACGATGGCGATGGACGCGCTCTTCCGCTATCCGGACACCGTGCTGGCCGTCGCGGTCGGCCCGGAGGGGACGGTCGGCGGCTTCCTCCAGCTCGTCCCGTCACCGGCGAGCGAGGGCTACTCTCTCTCGTCCATGCGCCGCCGCAAGGACACGCCGAACGGGCTCATGGAGTACCTGATCACCGAGGCGATCGGCTGGGCCCGAGAGCATCACGTCACCGAGGTGTCGCTCAACTTCGCGGTGTTCGCCGACTTCCTGCGTGCCGACGAGGACGCCGGTGTGCTCACGCGCGCCGTGCGCTGGGTGCTCCTGAAGGCCGACCGCCTCTTCCAGGTCGAACGCCTGCACAGCTTCAACCGCAAGTTCTTCCCGCACTGGCGGCGCCGCTATTTCTGCTTCGAGCGGTGGAGCGACCTCCCGCTCGCCGGCCTCGCCTACCTGCAGGCCGAGTCGCTGCTGACGCCGCCCGGTCCCTGGGTGAAGACCGAGGATCTGGCTGCGCATTGAAGTGGCTGCTCGCACTCGCGGCCGTGCTCGTCGCCGCCGTTCCGGCCGGTGCGCTCTCCGGCGCGCCGAACACCGACTGGGGCCGCTTCGGCTACGACGCGTCGCGCAACAACGTCTCGCCCGACACGACGATCAACGCACAGAACGCGTCCACCCTCGTGCGCCAACAGGTGCGGTTGGACGGCACGGTCGACTCGTCGCCGATCTACGTGAAGGGGATGTTCGTCGTGACGACCACGTACGGGCGCACCGAGGCGCTGAACGCGAGCACGGGCAAGCTGATCTGGCGCTTCACGCCGCCCGCGTATGGGCGCCTCGCCGGCTCGTCGCAGATCACGAATGCGACGCCCGCGGCGTCGACCGACCGCACTGCGGTGTACGCAGCCGCCTCGGACGGGCGGATCCGCAAACTCCGCCTCACGGACGGCAAGGTGCTCTGGACGACCACGATCACCCGCGACCCGACCCACGAGAAGATCACCTCGTCGCTGAACGTCTCACGGGGCCTGGTGATCGCGACGACCGGCGGCTATATCGGCGATGCGCCGCCCTACCAGGGTCACGTCGTGACGATGTCCGAGACCAACGGACGGATCGCCCACGTCTGGAACTCGCTCTGCAGCGATCGTCACACGCTGATCGTCCCGCGCACATGTCAGTCGAGCGATTCGGCGATCTGGTCGCGCAACGGCGCCGCGGTGGATCCTGCGAACGGCGACCTCGTCGTGGCAACCGGCAACGCGCCGTTCAACGGCCGCACCGACTGGGGTGACAGCGTGATCGTTCTCACGCCGGACGCTTCGCGGATGCTCCGACACTGGACGCCGGTCGATCAGGCGAGGTTGAACACCTCGGATCTCGATCTCGGTTCCACCAGCCCGGCTCTGCTCGCCGGCGGCTACGCGGTGCAGGGAGGCAAGGACGGCAAGCTACGGCTGCTCCAGCTGCACCGTCTCCCGGGTGTCAACGCGCGCACCGGCGGCGAGTTGCAGACCGTCGCGACTCCCGGCGGGTCGCTGCTCTTCAGCGAGCCGGCTGTCTGGAAGGGCAGATGGGCGTTCGTCTCGGACGACCGCGGCACGATGGCGTGGCTCCTCAGCGGCGGCCGGCTGCACGCGGTCTGGTCGAACGACACCGGCGGTACCTCGCCGGTGATCGCGGGCGACCTCCTCTATGTCGCGGGCAGCGGCTCGGTGCACGTCTACGCACCCACGAGTGGCAAGGAAGTTGCGACCTTGCCGTCGGGCACCGTCCACTGGCAGAGCCCGATCGTCGCCGACGGCCGCGTCGCCATGCCGGAGGGCAACGCCAACGACCACGCGACGAGCGGCGTGCTCGACATCTACCGCCTCCCGTGAGCCTGATCCGGCGCCATCGGCAGAGGCAGCGCGCTCGGCTGGCTGCTCACAACCGTCGCAGTCGCGAGCCTGCTCGCAACCGGGGCGTCTGCCCGTGTGAGCGGGCTTGGGATCGTGGCGGTCGGGCACTTCGAAGCGCCTGTGTACGCGACCTCCGCCCCGGGCCAGCCGGGCAAGCTCTATGTCGTCGAGCAGGCCGGCCGAATCATGGTCCTCGGGTCCGCGACGCCGTTCTTCGACATTCGGCCGCTTGTGCTCAGCGGCGGCGAGCAGGGGCTGCTCTCCGTGGCCTTCGATCCGGGGTATGCGACGAACCACCGGTTCTACGTCGACTACACCGACCGGAACGGTGACACGCGGGTCGTCCGCTACACCTCGAACGGGACCGTGGGCAATCCTGCGACTGCGGAGCAGCTGCTGTTCGTCAAGGACTTCGCATCGAACCACAACGGCGGCCAGCTCCAGTTCGGGCCCGACGGTCTCCTGTACTGGGGCAACGGCGACGGCGGCGGCGGGGGCGACCCTCACCTGAACGGCCAGAGCTTGAGCCGTCCGTTCGCGAAGATCATGCGCCTCGACGTCAACAAGCCGGGCGCGCGCTGGCAGCTCGTCGCCTACGGCTTACGTAACCCGTGGCGGTTCTCTTTCGACCGGGCGTCCGGCGATCTCTACATCGGCGACGTCGGCCAGGACCAGTACGAAGAGATCGACTACCTCAGGCGGGGGCGCGGGATCGTGGACTTCGGCTGGAACCACTGGGAGGGCAAGCACGTCTATAGCGCCGGCACGCCGCTGCTGAAGAAGGGGCCGTACGTTCCCCCTGTCGTCGAGTACCCACACTCGCTCGGCTGCTCGGTCTCCGGCGGGTTCGTGTATCGCGGCCGGCTCGTGCCTGCCGCAGCAGGGCGGTATTTCTACGGCGACTACTGCTCCGGAACCGTCTGGAGCTTGAAGATCGTCAACGGCCGCGCGACGTCGGTGCGCCGCGAGCCGTTCCAGGTCGCGGGTCTCTCGTCGTTCGGAGAGAGCACGACCGGCGAGCTGTACCTGATGTCGGTCACGACGGGCAATCTCTACCGGCTCAGGTCGTAGGTCGGCTAGCCCGCGCGGCGGCGGCGGACCTGCGGGCCCTGCGTGCCGAGAGCGGCGTACGTGATCGCCTGCAGCGAGTCGTTCAGGTTGCGGAGCTCGTGCGCGATCACCGTCAGCTCTTCCCGCCGCTCCTCGCGCGCGTTCAGGCGCGCCAGCTCCTCGACGACGCGGTCGAGCCGCCCGAGCAGCGCCTCGAGCTGGCGGTCGGTGACCTCGCCGTGCTCCATCCCGATAGCTTAGAACGCCGGCCTGCCGGTACGGCTATATTCGCGGGCGAACGGGTGAACGGTGAGGGAACCCGGTGCAAGTCCGGGACGGTCCCGCCGCTGTGAGGGGAGTTGCCCTCCGCCACGACGCCACTGAGCGCGAGCTTGGGAAGGCGGCGGAGGGGGAGCCTCGAGTCAGAAGACCTGCCGGTCACCCTCCATACCGATCCCCTCGCGGAAGGAGGAATCGTGGCCAAACGGCTACTCGCACTGCTCGCCCTCTCCCTGGTGCTACCGGCGACCGCGCTCGCGGCGACCGTCCACGTTCGCATCGAAGGCCAGACCCGCACGCTCTTCGCGCCGAGCGAAGCCACCCTGACGGCAGGGAGCCCGCTCGATGCGCTCGAACAGGCGTCGCTCCAGGGCGAGCTCTACTACCACGTCACGCACTCGAGCTTCGGCAACTACGTCGATCAGATCGGACGCTACGGCGGCACCGCCGACAGCGGCTGGGTGTTCAAGGTGAACAACGTCTCGCCGCCGGTCGGCGCCGACCAGGTAGTGCTGAAGGACGGAGACCACGTGCTGTGGTACTACGCGACCTTCGGCCCGACGGGCGGCCCGCCGACTCTCGTGGTGAAGGCCGCGACGAAGGGCTGCTACACAGCGACGGGTTTCGACGACAACGGCAAGACAACGCCGGTGAGCGGCCTGACCTGGCACGTCGGATCGAAGAGAACGGTCGCCGGCGCAACAGGCACGCCGCTCTGTCCCGAGCCGCATCCCGGCTTGCTCGTGCGCGCGACGGCGACGGGCGCCGTCCGCTCGAACGCGGTGAAGTGAGGCTCGCTGCTGTCCTCGCGCTCGCGTTCGCCCTCGCCGGTTGCGGCGGGGGCGAACGCGAGCATGGCACCGCGACGCTGTGGGTGACCCGCGACCGCGGAGCGCACGTGCTCTTCGCCGGCTCGGTGCCCGCGGGCCTGGACGGGATTCAGGTCGTCGAGCGCAAGCTGAAGGTGACGACGCGGTACGGCGGCCGGTACCTGCAGTCGATCGACGGCGTCTCGGGATCGCTGACGGGCCAGCACGATTGGTTCTTCTTCGTCAACGGGATCGAAGGCGATCGCAGCGCGACCGAGGTGACACTGCATCCCGGCGACGTGCTCTGGTGGGACTACCGCCGCTGGAGCGGCTCGGCGATGAGCGTGCCGCTCGTCGCCGGCGCCTACCCCGAGCCGTTCCTGCACGGCTTCCCGGGGCGCACGAGCGTCGTCGGTGTCGACCACGCACTCGCGGCACGAATCGCGGCGCAGGTGCACGGAGTGGTGAACGCCGGCTCTGCAGCGCGCAATGTGATCAGGATCGGCGGCACGGTGCCGCCGCAGGCCGTGCGCATCAGGCGCTATCGAGATGGAGCGCTGCTCGAGCTCGGGTCGGCCGTCGCCGAGCGGCTCGCGGACAACCCGCACGCGTTGAGGTTCCGCTATTGACCGGCGTAGGCTTGACGGAGCCGGCCAGGAGCGCAGGTGCCGGCTTTGCCGGCGCCGGAGCAGGCCTTAGCCCCGCCCCGGCAGCTGCCCTGCTCGCCGCGGCGGCCGTTGCGGCGCTGCTTGCGACGCACACGTGGTCGGTTGCTCTGATCGCGGCGATCCTCTTCGCGGTTGCGCTCCGGGCACCGGCCCGCCGCCGCTGGCCGTATCTGATCGGCACCCTGGTCACCGGTCTGACCGTCTTCTTGCTGACGCCGTTCGTCGAGGTGATCGGGTCGCACCCGCTGTGGACCGGGCCGACGATCCCCGTGCTCGGCAGGCTCGACGTGACGGTGGAGGAGCTCTCGAACGGGCTCTTCCAGGCACTGCGGATCGTCGCGGTCGGCCTCGCGTTCGCGGTCTACGCCTTGCTGCTCGACCACGATCGGCTGCTCGCGTCGGCCGGCTGGGCGCGGCGGTCGACGGTCGCCGTCGGGCTCGCGACCCGCCTTGTGCCGTTGCTCGAGCGCGATGCGCGCGACCTCCGCCTCGCCCTGCGGGGCCGTGGGGTCGAGCTCAATGCGATGCGCCAGCTCTCGCCGCTCCTCGCCGGCTCGCTCGAGCGGGGGCTGAACCTCGCCGAGGCGATGGAGGCGCGCGGCTACGGCCGAGCCGACCGCACGCGCGCTCCGCGCGCCCCGTGGACCTGGGTCGACCGGCTCGCGCTCGTCGCGTCGGTCGCGATCGTCGTCGTGGCGGCGCTGTGGCTGTAGCCGTCGTCGACAGGCTCGGTTTCGCCTACGGCACCGGTGCCCCGGTGCTCGGCGATCTCTCCCTGGAGATCGGCCAGGGCGAGCACATTGCCCTCCTCGGCCCCTCGGGCTCGGGCAAGTCGACGCTGTTGCGCGCGCTTGCCGGGCTCGTGCCGCACTTCCACGGCGGCGTCTTCTCGGGCAGCGTCGTCGTCGGCGGGCTCGACACCCGCGAGTCGCACCCGGCGCAACTCGCCGGGATCGTCGCGTCGGTGTTCCAGGACCCGGAGGATCAGACCGTGATGGCGCAGGTCTCGAACGAGGTCGCCTTCGGCCTCGAGAACATCGGTGTGGAGCCGGGCGAGATCTGGTCGCGGGTCGACGAGGCGCTCGCGCTCGTCGGCGCCGAGCCGCTTGCGGGACGCGTGACGTCGGAGCTCTCCGGCGGCGAGCTGCAGCGCGTTTCGCTCGCGGCAGCGCTCGCCCTGCGTCCCAGGCTGCTGCTGCTCGACGAACCGACGTCGCAGCTCGACCCCGAGGGGGCGGAGGCGTTCTTCGACCTGATCGAGCACCTGCCGTGCGCGGTGCTCGTCTCCGAGCAGCGTCCGGCGCGCCCGCTCGTGCACTGCAGCCGCGTGGTGTTCATGGATCGCGGACGCATCGTCCTGGACGCTCCGCGTGCGCAGGCGGTCGAATGGCTCGCGGCGCATCGACCCCTGTACCTTGCGCACGCGCCGGACGTCGTCGCGCGGGCGAGCGGTGTTCGCTTCTCCTACGGGGAGCGCGTCGTGCTCGAGAATGCGTCGCTGGAGGTTCGGCGGGGTGAGATCGTCGCGCTCGTCGGGCCGAACGGCGTCGGCAAGACGACGCTCGCCCAGATCGCGGCCGGTCTCCTCGAGCCCGAGGCGGGTGAGGCGACGTGCGGGCGCGCGGCCTACCTCGCACAGGATCCGGGCCGGCACCTCGTCACCGAGCGCGTGATCGACGAGGTCGCGCTCGGCGCCGACGAGGAACGAGCCCGCGCCGCGCTCGTGAAGGTCGGGCTCATCGACTACGCCGAGCGGCATCCACGCGATCTGTCCGCCGGCGAGCGTGAGCGGCTGTCGCTCGCGGCGGTGCTCGCCGTCGAGCCGGAGTTCCTCGTGCTCGACGAGCCGACGCGAGGCGTCGATCCGGAGCGCAAGGTGGAGCTGGCGCGGCTGCTGCGAGCGGAGGCCGCCACCCGCGGCACACTCGTCGTCACGCACGATCTGCCGTGGGCGGCCGAGGTCGCCGATCGCGTCGTCGAGCTCGACGTGCGGGAGGGCGTGCGTGCGTAGGCTGGTCGCCGTCTCCCTCGTGCTGCTGATCGCGGCGCTCCTCGTCCACGACGGCGCGCTCGCGACCATGCTCGGCGCTGTCGCGCTCGTCCTTGGCGGAGTCGCGTGGTTCGAAGCCGGGACCGACTCGACGCGCGAGCTCGCGGTGGTGGCGACCCTTGCTGCTGCGGCGGCCGCGGGCCGCGTCCTCTTCGCGGCGATCCCCGGCGTGCAGCCGGTGACGGTGATCGCGATCGTCGCCGGCGCGTCGCTCGGGCTGCGCGCCGGCGTGGCGACGGGCGCGCTTGCGGCGTTCGTGTCGAACCTGTTCCTCGGCCAGGGCATCTGGACGCCGCAGCAGATGCTCGGCTGGGGCGCCTGCGGCGCGGCCGGCGCGCTCCTCGGCCCGGCACTTCGCAGCCGCTGGGCGCTCGCCGCCGTCAGCGCAGTTCTCGGGTTCGCGTTCAGCGCGATGATGGACGTCTGGCTCTGGTACGGATTCGCGCCGCACACGCTGCCTTCGCTCGTCGCGGTCCTGGGTCGCGGCGTCTGGTTCGACGCATCGCACGCAGCCGGGAACGTCGCGATCGCGCTGGCCGCGGGCCCCGAGTTGCGGCGGATGCTCGACCGCTACGGGACGCGCCTGCGGACGGTGGTCGTGTGGGCCTAGCGCCGCTTGCCGCCGCGCTGCTCCTCGCGGTCTCGCCGGTGTCGTTCGTCCAGGGCCACGCGACCGGGGGCGCCTACGCCGAGCCGGGCGGCTCCTCGGATGCGCTGCTCACCTCCTGGGCGGTGCTGGGGCTGCGCGCCGCGGGGGCCGACTCGCCGGGCTCGCTCGCCTACCTGCAGTCGCAGGAGGCGTCGCTGCGCACCTCGAACGACGTCGCGATCGTCGCCCTGGCCGAGCAGGCGCTCGGCGAGCGCAACGACTCGCTGCTCGCGCGCCTGCATGTGCAGGCCGATGGGCAGATCGGCGAGACGCTCAACTCGACCTACTGGGGCGTGCTCGCCCTGGGCCGCTCGACGCCCGCCACGACCCGGTTCATGCTCGCCCAGCAGACGAGGGCGGGCGGGTTCGCGTGGTTCAAGCACGGGCAGGCCGACTCGAACGACACGGCGGCGGCGCTCGAGGCGCTCCGCGTCGCCGGTGTGCGCGGTTCGCCCGTCACGCGCGCGGTGCGGTTCCTGCGCAGCTTCCAGCGGCCCGACGGGGGGTTCGAGCTGACGCGCGGCCGCGGATCCGACGCGCAGTCGACGGCGTGGGCGATCCAGGGCCTCGTCGCCGCGGGACAGAGCGCCGCCGCGCAGTGCGTTCGCGTACCTGGCGAAGCTGCGGCGGCCGGACGGCAGCTACCGCTACTCGGCGCAGTACGTGACGACGCCGGTGTGGGTCACCGCGCAGGTGCTGGCCGCGCTCGCGAAGAAGCCGTTCCCGCTCGCGACCTGACCCTTCGGGTCAGGTCGCGGGGTCAGACCCGCAGACGCGGCTGGAGCGGACAAGGCGCTGCCGCGAGAACGAGGTCACGCCTCGAGTCGCGACTCGGGTACGGCGTCGTTTTCGCCCGGACACTGACCACGTGGGCCATGGCGTGGGGTCAGACCCCGGGATGTGGCTCGTTCGCGTACCTGGCGAGGCTACGGCGGCCGGACGGCAGCTACCGGTACTCCGCGCAGTACGCGACGCCCCCGGTGTGGGTCACGTCCCAGGTGCTGGCGGCGCTGGCGGAGAAGCCGTTTCCGATAGTTCCTTGAGCCATTCGACTCGTCTGCCGATCGGCTCGTAGCCCAGTTTTCGGTTCACCGCGAGCATCGGTGCGTTGGTTGCGTCGTTGAACGTGAGCATGCGCGTGATCCCGTTCGCCGCGGCCCACTCGATGGATGCGAGCTTGACCGCGAGCGCGAGCCCGCGGCCGCGGTAGGCGCGGCGAGTTCCCGTCATCCAGCTCATCGCGCGGCCACTCTCGGGATCGGCGGCCAGCAGCGACAGCGCGGCGGCCTCCCCGCCGACCAGCGCGACGAAGCTACCGGCGGGCGCGAACAGCGGATGGCGGAGCACGTAGTCCTCCCATTCCTCGTAGGCCATCCCCTCGAACGCCTCGGTCGCCGGGATGTCGGTGGTCGTCTCCATGTCGACGTCGTAGGCGAGCCGGGGATCGATGGTCGTCATCGGCCTCAGATCGAGGTCGGCCGTCGGCCGTGCGGTGACCACGCGCGGATCGAGCGCGGCTTCGGTCTCCGCGCGTACCTGGGTGAACCCACGCTTGCCGGCGAAGGCGACTCCTGCGTCGGTCTCGTGGAAGTTGACGATCAACTGCCGGGCGCCGATCGCGTGCGCGTGGGCCAGACCGACCTCGTACAGCGCGGAGCCGATGCCGCGTCCTCGATGCTCCTCGCGTACGGCAACCAGCAGTCCCGCGCTGCGGGACGACGACCCGAACAGGCTGAGAAAGCAGTCGGCGCGGCCGATCACCCGTCCTCCGGCTTCGGCGACCCACGTTCGGCCTCGCGATCGCTCCGGCACGGTCCGCAGGCTATGGACGAGCGAGGCGACGTCGATCACCGCGGTCGGAGAGGTCTCCCGGGCCAGGTCGACCAGGTCGGAAGCGTCACGTTCGACGTCGATCTCGCGGATACTCGTCATGTGCTCGCCGCCATCCTGACGATCGGCAACGAGATCGTGTCGGGCGACACCGAGAACACGAATGCGTCGTGGATCTCCCGCCGGCTCGAGGAGCTCGGCGTGCAGGTCGTCCTGATCGCCGCGGTGCCCGACGAGCTCGACCGCATCGTCGACTTCGTCCGGCGTGAGGGGCCGGGCGTCGACCATCTGATCGTGACCGGCGGGCTCGGCGGCACGCCCGACGACATCACGCGCGAGGCGATCTCCGCGGCGTTCGCGGTGCCGCAGGAGATCGTCCCGGAGGTCGCCGCCGACCTGCGCTCCCGCTTCACCGGTGACCCCGACTACGTCACCCGCTGGGCGGCGCTGCCGCGCGGTGCCGAGCCGCTCCAGAACCCGCTGGGCGGGGCACCCGGGTTCCACTACGACAACACGTGGGTCTTGCCCGGCTTGCCCAGCGAGATGAGGGCGATGTTCGACCGCTACGCCGATGCTCTACGCGCAGAGCGACCCATCGGCTCGTGGCGGCGGCGCTACCGCACCCGCGAATCGCTGATCTCTCCCGCGCTGGCCGAGGCAACGACGCGGTGGCCGGCCGTGCAGGTCGGGTCGTACCCGAGCTTCGACCCCTCCGGGCCCGAGGTCGAGGTCGTGCTCAAGGCGTCAGATTCGGACCTGCTCGAAGCGGCCAGGGCCTGGTTGGAGGCCGAGCTCGACCGGCTCACCTGATCGCTACTCTCGGTCGGAGTGGCCAGCACGCAGCCGGAGACCTATCTCGCCGATCTGAACCCCGCTCAGCGGGAGGCTGTCCTGACCACCGAAGGCCCGTTGCTCGTGATCGCCGGCGCGGGGTCAGGGAAGACTCGCGTCCTCACCTACCGCGTTGCGCATCTCCTCGCCGCGTGCGGCGTCAAGCCGAACGAGATCCTCGCGATCACCTTCACGAACAAGGCCGCAGGCGAGATGAAGGAACGGGTCGAGCGGGCGCTCGGCCCGATCGCCCGGGCGATCTGGATCATGACGTTCCACTCCGCGTGCGGGCGGATGCTGCGGAGCGAGGCCGAACGGCTCGGCTACCGCTCGAACTTCACGATCTACGACCAGGCCGACCAGGTGCGCCTGGTCAAGGCGTGCCTCGAGGAGCTCGAGCGCGACCCAAAGCGCTTCGTGCCGCGCGGGATCCACTCGCAGATCTCCAACGCGAAGAACCAGCTGATCGGCCCGGACGAGTACGCCTCCCGCGTCGCAAGCTTCTACGACCAGACGGTCGCCGACGTCTACGGCCTCTATCAGCGCCGCCTCTTCGGCTCGAACGCCGTCGACTTCGACGACATGTTGATGCTCACCGTCGATGTCCTGCGGCGCTTCCCGGAGGCGCGCGAGAAGTGGGCGAAGGCGTTCCGCTACGTGCTGGTCGACGAGTACCAGGACACGAATCACGCGCAGTACGTGCTGCTCCAGCTGCTCGCCGAGCAGCACCAGAACCTGATGGCGGTCGGGGACCCTGACCAGTGCCTCGTCGCCGGGACGCTGGTTCGCATGGCCGATGGGACCGACAAGCCGATCGAGCATCTCCGAGTCGGGGAGGAAGTCCTCTCGTGCTACGGCAGCGGTGTCTTTCGCCCTGCGCGTGTCGATCGCGTCCACCGTTCGGTCCGACGGGAGGGCATCGCGATCACGACGACCGGTGGCCGTCGAATCGTCTCGACGCCCGAGCACACGCACTTCGCAGGGTTCAAGCCCGGGTGGACTCCGCAGCTCCATATGACCTATCTGATGTGGAAGCGGGGCTCAGGCTTTCGAATCGGAACATCGCGGACGTACACCAACGGGCAACGGAAGTCGCTTGCCGGGCCGTCGATTCGGCTGAACGGCGAGCACGCCGATGCTGCCTGGGTGGTCGCCGTGCACGATGCCGAGGCCGAGGCGCGTATGGCCGAGACGCTGCTCTCACTGCAATACGGGCTCCCGACCCTCCCGTTCGTCGCTCGTCCGGGCAAATCGAACGTCGGCCGGAGCGTCGTCGGTGACCAGGCGTTGCTCGACCGGCTGTTCCGCGAGATCGACACGAGTGAGGGTGCCACGAGCCTGCTCGAGGACTACGGCCTGAGTTTCACGCACCCGCACTTCAGCAGCGCCACGTCGACGAGCGGGGCGCGCGTTCGTCGCCGGCTCACCGTCGCGCTCTGTGGCGACCCGCGTGGTGGCAGGCCGATGCACCGGATCAGCCTCTTCGGATACGACGACGAGGGAAGAAAGGTCCTCGAGAGGCTCGGGCTCTCACTCCGTCCGGCGTACAAGGGATCGACCGGATGGCGGTTCGAGACCGCCAACAGCGACCTGGCGAAGATCGCCGAGATCATCGAGCGGATCCAGGGTGTGCTCGACGTGTCGGTGCGGTACACCGCGCGGCTCGGCAAGTCCGAGGGAGCCGGCGGCAAGGAGCGGAACTCGCTGCCCTTCATGCGCGCCTCGGCGGTGCGGCCCGGCATGGTGATGGTCACCGACACCGGGGATTTCGACGTCGTCGAGAGCGTCGAGCGGGTGGATCTCGACGGCCCCGTCTACGACCTCGACATCGAGCGGACTCACAACTTCGTCGCCAATGGCCTGGTCACGCACAACTCGATCTACGCGTTCAGAGGAGCCGACATTCGCAACATCATGGAGTTCGAGCGCGACTTCCCCGCGACGAAGGTGATTCCGCTCGAACAGAACTACCGCTCGACGAACTCGATCCTGCAGGCCGCCAACTACGTCATCTCGCACAACCGCGAGCGCAAGGAGAAGAACCTCTGGTCGGACCTCGGTGAGGGCGAGCTCGTCCGTGTCGTCGAGACCGAGGACGAGCACTCGGAGGCGCGGTTCGTCGCCGTCGAGATCGCAGCGCTGATCGAAGAGGGGTACAGCGCGCGCGAGATCGCCGTCGTCTACCGCACGAATGCGCAGAGCCGGGTGCTCGAGGACGTGCTCGTCCGGCAGGGCATCGCCTACCAGGTGATCGGCGGCCCCCGCTTCTACGAGCGGGCCGAGATCAAGGACGCGATCGCCTACCTGCAGGTGATCGACAACCCGTTCGACGCGGTCTCCCTGATGCGGATCGCGAACCGGCCGCGCCGGGGCATCGGCGACACGTCGATCGCCCGCCTCGTGACCTACGCCGACGGGATCGGCAGCTCGCTCTGGGAAGCGCTCGCCCATCCCACCGAGGCGGGTGTCGTCGCAGCGTCGGGCAAGGCCGTGACCCAGTTTCGCAACGTGATGGAGACGTTGATGGCGACCGCGAACGACGCGAGCGTCGCGACGATCGTCGAGGCCGTGCTCGACCGCACCGGCTACCTCGAAGCGCTCGAAGCCGAGCGGACGATCGAGGCGAGCGGCCGGATCGAGAACCTCGAGGAGCTGATCGGCGTTGCCCGCGAGTACGACGCTGCGGCGGAGGAGCCGTCGCTGAGCGGCTTCCTGCAGGAGATCTCGCTCTACTCCGACCAGGACGCCCTGCGCGACGAGGACGACGGCGGCCAGGTGACACTGATGACCCTGCACAACGCGAAGGGCCTCGAGTTTCGTGCCGTGTTCATGATCGGGATGGAGGAGGGGATCTTCCCGCACGCCCGCTCGATCGAGGAGAACTCGCTCGAGGAGGAACGGCGGCTCTGCTACGTCGGCATGACGCGCGCGCAGGAGCGCCTGGTGCTCACGCACGCGATGCGCCGCAACCTGTTCGGGCGCAGCGAGGCGAACCTGCCGTCACGCTTCCTCGACGAGTTGCCGCAGTCAGGGGTCGAGCGGGAGCGGCTGCGTCCCGCATCGTGGTCGGACTACGGTCGCCAGAACGTGCAGCGCGAGTTCACACCGCGCACGGACCTGCCGGATCTCTCGACGGGGAACACCGTGCGGCACGCGACGCTCGGCACGGGAATCGTCACCCAGATCGAGGCGGGCGGGGTCGTCACGGTGCGGTTCGAGGACGGCAGCGAGCGCCGGCTGATGCTGGAGTATGCGCCGCTCGAGCGGTTAGGGTAGAGGAATGGATATCGAGGTTCGGCGCTGCGAGTCGCTCGAGGAGCTGCGCGACTCCCTCAACGTGATCAGCCACTACTTCGGCCACGAGAACCAGCTCGAGGACGCCGAGCGCTTCTCGAGCCTCCTCGAGGTCGAGCGCATGCATGCCGCGTTCGAGGGCGAGCGCGCGGTCGGCGGCGCCGGCGCGTTCAGCTTCGACATGTCGGTCCCCGGCGGCGCCATAGTGCCTACCGCCGGAGTCACCGTCGTCGGCGTGCTGCCGACGCATCGGCGGCGCGGTCTCCTGACCTCGCTGATGCAGGCTCAGCTCGCCGACTGCCGTGAGCGCGGCGACGTGGCCGCCTACCTGTGGGCGTCGGAGGGAACGATCTACGGCCGTTTCGGCTACGGCCTCGCCTCGCGGATCGGTGAGATGAGGCTCGCCCGCGACCGCACGGCCTTCGCTCGGGCCTTCGACGCTCGCGGCACGGTGCGCCTGCTCGACTTCGACGAGGCCGCGCGCACGTTCCCGGCCCTCTACGACGAGCTGCGCGTGCAGAGACCGGGCATGTTCTCGCGCAGCAAGGAGTGGTGGGAGAAGCGGAAGCTCTTCGACGATCCTGCGCGCCGGCAGGGCGGCGTCCTGAACCGCGCGCTGCTCGAGCTCGACGGCCGGCCGGCCGGCTACGCCCTCTACCGGGTGAAGCAGGATTGGCAGTACGGCTACAGCAAGGGCGTCGTGACGATCGTCGAGGTCGTCACACCGACGCCCCAGGCGACGCGCGAGCTCTGGCGCTGGCTCCTCGACTTCGACTGGACGTCGGAGTTCGTGGCCGACCTACTGCCGCTCGACCACCCACTGTTCCTGCTGCTCGCAGAGCCGCGCCGGATGCAGTTCACCCTGAACGACGGCGTGTGGGTGCGCCTGGTCGACGTGCCGAGCGCGCTCGCCGCCCGCAGCTACGCCGACGCCGAGCCGGTCGTGCTCGAGCTCGTCGACGAGCTGCTGCCGGAGAACGCCGGCCGCTGGGAGGTGTCGAGCGCCGCGGTGGAACGCACGGAGAGCGAGCCCGACCTGCGCCTCGACGTGGCCCAGCTCGGCTCGGTCTACCTCGGCGGCGTCGGCTTCGGCGGGCTCGCTCGTGCCCTGCTCGTCGAGGAGCTCCGGCCCGAGGCCGCAGCGCGGGCGGATGGGCTCTTCCAAACGGGCTGCGAGCCCTGGTGCGCAGAGATCTTCTGACCGGCCAAGTCCTTCTACAGCCTCACCGCGAAGAGATGGGCGAACGCGCCGAACGTCACGCGCACGGTGGCCCGTCCGCGCAACCGGCCGCTGAACCGGGCGGCGATCAGCGCTCGGCCATGGGGCAGCACGAGGCGGCCCGGCGGGCGCAGTCGCGCAACGGCTCGCCCGCGCCGGAGTACCGTCAGCGCGAGTCGGCCGGAAGCGAGCCGCTCCGCGACGTTGCCGGCATTCTGGACGGCGAGCTCGAAGACACGCGCTGCCCCCGCAGCACGCACGTGCAGCGGCCCGATCACCAGCTTGCGCACCACCCGCCCGGGGACCCGCGCGAGCACCAGCACGCCGATCCGCAGCCGCACCGCGAGGCCGGTGCCGTGCACGCGGGTCGAGAGGACGAGGGCGAACGGCCGGTCGCCCGGTGACGCCCCGCGAGGCGGCACCGCAGCGATCGTGACGAACGATCCCCGAGCACCGACGTGCAGCCTCGACGGGCGCACCGAGACCCACCGCGGCGCACGAGGCGCGCCCCCGAGCCGTGGGTGCCCCCGCAGGTCGAGCGCGTACGGGGTGAGCGTCACGTCGACGAGCTCTGCGCCCCGGGGCGCAGCGACCCGCACTCGGGCCCGAGCCGCGCCGTCGAGGACGACGCGGCTCGGAGAGGCGGTCAGGGCCGGTCGCGGCGGCGCCGGAGCGGCTGTCTGCAGGGCCGCTCCAATCGCCGCCGCGAGGAGAAGGGCTTCCGTCACCGTGCGATCACCGTGAAGGTGACGGTGGCCGAGTAGTGGCCCGCCGCGCTCGTCGGCAGCGGCGCCGTGAACGCGAGGCTCGTCGGCCAGGCGTCGCCGGAGACCGCACTCGGCGCAGCCGTCGTGCCGACGAGCAGGTCGGCAGCCGGTGCCACCGGCAGCGCTGCGCGTGCCCCGCCGACGAGAGACGACCCGAGGGTGCCGCCGGTCGGTGCGGTCGCCGACAGGCCGAGCGGGAGGTCGGCAGGGCTGAACACACCTCGGTGGGCGCTGAGCGTGTAGCCCGCACCGTTCGTGCTCGTGACCGTGACGCGCTCTGCGAGCGCTGCGGGCGAATCGCCGGGAGAGACGTTGCCGAAGCTCAGCGTCGGCTTGTCGAGTGCGATCGAGAGCGTCGACTGGAGGTCGAGCTGGACGTTCGCCGCGCCCGTGGCCGAGCCCGCGGGAGGCGGCGTGCCGGCGCAGGTGGTCGCCGCGCTCGACGTGTTGCGCGGAGCCGGCGTGTCGGTGGTGAAGTCGGTGCCGTTTGCGTCGGTGTCGTCGCAGCCGTTCGTCCCGCGAACGGCCGCCGTCGTGTTGGAGAGCGCCGGCGCGGCCGCGCCCTCGAAGTCGGTCGCCGACCCATACCCGACCAGGTCGCGAACGACGGAGACGGCGCTGCAGCTTCCCGCGGTCGCTCCACAGGAGAGCGCCGCTGTGTCGTGCACGAGCGCGACCTTCCCTCCGGAGGCGGCGAGGTTCGACGTGCCCGTCGCGTCGGCGGTCGGCAGGGCGGCACCGGTGGCCCCGCCCGAGGCGAGCGAGACGAGGTAGTGGTGGCCCGGTGCCAGCGAGCCCGCGAGCGGCGTCACCTGCCAGCTCGTGCCGGACGCCGTGGCGTACTGCACCGACCAGTCGGAGAGGTCGACGGACGCACTGCCGCGGTTGAACAGCTCGACGAAGTCGTTCGAGTACGTCGCGCCCGAGTTCCCGCCGCCGCCGTACACCTGGCTGACGACGAGATCCGGTGACGCGCCGCTTGCGATCGGTACGGCGAGCAGGGCGAGCGCTGCCGTGAGGAGGAGGGTCAGGTGGACGCTTCTGCGCATTGGTCGGCTCCTTGATCGAGGACGAAGTGATGTCCTCTCTTGGTAGCCGCCGTCCGGCACGGGCGAAAGTGTCCTTCCGCGACCGGCACCGAATTGGCGCAGTCACGTCACGCTTCGGTGCGCTCTCCGTCTACCAGGGGGCGCCGGGCGCGAGCAACGGGTCGTTCCAGACGGCCTGGTCCTCGTCGCCGAGGCGCCAGAGCCCGATGCCGACGCCCGTCGAATGGGCGAGCGCGATCCGCTCGCCGAGCGACTGCGCATCCGTGAACCACACGTCGTGTGGGACGCCGCTGCCGTCCGTGTACGAGAAATGCGGCGCCCGCTGTGTCCCGTCGTAGACCACCTGCTGCCCGGACTGGGTGAGCAGCGTCTGGACGTCGCCGTACTCGAGCGGTGTCGCCGGATGCGCGGTGCCCCCGCCCGCCGGCCAGTCGAACCCGTACATGCCGAAGCCGAGCACGTACTTCGCGCGATTCGGCCGGGCCGCGAGGTAAGCGGCCACCTGCGAGGCCCACGTCCAGTCGTCGATCGCGCCCGGGCTCGACGTGCGCCAGTGGATGCCCCAGCACATGACGAAGATCGAGTCGGCCTGGGCGGCGAGCGCGTCGTAGTCGTAGAACGTCGAGCGCGGATGGTTCTTCACGTCCTTCACCTTCGCGGAGACGTCGACGGAGATCGTCTTGCCGGCGCCGTGCAGGGCCGCGGTCGCCTCGGTGACGAACTGGCTGAAGAGATCGCGGTCGGCGGCGGCGCCGGCCTCGAAGTCGACGTTGATCCCGTCCCAGCCCGACGTGTTCGCCTGCGAGATCATCTGCGCGATCAGCGCGGCGCGGGCGCTCGGATTGGCGAGGAGCGTGTGCAGCGTCGTCGTCGACTGGCAGTTGAAGCGAGCCTCGACCCGAACGCCGCGGAGCCTCGACCACGCGGTGACCAGCGGGTCGTCGTGACCGACGAAGTTGCCGTTCCCGAGACAGTCGAAGTAGGTCGGGTAGACCGTGCTGACCTCCTGATAGTGCGCCTGGAGGTCGCTGAAGCTCGCGCCGGTGGAGGCGAGCAGGAACGCGTGCACGGCGCCGGTCGTCTGCGTCGGTGCGGCGGTGTATGCCTGTGCGGTGGCGCTCGACGAGCTCGAGTAGCCGAGCGAGTCGACGGCGGTGACCGTGAACGAGTAGCCGGTCGCGGGCGCGAGGTTGCCGACGACATAGGACGTGCCCGTCGTCTGGGCGACCATCTTGCCGCCGCGATAGACGCGATAGGAGACGCGCGCCCCACCGTATGCCGTCGACGCGGCCCAGGCCACGCGAATGCTGCTCGGACCGACGCTCTGCGCGTCGAGCGAGTCGGGGGTGGTCGGCGCCGTATGCCCGGGTGTGACCGAGACGGCGTTCGAGAGCGGTGAGACAGCGCCCTGCGTGTCGACCGCGGCAACCGCGATCGTGTGCGCGCGCAGCGGTGGCAGCGTCACGGTCGCCGACGTCGTCCGCACCTGCTTGAGCACGCGGCCGTCGACGTAGAGCCGGTAGCCCTCGAGCGACCCGTCACCGGGCGCCGCGGGCTGCCAGGAGAGCGCGATGCTGTCGGTGCCTGCCTCGGCGACGAGGTCGCCGGGCGCAGCGGGCGCGTGCCACGGCGGCTTCAGCGTCAGGCGGGCATCACATGGCGCGAGCCGGCCGCTGCGCAGCGCGACGCGGACGATCACCTTCAGCAGCCGGCCGGGCCGGAACGAGATGCGGATCCGGCGCACGCCGAGGTGGGTCTGGCCGACGACCCGTCCGTTCCGGAAGACGCGGTAGCCACCGGCGCCCGCCGGGAGATGCTTCGGTGCGAGCCAGCGGACAACGCCGCTCGGCCGGTGCGGTGACCCCACGAACCGCACCAGCCGGGGCGCCGAGCCGCAGGCCTGCGCGCCGGCCGCCGCATGGACCGGCGCTGCAGCTGCGGCAAGGAGCGCGAGCAGGGAGATCGACATGACGGCCAGGCGCTTCATCTGGGGCTCCTCGGGCCTGCCTGCCAGGTGCCGGTGAGCAGCCGTGAGACGGTGACGACGCGGTAGCCGCGGCGATGGAGCTCGTCCAGGATCCGCGGCAGCGCCTGCACGGTCGCCCAGCGGCCCGTGCCCCCATCGTGGAGGAGGACGATCGCTCCCGGGGTGACCGCGCTGAGCACACGGCGCGCGATCAGCGCGGGGTCGCTCAGGGACTGGTCGTGCGGGTCGACCGACCAAAGCGCGGTCGTCATGTCCAGGCTCCGCGCGACGCGTGCGATCCGCGTCGTGCCTTCGTCGTACGGGGGCCGCGTCAGGCACGGCCGGAACGGGACGACAGCCTGCACCTCGGCGTTCGTCTGCTTCAGCTCCGTCGTCAGCTGGCTCTCCGAGAGGGCGGACGCGTGGCTGCCGCTCCACGTCCCGTTCGCGATCTCGTCACCCTCGGCGAGCATGCGGGCGAGCACCCGCGAGCGTGACGGGACGGTGCGCCCGAGGACGAAGAACGTGCCTTGTGAGTGGTCGCGCTTCAGCACGTCGAGCACCTGCGGCGTGTACGGGGAGAGGCCGCCGTTGAAGGAGAGCGCGACGACCTTCGCCGTCGTCGGCGCGCTCGCGACGGGCACGTCCGAGGCCGGAGCGCACGGCGCGGCGACCGCAGCCGAGACGAGCGTGCGGCGGTCGACCTGCACGTCGAGCCCGCGTTCGCGGTACGCAGTCTGGCTGAGCCTGGCGGCCGCGCGGAGCCGGGCCAGGAACTCCGTCGCGGTCCAGTCGCGCATCTGCAGCCGGTGCACGTGCATCGGGTCGTCGCCCGGCATGGCGAAGCGCCAGCCGGACTGGTGATCCTGGTCGAAGGCGATCCGCACGCGGCTGCGCAGCACCTGCTGCAATGCGTCGGCGACGCCGGCGGCGCGCGCATGCTGGCCCCAGTCGCCGAACGGGTAGGAGAACGCGATCGGATGGCCCGCGCCGTGCGAGGCGATCGAGCGCCCATCGCGGTCGAGGTCGGCGCCGATCCGGTCGCGGTACTCGGCGAGAGTCTCACCCGGCTGCAGCCGGACGAGTTGCGAGATCGGCAACACGCCCTTGACGTCGTCGACCATCTTGTGCAGGTCGTAGCTCTGGTTCTCTAGCTCCCAGACGCCGTCGGACGCGTAGCCCCCGAGCCGGTCCCAGCTTGTGTAGTAGATGCTCCCCGAGCCCGCGTCCTTGCCGATCACGAACATCGTTGCCCGCAGGTGCGTCGCCTTGAGGATCGGCGTCGCCTGCAGCATCGCGTCGGTTCGGCCGTCGTCGAAGGTGATGAGCACGGGCCGGCGGGGGAGGAGCGACCGGTCGCCGGTGCGGATGAAGCGGGCGAGGTCGGCGCTGTCGATCGCCTCGAAGCCGGCGTCCTGCAAGGCCCGCATCTGCTGCGCGAAGTGCGCGCGCGAGACGACGAAGCGGCCCTCGGGCGAGGTGTCCCAGCTCCGGCCGATGCCGTGGTAGACGAGCACCGGCACGCCGTCGACGGGGAGGCGGTTGAAGGCGGTCTGCGCGTAGGCCCGGTTGGCGGGGTCGAGGCCGGCCGTCGCCGGCGCGAGCAGCGCGTACCTGCCGCGCAGGTACATCAGGTAGCCCTCGGGGGTCTTCGTCAGGTAGAAGAGGATCGGGACGATCGAGAGCGGGATCATCAGCAGCCCGAGGACGAGCTCGAAGGACCCGCGCAGCCGGGTCGGGACGAGCCGCTGGGCGTGGCTCACGTCCGCGGCTCCGTCGGGAACGGCGCCGGACCGACGACGGTGATGGCGTCTCCGCCGCCGCCGTGGGTCGATGCGCGCGTGCCCCACGCGGTGTTCCGGATCGTCAGCAGCGCGTAGTAGGTCTGCCAGACGAGGAAGGCCATGTAGATCGCGACGAAGGTGACGCCGTGCCACCAGAGCGGGCTGCGCCGAACGACGGCGTAGTAGAGCGAGTAGAGGACGGCCATGACGTACGCGCCCATCAGGTAGAAGAGCGGGCTGCCGTTGCCGAGCGCACGGAAGTAGAGCGAGTGGACCATCACGATCGGCGCCACCCAGGGGAAGAGGACGCCCATGTAGGTCATCGCGGCGGCGATCGGATGCTTGCGCCAGATGAACCGCGACACGTGGATCGACTCGCGCAGCCACGACTTCTTCCAGCGCAGCTGCTGCTTGCCGAACTGGCGGACGTGCTCGGGGACGATCGTGTGCGAGACCGCCTGCGACTGGTACGTGACCCGCCATGTGCGCAGCACGAAGTTCGTGAGCGCACGGTCGTCGCCGAACGTCGACTCGCGGCCGAGGAAGCGCTGGTTCTCGAACTTGTCGAGGACGGCGAGCAGCGCCTCCCGGCGATAGGCGGAGAAGCACCCCGAGGCGCAGGTGACGGCGCCGAAGAGTGACTCGCAGCCCTTGATCACGCGGAAGGCGACGTAGTAGCGCACCTGCTGCATGCGCGTCAGCCAGTTGTTCGTCTTGTTCAGGACGTCGGCATGCCCGACGACGGCGCCCACGCGGGGGTCGCCGAAGTCGGCGACGAGCCGGGCGAGCGCGTCGGGCTCGAGCACCGAGTCGGAGTCGACGAACGCACAGATCTCGGCCTCGGAGCGGCGGATCCCCTCGGCCATCGCCGCGCGCTTGCCGCGGTTGGAGGCGAAGCGGATGCACACGACCGACGGGTTGCGCTCGCGCGCCGCGAGCATCCGCTCCCACGTGGCGTCGGTCGAGCCGTCGTCGACGACGACGACGTCGAGGCAGTCGGACGGGTACTCGCTGGCGAGGATGGCCTCGATCGTCGCCTCGATCGCGCCTTCCTCGTTGAACGCCGGGATGACGATCGACACCTTCGGGCGGTAGCCGATGTCGGGTGACGGCCGGTAGAGCGGCGCGAGCATGAACCGCACGCAGACATAGGCGGTGACCAGGATCGAGTACGTGTAGAAGACGGGGTCGTGCAGGAGGAGAGCTGCGGTGAAGTCCTTCGCAAGCCAGACCCAGTAGAGGAGGAACGCCGCGTAGACGATGCAGCCGAGCTGCACGGCGCGCGTCGCGACCCGGAACACGAGCGTGTCCTGCAAGGACTCGGGCACGCCCTGCACCGCCTCGTCGAAACGCTGGAAGCTCGACGGCTCGTCGGCCGTCCTCGTGATCGTTTGCTCGTCCTCGAGTGACTGTGCCGCAGCCCCCGCGAGAAGGGACATCCCCCGGGACGGGCTCGTTGCGCCCGTCATGTGCCTCTAACTCGGCGTCACCGTCTTCGAAGTGAAGCCCCGAACGGGGTATATGCAGGTTTGCGGGCCGAACGTCGGCGAAGCTGGGTGAAGCTGTCTCGCGCCGCTCAGCCGCTCAAGCCGTTCAGTCGTCGTCGAGCGGCCGGCGCAGGACCCACAGGAGCGTGGTCGTGGTCGAGCCCGGCTCCGGCGCGGCCGGCTCGTCGCGTGCCTCGAGCTTGTTCCAGGCCGCGGCCGCGTCCTCGAGCTTCCCGAACGCCCGCGGCACCGGCAAGGAGCGGCTCTTCTCGCGGCTCGGAGCGTCCTGCACGACCGACGCGACGTCGACGAGCTCCCAGCCGTCCCGGCCGTACTCGTTGAGCGCCTCGGTGTAGTGACCGTTGCGAAGCGAGACGACCTTGTACTCCCACCGCTGCATGAGCGAAGCCTAGAGCTTGTCGGAGAGGCGGCATCGAGCCGCCTCTCCGACGTGCGCGTCTCCACCCCCCAGAGTGGAGCGGTGTTCAGGCCGGGTGATCCCCGGTCGTGAACCGCGCGCCGCGGCGAAGCGCGAGGGCGCCGCCGACGAGTGTGATCGCGACGAGCGATCCCCAGGCCGCGAATGTCCAGTCGATTCCGCCGCCGGGCCCGCCGCCGCCGATCGTGGGAGTCGCCCCGGCATGGCCGGCCGCCACCGAGAGCCCGTTCGCGCCGACCCGGTTCGTGAACGGCGGCTCGTTCTTCGCCTCGGGCACGGGCGCGGCGTCGACGACCGCACCGCGCGTTGCGTGACTGAGGATCCGCGGGGCGATCAGGCGCGTGAACGGCGGCTCGTTCTTCGCCTCGGGCCTCGGTGCGGCGTCGGCCCCTCCACTGCGCAGTGCCTGCGTGAGGGCCCGCGAGTCCGTCGAGCGGGTGAACGGCCACTGGTTCTTCGGCTCTGCGCTCGCGGCGCCGGCAGCGGCGCCGAGCGTGACGACGAGGCTCGCCAGGGCGATCAGCTTGTGCGGTGCGTACATCTCGGTGCCTCCTTCGCAACGGCCGCTCGGTGCGGCCTGGTGCGAGAGAGGCTTCCTCGAGCCGCTGACCGGGCTCTTACGTGCCGCTGACGGCCGGCTGACCGGGGCAGGTCGTGCGGTAGCTCCCGCCGACGTACTGGTGCCACTCCGATTTCGTGAAGTTGCGGCCGGCGACCACGCAGGCGCGGGCCGCCTGCGCCGCGGTCGAGGTCGGCCACACCGTCCCGGTCCCGTCCTGCCACACCACGACGAGGTTGCGGCCGTCCGGGGTGAACCGCGCCGCGCCCCAGAACGGCTTCGAGCCCGGGAGGTTGCTGCCGAACTGCTGGAGAGTGGACGTCGTCCAGACCTTCGCGATCCCGTCGGAGCCACCGGTGGTCGCGAAGGTCGCACCCGAGGGGCTGAAGTCGATGCTCGAGACCGGCGCCGCAGCCGCCTGCGTGGGCTTCCCGACCTCACGCCCCGTTCGCGGGTCCCAGAGCTGGACGATCCCGGTCCAGGTTCCGGTGGCAACCGTGCCGTCGGGAGCGAAGGCCACCGTTGCCGTTCCGCCGCTCGCGCCCTCGGCCGTGATCACGCGGCTCCTCCGGCCCGATCGGGCTCCGTAGAGGGCGACGATGTCGGACTCGTCCGCTGCGGCGACTGTCTTGCCGTCTGCCGAGAACGCCACCGTGGTCACCCAGCCGCGTTTGCTCCTCACCTTCCAGAGCGGGCGGCCCGTGGAGACGTCCCAGACGGCGGCAGTCCCATAGCGCCACGGGACGACGAACGCCGTGTGATTGACGTCTCCGGCGGCGAGCAACGAGCCGTCGGGAGAGAACGCCAGCGTCGTGACGACCTCGGGGTGCTTGGTGACGGGCCCCATCCCGTGGAGCACCCGCACGAGCCGGGGGTGCCCGGAGACGTCCCAGAGCTGGACGTGCCCCTCGTCGCCGGCGACGGCCAGGAGATTGGTCTTCGACCACGCGACGGCACCGAGATCGCCGCCGGTCTGCACGTCGAACGTCGTCCTCTCTTCGGTCGTCGTGGTGTCGCGGATGACGATCCGCGAGCGGCCGACGCGGTAGGCAAAGCGCCGGCCGTCGGGTGAGACGGCGAGCGGCGGCGCGACCTCCCGCTCGTCGGGCCCGATGGCGAACCGTGGCCCCGCCGAGGTTCCGAACGGGCGGCCGAACCGGTGGGTGGTGCCGAGATCCCAGGCGAAGACCGCGCCGTCGAGGCTGCATGAGTACAGCGTCTTCGAGTCCGGGCTGTAGGCGAGGCCGAGCACGCGAGTGGCGTGGCCGGTGAGTCGATCGACGATCGCGCCCGAGCGAGCGTCCCACACGACCACCTCGCCGTCCTCACTGCCCGTCGCAACGGTCCGGCTGTCGGGAGAGAACGCGATCGAGCTGATTCCGGCCGCCAGCGTCGCCTGTGCGAGCCTCGTTCGACCCGTGTGCAGGTCGACGAACCGCAGGCTCCCGTCGAACCCTCCGGCGGCGAGCCGGCTCCCGTCGGGGCTGACCGTCTCGGCGTGGTACGAGTTGACCGACGACGGGAGGTGCAGCGGAACCCGCCGTTCGCGGAGTGTCCGCGCGTCCAGCGTCAGCACGTCGGTGTCGCTGACGAGGATCAGACGGCCTCCCGGGACGGCCTGTAGCACGTTCGCGCCGACGGTGTGCAGATCGCGAGCGCTGATCGTTCGCCTGTGGGTCACGAGGTTCCACCGGTCGATGTACGCCTCGCCGTCCGACCCGTCTGGACGCGATGTGCAGTAGACGAGCGAAAGCACCCGAGCGGGGCCGATCGCGGGCGCTCCGTTTCCGCAAATCGGCTTCGTGAAGAACTGCGGGTCGAGCGTGAGGACGGCGAGCGACTTGTACGTGTGTGCATCGCCGAGCTCGAGCTCGGCGTGGTGCACACCGGCGAAGGCGACGAACCGCGACCCGTCGGAGGTGAAGAGCGGCGGCGTGCCGTGGCCGAGGCCGAAGACCGCTGCGCTCAGGGACCGGGTGGGCAGGTCGTAGAAGCGCACGACGGCGTTGTTATCCGGGACGGCGAGCGTGCGGCCGTCGCGAGTGACGCTCAGTCCCTGTGGCCGCGAGGTGATCGGTGAGTTGAAGGTCGCGATCGCAGCCGGGGTTCGCAGCAGCGTCGCCATCAGCGTCCCCTCCGTCTGCGTCGACGGGCTCAGGTTCACAGCTTCGCGCGCGAGCAGCAGCGCGCGGTCGATCCGCGGCTCGGTCAGCGCCTCGGCGCCGAGCTGCCGCGCCTGCGCGTCCCGCGCCGCGCGCCGCGCGGTGCCGCGCTGGAGGAGCGCCGCGCCCCCCGCGACGAGCGCGAGCACGAGCAGTGCGAAGATCCCGGCGGCGAGGACGCGCAGCCGCCGGTTGCGCTGTCGCTGTGCCTCGAGCTCGCGCTCGCTCTGGTTTCGGCCGGCGTCGACGAACTCCGATTCGAGCGAGTCGAGCTCGCCTGCGTGCGTCGCCTGCCAGTCGAGCACGGCCGAGAGCCGCGCGCCCCGGTAGAGATCGCCTGGGTCACGGCCGCCGGTGTCCCACTCGCGAGCGGCGGCGCGCACGTGGGTCTCGAGTCGGCGCGACTCACTCTCCTCCTCGAGCCACTCGCGCATGCGCGGCCATTCGCGGAGGAGCGCCTCGTGCGCAACCTCGACGGAGCCGTCGTCGGCGGTCAGGAGGCGCGCGTCGACGAGCGCGGCGAGCACCGAGGCCGTGTCCTCGCGTCCCTGGGTCAGCTCCGCCGCGGGCACTCGGCGCCGGACCGCGTTGTCGGCCTCGCCGGCGGCGAGCTTCAGCATCAGCGCTCGTGCGATCGGCTTCCCGTCGTCACCGAGGCCGGCATACGTGGTCTCGGCGAGCCGTCCGACCGCGCCGTGGACGCCGCCGGCGGCGCGGTAGTCCGCGAGGCGGAGCGCCGAGCCGTCGCGCCTCTGCCAGAGCTCGAGCAGCGCCGTCGAGAGGAGCGGCAGTCCGCCCGGCTCCCCTGCGACGTCGGCGACGAGTGCGGCGACGAGCGCGTCCTCGATTTGGAGGTCGGCGCGCTCCGCAGGGATCGAGACCGCGCGCGCGAGCTCGTCCGGCTGCATCGGCCCGACAAGCACGTGGCTGGCCGAGAGGAGGCGGGCCAGCTCGGGGTAGCTAGCACAGCGGCCGTAGAAGTCGGCCCGCAGTGCGAGCGCGACGATGGTGCGGCGATCTGGGTCCTGCGCAGCCGCGACCAGTGCGTCGATGAACGCGGCGCGCTCGTCCTCGTCGGCGCAGACCGTGAAGAGCTCCTCGAACTGGTCGACGGCGATGACGGAGCGCCGGCTCGTCCGTGTCGCCGCGGCTGCGCGCGCGAGCTCGTTGCCCGGCTGGGCGCCCGGCCTGATCACGACCGACGGCCAGCCCTCGCTGCCCGGCAGGGCCCCCGAGGCGAGCGCGCGTAGCAGGCCCGCCCGGAGCACCGACGACTTGCCGATCCCTGACGGGCCGATCACGCCGACGAGCGTGCCCTCCGCGAGCCGCGCGACCAGCTCGTCGACGACCCGCTCGCGGCCGCAGAAGAACCGGGCGTCCCCGACGTCGAACGAGGCGAGGCCCTTGAACGGGCAGACGACGACGGCGTCGTCGCGGACCTCCGCGCTGGGCGGAGCGACGTCGAGCGACGGGTCCTGGACGAGAATCGCGTGCTCGAGCTGCTGGAGCGCGCGGCTCGGCTCGAGCCCCAGCTCGTCGCGCAGCAGATCGCGGGCGGCGCGGTAGGCGTCGAGAGCGTCGGCCTGACGGCCCGATCGGTAGAGCGAGAGCATCAGCTGTCCACGGAGCCGCTCCTGGTAGGGGCTCGCGGCGACGAGCGCCTCGATCTCCGCGACGAGGTCGGTGGCGCGTCCGAGCGCGAGCTCGGCGTCGATCCGGTCCATGTCTGCGTTCAGCCGCAGCTCCTCGAGCCGTCGCACCTCGGCTTCGGCGAAGCCGAGCTCTCCCAGATCGGAGAGAGGAGCCCCGCGCCAGAGCGCGAGCGCGGCCCGCAGGTGCTCGGCTGCGCTCGCGTTGTCACCGCTCTCGAGCAACTGGTGCGCCGCCCGCACGGACTCCTCGAAGCGATGTACGTCGACGCAGGTCGGGTCGATGCGGAGCACGTAGCCCGGCGGGTGGGTGGCGAGCGTCGCCTGGTCGGGGCTCCCGTTCGAGCCGAGCGTTCGCCGCAGCCGCGAGACGTTCTGCTGGAGCGCGTTCGCCGCGCCGGCCGAGGCACTCTCGCCGAAGAGCTCGTCGATCAGCCGGTCGCTGGAGACGACCTCGCCGGCGTGGAGGGCGAAGATGGCGAGGAGCGCGCGCTGGCGGGCGCCTCCGAGCGGCAGCGGCTGGCCGTCGCGACGCGCCTCGACCGGCCCCAGCAGCGACACCTCGAGACCGACCGCCGAGGGCTCCGATCGAGCGGACATCTGGCGATTATGTGCCTCTGGGGCACGGCCGCCAAGGGCCGGTGCGGCCGCCGGCTAGAGAGCTCCGCCGGCGGCGGGCGGCGCTTGGCCCGAGGGCGGTGCGGCGGTCACTCCGCCGCTGCGGGACAGGTAGTCCTCGACGAGGAGCATGTTGTTCGTCCCGGCCCGGTCGATCACGGCGAGCAGTGAGTTCATGCTCGCCACCTCCTCGCGCTGCTCGTCGAGGAACCAGCCGAGGAAGTGCTCGCCGACATGGTCGCCGTCCTCGCGCGCGATCTGCACCAGGCGGATGATCTGGTCGGTGACCGTCTTCTCCTGGGTGAGCGCGAGCGCAACCGGCTCGCGATCGTCGTCGAAGTTCGTGCGCGGAGCCTGCACGGCCGGGGTCACGACTGTCGCGTCGGCGTCGAGCAGGAACTGCAGCATCATCATCGCGTGGTTTCGCTCTTCGACCGCCTGCCGGTAGAAGAGCGCGGCGAGCTGCGGCAGCGTCTGGACGTCGTAGTGCACTGCGATCGCGATGTACTGCTGCGAAGCGGCGAACTCGCTCGCGATCTGGTCGTTCACGGCGTCGTGGAAGCGGCTCATGCGCGCCACCATACAACGTCCGAACTCGAAGCCGAGCGTTAACCTGGGTCGATGCTCGACCTCGTCAGAAACGAAGCGGAAGCGGCGAGAGATGCCTGTGTTCTGCTCTCGGACGACGCCGTGGCGGCGGCGTTGCACGGCGCCGCAGAGCTGCTCGCAGAGCACCGAGCGCCGGTTCTCGAGGCGAATGCGCTGGACTGCGCGGCGGCGGAAGGGCGGCTCGACGAGGGAACGCTCGACCGCCTGCGCCTGACCGCGGAGCGGGTGGAGGAGCTCGGGCGTCAGCTGCGGGTGGTCGCAGACCTGCCGCCGGTCGAGCGGCTGATCGAGGAGTGGAAGCTCGAGAACGGTCTCCGGATCTCGGCGCGGCGGATCCCGATCGGCGTCGTGGGCGCGAACTTCGAAGCGCGGCCCGGCGTCGCGCTGGACATCGCCTCTCAGCTTCTGAAGAGCCTCAACGGCTGCGTGCTGCGGACCGGGTCGGCGGCGCTCGGGACCGTGACGATGCTGGTCGACGACGTTCTCCGCCCGGCGCTGGAGGCTGCCGGCGTTCCGGGCGAGGCCGTCGGCCTCGTTCGCGCGGAGTCACGCGAAGGCGCCGTCGCACTGGCATCGCTGCCCGACGTCGTCCCGCTCGTGATCCTCCGCGGCAGCGGCCCGACGACGGCCGAGCTCGCCCGCCATGCGGCGACGCACGGCGTCGCTGTGCTCGCACACGCGGAAGGCGGGGGAGTGCTCTACGTCGATGCCTCGGCGGAGCTCGAAAAGACAAAGGCGCTGATTCGCGCCGGCCTCGATCGGCTCGGGGTCTGCAACCGACTGAACCTGCTGCTCGTGCACGAGGCAGTCGCCGACTGGCTGCCCGAGCTGGCGGAGCTCGTCGGAGCGCTCGACCTACGCGTGTACGGGACGGCGCGGGCAGGCGACTTCGCCCCACTCGGCGAGCTCACCGAGCCCCTGGGCCACGAGTGGGCGAACGATCCCGAGCGGGTCGGGTCGATCACCGTCGACGTCGTCGCCTCGTTGGAGGAGGCGTGCAGGATCGCGAACCGCGAGACGTCGGCGCTCGCGGCGGGGATCGTCGCCGAGGATGCGAACGCCGTCGACGCGTTCTTCCGCCACTACCGCGGCACGGCGGCGTTCTGGCATGCGCCGACCAGGTTCACGGACGGCTTCGCACTGTTGGGCATCCCCGAGACGGGCATCAACGTCGGCTGGGCGCCCGGCCCGCGCGGTCCGGTCACCTACCGTGACCTCTGGCTCAAGCAGCTGCAGGTCGTCGGCGACGGCACCCAGCACCGCTGATTCGATGGCGTCGCAGCCGTTCGTCGTCAAGCTCGGCAGCTCTCTGATCGTCGGCGAGGACGGAGCGCCCAGGCGTGAGCTGCTCGGGAAGGTCGCCGCCGACATCGCCGGCTACGTTCGCGGCGGGGGACGGGTCGCGGTGGTCTCGTCGGGAGCGATCGCGCTCGGACGGGTGCGTGCGGGCCTCGACGCGCGCAGGCGGCCGACGCTCGCTCACCTGCAGGCCGCCTCGGCTCTCGGCCAGGCGGAGCTCCAGCAGTTGTGGCAGCAGGCGTTCGCGCCGCATTCGCTCGACGTGGCGCAGGTGCTCCTAACGGCGGTCGACCTGACCGAGCGCCGCTCCTACCTGAACATTCGCGACGCCCTCAAGGCCCTGTTCCAGGCGGGCGCTGTGCCGGTCCTGAACGAGAACGACGCCACCGCCACCGACGAGATCAGCTTCGGCGACAACGACGTGCTCGCCGCACAGGTCGCGGTGCTCGTGCGCGCCAGGCGGCTGGCGCTGCTCACGAACGTCGAGGGCGTGCTCGCCTCGTCGCCCGGCGACGGGAGCGCCGAGGTGATCAACGACGGAGCCGACGTCGACCGTGCGGCATTCGGGCCGGGATCGAAGCTCGGCCGCGGGGGCATCGGCAGCAAGGTCGCGGCGGCGCGCCTGGCGGCCGCCGGCGGCGTCGAGACGTTCGTGACCGCCCCGTCGAGCCTCGCCGCACTGCTCGCGGGCGACGAGGCGGGCACCCGCTTCGCCCCGCATCCGGAGAGCGAGCCCGCGTTCAAGCTGTGGCTCCGCTACGGCAAGCAGATCAGCAGCCACGTCAGGATCGACGACGGCGCAGTGCATGCCCTGCAGCACGGAGGAGCGAGCCTGCTCGCCGTCGGCGTGCTCGACTGGAGCGACGAGTTCAAGGCCGGGGACGGGCTGCTCATCTGCGACAGCGAGTCACGACCGGTTGCCCGTGGGATCGCCGCGCTCGATGCCACGGCCGTCGCCGATCGCGCCAAGGACGTGGAGGTCGTGAACCGCGACCGGCTCGTGCTGACCGACCAGCTCGACTAGCGTCAGCCGAGCTCGAACGCGATCTCGTCGACGTAGCACCACGACCAGTCCTCGCCGGGCTCGGCCGAGCGCATGATCGGATGCGAGGTCTCGTGGAAATGCGCGGTCGCATGCTTCGAGGGCGACTGGTCGCAGCAGCCGATGTGCCCGCACACCTCGCACATCCGCAGGTGCACCCACCAGCCGCCCGTCTTCAGGCACTCCTCGCACCCCGCGATCTCAGCGGGCAGCGCCGTCAGCCGGATCTCGCCGAGGTGCGTACAGCTCATGGGGCAAGTATGGCCTGGGGCCACCGCCTCGGGAGCTGCGGCACTGTCACGGTGCGTGCAGCTCCCGAGGAAGGCGCTGTCAGTGCGCGAGCGGGTGCCTGCCCCAGTCGGGTGACTGGGAGCCGCCGGCGTGAGTTACCTGCGTGAGCCCGGTGCCGTCGACTTTGACCGTGTAGATGTTTGCGTCGACGTCACCGTTCGTTCCCCTTGCGAACACGATCTTCGTGCCGTCGGGCGACCAGCTCGGCTGGAAGCATCCGGCGGACGACGGATCGGACGACGCGCCACCGCATGCATTGGCGGGCCGGACGTCGATCCGATGCAGGCCGCTGCCGTCGCTGTGGACGATCCAGAGTGAGCTCCGGGCGTCGGGCGTAGCGTGCCGGGAGAGGACGATGTCGTTCCCCACCGGCGACCACGCACCGCCCGGGCAGCAATTGACCTGCACGTCCGGGCCGAGAATCCGCTTGAGCCCGGTGCCGTTGGCGTTGACGACGAACAGGCCCTGGTAGTCGAAGTTCGCGTCGAAGCGTTGGAACAGGATTCGCCTTCCGTCGGGCGACCAGTCGGCCGGGACGTCGTCGCCGCCGGGGATCGACGTCACCTGAAGCAGGCCGCCGCCGTCCGATGAGCGCATCGTATGGATGCCGTTGACGCTGCTGTCGGTGACGCCGAACGTCTCGCACAAGAGCTGCGACCCGTTTGGCGAGGGGATCCCGCAGGGGTTGAACAGCGTTGGGTCGAGACCGCCGACGTCGCGGAACGTGCCGTCGTCCGGGTTGATGAACCGCGCCCCGCCGAACGGCCGGCCGGGCGAGCCTATCGCGATGGCCGATCCATCCGCGAACCACCGGGGTATCTCGCCTGTCTCGGTCGGCCCCTGGAGGAGACGCTCATGGCTTCCATCCGGGTTGACGGCGTAGACCTGCGTGTCCCCCAATGCTGGGTTGAAGCGGGCGAACGTGATCTCGCCGTTGATGCCGCGCGGCGTCGCGAGCGCGGTGACGGCCGTCACGGTCGCCAGCAGAGCGACGACTGCGATGACGAAGAGCTTGCTCATCGGGATCCTCCTCCCGTTCGAAGATGCACCGACGTTACGAGGCGGCTCTGCGCGTGAAATCGTGGCGAGCAACAGTCTTCGGGGAGTGCCACCACGGGTTCTTCCGCGCCCAGGCCTGGGGCCACCCACAATGCGCGATGCGAGTCGCTCTGAGACGATCACTGCATGCGCACCACGGTGCTGATCGTCGACGACCACGCCGACTTTCGCGCGTCTGCGAGCGCCCTCCTGCAGGCAGAGGGGTTCGACGTGGTCGGCGACGTTGCGAACGGTGTCGACGTCGCAGACGCGGTCGAGCGGTTGCGGCCCGACCTCGTGCTCCTCGATATCCAACTCACGGATCTGGACGGATTCACGGTCGCGGAGCGTCTCGCCACGACGATCGACCCGCCGCACGTGGTTTTGATCTCGAGCCGCGAGGCTGCGGCCTACGGCTCGCGGCTCCAGCTGTCGCCGGCTCTCGGCTTTCTCGCCAAACGGGAGTTGTCCGGTGCCTCACTCGCGGCGCTTCTCGCCTGACCGCGTTGCGCTCGGGCTCGTCGCGGTCGCCGTCGGTCTGGCCGCCGAGCGGCAGACATACGACTTCGGAGACATCAGGCACTGGCTGCCCGATCTGCTGACCGGCTGGATCCTGATCGGGTGCGGCGTCATCGCAATGGAGCGTCGTCCCGCGAGCCGATCCGGTGTGTGGCTCGCGCTCTCCGGCTTCGCCTGGTTCGCGGGGAGCTTCACGACCGGCGCACTCCTCCTCCACCGCGGTTTCCTGGCGCAGACAGTGTTCACGTTTCCGACCGGTCGCGCCGAGGGGCGCATGGAACGTGCGGTCGTCGGCTTCGCCTACGTAGCTGCCGTGGCCACGGCATTCAGATGGACGGATGCCGGCACCGCGCTCCTGGCGGCGGTGCTTGTCTCTGCCGCTGCCGCGAGCTACCTGACAGCGTTCGGGCGACGTCGGCGCGAACGGCTCTACGCGTTGCAGGTGACGACTGTATTCGCCGTGTTGCTGGTGCTTCTCGTCGTCCTGGACCTTTCGGTGAGCACGAGCGCGGGGCGCAGCGCGACACTGCTCACCTACCAGCTCGCGCTCTGGATCTTCGCGCCCTACCTGGTCGTCCTTCTGCTCCAGGCGCCCTGGGAGCAGCCGGGCGTCACCGACCTCGTCGTCGAGTTGGGGCAGGCGCACGCTCCGACGCTTCGTGACGCGCTCGCGCGAGCACTTGGTGATCCGACGCTCGAGGTGGGCTATCGCATCGAGGGGCGTGACGGCTACGTCGATGCCTCAGGGCGTCGGATCGAGTTTCCTCCGCCTGGCGATCGGCGGCGTGTCACACGGCTCGAACGCGAGGAGCACGAGGTCGCGGTGATCATCCACGATCCCGGGGTGCTGGACGATCCGGTTCTGATCGAGGCGACTGCTGCAGCCGCGCGGCTCGCTGCGGCGAACGCACAGTTGCAGGCTGAGGTCAGGGCGCAGGTGTCCGAGCTCGAGGCCTCACGTCGTCGCTTGCTCGACGCGGGAGACGATGAGCGACGTCGCCTGGAGGGACGGTTGCACGACGGCGCAACACGGCGGCTGGAGCAGCTCGGCGAAAGGCTCGCACGGATCCGTGTGGATGCCGGAGGCGCAGTCCGCGCGCAGGTCGACCGGGCGGAGGCACAGCTCGCAGGGACGGTCGTCGATCTGAACGAGCTCGCTGCGGGCCTTCATCCACGTGAACTGACCGAGCATGGTCTCGCCGCCGCGCTTGCATCCCTCGTCGAGCGGAGCCCGATTCCGGTCGAGCTCTCGGTGCCGGAGGAACGGCTGCCGGCCGACGTCGAAGCGACGGTGTTCTTCGTCTGCTCTGAAGCGCTTGCCAACGTCACGAAGTACTCGAACGCCTCGAGTGCCGCTGTGCTCGTCTCAGTGACGGACGATGCGGCCCGCGTCGAGATCACCGACGACGGTGTGGGCGGTGCGAGCCCGGTCTCGGGGTCAGGATTGTCGGGCCTCGGCGACCGCGTCGAGGCGGTCGGCGGCGTGCTCGAGCTCGAGAGCCCCTTGGGGCGCGGCACGCGGGTCGCTGCGACGATCCCGCGTCACTGACGGAGCTGCGTCGCCGGCCCGATCCGGCGCCAAGCTTTGTAGGACCACACGAACTGATCACCGGGATCCATCGGCAACACCGGCTTCAAGTGCAGCGTGCCGTTGCCGTCGCGTGTGTACGTGAAGACGAGGACGCTGCCCGTGTTCGGCCAGTCGAAGCGGATGCGGTCGCCCCGGATCGCGTAGGTCCCACGGTCGTTGCTGGAGCCGCTGAACTGCCAGGTGCCGTTCCGAAGGACCGCGGTGCCGATCATCGGAGTGCCGCTGGGTTCGGGGTTCTGGCCGTTCGCCCGCGCATCGGCTGCCGTCAGCTCCCAGCGGTACGTTCCGTTCAGGACGGAGGGGCGAGCCGACCTCCCGGTGACGGTCGCGGGAGACGTAGGGCGCTTGCACGCGCGTCGGACGACGACGGGCGGGTCCTGGGCTGTCGTCGTCTTCCATGCCCTGATCTGCTCGATGTATCTCTTCGTCGTCGGGTCGGCCTCGAGTTGCGCGTAGACCGGTCCCGCGGCTCGCTCCAGTGCAGCGAGGCTTTCCGCGCTCGCGAGCACGACGCGCCGATCGTCGAAGCAAATGGTCTGGGCGACCTCGTGGTCGGTCGGGTTGTGACCGACCGCGTAGCGGACTGTCGACGCCGCAGCAGCGAGCAGAATCTGCCGTTGCCGGTCGGTCAGTCGCAGGTAGGCGTCGTCGTCCGCGAACAGCGTGAGGGCCTTTCCGAAGAACGTGACGTTGCCGGTGATCACGCTGCCGCCGGGGTTGTTGATCATCGCAAGCTCCTCACCGTCGACGTGTCCCTTCGCAACCTGGAAGCCGATCTGTGAGTTGCTGATCTCGACGGGAGTTGCGCCGAGCGCGCGCATGAGCGACGCGGTTGCTTGCGACGGCAGGATGCGGATCCGCGCGTTGCGGAAGTCGGCGGGCGACACGAATGGGTGGTGGAAGCCGATCGGATGCCGCAGGAAACCGGGGACGAGCGCCAGCCCGACGACGTTCTTGCTCTGCAGGGAGCCGAGCATTTGAGCTGCGACGGGGCTCTGGACGACCCGGTCGAGGAGCGCCTTGCTGGTGACGAGGAACGGCGCCTGCAGAGCCTGGAAGCTCGTGACGCCGAGCTCGTCCCACGCACGCGCCCCGATGTAACCGAGATCGAACCGTCCGCGCTGGACCATTCGGATCGTCTTTTCCTCGACCGTCGGTCTCGTGTCGCCCGCTGCCTCGAAGGTGATGCTGACGCGCATCGAACCGCCCGAGAGCCTCGAGACCACCGCGGCAAAGTGCTCGACGGCCGGCGTGTCCGGCTGGTCGGAGCTGTCGCTATCGGCGAGGTGGAGAACAACGGGAGTGGTGGAGCCGCCCGCCTTGTTCGACGCGCCGGAGTGCCCGATGGTGCACCCGGCGGCGACCGCCGCCAACAGCGCGGCCACGAGCGCTGAACCGGCGACGCGGACTCTGTGCGCCATCCTCCGTCCACTCCTCTCGTCTCGAAGGAGACGATGTTATGAGCCGGCCCGGCCCACTCACATCGGTGCCGGCACGAGGATTCTGAGCGTCCGTCGTGTTGCTGGCAACAGTTCCGCCCGGCCCGACGCGGTGGCAGAATCGACGGGTGGCAGCGGCGACTCTCGCTCCCTGGCCACGGCGGGTGCAGTGGGCGGCGCCGTTCCTGGCGTTTCTCTCCGCCGTCGCCGCGCTGATCGTGGTCGGCGCGGATCGCGCCGTTCGGCCCAGTGACGGCGAACTGACGAGTTACGTCGGTCTCTCGGGGACGGCCGCCGCGGTCGACCTGGCGGCGGGACTCGGCCTCTTCGTCGTTGCGGCGGTCGCCCTCTGGAGCCCCGCCACGGCCCGGTTGGGGACGCTGGCGCTCTTCGCAGGCGCCGCGTGGTTTGCGCCGGACGTCGAAGGCTGGGGGACAGGCGGAACGGTTCTGCACAGTCTCGGCTCGGCGGCGGTGCCGCTGTTTCCCACTGTGCTTGCTGGGCTCGTGCTCGTCGCCTCGCGAGGGCAGATCCGCTCGCGGATTGTGATCGGCGGTCTGACCATCGGCTCGCTCGTCATCGTGGTCGCAGCGGTCAGCCGCTCGCTCGTCCGCGACCCCTTGCTCGATCCGTACTGCTGGCGCAACTGCCTCGACAACGTCGTCCTCGTTCGCGCCGCGCCGGCTCTCGCGCGCGACCTCGACCGCGTCTGGCTCGCGGGAACCGTCGGGGTCGGGATCGCGCTGGTCGCTGGATGCATCTGGTTCGTCGCAACGGCCAGCCCCGCGGCGCTGCAGTCGCTGGGGCCTGTTCTCGCTGCGGGCGCACTTGCGGGCGCGGCCGAGGCCGCATACGCGGCAGCACTACTGCGCACCCCGCTCGAGGATCCGCGACTTGCCGAGTTCTCGACGCTCTATTACGCCCGTTCGCTTGCGGTCGCCGCGCTCGCAGTGTCGCTCGTGTGGAGCGTTGCGTGGACGTGGCAGGCACGCAGCTCGGTGCTGCGGGTCACGCGGGCGCTCTCGGAGAGCCCGCCGCCGGGCGGGCTACGGGACGCGTTGGCCGAAGCATTCGCCGATCCGGCACTCGAGGTGGCGTACTGGCTTCCGACCGCGCATGGCTACGTCGACGGTGACGGACGCACGGTGGAGGAGCCCGTGCCGGAGAGCGGTCGTGCGGTGACTCCGATCGTGCGCCACGGTAGCCCGGTCGCAGTGGTCGTCCACGACGCCGCACTCGCGGGCGACGCTTTCGAGCGCGAGCTCGGGTCGGCCGCGCTGCTCGCCTTCGACAACGAGCGGCTACAGGCTGAGGTGCGGGCTCAACTCGAGAACCTGCGACGGTCAAGGATGCGGATCACAGAGCACGGCGACGCCGAGCGCCGGCGCCTCGAGCGTGATCTGCACGACGGCGCGCAGCAGCGGCTGCTCGCGCTCTCATACGAGCTTCGGCTTGCACGCTCTGCCGCGATCGGCGAGGGCGCCGATGACGTCGCGGTGCAGCTCGAGTCGGCGGTCGAACAGGCGCAGAGGGCGCTGGAGGAGCTTCGCCAGCTGGCTCATGGCATCTACCCGGCGATCCTCACCGAGGCGGGGCTAGGCCCCGCGCTGGCGACGCTCGTCGACGACGCGCCGATTCCTGCACAGCTTGGGGCGGTCCCGGATCAGCGGTGCAGCACGCTTGCGGAAGCGGCGGCCTATGCGGCTGTGCGCGAGGTGATCGACGACGCCGCAGCTCGGAGCGCGACGACGCTCACAGTGAATGTTGCGTGGGTCGACGACAGGCTCGAGCTGACGATCGAGGACGACGGCGCTCCACGCTCCTCCGAGCTCCTGCATGTGCAGGATCGAATCGGCGCGCTCGGTGGAAGGACCGACGTCGGTGAGCGCTCGTTGCACGCGGAGCTCCCATGCGCGTAGTCGTCGCCGACGACGTGCTGCTGACGCGCGAGGGCATCGCTCACCTTCTGCGAGAGAACGGCGTCGACGTAGTCGCGCAGTGTGACAATGCGGACGACCTCCTCCGCCACGTCCAGCTCTCGCAGCCCGATACCGCGGTCGTCGACATTCGAATGCCGCCGAGTCACACCGACGAAGGTCTCGTGGCGGCGCAGCGGATCCGGCTGGAGCACCCGTCCGTCGGTGTGCTTCTGCTCTCGCAGTACGTCGAACCGAGCTACGCGCTGAGGCTGCTCGAGGACCACCCGGAGCGGGTCGGGTACCTCCTCAAGGAGCGGATCTTCGACGCGGCGGTCCTGATCGATGCGCTGCGGCGAATCTCCGAGGACGAGACCGTCATCGACCCGACGATCGTCTCGCGCCTGCTCGGCCGGAAGCGGCGCAGTGATCCGCTCGAGGAATTGACCGAGCGCGAACGCGAGGTGCTCGGTCTGGTGGCCGAGGGTCTCTCGAACAAAGGGATCGCGGCAAGGATCTTCGTCACCGAGCGGACGGTCGAGGCGCACGTGAAGCAGGTCTTCCTGAAGCTCGGTCTCGAGGCAGGTCCCAGTTCACACCGCCGCGTCCTCGCCGTGCTCGCATACTTGCGGGCGTCGGACTGAGCCAGTCCCGCCGGTGCAGCTCGCGCATACTGTCGAGCGGAGAGCGAGTCGATGCCACACGACAATGCAACAAAGGTGCCGCGCAAGCTCTACGAGCAGGAGCTGCTGCGTCTGCAGGCGGAGCTCGTGAAGCTGAAGGAGTGGGTGCGGACCTCTGGCGTGCGGCTCGTCGTCCTGTTCGAGGGCCGTGACGCTGCGGGCAAGGGCGGTGCGATCAAGCGGGTGACGGAGTACCTGAACCCGCGCGTCGCGCGGATCGTGGCGCTGCCGGCGCCGACCGAGCGCGAGCAGGGCCAGTGGTACTTCCAGCGGTACATCGCCCACCTGCCGAGCGCGGGGGAGATCGTCATCTTCGACCGGAGCTGGTACAACCGCGCCGGCGTCGAGCACGTAATGGGCTTCTGCACGCCCGCCGAGTACCGCCGCTTCCTCCAGCAGTGCCCGATCTTCGAGCGTCTGCTCGTCGAGGACGGCATCCTCCTGATCAAGTACTGGTTCTCGGTCAGCGACGACGAACAGGAGCGCCGGTTCCGCTCGCGGCTGGAGGATCCGCTGCGCCGCTGGAAGCTGTCGCCGCTCGATCTCGAGTCGCGCGCGCGCTGGGTCGAGTACTCGCGGGCGAAGGACGAGATGTTCGTCCACACCGACACCGCGGAGGCGCCTTGGTACGTCGTCGAAGGCGACGACAAGCGCCGGGCGCGGCTCAACTGCATGGCCCACCTGCTCTCCCTCGTGCCGTACGAGGACGTGCTCGAGACGCCGATCGAGCTGCCGCCGCGGCCGCCGGAGAGTGAGTACGAGCGGCCGCCGCGGGACCTCTTCCGCTACGTGCCGGACTACACGGCGACGCTTCTCTGAGCCGGTCGGCACGGGTGACATACCCTGGGAGCGTGGAGCGTTCGCGGCGGCGGGTCGTGGTGACCGGGCTCGGGATCGTGAGCCCGATCGGCAACACGGTCCCGGACGCGTGGTCGGCACTGCTCGATTGCCGGAGCGGAGCGGCGCCGATCTCGAGGTTCGACGCCGCCGACTACCCCGTTCGCTTCGCGTGCGAGGTGAAGGATCTCGACGTGTCGGAGTTCGTCGACGCGAAAGCGGCGCGGCGAATGGACCGCTGCACCCACCTGGTGCTCGCCGCCGCCCGTCAGGCGGAGTCGGATTCCGGGCTCGACGTCGCAGGCGTCGGTGAACGCGCCGGCACGTCGATCGGCAGCGCGCTGGGCGGGGTCGCCTCGTTCGAGCAGGCGGTGCTGCAGCTGGCGAGTCGTGGGCCCGAGCGGGTGAGCCCGTTCTCGATCGTGCAGACCCTGCCGAACCTGTCGGCCGGGTGGGTCTCGATCGAGCTCGGCACCCGGGGACCGCTGCTGACCCAGAGCACCGCGTGCGCGGCGTCGAACATGGCGATCGGCGACGCGCTCGACTCGATCCGCCTCGGACGCGCAGAGGTGATGGTGTGCGGCGGGACCGAGGCGCCCGTGACCCCGGTCGCCGTGGCGGGATTCGCCGCGATGCGAGCGCTCTCGACGCGCAACGACGATCCGGCTGCGGCTTCGCGGCCCTTCGACGGCGAGCGCGACGGGTTCGTGATCGCCGAGGCCGCCGCCGTCCTCGTCCTCGAGGAGCTGGAGCATGCGCAGGCGCGCAACGCCCGGATCTACGCCGAGCTGTGCGGCTACGGGGTCTCGTCCGACGCCAACCACGTCTCCGACCCCGATCCCGTCGGCACGAACGCCGCGCGGGCCGTGCGGATGGCGCTCGCAGACGCCGACCTCGAGCCGGAGGAAGTCGGATACGTGAACGCGCACGGCACCTCCACGCCTGCGGGCGACGCGGCAGAGACCCGGGTGCTCAAGCTCGTCTTCGGCGACGAAGGCGCCGCGCGGCCGCACATCTCGTCGACGAAGGGCGCGACCGGGCACACGCTCGGCGCGGCCGGCGCGGTCGAGGCCGTCTTCACCGTGCTGGCGCTCCACCACGGTGTCCTTCCGCCCACGATCAACCAGTCCGTCCCCGACCCGGAATGCGATCTCGACTATCTCGCGAATGCTCCGCTCGCAGAGCAGGTCGACGTCGCGCTCTCGAACTCGTTCGGCTTCGGCGGGCACAACAGCGTCGTTGCCTTCCGCCGCTGGGCGGCCTCCTAGCGGCCGCCGTCGAACCGCGCCTGCTCGGGCGCGGTGCGCTCGGCGGTCGGTTTGACCTCGAGCCGTTCGTCCGGGATCGGCTCGCCGCTCTCGATCGAAAGCCCATACGTGCCCGCTGCAAGCCGCTGCTCGGCCCGCTCGACTGCGGCCAGCTGCTCGCGCAGGTCGTCGGACAGCCCGGCGTCGAACTCGGCGTCGTAGACGTCCGAAGCCTGGTCGGCCATGTGCGCGTCGGTGGTCGTCGGCTCGTCGCTCGTGCTCGGCCCCAGGTTGCCGAGCGCGGAGGTGATCCGTGCACGCTCCCGCTCGAGGAGCTCACGTGCCCGTGCGGTGTCCATGGCGAAGAGCGTACCCCGGTCGCGCGCCAGTCCGTAGTAAGTGGCGATTGCGGCGGCTGATGCTCGCCCTACGCTTGACCCATCCAGAGCCGCTCACCACGAACTCCAGAGGGGGCTTTCATGTCGGAGGCAACGAGTCAGAAGCAAGATCAGATCCTCGCCAATCAGGACGCGATCCTCGCCAATCAGGCCAAGCTCGACGAGATCCTTGCGAACCAGGCGGAGATCAAGGCGAACCAGTCGAAGCTCGACGAGATCCTGGCGAATCAGGAGAAGATCCTGGGCAAGCTCGGCAGTCCGGCCCTCGTGTGAGCGCCAGCGGAGCCGGCTGAGCAAGGACCCGGTTCAGTCGCGATTTGCTCGAGCAGTGCGACACGCTCTGTCCCGGCGATGCCAAGGTCACGGGCGGCAGCGCGGCGCCATCGATCCGCAGGAAGAACTCGTCGAAAACGCCGGCTCTCACCGGCCAATGAGCATGAAGCGCCTCATCTGATGCTCGCGCGGGGCGGCGCCACGCGTCATCGTCGCCCCGCCGCCGCCGCGCATCGCTTCAACGTGAGTGAAAGCCCCGGCCGATCGAGTCGGCCGGGGCTTTCGGTGCACTCTGGGCAGAGCGAGGTCTTCGCGAACCTAGTTCAGCGGCGGGATCGTGTTGAACACGCCCCACGGGGTGTTCGCACCCGCTCCGTTGATCGACGCCGCTCCGCCGTTGTACGGCAGGCCCGGGATATAGGCATCGCCGAAGAACAGATACACGGGCCGGCCGTTGTAGGTCACCTGGAAGCTGCCGTCGGGCCTCACGGCGACCCCGAGCGCGCGCTGGTCGACGCCGGGCCCGGCTTCGGGGCGCCCGGAGGTGAGGAGGGGCGGCCAGTACACGGCAGCACACTCCGCCTGGCAGGCGCGCCGGCGTGGGCTGACGTCCGTGCTCAAGGTGTAGACGGGGAAGCTCGCGTTCGGGAAGAGGCTGAAGTCATTGTTCATCGTTGCGGCCAGCACCGTCTCTTCGGGCCCCGTGCCGCCGAGCGGAGCGGTCTCGAGCTGCAAGCGAGCCCGGCCGGTTGCGGGAAGGCCGCGACTCGGCTCGACCAGGTACCAGATGCCCGTGGGACTGGTCACCGGGTCGAACAGGTTGGCCCCTTCCGTTTCCCCCGGCACTTCGTCGAGGAAGAACCGGTACAGCGGCTGGCCGGCAAAGGTCACCTGCTGCACCGACGACAGGCCGGGCAGGTCGGTGCGGGTGACCGTCCCGAGCAGGGTGGGATTGACCCCCGGCCCTGCGATGGGCGCGCCCTTGGTGAGGAGCGCCGGCCAGAGAACGGTGTCGCAGGGCGCCCCGATCGCATTTGCGCCGTCGCTGCACGCGAAGTCCGCGCCGGACAGCGCATGGACCTGGTCGGACGTGAGCAGGTAGAGAGAGCAGCCGGTGTACGCGCCCGAACCGATGACCAGCACCTTGCCGTAGGGCGTCGATGCAGCGGACACGGTTGCAGGGCCGGTCGGGGCGCTGGTCACGGGGTCGGCGCAGGAACTGCTGACGGCCCTCGCGGGTGCGCTGACCTGAAGGGCCACGGCAACGAGGGCGAGGGTGAGCACGGCGGCTGCGGCTGGGCCCGCAACGGGCCTTCGGAGCCGGCGAAACAGGAACGTCATGATGACCTCCATTGTTCGTAGAAGTAGGGGTCGAGGACGCCGACCTGGGTGATCCGGTCGACCGGGAGCTCGTTCCGCGCGGCGGTCTTGCGGATTGCCTCCGGAGTGGGCGCGTCGTAGACACAGAACGTCTTGTGGCCGTCGTCGCTCACGTACGAGTGGAGCCAGGTCACGGCTTCGTCACTGTTGCGGTCGACGACGGTGCGACAGCGCTCCGCCCCGTCCGGTCCCGCGGGGATGGGGAAACGATCGGGGAACGATCGCTCGACGATGTAGCGCGGCACTTCACGCCCACCCGGTCGCTGTCTTCGTCATGGCTCGAAGCTACTTCTGCCGCTGACGAACGGCCTCGGGAGCGGCGCCCTATCTTGGCCTTCTGCGTTCCCTATCTTGGTGGCGCGGCTACGACCGGCTCAGGCGGTGAGACCGAGCCTCAGTGCTTCGGCGCCCGCCTCGCGTCTGCTTCGTACGTTCAGCTTGCGGAGGATCGCCGAGACATGGTGGCCGACCGTCTTCTCGGACAGGACGAGGAGCTCGGCGATCTCGGCGTTGCGCAGCCCCTGCGCGACAAGCTCGAGCACTTCGAGCTCGCGCGCCGTCAGCCGCGCGGGGTTCTCGCGTGTTGCCGGGCGAGGGCCGCGCGGAAGGCTGCGGGCGCCCCGCTCGCGCAGACGCCGGGCCACGATCGCCGCCGCAGGCTGCGCGCCCAAGCGTTGCAGTTCCTCGTGAGAACGTCGCAGATCCTCCTCGGTGTCGCCGTCTGCGAGTGCCATCGCGGCTTCGTACGGACGACCGAGCTGGGCCCACAGCTCGGCGGCACGGCTCCAGTCGCCTGCGAGCTGGGCGGCGTACGGCTCCGGTGCGTCGACGGTCGGCGCCTCGACGATTCCGGCGCGGCGGCGCCAACACGCGGCCTCGGCGATCACGCCCGGCACCTGCCGATCGATCGCCAGTTCGAGCGCCGGCCGTGTGATCTCGTCCATCTCGGAATGACGGCCCTCGAGCCAAGCGGTCTCCGCGCGGGCGGCCGCGACCGGCGCGATGCGGAGCAGCTCACCCGTCGGTGCGGCGAGCTCCCACGCCTCCTCGAGCAGCGTCGCGTGCCCAGGGTCACCACGGCGCGCGCGGACCACGGCGGTCACGACGAGAGCGAAGATCCGCGGGGTCGTCGACGCGCGCGGAACGCGCAGGACCGCCGACGCCGCGTCTGTCGCGGCGTCCCAGCGAGCGCGACCGAGCTCGAACCGCGCCCGCTCGGCCAGCAGGTACAGGCGAGACAGCTCGAGTCCGTGGTCGCTGCAATGACGTATTCCGTCTTCGAGGTATCGCTCTGCCCCGGCGTAGTCGTGCGACGCGAGTGACGCACCGGCCAGCAGGTTGTAGAACTCACCGACGACGTCCTCGAGCCTCTCGCTCTCGGCCAACGCGAGCCCGCGTGTCAGGGTCTCGATGCCTACGTTTGAGCCCAGTCCGATCTCGGTTGCCCCGACTCGGAGAAGAGCGACGGCACGGATCGCGCCGTCGTCGAGGCGCTCCGCGAGGTCGAGCGCGAGCCGTCCGAACCTCGCCGCCTCCTCGTCGAGGTTGGCAACGGTGCAGATGAAGGCGAGGTTGCTGTAGGCACGAGCAAGTTCGGGCCCGGGTGGGAGCTCTTCCAGCACCGCCACCGCCGCGCGCCCCGCCTGCTGGCATTCGGCGACCCGCCCGGGGCACCAGAGGATCTGGGACAGCCAGCGCAGCGCGTCGCCTTCACGCCGCTTGTCGCCAAGCGTTCGGCGGCAGGCGAGCGCAGCCTGTGCCGCTTCGATCGCCTCCGCGTTCTGATCTGTCGTGTAGCACTCCTGCGAGCGTCGGTCGAGGAGGTCGGCCCGCCGGTCGGGCGGCAGCCGGTCGGCGTCGCGGAGCGCCTGCTCGTAGAGCGCCGCCGCCTCTCGGTGCGCACCGACCGAGGCAGCGCGCGCGGCCGCAATCGGCGCGAATCGCAGGACTGCCTCCCGGTCGCCCGCAGCGAGGGCGTGGTGTGTCACGCGCGCCGCGTCCGGGTTCCCATACGGAGGATCGAGGAGCGCGGCGAGCGCCCTCCGGTGGAGACGCAGACGTCGCTGCGGTGGGAGCGACTCCTCGACTGCAATCCGCGCCAGCTCATGGCGGAACGCAACTCCTTCGGACTCCGGCCGCAACATGCCGGAGTCGACGCACTCGTCGAGCGAATCGAGCGATTCACCGGCCAGAGCTTCGAGTAGCCAGAGGTCTGCGCGCTGAGGGAAGATTGCTGCAACGTCGAGGACTCTCCGTGCTCGCGGGCTGAGGCGAGACGCCCGCGCGAGCACGGCGTCACGGACCGTCTCTGGAATCGCGCCCGGCCCGGCAGCGAGAACCTCGCTGACGAAGAACGGATTTCCGGCCGTGTTGCGGAACAACTCGCCCGCGTCGACGGATGATTGGTGCGCGAGGTGGGCGACCGCGTCCTCCGACAACGGGTCCAGCCTCAGCCTGCTGACGGCGCTGCTCGTCGCGAGTTCGCCGAGAACGATGCGGAGCGGGTGGGTGCGTTCGAGCTCGTCGTCCCGATAGCTCGCGACCAGCAGTGTCGGAGTTGCTCCGACACGGCGGCCGAGCAGACGCAGGACGTCGAGCGTCCCTTCATCCGCCCAGTGGACATCCTCGAACACGACGACGGTCGGCGGGGCCGTCGCAAGCTCGTGCAGAAGCGCGTCGGTGACTTCGTGCGGCCGAGCCTCACGCCGCACCAGCTCGTCGAGCGCGCCGCCTGTCACCTGCGCGATGTCGACGAGCGGGCCGAGCGGCCGCGGCGTGAACAGTGGGTCACACGAGCCCCACAGCGCCCGCGCCTCCGTCGGTAGGTGCTCGCAGAAGTGCCGCAGAAGGACCGTCTTGCCGACGCCCGCCTCGCCGCACAGAAAGACGAGCCTCCCTGCGCCGTCGTCGCGCACGGCGGCTGACCACGCCGCCAGAGCAGCGAGCGCCTCGTCTCGCTCCAGGAACGAGGCGGAAGCCTCGGCCGTGCCCGACGCCGTAACGATCAGCCCACCTCCTTGTGGCAATGGTCACCCATCCGGCGCCGAGATTCAATGCCGATGCCGGGCTAGGCTCCGCCATGGTCGCTTGATCTGCGGCGAAGCGAGGCTGTGGCGCGTGCGTCCCGCACGGGGGCGCGGTCAATCGTTCAGCCTACGGCGAAGATAAAGAATGCTGAGCAGACGGCGAAAGCGCGTCGGCTGCGACGAAATGCTCCTCCTGCTCTCACGCTTGCTCAGACTGTCTGCATCCGCCGTCGTTACGAAGACTCGGTCACATTTCGGTGAGTTGGATCAGCGCGGCGGTGATGGTTTCGGGTGCCGGTGGGCAGCCGGGGACGCGGAGATCGACCGGCAGAATGTCTTCGACCGGGCCTGCGAGCTCTGAAGTCAGGCCAAGGACGGCGCAGCCGAGCGCGCAGTCGCCGAGGGCGATCACGCGTCGGGGCTCGGGCATCGCGTGGTAGGCGGCGAGGAGTGGTGCGTGCATGTGTGTGGTGACGGTGCCGGTGACGAGGAGGACGTCGGCGTGCCGGGGGGAGGCGACGATGCTGAATCCGTAGCGGGCGAGGTCATAGTGGGGGCCGGCTGTGAGTGTGAGTTCGTGTTCGCAGCCGTTGCAGGATCCGGCGTCGACGTGGCGGATGGCGAGGCTGCGTGTTCGGTCGGGTGCCGTCAGGGCGAGTTGGCGGCGGAGGCGGCCGAGGTCTTTGAGCAGTTTCAGCATCAGCGGTCGGTGCAGGCGTAGCAGAGCTCGAAGCTCTTGTTGATCAGTGGGAAGTCGGGGAGGAGGTTGTTGGTGGCTGCGTGGGCGACGATCGGCCAGTTGGCGTAGGAGCCGGTTCGGAGTCGTAGCCGGCCGATGCGGTCGGCTGTCTGTTCGACGATGCAGAGTGTGGCGCCGCGGGGGCTTTCGACGCGGGCTGCCCCGGTCGGCTTGCGTTCTCCCGCGGGCTCGCACCTGGAAGGCGCGACAGGGCGGTCGAACAGCGAGGCGAGGAGGTCGAAGGTCTGTTGTACCTCGAGTGCGCGTTGTTCGAGTCGTGCCTGGACGTCGCCGGCGGCGCGATGGGGGACGATGGTCGTGAAGCCGTCGTAGGCGAGCCCGTTGCTGGTTGCGCGTGCGTCTTCGGCGATGCCGCTCGCGCGTGCCGCCGGTCCGACGGCGCCGAGTGCCACGGCGTCCTCGCGGGTGACGATTCCGATGCCCGGGAGCCGGTCGCTGAAGGAACTGTTGAAGAGCAGTTCCCGCCAGGCGCTTTCGGATTCGGCGCGGATCGCCGCGAGTTCGTCGCGTGCGTGGTCGGCGTCGAAGGAGAGGTGGTTGCCGCCGACGGCGATCGAGTCGAAGAGGAAGCGGTGGCCGGTCAGCTGTGCGTTCAGTCGACGGGCTTGCTCGGTGAGCGCGAGGAAGCGCATGTTGCCGGCTGCCAGGCCGACGCCGGCGCAGACGGCTGCGATGTCGTTGAGGTGGTTCCAGAGCCGTTCCAGTTCCAGCAGGATGGTGCGGGCGCGTGCGACCTCGGCGGTCGGATGGAGGCCGAGGATCTGTTCGCAGGCCTGGGCATAGGCGACCGTGGTGCTGACCGTGCAGGCTGCGCAGGCCCGTCCGGGGTAGGCGATCCCGTCGGCGAGAGTCTGTCCTTCGGCGGCTCGTTCGAGGCCGCGGTGTTTGTAGAAGAGCCGTGCGTCGAGGTGGAGGATCAGGTCGCCGACGACGTGGAAGCGAAAGTGACCCGATTCGATCACGCCGGCGTGGATCGGGCCGACCGCGACCTGGTAGGTGTCGTCGCCGTGCACCGGCACCGTCCAGGAGGAGAGATCGAGGTCGTGGTCGACGAGTGGACGTAGCGGCTCGTGGCCGTCGAAGCGGACGCTGTAGAGGTCGGCTGCCTCCCGTTCGTCCCAGTTCGCGGCCGGGGCGAGATCGACGATCGACGGCACGCGTCCCTCGACGACCGGAACGGTTTCGAGCGTGATTGCGCCGTCGGTCGCGACCAGCGCGGTGCGTACGACATCGCTGCTGACGTGCAAGCCGGCGAAGCGGGCACCGCTTTCGAGGGCCTCGACGATTCTCGAGCGGTACCCGCTCATCCGGCACCTCGAACGAGTGCGTGCGCGATCGCGCTGTCGGGCAGCAGGAGAGCGGCGGCGGTGAGCGCGAGGAGGAGCACGCCGGCGACGGCGCCGAGCGCGAGCACGGTGCGCAGGCCCGCCGGTCGCTGCGTCTCGGCCGGGGTGGCGCGGCCGGCGGTGGTTTCGATCAGCGCGTGCGCGAGACCGAGGAACCCGAGCGCCAGAAGGGCAGCGGCGGCTGCCGCAGTCCAGGGGCGGCCTGCGGCGAACCCGCCGGCGACGATCAGGATCTCGCTGATGAAGAGCGGCGAGGGGGGAAGTCCTGCGAGGGCTGCGAGTGAGCCGCCGAGGACTGATCCGAGCCCGGTTTGGGTGCGGAGCACTCCGTGACTTGCTCGGAGGTTCCCGCGCGGGTCGAGTGCGAGCAGTGGTGTGGCGGCGTAGAAGCCGGCCGCCTTCGCAACCGCGTGGCCGGCGATGTGGATGGCGACGCCGGCGAGCGCGAGCGGGGTGCCGAAGCCGATCCCGAGCGCGATCACGCCCATGTGCTCGAGGCTCGAGTAGGCGAGCAGCCGCTTCCAGGGCAGGGAGCGCCAGAGGAACGGAACGGCGACGGCGAGCGAGAGCAGACCGAAGGCGACCAGCACGCCGTGTGTGGTCGACCGGCCGAGCACCGGTGTGAGTGCCTGGCTGGAGCGCCAGGCGACGAGCAGCACGGTCGGCAGGAGAGCCGCGGAGAGGAGCGCCGAGACGGGCGCGGGCGCCTCGGAGTGTGCGTCGGGGAGCCAGTTGTGCACGGGCGCCCAGCCGATCTTCGCGGCGAGCCCGGCCAGGAGCAGCAGGTAGGCGACCAGAGTTGCGTGGCCGGGCTGGACGGTCGAAAGTTCGCGCCACGAGAGCGCGTCCAGGCCGCCGGCGGTCGACTGCGCGGCCAGCGCGACGATGCCGAGCAGAGCGAAGCCGAGGCCGAGCGAGGTGAGGATCAGGTACTTCCAGGCCGCCTCGAGCGCGGCCGGCCGGCCGCTGAATCCGACAAGCAGGGCCGAGGCGGCGGTCGTTGCCTCGACGAGCAGCCACGCTCCGGCGAGGTTCCCGATCAGCGGGACGGCGACGAGGATCGCCCAGAACGCGAACAGCAGTCCGAAGAACGCCCGCGAGCGATGCGCCGGGAGGAGCAGCGAATCGGTCGTCGACGAGAGGTAACCCGCGGCTGCGAAGACGCTCGCGAGCCCGACCAGGCCGATCACCGCGACCAGCAGGCCGGCTGCGGCATCGACGACGAGCCAGCGCTCGACGAGCGGGCTTGCAGGGGCCGCAAGCGCGACCGTGGCGAGCGCTGCGGCGGCGAGCGCCGAGAGCATGGCACCGGTGTTCGCGGTGGCGTCGATGATTCGCCGCGGTACGACTGCGAGTGTGAGTGCGGTGACGGCTGGGGCGCCGATTGCGGCGAGTGCGAGCAGTTCGCGGCTAGTCACGGAGCGTCCTCAGGGCGGCCGAGTCGCCGGCGCCGAACTCGGCGAAGATGCGTTCGTGGAAGACGATCGCGACCAATGCGATCAGCGTCAGATCGAGGGCCACGCCGAACTCGATCGCGAACGACGAGCCGTTCGGGAGCCGAAGTGCGGCCAGGGCGACACCGTTCTCGGTGAGCACGACTCCCAGCACCTGGAAGAGCGTCGCCCGCCGCAGCGCCACCGTCGCCGCGCCGAACGCGACGAGGGCGAGGACGCCGCGCTCGACGTTCCTGGAATCCAATCCGATCACCGGAACGAGCCAGGTCAGCGCGAGCGCGAGCGCGACCGCGAGCCCTCCGCGCGCAAGTGGAGAGAGGCCGGCGCGGACCGGCCGCGGCTCGCGCGTGCGCGAGACGACGAAGAGCAGCAGCGTCCCGAGCGCGACCGCGCGCAGTGCGAGCGCGCACGCGGCGAAGAGATCGTTTCCGCCCGCTGTGTGCGCGGCCGCGCCCGCCAGGACCAGCGCCTGCACCGTGACCAGCCCGACCGCGATCGAGCGCCGTCGCACGATCACGACGGCCAGGCCGAGACCGACGAGCAGCCAGACCAACGCACCACTCACGAGACCTGCACCAACCAGGAGACGATCCCGAGGAGCGCCGCGGCGGCCCCGACCGCGAGCAGGCGCGGCGCGAGCAGGATCCGCATCTTCGCCGTCAGCGTCTCGAGCAGCGCAAGCCCTGCACAGAGCGCGGCGAGGACGAACGGCAGCACAGCCAGCTGCCCCCAGACACCTGTCGTGTGGGGCAGGAAGATCTGGGCGGCGAGCACCAGCACGATCCAGTGCCGGGCGGCCGCCGACCACTGCAGGAACGCCAGGTCACGGCCGGCGTACTCGAGCAGCGGGCCTTCGTGGATCATCGTCAGCTCGAGGTGGGTGTCGGGGTTGTCGACCGGCTGCCTGCCGGTCTCGGCGACGATCACGAGCGCAAACGCAACCGCCGCGAGACCGAGCGCGGGATTCGACCACGGTGCTGAACCAGCCGTGCCGGCGATCATCACGGACAGGTCAGTGGTGTGCGCGACGAGCGCGGCGACCGCGACCGCGAGCACGAACGTCGCGTCGGTGAACACGGCGATCATCAGGTCTCGGCTCGCGCCCATCAGCGCGAACCCGTTCCCGACATCCCAGGACGCGGCTGCGACGGCGAAGCGGCCGAGCGCGAACACCCCGAGCAGCGCCAGCGCGTCACGTCCAACGCCGAGCGACGGTGCACCGGCAGCCACCGGAACGAGCAGGACGGCCAGCACGAGGCTGGCGGCGGTGACGGAGGGCGCGAGCCGGTAGACGATCCCGGCGCCTTCGATCTCGACCGAGCTCTTGCCCCAGAGCCGCCGCAGTTCCCGGTAGGGCTGCAACGGCGTCGGCCCGCGCCGCCCCTGCAGGCGGGCCTTCCAGTGCTGGGTCAGCCCGGGCAGCAGCGGCGCCAGGAGAATCCCGCCGGCCAGTTCGACGACGACCGACACGACGCTCATCCGATCAGCCCGACCTTGGCCGCCACGAGCAGCACGAGCACGAGTGCGATCAGGTAGGCGGCGTAGGTGCCGAGACGACCGGTCTGCAGCCGCCGGGCCTGTGCGGCCCCGCCGAGGGCGAGCCGCACGGCCGGCTCGAGCACCCGCTCGTCGAGCAACTGGGGCACCCGGCCGCTGTAGGAGACCTCCTGCACGATCCCGCCCGAGCTGTGGACTGCGATCGTGCGCTCGGGCCGCAGCACGCCTTCGAGCACAAGCCGCAGCGGCTTGGTGAAGCCGGCGCTCGTCCAACCGAGCTCCGGCTCGACGAGCTGACCGCAGGCCCAGGTCGGTGCGAGCGCCGTCGCTCTGTGGCTGCGCAGCAGCAGGAGCAAGCCGGTGACCACGGCGAGGGTCGTGGCGATTCCGAGCGTCGGCAGCGACCCGGTGCTCGGCAGGTGAAGACCGATGCTCGTCGGGACGGCTGCGGGCCACGGAGCCAGCGACACCAGCGAGCCAAGCAGCAGCCCCGGCGCCGCACCCAACACGACACAGGCGACGGCGAGCACGCCGACCGCGCCCCACATCGGCAGCGGGCGCTCGCTCGCGCCGGCGACCGCGTCGTTCCGCGGACGGCCCAGCAACACCAGCCCGGTCACCTTGACGAAGCAGAGAACCGCGAGCGCCGCCGTTGTGGCCAGCGCGGCGAGCGCGAGCGCACCCGCGAGCCCGTCGCCCAGGCGGCCGGCTGCCGGCACATGGAGCAGCGCCTGCAAGGTCACCCACTCGGAGGAGAACCCGTTCAGCGGCGGCAGGCCGGCGATCGCCAGGGAGCCGACGAGGAACGCGCCGCCCGTCCAGGGCAGCCGCCGCAGCAGACCCCCGAGCCGGTCAAGCGCCAGCGAGCCCGCGGCACGCTCGAACGAGCCGGCGCCCAAGAAGAGGAGCGCCTTGAACACCGCATGATTGAGCGTGTGCAGCAACGCGGCGGCCAGGGCAATCGCCGCCCAGGTGTCGGCGCCCCGAGCGCGTAGCAGCAGGCAGGCGCCGAGGCCGAGGACGATGATCCCGACGTTCTCGATCGAGTGGAAAGCGAGCAGCCGCTTCAGGTCATGCTGGAACAGGGCGTAGGTGACGCCTCCCAGCGCGGACAGGGCGCCGAGCGCGAGGACGAGCACGCCGAACCAGATCGGCAGCGGGCCCAGCCAGTCGACGAGCACGCGGACGAGACCGTAGATCGCCACCTTGATCATCACGCCGCTCATCAGCGCCGAGACCGGCGCCGGCGCGATCGGGTGCGCGCGCGGAAGCCAGCTGTGCATCGGCATCACACCCGCCTTCGTGCCCATCCCGATGAGAGCGGCGATCGCGATCGCGATCTGCAGCCCCGAGCCCGGGGCGACCGCTCCGCCCGAGCCGAACGCACCCGCATGCGCCGCCAGCAGCACCGCGACCCAGGTGCAGGCACCGGCGAGATGCGTGATCGCCAGATAGAGGAAGACGGTGCGCCGCGCCTCGTCGTCGCTGCGCGAGACAAGAATGATCGCGGCCGGCAACAGCGTCATCAGCTCCCAGCCGGCCAGGAACGTGATCGGGTCGCGCGCACACAGCACCTCGGCCAGCACGAGTACGAACACACCGGTGAGGATCGAGTTCGCACGGCCACGCCGCGATGTCGCGAAGTAGGACGAGGAATACGCGAGCGTCGGCGCCGCAACGAGGCCGAGCAGGCCGAGAAAGAACGCCGTCAACCCGTCGACCCCGAACCGCGGTGTGAACGATCCCGTGAAGCCGGAGCCAAAGGTCGTGCCGGACGCGAGTGCCCAGAAGCCGAAACAGCCCAGCGCCGCCGCGGCCAGCACCTGAAGGCGCGAGCTCACTCCGCTTCGAGCTCGCGCAGAAGCGACTGCTGGTCGGCAAGCTGGCGCGACAGGATCTCGCGCGCCACGGCGAGCAGCTCGAAGGTTCGCTCGTCGCCGACCCGATAGAAGACACTCGTTCCTTCTCGCCGCGGGGTGACAAGGCCGATCCGGCGCAACGCCGCCAAATGCTGCGACGTTCCACCCGAGTCAAGACCGAGCTCGACCTGCAGCGCGCCGACCGAACGTTCACCACCCTGCAGCAGCTCGAGAATCCGCACCCGCGCCGGGTGGCCGAGCGCCCGGAAAAATGCGGCCTTCACCTCATGAATAGGGCGAGCGTTGTGCGGCACCTCCGAATCTTACATTCTAATAAGACATTCAGAGGAACGGTACTTCGTGCGACCTGCGGGAGAGACGGCGATCTCAGAGAGTCCACCCAGCCCCGTTTGCCGACGCTCCCCTCTGTCGAGCGTCAGGGCCTTCTACCCGGCGATCCGCTGGAACAAGATGTGGTCGCGCCAGGCCCCGGCGATCTCGAGGTAGGCCCGTGCGAGCCCGATCCGCTCGAACTCGTTCTTGTCGAGTACTCGTTGCGACGCGAGGTTGTCGACCAGCGTGCCTGCCTCCAACCGATGCAGGTCGAGTTCCCCGAAAGCGTGGTCGATCATCGCCGCCAAGGCGCGCGAGGCAAGGCCGCGTCCGGTTCGCTTTTCGCTCACCCAGTAGCCGACGTTCGCGCTCTGAAAGGGCCCGCGGGCGATGTTCGAGAGGGCGATCGTGCCGGCGAGGTCGACACCGTCGAGAATCGCGAAGGTCATCCCGGCGTCGTTCTTCGCCAGTTCTCGCTGCCGGTCGAGTGTGAAGAACTCCTCTGGCCGCACAGGATCGAACGGCTGCATGAATGTGCGGTTCTGCAGCCGCAGCGAGAGTAGTGCCTGGGCATCGGCCTCGACGAGCGGGCGGATAACAGGCATCACGAAACCGGACCTACGAGGTAACGCTGAAACGTCGGCGCGACGAGCGTGACGTCCTCGTCCGCAGGCATCGTCGCGAGTTGCTCCACCAGTAGAACGTTGCGGGCGAGAGCGCGAGGCCTACGATCTGCGAACCGACCAGGACGGCTCGTGCGTCTGCGGAATCGGTCTCGAGGATGGATCACGGTCATTCGGCGTGGCACGAGAGAGCTCGCAAGGCCACATTCTCTAAGAGAATCGTCCTCCACGCGCGATGGTCACTCAACGTGGTGGTTCTAGCTGCGCCCTCGCTTACAGCCCCGAGCTCATCCCTAGTGCAGCAGGTGCTGGTCGAGCGCCCAGCGGGTGACACCGGCCCGCGAGTTGACGCCCAGCTTGTCCATCGCGTTGTGGCGGTGCATCTCGGCGGTGCGTGTCGAGATCGCGAGTTGTTGCGCGAGCTGGTTGTTGGTGTAGCCGTAGGCGAGTAGGACGGCGACCTGCTGCTCGCGCGGGGTCAGCTTGACGGTGCGCGGCTCGGTCAGTGTTGCGGTCATGGGCGGACACCTCCTTGCAAGGACGGGCGCCTATCCTTGATCGCGGTGTGCGCCTCTTCATCGGCGTTGTCCCTCGTTGGGGGTGCGGGGAACCCACAACTCGGGAACGATGCGGCGTGCTTGTCAGGGCTACGCCGTGTGAGCGGCTCCGGTTAGGCGCCGAATCGGCCATCGCCTCGTCGATTGTCGCGTCGCCGTCGTGAGTTTCGTCCCGGGGTTTGCCCGGCGAGGTTCCTCCCCCACGAACCGCCTTAGGTCCCCCCTTGCTCAGCGGCGCCTACCGATGCGTGGCTCTTACTGATTACCGAAGAGGCGCCTCGGAGGAGACTCACCGTGGACAGGCGGCTCTTGGCCGCTCCTTATCGCTGCCCGAGGGGGGATTCAAGTGAGCATTCTCAAACGAACGTGCTGGGCGGCGCTCGCTGCTCTCGTGGTCATGGTCGTGGTCGCCGTGGGGGCGAGTAGCGCCGGTGCGACTACGGGCACGATGTCGATCACGAGCAACACGACGCTGACGGAGGACAATCAGGGAGCGGTCATCATCAACGCGGACAACCTGACCCTCGACTGCGCCGGCCACGCCGTGCTCGGGCCTGGGCCGATCGGAATTACGGTCTATGGCAAGTCGCATGTGACTGTTCGTAACTGTCGGGTCTCGGGTTTCGGCTCGGGGATCATCCTGCAGCAGTCGCAGTCCAGCCTGGTGACCGGGAACACGGTCAGCGACAACGCGGGCGTTGGGATCGGTTCGTACAGCCTGACCGGAAGCACATTCACGGGGAACGTCGTCAGTCGCAACACGATGGGCTTCTACGTGACCCCGACCGGACTACCCGAGCAGCCCTCGGGACAAAACACCTTCAGGGCCAACAGGGCCAGCGGGAACAGCATGTACGGCTTCGCGTTCATCGACCTGCACGACAGCGACGTTGTCGCGAACACGTCGAGCGGGAATGCCTCGGACGGCTTCGCCGCCTGGCGGTGGAAGACGGCACTCTCCTCGAACCGTTTTGTCGCCAACCGCAGCGAAGGGAACGGCGGTTCGGGGTTCGGGTTCGCCGGTGCGGCCGGCAACGCGCTAGCGCAGAACAGTGCGACCAACAACCGGGTGATCGGGTTCTGGCTCTCGGGCTCCACCGGCAACTCCGTTACCGGCAACACAGCTAGCGGCAACGCCTGGGAGGGCTTTGAGCTCGCGAACGCCGCGAGCTCAAACGTGCTCGAGCAGAACGTCTCGACGGGGAACGGCAGCGACGGATTCCAGCTGCTGGGCCTGAGCGGGAGCAACCGGCTGGTCGGCAACGTCGCCGTCCAGAACAATGGCTACGGGTTCGGCAGCTACGGCGCGAAGGGAAACACGTTCCTGGTAAACCAGGCAAGCAGGAACAAGATCGGCTTTGCGCTCCGATACGGCGCAGCACAGAACAGCCTCAGCGGGAACGTCGCTCTTGCCAACGACATCGGCTTCCTCGTCGAGCAAGGCTCGACCGGCAACGTGCTCACACTGAACATCGGCCAGGGCAACGCAGTGTTTGACGCCTGGGACGGAAACCCGCCTGGCGCAAACAGCTGGCACTCAGACGCCTTCACCACCACCAACCCACCCAGGCTCGGCTTCGGGAGGTGAGCCATCGTCTGGAACGCTGCTCCTATCAGCGGAAACGATCAGGCAGAGGCGAGAACTTCGGCGCCTATCTGGTTGTCAGGCTGCTCAGCGATGACCGCTATAGGCCGGCCTGAATAGCTCCGGCCCGGGAACGCGAGGAATGACGGGCGGGTAAGAGACGGCCATCGCTGAGGTCACGCAGAGCACTGAGAGCGAAATACTCGCCCACGCCAGCGAGGACGACAACTGTTCCGATGACGAGCGAGTGAAGCATTCTCAACCGACCGCTCAGGGGTGCTCGGTGGGAACTTCAGCGAGGCCACGGCACTCAACGAGCACGACCAGGTTGTCGGCGCGAGTGACACCAGTTTGGCCAGCGATCTGCGCGCCGTCCTCTGGACGTTGAAGACCGGCGGCCGACGACCGGGTAGTTGCGGGCAGACCTGCTCAGCGGCCGCGCGGATGCGCTGCGGCTGCTGCGGGGCGCATTGTCGTCGTGGAGGGTTCTCTGAGAAGGGATGGCGCGTTGAAACGCTTCCTGCTGATCGTGGTCGCGGTCGCGGTCGCGGTCGTGGCTGTGGCGGCGGTCGTTTCCGCGTCGGCGTTGGCGCACGTGTCGGATGTGGTGGCCTATTCCGATCCGGCGGGTGACTCGGGGGGAGAGGTTGACATCACGCTCGTCTCGATCGATACCGATCCCGCGACGGGGATGGTCACGTTCGCGGTGACGGTGACCGGGTTCGATCCGGGCAGCATGGACGGTCGGGCGAGGTTCATCCAGGTGTATCTGGCGACGGACGCGAGTTGGTCGACAGGCTTCGCGGATCTCGCGTTGATCGTCGAGGCCGGGCCTCAGGGCCTTGTCCCCTACGTTGCCCATCCGAAACCGGGGGACTGGCCGTTTGAGCCGTTGCCGTCGACGATCAGTTTCAGCCAGAGCGGCGACGCCCTGACCTGGGGGTTCAACAAGAGCGAGTTCGGTTCCGCCGACGGCTTCAACTTCTTGCTGTACACCACGATCTCCGCCACCGTCGGCGGGCCGGCAAGCATCATCGCGGACCACGCTCCGGACGGAGTCGGCCGGGCCTGGCGCTATCACTACGTTCAAAGCGAACCGGAACCTGCCGCCCCAGCCCAGCCGGTCGTCATCAAGCCTGTTTTCGGATCCGCGACAACAGCGCCCTCTCGTCCGGTCGCGGGGAAGAGGCTGGTCTTCACGCTCGCGGTCAACCGCAGCGACACGGGCGCACCGCTGACGACCGGAAGGATGGTCTGCGACCCGTCGATAGCCGGGGTCGTGTTGAAACACACCGAGTCGTTCAAGAACGGCAAAGCGCGACTCTCGCTCGTCATCCCCAAGACGGCGAAAGGGAAGCTGCTCAAAGTCAGCATCAAGATCACGAGCGGCACAAAGTCGGCAACGAAGATCGTCACCTACAAAGTGACCTAACCCGCGTTGGAGGCTGCGTAATGCGCCGCTTGACGCTGCTCCTGGGGACCTTGATCTGAGCGTCCCGCCCAGACGGGGGCCAGATGGCCAGGAGGGCTGCCGCGTGGGCGGAACTCGCAGGAGTGTCTGGGGCTTGGCAGGTCTTAGCGACTGACCTGGGTGAGCAGTTCAGATTGTGCGTCGCCGCCGCGGATCTGGGCGAGTTTGATTGCTTCGGCGAGTGCGTCGCGTGCCCAGTCGTTGCGGGCTGCGTCGTTTTCTGCGCAGCGGAGTGCTGCTGTTGCGGCGTGTGCGGCATGGAGCGACTGCTTGTCTGGTGATTGATGTGCAAGCCGGCCGGCGAGCCTGAGGGCGCGTCGCCGTTCGTCGCGAGTGGGGAGTGCGCCCGATCGCGACAAACCCGAAAAGAGCGGGGTGGAGGCGTTGTCTAGAAGGACGACAGGGCAGGCCTCTCTTGTGCGGGCATATTATCGAGCAGGATTCCGTGTCGGACGGCCGTGTGCAACGGGAGCACCGGCAGCGAGATCGGCAGCACGGCAAGACCGACAGTCAGGAACACTGCGCCTACGCGCCCTACCTCGCATGGTCGACGTACGCGGCCGCGCTCAACCTCGAGATCTGGCGGCGGAACCGCTCCTAGACCGGTTCCCGAAGGGGGCTCGATCAGGACTGGCGTAGGCCCGCATGGACGTGCGCCCCTCCACGCGGTGGCTCCTAGGGTGCAGGATGTCGATACGGATACGACACCGCCGATGTCCGAGACGCGATCCGTTCGGCGACAGGCGGGATGTCCGAATGGCTCAGATACGCGAGCCGAACGACGCTGCTTGAGCAGGCCGAGCCGCGGTTACGCTCGCTCGTTTGAGCGGGTCAGCCGGTGACAGGGGAGCTCGAGCCAACGTGGCCGATGCGCCCGGCGAGGGTGGTCGCAGCGAGGTCCCGATCGGCATCGAGGAGGAGGGCTCCGGCTCGCTCGGCAACGGTGGCGTCGGCCGCCCGGCCGCCGATGGCGACGGGCACCCGTGCGGCGAGCATGGCGAGCTCCTGCTCGATCGCCCGCAGCGGTCCAGGAACGGTGGCGGCGAAGACGACGACGGCCGGTGAGACGGCATCGACGGCGCGCTCGACCGTGGAGATGGGAGTGTCCGCTCCGAGGAGGACGATCCGCCAACCGGCCGCCCGCAGCGCGATGCCGAACAGCACCAGCGGGAGGTCGTGCCATTCTCCCGATGGGCACACGAGCAGCGCAATCGGCCCATTCCCTCGGCCCCAGCCTCGGGCCACGCCGAGCAGGCGGCCGCGTAGGAAGTTGCTCGCAAAGTGCTCGTGGGCGATCGTCAGCTTGCCGGCTGCCCAGCGGTCGCCGAACGTGCGTAGAACCGGAGTGACGATCTCCCTGAGGACGGTCTCCGTGGTGAACGTCGAGAGCGTGCGGTCGAGAACGGCGTTCGCCGCCTGCTCGTCGTAGCGTTCGAGCGCTTCCTGCAGCTCCTCGGCGCTGTCAGCGAGATTCGCCGTCGCGGCGGGCTCCGGCTCCGGCTCGCCGTCGAGTGCTGCCTGCGCCGCCTCGGCGGCCGATAGTCCCCGCCCAAGGTGGTTCTGCATCCGTCGGATCCGGAGCTCGTCGGCGTTGGAGTAGAGCCGGAAGCCGCCGCCGGAGCGGGTCGGCTGCAGGAGCCCGTAGCGCCGCTCCCAAGCTCGGAGGAGCTCGGGGCTGACGCCGACGCGGCGGCTGAGCTCGCCGATGCGCAGATCACCGGGCGGTTCCATGGTCGTGACTATACAGACTCTGGACAGTAACTTGACAACCGCGCCTAATTGCTGTACAAACCCTCTACGCACTTTGGACAGGGAGGAAGCAGTGGCACAGATCGCACCCAACTCGACCCGCGCGGCGCACGTTCTCGCCGACACGGAACAGCGCTCCCGGCTGCTGCTCCTGGCCGCCGCGGCCGTCTCGTTCGCCCTCTCGATCTCGCTCTGGTTTTCGGGGCACGAGCTCCAGGGCATCTTCGTCGGCCTCTGGGTCCCGTCGATCCTCTCGTTGGGGGCGATCGTGCTCCCGAGGACCGTACGGCGATGAGCAACCTCGGCCTCTTCGTCGTCGGGACGCTCGTCACCCTCCTCGTCATCGCCTCGATGGCGCTCCTGTGCTGGGGCGCGGTGCTCGACGGCCGTGATGAGCAAGCCCGGCTGCTCGCCGAAGAACGTGCGCAGCCGGGCGACAACAGTCTCCGCGTCATCGACGACGCGGCGTAACCGCATCTATCCGAAACAGCAGAAAGGAAGACCCAGCATGAAGAAGTCACTCACAGCGCTCGCTATCGCGGCTGTCGCAATCGCCGCGATCAGCGGGAGTGCTGCGGCCTCGTCCAAGCAGCGGACGGGCATGAACGACAAGAACATCGTCCAGGTCGCGGCGTCGAACCCGCAGTTCTCGACGCTCGTGTCGCTGGTCAAGAAGGCCGGGCTCGCCGGTGCGCTGTCGAAGGGCAGCCTGACCGTGTTCGCACCCACCAACGCCGCTTTCGCCTACCTGAAGGCCCATGAGCCGGCGACCTACAAGGCCGCCACCAGCAACGCGGCCGTCCTGAAGAAGGTGTTGACCTACCACGTGATCGGCAAGCGGATCCTTGCGCCGGCCGCTGTGGCCGCCGCCAAGGCGAACGCCAAGGTGACCACGCTCGAAGGCGAGAAGATCGCCCTCTCGCTGGCCGGCGGCAAGATCAAGCTCAACGGCGGCGCCACCGTCGTCACACCCAACGTGACGGCCTCGAACGGCGTCATCCACGTCATCAACCGCGTCCTCGTCCCGCCGTCACTGGCGAAGGCGCCGGCGCCGACGCAGTCGATCCTTCAGCTCGCGGCCGGGAACCCGGACTTCTCGACACTGGTCTCGCTCGTGCAGAAGGCAGGGCTCGTCCAGGCGCTCTCGGGCTCCGGGCCGTTCACTATCTTCGCGCCGACCAACGAGGCGTTCCAGAAGCTGGCGGCGGCTGCTCCGGCCACCTATGCGGCCGTGCTCGCCAACCCCGCACTGCTCACGAAGGTGCTCACCTACCACGCCGTCGCCGGTGCGATCAAGAGCACTCAGGCGATCACCGTCGCTCAGAAGAACGGCACCGTCACCTCCCTCGAGGGCGAGCCGATCTCGCTATCGCTCGTCGGTGGGAAGCTGACTCTCGACGGCGCCTCCACCGTCGTCACCGCCGACATCCTGGCGACGAACGGCGTCATCCACGTGATCGACACGGTCCTCGTCCCGCCGAGCCTCGCCGGCTGAGCCCGGTTCGTCTTGGCCAGCGGTTCGACTTGCACTCCACTCAGGGCCGGGGTCACTCCCGGCCCTGAGGTTGTCGCGCGGAGGCCCAGGTCTCAGGATCGGGCCGGCAGGGGTCACGACGCCCTCGCCAACGGCGCGCCCTTGGCGGCGCTCCAAGCCCACTTCGCATTGCTTCACTTACCCGGTGGAACGGCTGATGTCAGATTCCTGAGGTCGCTCGCGGCTGACGGCGACCGTCTCGCGCAAGGCCTGGCGATCCGGCCGCTGGCCCGATTCGCTGGGAGTGACTTCGACTCGACCCTGCATGGCCTTGCGCAAAGCGACGACGCCCTGCTGCGAGAGCAGGCGGTGTGGGCGCTTGCCGACCGCCCTGCCACACCGGCCGCCGTCGACGCGGCCGTGAAGGCTGTCGCCGACGGAGGCCATCCGGCCGTGATCGCGCAGCTCGCAATCGAGCACTGGGCGGCCTCCGACCGAGCTGTCGTGTCGGCCGTCTCGACCGCGCTCGAGCACCATGCCGAGGATGGTGCGCGCGTCCGGCTCGTCGAGGCCGCGTCCGTCGCCGACCACGACGACGTTCGCCGGCTTGTTGCGCGCCTGCTTCGCTCCGCGTGCGAGAGCGAAGCGGTGCGTGCCGCCGCCGCGCGCGCGCTCGCGGCTCGCCCCGATTCCATGCTGCTCGACGAGCTCTGGCACGCGGGCAGCGGCGGAGGGCCTGAGCTCCGGTTCGCCTGCGCCCGCGCTCTTCTGGCTCTGCGCACCACCCGCGCCCGTGAGGCCGCCGCTGCGTTCGCCCATTCAGTGATCGGGTCTCGCGATCCTTTCGATCGTCTGCTCACCGCGCTGCTTCAAGGTCGCTCGGCGGCCCCGTTTTCGGAGCGGCGCGGGATTCGAATCGCGCAGGTCTTTCTTCAGGGTCGGCTCGACGGCGAGCTGACGAACGCGGGTGTGGGGGATGGCGGGGGAATCTCCACCCTGCTCGTTCAACTCGGCAGAGCGCTCGGGACCGAGCCCGAGGTTGCTCGTGTGGTGACGATCGCGCGGGCTCTTGCCGAGCCCGAGACCGACTGGCGTCACACCTGGTTGAGCGAAGCCGAGAGCCCGATTGTCTCGATCGAGCGAGTGCCGTTCGGCCCTGCCGGCCAACTGTCGGCTACGGCGATGTGGGAGCACCGGCTCGAGCTGGAGCGGGCTCTCGAGACCGCCGTCTCGGAGCTCGGAGGAGTCGACGTCGCCCACCTGCGGTTCGCAGACGCCGGCGCATTCGCAGCTGCACGGGTCTTCAAACGGCTCGGCGTTCCGGTGGCGTTCACAGCCGCACCCGATCCGCACGCCGTGATCGACGGCGCGCAGCAGCGGGGCGAGTTGACCCGTGACACCTTCCCCGCGGCGGAGCTCAGCGAGCACTACCTACTCCGTGCCCAGCTCGTCGCCGACCTCCTGGGGCAGGCGGAGGCGGTGGTCATGCTGCCTCGCCCCGACGCCCGTGCAGCCCTCCGGCGGCTGATCGGTGTCCCGTTCAAGCAAGTCGAAGACTCCCGTGTGCACACGATCGCCGAAGGAATCTCACTCGCGGAGATCGACCGCGCTGCTCGAAAGCCGGCACGGTCGAACCGAGATCACGGCCTGCCGTCGGTTGCCGACGACTTGCTCGATTGCATTGCTGCACTGCCGCCGGAGCGCCACGGCCTCCCGCTGCTTGTCAGCGTCGGTCGCTTGCATCGGGTCAAGGGCCTTCCGCTCCTGCTCGAGGCGTGGGCGGGCGACGACGACCTCCACCGATTGCTGAACCTGGTGATCGTCGGCGGCGGCCTCGAGCAACCAACGCCGGAGGAGACGCTGGTGCTCGGTCAACTCGACGATGTCTGCGCACGTATCCCGCGTGCGCGCGAAGGTTTCGTGCTGCTCGGACATCGCGCAAACCGTGAGGTGGCGACGATGCTCCGCATCGCCCGGGTCGGCCTCGGCGACCTCGTCGCCCCGCACGGCATCTACGCCTGCACGAGCCAGAAGGAGGAGTTCGGCGTGGCGCTCCTCGAGGCGATGGCAACCGGACTCGCGGTCGTCGCGCCAAACGCCGGCGGGCCCGCGACCTACGTCCACGAGGGATCCACCGGCTGCCTGGCAGACACCGCTTCCGTTGTGGATGTACGAGAAGCACTGCGCCGGGCCGCGGCCGTCCGTGCCGACGAGACACGCGTCCAGCGCACCTCGGGCCTCGTTCGCTCCCACTACACAATCGAAGCGATGGCAACCTCGCTCGCCGCCGTCTACACGCACGTCGTGCGCGAGCCCGCGCAGGTGGCCGCTTGATCGTTCTCGTCGTCGTCCCCGACTACGCGTCACACTGGTACCCCCTGTCGGCCGTCGCCGGTGCCGTTGGTCGACGAGGACACAGGGTTGTCGTGGCCACAGGGTGCACGCTTGCTCCGGTTGTCGCCGCCGCCGGGCACGAGCACGTCGAGCTCACGCTCGGGTCGGGCAGCAACGCCGGCGTTCGGCCGTCGGGCACGGAGACGGAGATCGAGGCGTTCCTCGCGGCGACCCGCGAGGGGATGATCGCCACGCTGAGGTACCAGGCTGAACGACGCCGCCACGATCTCCTGTGGGAGCCGGCGGCCGTCGGCGCGCGGCTCCGCGAGATCATCGCCGAGATCGCGCCCGACACCGTGCTCGCCGACCAGCTCGCGTTCAATGCCACCGCTGCTCTGCGCGGCCTGCGAGTGCCGTTCCTCTCGTTCCTTCCAGGCCACCCGTGCCAATTGCCAGGCCCGGGAGAAACGTTCGGCTACCCAGAGCTCCGGCCACCGGGCTTTGCGACCGAAGGAGCCCTGCGATCCCTGAGAGAGCTGTGCACAGGTGTTGCCTCCGAATTCACCGCCGCGTACAACGCCGCGACCACCGCACTGGATCCCACCGCAGCGTCGCTCGGCAACGCGTTCGCGGCAGGCGGCACGCTCGGGACGCTCATCAACTATCCCCGTCAGCTCGGAGCACACACGAGGCGGCTCCCTCGAGCGTGGTTCCTCGGCTCCTGCATCCGGGAGGGGGCCCCGGGTCCGTTCTTCGAGAGCCTCGCGCGCGAGCAGAGATCCCGGCCACGAGCGTACGTCTCCCTTGGCAGCTTCCTCTCCGCCCGGGCCGACGTCCTGCAGCGGATCGCCCACGCGATCCAAGCACTGGGCTGGGACGCCGTCATGGCGACGGGTGCTGCAAGACCGCAGACGCTCGGCACCACGCCGGCCGGTTGGGTGGTCGACGAGCACCTCCCGCAGGTAGCCGCACTCCAGGCGTGCGACATCGTCGTCTGCCACGGCGGCAACAACACCGTGACGGAGGCACTCACGGCCGGCTTGCCCGTGCTCGCCGCCCCCTTTTCCACCGATCAGTTCGCAGGAGCAGAAGACCTGCGCCAGGCCGGCCTGGGCGACGTGATCGATCCCGCGACCGCCACGGGCGACGAGATCGCTGCACGGCTCGCCGAGCTGCTCGGCGGAGACGCTCCCCGGCGAGCGGCAACGCTCGGTAGCGAACTACGGCGCACTCCGGGTGCCCGGCTCGCCGCCGACATCCTCGAGGTCACAGCCGCCGCGCCTGCTGTGGCAGCCTAAGGACGTGGCCAGGCTGATCGCGTTGACGGGGGCGACGGGCTACGTGGGTGGCCGTCTCCTGCATGCGCTCGAGGCGCGGGGCGAGCGAGTGCGCTGTCTCTCGCGCCGCCCGGAGTACTTGTCGGCTCGTGTCGGGCCTGGGACAGAGGTCGTCGAGGGCGACGTCCTGCGCCCCGCGACGCTGCCTGTCGCGCTCGAGGGCGTCGAAACGGCGTACTACCTCGTGCACTCGATGGGGTCGGGTGCTTCGTTCGCGGAGGCTGATCGCACCGCAGCGTCGGCGTTCGGCGATGCAGCGCGCGCTGCCGGTGTCCGCAGGATCGTCTACCTCGGTGGGCTTGGTGAGGGGGAGCTCTCGGAGCACCTTTCGTCTCGGCAGGAGGTCGGCCGGATCCTGCGCGAGTCGGGGGTGCCGACGATCGAGTTCCGCTCCTCGATCGTGATCGGCTCGGGGAGCGCGTCGTTCGAGATGCTGCGCGCGCTCGTCGAACGGCTACCCGTGATGGTCACGCCCCGCTGGGTGAACACGCGCACTCAGCCGATCGCGATCGAGGATGTGATCGCCTACCTGCTGGCGGCCCTCGACTACCAGCCGGCTGGGGGTGAGGTGTTCGAGATCGGCGGCGCCGACGTCTGCTCCTACCTCGACCTGATGCACGAGTACGCCGACCAGCGCGGCCTGCGGCGACACATGGTGCCGGTGCCGGTGCTGACGCCACGGCTCTCGAGCCTCTGGCTTCACCTCGTCACCCCGGTGTACGCCGGAATCGGACGCGAGCTGGTCGACAGCCTGCGCAACGAGACCGTGATCAACGAGCCGCGTGCGCTCCAGGTGTTCCCCGTGCGGCCGCGCAGCTCGGCTGAAGCAGTCGCACGTGCGCTCGCGAACGAGGACAAGGAAATCGCCGAGACCCGCTGGTCGGACGAGGCGTCCGCGCCCAGCCCGGGATACGGGGGCGCTCGCTACGGCTCCCGGCTCGTCGACTCACGCAGCGTCAGCGTGCCGTGCCCGCCCGCCGTTGCGTTCGCGCCGATCCAGCGCATCGGCGGCGACACCGGCTGGTACCTCGGCAACGAGCTCTGGGAACTGCGCGGCGCACTCGACGTGCTTGCAGGCGGCCCCGGCCTGCGGCGCGGCCGCCGAGACCCCGTCGGCATTCGGGTCGGCGACACGATCGACTTCTGGCGCGTCGAGCGCTTCGAACAGGATCGACTGCTCGGGCTGGCGGCCGAGATGAGAGTGCCCGGCCGCGCCTGGCTCCAGTTCGAGGTCGAACCAGACGACACGGGCGGCTCGACCATCCGGCAAACGGCGATCTTCGACCCGGCGGGAGTGCCAGGCCTCGCCTACTGGTACACGCTCTGGCCGATCCACAACTACGTCTTCGGCGGAATGCTGCAACGGATCGCGGTCAGCGCAGAGTCGGCTCGTTCATGAAGCTCTATCGCCTGCTCGAGCGAACTGGGTTTCGTAGCCTCGCCGGGCGCCTGTACAACGTCGAGGTCTGCGGGGTCGAACAGATCCCATCTATCGGCCCGGCGATCTTGGTCGCAAACCACGAATCGCTCTTCGACCCATGGATTCTTGCGCTCGCGACTCCCAGGCCGGTTCGCTACATGGCGAAGTCAGAGCTCTGGAAACACCGACTGATCGGCGCTGCAATGGAATCGTTCGGTGCCTTCCCGGTCGAACGCGGCGCCGGCGACGCAACGGCGATGTCGCGCGCTGCCCAGCTGCTTGACGAAGGTCAGGTGCTGGGACTCTTCCCCCAGGGCACCTCCAAACTGCGATCTCCGCGGCGCTATCACCGAGGAGCCGCACGCCTCGCGCTCGCGACCGGCGCACCCCTCGTACCCGTCACGCTCCTCGGCACCCGCGGGAAACCATGGCCCTGGCGGCGCCGACAAACACAGGTGATCGTCGGCGAGCCGATCGAGGTCGAGCCCGGTCGCCCGACCGTCACCGCCGCCCGCGCCCTCACCGCCCGACTCCAACAACGCATTGAGCAAGCAACCGGTGCTGAAATCCAACAGCGGCGTCCGCACTCGACGACTCATTTAGGCTCGGGCCATGGACGATAGGGCTCTTCGGCGTGGCAATGCGGCGCTTGCGGTGCTCCACGCGGGGCAGGCGGCGGTGATCCTCGCGCTCTCGACCAACTTCGCGCTTCCGGTGACGGGCGCCTTCATGGAAGGCCCGCCGGGAAGTGGGCTGCCGAAACAGGCCTTGCTGTTCGACCTCCGCCTCGGCCCGCTCGTTGGCGCGTTCCTGTTGCTCGCGGCGCTCGACCATGCTCTCGTGGCGCTGCCGCCGTGCCGCGCACGCTACGAGCGAGGCCTCGCGGCGGGCGTCAACCCGTTCCGTTGGCTCGAATACTCCTTGTCGGCGTCGCTGATGGTCGTCCTGATCGCGATGCTGAGCGGCATCGCCGACTACGTCGCGTTGCTCGCGCTCTTCGCGGTGAACGCGGCGATGATCTTCCTCGGCTGGCTGATGGAGCTGCTCAACCCGCCGGACCGCGAGCGGACCCGCTGGCTTCCGTTCGTGCTCGGCTGCGTGGTCGGCGCCGTAGCGTGGATCGCCATCGCGGTGCAGATCGGCGTCTCCGCGGCACGAGGACATGCACCGCCGACGTTCGTCTACGCGATCTTCGTCTCGCTCTTCATCCTGTTCAACAGCTTCGCGGTGAACCAGGCCCTGCAGTACAAGCGAGTCGGGCGCTGGAGCGACTACCGCTACGGCGAGCGCTGGTACCTCTGGCTGAGCCTGATCGCGAAGAGCCTGCTCGCATGGCAGGTCTTCGCGAACGTGCTCGTGCTCTGAGCCAGCCGGCCAGTCGGCCAGCCGTAGGGACAGGTCCGCTCGTCCGGCCAGCGTCGTTCCCACCTGAACCGGCTGCAGAACCCACACGAGCGGTCTCGCAGTGACACACCCGAAGCGCTACGCCTGAGGGCGGTGGGCCTTCCCTGACTATGAGAACGAGACGGTGCCTTTGTCCGCGAGATGAAGACGATCCAGACGAGCATCAGGGCGGGTCGTCTCTCGACGACGAGCCGAATCCCGGACGTTGCGTCTCGAACACGATCCTTCGTGGTGAGTCGCATTCGACGATCGCCTCGCGGAGCGACGGGTCACGCCTCCGAAGCGTGCCAACGGTGAGCACTCATGCGCCCGAAGTGCCGCTCCGGTCGGCATCGGCGCCTGACTGTATCTTTAGAGGCGCTCCGCAACTATTGGGAGAGCAGAACCTGTTAGGAATCTATTAAACTCCCTGTAAATAGGGACGTTTTGGGCGGTTAGCTCAGTTGGGAGAGCACCAGCTCGACAAGCTGGGGGTCACTGGTTCGAGCCCAGTACCGCCCATTCACTGAGGGCCGCGGAAGCGGCCCTCAACATCTGTCCGCTACTGGTGGCTGGCACGATCTTCGCGCAGGAAGGCCAGGATCGTCGTTGCGGGCATCGTCCCATGGCCGGCGTTCGGCGTCACGCACAGTTGTGCGTCCGGGATCGCTCTGTGCATTGCGGCGGCGTGCTCGGGCGTCACGATGTCGCGGTCGCCGATCACGAGTAGCGTGGGCGCCGCGATCGTGCCGAGCTCCTCGTCGGTGAGGCCCGGTTCGGCGGCCCACATCGGCTTCATCCGCCCGAGTACGACGGGCCAGTGTGCGGGCCCGTCGGGAGAGAGCCTGGAGTAATTCTCCGAGACGGGCTCGCTGGCGGGATCGAGGGTGTCGATCCATGCCTGGTTGCCGGCCGTGTAGCCCTCGACGCGGGCGTTCGCTCCGGTGACTGCGAGCTTGGTCACGCGCTCGGGGTGGTGGATCGCCAGGTCGAGGCCGATGATGCCGCCGTCGCTGTACCCGACGATCACCGCGCGCGCGATCCCGAGTTGCTTCATCAGCTCGACGGTGTCCTCGGCCATGTCGTGATAGTGGAACGGACGCTCGGGCAGGTCGGCGGTCCGCCCGTGCCCCATCTGCTCCGGTGCGATCACCTGGTAGTCGGACGTGAAGAACGGGATCCACTTCTCGGGGATCGAGTTCGCGCCGCCGTGCAGGAGGAGCAGCGGTTCGCCGGCGCCGTGAACCTCGTAGTACATGTTCAGCCCGTTGACGGAGGCGTACGGCACGGCTACTCGCGGTGCAGGACGTCGCCGAGCCAACTGAGGGCGTTCTGAAAGCTCTCGAGCCTTCGGCCGCCGTGGTTTCCGGGGTTCTCGCGATGCTCGTGTGCGATGCCGGCCTGGGTCAGATAGTGGCTGAGCAGGCGGTGACCCCACTGCAGGTTGTAGTCGTCGTTGGCTCCGACGTCGAGCAGGATCCCCGACAGCCTGCGGAGATTGTCGAGTCGCTCGTGGACGTTGACGACGGGGTCGAAGCTCAGCCAGCGGTCCCAGACCTCCTGGATCAACTCACCGCTCGGGAACGCAACCGGGAGGTCGACATAGAACGGCGGGTTGTCCGGATTGGGCGAGTAGGTCGCTGAGTAGTCGTAGACGAGTTCCGACCAGTCGTTCCCCTCGACAGGCCCGTTGGGCGCCTCGGGCCAGATGCTGTCGAGGTACTTGTAGAGGATGAACTTATGCGTCATGTCGAGGAACGAATCTGCCGACAACACGCCCATCGCGGCGAACACGTCAGGATTGCGTGACGCGAGGTTCCAGGCGCCGAATCCTCCCGAAGAAAACCCGAAGACGCCGCGGCTCCGCGCGGTCGGCAGCGTGCGGTAGGCGCGATCGACGTGCGGGATGACGTCCTGCAGAACGTACTGCTCGGAATTCCCGGTCACGGGCGAGTCGACCCACTGACCGCAGCCCCAACGCGACCACCCGTCTGGAATGACGACGATCGTCGGCGGAGATCCCATTCGGCCGAAGACTGGGTCGAGGGCATCCTCGAGTGGTGGCGACCAGCGCTGGCCGTCGGTGTCGGGGAAGACGAGTTGCGCCGCCGTCTGCCCATACGCGTGCAGCAGGTAGGCAGTCGGGTAACGCGCGTCCGTCTCTTCGTACCCGTGAGGGAGGTAGACGAACAGGTCGCGCTCGGTGGGGTCACCAAGGAGGTTGCCGGCGAGCCGGGATCCCTCGATCCGTTCGTGGACGATCACGCGTTCGCTCCTCTGCGATGGGGCGCCGAGCCTAATTCGTGTGGGGAGACGCCGCAAGAAGCCGGCGACACGATCGTCGAGGCCGACGATCGCGCCCGGGCAAAGGCACTCACCGACGGCCTCCCGTTGCTCTCCCTCGCCGCCTGCTACCAGCGGATTAACGACGCTGGTAGCTAGGTAACTCTCCTGTGTTCGGATGATGCAAACAGCGTGATCCCGATCGCCGCGAGCGCGACCGCGACGAGGAATTGAACGATCCATCCAACGTCGAAGACATCCGCGAGGATGCCGCCGAGAAGGCTCGCGGCGATTCCGACCAACACAGTTGCGAGCAGGCTTATGTCGTGTCTGCCCGGCAGGACGAGCCGCCCGAGCGCTCCGATGACCAGGCCGGTGAGCCCGAGCCAAAACAGCGAGAAGGCCAAGCCGATGAGCGAGCCTGCCAGCAGTAGGGCGAGGATGATGATGACCAAGACGACGACGATCGACACTGTGCAGACGCTAACGAAAACGACGCGAATGGGCGCGCCTGTCCGAACTTCGACCTGAGGCGAGCTGGCACGGGACACGAGCGACTGCGGTGCGCCCCGACGAACATTCGTCGAGGCGCGCGGTCGCGGGATTCGACGAGTCGTTACTCGTCGTGGTGTGGTTGGTCGCTCGTCGTGGTCGAGTCGACGGTGATCACGAGCTTGCCTCGTGCGCGTCCGGCTCGGAGGTCTCGCATGGCGTCGGGCATCTCGCTGAGCGGGTAGGTCTGCTCGACGACCGGCACGACTCGGCCGGCCTCGATCAGCTCGGTGAGGCGTTCGAGGATCGTGTAGTGCGTCTTCGGGCCGAGGATGGTCAGTCGCTGCCCGACGAACGGTGAGAGGGCGAGCGCTCGCAGTTGGCGATCCATGCCGATCCAGCGGCCGCGGTCTTCGCCGCCGACGATGACGAGCGTGCCCTTGGGAGTGAGCGCGCGTCGAAGCCGCGAGAGCGTCGAGTTGCCGCCGATGTCGAGAATCAGGTCGTACTGTTTGCCACCGTCGGCGAAGTCGTCGTGGCTGTAGTCGATCACGTGGTCGGCGCCGATCGAGCGCACCAGGTCGAGCTTGCTGGTGCTGCAGACACCGGTGACTTCCGCTTCGAGCGCCTTGGCGATCTGCACGGCGTAGCTGCCGACGCCGCCCGAGGCGCCGACGATCAGCACCTTCTGCCCTGCCTCGACGCGACCGACGTCGGAGAGCCCTCGCAGCGCGGTCATCCCCGAGACCGGCACGGCGGCGGCCTGCTCGAAGGTGAGGCTCGAGGGTTTCCGCGCCAGCTTGTCCTCGCGCGCGGCGGCGAACTCGGCGAACGAGCCTCTGCCGACACCGAACACCTCGTCACCGGTCTGGAAGCGCGTGACCTTGCTTCCGACCGCGACCACGACACCCGCGACATCGAGACCGAGGACAGGGTTCTTGGGCGCGCGCAGGCCGAACGCCAGGCGCGCGGCATAGGGCATGCCCGCCATCATGTGCCAGGCGCCCCTGTCGAGACCGGCGGCCCGCACCTGCACGAGCACGTCGTTGGCTTCGATCACTGGGCGATCGATCTCGGCCACACGCAACACGTCGGCCGTTCCGTACTCCGTCTGGACGATCGCCCGCATCCGCTGACCCGGCACCGAGCCGTTCGCCGTCGCTTGGTCGGCTGTTCCTTTCGCTGGCACTGCCATCTCTGTCCTCTCTGTTGAGCCGCCCAACCGGGCAACAGCACGCTCATCGAAACGACGATGCCCACGACGGCGCTTCGCGCGGTCAGCCCGTAGTAGCGGGCGTCGCGCGGGTGCGGTGGGGGAGTGCTGCGCCCGGTTCGGGACGCAGCACTCCTCGTGCTCCGTCTTACGGGTAGATCCCGCGCGTGGTCGTCGCCTCGGCCACTCGCTGCACAGCGAGCCCGTAGGCAGCGACCCGCATCGGCAGCTTGCGCGTCTGGCTGACCTCCCAGGTCTCGTCGAACGCGCGGGTGATGATCTCGTCGAGGCGCTCGTTGACCTCGTGCTCCTTCCAGAAGTACTCCTGCAGCCCCTGCACCCACTCGAAGTAGGAGACGACGACGCCTCCTGCGTTCGCGAGGATGTCGGGGAGGATCAGCACTCCGGCGTCCTCGAGGATCGCGTCGGCGTCCGGGGTGACAGGACCATTCGCACCCTCGCAGATGATCGACGCCTTGATGTGCTCGGCGTTGCTGCCGTCGATCACCTGTTCCAGCGCGCACGGTGCGAGGATGTCGCACTCGAGCTCGAGCAAGTCGGCTGGATCGATCTCGTCGGCCCCGGCCAGGCCACGCAGCGTTCCGTGGTCGTGCTTCCAGGCGACCGCTGCAGGGATGTCAATGCCCTTCGGGTTGTGGAGGGCGACGGTGGAGTCGGAGATCCCGATCACCTTCGATCCCTGCTCGTGCAGGAACACCGCGAGGAAACTGCCGACGTTGCCGAATCCCTGGACGACGCAGGTCAGGTCCTCGAAGCGGCGGTCGAGCCTCTTCAGTGCCTCACGAATGGTGAACAGTGCCCCGCGTGACGTCGCTTCCTCACGTCCGAGCGAACCGCCGATCGTCAACGGCTTGCCGGTGACGACGCTGAGGACCGGGTAGCCCTTGTTCATCGAGTAGGTGTCGAAGATCCAGGCCATCGTCTCACCGTTCGTGTTCACGTCCGGCGCGGGGATGTCCATCTGCGGGCCGATCTCTCTGACGATCTCGCTCGCGAAGCGGCGCGTCATCCGCTCGAGCTCGCCCTTCGACATCGTCTTCGGGTCGCAGGCAATCCCTCCCTTTGCGCCGCCGAAGGGGATTCCGGTCAGCGCGCACTTCCAGGTCATCCACATCGCAAGCGCCCGCACCTCGTCGAGCGTGACGTCCGGGTGATACCGGATGCCGCCCTTCGAGGGGCCGCGCGCCATGTTGTGCTGAACGCGGTAGCCGTCGAAGACCTGAATGCTCCCGTCGTCCATCCTGGTCGGGACCGAGACGGAGACCGACTTCTTGCACCGCTCGAGAACTCGCACCAGGCCTTCGTCGAGTGCGAACGTCTCGGCGACGCGGCGCAACTGCGACTGCGCGACCTCGAACGGGTTCAACTTCAAGTGTGACTCCTGCAGGACTAAGGTCACGATCTCTCCTTCCATCGCCATGCTGGGCACGTAGCGCGACCGGCTGGTCGCGGCTACCTGGACCCTGCGCTCCGCGCCTGCCCCGGGCATCCGGGGCGACGCTGATCGCCGTGCTCACGACTCCGGATCCGGGCTGCTACGAACGCGAGGGTGGTTCAGCCGTCTCGAGCACCCAGATCGGTGCGTCGCCACAGTCCACGCGTGTGCCGCCTTCCGAGCCGTCGAGGCGTGTTCGGCGCACGAGCACCCGCTCGCCTGCGACCTCGGCGAGCGGTCCCCGGATGCCGTTTCGCGCCGCGGCCAGCCACCAGGAACGCACCTGCCGGTGCACCTCCTCGGCGGGACGGGACCAGTCGATCTCGGCGAACTCCGGCTCGAAGAAGCCGGCGTAACTCGCGCCGTCCTCGGTCTGCGCAGCCCCGCCGTCGCCGGCCGCCACGCGGTCGAGTGCAGCCGGTAGCAGCGACGCCCACAAGCCGAACAGCGCCCCGGCCACCTCCTCGGCCCGCTCTGCGCCGGCGACCGGCGCGAAGCCCTGGGCGAGCACCGCGCCGGTGTCGATGTGCGCGTCCATGCGGTGGAAGGTGAAGCCGAGCTCGTCGTCGCCGTTGCGGAGCGCCCAGCCGATCGGATTCGGCCCGCGATAGCGCGGCAGTGGCGACGGATGACCGTTCACGATCCCGTGGCGCGGCACCGCGATCGCATCGGCCGGTATCCGCACCGGGAAGCCGCCGCACAGCGCCAGGTCCGGCTCGAGCGCGCCGAGCAGCGGCGCGAACCGCTCCGGTCCGCTCGCAACGAGCACGTCGAGGTGCGACGGCAGCATGTCGAGCAGGGCGGAGAACGGCTCGCTGCCGTAGCGGCCGCGTGGCCCCTCGGTCGTCACCACCCCGACGCAGTCGTGGCCGAGCTCCCGCAGGAGCTCGTCCATCCGGACGGCCAACGCCGGGACCCGTGCGAAGAGCGCCACCCGCATCGCCCAGTTCTAGCCGATTCATCGGTAACGGCGCACCGACGAGTAAGATGAGGGCGCATCAAGAGAGAAGTCCTTCGGGGCTTCCGCCAACCGGCCCACGTCGGCACGGTGGCGCACGCGATGCGGCTCGATTCGAGCAAACCGACGAACTGGAGGTCACCAAGATGACGGGCACGACAATCACTCAGCCGATCGCCGAGTGCCTCAACAACGAGGAGCTGCCCATCGGCCACTACGCCCACCCGTTCGATCCGTCGAAGCGCACCGCGCTCTGTGGCGTCGAGATCCTCGGCATCCCCACGTTCGGCGAGTTCGTGCTCTGCGAAGACTGCCTGTGGCTTCGCGCCGCGCACGACTGGGCGCCGCTACTGAACCGCGGCGCGGCGGTCCGGCGCGCGGGCTAGCCTGGCGACCTGCAAGAGTTCGTGAAGATGGGGGGCAAGGGGATGCTGTTCGTGGCGCTGTTCGCCGTAGCGGCGTGCGTCGCCGCGAGCTCCGTTCAGGCATCGAATGGGATTCGGTACGGGATCCAGGACGACGCCTGGCTGGAGTTCGGCCCGGGGAAGCTGAACCAGCGGCTCGCGACGTTCAAGCGGCTCGGCGTGCCGCTCGTCCGCTTCACGCTCCACTGGAACGAGATCGCCCTGCGGCGGCCGAAGGATCCGTCCTCGCCGCGCGATCCCGCGTACGACTGGCACCGCTCCGACAGGATCCTGCGCGGCCTTCGCCGCTACGGTCTGACACCCGTGCTCACGCTGGTCGGGACGCCGGCGTGGGCGAACGGGAAGCGCCCGCCGAACTTCGCCCCGCCGCGGCCCCGGGACTTCCGCGCCTTCGCGACCGCGGCTGCGAGGCGTTACCCCTGGGTTCGGTACTGGCTGATCTGGAACGAGCCGAACCATCCGCTCTGGCTCAGGCCGACGAAGGCGGGAATCTACGTCCAGCACCTGCTCAACCCGGGGTACGAGGCGATCCACGCCGTCCTGCCACACGCGCAGGTCGCCGGCGGCGTGACGGCACCTCGCGGCGGGTTGGGCGGCGTCGCGCCCGTCGCCTGGCTCCGCGGCATGGCCGCCGCCCACGCGAAGCTCGACGCCTACGCCCACCACCCGTACCCGTTGTCGCCGCGCGAGACGCCGTCGAGCGGCGGCTGCAAGAACTGCCCGTCGATCACGATGGCGACGATTCCGAAGCTCCTGATCCTCGTCCGCCGCTTTTTCGGGCCGAAGCCGGTCTGGCTGACCGAGTACGGCTACCAGACGAATCCACCGGACATGTTCCTCGGTGTTTCGCCCCAGCGGCAGGCGACGATGCTCAGCCTGGCGGCGATGCGCGCGTGGCGGCTGGCTCGGGTGACGATGCTGATCCAGTACCTCTACCGAGACGAGGCCGCGCTCAGCCGCTTCCAGACCGGGCTCGTCTTCGCCGACAACCGGCCGAAGCCCTCCCTGCAGGCGTTCAAGCTGCCGTTCGCGGAGATGCGGCGAAGCGGCTACCAGACGGTGCTTTGGGGCCAGATCCGCGGCGGCCGGCCCGGGCGGAAGCAGTACCAGCTGGAGGTGCTGCGCAGGAACGTCTGGCAGCCCGTCGGCCACCTGCGGCTGACGAACGATGCCGGGGTGTTCATGCGGACGATCCGCCTCAAGCGCGGTGCACTGCTCCGGATCTGGTGGCCGCCGGTGCAGCATCGCTTCAGCCTCCAGCTACGCGTCAGGTAAGTCCTAGCGACCCAGTGCGATCTCGCTGCGAAGGAGCGGCCCGGTTGCGCGAAACGCTGTGCGTGCGGCGGCGGCAAGCATGCGCGCGTTGTTCTCGCCGACTGCCTGTGTGAACAGCGACGACGACCGCTGCAGGTCGGCGCAGGCGCGGTTGAGCTCCGCTTCGACGCGCCGAAACCGGGTGGGTGTCTCGCCGAGCGTCCCGACCATGTGCCTGCAGCCGCCGAAGTCGGTGTAGACGATCAGCGCCGCATAGAGGCGGGAGTCGTCGGTGAACGTCCTGCCCGCGTCAGCGGTGGTGTCCGCTCCGTTCAGCTGGCTGATGTCCCCTTGCAGCTGCCTGATGATGCCGCGGGTGTTCGCGACCCACTCGCGCTCACTCGGCGCCGGCCGCGTCGTGCCGCAGCCGAGACAGGCGACGGTGACGACGAGCGCGACGGCCGCGCGCATGGCTCGAATCTACTCGACCGACGCCGCGTTGCGCCTGTGGCAGAGTCTCGCGATGAAGCCGGAGCGGATGAACGCCTTCACCGACGGTGTGATCGCCATCCTGATCACGATCCTCGTCCTCGAGCTGCGGCCCCCGTCGGGCGATCACCTGGCCGACATCCTGGACGAGAAGGGAAAGCTGCTCGCGTACCTGCTCAGCTTCGTGTTCGTCGCCATCTACTGGGTCAACCACCACCACCTGATGCAGGTGGTGCACCGTGTCGACGGCCGCACGCTGTGGGCGAACATCCACCTGCTCCTCTGGTTGTCGCTGACACCGATCGCGACCGCCTGGCTCGGTGAGGCGGGCGCCAAGTCGGGGCCGGTCGCCGCCTACGCGATCGTGCTCCTCGGCTGCGCGATCGCCTACACGCTGCTGACCCTGGCCCTGCTCTCGCTGCACGAGTCGACCTCGCTGCTCGCGCGCGCGATCGGCAGCGATCGCAAGGGTAAGCTCTCGCTCGCGCTGTACGTCGTCGCTCTCGTCTCCTCGTTCTTCGTCCCGTGGTTCTCGATCGCGCTCTTCGTCACGGTCGCGGTCATCTGGGTCATCCCCGACCGCCGGGTCGAACGGGTCCTGGGCGAGGCGCCGCAGGCCTAGGCGACCACGGTCGCGAGCCACGCACGCACCGCGGCCGCCAGATTCGGAAGATCGCTGCGCAGGCTGTGGTCGCCGCCGACCTGCACGACCTTGCGGCTCTTGCCAGCAGGCGGCATGCCGAAGCGATCGTTCACGCCCTGCACGACGAGCGTCGGCATCGTCACCGCCTCGAGCTCTGGGAGACGGCTTGGCGCCGGCGCGCCTCCGGCGCGTTGCGGCGGCTGTAGCGGAAACGCGAGGCAGAGCACGCCGACCGCCTCGGTCGCCCCGGCGCAGCGGCACGCGACCCGCGCCCCGGAGGAGCGGCCGCCGACAACGAGCGGCAGCCCGCGCAGAGTGTCCGTCCTGAGGTGAGCGACGACGGTCGTCCAGGCTGCGTCGAGCTGTTTCGCGGGCGGAGGGGAGCGGCGACCGGCAACGCGGTACGGCTGCTCGACGAGCGCGACCGTGATCGACTCCGCCTGCGCAGCCTCGGTGGCGGTGACGAGGTCACGCGACGTCACGCCGCCGCCGGCGCCGTGGCCGAGCACCAGCGCGGCCCGCGGCCTCTCGACCGGATGGAGATGCACGTTCGCAGGCCCGTGCGGCGTGTCGACTTCGACGATTGCCACTAGCTCGCGGAGTATCCACGCTCCTGCACCGCCACGGCTGGCTGCTATCTCGGCAGCGTCGCCTCGCCTGCTGGAGACGCGCGAACGCGTCCGAAATCGCGGCGCGCGGCTGCTGCGTCGACGAGGTTGCGGATCTCGGTCTCGCCAGGATCAGCATGTGTGCTCCGTCTCCTAGTATCTCGGCTTGCCTTCCGCGACCCTACGCACCGGGGCCGACCGGACGCTCGAGTTGCTGGGTCGCCAGGTCGGCCGCCCGCTGAGCGAGATCGTGACGCCCGCCGCCGTGATCGACCTCGATCGCCTCGAGGCCAACCTGATCGATCTGCAGACCTATGTCGACGAGCGCGGGATCGCGCTCTGGCCGCACACGAAGACGCACAAGTCGCCGGAGATCGGCCTGCGCCAGCTGGAGCTCGGCGCGCGCGGTCTCACCGTTGCCAAGACGGGTGAGGCGCAGGTGTTCCAGGAGGCGGGCGCCCCGGCGATCCTCGTCCACTACCCGCCGTTCGGCGCCGACAAGTGGGAGCGCCTCGCGGAGGTCGCCGCACAGGGCGTCGAGCTGACGGTCGCCGTCGATTCCGTGCCGCCGGCCGAGGGGCTCGCCGCGGAGCTCAACCGCCGCGGGCTCCGGGCGGAGCTACTGGTCGAGCTCGATGTCGGCCTGCATCGCACGGGGCAAACGACGGTCGCGGGCGCCGTCCAGGTCGCCCAGGAGCTCTCACGCCTCCCCGCGGTCGAGGTGGCGGGAATCAGCTGCTATCCCGGGCACTGCCGTCCGGAGGATCCCGAGCTGCGTGCGCGGCTCGACGAGGTCGACGCGTTCCTGCGCGAGACTCAGGCCGCGTTCGAGGCCGCCGGGCTGCGCAGTGACCGGATCTCGGGCGGGTCGACCCCGACGCGGTACTTCACCCACGAGACGTGCGTCAACGAGCTCCGCTCCGGCACGTACGCGCTCCTCGATCGCAACGACGGGCCGGACGATCGCTGCGCCCTCTGGGTGGAGGTGACGGTCATCTCCGACGCCGTGCCGGATCAGATCGTCGTCGACGCCGGCTCGAAGACCTTCACCTCCGACGACCACCCCGACGGCGGGCACGGCTCGATCCTCGGCCGGCCCGGCGCGAGCCTGTACCGGATCAACGAGGAGCACGGCTACGTCGACGTCTCGTCGCTCGAGGACCGCCCTTCGCTCGGTGACCACCTGCAGATCGTGCCGAACCACGCCTGCGGCTGCGTGAACCTGCACGACGGGCTGCTCGCGGTTCGCAACGGTGTCGTCGACCACGTGATCGTCGTCGCCGCGCGCGGGCTCGTGCGCTAGCCGCATGACGAACCGGTGCGGATTCGAAGGTCGTGTCGCGGGGCCGAGGTGCACATCCTCGACCTCGCGAACGGAGACGACGTGCGCGACTCCGGGCAACTCGACGCAGGTGTCGAGCGTCTCCCGCGCATCGATGTCCTCGTCTGCGCCGCTGGCGTCACGGGCGACTCCCTGGACACCGAGGAGCTCTCAGACGCGGAGTTCTCCGCTCCTCGCTCAAGGGGGGCTGCGCAGGTGAGCTTGCCCCGTGGGCAATCACCTGTCAAACAGCGGGCTACTAGCCGCGTGCCCGAGCGGTCCCGCCCGTGCGGTCGAGCGCGTCGAGCGCGTGCATGTCCGCGTCGGCGAGCTCGAAGTCGAACACCTGCGCGTTGGCGACGATGCGCTCCTTGCGGATCGATTTCGGGATGACGACGACGTTGTGCTGGATCGCCCAGCGGAGCATCACTTGCGCGGGCGTGCGCCCGACGCGCTCGGCGACCGCGGCGATCGCGGGGTCGTCGAGCCCCTGGCCGCGCGCGAGCGGGCTGTAGGCCTCGAACACGATCCCGTGCTCCACGCAGTAGTCGAGGAGCTGTCGTCGATAGTGGAACGGGCTGAACTGCACCTGGTTGACGGCAGGCACGCGCGCTCCACCGCCGATCAGCTTCTCCAGTCGGTCGCGCCCGAAGTTGCTGACGCCGATCTCGCGCGCGAGGCCGCGTTCCTGCAGTGCCTCGAGCTGGCGCCACAGCCGCGTGTTCAGTCCCGGCATCGGCCAGTGGATCAGATAGAGGTCGACGTAGTCGAAAGCGAGCCGCCCGAGGCTCTTCTGGAGCTCCTTCGCGGCGCTCGTATGCGTCGGTAGCAGCTTCGTCGTGACGAACACCTGCTCGCGCGGCACGCCGCTCCGTGCCAGCGCAGCGCCGACGCTCTGCTCGTTGCGATACATCGCCGCCGTGTCGATGTGGCGGTAGCCGGCCTCGAGCGCCCACTCGACGGCCTGCTCGGTCTCGTTGCCCGCTGCCATCTGCCACACACCGAGGCCGAGCACCGGCATCCTGGCCCCGCCTGGCAGCTCGCGGGTCGGTTGGTCGAGCGGTGACGTCACTCAGTGCGGGGCAGCGGCGGGAGCCTCGATCACGACGTGGCTGACCGGCAGTGCGTAGCGCTCGCGGACGCGCTGCACGAGGCTGCGCTCGAGCCTGGACGAATCGCCGTCGGGTCGAGTGGAGATGATGATCTCGTCTGCCGCAAAGGCGCGGAGAGCATCCGCGATCGCCTGCAATGGGTCGTCGTCTCCGACCTCACCCTGTGCCGTGACCCCCGCTGCGCGGAGCCGGCGGAGCATGTCGTCCAGCCGCTCCTGGGCCTCTGCCCGCTCGTGGTCGAAATCGGACATCCAGTGGTGGACCGACGAGGTGACCGCAGGACAGATCACGTTCACACGCTTGCGCAGGCCGTGCGCCGCCCGCTCGATCTCCTCGCTGAGCGTCACCTCTCCGAGCGTCTCGTCTGCGACCACGAGGATCCGCCACTCATCGCTCTCACCCGTGTGCACCGGTGCGGTCTGCTCCGGGCGCTGCGCCCGTCTCCGTCCCAGATAGAAGATCACCGCTGCCACCGTCACGAGGAGCCAGACGAGCAGCCCTGCCCAGGTGCCGCCGGCGAGGCTCGCGATGGCGATCGCCGCGAACGCCGCGACGGTCAGAAGCAGGAAGTGAAACGCCTCGACTTCGGTGCGGAATGGGTTGCGCATGCCGGCTCCGATCGCTCCAACGAGCTTCGATTGTGCGCCTCCCGTGCCGCGGGCGCCATCGGGGTTTCCCCGTATGGCCGCCGGCGCAGCCTTTCACGAGTTTCGAGTTGTCGGTTGCCTCCCGAGAAACTCGCGAATCAGATTCAGAGAGCGAATCTGATTCGGTGAGCCTCGCAAGTCAGGTACCTGGTACCTCCGGTACCAGGTACCGATGGACGCCGGCGCTGCCGAACCAGGTTCACGAGTTTCGAGTTGTCGGTTGCCTCCCGAGAAACTCGCGAATCAGATTCAGAGAGCGAATCTGATTCGGTGAGCCTCGCAAGTCAGGTACCTGGTACCTCCGGTACCAGGTACCGATGGACGCCGGCGCTGCCGAGCCAGGTTCACGAGGTTCGAGTTGTCGGTTGCCTCCCGAGAAACTCGCGAATCAGATTCAGAGAGCGAATCTGATTCGGTCTTTCGAGGGTCGCTACGGGAGCGGCGCGGCCGGAGCGGCGGACAGTTCCCGGCGCACGACCGGCGCAACTTCAGTCCCGAAGAGCTCGATCGAGCGCATGATCTGCGCGTGCGGCATCGTGCCGACGCTGAACTGCACGAGGAAGCGCTCGTGGTCGAACAGCTCGTGCTGGTAGAGGATCTTCTCGACGATCTGCTGTGGGCTGCCGACGAAGTTCGCGCCGCGGCGCGTCGCTGCGGCGTTGTAGTCCTGCCGCGTGTGCGGCGGCCAGCCGCGTTCGCGGCCGATCTTGTCCATCATCGCGGCGACGTACGGGTACGAGTCGTCGAGTGCCTGCTGCGAGGTCTCCGCGATGTAGCCGTGCGAGTTGATGCTCAGCGACAGGCGGCCGTGGCCCGCCTCCTCGCCCGCACGGCGGTGCAGCTCGGTGAAGGGGACGAAGCGCTCCGGCAGCCCGCCGATGATCGCGAGCGCCATCGGCAGGCCGAGCCTGCCGGCGCGATACGCCGACTCCGGTGAGCCGCCGACCGCCACCCAGACCGGAAGCGGGTCTTGCAGCGGCCGCGGATAGACACCGCGGTTGTCGATCGCCGGGCGGTGCCCGCCGGGCCAGCTGACGTGCTCCGACTCGCGCAGCGCGAGCAGCAGTTGCAGCTTCTCCTCGAACAGCTCGTCGTAGTCGCGGAGGTCGTAGCCGAAGAGGGGGAACGATTCGATGAACGAGCCGCGGCCGGCCATGATCTCGGCGCGTCCGCCCGAGAGCAGATCGAGCGTCGCGAAGTCCTGGAACACACGCACGGGGTCGTCCGAGCTGAGCACCGAGACCGCGCTCGTCAGGCGGATGCGCGACGTGCGCTCCGCGGCCGCCGCGAGCACGACCGCCGGCGCGGAGACGGTGAAGTCGGGGCGGTGGTGCTCGCCGAGCCCGAAGACGTCGAGCCCGACCTGGTCGGCGAGCTCCACCTCTTCGAGCACGTCGCGCAGCCGCTGCTGCGGGCTGACCTCGTCCGAGGTGAGCTCGGCGAAGGTGTAGATGCCGAGTTCCATCTACGTCAGCCTAGCAAATACTTGCGCGCTCAAGTGTCTTCGACGGAGAGCACGACCGCACCGTTGACCGCCCCCGACCGCAGCCGCTCGAGCGCCTCGTTGGCGGCCGAGAGCGGGAACGCCTCGACCTCCGTTCGCACACCGGCCTGCGGCGCGACCGACATGAACTCCTCGCCGTCTGCCCGCGTCAGGTTCGCAACCGAGCGGATCAGCCGCTCCTCCCAGAGGAGGTCGTAGGAGAAGGCGGGGATCTCGCTCATGTGGATGCCCGCGCAGACGACGCTGCCGCCCTTTGCCACGGCTTGCAGAGCGGCGGGGACGAGCTCGCCCGCGGCCGCGAAGATGATCGCCGCGTCGAGCGGCTCCGGCGGCCGGTCGAGCGACGAGCCGGCCCACTCGGCACCGAGCGAGCGGGCGAACTCCTGGCTCGACGTGTCGTCGGGCCGCGTGAAGGCGAAGACGCGCCGTCCCTGCCAGCGCGCGACCTGGCAGATGATGTGCGCGGCGGCGCCGAACCCGTACAGGCCGAGCCGCTCGGCGTCGCCGGCCAGCCGTAGCGAGCGGTAGCCGATCAGCCCGGCGCAGAGAAGCGGGGCCGCCTGCAGGTCCGGGTACCCGTCGGGAATCGGGAAGCAGAAGCGCTCGTCGGCCACCGTCTCCTCGGCGAAGCCGCCGTCGATCGTGTACCCGGTGAAGCGGGCGTTGTCGCAGAGGTTCTCCCGGCCGCTGCAGCAGTACGAGCACTCGCCGCAGGTCCAGCCGAGCCACGGCACGCCGACCCGCTGTCCCGGCTCGAGGCGCCTTGTGCCCGGTCCGAGCTCGCTCACCGTCGCGACGATCTGATGCCCGAGCACGAGCGGCAGCTTCGGCTCGGCGAGCTCGCCGTCGACGATGTGCAGGTCGGTGCGGCAGACGCCGCAGGCATGCACGCGCAGCCGCACCTGGCCGGGGCCGAGCTCCGCCGCGGCCAGCTCGACCTCCTGGAGCGGCGTTCCGACGCCGTCGAACACCATTGCGCGCACCGTTCTCGCCGTGACTCATCCCATCCGAAGTGCCGCAGCTTCCCGGCAGATCTGATTTGCTGGCGCCATGTTGACGCATCTGCGGACGACGGTGGTCGTCGGAATCGGCGCCGTGGCGCTCGTGTTCGCGCTGGCGGCCTGCGGCTCCAGCAAGAAGGCCTCGACGACGACAGCAGCCACGAGCACCACGTCGGGCGCGTCGGCCACGGGCTGGGCGAACAGCGTCTGCAGCTCGCTCGCAACCTGGAAGACGAGCCTGCAAGCGGCGGGCAAGACGGTGAAGTCGAATCCGACGAAGGCCGGCGTCGAGCAGGGGCTCACCGAGGCGCAGACGGCGACGAAGACTCTGAAGACTCAGCTGACCTCGCTCGACACGCCGACCAGCTCAACGGCCCAAACCGCGAAGACCGAGTTGCAGACGCTGCAGGGTCAGCTGCAGAACGACTTCGCGGTGCTCCAGAGGACGATCAAGAGCTCGTCCGGCTCCGCCGCGGTCTCGACGATCCAGGCGACGATCGCGACGATGCGCACACAGGTGCAGGCCACGCTCAAGCAGCTGACCTCGCTCTCCGGCTCGGCCGGGCAGTCGTTCAGCGACGCGCCGGCCTGCCAGTCGCTCTCGAGCTGAGCTCGTAGCGGCGTCCAGCCGGTAGTGGGGCCGGCGCCCAGGGACGAGCGTACGATCGCGCTGTGTCGAAGCGCGACTCGGTTCTCATCTGGTTCGTCGCGATCTCGGTCGCGGTCGCATTCGCCGACTCGTCGATCGTCGTCCTCGCCTTGCCCGAGCTGTACGGGCGTTTCAACACGACGATCGAGGGTGTCTCGTGGGTCGTGACCGCGTTCAACCTCTCGCTCGCACTCGTCGCGCTCGCGCTCGTCTTCGTCGTGCACCGCTACAAGGCGAGTTGGGTGATGGTGACCGGCCTCGTGATCTTCATCGCGGCGTCGATCGCATGCGCCGCGGCCGGGAGCCTCGACTTCCTGATCGCCGCCCGCTGCGTGCAGGGCGCGGGGGCGGCGCTGCTGCTCGCGGGCGCGCTGCCGGTGCTCGTTGCGCTCGCCGGCTCGGTGGTCCGCGGCGCCGCGGTCTGGACGATCGCCGGCACGCTCGGCGCTGCGCTCGGGCCGGCGCTCGGCGGCATCGTCACGCAGGTCTTCGACTGGCGCGCGATCTTCGCCGTGCAGGCGCCGCTGGCGGCGCTCGGGCTGGTCGCCGCACTCGTCGCGCCGACGTCGTCAGTGCTCGACGAGGGCTGGCGGCCCTCGCTCGGCCGGACGATGCCCGCCAACGTCTGTCTCGGGCTGCTCTTCGGCGCGCTCGTCGGTGTGCTGTTCCTGACCGTGCTGATGGTGATCACCGTCTGGGGCTACTCGCCGATCGCGGGCGCGGCGATCGTCAGCGTCCTGCCGGCGGCGACGCTCGCGACCCGGCTCTACGCCCGCAGGCTCGATTCCCTGTTCGCGGTCTGCTCGGGTGCGGGGCTGCTCGCGGTGGGCCTCGTCGTGCTCGCGCTGCTGCCGTCGACCGACGTCTGGCGCGTCGTCGCCGCGCTGGTCCTGTGCGGCGTCGGGCTCGGCCTCGCGGTGCCGGTCCTGACCGCGACGGCACTCGACCTCGGCTCGGGGCTGAGCCGCAGCGGCACGCTGACGATCGGGATCCGCCACCTCGGGCTCGTCCTGGCGCTCGCGGTGATCGCACCGATCCTCGCAACACAGCTCCCGTCTGCGGGTCACCGCGTCACACTCGAGGCGACGTCCGTCCTGCTCGACGCGCCGATCGGCCTGGGGACGAAGGTGCCGGTCGCTGTGGCCGTCGCCGCCGAGCTGAGGAAGGCGCGGGCGGGGGAGGTGCCGAACCTCCGGAAGCCGTTCGACGATCACGGCGCGAAGACCGACCCCAAGATCGGAGCGGCGCGCGACACGATCGTGGCGACGATCGAGGAGACGATCACTCGCTCGTTCCGGCCGGCGTTGCTGTTCTCGGCCGCTCTCGCCGCAGCGGCGCTGATCCTCGCGGCCGTCCTGCGCAGGCGGGTGGTGCAGCTGTGACGGCGCGCAGAGCAGCCGCTGCGGTCGTCGTCGCCCTGCTGGTCGCCGGGGTCGTGCTGATCGCCACCGAGCTGATCCAGGGCCCTCAGCACACGGCCTCGCTCGCGGACCCCTGTCAGCCGCGGGCGCCGTTCCAGGGCAGCGGGCTCGACGGCACGCTGCAGCGCGTCGTGCTCGACGGCCTCGACGGCGCAGCCTGTCGCCTCGGCACGTCCCGTGAGCGGCTCGTGCTCGCCCTCGCCGGCGACTCGAGCCAGCACCTGCACACGAGCCGGGCGACCACCGAGGCGGCCGTGCGCGCGGGCCTCCTGCGCTCGCTCGACGCGGCCGCCGGCCGCGGCGACGTGCCTGCGCTCTTCGTGCCGCTCCTGCGCCGGTTCGTGCAGACCGCCTCGCTCGACGATCTGATCCGCGGTGCGGTGAGCCTGCGCGACCTGTTCGGCTGAGAACGGTCTGCGGGGAACCACCATTCGCGCTCCGTAGGTCCCGACCCGCGGCCGCGTCACGGCCACGATGCCGCGAGCGGGCGCCGGATGGACGATGTGCCCATGGCCGCGACCCTGCCGGGGAGCGCCGCACAGCGGGCCCGCCTTGCGGGGCTGTCGAGCCGCGAGGCCGAACGGCGGCTGGTCGCCCACGGACGCAACGAGCTCGTGCGCCGCCGCGCGCGGCAGTGGCCGCGGGAGCTTCTGAAGCAGGTGACGCATCCGCTCGCACTGCTCCTGTGGCTCGCGGCGGCACTGGCGTTCGCCGCCGGCACGCCCGTGCTCGCCGCGGCGATCGTCGCCGTCGTCGTCCTCAATGCCGTCTTCGCGTTCGCACAGGAGCGGCAGGCGGAACGGGCGATCGACGCGCTGCGCGGCTACCTGCCCCAGCAGGCGCTCGTGCTGCGCGACGGGCGGCGGCACGCGATCGACGCTGCGGAGCTCGTGCCGGGAGACGTGCTGCTCCTGCAGGAGGGCGACCGCATCTCCGCCGACGGGCAGCTCGTCGAGGGTGCGCTGGAGGTGGACCTCTCGACGCTCACCGGCGAGTCGCAGCCCGTGTACCGCTCGCCGGAGCTGCACGACGTCGAGGGGCCCGCGCTCGAAGCGCGCGACCTCGTCTTCAGCGGCACGAGCTGCGTCGGCGGCGAAGGAAAGGCGGTCGTCACGGCAACGGGAATGCAGACCGAGCTCGGCCGCATCGCGGCGCTCACCGAACGGGTCGAGACGGAGCTCAGCCCGCTCGAGCGCCAGGTTCGGCGGGTCGCCTGGCTGATCGCGCTGGTCGCCGTCGCCGTCGGCCTGGCGTTCCTGCCGATCGGCTGGCTTGCGGCCGGCCTGCCGGTGGACGCTGCGTTCAGCTTCGCGATCGGGCTGATCGTCGCCAACGTGCCCGAGGGGCTGCTGCCGACGATCACGCTCGCGCTCGCTGTCGGCGTCGCGGCGCTCGCGCGGCGCGGCGCACTCGTCAAGCGGCTGAGCGCGGTGGAAACCCTCGGCTCGGCGGCGGTCATCTGCACGGACAAGACCGGCACGCTGACCGAGAACCGGATGCGTGCGACCCGGATCTGGACGCTCGACGGTGAGGTCGGCCTCGAGGTGGGCCGAGATCCCGCGAAACAGGCGGCCGCGAACGGAACGGTGCGGGAGCTCGCGTACGCGATTGCGTCGTGCACGAGCGCCGAGCTGGGCGACGCGCGCACGAAGTCGCGTGGCGAGGCGACCGAGATCGGGATGCTGGAGGCGGCGAAGGCACTCGGCGCGGACGCGAGCGCCGCGCGACGCGAGCGGCATCGCCGCGCGCTCTTCCGCTTCGACCCGAAGCTGCGCCTGATGACGACCGTCGACGAGGAGGACGGCGCGATCGTCGTCAACACCAAGGGCGCGCCCGAGGTCGTCCTCGACTGCTGCGCGATCTCATCGTCCGAGCGGCAAACGATCCTCGCCGCGGTCGAGCGCTACGCATCGCTCGGGCTGCGCATCCTCGCGGTCGCCAGCCGGACCCTGTCGGACGGAGCGGTGCCGTCAGCGCGGGAGGAGGCAGAGAACGATCTGCACTTCCTCGGCCTCGTCGCGCTCTTCGACCCGCCGCGGCCCGAGGTGCAGGAAGCGGTCGAGCGCTGCCACGAGGCCGGCATCCGCATCGTCGTGATCACCGGCGACTACGGCAAGACCGCCGCCGAGATCGCGCGGCGCGTCGGCATCGCGACCGAGCGCACGGAGGTGGTCACGGGCGAGGAGCTCGACGCGATGACGGAGCACGAGCTCGAGCTGCTCCTCGCCGAGGGAAACGAGCTGATCTTCGCGCGCAGCTCGCCGGAGGCGAAGCTGCGCATCGCCGACGCGCTACGCGCGGAGGGTCAGGTCGTGGCCATGACCGGAGACGGCGTCAACGACGCGCCGGCGCTCCGCCGCGCCGACATCGGAGTCGCGATGGGGCTCACCGGCACGGACGTCGCCCGCGAGGCCGCGACGATGGTGCTGACCGACGACAACTTCGCGACGATCGTGGTTGCGATCCAGGCAGGACGTCAGGTGTTCGACAACGTCCGCAAGTTCATCCTCTACATCTTCGCCCACGCCACTCCGGAGGTCGTGCCGTTCCTCGTCTTCGCGCTCTCAGGCGGCGCGATCCCGCTGCCGCTGACCGTCCTGCAGATCCTTGCGATCGACCTGGGCACGGAGATCCTGCCCGCGCTCGCGCTCGGCCGCGAGCCGGCCGAGCCCGGTTTGATGGCGGAGCCCCCGCGGCCGCCCTCGGAGGGAGTGATCCGCCGCTCGCTGCTCTTCCGCGCCTGGATCTTCCTCGGCAGCATCGAGGCAGTGCTGGTCCTCGCCGGCTTCTTCTACGTTCTCGTCCGTGCCGGCTGGCAGTCCGGCGATCCGGTCCACGTCGGGAGCCCGCTGCACCACGCCTACCTCCAGGCGACGACGATGACGTTCGCCGGAATCGTCGCCTGCCAGATCGGCACCGCGATCGCCGCACGCACCGAGCATGCCTCCCTGCGCTCGGTGGGCTTCTTCACGAACCGGCTGCTTCTGTGGGGCATCGCGAGCGAGATCGTCTTCGCCGCCGCACTGATCTACCTGCCGCCGCTCCAGCACGCCTTCGGCACGGCTGCGCTCGGCCCCGCCGAGATCGCGCTACTGCTGCCGTTCCCGCTGATCGTCTGGGGCGCCGACGAGCTGCGGCGCGCGTGGCGGCGGCGGGCGGCTTCGAGGAGCGTAGGATCGACGCACCGTGGAAGGGCTGATCGAACAGCGGCACCTGTCGCTTGACCACGCGCTCGAGCTCCTGACGCGAGCCCGCGCCGAGGGCTTCGCCGTCGGTTGATCCCGACCGTGCAGCCTGCGCTGCCCCCATGGTGGCTCACCGAGGCCGAGCAGGACGGCACGGAGCCGCCGGCGCCTTCGCCCGACGGCGACCTCGCGGCGGATGTGTGCGTGATCGGCGGCGGGCTCACCGGTCTCTGGACTGCGCTCACGCTGCGAGAGCGCGAACCCTCCGCACGTGTCGTCGTGCTCGAGGCCGACCGCTGCGGGTCGGGCCCGAGCGGCCGGAACGGCGGCTTTCTGCACGGCTACTGGGCGAGCATCGCCGGCCTGCGCGCGACGCTCGGCGACGCCGGGGCTCAGGAATTGGCGCGGGCCGGTGAGGGGATCATCCCCGCCGTGCGGCGGTTCGGAGCGGAGATCTGGCTGCGCGAGGGCGGGATGCTGATGGTCTCGACGACGCCGTCGCAGGATGCGGCGATCGACGATGCCGTTCGCGCGGCCGTGGCGCTCGGCGCGCCGGAAGAAGCGGTTGCGCTCGACGAGCGGGAGCTCGCGGCGCGCATCTCCTCGCCGGTGTTTCGCCGCGGTGTGTTCCACCGGGAGTGCGCGACCGTCCAGCCGGCGAGGCTCGTCCGTGCGCTGCGGCGCGAGGTGCTCGCAGCCGGAGTCGAGCTGTACGAGGGAACGCCCGCGACCGGGATCGGCGAGGGCGTTGTCACGACTCCTCGCGGTCGCGTGCGAGCGGCCTCGGTCGTCGTCGCCACGAACGCCGCAGCCTCGGGGTGGCGCCCGGTGCGCAGGCACGTGACGAACTTCGGGTCCTACGTCGTCCTCACCGAGCCCGTGCCGGAGCTCCTGGGCGAGATCGGCTGGACCGGCGGAGAGGCGGTCGTCGACGGGCGGATGTTCCTCCACTACTTCCGGACGACCGACGACGGGCGGGTCCTGATGGGGAGCGGCAGCGGCCCGATCGGCTACGGCGGCAAGCTCGACCGGCGGTTCACGAACGACTCCCCGTCGGCGGGCCGCGCCGAGCGCGGGCTGCGCCGGCTCTTACCGGGCCTCGCGGCGGCACGAGTGGAGCGCGCCTGGGGCGGCCCGATCGACGTCTCGGCCGACCATCTGCCGTTCTTCGGCACCGTCCCAGGGACGACGGTCCACTACGGGCTCGGCTACTCGGGCCATGGAGTGGGCCCGAGCTGGCTGGGTGGCCAGATCCTGGCCTCGCTCGCTGTCGGCCTCGACGACGAATGGACGCAGCTGCCGCTTGCGACCCGCCGTGTCCCGGCGCTGCCGCCGGAGCCGCTGAAGCGCCTGGGCGGCGGGCTCGTGCGCGCCGCGATCATGGCGTGCGAGGAGGCCGAGGAAGACGGGCTGCCGGCGTCGCTGCCGATGCGCGCTGGCGCGGCGATCCCGCGCCTCCTGCGGATGCAGATCGGGACGCGCTAGCGCTCTGGACTCGTGACCCTGGTTGCCGGCTTCGCCGTCAATCAGGGTCAGTGGAGTTCACCGCTTCGCTTCAGTCTGTCTCCCATCTGTTCACCAGGGTCGTGGGGCAGCGGCGGTAGGTTCGTGCCCGATGGAGACCGCGCGGCTCGCAGCGATCCCGCTCTTCGCCGACCTCGCCCCGACGGATCTCGAGGCGATCGCCGGCGTCGCCTCCGAGGCCGAGGCGGAGGCCGGGCAGGCGCTTGTCACCGAAGGCGACTTCGGCCACGCGCTCTACGCGATCGAGAGCGGCACGGCGGACGTCAGCGCCAACGGCGCAGATCTCCGCTCCCTTGGCCCCGGCGACGTCTTCGGCGAGATCGCCGTGCTGGCGTCGGGGCGACGCACCGCCTCGGTCGTCGCCACCTCCCCGATGCGCCTGATCGCGCTCTTCAAGCCGGATGTGTGGCGGCTCGAGCGCACCGCGCCGGAGGCGGCCGAGCGGCTGCGCGCGCTGATCGCCGAGCGCCGAGCCGCCGAGCCCGCCTGAGTCAGGCGGCTTTCGCCGGGTCGAGGCGCGCGAAGACGATCGTGTCCGCATGACCGCGGGCGCGGGCGTGGCCGCTGACTGCGGCGAGGAACGCCTCGCGGCCGAGCGCCCAGAGCACCACGTCGCCGGCGGCGCGGACGGTGGCGGTGCGCGGGATGTCGCGCAGCAGCGCGATCTCCCCGACGAACCCGGGCGCCTGCTCGACCTTGACGCCGTCGGGCAGGTCGATCTCGAGCGTGCCCTGTTCGAGGATGAAGAAGCGGTCGCCGTGGTCGCCGCGCTCGAACAACGTGGCGCCGTTCGCCAGTTCGACCTGCCGCAGCTCCCCGGCGAGGTACTCGATCATCTGAAGCGGCAGCTGAGCGAGGAACGGCACCGACCGCACGACCGCGATCTGTTCCTGCGGAACGTGTGCGGCGGCGTCGATCACCGTGAGCTGGCGGATCGTGAGGAGCCCGAGGACCGGGAGGATCGCTCCGACCGCGACGAGCGCCGTGCGGGTGCCGAGCTGGTTGATCAGCACCGGCGCCGCGAGGGCGCCGAGGGCGATCGAGGCGACGATCGAGCTTTCGAGCACGCCGAAGATCCGCCCGGCGACCTCCGATACGGCCGTGCGCTGCACGAGTGTCATCACCGAGATGTCGACCAGCGTGTTGCCGACTCCGAGCACCGCCAGCGCGATCACCGCGACGACGGTGTACGGCAGCGCGCCGATGAGGATCAGCGGTACTCCCCAGAGAGCGAGTCCGAGCGCGAGATCGCGTCCGAGGCGCGAGCGGGAGACGAGCGTCAGCGCGACGCCCGCGCCCACGATCGCGCCGACACCGCACGCAGAGTTGAGGACCCCGACCCCGGCGTTGCCGATCCCCAGCACGTCGATCGCGGTTGCGACGATCAGAACGCCGAGCGTGCCGGCGACGAAGCATTGGGCGTCGTACAGGCCGATCAGCAGCCGCAGGCGAGGCTCGTGGGCGACCGTTCGGAAGCCCTCCAGCAGTCCCCGGAGCCCGCCCCCTTCATGGTCGCCCTCCTCGCCGGCCGGGGCCGAGCGCGCGACCGCGGCGGTCGAGATCCTGAGGACGAAGAACGCGCTCCAGGCGAAGGTGACCGCGATGACGGTGAACGCCGCCGTGTAGCCCGAGAGCGCGATCAGGAATGCACCGAGCGCCGGCCCGGCGAAGATCCCGACGCTGTCGAATGTGCTCGACGTAACGTTCGCCGCGGTCAGCTCCTGCGGCGAGCGCGCCACCAGCGGCACGAGCGACGCCTCGGCCGGCCGGAACACCGCCCCGAAGATCGACGCGCCGACGGCGAGCGCATAGACGTAGATTGCCGGAGCCCCTCCGGCGACGAGGACGGCGATGCCCCCGGCGCAGCCGATACGGCCCACGTCGGAGCCGAGCATCACGCGCTCGCGGCGGAACCTGTCGGAGAGCGATGCGGCGAACGGGGCGATCGCCGCCGCCGCCGCCTGCCGGACGGCCGTCACAATGCCGACGGCGGTGACGCCTCCTGCGTGGAAGGTGTAGATGCTGATCGCCACTACGAAGGCGTAGTACCCGAGGGCGGAGCCGGCGAAGGCGAGCTCGATCCGGCGGAGATTGGGGTTCGCGAAGACGCTGCGGACGGCAGCGACGGACTCAGCGAGTTGACCCCTGCGCCGCTCCACCGCAGGAGAATCGCATCCATTGACACCCGATGGAAGAGTGATGGAAGATTTTCGGCCCGCCCGCCGTCTAGTGTGTGTCATCCGCGAGCGCGGGTTCAAAGTTCGATTCAGGAGGTTTGAAGTGTCCCAGGATCGCGACAAGCTCCACGGCAACGAGGATCCGGAGCAGATCAAGGACGAGGTCGAGGCGCACAAGCTCCATGCGAACGAAGACGCCGAGCAGACCGACGACGACGTCGAGGCGCACAAGCTCCATGCGAACGAAGACGCCGAGCAGACCGACGACGACGTCGAGGCTCACAAGCTCCACATGAACGACGACGACAGCGACGACGACGTCACCGCTCACCGCCTGTACTAGACTCAAAAAGATTCAGTGCGCACCATGAGAGCCCCGCCTCTGCGGGGCTCTCGTCGTTCTCCGGCCTAGACGGCTCTCAGTCGCGCAAGCGGCCGAACAGGTCGGTGAGGCTGCGAAGCAGAGCGTCCGCCGACGACCGGGACTCGTCCTCGAGGCTGTCGAGCTTCCCCGCGAGCTCGGCGACGACCGCAGCCGGCGCGTCGCCGGTCAACGCGGCTCTCGCGTTCCGGGCGGTTGTCAGCAGTGAGAGGGCGATGGCAGCCTGGGTCGCGAACAGGCCGAGGAGCTCCATCTCCTGCAGCGAGAAGCGGGCGTCCTGCGGGCGGTCGAGCACCTGCAGCACGCCGAGCACGCGCTCCTCGTCGAGCAGCGGGACGGCCATGATCCCCTTCGGGACGTAGCCGCTGCGCTCGGCGATGTCGCGGGCGAAGCGAGGATCCTGCTGCACGTCTTCGAGGACGAGCGGCGTCTGCGTCGAGACGACCCAGCCGGCGATCCCGGCTGACGACGGGAAGCGCTGGCCGACGAGGAACTGGTCCTCCTCGCTTGCGACGGCGGCGAAGACGAGCTCGTCCGTGTCCTCGTCGAGCAGGAAGATCGACGACCCCTGGGCGCCGAAGATCGCGCGGGCGACCTCGACGATCGACCGCAGCAGCCGTGTGAAGTCCTCCTCGGAGGCGATCAGTCCGGCCGCGACGGCGGCGTGCAGGCGGTCAGGCATCGTCCTCCCGGACGTTGGCCGAGGTCAGATGCAGCACCGTCTTCAGCTCGAATGGGGTGAGGGTTGGATGCTTGCTCAAGATCAGTGACGCGATCCCCGAGATGCATGGCGTGGCGAAGCTGTTGCCCGAGGCGCGGATCGTACCTCCGCCCAGCCAGGCGACATCCACATTGACGCCTCGCGCAAAGAACTCGACCGGCGGGTCGGGGTTGGCGTAGTAGAGCAGTGAGTCGTCCTCCTCGTGGCTCCCCACCGAGATCACCGACGAGAAGCGCCACGGGAACGAGTCGACCGGCATGTTGTGGGCCGCGGCGACGAGAACGGTGCGGCGGAAGTAGGCGGTGTCGGCCAGCTCGTGCAGATGGTCGCCCAACTCTCGCTTGGTGGTCGAGAGGCTCATGTTGATCACGTCGTAGTCCTGCTCGATCGCCCACCGCAGGCCTGCGAGCAGGACCTTGCCGGAGCCCTTGAACCCGGCGCCCAGCACCCGCACCGAGTAGAGCTGCACGTCGGGTGCGATGGCGCGCACGACCCCCGCACAGGCCGTTCCGTGCCCGCAGAGGTCGCCCTCGAGGTCGGTCTCGGCGATCGGCTCTCCGTCGGGGCCGAGCGAGATCGCGACCGCACCGCCGAGGCCGCCGACGAGCGGATGATCCGCCTCGACGCCGCTGTCGAGGATGCACACCTTGATGCCCGCGCCCGTGGCGCCGCCGTACGCCCACTCGGCGTCGACCCGCTCGGGCAGAGGGTTGGCGAACCCGATCTCCGTCGCAGCCGCACTGGTCAGAGACCAGGCGGGGAACGGCTCTCGCCGAACGGCCTGCTCGTCGGCACCGCTCATCGCGCCATGCTAACCGTCGAGTTCGGCGACGACCTCGGCCGCCGTCTCCGCCGCCTCGCGCGCCGCGACGACGTCGTCCTCGTGGTCGTGCGCGAGCAGGTTGACCGCGACGAGCGTCGAGGCAGCGTGAGCTGCGCCCGCGGCGAGGATCGCGGCGGCACCGACGTCGGCCGCGAAGTCCGGCACGACCTCGTCGCGTTCCGCCGCAGCGAGCTGGGCGACGTCGGTGCAGGTCTCTGCGATCGACCGCGGCACCTCGGCGGCTCTGCGCAGAGCCTGGCCGAGCGCGAAGTCACGCCGCTCGCCCGCCTGTGCCGGATCGCGTGCGGCCAGAGCGGCGCGTGCGGCCGAGAGCGCCTCGGCGTCGGTGTCGGCGAGCTGGAGCAGCCGCTCCTGCAGTGCGACCGCCTGCGCCGCCGCCGCCGACCTGGCGGAGGCGCGCGCGGCTTTGCAGACGATCGCCGCCGCGACGGCGCCCGTCAGGGCTGCGGCCGAGCCGGCAGCTGCAGCGTGGTCGATCGAGCCGAGTGCGGCGAGAGCGCCGCCGGCGGAGAGCTCGCCTGGCTCCGGGCTCACGTGCTCAGGATCCGAGCCGGCGACGGGCCTCGGCCAGCAGGCGCGGAGTGGGGGGAATTCCCGACTCTGCGAGCGCCGACTCGAGGTCTGAGACGAGACGTGCCCGAAGCTCGGCGTCCTGCTCGGCGCGGACGACCAGGTCGTCCAGCGAGGCGCGCAGACGCGGCAGCTCTTGCGCCGCCTCCACCCAGCCCGCCGGGGCCGGACGGAGAACGCCGATCAGGCGTGCCAGTTCTTCCATGGGCTCGTTGCTCGTCATCGAATCACCTGTCCACAGGACGGGCCGGAGGGGCGGGATCTTCCAGGACGAGCTTCAATTTCTCGAGACAGCGGGAAATGCGGCTCGCGATCGTGCCCGCGGGCAGGTCGAGGGCGGCGCCGATCGTCTTGTAGCTCTCGTCGCGGGCGAAGAATCGATCGAGGATGTCGGCGCACGGCTCACCCAGCGACCGGAGCGCCTGGTGGACGTCGAGCGCCTGTTCGACATCGGCGAGCCGGTCGGCCGGATCCACGAACTCGTCCTCTCCCTCCGTGGGATCCTCCCGTGTGCTGCGGAGCCGGTCGATACAGGTGCGGCGGGTGAGCTGACCGATCCAGGGACGGATCGCGGAGTCGTCCCGCAGCCGGTCGAGACGTTCGTGGGTTCTCGCGAAGACCTCCTGGAAGACGTCCTCGGCGTCCTCGGTCGAGAGGCGGAAGCCGCGGACGCAGATCGCGTAGACGTAGCGCGAGAAACGCTCGATCAGGACGGCCCACGCCTCGCCGTCGCCGTTGCGGCAGCGCGCGACAAGCTGCCCGTCACTCAGGTCCTGAACAGCGCGCGGGCTCAGTGTCGCTGTTCGAGCTCGCGTGTTCGCTTGGCCATCTCCTGAAGGAGGGGCCAGGCGATCGACGCATTCTGCTCCACGAGCGGCCGGAACTGCCACTGGGTCAGCCCGTACATCTTGCCATCGCTCGTCGCCGTGATCGTCGCGCTGCGCATCCCGGCGTCGAGGAGCGCGATTTCACCGAAGTAGTCGCCTGACCGGAGAACACGCCGGTCCTCGCCGTCAACGGTCACCTGCGCCTCGCCCGACTCGATCACGAAGAACCCGACGCCGCCACTACCTTCGACGGCGAGCTCCTGCCCCGCGGTGAAGCTTCGGTCGACGAACGTCTCCGACAGTTGCTTGAGGCTCTTGTTGTCGAGGCCCTTGAACAAGGGCACTTGCTTCAACAGGTCGACCGGCGCGCTCATGCGGCGATCCTAGACGATTGGCGTCCGAACCGCATCATGCAATGTCGATCTCGAGGCCCTCGTGCCCGAGGCAGAGATCGTCGTGTCCCGAGTCCTCCCGCGTCTGCTCCAACATCTGTTCGAGCTGCCCGTCGGCATGACCCGGATCGTGATGAACCATCACAGCTCGCCGCGGCGAGGCCGCCTTGAGGTACTTGGTGAAGTCGCTCACGGACGTGTGGCCCCAACCGACGCGCGTCGCGTATTCAGCGTCTGTGTACTGGGCGTCGTGTAGCAGGACATCGGACCCACCCGCGATTTCCAAGCCGGACTTGGGCCTGAGCCCCGGCTCGTTGTCGGGCACGAAGGCGAGCGATGCCTCGTGCTCTTCGAGCCGATACGCGAGCGTCGCCCCGGGATGGCACACCGGCACCGAAGAGATGCGCAGGCCGTTCAGGTTCCACGTGTCGGTCTCGATCTCCTCGAAGCTGATCCTGGCGTCGATGTGCGCGAACGGAATGGGGAAATACGGGGGCGAGAGATAGGCGGCGATCTCCTCCTGCAGCGTTCCGTTGGCGGGCCGAGGACCGTGGATCCTGATCGTGCTCTCGGGATCGAAGAGGAGCGCGAAGAACCCGAGCCCTTCGATGTGATCGAGATGCAAGTGCGTGAGCAGCAGGTCGATGTGATGGAGCGACTCACGAGCGAGCGAGATCCCGAGCTCGCGAATTCCCGTGCCTGCGTCGAGGACGACGACCGAGCCCGACTCGCTCCGCACTTCGACGCACGTCGTGTTGCCGCCGTACCGCACGGTCGCCGCTCCCGGTGTGGCGAGCGAGCCCCGGCATCCCCAGATCCGCGCCTTCACGAGGGGGAACCGTAGACGACGTGTCGGCGGACTGCGTGATCGACTACGATCGCCCGATGGCGCTACATCGCAACGCGAAGGTGGAGCTGCTGAAGAGGATCCCGCTCTTCGCCCATTGCTCGAAGAAGGAGCTGCAGGCGATCGCGGCCGAGGCGGACGAGCTGGACCTCCCTGCGGATCGCCCGCTTGCCGTCGAGGGCAGCAGCGGCCGCGAGTTCGTCGTGATCGTTGAGGGCAAGGCGGATGTGTACCGCGGCGGCAAGAAGGTCAACAGCCTCGGCGACGGGGACTTTCTCGGAGAGATCGCCCTGCTCACCGGCTCGCCGCGAACCGCCACCGTCACGCCGACGGCGCCGTGCCATGTGCTCGTCCTCACGGACCGCGCGTTTCGGCGCGTCACCGCAGCGATGCCCTCGGTGAACGAGAAGGTCATGCAGGCGCTGGCGGAGCGCTTGGCACAGAACGCGGTGTAAGCGCGCTCCTGCTCGAACTCCCGCGTCAACTGTCGTACCCTTTCTGCATGGGTGGAGCGTGACGACCGCGACCGCCGCGGCGCTCCGGCCGTTCGTCCCGCGCCTGGCGGCAACGTGGCATCGCGATCACGCCGACGAGGTCGCGCGTGTTCTCGATGCGTCGCTGCTCGGCCTCGACATCTCGGGCTTCACTGCGCTCTCGGAGCGGCTGGCCGAGCGAGGCAAGCTCGGTGCCGAGGAGCTGATCACGCTGATCAGCGGCTGTTACTCGGGGCTGATCGAGATCGGGAAGCGCTACGACGGCGACGTGCTCAAGTTCCGCGGCGATGCACTGCTCCTCCTCTTCGACGGCGATGGGCACGAGAGGCGCGCAGCGCGCGCCGCGCTCGCGATGCAGGCGTTCGTCGCCGAGTCGAGGGCGAGCGAGACGAGCGTGGGCCCCCTGCGGCTCGGCATGACCGCCGGCCTCGTCTCGGGCCCCTGCCACTTCTTTCTCGTCGGCCACCACCATCGTGAGCTGATCGTCTGCGGGCCTTCAGCCTCGGCGACCCTGGAGCTCGAGGATGCCGCGGAGTCCGGTGAGGTGCTCGTCTCGGCGCGGACCGCCGCCGCGCTCGAGGGCCTCGTCGCACTGGAGCGCGACGGTGCTTTTCTCCTCCGCAGCGACGCGGCCGACGTCGCGCTCCCGCCGCTGCCCGACGAGCCCGACACGGACGACGACCTGGCGCTGCTCCTGCCGCCGACGCTCCGTAGCCCGATCGCGTCCGGCGCGATCGAGGCAGAGCACCGGCAGGCGACGGCGGCGTTCGTGAAGTTCACCGGCACCGACCTGCTGGTGGGCTCGCCGGAGGAGGCGGCCGCCGCGATCGGCGCGCTCGCAGAGGTCGTCTCCTGCGAGACCGTCGACCTTGGGATCACGTGGCTCGAGTCGGACATCGACCGCGACGGCGGCAAGCTCTATCTCGTCGCGGGAGCGCCTGAGAGCGCCGCCGACGACGAGGGCCGGATGCTGCGCGCCGTCCGCAAGATCGTCGACGCCGGCGTCGGTCCCGCGATTGCGGTGGGGGTGAACCGCGGCCCGGTGCTCGCCGGCCCGATCGGCTCACCGAGCCGGACGACCTATGCGGTGATGGGCGACACGGTCAATCTGGCGGCGAGGCTGACGGCGCGCGCCGAGAAGGGCGAGATCCTCGCCACCGGCGACGTCCTGCAGCGTGCGCGGACGAGGTTCGACACGACCACGCGCCAGTTCCTCATGAAGGGGAAGGCGAAGCCGGTGACGGGCCACTCCGTCGGCGCCGTCGTTGGCGAGGCGGTCGAGGAGCAACGGCCGCTGCTGCCGCTCGTCGGCCGCGAGCACGAGCTGTCGGTGCTGCTCGACGGGGTCAACGCGGTGCGGATGCGACAGAGCCGCGCGGTCGAGATCGTCGGGGAGCCGGGCGCGGGCAAGTCGCGGCTCGTCGAGGAGCTCGTGGTGAACGCCGTCGGCTTCCAGATCCTGCGCGCGCGCTGCGAGCCGTATTCGTCGTCGACGCCGTTCGGTCCGTTCCGCGCGATGCTGCGGCCGCTGATCGGGGTCCTGCCCGACGAGTCGCGCGAGAGCGCCGGCGAGAAGCTGACGACGTTCGCCAAGACCGTGATGCCCGACCTCGCGCAGTGGCTGCCGCTGCTCGCGCTGCCATTCGACGCGGAGGTCGCCGATACGCCCGAGGTCGACGAGATCGATCCGGTGTTCCGGCGCGACCGCCTGCACGACGTCCTCGACCAGTTCCTCTCGCGCCTGCTGCTGATGCCGACGGTGGTCGTCGTCGAGGACGTGCACTGGCTGGACGACGCGTCGCAACTGGTGCTGATGAAGCTCGCGCAGCCGGGCCCGCGGCCCTGGCTCGTCGTCGTCACGCGCCGGCCCTCAGGCCCGCCGCTCGGCTCGGCCGAGGCCGTGACTCTCGAGCTCGAGCCGCTCGGCGCCGACGACGCACGCGCACTCGCGCTCGAAGCGGCCGGCGACCTCGCGCTGTCCGAGGAGCAGCTCGCTGCGGTCGCCGAGCGCGCCGCGGGGAACCCCCTGTTCATCCGCGAGCTCGCCCTGGCGCCGGCCGACGAGGCCGGTCTGCCCGAGACGGTCGAGTCGCTGCTGACGATCCGAATCGACACGCTCGAGGCGAACGACCGCCTGCTCCTTCGCTACGCGTCGGTGATCGGGCGCACCTTCGGCCTCGGCCTGCTCACCGAGATCCTCCCGGAGGCGGTGAGCGATCCCGAGCAGTGGGACCGGCTCGTGGACTTCGTCGAATGGGCAGGCCCCGATCATCTGCGGTTCCGCCACGACCTCGTCCGCGACGCGGCGTACGACGGGCTCTCGTACGCCCGCCGCCGCGAGATCCACGCGCTCGTCGGCGACGCGCTCGAGCAGGGCTCACCGGCCGCCGACATGGACGCCGAGGTCCTGTCGCTGCATTTCCTGGAGGCGGGGGAGTTCGAGAAGGCATGGCGCTACGCGGTTCTCGCCGGCGACGAGGCACGGTCGATGTACGCGAACGTCGATGCTGGGACGTTCTACGAGCGAGCGCTTGCCGCCGGCGCCGAGCTGCAGCCGTCCGGTGATGACGTCGCACGCGTCTGTGAGGCGCTGGGTGACGTGCGGGAGCTGGCTGCGCGCTACGACGAGGCGGACGCCGCCTATGCGCGCGGGCTCGAGCACGCCGGCAAGCGCGCGCGGCTGTTGCGCAAGAGAGGGATCGTGGCCGAGCGGCAGGGCCGCTACGACGATGCGCTCGAGCTCTACGACTCGGCCGTCGCGGATGCCGGTCCCGCCGAGAGCGTGGCCCTGCAGCTCGGACGGGCGATCGTCCTCTACCGGAAGGGCAGGATCGACGACTGCGCGGCTGCGGCTGAGGCGGCAGCCGCCGGAGCCTCGGCGCTCGGCGACGAGGAGGCGCTGGCGAACGCGTACTACGTCCGCGCGGCTGCCGAAGGTGATCGCGGCGGGCCGGCCCGCGACTTCCTCGAGCGCGCGCTGCCGATCTTCGAGCAGCTCGGCCTGCTGCACCGTCAGGCGACCGTCCTCAACAACATGGGCGTGCGTGCCTACTACGAGGGCGCGTGGGACGAGGCGATCGAGCTCTACCTCCGCTCCGAAGAGGTCGTTCGCAGAGCGGGTGACGTGCTGACCGGCGGGCACGCGACGAACAACCGCGGCGAGATCCTGCTCGACCAGGGGCATCTCGCCGAGGCCGCCGCGCTGTTCGAGCAGGCGCTACGCACCTACCGCGCAGCGAAGTTCCCGATCGGCGAGGCGCTCGTGATGATCAACCTCGGCCGGCTCGCTGCCGAGGAAGGGCGGTTCGCGGACGCGCACCGCTACCTCGACGAGGCACGGGCCCAACTCGAGGCGCTCGGGGCGGAGAGCTTCCTGATCGAGGCCGACGCCCGGCGCGCGCAGGCGTTCATCCTGGAGGGCCGCCACGCCGACGTCGTCGAGCTCGCGACCGCGGCGCTCGAGCGGATGCGCGGCACGGGCGAGCTCGGCGTGCGTTCTCCGCTGCTCGAGCGGCTGCTCGGTCTCGCCGCCGTGCAGGCACGCACCCGCGACGAGGCTCTGCCGCACTTCGACGAGGGCGTGCGGCTCGCGCGGTCGCTCGGGGCGGAGTACGAGCTCGGCCGGACACTGAACGCGAAAGCCGTCACCGGCTTCGCCTCGGACGAGGAGGCCGCCGAGGCGAAAGCGATCCTCGAGCGGCTCGGGGTTGTCGCGCTGCCGCACGTCCCGCTCCCCTAGAGGCTTGATGTGGCAGGCGCGGGCTAGCTGTTGCCGACGACGGTGACCGGCCCGGTAATCGTGTTGCCGGTGTAGGTGAAGCCGCCGGTGTTGTTGGTGATCGTCACCGAACCGGTCACCTTGTTGTTCGAGAAGCTCAGACCGCCCGTGTTGTTGGTGATGCTCACCGGCCCGACGATCTTGTTGCCCGCGCAGCCGGTGCTCGCGATTCCGCCCAGCAGGAGGTAGCCGGTCGAGGTCGTGACGGAGAGCGGACCGGTGATCGTGGAGCCGCAGAACGTCAGCGCGGCGGCCTTCGTGGCGGAGATCGGACCGGTGACGCTGCCGCTGTTGATCCACAACGAGCCGCCGGGCTGCACGGTGACCGGCCCGACGATCGAGCCGCCGCTCGCGACGCACACAGCCTTCCCGTTCGTGATGTTCACCGGGCCTGCGACGGTCGTCGTAATGCACGGCGAGGTGAAGTTGACGACGATCTGAACGCTGGCCGTCGCGGTCGTGTAGTCGGTGGTGTTCGTCGGCGTGAACAGCACCGACAACGTCTGCGTTCCCGGCTGGAGGATCGTGCCGGCGGGCGGCGTGTACGTGAAGGTGCCCGGGGCCGCGGTGACGGCGTTCAGCTGCGTGGCACCGAGCGCCGTGCCGTAGATGATCGGCGCCGGCGTTGCCCAGCTGACGAGCGGCGTCGCCTTGGTGATCGTGTAGCTGCACGTGGCGGTCGTCGTGTGCCCGACCTTGTCGCTTACGCTGACGACCGGGCTCGTGAACGTCCCGGCATGGTCGGTCGCGAGCGCGGTGCTGCCCGAGGCGGCCGCCGTCAGCCCGGACTCGCCGTCCGAGGCGGTCCACGTGGCGTTCTCGACCGAGCCGATTTGCGCCGGGCGGGGCAGGTGACGCTGAGTGTCGGCGCCTTGGCGTCGACGTTGAAGCTCGTCGTCGTCGATTTCGAGTTGCCTGCCTTGTCGGTGACAGAGCCGGTGACGCTGTTGGCGCCGTTCGCGGTGAACGTCTGGTCGGGAGTGGTCTTGGTTGCGTCGATGCCGCTGCCGGCGCTCCCGTCTACGAGAGTCGGATCGCCGTTCTCGATCGTCGAGACCGTGACCGTGTCCTTGAACCACGTGCCGCTCTCGGCGACCCTGGTCGGGAGCAGCGTCGGCGCGTTCGGCGCCGTGCGGTCGGCCACGGCTGGGGCGGACGCTGCCGATGCAGGCCCGTTCAGCCTGCCGTCGCTTGCGAGGACCTCGTACGTCCAGGTGCCCTCGCCCTCGCTGAACGTGGTGGACGTCGAGGTCAGGCCGCCTGCGACCGGGGTGTACCCGCCGCCGCCCGCGTTCTGATGCAGAAGCGTGTAGGTGAGCGTGTCGTTGTTCGGGTCCGTCGCGGCCGTCCAGGTGACGGTGAACTGTCCGTTCGTCGGCGTGGGCGAGACCGTCGGCGTGCCCGGGGCCGCCGGCGGGCCGTTGACGGTGTACTGACACGAGTTGCTGCCGCTGTTCCCGGCCTTGTCGTGGACGGTGAAGCTCGCCGTGTGCTGACCGGGCGTGCTCGTGTCGACCGGCACGGTGCCCGTGGCGGGCTCGACGAGGCCGGCGCCGCCCGAGTCCGACGCGCTGTAGGTCGCGCCGGCGCTCGTGCCCTGGTCGACGAGCCCCGGACAGGTGAGCTGAACGGTCGGCGCCGTCGTGTCGACGACCACGGCGTCCGAGACCGGCGATGTCGTCGTGAAGGTGCCGTCGCTCGCGGTCACACGGTAGTACCACGTGCCCTGCGCCTCGCCGCTCACGGCGAGGCTCGTCCCCGTGAGGCCGGTGGCCAGCGACGTCCACGGGCCGTTGGTCGCGTCCTGCGCATGCTCGACCGAGTAGGTGATCGTCGCGCCGGTCTCAGCCGAGCCGGCCCACGAGAGGCCGAAGCTGCCCTTGTTCGGCGTCGTGTCGGCGGCCGGCTTGCCGGGCGTCGACGGGCCGGTGACGACCTGGACGACGACTTGAGATTGCCCCGTATTGCCTGCGGCATCCGTCGACGTGACTGCGACCGTGACGGGGCCTGCGCTCGACGTGTTGAGCGCGTCACCGCTGGCGACAGCCGTCGTGTTCTGTGTCCCGGCACAGATTGTCGCTCCGGAGCCGCGGTCGAGGCACGTGTAGGTGACCGGCACGTTGCTGCCGACGCGCACGACCGGCGGCACGGTGATCGTGATCGTCGGCGCCGTCGCGTCGATCAGGACGACAGCGGTCGAGGACGCTCCGTCGGACCCCACGGCGTTGATCGTGTGGGAGCCGTCGCCGCTCACCGGAACTCCGCCGGCCGGCGGCGGCGCGAAGGCCCCGCCGTCGACGCTGACGGTGACGACCGCGCCGGTGGAGCTCGTTGCCGTCACCTTCACGGGGCCCTTGAACCAGCCGCCCGAGCCCTGCGTGCCGCTCGGCGTGAGTGTGATCGAGCCCGATCCTGCCGGCAGCGGCACCGCGTCGAAGTAGCGGCCCTTGTTGGAGCTGTAGCCGCAGTTGCCCGCCGTGTCGCAGACCTCGACGAAGAACTGCACGTGCGCGCCGGTGAACGGAGCGCCGCCCGACCACGTTCCGGCGCTCGGGTCGAACTGCAGCTGCACCGCGTTCCAGGTGCCGCCGTTGTCGACGTCGTAGACGACCTGAGCGAAGGCGACGGTCCCGGCCGCACCGGTCTCGGTGAGGTCGCTGAAGTGGCCCGTGAACGACACGTTGCCGTTCGAGAGGAAGGCGTCGATCTGGTCGATCGTCGGCGGCACGAAGTCGGTGCTCGACGAGTACGTGACACGGCCGCTGATCCCCGTCCAGAGGCGCTCGACGCCCTTCGGTGTGCTGCCGCTCGTATCGGTGAAGAACTGGCCGGTCGTCAGGTTGAGAGCCTGCTCGAGGCCGTTCACGTCGGTCAGCGAGACGAGTGTCGGCACCTTCGTCGGCCACGCCTGGTCGTTGAACTGCGGCTCCGGCTCGTTCGCGGCGAGGTCGACCGTCGGCGTGACGTTCGCCGGGTTGAACGGCGAGTGATCCTGGCTCGCGAGGGTGTCGATGATGACGCCGTGTGCCGTCTGCCCCGCGCGGGTGGCGGGCAGGGTCACGTACGGCTGCAGCGGCCGGTAGTTCGGCGCCTGCACCTGACCGCCGTTCGTGTAGTACGAGCCGCGCTGGCCGGCACCGGTCAGCGGGCCGCTGAAGTTCGGCGCGACGCTGAACACTGCGGTCGACGCGGGCGTGCTCCCGAACGGAGTGAGCGAGCCCTGCGACGGGCTGGTCGAGCTCGTCGCGCCGTTGACCGGATCCGGTGAGGTCGCAGCGGCCGGAGTGACCTGAGCCTGGGCGGGCTGCACCGCCGCCACCGCCGGCGGAGCGGTGCCGACGCCGTACATCGGCAGGCCGTACAGCTCGGCCTCGGAGAGCGTCTTCTCGTCGTAGGAGCTGAAGGCGTCGCGCGAGAGGAAGTAGTCGCTCTTCGCCTGGTCGAGTGCCTGGCCGATCGAAAGCGTGCCGTCGAGGTGACCGGCGAAGTCCGCCATCAGCTCCTCCGAGAAGGCGACGCTGTCGGTGTTGCCGAGCCCGAAGCCGGTGTTGCCGACGAAGCCCGTGCCGGTGCCGGCGAAGTACTGGGCCCAGTCGAGCGAGCTCGCCGACGAGCCGACGATCGCGTCGGTCGTCTGGAAGCCTGCGTGGCAGCCCATCGTGAAGAAGATGCCGCCCTTGAGCGCGTTCTGGCCGGTCAGGTCGCCTGTCGTGAGCAGGCTGGTGCCGTCCGCCATCAGCGCGCGGTAGTTGTCGTAGTGGCCGTTCCAGGCGTTGATCGCGGCCGGGCCGCCCGCCGGGAAGGCCGCGCTCAGCAGGTCGCTCTTCGTCCATGTGCCACCGAGCAGCGTCGTGTTGGTGCTGACGCCGTTGGCCGCGAGGCGCTGCGCCACGAGTGTGCTGCCGTCGGTGACGAAGTCGTACCCGGAGACGAAGCCGGTCGACTTCTGCAGGACGCCGCCGCTCGATTCGAAGCCGGACACCGCCGCGGCGATCTGGCCGGGCGTCTCGACGAGCCGGCCGCCGGCGAGGTCGGGGATGAAGAGCTGGCGGCCGTCGGCGGGGACGGGCCGGGTGTCGAGGTAGGGGTTGTCGGTGAGGAGGTCGCCGCTCGCGAGCGCGCCGTAGTACTCGTTCTGGTTGAACTGGTCGGCGAAGCCGGTCTCGTTCGCGATCAGCGAGAGGTCGGGCATCCGGAAGAACGGGATCTGGTCGTCGCCGCCCGCGAAGACGACGTACTTGAGGCTCGGCCGCGCGGTCTTCACGGCTGCGACCTCGTTCGCGATCGTGTTGGCGACGGCGTTGGCCGCGTCGACGTTGCACGGGTTCGCGTCCCACGCGCTGTACTGGGACTGGGCGAGCCCCTCGACCGGGATCACGGCGCCGCTGACGCCGAGCAAGTTGTCACCGGCGAGACTCGTCAGCGCGTTGACGACGGTCGTCTCCGCACCGGGGCCGTAGGTGTCGCCGATCCGCTTCTCGTTGACGAGGATCAGCGTGTTCAGGTTGGTCGGGAGCCCGTCGATCGACGGCACGATGCCGGGTGTGCCGCTGGAGCTGAACGTGCGGGCCGGGCAGGTCGGCGACTGGGGCACGTGCGTCGTCACCCGGAGCGAGTACGGCTTCGGGCTCGACGCGCCGTTGTAGCCGAAGACGGCGATGGTCGCGGTGCCGCCGCCGCCCGGCGAGACCATGCCGACGTCCTCGTCGTCGGTGCCGCGGTTCGCCGACACCTGGACGACCGGGATGCCGGGGTCCGGCACGTCCTGGAGCGCGGTCGGCGTCAGCTGCGAGTTCGAGCCGCCGTTCTGGAGGTTGAGCGGCTGGTCGGCGATCGTCCCGTCCTGGAGCGGCAGGCCGTTCGTCGCACCGGTCCGAATCGACGTGGACTGGTGCGCATAGAGGGCGAGGTCGTAGTCGGCGGACAGGTTCGTCAGGTGCACCTCGATGCGCGTCCCGGCCGCAGGCATCGGGATCGTGTAGTAGTCGACGTCGCCGCCGCTCGAGATCGCCGACATCTCGACGTTCGAGTCGGGGGTGACGGGCGTGCCCTGCGCGGCCGTGTCGTTCGGCTCGAAGCTGTCAGTGACCGTGAACGGCACGGTCGCCGAGCCCGACTGGTTGTTCGAGGTGACGGTCGCCTTGGCCTGGGTCGGGCCGACCGAACTGCCCGACCAGACCTTGAACGAGAGCGACTGGGCGGTGTTGAAGGGCACGCTCGGAATCGTCCACGTGAGCGTGCTGCCGTTGACCGTCGGATCACCCGCGGTCGCGCCGGCGGAGCCGAGGATGTAGTCGAAGCCGTCCGGCAGCGCCACCTGCACGGTTGGCGGTTCCCTGGCCGCCCGTCGGCCCTTGCAGGGTGTAGCCGGCCGTGAGCGTCAGTTGCGGGCGGTTCAGGTCGAACGCCGAGAGGAGCCGCGGCGAGAGCGTCTCCCAGGGCACGTCGGCGCGCTTGATCAGCAGGCCGATCACGTCGCCGACTGTCAGCGTGCTCTTGACGGGGCTGCCGGTCGCAAGCAGCAGGTTGAGCAGAGTCAGGATCGTCGCGCCGGGCGTGAGCGCGCCCGCGGCATCCGCCTGGCCGAGGGTCTTGCCGGTGCAGACGAAGCTGCCCGTGCAGTTGACGACCGTCGGGAGCAGTGAGGCGGGGAGGCCGTTGATCGGCAGGCCGTTGATCGGTGAGGCGGAGGTGCTGAGGCCGTTGATCGGGAGCCCGTTGATCGGAAGCCCGTTGATCGGGAGGCCGTTGATCGGCAGTCCGTTGATCGGGAGCCCGTTGATCGGCGCTCCGGCCAGGCCGAGCGCGAAGAGGCTCGAGTTGCCGAGATTGGCAGAGCAGGCGCTCTGGGAGGTGAGGCTCTCGCACCACGTCTCCAGTGAGCTGAGCGACTGGGCGCTCAGACCGAGGCCGTTGATCGGCGTCGACCCGAGAGCGAGCGCGCCGATCGTGAGCTTGCCGAGCGCGCTGTCTGCGACCTCGAGCTGGCCGAGCGTCAGGTTGCTTGACAACGTCCGGCGGCGGCGGCAGAGCGAGGACCTGCTGCAGCGTGACCGTCTGGAGCGGCTGGTTGGCGAGCGGCGTACCGGCGAGCACCGACGTCCAGTTCACTCCGGGCAGCTGCAGCCCGTTGATGGGGAGCCCGTTGATCGGCAGGCCGTTGATGGGGAGCCCGTTGATGGGCAGGCCGTTGATCGGGAGCCCGTTGATCGGGAGCCCGTTGATCGGGAGCCCGTTGATCGGGCAGGCCGTTGATCGGGAGGCCGTTGATCGGCAGGCCGTTGATGGGCAGCCCGTTGATCGGGCAGCCCGTTCACGTTCGGGGGCGTCGTTCCCGCAGGCGTCGGCTCGAAGGCGCTGAGCGGAATGTCCGAGATCGCGTCGTTCGGGCCGGACATCGCGATCGACGTCTTGTCCGTCGAGAGGCTGGCGGTCGCGCCGGTCGCTCCACTCGAGTACGTGAGTGTCGCCTTGAAGTCGAGGCCCGCGACCGTGCCGCCGTCCAGGACGGCGAAGCTCAGCGTGTTCGCCCCGGTGACGAACGAGCTGGTCGTCTTGAACGTCGCGACCTTGCTGAAGTCGTGCGTGTTGTTGGGGTTGCTGAGGTCACACGGCTCCGATCCGAAGCTCGAGCCGTTCAGGGAGATCGCCGTCAGGCAGTTGTCCGCCAGCACGTCGACGCTCAGGGAGGGGCTCGACACGCCCGCGGGCACGGTGAACGAGATGCTGTAGGTGGCCGTCTTCCCCGCGTGGGGACAGCCGACGGTCTTCGAGCTCCCGACGTTGCAGGCGGCGTAGTTCACCCATTTGGTCCCGGCGATCGCGATCCAGGACGAATACGTGTTCACGACGATCGCCTTGCCGGTCTTCGGGCTCGCGCTCGAGAGCGAGTAGGTGACCTGTGAGTCCGCGCCCCCGACCGTGCCGTTGCCGCTGATCAGCGTGACGGTCGTGGTCCCGGAGCCGGCACCGAGTGCTGTCGCACGAGTGAGGCCGCCGCACAGGGCGAGCGTCAGGAGCGCAACCGCGAGGAACACGAGCGGGCGGCGCGCGACGAGGCCGTGCGTCGATGCAGCGGAGAAGGCTGATGCCTTCGTTCCCCGCCCAGATTCACCCCCGGACCGCCGCAGTCCCTCCATTCCCCAGCGCGGACATTACCGGTTTCGAGCGTAAAAGCAATGGTGCCGCGAGCAAATCACCAGTCGACGAGCTTCCAGATCTCCGGCTCCATCGCTCCTTCTTCGCCGATCTCGGCGAAGATCGCGACCGCCGACTTGAGCCGCTCCATCGCCTCGTCTTCGCGGTTTGCCGCATGCAGCAGATCGGCGGCGTTGTTGAGCAGCGCCGCTTCGCGATGACGGTCGCCGACTGCGGCGGCGAGGACGAGCGCCTCCTCGGTCAGTTCGAGCGCCCGCTCGAGGTCGCCGTCGGCGCGGTAGACCAGCGCGAGATTGTTCAGAGCGGCCGCCCGCGCAGCCGGGTCGCCGGTGCCGGCGAGCTCGAGGCTCTCTTCGAGGTGCTCGCGCGCGAGCGCACGATCTCCGCGGGCGGCAGTCAGGATGCCGAGGAGGTTGTGCGCCTGCGCGCGTGCTCGGCGGTCGCCGGCCGCCGTTGCGACCTCGAGCGCTTCCTCGGCGAGGAGCAGCGCCTCGTCGTCCCGGCCGCGCCGATGCGCGGTCAGGCTTCGGTCGGCGACGATGCGCGCCTGCTCGGCCTTCGCGTCGTCCTGCAGCGTCGCGAGCGCGGCGGCGAACGACTCGTCCGCCAGGTCCCACTCGCCGCGGCGATGGTGGACGAGGCCGATGCGGTGCTCGATGCGGGCGATGTCGGCAGGACGCGCCTCCGCCGCCGCCGCCTCGTAGCTCGGCAGCGCAGCGGTGTAGTCGCCTGCCAGGGTGAGCAGGTCGCCGATCGCCTCATGGAGCGCCGCGGCACCCGCATCGTCGAGTGCCAGAGCCTCACGGAAGTACGCGAGTGCGGCTGCGTTCGCGTAGAGGCTGCGCGCGTGCTCGCCCGCGAGCCGAAACCACGTTGCGGCCTCGTGCTCGCGCCCGGCGAGCCGATAGTGCTGAGCGACCACGCCGGCTCCGGCGCCGCCACGGCCCGACCCCGCCAGCGCCTCGGCGGCCCGCCGATGCAGCAGCCGACGCCGCCCGCCGCTCGTGCCTTCGTAGGCCACCTTTCTCGTCTGCTCGTGGCGGAAGTCGTATTCGGCGGCGTCGAGCTCGACCAGGATCCCGTGCGCGCTCAGCTCCTCGAGCGCCGACACGGTCTCGTCGTCGCTTCGCCCGCTGACGTCGCGGACGACCTCGGCCTCGAACGGACGGCCGAGCACCGCGGCGGCCGCGGTGATCTGTCGTGCGATCTCGCCGGTCGCCGCGAGCCGCGTCTCGAGGACGTCGCGGACACCGGAGGGGACCGGCCAGTCCACCGCGTCCTCCTCGAGCGAGTCGAGATACTCGACGACGAAGAACGGCAGGCCCCGTGTCTCTGTGAAGAGGGGCTCGGTCAGCCCGGGCGACAGGCCCGCCGCTTCGACGAGCTCGCCGACCTGCGCACGATCGAACCGGTCGAGGGCGATCGTCGTTGCCAGGCCGTCACGTGCGGCGTCCGTGACGAGACGCCGTGCCGGATGCGCCGCAGGTGTCTCTTCGCTGCGCCATGTGACGACGAAGAGAAAGGGCCGGGCGCGCAGGCGGCGGGCGAGATACGCGAACACTTCGAGCGACGCGGCGTCCGCCCAGTGGATGTCGTCGACGAGGACGACTGCGGGCCGCTGCGTGTGCGTGGCGGCGAGCAGCGTCTGCACGACGCCTTCCACGAAGCGCGCGTGGGCGCCGGGATCGTTCAGCGAGCGAGTGACCGGCGTGCCGAGCTCGGGCAGCAACCGTGCGGCTTCGTCCGCCGCGCTCGTCTCGACCGCGGCTGCGTCACCCTCGCGCAGCGCGGCTCGCAGCAGGTCGAGCACCGAGCCGTACGCGAGGTCACCCTCCTCCTCGAAGCAGCGCGTTGCGACCGTGACCGCTCCGTCGGCACGAGCCCAGCCGAGCAGCTCGTCGGCGAGCCGGGTCTTGCCGATGCCCGCCTCGCCCTCGATCACCACGAGCCGCCCGTCCGGGCCGACGTCCGTGTACGCCGCGCGAACCGCCGACCACGCCGCTCGACGGCCGACCAGGGGGTGGCCGATGCGCTCGGGCAGCGCGGCCTTCTCGGGGACCTCCTCGGGCAGGTCGACCGAGCCTTCGCGGATCGAGCGGTAGAGGGCGGTCGTCGTCTCGAGCGGTGGCACACCGAGCTCGCGGTGCAGCACCCGAACGCAGTCGCGGTACTGCTCGAATGCTGCGCTTCGTTCTCCGCTCGCCGCGTACAGCTGCATCAGGCGCCGATGTGCCGGCTCGTGCAGCTCGTCCAGCGTCAGGCGACGCCGTGCGTGCTCGAGCGCGCGCGGCCATTCGCGCCGTTCCGCGTATGCATCCGCCGCGCTGTCCAGCACCGCTCCGAGCTCTCGCTGGAGCGTCGCCGAGTTGAAGGACTGCCAGTCGTCGAACGAGACGCTGTCGCGGATGCTGAAGCCGGCCATGAACGGGCCGCGGTAGAGCGCGATCGCCGCTTCGAGGGACCTGAGGTCGTCCTCGGCGGCGAGGCGGCGGAACTCGTCGACGTCGAGCTGGAGCGCGCCACGATCCAACGAGACGGCATCGCGCTCGACGGTCAGCGGCGCGCCGCCGAGCGCCGTGCGCAGCGTCGAGAGCGTGCGCCTGAGCGCCGCCCGGGCGCGCTCGGGCTCGTAGTTCGGCCAGAAGACCGCGGCCAGCGCGTCACGGCCGTGCGTTCCGCCCTCGATCGCGAGGTAGGCGGCCAGGGCGGTTGCCTTGCGCGTGTCGACCGCGAGCGGCCTGCCGTCGACGTCGAGCACGGGCGAGCCGAGCACACTGATCCGCAGCACGCGGGCGATCCTACGCAACGAAGAACCGTCTCGAACCGAGTCCGTAACGATCTCGGGACGGTCTGCTCCTAGAACTCCCGTCCGACATCCGGCGTCGATTCAAGGAGCCCTCATGACCAACGCGTTCCGAGCCCTGTACCGGTTCTGGGCTGTCCTCCTCTTCGTGGCGGTGATCGTGCAGGTCGGTGCAGCCGGCTACGGCGCGTTCTCGGCGGACCACCAGGCGGGGACGGCGAAGCTGCGGACCAGCAAGCAGTTCGACCACTACTTCGGCCCCCATGTCGCGCTCGGCTATCTCATCTTCCTCGCGAGCCTGTTGCTGCTGCTGTTCGCCGTCGGGGCGCGGCCCGGCGGGCGGGCGCTCCTGCTCGTCCTCGCCGTCCCCGTCCTCGTCTTCCTCGCGATCGTCCTCGCGGTGGTCGGCGGCGACACTCCCGCCGTGGGGATCTTCCATCCGATCGACGCCTTCGTGATCGTCGGGCTCACAGGCTACCTCGCGCACCGTGCCTGGACTGGACGCGCGATCTCCAACCCGTAACGATCTCCGGACGGTGGCGGCGTACAAAGAACGGGCGATGAGCGCACTGAGCCACTCGATCACCAAGGTGATGCGCCGGGGCGGGCGTACGCGGCAGAGCCCACAGGCCGCGGACGTGATCACGGTGGCTCCCTCCGCGCCCGATGCGCGCCCGGTCGAGATCTCGCCGAACGACCCGATCGTCGCGTACTTCCAGAGCGCTGCGGGCGTCGTGGAGGTCGACAGCCTCGACCTGGAGTCGCCTGCCGTCGATGCGCTCAAGGCCGCCGGGGTGAAGCTCGTCGTCCCGCTCGTCAGCCAGGGGGAGCTGATCGGGCTCGTCAACCTGGGTGCCCGCCTCTCCGACCAGGCGTACTCGACCGACGACAAGAAGCTGCTCGTCTCGCTGGCGGCTCAGGCCGCGCCGGCGCTCCAGGTCGCGCAGCTCGTCCGCCGGCAAGAGGCCGAGGCCCGTTCGCGCGAGCGGATCGAGCAGGAGCTGCGTGTGGCGACGCTCATCCAGCAGCACTTCCTGCCGAAGTCGCTCCCGGATCTCCCCGGCTGGCAGATCTCCGCGTACTACCGGCCGGCCCGCGAGGTCGGCGGTGACTTCTACGACTTCATCGAGCTGCCCGAAGGACGAGTCGGTGTCGTGATCGGGGACGTCACCGACAAGGGCGTGCCCGCCGCGATGGTGATGGCGGCGACGCGCAGCGTGCTGCGCGCTTCGGCACAGCGGATCATCTCGCCGGGCGTCGTGCTCGAGCGGGTCAACGAGTTGATGTGCCCGGACATGCCGCCGAAGATGTTCGTCACGTGCCTCTACGGCGTCGTCGATCCGGCGACCGGTCGCTTCCGCTTCGCGAATGCCGGGCACAACCTGCCGTACGTCCGCACGGACAACGGGACGATCGAGCTGCGCGCGACCGGCATGCCGCTGGGGCTGATGCCCGGCATCGTGTACGAGGAGAAAGAGGCGTTTCTCGAGAGCGGCCAGACGATGCTGTTGCACTCCGACGGCGTCGCCGAGGCGCACAACGTGGACGGCGAGATGTTCGGGTTCCCGCGGCTCCTCGACGTGGTCGGTGGCCGAAGCGGTCGTGGCGATGTCATCGACCGCGTGCTGACCGAGCTCGGGCGGTTCACGCCTCCGGCGGGGGAGCAGGAGGACGACATCACCCTCGTCGCGCTGAAGTGCGTCGGGCTCGCCTCGCAGGCCGCAGCGACCCGCAAGGACGTCGACCTCACGTTCTCGATCGCGAGCGAGCAGGGGAACGAGCGGCTCGCGATGGATCGTGTCGCCGCCGCCGTGGCCACGCTCGGTCTTGCCCCGAGCCGGCTCGAGCGACTCAAGACCGCGGTCTCGGAAGCGACGATGAACGCGATCGAGCACGGCAACGAGACGCGCCCGGACCTGCCCGTCGAGATCACCGTTCAGGCGGTCGAAGGCGTGATCACCGTCTGCATCACCGATCAGGGCGGGGACCGCGAGCTGCACGAGGCCGAGGCGCCCGACCTCGAAGCCAAGCTCGACGGCCTGCAGAAGCCACGCGGGTGGGGGCTCTTCCTGATCCGGAACATGGTTGACGACCTCCGCAGCTGGAGCGACGGCGGAAAGCACACCGTCGAGCTCGTGCTGAGGATCGAAGGAGGCAACGATGAGGACGACTGAGTTCGCGGCATCCGTCGACCTGAGTGGAGACGCGGCAGTGCTCGACCTCAGCGGTGAGATCACCTCGGCTGCGGAGAGCGGGCTGCTTGCGGCCTACGACGAGGTCGAGGACGCGAGTGTCGTGGTCTGCGACTTCGCGGATGTCGACTACATCAACTCGACGGGGATCGCGCTGATCGTCGGGATCCTCGCGCGGGCCCGCAGGTCGGGCCAGGAGATCCAGGCCCGCGGCCTGGCAGAGCACTACCGGGAGATCTTCCGGATCACCCGTCTCTCGGACTTCATGACCATCCTCGACGACGAGGGGAGTAACTGATGGCGCAGGGAACCGTCTCGTTTGCGGTGCGGCAGCTAACCGACACGGCGAGCGCGATCGACATTCAGGGCGACGTGACGGCGGGCTCGGAGGACGCCCTCATGGACGCCTACAACGAGGTGACGGAGAGCGGCGCGCGCGTCGTCCTGCTCGACTTCACTGCGCTCGAGTACATGAACTCGGGTGGGATCGGGCTGCTCGTGACGCTGCTCGTGCGCGCGAACCGTCAGCGCCAGCGGCTGCTCGCGTGCGGCCTGAACGACCACTACCGCCAGATCTTCGAGCTGACGAGGCTCGACGAGGCGGTTGCGATCTACGCGACCGAGGCCGAGGCCCTGGCCGCGGTCTCCGGCTGAAGGAAGGGAGGAGTGATGGACTCGGAGAAAGTGTCCCGCGATCAGGGCAACTGGGCGAAGCCGGTCGACTCGCTGGCCGCCTCGAACGTCCCGCAGGGGGCTCTCGACACGGTGGGCGGCAAGCAGGTGCTGTCGCCGATCCAGGGCTTCGGGAAGATGTGGCAGAAGACGTACAAGGTCTCGCTCGCGGACGTCGACGTGACCCCGCAGGAGGCGATCGCGGTGTGGAAGGACGAGTTCCCGGCCTTCTGGCCGAAGGGGAGCCAGTTCTACGCACCGCTCACGGGTATCACGCCCGGCGAGGTGGCGCTCCTGCAGGCGTCGCTCGGCGGGGGCCTGAAGCTCTCGACCGGCATCCTCGTCATCTACGCCGACGAGGAGTCGTTCACCTTCATGACGCCGCAGGGCCACATGTTCGCCGGCTGGATCACGTTCAGCGCGTTCGAGCAGGCGGGCGTGACGGTCGCGCAGGCTCAGGTGCTGATGCGGGCGCAGGATCCGCTCACCGAGCTCGGTCTGACTCTTGGGGGTCATCGCAAGGAGGATGCGTTCTGGCGTGCGACGCTCCGCGCGCTCGCCGTGCGGCTCGGCTCGGATGCGGAGCCGGAGACGAACGTCGTCTGTGTCGAGCGGCGTCGCCAGTGGTCGCGGGCCGGGAACGTGCGGTACAACAGCGCGTTCAAGTCGGGTCTGCACACGGCGACCTCGCCGTTTCGCAAGAAGACGAACGCAATCTAGGCTTGCCGCGAATGGCGGATGCGATCGTCGTCGGCTCGGGTCCGAACGGACTGGCCGCGGCGATCGCGCTCGCGCGCGAGGGCGTCTCGGTGCATGTGGTCGAGCGCGCGCCGACGCTCGGCGGTGGGATGCGCACCGACGAGTCGACGCTGCCGGGGTTCAAGCACGACGTGTGCTCCGCCATCCACCCGCTCGCCGTCGCCTCGCCGTTCCTCGCGACGCTCCCGCTCGAGCAGCACGGGGTCGAGTGGATCTGGCCCCCGGCCGCGCTTGCGCATCCGTTCGACGACGGCACTGCTGCGCTGCTCGAGCGGTCGCCCGACGCAACCGGCATGACGCTCGGCGAGGACGCCCGACGCTATGCCAGGCTGATGCGACCGCTCGTCCGGGACGCGCCGCTTCTGCTGGGAGATCTGCTCGGGCCGCTCGGCCGGCCGCACCATCCGCTCGCCCTCGCGCGTTTCGCGTCGCGCGCCGCGCTGCCCGCCACCTCGTTCGCCCGCACCGCGTTCCGCGGCGAGCGCGCCCGTGCGTTCTTCGCGGGCCTCGCCGCCCACTCGATGCTCCCGCTCTCGCGGTCGCCGACGACCGGGTACGGCCTGATGCTGGGCCTGCTCGGCCACGCGGTCGGCTGGCCGCTCGCCCGCGGAGGGTCACAGACGCTCGCCGACGGGCTCGTCTCGTACCTGCGCTCGCTCGGCGGCACGACCGAGACCGGGCGGAACATCGGCTCGCTGGGGGAGCTCGACGGCGCGGACGCGCTGCTGCTCGACGTCGGCCCGCACCAGTTCGCGCAACTCGCCGGCGCGCAGCTTCCGAGCCGGTACCGGCGGCGCGTCGAGGGCTACCGCTACGGCCCCGGGGTGTTCAAGCTCGACTGGGCGCTCGACGGTCCGATCCCCTGGCGGGCGGAGGAGTGCGCGCGCGCCGCGACCGTTCATCTCGGCGGCACGCTCGCTGAGATCGCCGCCTCGGAGCGGGCCGCGTGGCGTGGCGAGGCGGCGGATGCTCCGTACGTCCTGCTCGCGCAGCAGAGCCTGTTCGATCCCACCCGCGCGCCGGACGGCCGGCACACCGCCTGGGCGTACTGCCACGTCCCGAACGGCTCTCCGGTCGACATGACCGACAGGATCGAGCGGCAGGTCGAGCGGTTCGCACCCGGGTTCCGCGATCGGATCCTCCTGCGCGCGGGGATGGGGCCCGCCGAGCTGGAGCACTACAACCCGAACTACGTCGGCGGCGACATCAACGGCGGCGCCGGCGACCTGCGCCAGTTCTTCACGCGGCCGGTGGCTCGCGTGTCGCCGTACACGACTCCGATCGACGGTGTCTTTCTCTGCTCGTCGTCGACACCGCCGGGTGGGGGAGTGCACGGCATGTGCGGCTACCACGCGGCGCAGGCGGCACTCCGGCATCTGGGGGTGAGCCGGTGAAGAGGCCGTCGGCTCCGGTGGTCGCACTCGGGCTCGGCGCGCTCATGCTGCTCCTGATCGCGGCCTCGATTCCACTGGACCACTTCGCGCACAAGGCGTTCCCCGGCGGCGGCAGCCTCGGGATCGCCGCTCTCTTCACACCGTTCGCGGTGGTCGGCGTTCTCGTTGCGTACCGTCAGCCGCGCAACCCGATCGGATGGATCCTGGTCGTGCTCGCCCTGTCCATGGTCGGCTCCGGGGACGCCGGGGACTACTCGGTGATCGCCTTCCGCCTCGGCCACCCCGGCCTGCCGCTCGCGCGCCTCGCCACCGCTCTGACGCAGACCTGGATCGGACTCGTCCTGCTCCTGCCGCTTCCGATCGTGCTGTTCCCGGACGGCCGCCTTCCGTCGTCCCGCTGGCGCTGGACGTTCTGGCTCTATCTCGTTCTCGCCGCCTGCTTCGCTTCCGACATCGCGGTCCGCGATGTCGGCGCGTTCACCGACCGGGTCGTCCGTGTCGACTCGAGCGGCGAACTGCAGAACTTCGCCGGCCCGTCCGGCCCCGCCGCCGGCGTCCTGGCCGCGCTCTATGCGCTCGTCGTCTGCTCCTGGATCGTGGGCAAGATCGTCGAGTACCGCCGCTCGTCGGGGATGCACCGCCAGCAGTTGAAGTGGCTGATGGCCGGCGGCGGCGTGAGCATCGTCGCGCTGCTCGTGACGCTGGGCGTCAACGGGTCGATCGCGTTCGTCGGCGTGGCGGCATTGCCGATCTCGATCGGGATCGGGATCCTCAAGTACCGGCTGTACGAGATCGACCGGCTGATCAGCCGCACGCTGTCATACACGATCGTGACCGGACTGCTGGTTGCGCTGTTCGTCGGCCTCGTCGTGCTCACCACCGACGTGCTGCCGTTCTCCTCGCCGGTCGGTCTACCTCCAGCATGATCACGCGCTGCCGGCCGGGCGGCTCGCGGTCGCCCTTGCTCCTTTTACGTGGATCCCGGTGCTGGCGCTCCTGCCGCTTCCCATCCTGCTGTTCCCCGACGGGGGCATGCCCGCTGGACGGTGGCGCTGGGCATTCCGTGCCTACGTGTTGCTCGCCGCGACGTTCTTGATCTCGAACGCGGCCCTCGACTCCCACGCATTCACCGACCGTCACCTCGTCATCAACTCGAGCGGCGAAGTGAGGGCGATGACCGCACCCTCGAGCACGCCGGTGCTGATCGGCACCGGTGTTTTCGTCGTCGGCTACATCGCGGTCTTCTTCACCTCGGTATTGCGCCAGATCGTCCGTTATCGACGATCGACGGGCGACGAGCGGCAGCAGCTGAAGTGGCTTGTGAGCGGCGGCGCAGTGGCGGTCACCGGCGTCCTGCTCGCGAGCCTCGTTGGCGGCGCCCTCAGTCCGGCGTTCATCGCCGTCGTCGCGCTCCCGATCGGGATCGGGATGGGCATTCTCAAATACCGCCTGTACGACGTCGACCGGCTGATCAGCCGCACGATCTCCTACGTGATCATCACCGGCCTGCTCGCCGGCGTCTTCGTCGGCACGGTCGTCCTCGCGACCGACGTGCTCCCGTTCTCATCGCCCATCGGCGTGGCGGCCTCCACCCTCGCAGCTGCCGCCCTCTTCAACCCACTCCGCAAACGCGTCCAACACCTCGTCGACCGACGTTTCAACCGGTCCCGTTATGACGCAGACGCGACGGTGGCGAGCTTCTCTCGCAGCTTGCGAGACGCAGTCGAGCTCGAAACCGTTCAATCGAGCCTGGTCGCTGCGATCGACCACGCGGTGGAACCGTCTTCGCTCACGGTCTGGATCAGGAGCACGACGTGAAGGTGCGGGTCGCGTGCGGGTCGATGGCGCTCCTTGTCGGCGTCTGGGCGACGCTGCTGATCGTGACGCGCGACCCATGGCCCGCGAACGACGGCCTGACGGTTGGGCTCGTGGTCACGCTGGCGGCCGTCGGATTGATCATCGCCGGCCGGCAGCCTCGAAACGCGGTCGGCTGGCTCCTGGTCGCGACGGCAGTCGTCGGGATGATCGACGCCGTCGTGCGGCAGTACCTCGTTCTCGACTACCGCCAGCACGACGGTCGCCTGCCTCTCGGCTTTCTCGCTGTCGACTGGCGCGGCGGGATCGCGCTCCTCCCGTTCCTGATCGCCCTGCCGGCGATCCTGCTCTTTCCGAACGGCGCCGTACCGTCCGCGCGCTGGCGCCGCGCGCTCTGGATCTACGCCGGGCTGGGAGCGGCGTTCTCGATCGCCCAGCTCGCGGCGCAGGCGGCGTCACCGGTCGGACGCCACGTCGCAATCGACATTCGCGGCAGCTTGTCGAACACCCACCCGGGCCGGGTTGCGGGCGCGGCATGGCTGCTCACTCCCTTCTTCCTCGGCTACTGGCTCGCGTTCGTCGGACACCAGGTTGCCTGTTGGCGACGCGCCACCGGCGAACGCCGGGCGCAGCTCAAGTGGCTGATGAGCGGAGCAGCCGTCTGCGTCGTCTCGTGCGTCGCCCTCGTGACATTCGGCGACGGAGCTTCGTGGCAAGCCCGAGTGAGCGTCGATCTCGCGGCCGTCGGCATCGCCGCCCTTCCGATCGCGATCGGGATCGGGATCCTCAGGTACCGGCTCTACGAGATCGACCGGCTGATCAGTCGAACGATCTCGTACGCGATCGTCACGGGGGTGCTGGTCGTGCTGTTCCTCGGTGTGATCGTGTTGACGACGCGCGTGCTGCCGATCTCCTCTCCGGTCGGGGTCGCCGCCGCCACGCTCGCTGCGGCCGCGCTGTTCACCCCGGTACGCCGGCGCGTGCAGTTGCGCGTCGACCGGCACTTCAATCGCGCCCGCTACGACGCAGAAGCAACCGTCGAGGCGTTCAGGCGGCGACTGCGCGATGCCGTCGAGCTGGAGACGGTCGAGGCGGGGCTGAGGGATGCAGTGGCGAGCGCCGTCGAGCCGGCACATCTCAGCGTCTGGCTGAGGAGCTCCGGATGAGGACGAGACCCGCTGCTCCGGCGGGCGCGCTCCTGCTCGGCGCGTTGACTCTGGCTGTGTTCGCCGCGGGCGTTGCGGTCTCCGACCTCTCGCACCAGAGCCTCCTCTCCGGCCCGATTGCAGGCCCGCTGCCGGTGGCCTTCGGCCTCGTCGGCCTCGTCGTCGCCTACAAGCGGCCGGGCAATCCGATCGGCTGGTGCTTCCTGACGGCTGCGTTCCTCGTCGCGCTCGACAGTGCGGCGTCGGCCTACACCGTGGCGGTGTACCGCCAGCACCGCGACCTTCCGCTCGGCGGCCTCGCCGTGTTCCTGCAGCCGAGCTGGGCACCCGCGATCGTCCTCTTCGGCGTCGCGATTCAGCTGTTCCCGAGCGGACGCCTTCCCGGCGGGCGATGGCGCTGGGTCCTCTGGGGATTCCTGGCGATCGGCTTGTTGTGGATCGGCGGGGCGCTCGAGATCGTCGCCGCCGCGCTGCTCCGCCACTCGGTCCACATCGTGCCGAGCGGCGATCTTCTGCAACTCGACCACCCCGGCGACGGCGCCGCCTGGTGGGGCTGGATCGAGGCAGCGTTCTTCGTGTGGTTCGCGGTGCTCCTGCTCGCCTGGCTCGTGCGCGAGCTCCCGCAGTATCGGCGGGCGACCGGTGAGCACCGGCAGCAGCTGAAGTGGCTCATGGCCGGCGGCGTGGTCGCGACGATCGGGATGATCGTCTCCGTCTCTGGTCAGACCGGGTTGGTCGGGGCTCTCGCTGCGCTCGCCATCACCGCACTTCCGGTCAGCGTCGGGATCGGGATTCTCAAGTTCCGGCTCTACGAGATCGACCGGCTGATCAGCCGCACGATCTCCTACGCGATCGTCACCGGCGCGCTCGTCGCGACGTTCCTCGGCGTGATCGTCCTGACGACGCGGGTGCTGCCGATCTCCTCGCCTGTCGCGGTCGCCGTCGCCACTCTGGCCGCAGCGGCGCTCTTCAACCCGCTACGCAAGCGCGTGCAACGCGTGGTCGACCGTCGCTTCAACCGAGCACGCTACGACTCCGACGCGATCGTCGCGGCGTTGACGAGCCGGTTGCGCGACGCCTCGGACATGGAGACCGTTCGCGCGAGCCTCGCCGACGCCGTGGCCGGCGCCGTGCAGCCGACGCACCTGAGCGTCTGGATCAAGAACTCGTGAGCGCTGCTAGAGGTGCGCGCCGCGCTTGCGCAAGCGCCGCCAGGCGGCCGGCATCTGCTCCTTGAGCCAGGCGCGCCGCGCGACCTGCCGCTCGGCGATCCGGCCGGCGACGAACGCCGCGGCGGTCGACTGGTCGACGACCGTCGTCGAGCGGAGGAGCGACTCGGCGACGACGGCGTCCTGATGCTCGCCGAGCAGGAACTGAAGCGCCTTGGCTGCCTCGAGGAAGGCCTGTCCCGCTTTGCCTGCGGGAGCGGTGAGCTCGGCCGCGTAGCGTGCCCGCTTCAGCGTGATGCGGAGGCCGTGCATCTGTGCGTCCTCCGGTGTCTTGCCGAGGCGCTTGACCGCCCTGGCGAGGCCGCGAAACTCACGCCGCGCGATTCGCTGCAACGGGATCGAGTCGACACCGTCGCGAAGGCGAGGCGGGAGGTGAAGGCGCGCGAGCACGAGGTGATAGCGCTCGTCGTCGAGTGCCTCGAGCAGTTGCCGCTGGGCGTCGTCCCGCGCGCCGACGAGGCCCGCCAGCAACGCGGCGGCGCCGTTTCGGTCGGCCTCGCCGAGCTCGGTGAGGTGGGGGTCGAGCTGCTCGAGCAGCACATCGAGGTCGCGGACCGGGCCGGTCGCCTCGCCGAGCTCGCGGAGCGGCTGCGTCACGCTGCGGCGCCAGGTCGGGTCGACGTACGCGCGGGCGGCGCGTAGGAGCGCCCGGCTGCGGCGCGCTGCGACGCGGTGCTGGTGGAGGTTCTCCGCGTCGGCGCCGATGCGCGCGCCGGGATCGTGTGCGAGCAGTTCGCGGCGCTGCACCTCGAGCATCTGCCGGAGCCGCGCGGCGCCGGGGTCGTCGCTGACGGGCGGGGACGGGACGAGTGCCTTGTCCCGGATCACGCCGGCGATCAGCCGCATGATCTCGTCGGGCGGTGCGAGGCCCATGTTGCCGGGCTCCCACGCCTCGAACTGCTCGCCGCGCGGCAAGGTCAGGCGCCAGACGACTCCCGCCTCGGACGGGAGGCGCGAGATCGTCATCCCGAGAAGCTCGAGGTCGCGGTCGACGGTGTCGTAGTCGTGCATCACGAGGTGCTCCCGCTCTGCCTGGAGCCGGCTCTCCACCGGCGTTCCGCCCGCCGCGGACTGCGCCGGCTCGAACGCGCGATGTCGAACAGCCGACTCGAAGCCGTTCCGATCGTCAATCACCGACACTCACTTCCGCGCTCGCTACCGCCCTTCCTGCCCAAGGGGTGCATCCGTACAAGGTCGAAACAGGCAGGAATCAGCCGTGACGTGTGCTAAAAGGTGCCCGAATGAGCCGCCCCATCTGTGCGACGATCGTCGTCGCGGCGCTCTTTTTCGTGCTTTCCGCCACCGCGTTCTCCGCAGCGCCCGGCACGATCAAGTTCGGCGTCGCCGATGACACCGGCAAGTACGCGAGCGACTCGGGTGCGGAGTTCTACAACCGCATCGTCACGGCCGGGCTGAGCAGCGACCGGGTGACGGTCACCTGGGACGCCGCCAACCCGACCGTGATCGCCGACAGGCCGTTTCTCGACCGCTCGATTCCCGAAGCGGCGGCGCAGGGAGTCAACCTTGTCATGTCCGTGCGGCCGGCCCGCGCGGGCGCGATCGGCGCCAGTCTCGCGCAGGCAAAGCGATTCGCCACGTATGTCGCACTGCTCGCAACGACGTATCCGACCGTCAAGACGTTCGTGATCGGCAACGAGCCCAACCAACCGCGCTTCTGGCAGCCGCAGTTTCGCAACGGCAAGCCCGTCGCCGGCCAGGACTACGAACGCGTACTCGCGCTTTCCTACGATGCTCTCAAGCGGGTCGATCCCACGATCACGGTGGTCGGCGGTGCGCTCTCGGGACGCGGCAACGACAACGCGAGCGCCGCGACCAACCGCTCGACGTCGCCCCTGCGCTTTCTCTACGACCTCGGCCGCGCCTACCGCTCGAGCAAGCGCAAGGCGCCGCTCATGGACCTCTTCGCGTTTCACCCGTATCCGCGCTCCTCGCTCGACTCGATCAAGAAAGGCCTCGAGTGGCCGATGGCCGGGTACGCGAACCTCGATCGCGTCAAGCAGGCGATCTGGGACGCGTTCGCAGGCACGGGGCAGAAGACGACGGAAACCGGGCTCGGGATCATGATCGACGAGGTCGGATGGCAGGTTCGCGTCGCGGCAGGTGCTCCCGACAGCCCCTACACGGGAGTCGAGAACGTGCCGGTCGCGACGGAGGCGCACCAGGCAGCCGTGTACGCGCAGCTCGTCCGGTCGGCGGAGTGCGACAGCACGTTGAAGGCGCTCTTCTTCATGCCGTTCATCGACGAGACATCGCTGTCGGGATTCCAGAGCGGGCTGTTGCGTGCCGACGGCAGTGAGCGGCCGTCGTACACCGCGGTCACGAATGCGATCGCCTCGAGCGGCGGCCGCTGCTACGGGCGTCGCGTCGTCTGGAAGCACACGAACACGGTCCTCGGCGCGCGTGGGTTCTTTCCTGGGCTTGCGGTTCCGAAGCTCGCGTCGCGCCAGCGCGCGTGGGGCTTCGCCGTCCGCACGGCCGAGGACGCGCGCTACGTCGCCACCATCGTGCCCGCGAACGGGCCGGCGCGGACCACGTACGACGTTCCCGGCGCGCCGCTCGCAACCATGGAGGCCGTCGGCTACGCAAAGGCGAACTGGACGCCGCTCGTGCGGTTCCCGAAGCGCTTCCTGCCGCCGGGCCGGTACGTGTACCGGGTCGACGTGCACGCCGCCTTCAACCCGGCTCGCCACAAGGTCATCGTCAGCCGCGCGTTCGTCGTCCGCTAGCGCGGACGTTCGCCGGAGCGACAACCTTCGCTCACGCCGGCCGAAGGACACCCGGGGTGACTGACGAATGATCCGGCAGTCTCCGGGGGAGTCGGAGACCGCGCTGAGGCTCGGCGGCCGGGCTCCGTTCCTCTCCCCTGGAGCCGGCCGCCGGCCGACTGCGCCACTCGAGAAAGAAATGAGCCGGGAGAGAACGAAGGCTGCGGCCCCCCTGCTCTCGATCCCGGCTCGGCTCTCACCGTAGCGGTCGCCGCGCATTCCGACCTCCCCACTTTGGGGGACTCGCCGGGCCAACTGCGCAGCAGGCACTTCAGGTATCGGCAGGTTCTGCCGATGAACCTGCTACGACCGGGTGAGGGTCTGAGGCCCGATGCGGCGGGGCCTCTGTTCCTCGCTCTTGCCCGGTCGAACCCTTTCTCCCTCGGCACCGAATCGTTACCCCTTCCGAGGGACGCTCCACGGCGCGACGGGTGCCGAAACCGTTGACGTGATCGGGAATCTGGCGACACGGCGTCGGCCGCGCGAGGAGATCGCGTGCGCCGACCGGCACTGGACAGAACGTGCCTCCCTGGTCACGCTGGCGGGGACGATCGCGCTGTTCACGCTCGTGGCCGTTCAGCTGCGCACGGGTTTCGGCGACGCCGCCGTCTCGGCGTTCTTCACCAACTGGCTGTACGACGGCGTGGGCATCCTCGCCGGCGTGACGTGCCTGCTGCGCGGCCTGGGAGGCGGCGGGGCGGCGTGGCGCTGGATCGCAGCCGGCATTTTCGCGTGGACGCTCGGAGACATCTACTACACGGTCTTCCTGCAGAGCCTCGCCGCCCAGCCCTTCCCGTCTGCGGCCGATGCCGGCTATCTCGGGCTCTACGTTCCCGTGTTCATCGGCCTCGGCCTGCTCGTGCGCGCCTCGGTCGTCGATTTCGACCGCGTCGTCTGGCTGGACGGGCTGATCGGCGGCTTCACCGTGTGCGCGGTCGCGACCGGGCTCGTGCTGGGGCCGGTTTGGCGCTCCTCGACGGGGAGCTTCGCCGCGGTCGCCACGAATCTCGCCTACCCCTCCGGCGACGCGCTGCTGCTGGCGTTGATCTTCTGCGCCTTCGGCCTCTCCGGCTGGAAGCTGAACCGCATGTGGCTGCTGCTCGGGGGCGGGCTCTTCCTCTTCGCCGTCGCCGACTCCACCTACCTGGTCGAGGTCGCCCACGGGACGTACGAGTACGGGGGGTGGCTCGACCTCGGCTGGCCGGCCGGCTTCGTGCTGATCGCGGCCGGGTCGGTCGTGCCGATGCTCCGGGTGCGCGCCCGTCTGGACGGCATGCCGCTCGTCCTCGCGCCCGTCGGCATGGCGCTCGTCTGCCTCGCGATCGAGGTGTGGGATCACTTCCAACGCGTCCAGACCGTGGCGCTCGTCGCCGCATCGCTCGGCCTCCTGGCCGTGATCGGGCGGCTCATGTTCACGTTCAAGGAGCACCTCGCGCTGCTGCGGCGCACGCGCACCGAGTCGCTGACCGATCCCTTGACCGCGCTCGGGAACCGCCGCGCGCTCGTGCGGCGCCTCGACGAGTTCTTCGACGAGGCAGACGACCAGTCGGCTCTGCTGCTCTTGTTCGACCTCGACGGGTTCAAGGCGTACAACGACACGTTCGGGCACGGTGCCGGCGATGTCCTGCTGCAGCGGCTCGGCGCGCGCCTCCGCGAGTCGGTCGGAGACCGCGGCGCGGTCTTCCGGCTCGGCGGCGACGAGTTCTGCATCCTGGTCGACGGAGCGAGCCACGACCTGCCCTGGGTGCGCGCCGCTGCGAGCGCGAGCCTGCGCGAGTCGGGCGACGCGTTCGCGATCAGCTGCTCCAGCGGCCATGCCTTGCTGCCCGCAGAGGCGGAGAACGCACATGACGCGCTGCAGATCGCGGACCGGCGCATGTACATGGAGAAGGGCTTCGGCATCGGCGGCCGGGAGAGCCGCGGGGTCCTGCTGCAGGCACTCACCGAGCGAGATCAGTCACTCGGGGCGCACATGGACGGCGTCGCGAGGTACTCGGCAGCGCTCGCGGCGGAGCTCGGGCTGGTCGGCAGCGAGGCGAAGCTCGTCCGTGCCGCTGCGGAGCTCCACGATGTCGGCAAGCTCGCCCTCCCGGAGACGATCCTGCAGAAGCCCGGTTCGCTCGACGACGAGGAGTGGAAGATCGTTCAGCAGCACACGCTGATCGGCGAGCGGATCATTGCCGCCGCCGAGGGTCTCGATCACGTCGCGCTCACGGTTCGCTCGACCCACGAGCGGTGGGACGGCAACGGGTATCCGGACGGCCTGCGCGCGGAGGAGATCCCGCTGGCGGCGCGCATGATCGCGATCTGCGATGCCTACGACGCGATCACCGCAGGGCGGCCGTATCGCGATGCGAGGACGAGCGACCACGCGGTCGAGGAGCTGCGCGCCGCCGCCGGGAGCCAGTTCGACCCCGACCTCGTCGAGCTCTTCGTCGAGCGTGCGCTCCCGGCGCTCAGCCGCCAGACGCGCGCGTACGTGCTCCCCGACGCAGCCGACGGCTCCGTTCGCAGCGCGTAGAACATCGCAAAGAAAGAGCGGCGCGCGGAAGGGGGTTGTTTGCCGCAAGTCCGCAGACCGCGCGCCGCCCACTGATTATCGCTCTTTTCGGGCCGCTTGGAACAGGTGCCGACCGGCAGCGAAAGTCGCAAATTGCGGAGATTCCGAGGGAAGGCGCCGACGACGTTCCCTGCAGCCGTCGTTCTTGAGGAAGATCGTCGCCGGCGCACGTGCGGGGTACGCGGTGCATCGCCGAAATCCTCTCGTCGGCGCAGCGCGCGTTCGCTCTTCTCGATCGCTCGCCGTGGCCGGCGTGCCTCGTCCGACGCCCGCACTACAGTGCCTCGCCGGAGCATGGTCAGGCTCGAGATCCGTAGTCAGGTCGTGGTGTTGCCACGCGCTCAGGTCGAGCGCGCACAGGCACTTGCGCGCGCCGAGGCGGGTGTCTCGTCGCGGCTGCGCGACCTCGCCCTCGTGCTCGACTGGGCGCTGAACAGCACGCGCGTCGTGTCGCTGCGGCGCGGCGAGGCGCGAGAGCTCGAACGGCTGGCGCTCCACCAGCCACAGCTCGCCGAGCTCGCCGCCATTCTCTCGGCGTCGCGGCGCGACACGCGCGCGGCTTAAGAAGCTCTCCCTCGTTTGAGGCAGGCCGTAGGTCGTAAGGAGTCAGCTCCTTCGTCGGTGGCTCGGGCTCGCGCGCATCCGCAAGGTGATCCGTGTGGGGAGGGAGGACAAGATGAGCGCGAGCGGCCGGGATCATCGACACAACGAGGTCACGACCGTCCGATGCGTCGAGTGTGATGTCTCGAGCAGCCTGAACTGGCGTGGATGGCGCGCCTACCGGGTCGACGAGCCCGGAACGGATGAGCCTCCGGCACTCGCGTTCTTCTGTCCGTCCTGCGTCCACCGTCAGTTCGGGATCCGCACACCTGAGGAACGCGGAGCGTGACGACGGTTCGGCTGAGCGATCCCAGCCTGCGTGATCTGCTGATCGCGGATCTGCGGTCGCGGCCGGATCTGATCGTCGCGCCGGTCGACGAGGACACCCTCGAGGTGTCGTTGCTCGGCTCGTACAACCTCGAGGCGATGCGCATGGCGATCGACCTCCGCGTCCGCGCCTGGGAAGCGGCGCAGCGCGCGAACGGACGCTTGATCCGAGTCGACCTGCTGTAGAGGCTTGATGTGAAATGCACGCGCACTCGCGGCTGGTGGCTCAGACGCGGCGCAGCTCGCCCGAGTCGGGCTTGGACGTAGGCACCGCTATGCCCTGCGCCCGACCCGAACGATCTGCTTGGTCTGAGCCATCCCCGCAAGCGCGCAATTCCACATCAAGCCTCTCGACGCGCAGAGCTCGCCGAGCGCCTATTCGTGCTCGTACAACGGGCTGTCGACGAGGCCCTGCTGGTAGGCGTAGCGGGCCGCTTCGGTCCGGTTCGAGACACCGAGCTTGCGGTAGACGTTCGTCAGGTGGAACTTGACGGTCTGCTCGGCGACCCAGAGCTCCTTGGCGATCTGCTCGTTCGAGAGGCCGCGCGCGAGCGCCCCGAGAATGACGGCCTCGCGGTCGGTCAGGCCCGCCGCCTTGGCGGCGCCGGCGGCAGTCGCGTCCGGTAGACCGATCGTGCTGAAGACATTCCCCTCGACGGCCTGGCGCAGCGCGCCCGGCAGGTCGACGGGATTCACGCTCTTCACGATGTAGGCGCTCGCTCCTCGCTTGAGGACGTTCTCGATCAGCTTCTCGTCGGTCGAGACTGAGAGGACGACCACCTTCACCGACGGGTGGCGCTTCTTGATCTGGTCGAGGCAGATCAAGCCGTCCATTCCGGGCATGCGCAGGTCGAGCACCACCAGGTCGGGGTTCGTCTGGGCGACGAGCGGCAGCACCTTCTCACCGGTGCTCGCCTCGCCGACGACTTCGAATTCGCCGTCCTCTTCAAGCGAGTGCCTGATCCCGGCGAGGATCAGACGGTGATCATCCGCGATAACGACCTTCAACATCTTCTCTCCAATGACGTCTCTGGGGCTCGGTGACTGGTTCGCTCACCGCGCCCGGACCCCTTCGGCCCCGGTGGGCGCGCCGCTCTCACCGTACTACTGGAGTACCGTCTGACCGTGACCGCACCGTCCGGTGAGCAGATCGGGATCGCGGCCGCCGGCCAGCAGGCGGTCGTCGTCGAGGTCGGAGGTGGACTGCGCTCGTACCTCGTGGCGGGGAGCGATCTGCTCGACGGCTACCCGGCCGCCGCGCTCTGCCGGTCGGGTCGCGGACAGGTGCTGCTGCCGTGGCCGAACCGGCTGCAGGGCGGCTCGTACGAGTTCGGCGGCGCCCGGCACCAGGTCCCGCTCGACGAGCCGGAGAGCAACAACGCGATCCACGGCCTCGTGCGCTGGGCGAACTGGGCGGTCGGCGAGCGCGCGGCGGACCGGGTCGTGATGGAGCTCGCGCTGCATCCCCGGCCCGGCTATCCGTTCTCGCTGGATCTCTCGATCGAATATGCGTTGTCGGCCGAGGGTCTTCGCGTCCGGACGGCCGCGACGAACACCGGGCCGGACGCGTGCCCGTTCGGGAGCGGTGCGCATCCGTATCTCACCGCCGGCACCGAGACGATCGACTCCGTCGTTCTGTCAGCACCGGCGGGGACGGTGCTCCGCGCCGACGAGCACGGCATTCCCGACGGCCGCGACCCGGTCGACGGGACCGAGTACGACTTCCGCGAGCCTCGGCCGATCGGGGCGACTCGGCTCGACCACGCCTTCACCGACCTGGTGCGCGGCGAGGACGGCCTCGCCCGCGTCGAGCTTCGCCGTCCCGGTGGCGACGGCGGCGTTCAACTCTGGGCGGACGAGAGCTACGGGTTCCTGATGCTGTTCACCGGCGATCCGCTCCCCGACGTCGACCGGCGCAGCCTCGCGGTCGAGCCGATGACGTGCGCCCCGAACGCCTTTCGGTCCGGTGACGGTCTGATCGTGCTCGAGCCGGGCGAGTCGTTCGCCGGCGAGTGGGGGATCGGCCCGCTCTAGACGATCCTCGTGACCACCGACGCTATCGTCGTCAGGCGCGCGACTCGAGCGCCGCTGCCGGAGCCTGGGCCTGGCGCACCCGCCTGCCGGGAGCGGGAAGCCGCAGGCAGAAGACGACGCCGAGGGCGGGGGCCAGGGCGCACAGCGTCAGCGCGGCCTTCAGGTCGATCGCGTCGGCGACCGCGCCGAGCACGACTGCGGCGACGCCCCCGACTCCCATCGCGAGCCCGACGGAGAGGCCGGACGCCATCCCGACGTGCCGCGGCAGGTAGAGCTGGCTCAGGACCATCGTCACGCCGAACGTGCCGACGACGCACACGCCGACGAGCATGACGGCGATCACGCCCGCGACGCCGCCGACGTAGACGAACACGAGGATCAACGGCGCGATCAGCGCCTGCGTGATCACGAGCGTCGTCCGCAGCCCGATGCGGTCCGCGACCGCGCCGAGGACCAGCGTCCCGATCGCGCCCGCGAGCAGCATCAAGAAGAGCAGCCGGCTTCCGTCCGCTTTCGAGTGCCCGAGGGAGACGACCCACAGCGGAACGAAGGCGAGCAGCGTGAACCACGCCACGCTGCGCAAGGCGATCACGACTCCGAGCAGCGCCATCGCCGCACGCCGGTCGTCGCCCCGCTCGAGGCCGGACGCACGAGCCCTCGGGGTCAGCGCGGCGAGCTGGGGCGCGAAGCGTGCGAGCGCCGCCGCAGCCACGAAGACGGGGATCATGGCGACGAGGCCGCCGACGAGACCGAGCACGACGACGAGCTGCCCGGTCACGAATGCGCCGAGCGCGTAGCCGACGTTGCCGCCGCTGTTGAAGTACGACATGCCGCTGGCGCGCCTGTCGCCGCTCGCATACGAGGCGAACTTGGCGCCCTCCGGATGAAACGCCGCGACCCCGAGCCCGCCGGCCAGCACGAGCACCAGCACGAGCGGATACACGGGTGCGATCGCCGCTCCGCCGATCCCCACGGCCGCGAGCAGTGTGCCGCCCGGGATCAGCCACAGCGCGCCGCGCCGGTCCGACCAGAGCCCGAAGAGCGGCTGCACGAGCGACGACGCCGCAGTGGCCGCGAGCAGCAACATCGCCGCGAGCGCGTAGCTCAGGTGGAAGCGGTCGGTCATGAACGGGATCAGGGCCGGCACGCTCCCGGAGGCGAAATCGACCGCGAGATGGCCACCCGAGAGTGCGGTCATCGCGCGTCTGTCGATCCCCGTCCTCGGGCTCATCGCCATCGTCGGATGCTAGAGGCTCGATGTGAAATGCACGCGCACTCGCGGCTGGTGGCTCAGACGCGGCGCAGCTCGCCCGGGTCGGGCTTGGACGTAGGCACCGCTATGCCCTGCGCCCGACCCGAACGATCTGCTTGGTCTGAGCCATCCCCGCAAGCGCGCAATTCCACATCAAGCCTCTTGATGCCCGCTCTCAGCAGATGCGCGGCAGAGGGTCGCCCACGAGCATGTCGACGACGCGGCTGCCGCCGAAGCTCGTCTCGAGGATGACGAGCCCCTCCGGCTCGGCACGCACCTCGCCGACGATCGCGGCGCCGGCCCCGAGGGGATGGTTGCGGAGCAGCGTGAGCGCGGCCGCGCTCGCTTCGGCGGCGACGACCGCGATCAGCCGGCCCTCGCACGCGACGTAGAGCGGATCGATGCCGAGGATCTCCGACGTGCCGACGACCTCGGGGCGCACCGGCAAGGCTGCCTCGTCGAGGACGAAGGCGATGTTCGCAGCCTCTGCGAGCTCGTTCAATGCCGTCGCCACGCCGCCGCGGGTCGGATCGCGCATGAAGCGGACCGCTCCGCCGAGGGTCAGCAGGGCCTGGGCGAGCTCCAGCACGCACGCGGTGTCGCTGCGCAGGTCGACCTCCAGCTGCAGCTCGCCGCGGGCGATCATCACCGCCATGCCGTGGTCGCCGATCGGGCCGGAGACGAGCACCTGGTCACCCGGCCGGATGCGCTCGGGGCCGAGCTCGACTCCCGGCGCGACCACGCCGACGCCCGCTGTCGTCACGTAGAGGCCGTCCGCCTTGCCGCGCTCGACCACCTTGGTGTCGCCTGCCGCGATCGGCACGCCCGCCTGCTGCGCCGCGCGCGCCATCGACGCCGCGATGCGGCGCAGGTCGGCGATCGGCAAGCCCTCCTCGAGCACGAAGCCGGCCGAGAGTGCCAGCGGCCGGGCGCCTGCGACCGCGAGATCGTTGACGGTGCCGTTGACGGCGAGGTCGCCGATGTCGCCGCCCGGGAAGAAGATCGGCTTGACGACGTACGAGTCGGTGGTGAACGCGAGCCGTGAGCCGTTCAGCTCCAGGAGCGCCGAGTCGGAGAGCGGGGCGAGCAGCGGATTGCCGAGCTCTTCGACGAACAGCCCTTCGACGAGCGCGCGCGTCGCCTTGCCGCCGGCACCGTGGGCGAGCGTGACGACCTCGTCGCGAAGCTTCGTGCGCCGCCGCGTCATGCCGGGACGCGCTCGCGTCGCTTCGCGAGCCGTCCGTAGTTGTAGTACGCCGCACACGCGCCTTCGCTCGAGACCATGCACGTGCCGATCGGGCGCTCGGGCGTGCACGCCGTGCCGAAGACCTTGCACTCCCACGGCTTGATCGCCCCGACCAGGACCTCGCCGCACTGGCACGCCTTCGGATCTTCGACGCGGGTCCCCGGCAGCTCGAAGCGGGCTTCGGCGTCCCACTCGGCCAGCTCGGGCCGCAGCTTGAGGGCGCTCTGCTCGATCCAGCCGAGACCGCGCCACTCGAAGGTGTCGCGCAGCTCCATCGTCTCGTCCAGCACGGCCAGCGCACGAGGGTTGCCGTCGCGCTTGACAACCCGCGTGTACTGGTTCTCCACCTCGCACCGTCCTTCGCGCAGCTGGCGGACGAGCATCACGGTCGCATGCAGGATGTCGATCGGCTCGAACGCCGTCACGACGACGGGCTTGCCGTAGTCGCGCGCCATGAAGTCGTACGGGCGCGTCCCGATCACCGTGGAGACGTGACCGGGCGCGATGAACCCGTCGAGCTGAAGTCCGGGTGAGTCGAGAATCGTCTTGAGCGGCGGGCCGATGGTCACGTGGTTGCAGAAGGCGGAGAAGTTCCGGATGCCTTCGGCGCGGGCGCGCAGCAACGTGATCGCGGTTGCCGGCGCGGTCGTCTCGAAGCCGATTGCGAAGAAGATCACCTCGCGCTCCGGGTTGCGCCGGGCGAGCTCGAGCGCATCGAGCGGCGAGTAGACCATGCGCACGTCGGCGCCCCGCGCCTTCGCCTCGAGCAACGAGCCGCGGCCCCCGGGCACGCGCATCATGTCGCCGAAGGTCGTGAAGATCACCTCGGGTCGCTCGGCGAGCGCGATCGCGTCGTCGACGCGCCCCATCGGGATCACGCACACCGGGCAGCCGGGCCCATGCAGGAAGTCGATCTCCGGCGGCACGAGGTCCTCGATGCCGTGCTTGTAGATCGTGTGCGTGTGACCGCCGCAGACCTCCATGAACTTCAGCGCCCGGCCGGGCTCGACCAGCGTCTCGAGCTCGTGGACGAGCTTCTGCGCCAGCTCGCCCGAACGGAACTCGTCGACGAACCTCAACGGCTGTCCTCGAGCCGGTCGAGCGCGATCCCGGCGTGGCAGAGCAGCAGGTCGCCGACCGCGACCGGCTCCACGAGCTCGACCCCGACCTGCTCGTGCTCGCCGTCGTGCTCGACGGTGGCCGTGGCGCCGTCGACGCGCACGACGCGTGCCGCGACCGCGGTGTCGCCGCACGTGATGCAGTGCCCCGTGTCGTGCATCACGACGCGGCGCTCTCCTCGATCTCTCGGAGCTCCTGCTCGTAGGCATCGCCCATCTGCTCGAGCAGCTCGAGCGTCTCCAGAGCCTGCTGCTCGTCGATGCGCTCGAGGGCGAATCCGACGTGGATCAGCACCCAGTCGCCGACCTCGACCTCGGGGCACAGGGCATACGACACCGCGCGCCGGACACCGGAGATCTCGGCTTTCGCGAGGGCCCCGGCGGGGTCGACGAGCTCGACGATCTGGGCCGGGATTGCCAGGCACATGCCGTGACCTTCGCGGAAGAGCCCTGCGGTCGCAAGGGAGCACGGCGCGTATCCTCTGCGGAAAAGCCGCAGCGCGCGCTCCGTGCGCCTACCGATGGTGCGGAGTGCCGGCCCTGCGAGGGTGGAGCCGAGCCGTGGAATCCGTTCAGACAAGCGTGATTGCGCCAGAGGGTCTTGCCGACCTGATCGGCGCACTCGCCGGTCGCGGCTACCGCGTCCTCGGCCCGACGGTTCGCGACGGGGCGATCGTCTACGAGGATCTCGAGTCCGCCGAGGACCTGCCGGTCGGGTGGAAGGACGTGGCGGATGCCGCCTCCTACAGGCTCGAGCGCCGCGAGGACGAGGCGCGCTTCGGGTACGCCGTCGGCCCGCACTCGTGGAAGCAGTTCCTCTTCCCACCGAAGATTCGGCTGTGGCAAGCCCAGCGAGGCGCCGACGGCGGCTTCGAGATCGAAGAGGAGCCGGTCGAGGACGCGCCGCTCGCCATGATCGGAGTGCGCGCCTGCGAGCTGCACGCGATCACGATCCAGGACAAGGTCTTTCTCGGCGGCAAGTACACCGACCGCGACTACGCGGCCCGGCGCAAGGACGCGTTCATCGTCGCCGTCAACTGCTTCGAGCCTTCCGGCACGTGCTTCTGCGTCTCGATGGGCACCGGCCCGAAGGCCGACGCGGGCTACGACCTGTCGCTGACCGAGATCCTCGACGGCACGCATCGGCTGCTCGTCGAGGTCGGAAGCGAACGCGGCGCAGAGATTCTCCGCGACCTGCCGCGCCGCGAGGCCGAACCGGCCGACCTCGAGGCCGCTGCGGCCTCGATCGACCGTGCCGTCGACCGAATGGGCCGCAGCGTGGACGCGACGGACATCCGCGATCTGCTGGCGCGCAACCTCGAGAGCGACCGTTGGGACGAGGTCGCGCAGCGCTGCCTCACCTGCGGGAACTGCACGCTCGTTTGCCCCACCTGCTTCTGCTCGAGCGTCGAGGACGTCACCGACCTCACCGGCGAGCATGCAGAGCGGACGCGGTCGTGGGACTCGTGCTTCTCGGTCGACCACTCCTACATCCACGGCGGCAGCATCCGGCCGTCGGGCCGCTCGCGCTATCGCCAGTGGCTGACCCACAAGTTCGGCACTTGGTACGACCAGTTCGACAGCTCGGGTTGCGTCGGCTGTGGGCGCTGCATCGCGTGGTGCCCGGTCGGGATCGACGTGACCGAGGAGCTGACCGCGATCCGCGCCGGCGAGGGAGTTGAACATGGAGACGATTGAGCAGATCCTCGAGAGCGTTCCGCTCTTCACGGGCCTGACCCAGCCGGAGCGCGAGCTGATCGCCGGCTGTGGGAAGAACGTGCAGTTTCGCGAGGGCGAGCTGTTGTTCCGGGACGGCGAGGAGGCAAACACCTTCTACGTCCTCCGGCACGGCAGCGTCGCGCTCGAGACGTTCGTCCCGACGCGCGGGCCTGTGACGATCGACACCATCGACGCCGGCGAGGTCCTCGGCTGGGCTTGGCTGTTCCCGCCCTATCGCTGGCACTTCGACGCGCGGGCGTTGTCGCTCGTGCGCGCGACGAGCTTCGACGGCGCCTGCCTGCGAGGCAAGTGCGAGACCGACCCGCAGTTCGGCTACGACCTGATGTCCCGCTTCACGCAGGTGGTGATCGGACGGCTGCAGTGGACGCGGCAACGGCTGCTCGACGTCTACGGGTATGACAGCAACAGCTGAATCACCCCAGGCCCTCGGCCCGATGACGCCGGAGCCGTTCCGGGTCACGCGCCGGACCCGCGAGCTGAGCGACACCTGGACGCTCGAGCTCGAGCCGGTGAAAGGCGATCGGATCGACTTCGCGCCGGGTCAGTTCACGATGCTCTACGTGTACGGGATCGGCGAGGTGCCGATCTCGGTCTCCGGCGAGCCGGGTGGCCCGCTCGTCCACACCGTGCGCGCCGTCGGTGCCGTCAGCGAGGCGATCTGCGCGTCGCAGCCGGGCGATGTGCTCGGCGTGCGCGGCCCGTTCGGGAACGTGTGGCCGGTGGAGGCCGCGGTCGGGTCGGACATAGTCGTGGTCGCGGGCGGCATCGGGCTCGCCCCCCTGCGCCCCGCCGTGCTGGAGGTGCTCGCGCACCGCGGTGAGTACGGGGACGTGGCGCTGCTCTACGGCAGCCGCACCCCGGCAGACCTCCTGTACAGCGAGGAGCTGCAGCGCCTGCGGGCGCGCTTCGACCTGCAGGTCGACGTGACCGTCGACACGGCCGAAGGCGGCTGGCTGGGCAAGGTCGGTGTCGTTCCGAAACTGATCGGCAGCGCGAAGTTCGACGCGGCTTCGACCGTGGCGCTCGTCTGCGGGCCGGAGATCATGATGCACTTCGCGGCCCGCGGGCTCCTCGAGCGCGGCGTGCCCCCCGAGCGGATCTACCTCTCGATGGAGCGCAACATGCGCTGCGGGCTCGGGCACTGCGGCCACTGCCAGCTCGGCCCGACACTGATCTGCCGCGACGGCCCGGTGTATCGCTACGACGAGATGGTCGAACTGATGGGAGTGCGCGAGCTGTGACGCCCGAGACACGCAAACCGACGCTTGCCGTTTGGAAGTTCTCGTCCTGCGACGGCTGCCAGCTGTCGCTGCTCGACTGCGAGGACGAGCTGCTCGCGCTCGCGGGAGAGATCGACATCGCGTACTTCCTCGAGGCGAGCAGCGCCACTGTGGAGGGGCCGTACGACCTCTCTCTGGTGGAAGGTTCGGTCACGACACCGCACGACGTCGAGCGCATTCAGGAAGTGCGCCGCACGTCGCGGAAGCTCGTCACGATCGGCGCGTGCGCGACGGCGGGCGGCATCCAGGCGCTGAAGAACTTCGGCGACGTCAACGAGTTCATGTCGATCGTCTACGCGACACCCGAGTATGTCTCGACGCTCGCGACGTCGACGGCGATCTCCGCTCATGTCGCGGTCGACTTCGAGCTGAACGGCTGCCCGATCAACAAGCGCCAGCTGCTCGAGGTGATCACGGCGACCCTGCACGGACGCCGGCCGAACGTCCCAACGACCAGCGTCTGCATGGAGTGCAAGGCGCGCGGCACGGTCTGCGTCACGGTCGCCCACGGCACTCCGTGCCTCGGGCCGGTGACCCACGCCGGCTGCGGCGCCATCTGCCCCGCCTACAACCGCGGGTGCTACGGCTGCTTCGGGCCGATGGAGACGCCGAACACCGTCTCGCTGACGAAGCAGCTGCGGGTTCTGGGAATGGGCGATGCGGCGGTCGAGCGTGCCTTCCGCACCTTCAACGTCGAGGCATTCGAGAGGGCGCGTGCGAGCAATGGCTGAGCCACGGACGAAGACGATCAAGACCGACTATCTCGCCCGCGTCGAGGGTGAGGGCGCGATGCTCGTGCGGATCGAGAACAACCGCGTCGAAGAGGTGAAGCTCAACATCTACGAGCCGCCGCGGTTCTTCGAGGCGTTCCTGCGGGGACGGGCCTTCACCGAGGCGCCCGACATCACCGCCCGCATCTGCGGCATCTGCCCGGTCGCCTACCAGATGAGCTCCGTGCTCGCGATGGAGCAGGCGTGCGGCGTCGAGGTCGGCGGTCAGCTGCGTGCGCTGCGTCGGCTCCTCTACTGCGGCGAGTGGATCGAGAGCCATGCGCTGCACGTCTTCATGCTGCACGCACCCGATTTCCTCGGCTACACCAGCGCGATCGAGCTCGCCCGCGACAATCCCGCGCTCGTGGCGCAGGCGCTCGAGCTGAAGAAGACCGGCAACGAGCTGATGTCGGTGGTCGGTGGGCGCGAGGTGCACCCGATCAACGTGAAGGTCGGCGGCTGGTACCGCACTCCGCGCAAGCGGGAGCTCGCGCCGCTCGTCGAGAAGCTCGAGCGGGCGCGCGAGATCGCGCTCGAAGCGGTTCGCATCACCGCCGGCTTCCACTTCCCCGACTACGAGCAGGACTACGAGCTGGTCACGCTCGACCAGCCCGGTGAGTATCCGATCGACCGTGGTCGCATCGTGTCGAACCGAGGCCTCGACATCGACGTGCGCGAGTACGACGAGCACTTCGTCGAGGAGCACGTCGCCTGGTCGAACGCGCTCCACTCGAAGGTGATCGAGCGCGGGTCGTATCTCTGCGGCCCGCTCGCGCGGTTCGCGATGTTCGCCGACCGGCTCTCGCCGCTCGCCCGCGAATCGGCGAAGGAGGTTGGTCTCGACCCGGCCGAGCGCAACCCGTTCCGCAGCATCGTCGTGCGCAGCGTCGAGCTCGTGTACGCGGCGGACGAGGCGCTGCGGCTGATCGCCGACTACGAGGAGCCGGACGCGCCGTCGGTCGAGGTCGAGCCTCGGGCCGGCGTCGGCTTCGGCTGCACCGAGGCGCCGCGCGGCATCCTCTACCACCGGTACGCGATCGACGACGAAGGGACGATCCTCGAGGCGAAGATCGTGCCGCCGACCTCGCAGAACCAGCGGACGATCGAGGAAGACCTCCGCGGTGTCGTCGAGCGGTCGCTGGACGTGCCCGACGACGCGTTGTCGATCCTCTGCGAGCAGACGATCCGCAACTACGATCCTTGCATCTCGTGCGCGACGCACTTCCTGAAGCTCGAGGTCGAGCGGCGCTGAAGGTCGTCTGTGTGGGGAACCCCTGGCGCTGCGACGACGCCGCCGGGCTCGCGGTCGCGCGGCACCTACGCGGGACGCTGCCGCCGGACGTCGAGCTGCTCGAGCGCGAGGGCGAGCCGACCGCGCTGATCGAGGCGTGGGAGGGAGCAACCGCGCTCTGGCTGGTCGATGCGGTCTCGTCGGGCGCCGAGCCCGGCACGCTGCATCGCCTCGACGCGAGCGAGACCGAGCTGCCGACTGACCTCTTTCGCCGCTCGACCCATCACGTCGGCGTCGCCGAGGCCGTCGAGCTTGCGCGCGTGCTCGGGCGGTTGCCCGGCCGGACGGTCGTCTTCGGGGTCGAAGGCGGCAGTTTCGAGATCGGCGACGCGCTCACTCCGGCCGTCGCCGCGGCGATCGTGCCCACGGCGGAGGCCGTGCGAGAGGAGGTGGCTGCATGCATGAGCGCGCGCTGATGGACGACCTGATGCGCAAGATCGAGTCGCAGGCTCGGGCCGAGCACGCGACGCGCGTGACGCGGATCAAGGTGCGCCTGGGCGCGTTGTCGCACTTCACGCCCGGGCACTTTCGGGAGCACTTCGAGGACGCCTCGCGCGGGACGCTCGCCGAAGGCGCCGAGGTCGAGGCCGAGCTGCGCACCGATCCGACGGAGGACGGCGCGCAGGGCGTCGTGCTCGAGTCGATCGACGTCGAGGTCTAGCCGATGCCGGGCGCCCTGGACGGGATCGCGGTCGTCGACCTGTCGCGGGTGCTCGCCGGCCCGATCGTCGGCATGACCCTCGGGGATCTCGGCGCCGACGTGATCAAGATCGAGTCCCCCGCGGGCGACGACACCCGGCGCTGGTCGCCGCCCGCCGACGCGCAGGGACGCGCCGCCTACCATCACGCCGCGAATCGCAACAAGCGCTCGATCGTGCTCGACCTGAAGTCGGCTCTCGACCTCGACCTCGCGCGGCGGCTGTGTGAGCAGGCGGATGTGGTCGTCTCCAACTTCATGCCCGGCACGCTCGCCCGCTTCGGCCTCGACCACGAGACGATCGGCCGGGCGAACCCCGGCGTGATCCACTGCGAGATCAGCGGCTTCGGGGAGCGAGGCGGCGCGCGGATCCCCGGCTACGACCCGATCGTGCAGGCCGTCGGCGGTCTGATGAGCATCACGGGACCGCCCGACAAGCCCTCCAAGACGGGGGTCGCGATCATCGACGTGGTCACCGCGCTCTATGCGACGGTCGGCGTGCTCGCCGCCCTGTACGCGCGCCGCACCACCGGTAGAGGGCAACGGGTCTCCATCGACCTCCTCAGCGCCGATCTCGCCATGCTCGCGAACCAGTCGACCGGGTGGCTCGCCGACGGGGAGGTGCCGCTCCGGCTCGGCAACGACCACCCGAGCATCGAGCCGTTCGCAACCTACGCCGCGGCCGACGGCGACCTGATGGTCGGTGCCGGCAACGACAGCCAGTTTCGCCGCCTCGCCGAGGCGATCGGGGCACCGGAGCTCGCGCTCGACCCGCGGTTCGCGACCAACGAGGTGCGGGTCGCCAACCGCGTGGAGCTGCGCCCGCTGCTCGAGGCACGACTGCAGGCCCGCACCTGCGCCGACTGGCGGGACATCCTGCTCGAGGCCGGCGTCCCGTCCGGGCCGGTGCAGACGATCGACGAGGCGTTCTCACTCGCGGCCGAGCTCGGCCTCGAGGTGATCGACGAGACGGACGGCGTGCGGACCGTCGCGTTCCCCGCGCGGCTCTCGGAGACGCCGGCGACGGTGCGCCGCCGCCCGCCGGACCTCGACGAGCACGGCGCGGAGATCAGGCGCGGCTGATCTCGACCGCGACGCCCGCGTTGCGGAGCAGGGTCGAGAACGGGCATTCGGCATCGGCTCGCTCGATCGCTGCGGCGAGCGCCGCGTCGTCGACGCCGTCGGCCTCGGCTCGAATCGTCACCTGGGAGCCGACGATCTGGTGGCCCGCCCCTTCGACCTCGTCCATCACGATCCGGCAGGTGACGTCGAGGCGGGTGGGCGGGGTCCCCGCCTGGGTCAGCTCACCGGCAAGCGACATCGTCAGACAGCCGGCGTGGGCCGCCGCGAGCAGCTCCTCGGGACTCGTCTTGTCACCGGCCTTCTCGACCCTCGACGGGAGGGAGTAGGGGAGCGACGCGAAGGCGCCCGTTCCCGCGGTGATCGCTCCGCTGCCACGGGCGAGGTTCCCTTCCCACACGACGTCGGCAGTCCGTTCGATTCTCGGCACGTCAGTTCCCTTCCGGAAGGACGGCGAGCGTGCCGTCGGGGTAGTAGGCCTCGGCGGGCGATCCTGCCGGTGTGAAGATCCCGAGCACGCGCATCTCGTCGTCACCGGTGTTCGCAAGACAATGGACGAGCGTGCGGGGCAGGTGGATGCACGTGCCAGGCCGGAGCGGCGCCTGCTCGCCGCCGATCTCGAGGAAGCCCTCGCCCTCCAGGACGTAGATCACCTCGTCGTAGCGATGGAAATGGTCGGGTGCGCGCCCGGGCGGGATCAGCCCGATGAACTGTGTCACCGACTCGCAGCCCACCTGCGGTGTCGCGCCGAGCAGGAACGACCTGCCGGCGGTGGCTTCGCCCTTCTCGACGGCTGTGAGATCGACGACCGCATGCGTTGCCGCGGCGGCAGCCGGGTCGCGAACGAGCACCGACACGGCGCGGGCATCGCCGTCCGCGGACCAGGCCGTTCCGCGCGCGACGAACAGGGCAGTGCCCGGGCGGGTGTCGTGGGCTCGGCCCTCGATCGTCACGCTGCCGGAGCCGGACAGCACGTACAGCACCTCGTCGCAGGTGTCGTTCCGATGCTCGCCCGCGAGCGGGCCGACCCGCTGCTCGAACTCGGGGCACTCGAAGAGGCGCCCGTCGGCCGAGTCGGATTCGTGCATCGCATAGCGCATCGACGCGTAACCTACGCGTCCGAGCGCGGTCGGGATCGTTCCGGGCTCTGCGACTCGCTCTGCGAACCTTTTCCACCCGACCGATACGTCAAACGATGGGCAACCATCGTTGTGCCCCACTGAGGAGGACATCCAGATGAAGAAGGCGATCGGCCTCGCCCTCGTCGCACTCGCGGCATCCGTCGTGGCTGCGAGCGCGCAGGGCGCCCACAAGGCCGCCGCCGGGGCGGCTGCGGGCTACAACTGCAAGAGCACGATCACGCTGCCGCTCGTCACGCCGATGACCGGTGGAGCAGGCTTCCTCGGCACCGAGCAGGCGAGCTGGTCGAAGTATGCGGTCAAGACGATCGCACCCAAGCTCGGGCTCAAGGTGAAGCTCGTCCTCGGCGACACGCCCGTCGAGCAGGGCCCCGCGCCCGCGCAGGCTCTCGCACAGAAGTACGTCGGCGACCAGTCGGTGCTCGCCATCCTCGGCCCCTCGACCTCGGGCGCTGTGGCGGCGACGACGAAGACGTACTTCCAGGCGAAGCTCGCCCACATCTCGGCGTCCGCGACGCACACCGACCTGACGATCGGAACGGCTGCCGACCCGCTGCAGGGTACGCCGGCGTTCTTCCGCGTCGTGCCGGGGGACTACATCCAGGGCCCGGCGGACGCCAACTACATGATCAAGACCCTGAAGGTGAAGAAGGTCGTGATCATGGACTTCCAGGAGCCGTACTCGATCGGGCTCGCTGCGGTGGTCGACGCGACGCTCAAGAAGGCGGGCGTCTCGACGACGCGCATGTCGGCTCCCAACACGACCTCCGACTACTCGGCGTACGTGACGAAGGTGCCGAGCGACGCCGACGTGGTGTTCTTTCCGACGCAGAAGCCGGGCGACGCGCAGACGTTCGCCCAGCAGCTGCTCGAGCAGGGCAAGAAGGCAAAGGTGTTCGGCGCCGACGGCTCGAACGACCCGTCGACGTTCGAGGTGGCGGGCTCGTACGTGTCGAACTTCGCGCCGGACATCACCGCGATCAAGGGCGACGCCGGGCTGATCGCCGGCTGGAAGAAGGACAACCCCGGCCGGGTCGTGGCCTCCTTCGGCCCTCCGAGCTACGGCGCTGCTGAGATCGCCATGAGCGCCATCGCCTTGGCGTGCAAGCAGGGTCACGGCACCGCGACGCGTGCGGCCGTGTTCCACAACATCAAGAAGGTCAGGATCCACGACTGGATCCTCGGTGGGAACTTCCGCTGGTCGACGAAGACGAATGACCCGCTGAACGCGAAGTTCTACATCTTCCAGATTCAGCCGAACGGGTCGTACAAGCTCGTCGGCTGACGCCGTCGGCTCGCCCTGTCACTCGGGTGCGGCCCGGAGCCACCGGGCCGCACCCGATCTCCGGCGATGCGTAACCTTCGCGCATGAGCTCGGTCGAGATCGTCAAGCGCTCGTACGACGCCTTCGCCCGGAAGGACATGGACGGCGTGCTGGGGGACATGCACCCGGAGATCGAATGGCAGCAGGCCCAGGGGCTGCCACACGGAGGCACCTACCACGGCCTCGACGAGGTCCGCCGCAACATTTTCGACCCTTTGGACGTCGAATGGTGGGATGAGTTCAGTGCCGAGCCCGATGAGTTCCTCGACGCGGGCGGCGAAGTGGTCGTTCTCGGACGCTACCGCGGAGTCGCGAAGCAAACCGGCAAGCGCCTCGACGTGCCGTTCGTGCACGTCTGGACGATCCGGGATGAGCGGGCAGTCAGGTTCCGGCAGTTTCTGGACACGGCGGGCTGGGTGGAGGCGCTCAGGATTTGATCATTGACACCGTGGGTGTCACGGTTGACACTCTCGGCTTCACCGCCATCCCCCCGGCGACCAACACGTCGTGCCCCCACTAAGGAGGACACCTAGATGAAGAAGGCGATCGGTCTCGCTCTCGTGGTGCTCGTCACCGCGGCCCTGGCGGCCAGTGCCCAGGGCAGCACGAGAGTCGCGGCCTCTGCGGCCTCGACGCAGAGCATTAGCTGCGGCAGCACCATGACGATCCCGTTCCTGACGCCGTTGACCGGAGGCGCGGGCTTCCTGGGCCAGGAGCAGTCGAGCTGGGCGAAGTACGCCGTCCAGACGCTGCCCAAGCAGTACGGGCTGAAGATCAAGCTCGCACTCGGCGACACGCCCGTCGAGCAGGGGCCTGCTCCTGCACAGGCGCTCGCACAGAAGTACATCTCGGACAAGAGTGTCGTGGCAATCCTCGGGCCGTCCACCTCGGGCAACGCGGGTGCCGTCGCGAAGTCGTTCTTCGCAGCCGGTCTCGCTGCGCTCTCTCCGTCGGCGACCCACACCGACCTGACGATCGGCACCGCGTCCGATCCGCTGATCGGGACGCCTGCGTTCTTCCGTGACGTGCCTGGGGACTACATCCAGGGCCCGACGGACGCCCGCTTCATGATCTCGAAGCTGAAGGTCAAGAACGTCGTCTCGATGGACTTCCAGGAGCCGTACTCGGTGGGGCTCTCGGATGTCGTCGATGCAACGCTCCAGAAGGCCGGCGTGCACGTGACGCACTTCTCGGCTCCGAACACGACGACCGACTACTCGGCCTACGTGACCAAGGTGCCGAGCAACACCGACGTGGTGTTCTTCCCGACGCAGAAGCCGGGCGACGCGCAGACGTTCGCCCAGCAGATGCTCGAGCAGGGCAAGACGGCGAAGGTGTTCGGCGGCGACGGTTCGAACGACCCGTCCCAGTTCAAGGTTCCTGGGTCGTACGTCTCGAACTTCGCAGCACCGATCAGCCTGTTCCCCTACAACAAGCCGATCATCGCCGGCTGGCTGAAGGCCAACCCTGGGAAGTCGGTCGGCTCCTTCGGGCCTCCGACCTACGGAGCTGTCCAGATCGTGCTCGAGGCGATCAAGAAGGCGTGCACGGCAGGTCACGGCACGATCCAGCGGCGTGACGTGCTCCGGCACATGAAGCAGGTCAAGATCAAGAACTTCATCCTCGGTGGTAACTTCGCCTTCTCGACGAAGACGAACGACCCGCTGAACGCGAAGTTCTGGATCTTCCAGATCCAGTCCAACGGCTCGTACAAGCTCGTTCAGTAACCAGCGTTAAGCGGTAGCAGCGTCCGGGGGCGGCCCACAGCGGGTCGCCCCCGGCGTTACCGAAGGATCAAGTGGACACCTTCATACAGCTCACCGTCGACGCGCTCACCCTGGGCAGCGTGTATGCGCTGATCGCGCTCGGCTACACGCTGGTCTACGGCGTCCTGAAGCTCCTGAACTTCGCCCACGGTGACGTGTTCATGGTCGGGACGTTCATCGGCCTCGGCGTGCTGAACGCGCTCGGCGGGCCCGAGCATCCCAAGGTGCCGGTCTGGGCGCTCCTCACGATCATGACGCTGGCGTCGATGGCGGGGTGCGCGGCGCTCGGCGTCACGATCGAGCGTTTCGCATATCGGCCGCTCCGGGACGCACCGAGGATCGCGCCGCTGATCAGCGCGCTCGGCGTCTCGTTCTTCCTCGCGAACTCGATGCAGTTGCTCTTCGGAGCGCAGCCGAGGAACTACAACGTCTTCGCGATCGACAACGGAGCGCTCTACCTGAAGGGCATCGACATCGGCAACGTGCGCGTGCCGCTGCTGCGGCTCATCACGATCGGGTCGGCGTTCGTCCTGATGATCATCCTGTGGTTCCTCGTCAACCGCACGAGGACCGGGAAGGCGATGCGGGCCACGTCGTTCGATCGCGAGGCCGCGGCGATGATGGGGATCAACATCGACCGGGTGATCGTCTTCACCTTCGTCCTGGGCTCCGCCCTCGCCGGCGCGGCCGGTGTCATGTTCGCGCTCCGGGTCCCGACCACCGTGTCGATCGGCTTCGTCTCGGGCCTGAAAGGATTCACCGCCGCCGTGATCGGCGGCATCGGCTCGATCCCCGGCGCGATGGCCGGCGGGTTGATCCTCGGGTTTGCGGAGTCGTTCACCGCGGGGTACATCTCCACCAAGTGGTCGGATCTGTTCGTGTTCTCGATCCTGATCGCCTTCATGATCTTCCGGCCGCAAGGGCTGCTCGGCCGGGCGGACATCCGAAAGGTATGAGCGTGGGCTTGCGGGAGCGGAGGCAGGACCAGTGAGCGACTCGACACCGGATTCCCCGGTCGTCCCGGCGTCCGGACCGGCCGTCGGCCAGGACGAATGGGTCGCCCGCCACGACGAGCGCCGCGGCGGACGCGGCGGGCCGTGGGGGAAGATCGAAGACCGCCTCCGGCGAGTGCCGTGGTGGGTCTGGCTGGCGCTGTTCCTGTGCGCGTTCTGCGTGTTCCCGCTGTTCGAGCAAAGCGGGTACGTACGGCTTGTCGCCTTCGACACCGTGCTGTACATGCTGCTCGCGCTCGGGCTGAACGTCGTCGTCGGCTGGGGCGGCCTGCTCGATCTCGGCTTCGTCGCCTTCTACGGGATCGGCGCCTACACGTACGCCTTCCTCGACTCGAACCAGTTCCACATTCATCTGCCGACGATCCTCACCGTGCCGATCGTCGTCGTCGTCGGCGCACTGATCGGCCTCCTGCTCGGCTTGCCGTCACGGCGGCTCAGCGGCGACTACCTGGCGATCCTCACGCTGTTCTTCCTGCAGTTGTTCCAGACGCTGACCACGAACGGCGACAACGTGAGCGGTCACAACATCACCGGCGGCCCGTTCGGCATCCTCAACGTCGACCCGTTCAGCTTCTTCGGCCACACGCTCGTCGTCCAGCACGAAGGCGTGTTCGCCGTGTCGTATCTCTACGTCGCGCTGGGCTTCTTCGCGGTCGTGTTCGTTGCGCTGCGGTTCGTCAACCTCTCCCGGACGGGGCGCGCCTGGCGCTCGCTCCGCGAGGATCCGCTCGCCGCCGAGGCGATGGGCATGCCCGTCAATCGCCTCAAGCTCGTCGCCTTCGCGTCCGGGGCCGCAGTGGCCGCCCTCACCGGGACACTTTTCGCGGCGCTCACCGCGAGTGTCTTCCCGCTCGCGTTCTACTTCGTCCTGCTGATCACGGTGTACACCATGGTCATCCTCGGCGGCTCCGGCAATCAGGCCGGCGTGGTGCTCGGCGCGCTCATCATCGGGCCGCTGCTCGAGGGTCTGCGCGACCCGAACAAGTCGCGCGCGATCTTCTTCGTCGTCCTGCTGGTCGGTTTGATCTTCGCGGCCCGGAGGTCCCGCGCCGGTGCCGTGGCTGCCGTCGGGCTGGTCGTCTTCGGCTTCGCCGCGCACGCGATCGCCGGCCAGATGCACTCGTCGTGGATCGCCGGTGAGCACGCAGGGGGGCTCGCGGGCTTTCTCGCGAACTGGGTCATCGCACCGTCAGAGCTCGCCCGCTGGATTGCGCCGGTCTCCTACGTCGGGGTGATCGCGATGATCCTCCTGGTCACGCAGCTCAAGGGGATCCTCCAGCTGATCGTCCTCGTACCGACGATGTATCTCGCCGCGTTCGTGTGGGAGAACGTGATGCTCTCGAAGCCCGAGGCGGCGCGCTACATCGTGCTCGGGATCATCCTCATCGCTCTCATGATCCTCAGGCCGAACGGCCTGCTCGGCGAGCGGCGGGTCGAGATCGTCTGATGCCGCTCCTCGAGTTGAAAGGCGTGTCCCTCTCGTTCGGCGGCCTGAAGGTCGTCGACAGTCTCGACATCGAGATCGACGAGGGCGCGATCGTCTCGGTGATCGGCCCCAACGGCGCCGGGAAGACGACGCTGTTCAACCTGATCACCGGCATCTACGACCCGGACGAGGGGGAGATCGAGCTCGACGGCCGGAGCATCGCCGGCCTCCAGCCGCACCAGATCACGGAGCGCGGCATCTCACGCACGTTCCAGACGCTCCGCCTGTTCCTGAACATGTCGGTGAAGGAGAACGTGATGGCGGCTGCGTACTGCCACACGCATGCCGGTCTGTTCCGCTCGATGCTGCGCACGCCGGGGATGCGGCGCGAGGAGCGCGAGATCGAGGAGCTCGCCCGCGCCCGGCTCTCCTTCTTCGGCGAGCGCCTGATGGGCTACCGCTGGGATCAGCCTGCGTACTCGCTCTCGTACGCGAACCGCCGCCGGCTCGAGATCGCGCGCGCGACCGCGACCAACCCGCGGATCCTGCTGCTGGACGAGCCCGCGGCCGGCATGAACCCGAAGGAGACGCACGAGATCACCGAGTTGATCGCCAAGCTGCGCGAGGAGGGCGGCTACACGATCCTCGTGATCGAGCACGACATGCACGTCGTCGAAGGAGTCTCCGATCGCGTGATCGCGCTCGACCACGGCGTCAAGATCGCGGAGGGCTCGTTCGAAGCGGTCGCGACGAACGAGAAGGTGATCGAGTCCTACCTCGGGCTCGGCTCGATGGAGCGGAAATGACCGCTACCGGCGGAGGCTCGACGGCCAGCCTGCTCGAGCTGGACAACGTCGACACCTACTACGGGCAGATCCACATCCTGCAGGGGCTCTCGATCAGGATCGAGCCGGGCGAGCTCGTCTGCCTTCTGGGCGGCAACGCCTCGGGCAAGTCGACGACGCTGAAGACGATCCTGGGCATCGTGCGCCCGCGCACCGGCACGGTGCGGATCGACGGCGAGGACGTGACCAAGCGCCCGACGAGCTACCGGATCGGCCGCGGGCTCGCGATCGTGCCGGAGAACCGGCGTCTCTTCGCCCCGATGACGGTGCTCGAGAACCTCGAGATGGGCGCCTATCTGCGCGGCGGGGGCTCGAAGGAGGACTTCGACCGGGTCTACGCGCTCTTCCCGCGGCTGCACGACCGGCGCTCGCAGCTCGCGGGGACGCTGTCCGGCGGTGAGCAGCAGATGGTCGCGATGGGTCGCGCCCTCATGTCGCGCCCGAAACTGCTCTTGATGGACGAGCCGTCGATGGGGCTCGCGCCGATCCTCGTCGAGCGGAACTTCGAGATCATCAAGGAGGTGCACGACTCCGGCGTCGCGATCCTCGTCGTCGAGCAGAACGCCAACGTCTCGCTCTCGATCGCCGATCGCGGCTACGTTCTCTCGACCGGCCGCCTCGTGCTCGAAGGCAAGGCGGCCGACCTGCGCGAGGACGAGAACCTCCGGAAGGCCTACCTGGGGCGCTAGGACGAGCGTGGCCGACACCTCCGTCAACGGATGCCGCTCGCGCTTTCCGATCTTCGAACGGCTGACCTACATCAACTCGTGCTCCCAGGGCGCGTTGTCGGACTCGGTGCGGGCCGCCTACACCGACTACCTGACGGGCTGGGACGAGCGTGGGGCGCCGTGGGAGTACTGGGTGGAGCGGGCGGAGACCGCACGCGCCACGTTCGCCCGCTTCGTGGGCGGCGAGCCCGACGACGTCGCGGTGACGACCTCGCTCTCGGCCGGGGTGAGCCCGCTCGCGAGCGCGATCGACTTCGCGGCTCGGCCGAAGGTCGTGATCAGCGACTTCGAGTTCCCGACGATCGGCCAGATCTGGCACGCCCAGGAGCTGCGCGGCGCCGAGGTCGTGCACGTTCCCGCAGACGGGGCGGAGATCCCGGTGGAGCGGTTCGACGCCGCGATCGACGAGCGGACCGCGGTCGTGTCGATTGCCGCAGTCTGCTACCGCAACGGCTCGCGCCTCGCCGTCGAGGAGATCGCGAGGATCGCGCGCGAGCGCGGCGCGCTCGTCGTCCTCGATGCATACCAGGCGATCGGGACCTACCCGCTCGACGTGAACGAGCTCGGCGTCGACGTCCTCGCCGCAGGAGTGCTCAAGTACCTGCTGGGCTCGGCCGGACTGGGGTTCATGTGGACGAGGCCGGGTCTCTCCGAACGGCTGCTGCCGACGCAGACCGGCTGGTTCGCCGACCAGAACATCTTCGAGATGGACATCAGCGACTACTCGCCGTCGCCCACCGCACGGCGCTTCCAGTCGGGCACGCCGCCCGTGCCGGCGATCTACGCCGGCATCGCCGGGCTCGAGCTGATGGAGGAGATCGGGGTCGCCGGGACACGCGCCCACGTGACGGCGCTCAACGAGCGGCTGATCGGCGGTGTCGACGAGCTCGGCGGTGTCGTGGTCACCCCGCGTGACCCCGAGCGGCGGGGCGCGCTCGTGTGCATCCGCTCGACGGATGCGCCCCAGCTCGTGGCGGCTCTGGCCGCGGACGGCATCGTCACCTCGGAGCGGGACGGCAATCTCCGGGTCTCGGCGCACGCCTACAACACCGAGGACGACATCGACGCGGTGCTTGCCGGGCTGGCCCGCCACCGTGCTCTGCTGGCGTGAGACTCGTCGCTGCCGGTGAATCTGATTGCCGGCGCAGCCGGGAACCAGATTCACGAGTTTCTCGGGAGGCAGGACCGGTTCCCACTTGCGCTCGGCCTACCTGACATTTTATAAGACTCCTAGCGATGCTTCTTCGTGAGGTCGGATATGCACGGCCGGGATCGCTCGAGGAGGCGATCGAGCTGCTCGCGGCCGATGACGGCGCGCGTGCGCTCGCGGGCGGCCAGACACTGATCAACGTCATGAAGGCGCGGGCCGGATCGCCCGATGCGCTGATCGATCTGGGCGGTCTCGACGAGCTGAAGGGGATCGAGCTCGGCGCCGACGGCACGCTCGAGATCGGCGCCATGGTGACGTACACGGAGATCGTCGAGTCGAGCGAGGCGCGCGCACGCCCGGTCATCGGCGAGGTGTGCGCCCAGATCGCCGACGTGCAGGTCCGCAACCGCGGCACGATCGGCGGCAACCTCTGCACCAGCGATCCGACCAACCACCTGCCGCCCCTGATGGCGGCGCTCGGTGCCCAGATGACGATCGCCGGCGCGAACGGTGAGCGCATCGTTCCCGCGTCCGAGTTCTTCCTCGGCGTCTACATGACGGCGGTCGGGGTCGGAGAGCTCCTGACGAAGATCACGGTCCCCGCCGGCCGTCAGGACGGTTTCGCAGCGGTGACGCTCGGCGTCGAGGGCACGTGCATCGCGAGCGCCGCTGCGTCGGTGAACGGCAACGTGACGATTGCGCTCGGGTGCGTCGATGCGGTGCCGGTCGTGCTGCACCCCGGCTCTGCCGACGAAGACGCCGTGCGCGAAGCTGTGCGGGGGGCGAACCTCGAGCCGCCCGCGGACGTCCATGCCTCGAGCCACTACCGCACGCATCTCGCCGAGGTGCTCGCTGTTCGCGCAGTCAACCAAGCCAGGAGCTGAGATTTGAGCGCGGTCACAACCTCCAGATCGATCAAGGTCACGATCAATGGGACGACGTACGAGCGCGAGGTCGAAGCTCGCAAGCTCCTGATTCATTTCATCCGCGACGACCTCGATCTGACCGGAAGCCACATCGGCTGCGACACCGGCAACTGCGGCGCGTGCTCGGTGATCGTCGACGGCTCGCTCGTGAAGAGCTGCATGCTGCTCGCCGTACAGGCGGACGGCGCGAACGTCGAGACCGTCGAGGGACTCGCCGACGGCGAGGAGCTGAACACGCTGCAGCAGTCGTTCAAGGATCACCACGCCCTGCAGTGCGGCTACTGCACACCGGGGATGCTGATGAGCGCGACCGCCCTGCTGCGCTCGAACCCTCACCCGTCGGAGGCCGAGATCAAGAAGGGCCTGCAGGGGAACATCTGCCGCTGCACGGGCTACTGGAACATCTTCGAAGCGATCAAGGCGGTCACGGAATGACGGTGTCGTCGACGACGACCGCTCCCGAGACGACCGAGGTCGAGGCGCCGGCCGAGAGCTGGAAAGGCCAGAGCGTCCCGCGCAAGGAGGACCGCCGGCTCGTCCAGGGGCAGGGCGTCTTCGTCGACGACGTCAAGCGGCACGGCATGGGCTTTATCCACTTCGTCCGCTCGCCGTACGCGCACGCGCACATCACCTCGATCGACGTCTCGCAGGCCGAGCAGATGCCGGGCGTCTACGGGACGCTGACCGGTGAAGAGGTGGCGGCGCTCACCGACCCGTTCTTCCAGATCTCGTCGGCGCCCGGCGCGAACGTCAAGGACTATGCGCTCGCCGTCGGCAAGGTGCGCTACGTCGGCGAGGCGATCGTCGCCGTGGTTGCGGAGACGCGGGAGCGCGCACGGGATGCGTCCGAGCTCGTCGAGATCGAGTACGAGCCGCTCGACGCGATCACCGACGCACGCTTCGCGCAGGTAGACGGCGTCCCGACGATCCACGACGACGCGGGCGGCAACCTGATGTGGCACGGCACGTACGAGTGGGGCGACCTCGACGCCGCGTTTGCCGAAGCCGACAAGATCGTGAAGATCGACGAGCTGCACTTCCATCGTTTCAACTCGACGCCGCTCGAGTGCGATGGGGCGCTCGTGGAATACAACAGGGGCGTCGGGCAGTGGACGATCCACACCAACAACCAGTTCCCCGGCTTCGCCGCGATCATGATGGGGCCGGCGATGCGCACGGGGCTCGACAAGCTCCGCTTCGTCACCCAGGACATCGGCGGGGGTTTCGGGAACAAGATCACGTCCCATCCGCAGCTCGTCGCCTGCTGCCTGCTCGCCCGCAAGCTGGGCCGGCCGGTGCAGTGGACGGAATGGCGCACCGACTTCCACATGTCGATGTCGCACGGCAACGAGCGCTGGTTCCACGAGACCGAGGTCGCTGTGAAGAGCGACGGGACGCTGCTCGGCTTCCGCACGAAGGCGCTCGACGACGCCGGAGCGTGGCTGCGCTACGAGCCGCTCGGCGGCGTCATCTGGGCGCAGGTCACGCCCGGGATGTACAAGTGGCGCAACATCCGCGTCGACTTCACCCAGGTCGCGACGAACAAGGCGCCTGTGTCCCCGAACCGCGGCTACTCGCGCATGCAGCACCTCTGGTTCACAGAGCGCGTGATCGACATCGTCGCGCACGAGCTCGGGATCGACCCGGTCGAGATGCGCAAGCGCAACTACATCAAGACCGAGGACATGCCGTACGAGACGCCGAACGGCTGCGTCTACGACTCGGGCGACTACTCGCGGATGCTCGACATCGGCCTCGGCCTGGTCGACTACGCGAACGTCGCCGAGCGGCGCTCGGAGGCAGCGGCGCGCGGGAAGCTGCTGGGAGTCGGGATCGGCTCGACACTGGACAGCGGAACCAACAACTTCGGGCAGTCGCGGATGATCAACTCCGAGCTGCAGTTCTCCGGCAACAACGAGGTCGCAACGGTCAAGCTCGACATCTTCGGCGAGATCGTCGTCACCCTCGGCACGACGCCTCAGGGCCAGGGCCACGAGACGACGGCGGCTCAGGTGGTCGCCGACATCCTCAAGTGCTCGGTCGACGACGTGCACGTGCGTGCCGGGCACGACTCGTACTGGAACTCGCACGCCGGTTTTTCCGGGACCTACGCTTCGCAGTTCGCGGTTACCGGCCTGAGTGCCGTGAAGGGCGCGACCGAGCTGCTCGCGGGAGAGATCAAGAAGCTCGCCGGCGCCGTCTTCGGCGGCGTGCCCGAGGAGGCGCTCGAGCTCGCCGACGGCGGCGTCCGCATCAAGGAGAGCCCGGATGCCTTCCTGCCGTTCATGGCCTGCGGCGCGATCATCAACGCCAACAACGCCGGTCTCCCGGAGGATCTCGGGGTCACGCTGAATTGCCGCTACGTCTACCGGCCGCCGTTCCAGGTGCCGGACATCGAGCGGAAGTTCGGGAACCTGACGCTGACGTACGCGACGCAGATCCACGTCGCTGTGATCGAGATCGACCCCGAGACGGGCGCCTACGACATCGTCGACTACGCCGCCGTCGACGACTGCGGCAACCGGATCAACCCGCAGATCGTCGAAGGGCAGGTCATGGGTGCGACCGCGCACGCGCTGGGCGCCGCGACCCACGAGCATTTCGCCTACGACGAAGACGGCAACCTGCTGACACCGAACTTCTACGACTACCACGTGCCGCATGCGCTCGACATGCCGCCGCTCAAGACCGCGGCGACCGAGAGCCCGTCACCGTTCACGCCCCTCGGCACGAAGGGCATGGGCGAGGGCGGCGGCGCAGGCATCCACGCGATCTGCGCGGCGGTTCAGGACGCGCTCCGTGGTCACGGCGACGCGATCGTCTCCGACAGCTGCAATCCCTACCACCGCGTCTGGGAGCTGCTCCAGAAGCCGGACGAGACGGGCGCGCAGGTCTCGGTGACGGACGCATGAACGTCTCGGGCGAGCGGACCTTTGCGGCGTCGCGTGAGGCCGTCTGGGGAGTGTTGAACGACCCGGCCGCGATGGCGAAGACCATGCCGGGCGTCGAGGGCTTCGACGTGCACGACGAGAAGCGGTGGACCGCGAACGTGAAGATCCCGCTCGGGCTCGGCGGCCTGAAGATGAAGATCGACATGGACAAGACCGAGGAGCGCGAGCCGGAATACGCCCAGCTGAACATCAAGGGCAAGGGCGTCGGCGCGATGCTGTCCATGGTCACGTCGTTCGAGCTCAGCGAGGTCGGCGGCGGCACGGCGATGAAGTGGGCGGCCGACGTGAAGCTCGCCGGCCCGGTCGGCTCGATGGGGCAGCGCGTGCTCCAGCCGATCGTCAACCAGCAGGTGGAGCAGGTGCTCTCCGCACTCGACCGCCAGGTGCAGGAAGCGGTCGCGGGCGGAGCTGCTTGATGGCGGTGCCCTTCCGGGTCGGCGTCATGCAGCTCACGATGGAGCCGCTCGACGAGATGCTGGCGTCGGCGCGCGCGATGGACGAAGCGGGCCTGGACACGATCTGGCTCGCCGAGGCATACCCGTGGTGGCGCAAGCACGGCATGGAGGCGCGATCGTCGACCGTCGTCTCGGCGCTGATGGCGCGTGAGACGAAGAAGCTGACGATCGGCTGGGGGATCATCGCCGCCTCCACGCGGCATCCGGTGCAGGTTGCGATGGACGCGCGCGTCGTGCAGGAGGCGGCCGGGCCGGGACGGTTCATCGTCGGCTTCGGGACCTCGAAGATCTTCCTCAACAACACGAAGATGCAGACCAAGAAGACGCTCGGCCCCATGCGCGACGCGGTCGAGATCGTGCGAGGCGTGCTCGGCGGCGAGCGGTTCGAGTACGACGGCGACACGTGGAGCGCAGACATTCCCGCCCTGCAGGCGGAGGCACACACGCCGCGCGATGTACCGCCGGTTTACGTCGCGGCCACCGCCCCGAAGATGCAGGCGCTCGCCGGGGAGATCGCCGACGGCTGCCTGACCCCGTCGATCACGACGCCGGCGTTCGTGCGCTACACCCGTGAGAACGTCAACGCCGACATCGACATCGGCTGCACCGTCGTCGCCTCGATTCATGCGACCGATCGCGACCAGGGCCGTGACGGGGCGCGCGAGATCGCGGGCATGTATCTCGCGAACAAGGTTCAGAACATCCAGGGGAGCGCGGACACGCTGCTCGATCTGGCGGGCCTCGAGCAGGACGAGATCCGCCCGGTCGCCGAGGCGATGGAGCGGGGAGGCCGCCTGGCGGCCAAGGAGCAGGTGACCGACGCGATCCTCGACAAGTGCAAGCCGATCGCCGGCACGCCGGACGACTGCATCGCCGCGATCGAGGAGTACAAGGACGCGGGCTGCACGCACGTCATGCTCGAGCTGTGGGGCGCCGACCGGCACGAGCAGATCCGCCTCTTCGGCGAGCGGGTCCTGCCACATGTCCGGGACTGACCGGACGATGCGCTTGTGGACGAAACGCGACCGTTTCGTACCGGTGGCTGCCACCGGCTGGGGCGGGCCCGAAACCGGCCGAGAGCAGGGGGTAACCGCGGGACTGTGGAACGACTGTGGCAGTCTCGTGACGGTGGCTGCCACCCGGCGCTGCGTGCGGTGGGGCGGGGCCGGATGAGGATCAACAAGAACCGCCTGGTCGACACGGCGAGCGCCATGATCGACGTGCACAGCTTCACCGGCGACGAGCAGAAGATGGCGCAGCTGATGGTCTCGCTGTTCGAGCAGATGGGGCTGCAGGTGCAGTGGCAGCAGGTCGAGGACGGGCGCGCGAACGCGCTCGGCACGTGGCGGGGCACCGGCGGCGGCAAGACGCTGATGTTCAACGGGCACATGGACACCTCGTACTCGGGTCGCGAGCCGTGGCTCCGCAACGTGCCCGGCTTCCAGCCGAGCGCGTTCGAGAAGAACGGGCGGCTCTACGGGCTCGGCATCTCGAACATGAAGGGCGCTCTCGCCTGCTACGTCGAGGCGGTGCGCTCTCTGCAGGACGCCGGTGTGAAGCTGCGCGGTGACGTGCTGATCGCCGCCGTCTGCGGCGAGATCGAGAAGACCCAGCAGGCGGAGGCTCAGGGCGCCCAGTACCGCGGCTACGCCGCCGGTACCAGGTACCTGGTCACCCACGGCGGCGTCGCCGACATGTGCCTGCTCGGTGAGCCGACCGAGGGCAAGGTCGTGCTCGGCCACTTCGGCGCGCTCTGGCTGCGCCTCCGCACGCACGGCAACTTCATCCACACGGCGTTCAGCGAGGGCAAGCGCAGCCAGAACTCGATCCTGCGCATGCACGAGGTGACCGCAGCGGTGCTCGAGTGGATCCCCACCTGGGAGCAGGACCCGTCGAACGCCTATCGCGGCTCGCCTGCGATCGTCAACATCGGCGCGGTGCGCGGTGGCTTCGGCTGGCGCGTCTCGCGCACGCCGCACCACACCGACCTGTTCCTCGACATCCGCGTGCCGCCGACGAAGGAGATGGGTGTCGCCCGGCGCGAGGTGCTCGAATTCGTGCGCACGCTCGCCGAGCGCTTCCCCGCCTACGGGGTCGAGGGGGAGGTCTACGTCACCGCCCCCGGCGCGGAGATCGAAGAGGGTCACGAGCTCGTGCAGGCGGTCGACGCGGCCCACGAGCAGGTGTTCGGTGAGGTGCCGGCGCGCGACGTGACGCGCTGGTTCAGCGACGCGTCCGCGCTCACGCGCTACGGCATCCCGACGCTCAACTACGGCACGTCGACCGGACTGATGGACGTGGAGCTGGGCGAGAACCTCGACATCGACGGGCTCGTCAAGACCGCCGAGACCTACGCGCTCGTCGCGCAGAGGATCTGCGCGTGAAGCTCATTACGTACGACGACGGCAAGGTCGGTCGCATCGACGGCGAGGAGGTGGTGCGCCTCGACGTGCCGACGATGCGCGAGTACTTCGAGCGCGGCGGCGCGAACGACACTGCCGAGCGCGTCGCACTCGCGGATGTGCGCCTGCGCGCGCCGATCATCCCGAAGAAGTTCTTCCACACGGCGGGCAACTTCCGCGAGCACGAGGAGGAGTCGAAGAACGTCAACTGGGCGCACGCGATCGCTCCCTGGATCAACTTCTTCCAGAACGTCGACGCGATCATCGGGCCCGACGAGCCGATCATCTACCCGGAGCATCTGACCGAGGAGCTCGACTACGAGCTCGAGCTCGCGGTCGTCCTGAAGAAGGCGGGCAAGTGGTTCTCGCCCGAGGAAGCGGCGGACTACATCGCCGGCTACGTCATCTTCAACGACATCACCGCGCGCGACATCCAGCGCGGCGAGATGAAGTCGGGCGTCTTCAGCTTCTGCAAGGCGATCGACACGTTCTGCCCGCTCGGCCCGTGGATCGTCACCGCCGACGAGATCCCCGACCCGCACGACCTCCAGATGGAGCTACGGGTGAACGGCGAGAAACGGCAGGAGTCGCACTCGGGCCGCATGAGCGTGACGATCCCGCAGATCCTCTCCAACTTCTCGGCGCTCGGCTACTCGGCCGGAGACGTCCTCTCGACCGGCACGGTCGCCGGCGTCGCCGGCTTCAAGTCGCCGGAGGAGCGCGCGCTCCTCTACCTGAAGCCGGGCGACGTGATCGAGGCGGAGATCGAGCGGATCGGCGTCCTGCGCAACCCGGTCATCTCGTGGCAGGAGGGCCACGGCGAGCCCGCGCCCCCGCGGATCCGCCCCTGGGGAGACCATTGATGACGAGACGTAGGCTCGACGGAGTCTCGCAAGAGCGAGGCGGCGGCTTGGCCGGCGCCGGAGCGGGAAAATGAACTGGAGCCGAGACGACGCGAAGCTCGAGCGCGTCCGCGCGCTGATGGCGGAACGCGAGCTCGACGCACTCGTCGTGCGCGCTCCCGACAATGTCCTGTACCTGACGAACTTCTGGGGCATGAAGGGCTACGACGCCTGCGTGTTCCCGCGCGAGGGCGAGCCCGTGCTGATCTGCCTCGAAGCGTCCGAGGAGGACGCCGAGCGCATGTCGTGGACGAAGGACGTCCGGCTCGTGCAGGGGTACGCGCCCGACGATCCTCGTCCCGTTCCTGCACGCACGCTCGAGGCGGCGCTCGCCGTAACCGCGGACTACGAGCACGTCGGCCTCGAGCTGACGATGGGCACGCAGGCGACCGACCGCATGGTCGGCGAGCCGACGACGTTCACGAAGGCCTGGTTCGATGCGTGGCCCGACGCGCGCGATGCGATGTCGGTGATCGTCCCCGCACGGTCGATCAAGACGGCGCAGGAGGTCGAGCGGATGCGGCTGGCGAACGCGATCTGCGCCGCGGCGACCGAGCACGTGCGCGGGCTGATCAAGCCCGGCATGAAGGAGAGCGAGGTCGCAGCGCTCTGGCAGGGTTTCGTGCACGGCCAGGGCACGGGCTGGGAAGGGAGGGTCGAGCTTGCCTTCGGGTTCTCGCTGATCTGGGCCGGCCGCGGGATCAAGACGTTCACGGCGACCGGTGACCTGCCGGTGGTCGAGGGTGAGCCGACGCTGTTCGAGATCTGGGTCTGCGCCGACGGCTACTGGGCCGACCACACGAAGCTTCTCTGTATCGGCGACCTGCGCGCCGACTACCGCACGCTCGAGGAAGGTCTGCTGGCTGTGTACCGCAGCGCGATCGACCATTGCGAGCCCGGGGCGAGCATGGCGGAGCTCGACCAGCTGGTGCGCGACGGGCTCGAGGAGATCGGCTATCCAGGCCAGCCGTCGCATCCGATCTGCCACGGCATCGGCGCGCGCGCGCACGAGCCGCCGTATCCGCATCGCGCGGGCGGCGGGACGATCGAGGAGGGCATGGTGCTCGCGATCGAGCCGGGCTGTTACTGGGAGGGCGGCGGCGGCCTCCGCGTCGAGGACAACTTCCTGATCACCGGCACCGGCGCCGAGCAGCTCTCGCCGTTCCCGGACGGAGTTGTTCTTGTCTGAGCTGATTTGGACCGGGTCGCTGAACGACGCGTATGAGATCGGCGGCCGCGTCGGGCTGTACGACACGACGCTGCGCGACGGTGAGCAGACGGTCGGCGTGGTCCTCGACCCCGGGCAGAAGCTCGAGATCGCCCGCCTGCTCGACGAGCTCGGCATCGACCGGATCGAGGCAGGCTTCCCGCGCGTCTCCGACGACGACTGGCAGGCGGTCGAGCGCATCGCCTCCGCGGGCCTGAAGGCCGAGATCTGGGGGTTCTCGCGGGCCGTCCCGGCCGACCTCGAGGCGCTCGTCGAGCTCGGCGTCTCGTTCTCGGTGATCGAGTCGCCGATCTCCGACCTGAAGCTCGACGCGATCGGCGTCTCGCGCGAGAAGATGCTCGAGCGCATCACGAGCGCGATGCGCTTCGCGGCGGAGCACGGCATTCACGCTGCCTTCTTCGGCGTCGACTCGTCGCGGGCCGAGCGCGGCTTCTACGACCAGGTCTACTCGTCGGCGGTCGAGGCAGGCGCGAAGGAAGTCGTGGTCGTCGACACGCTCGGGATAGCCTCACCCGAGGCCGTGGCGGAGCTCGTCGGTCACACGGTCGAGCTCGTCGACGTGCCGGTGCACTTCCACGGACACAACGACTTCGGCGTCGCGACCGCCTCCGCCGTGGCCGCGGTGCGCGCAGGCGCCGCCTACGTGCACGGGACGATCAACGGGATGGGCGAGCGCGCCGGCAACGCGAACCTCGGCGAGGTCGCACTGACGCTGCGCGCGCTCTACGGCGTCGAGTCGAACTTGCGCCTCGACCGCATCCGTGACGTCTCGGCCCGCGTGCGGGAGCTGTCCGGCTACGAGCTCGAGCCGTGGAAGCCGGTGACCGGCGAGACCCTCTACCGGCGCGAGTCGGGTGCCGTCGCTTCGCAGTTCCACGACCCGCAGTCGATCGAGCCGTACTCGTCCGAGCTCGTCGCCACCGAGCGGTCGATCGTGCTCGGCAAGAAGAGCGGGCTCGACTCGGTCCGCATCAAGGCCGAGGAGCTCGGGCTGGATCTGCCCGAGGAGCGGCGTGCCGAGGTGCTCGCCGCGGTCAAGAAGCTGGGTGCCGGCGAACACCGGCTCGTCACGGACGAGGAGTTCCGGAGCATCGTTGGCTGACCACGACGCGATCGTCGTCGGCTCGGGGATCAACGGCCTCGCGTGCGCGGCGCTGCTCGCGAAGGGCGGTTGGAACGTCTGCGTGCTCGAGCGCAACGACTGGTTCGGCGGTGCGATCAAGACCGCCGAGATCACCAAGCCGGGGTTCAAGCACGACGTCTTCAGCGCGTGGCACCCGCTCTGGGTCGGTGGCGCGGCACACGCGCAGCTCGGTGACGACCTGGCGCAGCACGGGCTCGAGTACCTGAACACGGACTACCCGACCGCGACCGCCTTTCCCGACGGCGAGAGCGCGTTTCTCCTGCGGACGGCGGACGGCAACTCGGCGGAGCTCGGTGAGGAGTGGGGGCCGATGCTCGACGGGTTCTTCCCGAACGCCGACCTGGCGTTCGGGATCCTCGGCACGGAGCTGTGGTCGCGGCACGGCGCGGCGCTCGGGTGGAAAGCGGTGCGCCGACTCGGGCGCGCCGGGGCGCGCGACTTCTCGGGGCAGCTGCTGATCTCGGCGCGGGACTGGCTCGAGCAAACGTTTGCCTCGCCCAAGGCGCACGGAGTGATCGCCCCGTGGGTGCTGCACACCGGCCTTGGCCCGGAGGCCGCAGGCTCGGGCTACATGGCCCAGGTGATCGCCGTCGCCGTGCAGGAAGGCGGCATGCCGATCCCGCGCGGGGGCGGTGCCAAGCTCGCGGATGCACTCGTCTCGTACATCCGTGCGCTCGGCGGCACGTGCGAGTTGAGTGTGCAGGTCGAGCGCGTCTCGAGCGGCGGCGTGCGCACGACGGACGGGCGCAAGCTGACGGCCGAGCGCGCGGTGATCTGCAACGTCACGCCGACGCAGCTGTACACGGAGCTGCTGGACGGCCTCGCGCACAAGGCGGCGCGCTTCCGCTACGGCCGCGGTGAGATGCAGATCCATTTCGCGCTCAGCGAGCCGCCGCGCTGGACCGGCGACGAGCGGCTCGGCAAGACGGCGATCGTGCATCTGACACCGGGCCTGGACGGCGTCTCCCGCGCCGTGAACGAAGCCGAGCGAGGCCTGCTGCCGGCCGAGGCGACGGTGGTCGTCGGCCAACCGCTGACGATCGACCCCTCGCGCGCCCCGGACGGGAGCGGCCTGCTGTGGATCCAGCTGCAGGAGCTCCCGTGGCGGATCAAGGGAGACGCCGCGGGCGAGCTCGACACCGGGGACGGAACGTGGACGGAGGAGCTGCGCGAGCGCTATGCGGATCGAATCCAGACGCGCCTCGCGCAGCACATCCCGAACCTGGAGTCGGCGGTCCTCGAACGGACGTGCCTGTCGCCCGCCGACCTGCAGGCGGCGAACGTCAACCTCGTCAACGGCGATCCCTACGGCGGGTCGCTCGCGCTCGACCAGAGCTTCCTCTGGCGCGCGCAGCACCGAACGCCGGTCGACAAGGTGTGGCACATCGGCGCGTCGACCCACCCGGGACCAGGTCTCGGCGGCGGATCGGGCGCACTCGTGGCGGCTCAGCTGCTCGAGCAGCCGCTCGCCCAGCGAGTCGCGGCCCGCTTCAGGCGGTGAGCTCGGCGCCGGGAGCCCGTGTCAGCGTCGGAGCCGGGTCCCAGAGACGAAAGCCGCCCACGAAGGCGAGCTCGTTGCTGCCGCGGCGCGCGTTCGGCGGCAACTCGTCCAGCTCCTTGACCCCGCCGCCGCCGATCACGATGTAGTCCGGCTGGAGCTCCGCCGTGAGCTGCTCGACCACCTCGAACACCAGCTTGCGCCACTTCTTCTTCCCGCGCCTCAGGAGCGAGCGCTCGCCGACGTAGTCCTCGTACGTGCCCTTGCGGTACGGCTCGTGGGCGAGCTCGAGGTTCTCGGCGACGCCGCCCATCACGAGTGCGGAGCCGAGCCCGGTGCCGAGCCCGAGGAAGAGCATGCGACCGCCCTCGTAGCTTCCGAGCGCCTGCATGACGGCGTCGTTCACCACCTTGACCGGCCGGCCGAATGCCTGCTCGAAATCGAAGTCGACCCAGCCCGTGCCGAGGTTGGCCGGCTCCCTGATCGCCTTGCCCGCGTGGACCGGCGTCGGGATCCCGATGCTCGCGACGTCCCACGGCCAGTCGGCAGCGGCCTCGAGCACGCCGTCCACGAGCTCCCCGGGAGTCAGCTCAGGCCCGGAGGTGAACCGGCGCGGTGTCTGTTCGCCGAGCAGCAGCAGCTTGACCCGCGAGCCGCCGACATCGATGGCGAGGACATTTCTGGCCGCCACGGCTGAATCATGCACCACCCGCACGATCGAAGCTCGTGATCAATTCAGGGACGCCGGTCACCGGCGGCTCTAAGCTCGCTGCGATGCGCGCTGTCAGCCTGCTCGACGACAAAGCGTGGGAGTGGGGGGCCGTCGCCCGGTCCCGTGAGCCCTTTGCCGGCCGGGACGGCGTTCGCCTGTCGGGCGAGCCGGGACTGATCACGCTCAAGGACGTCGAGCTCGTGGACGGAGTCGTCGAGCTCGACGTGGCGGTGACCCGTGAGCGAAGCTTCCACGGCCTGTCCTGGCGCGTGCGGGACGAGGAGAACTGCGAGGCGTTCTGGGTTCGGCCGCACCAGGTCGGCAATCCCGACTCGATCCAGTACTCGCCGATCACGAATGGCCTCGACGCGTGGCAGCTCTTCCACGGTGCGGGATTCTGGCACCCCGTGGAGTTCCCGATCGACGACTGGTTCACGATCAGGATCGCGTTCGCGGGAGACCGGCTGCAGGCTCACGTCCACGACCTCGACGAGCCCGCGCTTCCGTGCACGCGTCTGCGGCGCGCACCGACCGCGGGAGCGGTTGCGATTCGCTTTGCCGGAGGCGATCTCCGCGTGGGCGAGCTTCGCTACACCGCTGGCGCGCCGATTCTGCCGCCGGTTCCCGACGAGCCTGCACTGCCGGGCGCCGTCACGCACTGGCAGGTGTCGGCGGCGTTCGCCGAAGCGGAGCTCGAGGCGCAGCTTGGTCGCGAGCAGGAGTGGACGACCGTCGAGGCCGAGCCGTCGGGGCTGCTCGACCTCGCGCGTGTGAACGGTGTGCGCGACGGGGCGAATACCGTGCTCGTGCGCACGACGATCGAATCGGAGCGGGCGCGGCGAGCAGCACTCGAGCTGGGCTTCAGCGACCGCGCTCTCGTCTTTCTGAACGGCGAGCCGCTCTACCGCGGGAGTGACGGATACCGCTCGCGCGACTACCGCTTCCTCGGCAGCATCGGCTGGTACGACACCGTCTACCTGCCGCTCACGGCAGGCGCGAACGAGCTCGTGATCGCCGTCTCCGAGGACTTCGGCGGCTGGGGCATCCAGGCTCGGCTCGCCCGCGAGCGCGGCTAGCCGCCCGCGATCTTCACCGTGTAGCCCTGAGCAGTGAGCCGCGCGGCGATCTTCTCGCGCTGGTCGCCCTGGATCTCGACCGCGCCGTCCTTCACGGTGCCGCCCGAGCCACAATGCTTCTTCAGGTCCTTGGCGACCGCGTCGAGATCGCGCTGCGGCAGACCGCGGACGACGCTGACCGCCTTGCCGCCTCGGCCGCCCTTGCCGCGGAAGATGCGGACGACGCCGTCGTTCGGGACGACCGGTGCCGGGCTCATGGATCCGTGGGCAGGCGGGAGTAGAGGACGACGTCGATCGGCGTGCCCCGGTGGACGAATCCCGCCCTCATCAGGCCCTCACGCTCGTAGCCGGCACGACGTGCGACCGCATGCGACGCCTCGTTGTCGACAGCGATTCGTACCTGCAACCGCGTCAGCCCAAGTTCGGTGAACGCCCAGTCCCCGAGCAGGCGCACCGCGCGCCACGCCAACCCGCGTCCGCGCGCGCTGGGCGCGACGAGGTAGGCCAGCTCTCCCGTCTTCTGATCACGGACGGACAGTACGACCGCGCCGAGGTATCGGTCATCCTGTTCATCGGCGATCGTGAGGATGAGCATCTGGCCGAGCGTCCGCGCGTCCTCGACCGCGCGCACGTCGGTAGCTGGGTCGCCGCTCGTGTGGACGTTCAGCCACTGTGCGCTCGTTGGATCCTCCGCGGCAGCCATGTCGAGGGGAACGTCATCGGCCCGATATGGCCGTAGGACGAACCCGGAACCGGCCAGCGGCGGGTCGGGATACGGAAGCGCGGCGATGTACGAATCGTAGGCGCCCTCCCGAGGAACTCGCGAACCAGGTTCGCTGCGCGAACCTGGTTCGGGTGTGTGGCGACCGGCAAGGAGCTCGCGTTCGCTGCGCGAACCTGGTTCGGGGGGTCACCTGGGGTCGAAGATGCCGCGCCCGCCGAGCTCGGTCTTGAAGAACACGCTCGCATGCTCGAGATGCGCGTAGAGCGCGTCTGCCGCCTTCTGAGGGTCGTGCGCATTGCACGCTGCGAGCAGCCGCTCGTCGAACTCGCGGTGGAGGTTCTGCGGCTCGCCGGCCGAGGCGAGCAGCGCGGGGCGGAAGCGCTCCGACCGGTCCCAGACGGGGCGGATCAGCGAGACGAGCCACGGCGTCTGCGAGGCCTCGTAGAGCGTGAAGTGGAACTCGGTGTGGGCACGCATGGTCTCGCGGACGTCGCCCGCGCCGCGCATCTCGTCGAAGCGCTCGAGGTGCCTGCGGGCCGCGATGCCGTCGGCCTCGGTGAAGCGCTCGGCGCCTCGCCGCACGGCCAGGGACTCGAGCGCGAGCCGCACGTGGAACAGGTCGCGCAGCTCGTCGACGTCGAAATCGAGCACCTTGGCGCCCTGGTGGGGCACGTGCTTGGCCAGGCCGAGCGCCTCCAACTGGCGGACCGCCTCGCGGATCGGGGAGATGCTCATTCCCAGCGAGCGAGCCAATTCGTCCAGCCGTAAGGGCGTCCCTGCAGGCATTTCGCCGAGGATGATCGCCTCGCGCAGCTGCTCGAGGGCGTACTCCGCCATCGTCCGGTGGCGCATCCGTGCGGGGGCCTCGGGTTGTCCCAGTCTCGGCATTTCACCGGGACGCTCCCATAACCCTTGATCAGATGTCAAACGCCGTGAAAGGATTGCCCGAGTGACGCCCCGCCTCGCCGTCTCGCAGATCACGACTCTGAACGCCGGCTTCGCCGACGACTTGCGGACCTACGCGGCCGCCGGGCTCGACGGGATCGGCATCTGGGAGCTGAAGCTCGCCGAGGGCGGCGACGCGGAAGCGCTCGAATTGCTGGAGGAGAGCGGCCTCGAGGCCACCGCCGCTGTGCCGCAGGTGCCCTCGATCCTGCCGCTGCCCCTCCTCGGCGGCCCCGAGGACCCGGGCGAGCGCGTCGATGCGTACTGCCGGTCGCTCGAGCGCCTCGCACCGTTTCACCCGAGCGGCTTCGTGCTCCTCACGGGCACGGCCGACGGCCGCGACCCAGACGAGGCTCGGATGACCGTCACAGAAGGGCTGGCGACGATCGCCGCCGAGGCAGAGCGGCTCGGGGTGCGCGTCGGGCTCGAGCCCTACCAGCGCGACGGCGGAGAGCTCTGGACGATCGTCTCGTCGATTCCGGAGGCGATCGACCTGCTCGGCGACGCGGGCGATCCGGCCGCGCTCGGGATCCAGTTCGACGTCTGGCACCTCTGGAACACGCCGACGCTCTACGACGACATCGCCGGCGAGCTGCACCGCTTCACCGGAGTCCACGTCTGCGACGTGCGCGAGCCCACCCGCGGCTGGGCGGACCGTGTGCTGCCGGGCGACGGCGTCGCCGACGTGCCGCGCATCCTGCGCGCGCTCGACGAAGCCGGTTGGGACGGCTTCTACGACATCGAGATCTTCTCGGATGACGGCACGTTCGGCGCCGAGTACCCTGACTCGATCTGGGCTGCGGCCTCGTCCGAGACGCTTGCGCGCGCACGCGCTGCATTCGAACAGTGTTGGTCCCTGACCCCCCGGAAAGTGAAGGAGACAACATGAGGAGACTGGGTTCCCGCGCGGGGCTCACTCTGGTCGTCGTCGCGGTCGCGCTCGTTGCGCTCGCGGCGACTGCGGCGGCGCGCACGACGTCGTCGAAGGCCAGCCCGATCACCATCGGTTGGGCGTTCGACAGCAAGGGCGCCATGGCGCCGTTCGACGGCCCGGCGCTCGCAGCCGCTCAGCTGCGCGTGAAGCAGGTGAACGCGAGAGGCGGTGTCGGTGGACGTCCGCTGCAGATCCAGACGTGCGACACGCAGGGCAACAAGCCTGCGATCGCAAAGGCGTGCGCTCTGAAGCTGCTCGGGGCAGGAGCGAACGTCATCTTCACCACGTGCGACGTCGACTACGCGGCGCCGGTCGTCCAGGAGGCGATCAACCGCGGTGTGCTCGCCATCGCACCGTGCATCGGCACCGATCAGATGGGGCCGAAGCGGTTCGGTCCGAAGGGTCAGCTGGCCTTCAGCTTCGGGAACATGGCGCAGGACGAGGGCTCGGCCATGGCTCAGTACGCCTGGGCGAAGGGGTGGCGCACTGCAGCACTCGCTACCGACACGGTCATCGTCTACTTCAAGAACGTCGTGCAGGCGTTTGCGGCGCGCTGGAAGCAGCTCGGTGGCAAGGTCGTCGCCTCGGAGACCTACCAGGACCCGACCTTCGGGGGCAACAACGTCCAGAACGCCGTCAGCCGTCTGAACGACGTCAAGGCGGACGTGATCGTCACGTCGACCGCCGGCGCGTTCGGTGCGCTGTCGACGCTGATCACGGGGCTCCGCTCACTCGGCAACAACACACCGATCCTCAACTCGTGGGCCGGTGACGGGACGTACTGGCTGCCGAAGAGCCCGCAGGTGACGAACTACTACTTCGTCACCTTCGCCTCGGTCTTCGGTGACGATCCGAACCCAGCCGTGAACAAGCTGGCGAAGCAGGTCAAGGCGGGCACCGGCGGCTTCATCACCGGCTCGGCCGCGATCGACGGGCTCGTGACGGCGATCAACCGCGCCGGTGGATCCACTGTCGGCTCTGCGCTCGCTGCGCAGCTCGTGAAGTTCAGGAAGGTCCCGACGCTGTCCGGGCTCGTCAGCTTCTCGACGAAGTACCACACGGTGTTCGGCCGGCAGTACCGCGTGATCAAGATCCAGGACAACCAGGCTCACGTGGTCGGCGAAGTCACCGCCAAGGTCGTTCCGAAGATCTAGACGGACGATTGGTCGACGACGTGCAGTCGGAGCGGAGGCCCGGAGAATCACTCCGGGCCTCCGCCATTTCTCGGTCCTTCGACGGGGTCCAGGCGCTCCATGCCGTCGACCTCGACGTCCACCGCGGTGAGGTCGTCGGGCTGATCGGGCCGAACGGCGCGGGCAAGTCGACGCTCGTCAACGTGCTGAGCGGGTTCGACCAGCCTGACAGCGGCACCGTGATGCTCGGCGGGCAGGACATCACGGGTTGGACCCCGCACCGGCGTGGACGCCACGGGCTTGCCCGAACCTTTCAGCACACACGCGGCTTTCGCACTCTCTCCGTGCGCGAGAACGTCGAGGTCTCCGCGCTCGGCGTCGGCGCCGGCCCGCGCCGCGCCGCGGAACGAGCCGAGAGCCTGCTCGGACGGCTCGGGCTGGCCCGCTACGCAGACGCACCGGCTTCTGCCCTTGCGCATGGGGACGAGCGGCGGCTCGGAGTCGCCCGCGCGCTCGCGACGGAGCCGCGGTTCGTCCTCCTCGACGAGCCGGCGGCGGGGTTGCCGGAAGCAGAGGTACCTGCGTTCGCAGAGCTTGTGCGATCGGTGCGCGACGAGCACGGCGCCGGCGTGCTGCTGATCGACCACAACATGGCGCTGATCATGGAGATCTGCGATCGCATCCATGTGCTCGACCAGGGGCGGACACTCGCCGCGGGCGCTCCGGCGGAGATCCGGGGGAACCTCGACGTGGCGGCGGCGTATCTCGGCGAGACGGCGGTGGCCGAGGAATGAGGAGCCTCGTTGTCGAGAACCTGGACGTCCGCTACGGCGGCGTCCACGCGGTCCGCGATCTGTCGTTCGAAGTTGCGCCGGGCGAGATCGTCGGGCTGATCGGGCCGAACGGCGCCGGCAAGTCGTCGACACTGCACGCGATCATGGGGGTCGCGCCCGCGACGGGCAGCGTGCGGCTCGGCGACCATTCGCTCCGCGGCCGCCGCCCGGAAGACGTGGCTCGCGACGGCATCGCGCTCGTGCCCGAAGGGAGGCGCATCTTCGCCGAGCTGACCGTGGAGGAGAATTTGCGCCTCGGGCTGGCCGCGCGTCGCACGCGCGGGGGCGTCGAGGCCATCTTCCGCAGTGTTTATGAGCTGTTCCCGGTCGTCGAGGAGTTCCGCAGGCGCCAGGCGGGAGCGCTCTCCGGCGGCCAGCAGCAGCAGCTCGCGATCGCTCGCGCACTCGTCGCAGAGCCGGACATGCTGCTGCTCGACGAGCCTTCGCTCGGGCTCGCGCCGACCGTGGTCGACGTGGTGTTCGGCGCTCTGGCCGCCATCCGTGACCGTGGCCTCGGCGTGCTGCTCGTGGAGCAACGTGCGCAGCGGACGGTCGCAGCGGCGAACCGCTGCCTCGTGATCGCAAACGGGGAACTGCGGCTCACGCTCGGGCCCGAGCAGGCCAACGACACGGAGGCGCTCGTGGCCGCGTATCTCTCGTGATGCTCGCGTTCTGGAACATCGACTGGCAGACGCTGGCCGACGCGCTCGCGCTCGGAGCGGTGTACGCACTGATGGCCGTCGGGATCGGCCTCGTCTTCGGCGTCCTGCGCCTCGTGAACTTCGCCTATGGCCAGCTCGTGATGGCCGGGGCCTTCGCACTCGCGCTCGCTTCCCAGTGGGGCTGGCCCGTGTGGGCGGCGATCCTCCTCTGCTTCGCGGTCGTGCTCGTGCTGTCGCTGCTGATGGACCGGCTCGTCTTCCGCCCGCTGCGCGGCCATACGCCGGTGGTGATGCTCGTCGCCACGTTCGCGGTCGCCTTCCTGCTGCAGAGCATCGCGCTCATCTGGTTCGGGCCGCTCGGGAAGATCGCCACCTCTCTCGCGTACCTGAACCAGCCGTGGACGATCGGGCATGTCGACATCCGCAAGATCACGATCGTCGCGATCATTGTCGCCGCCGTCTGCCTGCTGCTCCTGCATCTGCTTCTGGAGCGGACGGAGATCGGCCTGCACATGCGCGCCTCATCGATGGACTTCCAGACCGCGCGCCTGCTCGGCGTACGCGCGAACCGGGTGATCGGTGTCGCGGTGCTCCTCTCGGGCGCACTCGCCGCCGTCGTCGCCGTGATGCTGACCGTGCAGAACCCACTCGTCACGCCGGACTTCGCGCTGCGCGACACGATCGTCGTCCTCGCCGGGGTCGTCGTGGGCGGCATGAACCGGCCGGTCTCGGCGACGCTCGGAGGGTTCACGATCGGGTTCGCCAGCGGGCTGCTCGGCGGCGCGCTGCCGACGAACGAGAGCCAGTACATCGACACCTTCATCTTCGTGTCCGTGATCGTCGTGCTGCTCGTCCGACCGAATGGGCTGTTCACCCAGACGAAGACCGTGGAGCGCGTGTGAGAAGGCTCGTCGACGTGCAGATGCTCGCCGGCCCGGCGGCGCTGATCGTGATTGCCGCACTGCTGGGCACGACGGTCTCGCTCTCGACGCAGAGCTACTTCACGGATGCGCTCGTGAAGGTGGCGATCGTCGTCGGGCTGTACGTCTTCGTCGGCAACTCGGGGGTCGTGTCGTTCGGACACATCAGCTTCGTCGCCATCGGCGCGTGGACGGCCGGTGTGCTGTCGGTGCCCGCCGCCGAGAAGCCGGCGATCATGCCGAACCTCGCGCACTTCCTGCGCGACCGTACGACCGGCAACATCTCGTCGCTCGTGCTCGCCGGGGTCGTGGGCGGGATCTGTGCGCTCGTCGCAGCGCTGCCCCTCATGCGTCTCTCGGGCCTTGCGGCCGGCATCGCGACCTTCGCCGTGCTGGAGATCACCCACAACGTCCTGCGCTACGAGGAGAGGATCGGGCCGGGCCTCAACACGTTCTCGTCGGTCCCGGAGACGACCGGACTGCGCCAGGCCGCGCTCGGCGCACTCTTCGTCGTTGTCGTCGCCTTCGCCTACAGCCGCAGCCGCTACGGTCGCCTCCTGCGCGCGACGCGAGAGGACGACGCCGCCGCGCGCGCGGTCGGGGCATCGGTCTACCGCCAGCGGCTGATCGCGTTCGCGATCTCGGGCGCGCTGTGCGGATTGGCAGGCGGGCTCTACGTGCACCTGCTGCCGTTGAACACCGAGACGGTCTATCTCGATCTGACGTTCATCACGCTCGCCATGCTCGTTGTCGGCGGCGCGACCAGCCTGTGGGGCGCGGTCGTCGGCGCGCTGGCCGTCAGCGCGCTCGACTCCTACCTCGCGGTGGCCGAGAACGGCACGTCGCTCTTCGGGTGGCACATCGATCTCCCCGCGGGGACGCGGGTGATCGTCGTCGGAGCGCTGATGGCGATCGTCCTCATCCTGAAACCGTCGGGTCTCACCGGGGGAAAGGAGTTCAAGCTGTGGCCGAGATGACGCGCGTCTGTGTCGCCGGCGCCGGAGTGATCGGGAGTCTCTTCGCCGCGCATCTCTCACGCGTCGCGGAGGTCTCCGCGCTCGTCCGCCGCGAGGAGCATGCGACGGCGCTGATGGAGAGCGGGTTGCGGGTCAGCGGGCGCGCCGAGTTCACCGGCCGCCTCGCAGCCGCAACGTCGCCCGCCGACCTGCCCGAGCCGGAGCTCGTGATCGTCGCCTGCAAGAGCCTCGACCTCGAGCAGGTGGCCGAGCGCCTCGCCGGGCACTGGCCGGAAGCGATCGTGATGACCGTGCAGAACGGGATCGGCGCCGACCAGGTCGTCGGACGCTACGGCGACTGGCGCCAGCTCACGTCGGTGACGTTCATGAGCGGCACGCGGCACGAGGACACGCATGTCGAGTACGTGCTCGACACGGCGACCTGGATCGGCCCCGCCCGCGGCACCACGCCGGGGGATGCCCAGGTCGTCGCCGACCTGATCGTCGCGTCGGGCCTGAAGGCAGAGGCGTTCGACGACTTGCGACCCGCGCAGTGGTCGAAGCTGATCTTCAACGCGACGGTGAACACCGTGGCGGCGCTGACCGGGCTCCGCCACGACCCGCACTTCGCTGCGGTCGCCGCACCGAGCGACCTCGGGCATCTCGTGCGTGCGTTGATGGACGAGGGAAAGGCAGTCGCCGCGGCGTCCGGGGTCACCCTCGGTGACGATCCGTGGGAGATGAACGTGCTTGCGACGCAGCGCGGCAGCGCCCACTACCCGTCGATGCTCGAGGACGTCGACGCGCACCGACGCACGGAGATCGACATGATCACCGGCGCCCTCGTCCGCGAGGCGCACCGGGTGGGCGTCCCCGTGCCCTTGCACGAGACCATGGAACGGCTGATCAAGGCGAAGGAGGACTCGTGGCAATGAAGGTCTGTGTCGTCGGCTGCGGCGCGGTCGGGTCGCTGTTCGCGGCCAATCTCGCGACTCTCGACGACGTCGAGGTGTGGGCGTACGACCTCGCGCAGGCGCATGTCGACGCGATCAACCGCGACGGCCTCGCCCTGACGGGGGCCGGGGAGGTCCTCGGCCGCCTCCGTGCGACGAGCGACGCTTCGGAACTGCCGCCGTGCGACTTCGGCATCGTCGCGACCAAGGCGATGCACACCGACTCGGCGATCGCCGCGACCGCACATGCGTTCGCCGGCGGCTCGGTCGCGACGGTGCAGAACGGCATCGGCAATGAAGAGGTCCTGGCCCGCCACGTCGAGCGCGTGATCCGCGGCACGACGTTCCCGGCGGGAAAGATCACGGCGCCGGGAATCGTTCAATGGGATGTGAAGGGCGACACGACGCTCGGCCCGTTCGAGGCCAAGCCGGCGTCGTCCGAAGAGATCGAGCGTCTCGCCGACGCCTGCACACGTGGCGGCATGCCGACGAAGGCGGTTGCCGACGCGCGCGGCCCTCAGTGGCGCAAGGTGATCTTCAACGCTGCGACCAATCCGCTCGGTGCGCTCACGGGCCTGACCCACGGGCGGGTCTGCGAGCGGCCGGACCTGCGCTCGCTCGCGTCGAGGCTCGTCGCCGAGGGCAAGGCCGTGGCGTCCGCGCAGGGCATCGAGCTCGACGCCGATCCCGAGGAACTGATCGACTACGCGGCGCGGCCCGAGGTCGCGTACGGGCACAAGGCCTCGATGCTCCAGGACGTCGAGGCGAGGCGGCAGACCGAGGTCGACTACCTGAACGGCGGCATCGCCGAGTTCGGGCGGCGGCTGGGAGTGCCGACGCCGACACATGAATCCATCTGGGCACTCGTGAAAGGGGTTGAGGCGGCGTGGGAGCAGTGATGCCGGAAGCAGAGGTCGAGCGCCGCTACGGGCTCGTGCGCGCGGCGATGGCGCGCGACGGCCTCGACGCCGTGATCGTCTCGGGCAACGAGTACACCGGCTTCGAAGGCGCGGTCACCTACATGTCGGGGTTCGTGATCGTGCACCGCTACGCGTACGTGCTGCTCCCGCTCGAAGGCGACCCTGCGATCGTCTTCCCGCGCGAGGCGACGTACGTCGGCGAGCACGGCACGACGTGGATCGACGAGCAGGTGTTCGTCGACAAGCCGGGTGAATGGCTCGCCGACAACGTGCGCGGCAAGCGCGTCGGCGTCTACGGCCTCGACTACGTGATGGCTGTTCGGGACTTCCGCGCGCTCGACGGTGCCGCGGAGATCGTGCCGTGGGACGTCGAGTTCGACCATGCGCGCGCGGTGAAGAGCGAACTGGAGCTCGAATCCGTCCGCGACAGTGTGCGCATCAACGCGGAAGGCTTCTGGATCTTCCTCGAGCAGTTCGCGCCGGGGAAGACCGAGCGCGAGATCCTCGCGCACTGCGAGCAGTACTTCGTCGAGCAGGGCTGCGGGCGCTTGACGATGGACATGGTGCTCACGGGGCCGAACGGCAGCGCGCTGCCGGAGTTCAAGATCGCGGGGGACTACCGCATCAAGGCGACCGACATGGTGCTCCCGTCGCTCGAGGTCGCCGGTGCCGGTGGTCACTGGGTCGAGGTGTCGCGGGCGATCTCCCCCGGCGAGCCCAGTTCGGAGACGCGGCAGATGCTCGAGGGCTACGAGGAATACTACGAGGCGGCCAAGGGCGCCCTGCGCGACAGCGCGACCGCGCACGACGTGCACCGTGCGGTGTCGAAGGGCTTCGTCGACCGCGGCTTCAAGCTCGGTCACGTCACCGGGCATTCGATCGGCATGACCATGATCGAGTGGCCGAAGATCGGCGAGGGAGACGAGACGGAGCTGCGGTCGGGGATGGTGTTCTCGATGCATCCACATGCGATCTCGCAGGACGGCAAGGCGTGTCTCTACATGCAGGACACCTGGCTCGTCACCGCGGACGGCGGCGTGCCGCTCGCCGACCTGCCGATGAAGATCTTCGACGGGACGGAGGGGAGGCAATGAGCGAGCTGGCAAGGCCGGTCCTCGAAGGCGAGGGCGGATCCGACTACGAGCGCTACCTGCGCACCGACGAGCTTCTGCGACTGCAGAAGACCTCCGACGAATGGGTGCACCGCGACGAGCTGCTCTTCCAGAGCGTGCACCAGACCTCCGAGATCTGGCTCAAGCTGGCCTGGAACGAGATCGAGGAAGCCGGAAGGCTCGTCACCGAGGACGACCTGGCGGCGGCGATCCGGCTGCTGCGCCGTGCGAACGACTGCTTCAAGCTCGTCACGACGACGCTCGACATGCTCGAGCACATGTCGCCGTGGGAGTACACCGAGGTGCGGAAGGCGCTCGGTCACGGCAGCGGGTTCGACTCACCCGGGTTCAGGGAGCTGCGGCGGGTCGCGAAGCCGCTCGGCGAGGCGTTCCACGCCGCCCACGAGCGGGCAGGCCTGACGCTCGTCGAGGTCTACACGCGTGGCCGGGAGCACGAAGAGCTGTACCAGCTCGCGGAGCAGCTGATCGAGCTCGACGAGCGGATCATCGTCTGGCGTGTCCGCCACTTCAAGGTCGTCCAGCGGGTGATCGGCGGCGACGTGATCGGCACGCAGGGGACGCCGGTCGAGGTGATGGGCCGCCTGATCCACCACTCGTTCTACCCCGAGCTGTGGGACGTGCGGAACGACCTCACCAGGCTGAACCTCCCGGAGTGACGTTCTCCGGCGTCGCGCTCGGCTGCGGGAACTTCGGCGGCGTCGGCTCGTCGCCGGCGTTCTTCGGGCAGGGCACCTCCGAGGACGAGGCGGTCGCGCTGATGGATCGCGCCTGGGACAGCGGCCTCCACTGGTTCGACACGGCGGATGCCTACGGCGGCGGCCGGAGCGAGTCGTTCATCGGCCGGTGGCGCGCGGCCCGCAAGCCGGAAGGCCTCGTCCTGACGACGAAGGTGTTCCACTCCACGGTCGGCGACCCCGCGGACGTCGGTCTCGCGCCCGACCGCATCCGCCGCCAGCTCGAGGGCAGCCTGCAGCGGCTCGGAGTCGACCGCATCGACCTGTACCTCGCCCATGAGCCCGACCCGCAGACACCGCTCGCCGACACGATCGCGTGCTTCGAAGGGCTCGTTGCCGAGGGCCTCGTCGGCGCCTGGGGCCTCTCCAACTACGATCACACCGGAGTCGCCGAGGCGCTGAGGCACGGCCGGCCGGCGCTCCTCCAGAACTCGTATTCGCTGCTCGAGCGCGGCGACGAGCACGCGGTGCTGCCCCTGTGCGAGGCGAACGGGATCGCCTACGTCCCGTTCGGCCCGCTCTCCGGCGGCTGGCTGACCGGCAAGTACGAACGAGGACAGCCGTTCCCACAGGGCTCGCGGATGACGCTGCGCCCGGAGCCGTACGAGCGCCTCGTCGAGGAGCGCGTCTTCGACGGGCTCGACCGGCTGCGCGCCGAGGCGGAGTCGCGTGGCGTCTCGACGGCGGCACTGGCCTTCGCGTGGGTGCTCGCCTCCGTCGACGGCGCCGTGTGCGGGCCGAACCGTGCCGAGCATCTCGATCCAATCCTCGAAGCCCGGCAGATCAACCTGTCGCCGGCCGACCGCGACCGCGTAGGCTCATTCTTCTCATGAGCCGTAGGCTTGACGGAGGCGAACAAAGAGCGAGACGTCGGCTTGGCCGACGCCGGAGCGGGAAATGACGGTGCGGATTCTCGACGAGCACGACGTCCGGCGGCTGCTGCCGATGGACGAGTGCATCGATGCGATGACCGAGGCCCTCGCTGCGCTCGCGCGCGGTGAGGTGCACAATCCGCTGCGGTTCGTCATTCGGCCGCCCGGCGAGCCGAGCCTGATGGGCTTGATGCCCGCGCACCGCGGCGGCGACTCACCGCTCTACGCGCTCAAGGCGATCGCGATCTTCCCCGAGAACAGCGCGCGCGGGCTCGACTCGCATCAGGGGATCGTCGCCCTCTTCGACGGCCGGACCGGCGCCACCCGCGCGCTGCTGAACGCCGGCGCGATCACTGCGGTGCGGACCGCCGCCGTCTCCGGCGTCGCGACGAGGCTGCTGGCCCGCGATGATGCGCGCACGCTGGCGATCCTGGGCGCGGGCATCCAGGCGCATTCGCATCTCGACGCCATGCGCGCGGTCCATGATTTCGACCGCGTCGTCGTCTGGAGCCGGACTCCGGGCAAGCTCGCGGGCGTCGAGGAAGCGGCGTCGGCGGAGGAAGCCGTGCGCGACGCAGACGTCGTGGTGACTGCAACCTCCGCGGCCGAGCCGATCCTCGATCGCGCGTGGTTGAAGCCGGGCGTTCACATCAACGCCGTCGGCTCGAGCATCCCGACGACCCGCGAGCTCGACTCGGCGACGATGCGCGACGCGGCGCTCTTCGTCGATCGGCGCGAATCGACGGTCAATGAAGCCGGCGACTTCCTGTTCCCGCAGCGCGAAGGCCTGATCGGGCCCGAGCACATCCGGGCCGAGATCGGTGAGCTGCTGATCGGCGCGGGGGAGGGGCGACGGTCCGCCCGAGGAGCTGACGGTGTTCAAGTCGCTCGGTCTGGCGGTCGAGGATCTCGCCGCGGCAGAGCATGTGCTGCGCCGCGCCGAGGCCGAGAACGTCGGCCAGGTCGTCTCGCTTTGATCCCGCTCGCCGAGATCGAACGTGCCCGCGAGGTGCTCGCCGGCACGGCGATCCGCACGCCGCTCGTGCGCCTCGACGTCGAGGCCGACGCCGAGATCTGGCTGAAGCTCGAGGTCCTGCAACCCGTCCGGTCGTTCAAGATCCGCGGCGCCGGCAACGCGATCCTCCAGGCGACGGACGCGGAGCTTGCGGGCGGCGTGCTGACCGCGAGCGCCGGGAACATGGCGCAGGGCGTGGCCTATGCGGCGCGTCTGCGCGGAGTGCCGGCGACGATCGTCGTCCCCGAACATGCACCGCAGACGAAGATCGACGCGATCGAGCGCTACGGCGGTCGCGCGATCAAGGTGCCGTACGACGAGTGGTGGCAGGTGCTCGTCACCGGCCGCTACGAGGGGGCTCCGGGCCTGTTCGTCCACCCTGTCGACAATGACCGCGTGATGGCGGGCAACGGCACGATCGGGCTCGAGTTGCTCGAGCAGCTGTCCGACTTCGACACGGTCGTCGTCCCGTACGGCGGCGGCGGCCTGGTCACCGGGATCGCGAGCGCGGTCAAGGCTGGGCGGCCCGACGTCCGCTTCTTCGTCGCGGAGCCCGAGACGGGCGCGCCCGTCACGGCGACGCTCGCCGCCGGGACGCCCACCGCGGTCGACTACACGCCGTCGTTCGTCGACGGCTCCGGCAGCCGTGAGCTGATCCCGCGCGTCTGGGAACAGGCCTCGCCCCTCCTCGAGGGAGCGTTCGCCGTGCCGCTCGACGAGACCGCCGCGGCGGTGCGCCTGATCGCGGAACGCGCCCGAGTGATCGCCGAAGGCGCGGGAGCACTCGCCGTCGCGGTCGCAGTGTCATCGCGGCTCGCCCAGTCGAAGAAGATCGTGTGCATCGTGTCCGGCGGCAACATCGATCCCGCAGTGCTCAGCCGCATCCTCGTCGGGGAGCAGCCGTGAACGTCGACGCCCTCCGGGAACGGTTCTCGTCGCTGCAGAAGGGCTTCGCCTTCTTCGACGCGCCGGGCGGCACGCAGGTGCCGGACGAGGTCGGGCAGGCGATCGCGAATGCGCTGCGCGATGCGTCCGGGAACCTCGGTGCGCCGTACGCGACCGGGCGCGCCGTCGAGGAGATCCTCGAGCGCGCGAAGGCCGACGCCGGGCGCTTCCTCGGCTCCACGGGCGACGAGATCTCGTTCGGCATGAACATGACGACGCTCGACTTCGCGATCTCACGTGCTGCCGGGCGCGATCTCCAGGCCGGGGACGAAGTGCTCACGACCGAGCTCGACCACGACGGCGGCGTCGCGCCCTGGGTCGAGCTCGCCGCCGACAAGGGCCTGAATGTGCGAGTCGCGGGCGTGACCGACGAACTGACGGTCGACTACGACGACCTCGAGCGGCAGCTCTCCGAGCGCACGCGTGTCGTGGCATTCGCGCTCGCGTCGAACGCGACCGGCTCGCTCGCGGATGCGAAGCGCATCTGCGCGCTCGCGCGCGAGGCGAACGCGATCTCGTGGATCGACGCAGTGCACTTCGCGGCGCACGAGCCGATCGATGTGCGCGAGATCGGCTGCGACGTGCTGCTCTGCTCGCCGTACAAGTTCTGTGGCCCGCATCTCGGCATCGCGTTCGTGCGCCGCGAGCTGGCGGAGACCTGGCGGCCCTACAAGGCGCGCCCGTCCGCCTCGACGCCGGTCGGCCGCAAGTTCGAGACGGGCACGCTTCCGTACGAGTTGCTCGCGGGCTTCAGCGCGACGATCGCCTATCTCGATTCGATCGGCGGCATCGACGCGATTCGCGACTACGAGCGCCGCCTCGGTCAGCACTTCATCGACAACCTGCCTGAGAACGTGACGCTCTACGGGCCACCGACGATGGCAGGGCGAGTGCCGACGTTCCTGTTCAACGTCGACGGCGTTCCCGCGGTCGATGCGGCGCACCGCCTGGCAGAACGCGGGCTTGGAGTCTGGTACGCCGACAACTGGTACTGCGTCTCGCTCGGACCGCATCTTCCCGAGCAGTCGCTGCGGGCGGGCATCGCGCACTACAACACGCTCGCCGAGGTCGATCGGCTGCTCGAAGCGCTCGCCAACCTCCGAAACTGATTCGCGAAGCGAACCAGTTTCGCGAGTTTCTCGGGAGGCCGCGGCAGGTCGAAACTCGCGAACCTGGTTCGGCTGCGCCGAATCAGGTTCGTCCGTGGCCGGAAACTGATTCGCGAAGCGAACCAGTTTCCTGAGTTTGCGATTCGCTAACAGTCGTTCGGCATCCTGGCAGCGTGCGCAGGTTGGGGGTCCTCGCTGCGGTTCTGCTCGTCCTGGTTCCGTCGAGCGGGACAGCGGCGGAACGAACGGCGCGCGCGGGCGTCTTCACCGGCTACGGCTTCGATGCGTGCACTGCGCCGTCGTCCGCGGCCTTGAATGCCTGGAGCGCGTCGCCCTACCGCGCGCTCGGCATCTACCTTGGCGGCGTCAACCGCGCCTGCGCGGACGGCAACCTGAGCGCAGCGTGGGTGACGTCGACGCTTGCAGCGGGCTGGAGCCTGCTGCCCCTGTACGTCGGCTTGCAGGCTCCGTGTGTGAACGGGAACCTCGCGAAGATCTCGTCGAATCTGACGACCGCCGCGAACCAGGGCCGCACAGCTGCCGACGACGCGGTCTCCCTGACAGGCAAGTTCGGGCTGCCGGGAGGGACGCCCATCTACTACGACATGGAGGGGTACTCCACAACGAACGCGTCGTGCACCAAGGTCGTACGGTCCTTCGTCTCTGCCTGGGTGGACGAGCTGCGAGTGCGCGGTTTCGTCGCCGGCGTCTACGGCAGCGCAGCCTCGACGATCCGCGACATCGCGACGCTCGGCTCGTCGCTTCCCGACGCAGCATGGATCGCGAACTGGAACGGCGTCGAAAGCGTCTTCGGCGACCCGTACGTCAGCGACAGCGTGTGGGCGAACCACCAGCGGGTGCACCAGTACAAGGGCGGCCACAAGGAGACCTGGGGCGGCGTCACGATCAACATCGACAGCAACTACGTCGACGGGCCTGTGCTCGGTGGGCTCGCACCGCCGCCGCCGCCGGCGCCACCGCCGGCGGGCTCGGTCGGGTCCGGTGACAATCGCGCGATCGCGGCCTGGCCGACCGGCGCGTTCACGACGCCGGTCGCGGTCGTGCTGACGCCGGTGTCGCCACCTCCTGCGAACGGCTACGCCGTGCAGTTGAGCGTCACCGACACGGACACCTCGACGCCCGTGACCACGTTCGGCGCGCCGCTGCTCCTCCACATCACCGGTGCGACCGGTCTCGAGCCTGCGTTCTCCACCGACGGGCAGGCGTGGATGCCGCTTCCGAAGACGGCGTACCGGTTCGCCTCCGACGGCGGGGTCGACATCCAGACGACCGTGCCGGGCTTCTTCGCGGTTCTGCCCGACACCGTCCCCCCGTCCCGTCCGACCGGTTTCACGGGCCGCTTCGTGAAGGGCACCCTGCGGCTCAACTGGGCGGCTTCGACCGACAACGCCGGTCCGATCGCCTCCTACAACGTGCTCCTCGACGGGTCGCCGCTCGCGACGACGCCTGCGGCGTCTCGCCGTGCGATCGTGCGTGCCTTCCACCCGAGCGCGCCGACCGTGTACCGGGTGCAGTCGGTCGACGCGGCGGGCAACGTCAGTGTTCCGTCGCCCGCACTCGTCGTCGTGCCGACGAAGCGCCCGGCCGGGCTGCCGCGCGCGCTGCCCCGCTGGGTGTGGGGTCTCTACGACGCGCAGCACGGCGGCGGCGCACGCCCGGCGAAGGCGCCCAAGAAGCCGCCCGCGTGGTACTGGCGCTGGGCGGCCTGGCGCGCTGCGCCGTTCCATCTGAAGAGCTGACCACACGCCCGTCGCGCTAGAATCGAGCGGTCGGCGCGCCCAATTGCGCCGACGCACGAAAGAGGCGCTCGATGCGCACGATCTTGCTCGCCGGCCTGTTCCTCGCCGTCGTGACGGCCGGCTGTGGCGGCGCCTCGCACCCCGCATTGCGTCTCACGGTGACGCCGGCTTCGTCCGTCGAGGACCAGCCGATCCGCATCCGTGTCGACGGCCTGAGGCGCCTGCAAGGCGTGTGGCTCGAGCTGAGCTCGACCGATGCCACCGGAACCGTGTTCGTGTCGCGGGCGGCGTTCGGCGCCGACGAGCGCGGCGTGCTCGACGTCGCGAAGGCGACCGCCCTCACGGGCAGCGCCTACTCCGGCGTGTGGCCGATGGGGCTGCTGACGGCGATGGCGGCGCCGAACGCCCGGCCGCTCACGGCGTACCACTGGGGGAGCACACCACGCCGATTCGAGGTGACGGCGGTCTCGGCGTCGGTGGTGATCGCCTCCGCGAGCTTCGTGCGCCGCTGGCGGCGGGGGACGTACACGACGGTGACGAACACCGTCGCGCGGGATGGGTTCGCCGGGACGCTCTACGCGCCCGCGGGTGTTCGGGGCCGACCGGCGGTGCTCGTGATCGGCGGCGCGGAGGGAGGGCTCGGCTCGGCGAAGCTCGGCGAGCGGCTGGCGGCGAACGGCATCCCCGCGCTGACGATCGGCTACTTCCACGCACCGGGAACTCCCGACAAGCTTCACGACGTCGCACTCGAATACTTCCGGACCGCCCTCGCATGGCTGGACCGGAGGCCCGAAGTCGACTCGAAGCGAATCGCCGTGCTCGGCAGCTCGTACGGCAGCCAGGCGGCGCTTCTGCTCGGCGTGCACTATCCGCGCCTCGTCCACAGCGTCGTCGCGCTCGTGCCGAGCTCCGTCGTCACCTGTGGGATCGTCGGGGCGGGACGCGTGACGTTGACGATGCCCCGCTGTCTGGGATCGCCGTGGACCTACGCCGGTACGCCGCTTCCGTACACGAGCGTGCTCAACCGTGTGCAGCCTCCGGACGACCCGAGGGCGGTGATTCCGGTCGAGCGCATCCGTGCGCCGTTGCTGCTCGCCTGCGGCGGTCGCGACCAGATCTGGAGCTCCTGCTCGTACGCCCGCGCGATTGTCGCGCGGCGCCGCGCGCAAGGCTCCTCGACGCAGCTCTACGTGTACCCGACTGCAAGCCATGCCCTTGGCAGCGCGCTCGTGTATCAGCCCGCGTCCATGGTCGGCGACTTCTTCGTTCCGAACGACGAACGCGCTCGCGAAGACCTCTGGCCGCGCCTCCTCGCGTTTCTGCGTGCCGCGTGACTACGCGAACGCGTTCTCGCCGGTGAGCGCGCGCCCGATCAGCAGCTTCTGGATCTGGCTCGTGCCCTCGTAGAGGGTCGTCACCCGCGCGTCGCGCAGGTACTTCCCGACCGGGTACTCGTCGACGTAGCCGTAGCCGCCGTGCGCTTGCACCGCCGCGTTCGCGGCACGAACGGCGACCTCGCTCGCGAAGTACTTCGCATACGACGCCTCGACGGTGTGGCGCTCGCCGCGGTCGGCGGTCGCGGCCGCGCGCCAGACCAGGAGGCGCGCAGCCTCCGTCTCGACGGCGATGTCGGCGAGCAGCTCCTGCACGAGCTGGAAGCTCGCGACCGGCCGCCCGAACTGCTTGCGCTCCTTGGTGTAGGCGATCGACGCGTCGAGGCAGCCCTGCGCGATCCCGACACAGCCTGCGCCGAGCGAGATTCGGCCGTGGTCGAGGGCCGACATCGCGACCTTGAATCCCGAGCCGAGCTCGCCGATCCGGTTCGCGTCCGGGACGCGGACGCCGTCGAGGAAGAGCTCCGCGGTGTCCTGCGCCCGTAGGCCGAGCTTGCCCTTGATCGGCCGCGCCTCGAATCCCGCGGCGTCGGTCGGCACGACGAAGCACGTGATTCCGCGCGGCCCCGCCTCGCCCGTTCGCGCGAAGACGAGTGCATGCGCAGCCCACGAGCCGAGCGTGATGAAGATCTTCTGGCCGCTGAGGACCCAGTCGCCGCCGTCGTGCTCGGCGCGCGTCTCGAGCCCGCCGGGATCGGAGCCGGCACCCGGTTCTGTGAGCGCGTAGCAGCCGAGCTCGCTGCCGGCGGCGAGGCCGGGGAGGAGTCGCGCGCGCTGCTCGTCGCTGCCCCAGGTCGCTACCGTTTTCCCGTACAGGCCGTTCGAGACCGAGACGATGCCGCGCACGTTCGAGTCCGCGCGCCCGATCTCCTCGACGACGAGCGCGTAGGAGACCATGTCGAGGCCCATCCCGCCGTGCTCTTCCGGCAGCGCCGCCGCGAGGAAGCCGAGCTCGGCGAGCTTGGCGACGATGCCGCGGTCGATCGATTCGGTGCGGTCCCACTCCGCCGCGTACGGCGCGATCTCGGCGTCGCAGAACTCCCGTGCCGTCTGCCGGATCAGCTGCTGCTCGTCGGAGAGCGTGAAGTCCACGCGGCGATCCTAGTCCGGACCACGAAAAATCCCGCCTGGTGCGGTGGGCGCTTTCGTCCACCTCACCGACCAGCCGACTCGGGTTTGCACCCATCTCAACTGCTCGGTGGAGCTTCGACCTACTTGCGCGCCGCACCCGGCGGGAGCACCAATGTATGACGCGTGTGGACCGCCGCGCAAGGGGGCGCCAGACGGAAGTTCGCTCTTTCCTGCGAATTCCGTGCGGCCGACTTTCGCGACGTAGGCTTTCCTGCGGTGACGGCCACGATCAGGCAGCTCCGGCCCGGCGACGAGGAGATCGTGCGGAAGCTCGCGGACGGCGAACCGCAGACGGCCCTCCTCGCGGACAAGGCAACGATCTTCCTCGCCGCCTTCGACGGCACGGAGCCGATCGGCTTCGTGTTCGGCTACGAGCTGCCGCGGCGGCACGGCAACCCGTCGATCCTCTTCGTCTACGAGCTCGACGTCGACGAGTCATTCCGCAGGCAGGGCATCGCGACTCGGCTGATGAGCGAGCTGGCCGGGATCGCGCGTTCGCGGGGGATCCGCGAGGGCTTCGTCCTGACCGAACCGGACAACGAGCCGGCGAACGCCCTTTACGGCTCCCTCGACGGCGAGCGTGTCGACTCGGTGATGTGGGACTTCGCGTACACGGCCGGCTGACGGTCGTCAGGACGGCGACCGACGCCGACGCCAACCTGCTCGTCGCGTGGCACGCCGATCCGGAGATCTCTCGGTACTGGGACGGCGAGACGTTCACCCGCGCCGAAATCCTGGAGCGGCTGCATCGTGAGCTGGTCGACGCATGGATCGTCGAGGGGGAGGGCGTCCCGGTCGGCTACCTCCAGTCCTGGCAGGAGGACGACCCGCCGCTGCGCGGCGGGCTGGACGGGTTCCTCGTGCCCGGCGCGCGCGGCCGCGGGCTGATGCCGGACGCCGCGCGGGCGCTCGCCGAGTCGCTGCTCGACGCCGGCTGGCAGGAGGTGACCGTCGATCCGTACACGTGGAACGAGCCCGCGATCCGGGCCTGGGCGAGAGCCGGCTTCGTCGAGGTCTCGCGGTCCGACAGCCAGGTGCTGATGCGCTTCGAACCTCAGGTACCTGGTACCTGACTGGGTCAGGTACCAGGTACCATTCCGGCGATGTACGCGAGCTCGCTCATCACGACGACCCTGACGCCGACGCGCTGCCGCGCGCGGGCGACGGTCGCCGGCTCGCGCGCGGCTTAATCTCCTCCCGGATCGTCTCCGGCGGCTCTTCGTTCCTGTCGTCCTCACGGAGGTGATTAGTCTTGTCCGGTTCCATGAAGGTCGTCCTACCCGACAACTCAGAGCTCGAGCTGCCCGACGGCGCGTCGGGGCTCGATGCTGCGCGCGCGATCGGATCGAAGCTCGCCGAGCAGGCCGTGCTCGTCCGCGCGGACGGCGCCGCCCAGGACCTGCGGCAGCCGCTCGCCGACGGCCAGCGCATCCAGCTCCTGACCACGCGCGACACCAGCGACCCGGATGCGCTCTATGTCCTCCGCCATTCGTCGGCCCACTTGCTCGCCGAGGCGGTGCGGCGCCTCTACCCGGGTGTGAAGATCGCGATCGGCCCGCCGATCGAGAACGGGTTCTACTACGACTTCGAGTTCCCGGAGCCGATCACCGAGGCCGACCTCGCGAAGATCGAGGACGAAGTACGCCGAGAGATCAAAGAAGGTCGCGAGTGGTCCCGGCAGGGAGTCAGCAGCGCGGAAGCGCGTGAGCGGTTCCGCGCCGAGGACGAACCGTACAAGGTCGAGCTCGTCGACACCGCGGAGGGCGACATCTCCCTCTACACGCAGGGCGATTTCACCGACCTGTGCCGCGGCCCGCACCTCCAGAACGCGAAGCCGATCAAGGCGCTCAAGCTGACCGGGCTCGCCGGCGCCTACTGGCGGGGCGACGAGCACAACACCCAGCTGACCCGCATCTACGGCACCGCGTTCTACTCGCAGGCCGATCTCGACGCGTACCTCGAGCGGCTGGAGCAGGCGCGCGCCCGCGACCACCGCAAGCTCGGGGTGCAGCTCGACCTCTTCCACCTGGAGGAGATCTCGCCAGGCTCCCCGTTCTGGCACCCGAAGGGGATGGTGATCTGGAACGAGCTGGAGGACATGCGCCGTCGTGAGGACGAGCGTCGCGGCTACGTCGAGGTCAAGACGCCGCTCATCTACGACAAGGTCCTGTGGGAGCGGTCCGGCCACTGGGAGAAGTTCCGCGAGAACATGTTCCTGATCCCGGAGGACGACCACGTCTTCGCGATCAAGCCGATGAACTGCCCTGGGCACATGGTGCTCTTCGCGGATCAGCTGCGCAGCTACCGCGAGCTCCCGCTGCGCTACGCCGAGGCGGCGCCGCTCCACCGAAACGAGCGCGCCGGGACATTGCACGGGCTCACTCGCGTTCGGCATGTCACTCAGGACGACGCGCACATCTTCTGCACCCGCGAGCAGATCGAGGACGAGATCTTCGCCTGTCTCGACTATGCGAAGTTCATCTACGACCTCTTCGACCTCGAATCGAGTTTCGAGCTGTCGACCAGGCCGGAGAACCGGCTCGGCAGTGACGAGGAGTGGGACTTCACCGAGGGCGCATTGCGGGCCGCACTCGAGCGCCGCGGCCTCGAGTACTCGCTCAACGAGGGCGACGGGGCGTTCTACGGCCCGAAGATCGACCTCCACATGCACGACTCGCTCGGCCGTGCCTGGCAGATGGGCACGGTCCAGCTCGACAGCCAGCAGCCGGCCCGCCTCAACTGCCGCTACGTCGGGGCCGACAACACCGAGCATGTCCCGTACGTGATCCATCGCGCGCTGATGGGCTCGTTCGAGCGGTTCATCGGGATCCTGGTCGAGCACTACGCCGGCGCCTTCCCGTTCTGGCTCGCGCCGGTCCAGATCCGGGTGCTGCCGGTCGGCGAGGGGCATCGCGAGGCTGCGCACGCCCTGGCGGAGAAACTCGCGCCGTACCGGGTCGAGGTGGACGACTCAGACGACACGGTCGGCAAGCGGATCCGGAACGCCGAGATCGAAAAGCTCCCGTTCGCCGTCGTCTACGGCGACAAGGAGTCCGACGACGCCCTGGCTGTCCGGGAGCACGGCGGGGGGCAGAGCACGCTCTCGCTCGATGAATTTCGGGAGAAACTTGCTACCCTGAGTCCCTGGCAAGCAGGGGCGAAACCGTCTCTCACCTCCTAGCTCACGCTTCGGGGGTTCAACCGATGGCTCAACAGAGCCGGTTGTTCGAGATCCCTCGCCGCTGCATGCCAGCGGTTTTTGTCGTTCAACGGGAGGTCAACACGAGCTTGGTAGAGATCATTTGAGGCCGCGCAGGCGTTCCGGATTCGAACCGCCGCGCCGTCCCGAGCCCCAGACGCGCATCAACGATGCGATTCGCGTCCCGAAGGTTCGGCTGATCGGCGAGAACGGGGAGCAACTCGGAATCAAGACGACCGACGACGCCCGTGAGTACGCATACGGGAAGAACCTCGATCTGGTCGAAGTCGCGGCTCAGGCGGACCCACCGGTCGCCCGGGTCATGGACTACGGGAAGTACCGGTACGAGCTCGAGCAGAAGGCGAAGCTCGCCCGCAAGCACCAGACCCAGATCAACGTCAAGGAGATCAAGCTCAGGCCCAAGATCGGGATCCACGACTACGAGACCAAGAAAGGCCACGTCGCGCGCTTCCTCAACCAGCGCGCGAAGGTCAAGGTCACGATCATGTTCCGGGGCCGCGAGCGCGAGCATCCGGACCGGGGGCGTGACCTCCTGATGCGTCTGGCAGACGACGTGAAGGAGATCGGTCTCATCGAGACTCAGCCGCTCCTGGAAGGGCGGAACATGACCATGGTGCTCGGCCCAACCAAGAACGCAGGAGCGAAGAAAGATGCCCAAGCAGAAGACACACTCAACGGCGAAGAAGAAATTCAAGGTCACGGGGACGGGGAAGCTGATGCGACGCAGCCAGATGTCGGGGAAGCTCATGAACAAGTCGCCGAAGCAGAAGCGCCAGTTCAGTAAGGACCAGCCGGTCGACCCCGCGAACGAGAAGACCGTCAACCGCATGCTCGGGAGGCGATAACCGATGCCTCGCGTCAAGCGCTCCGTCCACGCCCGCAAGAAGCGGCGCAAGGTCCTCGGCGAAGCCAAGGGCTACTGGGGACTCAAGAAGTCGAACTACAAGTACGCGAAGGAGCAGGTCGAGCGCTCGCTCGCCTACGCGTATCGCGACCGGAAGGTCCGCAAGCGCGAGTTCCGCAAGCTCTGGATCATGCGCATCAACGCCGGCGCGCGCGCTCACGGGCTCTCGTACAACCAGTTCATGCACGGCCTGAAGGTGGCGAACGTCGAGCTCGACCGGAAGGTGCTGGCCGACCTCGCGGTCGCCGACCCGGCGAAGTTCGGTGAGATCGCCGAGCAGGCGAAGTCGGCTCTCGCCGCCGCGAAATAACGCGGCAAGCCGAGATCTTCAACCGGCAGGCCGCCTACTGCGACGGCCGTTCGCCCCTGTATGCGGAGCTGTGCCGCCGGCTCGCGGACGACCCGCGTGTCGGCGACATCGCTCCCGACCTCGCGTGGGATCTCCCGCTTCGGTTCCTGGCCGGCCTGCACTACCTCGTGCTGGCGGGCCTCGCGTCGTGGGCAGACGTCGGTGACGCCCTCGACCGTCAGGCCGAGTTCCTCGCCCGCTGGGCCGCCGAGCAGGACGTCCAGACGAACGAGGTGCAGCGCGCGTGGGGGCTCCTCCCGGCCTTCCTCTCCGTTGCCGACGGCCGCCCGTTCGACCTGCTCGAGCTGGGGCCGTCCGCAGGGCTGAACCTGCTCTGGGACCGGTACAGCTACCGCTACTCGACCGGCCGCTGGGGCCACGGCCCGTTCGAGCTCACGGGTGACGACCGCCTGCCGCCGCCATCAGGCCTCTTCGAGCGCCGGGTCTCGGTCGCCCGGCGCCGCGGCATCGACCTGAACCCGGTCGACGTGACGACCGAGCACGGGTCACGCCTGCTCCAGGCGTTCGTGTGGCCCGACCAGCCCGGGCGGCTCGAGCGGCTGCGCCGGGCGATCGACGTCGTTCGCCACGATCCGCCGGAGCTCCAGCGCGGCGACTACGTCGAGGCTCTGCCGTTGCTGCTGCGCGACCGTCGCCACGGCGAGCAGCTCGTGATCTTCCAGTCGGCCTCGACGCAGTACCTCGACGGCGACGGGCTCGACCGGCTGAACAGCGCGATGCACGACGCCGGGCGCGAGGAGCCGCTCGTGTTCGTCTCGACCGGCCGGGCTCCAGATGACTCGGGGTACGGGCTCGAGGTTCGGGAGTACCCGAGCGGGCGAGTCACACGCCTCGGCGTCCTCGACTTCCACGGCGCCTGGCTCGAGTGGGGCAGGTGACGACGATCACCTCTCGTGATCGTCGTCACCCCGTCTGTCTCGTGCAGGTCGACGGACTCGACGGCGTGCGCGTCCGGCCAGCCTTCGAACAGCCAGAGATGTCTGTCAAGGGCCACCGGCCGCCCGACGTGCCGCTCGAAGATGCGCCGCGAGGTAGCGTCGCAGCGCATGGCGCGCTGCTTGCTACCTGACGGTCGTTGCGGGCGGCTCGCCGCGCCGTGCCGCTCGGGCCAGTGCGTCGCCCGCACCGTCCGCCGGCTCCATGACAAGCGTTGGCGCGACAAGCTCGGCCTCTTCTTCGTCGAGGGCGAGGACGCCGTGGCAGCCGCTTCGGAGCAGCCGGTCGAGCTGCTGCGGGCGGGCGAGGACGTCGGGCCGAGACTGCTGGCGGAGGTCTCCACTGCGGCCCACGCGCCGCGTGTGATCGGCCTCTATCGGCGGGTGGATCTGCCGGCCTGGGAGGCACGCGACGCGACGCTCGCTCTCTGGCGCATCTCCGACCCGGGCAACGTCGGCACGCTGATCCGCACCGCCGAGGCGTTCGGGGCGGCAGTGGCCCTCTCGGACGGCTGTGCCGACCCGACCTCGCCGAAGGCGCTGCGTGCGAGTGCAGGCTCGATCTGGCGCGTCCCGCTCGGCTCCTGGGGCGATCTCGACGGCCGTCGGATCGCCCTCGTCGCGCATGGTGGGACGCCGCTCGCGTCGGTCGACCTGTCGGGGCGCGTGACGTTCCTGCTCGGGGCCGAGCGGGACGGGCTCCCCGACGACGTTGCGCGCGACGTCGAGGCGACGATCCCGATCGTCGGCGCGGAGTCGCTGAACGTCGCGGTCTCGGGCGCGGTGGCGCTCTACGAGCGCTCGCGGCAGGTCGCAGAGCCGGTACCTGGTACCTGATCAGGTACCAGGTACCGGTTTGGTCCGCTTGCGGCAGACGTAGATCGAGTCCTCGCCGCCGCGCCAGGGCCGCCGGTCGAACCAGCCGTAGACCTGCTCGACGACGAAGCCCTCCTCGCGGAGCAGCGCCTTCCATTCGCGCACGTCCAGCCAGGAGAGCGACATCGCTGCCTCGCCCGCCTCGCCGCTCACCTGCAGCGTCAACGTGCGGGAGGCCTCGTCCCAGTGCGCGCGCTCCCAGATGTTCGGCTCGCGCTCGAGCCACCGCCCGTGCGTCTCCTCGATGTCCTCGCGGCTGGGCGCGAACACGTCGAAGACGAAGTGGCCTCTCGGCGCCAGACGGCGCCGTACCGCCCGGATGACGGCGCGCCGGTCGGCGTCGCTCTCCATGTGCAGCAGCGACCGGAACGGCGCGGTCACGAGCGGGAAGATGCCTTCGACCGGCGGATCGCGCATGTCGCCGTGCCGCAGGTCGATGTGCACGCCCGCGAGCTCTGCGCTCTCGCGCGCGACCTCGAGCATCCCCATGGATAGGTCGATGCCGACGACGTCGATCCCGGCGGCCGCGATCGGCACGGCGATGCGACCGGTGCCGACACCGAGCTCGAGCACAGGCCCGCCGAACCGCTGCGCCTCCTCGACGTAGAAGGGGATGTCCTCCACCACCGTCACGGACCAGGGGTCGTAGAGGCGGGCGATCTTGTCGTAGGCGGACACTGGCTATGCTTTGTACCGATGCAGACGACGTCGCTGACGCTCTTTAGCCGGCCCCGGTGCGCAACCGGGGGCGTCGTCTAGCGCTCCCTCGCCGCACCGGGGCCTGAATCCCCGTTCCAGCGAGAAGAGGAGTCGAACCTTGGATAGTGTCGCCGCGGTGAACTGGACCGCGTACGAATCTGAAGCACAGCAGGCGATCGGGGCCGCAGTCTCCGAGAGCCAGCTCGACGAGGCGCGCGTCAAGTACCTCGGTCGCAAGTCGGAGCTCGCCCAGGGACTGCGCGCCGTCCGTGACCGGGAGAGCGGGATGCTCCTGAACGGCATCCGGTCGCGGCTCGAGGACGCGGTTGCGGCGCGCGAGCAGGGCTTGCTGCGCGCGGCGTACGAGGCGGCGGCCGAGTCCGGCCTGGATGTGACGATCCCCGGCAGCCCGGTTCGGCGCGGCCGCCTGCACCTCTTGACGCAGATCCGGCGCGAGATCGAGGACATCTTCCTCGGCATGGGCTACGAGGTCTGGGACGGCCCCGAGGTCGCGACCGTCTGGGAGAACTTCGACGCTCTGACGAGCGACGCCGGTCATCCGTCGCGCTCGCAGCTCGACACCTTCTACCTCGACGATCACACGGTTCTGCGCCCGCACACGTCGCCCGACCAGATCCGCGCGATGCAGCAGCGGACGCCGCCGATCTACATGGTCTCGCCCGGCCGCTGCTACCGCCGCGACACGGCCGACGCAACGCACTCGCCGATCTTCCTGCAGGTCGAGTGCCTCGCCGTCGATCGCGGGATCACGCTCGCCGACCTGCAGGGGACGGTGCTGCAGTTCTTCCGCACGCTGTTCGGCCAGGAGCGCGAGGTGAGGATGCGGACGAGCTTCTTCCCCTTCACCGAGCCGTCGGTCGAGTTCGACGTCACCTGTTTCATCTGCGGCGGCAAGGGCTGCTCGACGTGCAAGCACTCCGGCTGGATCGAGATGGGCGGCGCGGGCTGGGTCGACCCGGACGTCTTCCGCAACGTCGACCTCGACCCCGCGGAGTGGCAGGGATTCGCGTTCGGCTTCGGGATCGAGCGGATCGCCATGCTCCGGCACGGCCTGCCCGACCTGCGCGCGTTCTGGGAGAACGACCTCCGCGTCCTGGGGCAATTCTGATGAAGGTCCCCGTCTCCTGGCTGCGCGAGTACGTCGACTTCGACCTGCCGGTCGAGGAGCTCGCACGGCAGCTCGTCTTCACGAGCTGCGAGGTCGATCGGATCGTGCGGCGCGGTGTGCCCGCCGGCGACAACCTGCAGTACTTCCTCGTCGGCAAGGTGCTCGAGGCCGGCAAGCATCCGAACGCCGACAAGCTGCAGTTGACGAAGGTCGACGTCGGCGACGGCGAGCCGCGCTCGATCGTGTGCGGCGCGTGGAACTTCGGTGCCGGCGCGACGGTCGCCGTCGTCGTCCCCGGCGGAGTCATGCCCGGCGGCGAGTTCACGATCGAGAAGCGGAAGCTCCGCGGCGAGGTCTCCGACGGGATGATCCTCTCCGAGCGCGAGCTGGAGCTCGGGCAGGACCACGGCGGGATCATGGTGCTGCCCGACGAGCTCGCCGCCGGGACCCCGCTCACGGAGGTGCTGCCGCTCGGCGACGACGTGCTCGAGATCGAGACGCTGTACAACCGGCCCGATCTCACATCGGTCTACGGAATTGCGCGCGAGGTCGCCGCGCTCACCGGTGCGAAGCTGAATCCGATGCCCGGGACGTTCGGGCCCGGCCCGACGCTCGACGGCGACGAGCGGGTCGAGATCACGATCGACGATCTCGAGGCGTGCCCTCGCTTCATCGCGCGCGTGTTGCGCGACGTGACGCTCGGGGAGTCGCCGGCGTGGTTGAAGGCGCGGTTGCTCGGAGCCGGGATGCGGCCGATCTCGAACGTCGTCGACGTCACGAACTACGTGATGCTTGCGCTCGGGAGCCCACTGCATGCCTACGACTCGGAGACGCTCGCCGGCGGCCGGATCGTCGTGCGGCGCGCGCGGGCGGGGGAGGAGCTCGTCACGCTCGACGGCACGCACCGGGCGCTGGATCCGTCCGACCTCGTGATCGCCGATGCGGAGCGCGCGATCGGTCTCGCAGGCGTGATGGGCGGTGAGAACACCGAGGTGTCCGAGACGACGACGTCGGTCGTGCTCGAGACGGCGAACTTCGAGCCGCTGACCGTTCTGCGCAGCGGCGAGCGCCATCACATGCGCTCCGAGAGCCAGACGCGCTGGGAGAAGGGCGTCGACTACCACCTGGCGCCGATCGCGTCGCGGTATGCGACCGAGCTGCTTGTCGCGTTGGCCGGCGCGCGGTGGACGGGCGAGAACGAGGTTCGGGCGGATCCGCCGCCTGCGGCACGAGATCCCGTACCGCCCTGCGTATGCGAACGAGGTGCTCGGGCTCGAGGTGCCGGAGAGTGAGCAACGGGAGCGCCTCGGCCGGCTCGGCTTCCATGTCGAGGCGGACTGGACGGTGGTCGTCCCGTCGTGGCGCGCTCGGGATGTACGCCGCGACATCGACCTGGTCGAGGAGGTCGCGCGCTTCCAGCTCGAGCACGTCCCTGCCACGCTCCCGGTCCGGCAGGCGATGTTCGGGCGCCTGAATCACTTCCAGCGGCTGCGCCGGCAGGTCGAGGACGTGCTCGTCGGGGCCGGGCTGCACGAGGCGTACACGTATTCACTGCAGTCCGAGGATCCGGATCCGGGTGCGCTCGAGCTGCCGTTCCCGCTCAGTTCCGAGCAGCGGCTCCTGCGCACGACGCTGACGGTCGGGCTGATCGGCGCGGCACGGCACAACGTCGACATGGGCAACCACGACGTCGAGCTGTTCGAGGTCGCCCATGTGTACCTGCCGGTCGAGGGGTCGAAGGTGCCGAACGAGCGCTGGCGGCTCGGCGGGATCCTGCAGGGCGACTTCTTCCGCGCGAAGGGGGTCGTCGAGGCGGTGTTCGAGGCGTTGCACGCGGAGCCGGAGTTCGAGCGCGCGCAGGTGCTTGCGGGCTCACCGGTCGGGGCCCGAGTCCAGTCCGGCTGGGTCGCTCAGCACGGCCCGGTCGGCCTCGACGGGGAGTGGAGCGCGTTCGAGCTCGATCTCGAGGATCTCTTCGCGCTCGTGCCGGAGCGGATCCTCTATCGCGACGTGATCACGTTTCCGCCGCTTCGGCAGGATCTTGCCTTCGTCGTCGACGAGGACGTGCCGGCGGGGCAGCTGCTGGCGGCGGCGCGCGAGGCGGCGGGGGAGGAGCTGCGCGAGGCGCGGTTCCTCAGCGACTATCGCGGCGATCAGATCCCGGCGGGCAAGAAGTCGGTCGCGTTCGCGGTGGCGTTCCAGTCCCCGGACCGCACGCTCTCGGATGAGGACGCGACGAGGCTCCGAGGCGCGATCGTCGCTGCGCTCGCGGCTCGCTTCAGCGCCGAGCTGCGCGCCTGACGGAGCGGCGCTTCGAAGCGTTTACACCGGGGTCAGACCCAAAGCCGTGGCCGAAGCGGACAGTCTGTCGTAACAAGACTGTCAACTTTCGGCTCGCGGAGCCAACGACCTTGGCTGCCGCCGCTAGCGTGAAGTCGATGCCACGCGACCCGCGCCTTCAAGCTTCCGACGTCCTGTACCACGTCGGCTCGCGCGGGGTTGAGAAGCGTCCGATCTTCGACTGCGCCGGTCGAGACCGGGAGCGCTTCTTGCAACTGCTTGCCGAAGTCGTTCGGAAGTTCGAGTGGAGAGTGCACGCGTACTGCTTGATGGGAAACCACTTCCATCTCGTGCTTGACACACCGAACGCGAATCTCTCGGCTGGCATGCAATCCCTGAAGGGTCAATACGCGCAGTGGTTCAACGCAGTCGTTGGACGGGAGGGAGCGTTGTTCGAGCGCAGGTTCTGGTCGCGCATCGCGCTCGCCGAGGCGTACGTGCTCGAGCTCTCGAGGTACGTCGTGCTCAACCCCGTTCGGGCCGGATTGACGAAAGGGCCGGACGAGTGGCCGTGGAGCAGCTACCAGGCGACCTTGGGACTCGTCGGCCGGCCGGCATTTCTGAGCGCCGACGGTGTTCTCGATTTCTTCGGTGGAGGCCGGGCTGCGTGTGTGCGGTACGCGCAGTTCGTAGGTGAGGCGATCGGTCTGCCCTCATCAGACGAGCCGTATCTCGTTCAGTAGGACAGCTCGTCGAGCCAGCCAGCGGACGCGTCCCGATCAGACACGTCCGGGGGTCTGACCCCGACCGTCTGCGGAGCGCACACATGCGAACCCTCGCGGAGCAGGCCGATCAGGCGCGCTCGCCGCTGCCGCCGGCGCGGATCGCCGACTGGCGGTCGAGTTGGGCGTTCAGTTCCGCCCCGAACAGGACGGCCCAGGCGGAGTAGTTCAACCACAGCAGGAGAATGATCCCGGTCGCGAGCGTGCCGTAGGTCTTCGTGTACGAGTTCGAGTACGACGTGTAGAGCGCAAAGAGCCCGCTGAGCAGCGAGCCACGTCAGCCCCGCGACGACGGACCCCGTCGTCGCCCAGCGCCAGGAGCGCCGATCGCTGTTCGGCGCGAGGTAGTAGATCAACGCGAAGAGGAGCAGCACGGCGGAGAAGGCGATCGGCCAGCGCAGGATGTTCCACACCCATGCGTACGGAGCTCCCCGAGGTGCGACTGCCGCGAGATCGCATCGCCGAGCGTCCCGCCCAGGACGATCAGCAGGAGCATCCCCGCGGTCACGAGCGCCGAGACGAGCACGAGGGCGATCGAGATCAGCTTGCGCTTCCAGTACGGCCGCGTCTCCGGACAGTCGTAGGTGCGATTGACCGCCTTGATGATCGAGCCCATCGCCCCCGACGCCGCCCAGACCGCGATCGACGAGCCGATGAGGAGCGCCGCGATCGAGCCCGAGCCGCCCGAGTCCTGCTCGAACGACAGGATCAGCTGCGTGACCGCCTTCGGCGCGACCGGGTCGAGGAAGCTCTGCACCGGGCCGTAGGCGTTGATCAGGTCGAGCAGTCCGATCATGGCGATCACCGCCGGGAAGAACGCAAGCAGCGAGCTGTACGCGATCTCCTGTGCAAGCCCCATGCAGTCGTCCGCCAGGAACTGCGTGCCGGTCCGCTTGACGACCGCACGCCAGTCGCCGAGCGACAGCCGCCTCGACTGCCGCCGTGTGTCGCCGACTCGCGGTCAGTGCCGCTCGCGGCTGCGCCGCGCGAAGTACCGCATCGTGGCGCCGACGCCACCCGCGTAGACGAACCCGACGACCGCTGCGGCGGCCAGCACGAGGGGCAGCCGCGCCATCAGCTTGTCCGTGATGTTCGTCGCCTCGCCGAGCGAGGTGCGCAGTTGCTCGACCGCGCCGGCGAGCTGCTCGCGCTCCGCCTCGAGGTCGCTCTGAATCTCCGCTTGCGTCCGTGTCGTCACTTGATCGCCTCCCCGGTCAGCTTCGCCTCGCGAATCGCCTGCTCGGGCACGGGCGGGGTGCCCTTCTGGATTCTGTTCTTTCCGATCAGCGCGCAACACCACCGCCAGCAAGCCGAGGAACAGCGTCACGATCAGCAGCGCGAGCCACGTTGCGAGGAACGTTGCGAGCCCCGCCGCGAGTGTTGCGAACAGGAAGCCGACCATGAAGAACGCGAACAGCCCCGCGCCGAGAGCGAGACCGACGCCGATCCCGATCGTCGAGACCTTCTTCTTCAGCTCGAGGCTCGCGAGCTCCAGCTCGAGCTTTGCGATCGCCGACGCATGCTCGGCGACCTGCTTCGCCGCCCCGCCGACGCCGCCGTCGGCCGACTCAGCCGCGTGGATGGGCATGGCCTCTCCAGTCGATCACCTTCGCGATCAGGTAGCCCGCGCCGAGCGCGGCGCCGAGCAGCGCCCACGGAGTCATCCCAGGGCCGGACTTGCTCTTCTCTGCAGCCTGCACGATCAGTGCGAGCTTACCGCGCTCGACCGGTCTTGCAGGTCGAAACCGAAACGGGAATGCTGCCGACGTGGCCAGGACGAGTCATCCCGCGAAAGCCAAGCGGCACAAGCTGATCGCGAGCCTGATCGAGCGAAAGCACATCGGCACGCAGCAGGAGCTGATCGACGCGCTCCAGCACGCCGGCTGCGTCGTGACCCAGGCGACGGTCTCGCGCGACATTCGCCAGCTCCGCCTGGAAAAGGCTCCGGATGCTCTCGGGACTCTTCGCTACGTCATGCCCGGCAGCGAGCGGCGCGCCGACCCGCGTGAGACGCTGCAGTCCCTGCTTCGCCAGTTCGGCCGCGGTGCGGTGGCCGCACAGAACGTGATCGTCCTCCGGTCGGAAATCGGCTCGGCTCCGGCCATCGCCCGGGCGCTCGACCGGTGCGAGCATCCACTGGTCCTCGGCACGCTCGCCGGGGACGACACGTGCCTCGCGGTCGCGGCCGACAAAAAGAGCGCCGTGAAGCTGGCGGCCGAGCTCAACGCTGCGATCGGCTGAGCAGCCGCTCGGCCCAGGGATGAGCCTCCTCGAGCTGCGAGGCGACGCGGAAGAGCGTTGCCTCGCCGGCCGGCCGGCCGATCAACTGCACGCCGACCGGTAGTCCGTCGACGACTTCGAACGGGACCATCGCGGCGGGCTGGCCGGTCAGGTTGACGATGGGGGTGAACGGCGTGAACTCGCCGCCGCGCCGGAACTGCTCCCACGGGTCGGCGGGCTCGAAGACCCAGCCGATCGGCACGGGCAGCTTGGCGAGTCCCGGCGTCAGCACGATGTCGACGTCGTTCCAGTACGCGACGATGCGTCGCGCCATCATCTGCAGGCCGGCGACCGCGCGCGCGAAGACGACGCTCGACGTCTCGTGCGCGGCTTCGGCGAGTGCCCGGTTGAGCGGCTCGAGGAGCGACAGATCCGAGACGGGGTACAGCGCCGGCCCCACCTGCCAGAGCTTCGCGAACCCGCCGAGCAGCGCCTCGTCCGTCCATCGCGGGCCGCCCTCGATCACCTCGTGCCCGAGCGCGGCGAGCGCGTCCGCCGCCTTACGCGCGACCTCGAGTGACGCGTGGATCGACCTCGACCGGGATCGGCGGCTCGGAAGTGAACGCGATGCGCAGCCGGCCGGGGGCCACACCCACCTCGTCGAGATACGGCCGCTCGGGCGGCGGGGCCCAATGTGCGTCTCCGGGCTCGTAGCCGGCGATCGCGTCGAGGAACGCAGCGGCGTCGCGGACGCTCACGGACAGAGGCCCGCTCTGGGACAGCTCGAGTGACCCGCTCACATACGGGGCGGGGGAGACACGTCCGCGCGAAGGCTTGATGCCGAAGAGGCCGCAGCACGAAGCGGGGATGCGGATCGATCCGCCGCCGTCGGAACCGTGCGCGAGCGGCATCGTCCCCGCCGCGACCGCCGCTGCCGCGCCTCCCGACGAGCCGCCCGGGGTGTGCTCCGGGCTCCACGGGTTGCGGCACGCGCCGTTGAGCACCGACTCGGTCACCGCGGTGCTGCCGAACTCGGGCGTGTTCGATTTTCCGAGCACGACGAACCCGGCGTCCTTGATCCGCCGAACGACTGCGGAGTCGTCGAACGGCACATAGTCGGCGAACGCTCGTGAGGAGAACGTGGTGCGAACGCCGGCGGTCTCGTTCAGATCCTTGACGAGGATCGGGACGCCGCGAAACGGGCCGTCGCGCGGCTCGGTCGCGAGCGCCTGCTCGAAGCACTCGGTGACGAGGAAGTTGAGCTGCGGGTTCGTCGCCTCGATCTGCGCGATCGACTCTTCCGCCAGTTCTCGCGCGGAGACCTCTCCGGCACGAACGCGAGCCGCGAGGTCGAGCGCGTCCGCCAACTCAGAACGTCTTGCCGTCGGAGAGCCAGACGGGGCCCTGCGTGGACACGAGGTGCGTGTCGCTGAGCACGCGCAGGACGCTGACCGAGCCGCGAATGCCCCGCTCGTCGCAGCGCTCGAAGCAGCGGCGGGCCATGCCCGGAGCCACTCCGTACCCGGCCTGGCGTGCCGCGCGGAAGGCGAACGCCGCACGCGAGCCGACTCGGCGCGGGTTCATCTGGATGCAGAGCACCGCCGCCGGCTCGAGGTGGTCGGTGGAGGTGAACTCGATCTCGGCGTAGAGATCGCTCCAGTCGGCGGGCAGTTCCGCCAGAGCCGCGTCCCAGCCTGCGACGAGCGACGTGATCTCACGCTCCGCAGGCACCGCCGCCGCCTGCGCATTCGAGAGCGAAAGCGTCCCGGCGGGGATGCGCATGAGAAGTTTTCTGATCCCTTGGGGTCCAAGAGCGCTGCCGTCGCGCGCGACCGAGAACTGCAGGATCGTGGGCGACACGCGATACGGGCCGGTCGGGGCGAGTGTTGCAGCGGCCTTGTCGGCCGTCGCGCGGTCACGCAGCTCGAGCCGCAGCGACGCCCGCGCCCAGGTGTCCGGCAACTCGGATCCAATCGTTTTCCACTGCCGAGCAACACTCATGCTTCAAACGTACACTGCCGGAGCTTTGGCCAAGGTCGAGAAGAAACGCGCCCTGAACGAGGAGACGCTGCGTGACTTTCTGCGCGAGATGCTCCTCATCCGGCGCTTCGAAGAGAAGGTCGAGGAGCGGTTCCGCGCCGGCGAGCTGCCGGGGTTCCTGCACGTGGCGATCGGCCAGGAAGCGGTCGCGGTCGGCGTCTGCCAGGCGATGGAGGACGGCGACACCTTCGCCTCGACCCACCGGGCCCACGGACACACGCTCGCACGCGGAACCTCGCCGAACGCCCTGATGGCGGAGCTGTACGGGAAGATCGAGGGCTGCTCGCACGGCTACGGCGGCTCGATGCACCTGTACGACGTCGAGCGCGGCAACTACGGCGCGAACGCCGTGATCGGCGGCGGTCTCCCGGCCGTCACCGGTGCGGGCCTCGCCTACAAGCTGCGCGACGAGCCGCGGGTCGCACTCGCGTTCTTCGGCGACGGGACGACCAACATCGGCACGTTCCACGAGTCGCTCAACCTGGCACAGCTCTGGCGGACCAAGACCGTGTTCGTGTGCGAGAACAACCGTTGGGCCGAGTCAACGCCCGGCTGGCAGCACTCGCCGGTGTGGGACGACATGTCGAAGCGAGCGCTCGCGTTCGACATGCGCTCGATCAAGGTCGACGGCCAGGACGTGGAGGCGGTCTACGAAGCGGCCCACGAAGCACTCGAGTTCGCGCGGTCCGGGGAGGGCCCCGTGTTCATCGACGTGGAGACCTACCGCATGCACGGCCACTACATCGGCGACCCGCAGGTCTACCGGTCGAAGGAGGACCGCGAGGACGCGGCCGAGCACGATCCGATCACGCGGCTGCGCGACCGGCTCGATCTCGCAGACGACGAGTTCGACAGCTTCGACGCGCAGGCCCACGAGATCGTCGACGCTGCGCTCGAGTTCGCCCAGAACGGCACCGACCCGCAGCCCGAAGACGCGTTGAAGAACGTCTATGCCTGAGATCACCTATCGCGAAGCCGTCCGCGATGCGCTCGCCGGGGCGATGCGCAAGGACGACGACGTGTTCATCATGGGCGAGGACATCGCCGAGATGGGCGGCTCGATGGGCGTCACGCAGGGACTGCTCGACGAGTTCGGCCCGGAGCGCGTCCGCAACACGCCGATCTCCGAGATGGCGATCGTCGGCGCGGGCATCGGCGCCGCGATGGCGGGCATGCGTCCGGTGGTCGAGATCATGTACGAGGACTTCCTGACGCTCTCGCTCGAGCAGATCGTCAACCAGGCGGCTAAGCACCGCTACATGTCGGGCGGCCAGCTCAAGGTGCCGCTGACGATTCGCACCCAGGGCGGCGCCGGCTGGTCGCCGGGCGCACAGCACGCACAGCAGCTCGAGGCGTGGCTTGTTCACGTCCCCGGCCTGAAGGTCGCCTACCCGTCGACCGCGGAGGATGTGCGCGGGCTGCTCTGGACGTCGATCTACGACGACAACCCGGTCATCTTCTTCGAGCACCGGCTGCTCTATCCGGTGAAGGGCGACGTGCCCGAGGAGATCGAGCCGATCCCGCTCGGCAAGGCGCGCACGATCCGGGCGGGCACTGACGTGACGGTGATCGCGATCGGTCCGCTCGTCCACCGCTCGGTCGAGGCGGCGGAGCGCGCAGCTGAGGAAGGAATCTCCGTCGAGGTGATCGACCCGCGCACCCTGCAGCCGCTCGACGAGGCGGCGCTGGTCGAGAGCGTGAAGAAGACGAACCGCGTCGTCGTCGCGCACGAGGCCGTCACGCGCATGGGCTTCGGAGCAGAGGTGACCGCGGTGCTCCAGTACCAGGCGTTCGACTACCTCGATGCGCCGATCGAGCGCGTCGGTGCGAAGTTCGCGCCGCTGCCGTTCGCGCCGGTGATGGAGCAGTTCGTCGTTCCCGGTGCGGACGACGTGCTCGCAGCGATCAAGCGCACCGTCGGGAAGTAAATGGCGAACGAGGTCAAGCTCCCGCGCCTCGGTCAAGGCATGGAAGCCGGGACGGTCAACAAGTGGCTGAAGTCGGAGGGCGACACGGTCGCGAAGGGCGAGCCGCTGTTCGAGGTCGACACCGACAAGGTGACGCAGGAGGTCGAGTCCGACTACGCCGGCGTGCTGTTGAAGATCGTGCTCCCGTCGGGCGAAGCCCCGGTCGGCCAGACGATCGCCTGGATCGGCGAGGCCGGGGAAGAGGTCAAGGCGGAAGCGCCGCCGAAGGCCGAACCGCCGAAGGCCGAGCGCGCTCCCGAGCCCGAAAAGGTGTCTGACACCGTGGTGTCAGACACCAACGGCGGCCGCGTCAAGGCGTCGCCCCTCGCGAGGCGCATCGCCCGCGAACGCGGCATCGACCTGCGTGCGCTCCAGGGCAGCGGTCCCGACGGGCGCATCGTCGCCGAGGACGTGGAGCGCGGCCGGGCCGCGGCTCCGGCGCCCGCCGCTGTGCCGACCGGTGAGATCGAGTCCGTCCCGCTGACGAACATCCGCAAGACGATCGCGCGCCGCCTCACCGCCGCGTGGCAGGCGCCCGTCTTCCAGCTCACTGTCAGCGCCGACATGACGCGCGCGAACGAGCTCGTCGCGCGTGCGCGGGAGCTGAACCCGGATGTGCGCGTGACGGTCACCGATCTGCTCGCCAAGGTGTGCGCCCATGCGCTGATGCGCCATCGCAACGTGAACGTGCAGTACACCGAGGATGCGCTGCTGCGCTTCCCGACGGCGAACGTCGGGATCGCCGTCGCCGCTCCGCAGGGGCTCGTCGTCCCCGTGCTGCGCAGCGTCGAGCGTCTGACCCTCGCAGAGCTGGCAGCCGCGCGTGGCGAGCTCGTCGGCCGCGCACGCGAGAGCAAGCTCACGACACAGGATCTCGAGGACGGCACGTTCACGATCTCGAACCTCGGCATGTTCGGCATCGAGCAGTTCGTCGCGGTGCTCAATCCGCCGCAGGCGGCGATCCTGGCGGTCGGCGCGACGGTCGACACGCCGGTGGCTCACGACGGAGCTGTCGTCGTGCGGCCGATCATGAGCATGACGCTGACGGTCGACCATCGCGCCGTCGACGGCGCGGACGGCGCAGACTTCCTGCGCACGGTCAAGCAGTTCGTGGAAGAGCCTGCGCTGGCGTTGTGATTCGCAACGGCTCGGCTGCCGACGTTCCGTTCATGCGCTCCATGCTCGCGCACGCGTACGCCTGGCGGGTGAATGCGCTCGACGCCGACATCCCGCTGACGCGCTACGTCGACAACTGGGGTCGGCCGGGCGACCTCGCGCTGATCGCTCACGAGACCGGCAACCGCGTCGGCGCCGCCTGGCTGAGGCTCTTCCCGGCGGACGAGCCGGGCTACGGGTTCGTGGACGAGCAGACGCCGGAGCTCTCGATCTCGGTCGTCCCCTCCCGCCGCCGCCACGGAGTGGGGCAGGAGCTGCTCGACGCGCTGCTGGAGAACGCGAAGGCCGCGGGCCACGAGGCGGTGTCGCTGTCGGTGGAGAAGGACTCACCTGCGGTGGCCTTCTACGAGCGCAACGGCTTCGAACCGGCCGGCGTCTCGGACGGCGGCCTCGTCATGAAGCTGCGACTCTGATTCGGCTCGGCCGAACCAGAGTCGCGAGTTTCGGCCCACGGCAACGGCTCGACGCACGAGAACGGCACGTCGAAGCTGCTCCACGGCCAGGGGCGCCGAGGCGGGTTCTCGGCGATGTAGTCGGGTAGCCGGTAGGCATGGCCTTCTTGCACGACTTCCGTTGCGCGGAACGGTGAATCGAAGACATGCCCACGTCGATCGTGGCGCCTGTTGAAGCCGCTCGCATACCGCCTGTTGAGGCGGCGGATCGCTGCGGTGAGCATGTCGTCCTCAAACGAGCCGATCAGGTGGTAGTGCGTCGGCATCAGGCAGAAGCCGTGGCACGTCAGGAATCCTTCGGTCACGAGTTCGGCGATGATCTGGATGCCGTGGTGGTAGTCGCGGTGGTCGCAGAAGATGTGCTCCTCGGCGATCGACCGCGCGGTGACGTGGAACGTGCCTGTGTGGGTAGGGCGCACTCCTTCACGGTGCCTGCGTATACGACGCAAGCTGCAACACGACTGTGAAACTCTTGAATCTGGTTCGCTTCGCGAATCAGATTCACAGCCCCCGACTCTGATTCGGCGCAGCCGAACCAGAGTCGCGAGTTAGACCTTCGGCCCGAGCCAGCGCTGGACGTCAGCGAGAAACCCGACGTCCAAGGTGTGAGCCAGCGGGTACTCCTCGTAGAGGAGCTCCGCGCCCGCGGCGAGGAGCTGGTCGCGCGCGGCTCGGCCGAACTCGACCGGGATCACCGGGTCGAACGTGCCGTGACCGAGCGCGACCGGTGGGAGCGGCCGCGCCGTGTCGAGCGACCAGCCGTCCACGACCGGGATGAATCCCGAGAAGCCGCAGATCGCGGCCGGCCGCGGCCGGCCGACACCCAACCCCAGCGCGAGCGCCATCACGCACCCTTGCGAGAACCCGCCGAGCACGATTCGCGAAAAAGGCAGCGAATCGAGCCACTCGGAGGCCTCCGCATACGACGACGAGAAGGTCGGCACATCCGGATAGCCGACGCGCGGGACGACGTACCAGTGCGCACCACCTGGGGGCAGCGACAGCGGCCCGCGCGGGCAGTACCCCGCCAGGCGGCGATCCGGATCGAGCACGTCGAGCAGCGGGAAGAGGTCGTGCTCGTCGGCGCCGCGCCCGTGGAAGAGCACGAGCGCGCCGGCCGCCTCACCGGCGGCGGGGCGCTCGCGGACGATCACCCGGAGCGCTCCGCCCGCACGTTCGGCAGCGGCGTGAGGGCTCGTTCGACCTGCGCGCGGTACCGCTCGTAGTTCGGCGGCAGCGAGAGCGACTCTCCCAGCGTCTCGAGCGGCTCGTCGGCGGTGAAGCCCGGGCCGATCGTCGCGATCTCGAACAGCACGCCGCTCGGCTCGCGGAAGTAGATCGACTTGAAGTAGAAGCGATCGATCACCGGTGTCGGCTGTCCGCCACCCTCGATCACCCGCGCGCGCCACGCTTCGTGCTCCTCGGGCTTCGCCGACCAGGCGACGTGGTGCACGGTGCCGGCGGCCTGCAATCCGCGCGCCTGCGGCGGCGGGTCGTAGCGGTAGAAGCCGCTCCGTGCCTCGCCGCGCACTTCCCAGCCGGGCTCGAAGCCGAGCGCGCCGAGCAGCCGCTCGCTGCGGTCAGGCTGCGCGGCGTACGCGTGCACGCCCGCGAAGCCGCGGATCCGGTGCTCGTCGGGGATGTTCGGAGCGTCCGCGGTCAGCGGCGGCTCGCCCGAGTCGTCGACGAGGAGCTCGAGCTCGAGGCCCTCCGGGTCCTGGAAGACGAGTGCCCTGCCGTCGATCTCTCCGCCGACCCGCGCCCGCCAGAACTCGAGCGACTCCTCCGAGCCGACCCGGAACGAGATGCGATGCACCATCCCGTCACCGGCACGGCCTCGCGGCGCACCGGGGTACTCGAAGAACGTGATGTCCGCGCCCGACGAGCCAAGCTCGTCGGCGTAGAAGAGGTGGTAGACGCCCGGGTCGTCCTGGTTGACCGTCTTCTTGACGAGCCGCAGCCCGAGCTCGCCGGCGTAGAACCGAACGTTTCCCGGCGCGTCGCCGGTGATGCAGGTGACGTGGTGGACGCCTTCGAGCTTCATCGTTCGTAGCATGCCGGAATGCGGGCAGCTGCCATCGCGGACGGCTCTCTCAGGATCGAGGAGCGCCCCGATCCGGTTCCCGGCCCCGGCGAGGTGCTGATTCGCGTCCACGCCGCGGGTGTGAATCGCGCCGATCTGCTGCAGCGGGCGGGCAACTATCCGCCCCCGCCCGGCGCGCCCGCCGACATCCCGGGGCTCGAGTGCGCGGGCGAGACAGAGGCGGGAGAGCGCGTCATGGCGCTCCTCCCGGGCGGCGGCCACGCCGAGCTCGTCGTCGTCGACGAGACGCACACGCTTCCCGTGCCCGACCACGTGCCGTGGCCGGAGGCAGGCGGTTTCGTCGAGACCTTCGCAACCGCGCATGACGCGCTCTTCACCCAGGCGCGGCTCGAGCCGGGCGAGCGGCTGCTCGTGAACGGCGCCGCCGGCGGCGTCGGGCTGGCCGCGGTGCAGCTCGGTCTCGCGGTCGGCGCGCGGGTCACCGCCCGTGCGCGCCACCATCACGAGGAGCTCGCCGCCCTCGGTGCCGAGACAACACCGAGCGGTGAGTACGACGTGATCCTCGAGCTCGTCGGCGGCGCCAATCTCTCGAGCAACGTCCACGACCTCGCACCACACGGGCGGATCTCCGTGATCGGCACCGGCGCGGGTGCACGGGCGGAGCTCGACTTCGGCGTCTTGATGCGAAAGCGGGGGAGCATCTTCGCCTCGACCCTGCGCGGTCGCTCCCGCGAGGAGAAGGCGCAGGTGATCCAACGCCTGCGCGAGCACGTGCTGCCGCTGCTCCAGGACGGCCGGATCAAGGTGCAGGTCGAGGAGACGTTCCCGCTCGAACAGGCTCAGCAGGCGTACGAACGGTTCGCGGCGGGCGGCAAGTTCGGCAAGATCGTCATCGTCACCTGACCCGTCGCTACGATCGCCCCATGGATGTCGACATCGCAGTTCTGGGCGGTGGCCCCGGCGGCTACACCGCAGCGATCCGCGCCGCCCAGCTGGGTGCGAAGGTCGCATGTATCGAGAAGGAGCCCGAGCTCGGCGGCACGTGCCTGCGCGTCGGGTGCATCCCGACCAAGGCGTGGGTGCAGACCGCGCACTTCCTGCATCAGGCCAACGACACGTTCGCGAAGCTCGGCGTCAAGGTGAAGTCGCCGGAGCTCGACTTCGGCGCCGCGAACGAGTGGAAGGCCGGTGTCGTCAAGCAGATGACGGGCGGCGTCGCGAGCCTCCTGAAGGCCAACGGCGTCGAGTGGGTGAAGGGCTACGGCAAGTTCAAGGACGCGAACACGATCGCGGTCGACGGCGGAGAGGACGTCAGCTTCAAGTCGGCGATCGTCGCCACAGGCTCGTTCCCGCTGCGGCCGCCGATCCCGGGGCTCGAGTCCGATCTCTGCGTCGACTCGACCGGGCTCCTCTCGCAGACCGAGGTGCCGAAGAGGCTCGTGATCCTCGGCGGCGGGATCATCGGCGCGGAGTTCGCATCGATCTTCAACCGCTTCGGCTCCGAGGTGACGATCATCGAGATGCTCGACACGCTGATCCCGCAGGAAGATGCGGATGCGGCGAAGGAGCTCGCCAAGGCATTCAAGAAGCGCGACATCTCCCTGCAGCTCGGCAAGCAGTGCACCAAGGTCGAGCAGAAGGGCAATTCGCTCACGGTGTCCTTCGGCGACGGCGAGACGGTCGACTGCGACCTGATGCTCGTGTCCGTCGGCCGCGGCCCGCTCGTGGAGGGCGTCGGCCTCGAGGCGGCGGGCGTCGAGTTCGACCGGCGCACGGGCATCACCACCGACGGGCACCGCCGCACGACCGTGCCGCACATCTATGCGGTCGGCGACTGTGCCGGCTACTGGCAACTCGCGCACACGGCGTTTCGCGAGGGCGAGGTCGCAGCCGAGAACGCGATGGGCCACGACGCGATCGTCGACAACCGTGCCGTTCCGCGGCCGATCTACACCGACCCGGAGATCGCCGGCGTGGGCCTGACCGAGGCGCAGGCGCGCGAGCAGTACGGCGACGACGTCGCGGTCGGCGTGTTCCCCTGGCAGGCCAACGCTCGTGCAGTGATGCAGGCCGAGACGGTCGGCTGGGTCAAGTCGATCCACGAGACGCGGTACGGCGAGCTGCTCGGGCTGGTCATGGTCGGCCCGCACGTCACCGACCTGGTCGAGGCCGGCACGGTCGCGATCGACGCCGAATCGACCGTCGAGACGGTCGCAGACGGCATGGCCGCGCACCCGACGCTCAGTGAGGCGATCAAGGAAGCCGGCCTCGTTGCCCTCGGCCGCGCGATCCACCTGCCGAACAAGAAGAAAGCGGCAGCGAAGGCCTGAACTCGGGAATCTGGTTCGGCTCCGCCGAATCAGATTCCCTCTGGCGGGAACCTGATTCGCCCGCCAGGGCGAACCAGATTCCCGAGTCTCGCACCGTCGCCGGCGTAGGTACCGAGCGACCTAACTCGTTCGAGTGACCACGGCGGGTGCGGCTAGACCATCGCGGGACCACTCCTAGACCCACGGGTGTGTTTCGCCGCTGCCGCGTCCCTACGGTGATGCGAAAGCGGTTTCCACTTCATCGGAATCCCGCGATTGCGGAGCAGGTCGGATCACTCCCCGGCCGGCAAACAATTCAAGGAGGGCAAGAAATGTTCGATGCGATCAACCGCGCGATCGTGCGCGCTTATGTCGGCTTCAAGAGTGAAGAGGGCCAGACGTTCGTTGAGTACTCGCTCATCGGCGTCCTCGTCGCTGTCGTGCTCGCAGGCGTTCTCGTCACCTTCGAGGGTGCCATCGCTGGGGCCCTGGGCAGCATCGGCGGGAAGCTCTAACCAACCCGAATTCGGCGGCGGCAGGTGACCCTCGCGGGCTCACCTGCCGCCACACCCGACAGGAGCTCATTCTCATGACAAGAAGGATCCGGAAGAACGAGGAAGGCCAGGCACTCGTCGAATTCGCGCTGCTGGCGCCGATTCTCTTTCTGATCCTGTTCGGGATCATCCAGTTCGGGATGGCGTTCAAGGACTCGATCGCCCTCAGCGACGCGGTTCGGACGGGTGCCCGCCAGGCAACCGTCAGCCGGAGCTCCGCGGATCCCGTCGGCACGACCAAGGCCGCGGTGCTCGGCGCCGCGACCGATCTCGACACGAGCAAGTTGAACGTGACGGTGACGGCGCCGCCCTGGCAGCCGGGCGCCGCCGTGACCGTCACCGCGACCTATCCATATTCGATCAACATCCTCGGCATCGTTGTCGCCTCGGGCAACTTGCACAGCGCGACGACCGAGCGTGTCGAGTACTAACGACAGGGGACACAGATGCTTGACATCTCATACAGAGTCAGGAACTTGATCATCGCCGGCGCGCTCGCCGCGTGTGCGGTCGCGCTGATGTTCATCTATGCCTCGCACGCGAAGTCGCATGCGGCGGCCAGCTCGGCGGCGAGCGTTTCCGTGCTCGTCGCAACGCGCGACATCCCGGTCGGCACCACCGGTGCCAAGCTCGCCACGGGCCACTGGCTCGTGACCCGCAAGCTGCCGGGCAACAGCATCGCGTCCGGCGCCGTCACGAACCCGGCTCAGCTCGCGAGCCTCGTTGCGATCCAGCCGACCTACGCCGGCGAGCAGATCGTCACGCGCCGGTTCGGCACCACCCAGCAGGAGGGACTGCCCTCGACGTTCAAGGGCGCCTCGCGGGTGATCCAGCTGCCGGGTGACGCGAACCAGCTGCTGTCGGGAGCGCTCAAGGAGGGCAACCGGGTCGACGTCGTCGGCAACGTGCAGCTGCCCGAAGGCGGCCAGCTCCACTCGACAGTGATCGCGCTGCGGGACCTGCTCGTCGTGAAGGCTCCGACGTCCACGTCGTCCACCAACGCCAACGGCCAGATGTCGGTCGAGCTCCAGCTGACCGGCGACCAGGCCCAGCGCCTCTTCTGGCTGCAGAAGAACGGCGACTGGACGCTGGTGCTCCGCCCGTCCAACCACGCTGCCGACAAGCGCGGCGCGCCGGCAACGGCTGCGACGATCGTCGAGGCATCGAATGGCCGCTGACCGCCGCCTGCTGGTCGCGGTCGCCGGTGACGGCGAGGCGGCGGCGACGCTGCGCATCGAGCTGACGGCGACGGAGGCCTTCGAGCTCCGCGAGCTCGCCGGCCGTTCGCAGTCCGAGCCGCTCGACGTCGCCGTGCTCGTGCACGACGGCGAGGCGGAGCCGCACGAGGAGCTGGCCCGGCTGCGCGAGCACACCGGTGCGCCGGTCGTGCTCGCCACCACGGCTCCCTCGAGCGCGCTCGTTCGCTGGGCGCTCGACGCCGGCATCGCGGATGTGCTCTCGCTGCCGGCCGCGCAGGAAAACGTCCTCTTCGTCGTCGAGAAGGCGGCGCAGACCGCCCGCCAGCTCGAGTCCGACTCCGGCGACGGCCGCGTCGTGACCGTCTTCTCTCCGAAGGGCGGCTCCGGCAAGTCGGTCGTCTCGACGAACCTGGCAGTCGCCGCGGCGACGCACGCCGGCAAGAAGACCCTGCTGATCGACCTCGATCTGCAGTTCGGCGACGCCGCGATCATGCTCGGGCTCGCGCCCGACAACACGGTTCGCGAGCTGCTCGGCACCCCGGCCGCGCTCGACGGCGAGAAGCTCGGCGTCTACACCGAGCGCCACTCGTCGGGCGTCGACGTCCTGCCGGCTCCGATGAGCCCGGAGGACGCCGAGCTGGTCGGCGAGGAGGCCATTCGGACTCTGCTCCAGGTGGCGCGTGAGGCGTACGACCTGGTGGTCGTCGACACGGCGCCGTTCTTCTACGGGCCGATGCTGGCGACGCTCGACCAGACGGACGAGCTGCTCCTCTTGTGCAACCCCGACGTGCCGACGTTGAAGAACGTCCGGTTGACGTTGAAGACGCTCGAGCTGCTCTCGTTCCCCGAGGAGCGGCTGCGCATCGTGCTCAACCGTGCGAGCGCGAACCTGATGGATCGCGGCGACGTCGAAGCGGCGCTCGACCGCAAGGTCGACTGGGTACTGCCGCTCGACCCGACCGTGCCCCTTGCGGTGAACGGAGCGACGCCGGCAGTGCTCGAGCGGCCGGACGCACCCTTCGGCATCGCGATGTTGGAGCTCGCTCGTGCGACTGCCGGCGGCCACTGGGTCACCAAGCAGAACACCCACCACCGGGCGACACGCCTCTTCAGCTTCGGGAGGAGTTGACAATGTCCCTTCAGCAACGGATCAACGGCACGGACGGCTTCGAGGAGCCGACCGCACTTCAGCCTCGCATCGGGAGCGCCAACGACCGCCCGATCGATCGCTTCGCAGAGCTGCGCGCGTCGCTCCACGACGTGTGCGTCGCGAAGATGGGGCCCGAGCTCCAGACCCTGAGCGCGTCTCCGGACGAGCTCCGGGGCCGCGTGCAGACGGTCGTCGAGGTCGAGCTCGATCGCCGCTCCGAGCGGTTCACGGCCGACGAGCGGCAGCGCGTCGTCGAGGACGTGATCGACGAGGTGCTCGGCTACGGGCCGATCGACCCCTTCCTGCGTGACGACACCGTCACCGAGGTGATGGTGAACGGCCACGACCAGGTGTTCATCGAGCGCGCGGGCGTCCTCTACGAGACCGACGCACGGTTTGCCGACGACGCTCACCTGATGCGCGTCATCGAGCGCATCGTCGCGGCCGTCGGACGCCGTGTCGACGAAGCCTCGCCGATGGTCGATGCGCGGCTGGCGGACGGCTCCCGCGTGAACGTGATCGTCCCGCCGCTCTCGCTCAAGGGGCCGATCCTGACCATCCGCAAGTTCTCGGCCGATGCGCTGACCTCGGACGATCTCGTCGATCTGGGCTCACTCAGCCCGGAGCTCGTCGACGTGCTCGAGGGCTGCGTTCGCGGCAAGCTCAACGTCCTGATCTCGGGCGGCACCGGCGTCGGCAAGACGACGCTCCTGAACGTGCTCTCGAGCTACATCCCGGACTCCGAGCGGATCCTGACGATCGAGGACGCGGCCGAGCTCCAGCTCGACCAGGAGCACGTCGTCTCGCTCGAGTCACGGCCGGCCAACATCGAGGGGCAGGGTGAGATCCGCATTCGCGACCTCGTCCGGAACGCCCTGCGCATGCGGCCCGACCGCATCATCGTCGGCGAGGTTCGTGGGCCGGAGACGGTCGACATGCTCCAGGCGATGAACACGGGCCACGAGGGCTCGCTCACGACGATCCACGCGAACTCTCCTCGTGACGCGCTCGCGCGGCTCGAGGTGCTCGTCCTGACCGCGGGCGTCGACCTGCCGCTGCGGGCGATCCGTGAGCAGATCGCGAGCGCGTTCGACGTCGTCATCCAGATCTCGCGGTACGTCGACGGCAGCCGTGTCGTCACGCACGTGACCGAGGTCCTGCGGATGGAGTCGGACGTGATCACGATCCAGGATCTCTTCCTGGCCAAGCCGGGAAGCGGCGCGGCCCGCCCCACCGGGATCCGGCCGCACTTCGCGGACAAGCTGGCGGCCTCGGGCGTCACGCTCCCGTCCCATGTCTTCGACCCGGCCGAGCCTCGGCTCGCCGCAGCAGGCGGGCGGAGAGTCTCATGATCTCCGTGCTCTTCGGGATCGGCGTCGCGGTCGCCGTTGCGGCGCTCGTCTTCCTCGCGGTTCGGATCGTGCTCGCGACACGGCGGCGTGAGAACGTTCGCCGCCAGCTCACGCCGTACCTCGACGAGGCGGAGGTCTCCCGCAGCCACGGGCCCTCGGGTGCCCTCGTGGAGCGCATCGGCGGTCAGCTCGACGCGCTCCTGACACGGTTCGGTACGCGCGAGCGCGTGCAGCTGCACATCGACCGCGCCGGGCATCGACGCCGGAGCCGGCGCCTTCGTCGGCCTCGATGTGCTGATCGGCTTTGCAGCATTCGTGCTCCTGCTCGACATGAAGGGCTTCGGATTCGCGCTCTTCGGCGGTGCGGCGGCACTCGCGGCGCCCTGGCTCGTGCTGCAGGTGCTCGGGTCGAGGCGCTCGCGCGCGTTCGAGCGGCAGCTGCCGGAGATCCTCGACACGCTCGCCGCCTCACTGCGTGCGGGCCACGGTTTCGATCACGGGCTTCAGAGCGTCGCGTCCGACGTCGGTGAGCCGGCCGGCCGGGAGTTCAAGCGGGTCGTCGCCGAGGTTCACCTGGGCCGCTCGCTCGAGGAGGCGCTGGCCGACCTCGGAAACCGGATCAGGTCGTCCGACCTGCAGTTCGTGCTCGACGCGATCGCCATCCAGCGGCAGGTCGGCGGCAGCCTCGCAGAGCTCTTCGAGCTCGTCGCGCAGACCGTGCGCGCGCGGGAGCAGTTCCGCCGCAACCTCCGGGCGATCACGGGCCAGGTTCGCATCTCGGCGAACGTGCTCACCGGGCTGCCGATCGTGGCGGCGCTGCTGCTGACGCTCGTCAACCCCAGGTACATGTGGCCCCTCTGGCACACCCAGAGCGGGCACATCCTGTGCTCGTCGCTCTGACCATGATCCTCTGCGGCTCGTTCGTGCTTCGGCGCGTCGGAAAGGTGCGGTGGTAACGGTGCTCCTGCTCGTCCTTGCTGCGCTCACGCTCTCGGCTTCGATCTACGTCGCCTCGAGCGTGCTCACCACCTCGGCCCGCCGGCGGCACTCCGCGGTCGCGGTCGTCCGTCAATGGTCGGTCGCCTCGGGCGAGCTGCCCGGCGGCGCGTCACGGAGGGGCACGACCGGCTCGCTGACCCAGCGGCTCGGGCAGCGCCTGCTGTCGGAGAAGCTCGCCGACAGCCTGCCGCAGCGGCTCGCCGCGGCCGGTCTCGCCGGCCGCGTGACGACGCAGCAGTACGTCGTGTACCGGCTCCTCTTCGTCGCGGCCGGCGTCTTCGCGGCGCTGCTGATCGCCGCCGTCACCGGCCAGCCGTTCGCGGCGACGTTCATGCTCGCTTCTCTCTTCGGTCTCGTGTGCTTCCTGCTCCCGAGGCTCCTGCTCAGCCGCCGGACGGCTGCGCGCCGCGCCGAGATCAGCAACGACCTGCCGGACGCGCTCGATCTGCTCGCGGTCACCGTCGAGGCCGGTCTCGGGCTCTACGGCGCGATCGCGCGGCTCGTCGAGTGCACGAGCGGCGCGCTCGCCGACGAGTTCGCCCTCGTGCTGACGGAGCTCCGGGTCGGCGAGAGCAGCGAGCGGGCGCTCAAGCGCATGGCCAAGCGGCTCGACACGCCGGAAGTGACCTCGTTCGTCCGGTCGCTGCTCCAGGGCGAGCAGCTCGGGCTCTCGCTGGGCCAGACTCTGCGCAACCTGGCCGACGACTCCCGCCGCCGCCGCCGCTCGCTGGCGGAGGAGGCTGCGGCGAAGGCGCCGATCAAGATGCTCTTCCCGGCGGCGCTCTTCATCTTCCCGGCGCTCTTCATGGTCATCCTCGGCCCCGCAGTCCTGGAGCTCGGGAAGTACCTCTAGTGAACCTGCGTCGTCGCACACGCTCGGAGGACGGCCAGGCGCTGGTCATCATCGTCCTGTTCCTGCTCGTCCTGCTCGGGTTCTGCGCGCTCTGCCTGGACGTCGGCCACGCCTACCTGGCCCAGCGGCGCCTGCAGTCGGCTGCCGATGCGGCGGCGCTCGCCGGTGCCCAGGAGCTGCCGGATGTGGCGTCGGCGGCGACGTGGGCGAACACCTACGGCTCGAGCGGGAGCAACGTGCCGAGCGGGCTCGACAGCGTGAAGATGACGGTCTCGACGAGGTGCATCGCCTCGGTCCCGGGCTGCTCGCCCGCGAACGCCGTCGTCGTCAAGGAGACGGGCGTCGTCTCGACCACGTTCGCGAAGCTGCTCGGCGTGCCGAGCTTCACCGTGCACGCGTCCGCCACCGCGTGCTCGCCGTGCGGCGAGAAGCCGCTCGACGTGATGCTCGTGCTCGACCGCACCGGTTCGATGTGCACCGACGCGGCGGGGAAGCCCGACCCGGCCTGCACCGACATGGAGAACGCGCGCGCCGGCATGAAGACGTTCCTCGGCCTGATGAACCCCGCGCTCGACCACGTCGGCCTGGCGGTGCTGCCGCCCGCGTCCAGCATGGCGACGAAGTGCGCCAAACCGCCCGCCACCGCGAGTTACGACGATCCGGCGGCTCCATACGTGCTGGTCCCGCTCTCGAGCGACTACAAGACCGGGACGAACCTGAACACGTCGTCCAACCTCGTCTCGACGATCAACTGCGCGCAGGCGAACGGCAACACCGCCTACGCGAACGCGATCGACGCGGCCCAGGCGGAGCTCGTGAAGGACGGCCGGCCGGGCACGCTGAAGATCATCGTGTTCCTCTCCGACGGCGCGGCGAACACCGGCCCGCTCTACTACCCGGCAAACTCGCCGTACCTGCTGACCCCGTGCCATCAGGGGATCACGTCGTCGCAGGCCGCACACGCGGCCGGGACGTCGGTCTACTCGATCGGCTACGACGTCGGCCACGACATCTGCCAGAAGGAGATCAAGGGCCCGCCGGTCAGCCGGACGAACGAGAGCCCTGCGATCACCGGCCTGCAGGCGCTGCAGGGCATCGCGAGCGACTCGTCGCAGTTCTACAACCAGCCGAATGCGGACGAGCTGAACACGATCTTCTCCGCAGTCGCGAACGACATCCTGCACGGCGCCTCGCGCCTCGTCGACGACAACGCTTCCTAGCTTCGGTTGGGAATCTGGTTCGGCGGCGCCGAACCAGATTCCCGAGTTTCCGAACCGCCCTGGAACCTGGTTGCCGGCGAAGCCGGCAACCAGGTTCCCGAGTTTCACGCGGGCTGAGCCTCGGCGACGACCGCGTGCACGCCCGGAACCACGGCCACGGCGAGGTTCGTGACCACCACGACGGCCGCGGCGCCGAGCAGCGTTGCGGTGAAACCGAGCTGCTGGGCGATCGGCCCGAACGCGAGCATGCCGATCGGCATGAAGACGAACGAGACGAGGATGTCGTAGGAGCGCACACGCGCGTACACGCGCTCGGGGATGTTCCGCTGCAGCGTCGTCTCCCAGAAGATGTTTGCGAAGACGATCGCGCCGAAGCCGACGAACCAGGCCGCCGCGATCACCGGCATCGGCAGAGGCCCGGCGAGCGCCGAGATCGGCACCGCGATCAGCGCCGAGGAGATGAAGCAGGCGGTCAGCGGCCGGTGCGGCCGGAAGCGTGCAGAGGCGAGGCTGCCCACGATCCCGCCGATCGCGCCGCAGGTCGAGACGATGCCCCAGTCGCGCGGGCCGCCGAGGTGGTTGCGGAAGATCACGGGGCCGAGCACGAGCAACGACGCGAAGCAGATGTTCGAGATCGCGAAGCCGATCATCGGCGCGCGCACCCACGAGCGCGAGATCACCTCGCTCCAGCCTTCGCGGAGCTCCCGGTAGAAGTGCCGGCGCTCGACGCGAACGAGCGAGTCGACGGTCAGCTGCGTGAGAAAGACCGCGCTGACCGCGAAGCTCACTGCGTCGATCCCGAACACCCAGCCGGTCCCGATCGCGGCGATCAGGCTGCCCGAGACGACTGGGCCGAAGACGTTGAGCGCGTTGCGGGAGGTCGACAGGAGTGCGTTCGCCGACTGCAGGTTGGAGCGGCTGACGGTCTGCTGCACGAGCCCGTCCGAGGCCGGGACGAAGAACGCCGACGCCGCGCCGAAGAGCACCATCGTGATCACGAAGAGGCTCAGCGTCATGCTGCCCGCGAGCAGCATCACGGCGGTGAATGCCTGCACGACGCCGCGCACGAGGTCGCAGGCGAGCATCACGCCGCGGCGGGGGAGCCGGTCGGCGATCACGCCCCCGACGAGCGTGAACGAGACGCGCGCGACCGTGAACGCCGCGAGCACACCGCCGACGGCCGTGTAGCTGTCGTGCACCGAGAGGACCGCGAAGGCGAGGGCCACCGGCACGAGGGCGTCTCCGACGCCCGAGGACACGCGCCCGAGCCAGAGCAGCCGAAACGGGCGCTCCTGCAACGGAGCCAGTGCTCCCCCGAGACCCACGGGCGCAGCCTAATCGCCGCCCAGGACACCGCCAGCCCCCTTTCGGGGCGCCTTCCGGCTTGCAGCGCGCTCTCGGCGGGGTAGGCTGGGTGCGTGACCGTGATCAATCGCAGGAACGCCGTCGTCGGCTGGGCGGTGTTGTCGGTCGGCAAGCGCGTCGCGAAGAAGAAGGCGAGAGGCGCGGTGCCGGGGATCGACTCCGAGACGAAGAGGCCGAACAAGAGCGCGATCGCGCTCGTCGTTGCGAGTGCAGTCGGCGCGTTGGCGCTGGCGAAGAAGCGCTCCGGTGGCGGCGACGGCGAGTCGCCACCCGAGCCCTCCTAGGCGAGCGGGCTCACGAGTACGCGACCTGCTTCGCCGGGCGCTCGTCCAGGCGTTCCAGGTAGGCGAGCAGCGGCGCCGAGTCGGGGAAGGTGCCGTACTTGCGCGCGCTCTCGAGCACGCCGCCGAGCACGACGTCGGCGATCGTGAAGCGGTTGCCGACGATGTACTCGTTTCCGGCCAGCGCCTCCTCGAGCGCTGCGGCCGTCTTCGCCATCCGCCGCTCGCCGCTCGCGAGCGCCTCCAGGTCGTCGCGGTAGCGCGCGGAGAGGATCCGCAGCATCGCCTGCTCGAGCTCGGTCATCGCGAAGAAGACCCACTGGTAGGTCTCCGCGCGCTCACGGGTGCCGAGCGGCGCGATCAGGTTCGCGTCGGGGTACGAGTCGGCGATGTGCAGGCAGAGCGCAGCCGACTCGAACAGCAGCCCGTCGTCCGTCTCCAGGACGGGGACCCGCCCGAGCGGGTGGCGCTCGGCGTGCTTCGGGCCCTGCCCTTCCTCGGCGTCCATGACCACGTATTCGTAGGAAACGCCAGCCTCTTCGAGCGCCCAGCGGACCCGCGGCGGGCGTCCGGCGCCCACTCGCTGATAGAGCCTCTGCAAGGAGACCACTGTAATGCCTACCCTGTTAGGTCGTGCTCTCTCTGGAAGTGGTCTGGCGCAGCGCCGGCGCGTACGTCTTCGTGCGCGACGGCGAGTCGTTCTCGAACGGCGGCCTCGATGTGGGCGAGCCCGCGCTGGTGCACGTGCTCGAGCACGAGATCGACGCGCGGCTCCTTGCCGTCCCCGAGCTGATCGAGCTCGCCGCCGCGCCGCCCGAGCTCGAGCTCGGCGACAGCGCACGCGTCCTCTTCGCGCTCGTCGATCTGGCGCGCCGCTCGGTGAGCGAAGGAATGGTGCACCCCCAGCTCGTGCGCGGCGGCGGCAGCTGGTACGCGTTCTGGGGCGCGACGCTCGACGACCACATCCAGCGCTCGCTCGCGGAGATCTCGGCGGCGCTCCCGCTCGTCGGGGCGGAGGGCTTCCACAACGACCGCGAGGCGGCCGTCGCCGATCTCTACCCGCAGCTCGTCGACCAGATCGCGCGCGACCGGCTCGTCGCCGCGGGCGTGAAGCTCGGCGACTCGTCGCGGCTCGGGCGGCGCACCGCGGTCGACTCGTTCCTCGCCGGGCTGTCGTCACCCGACCCGGAGCTGCCGCAGAACGCGAGCTACGCGACGCTCGAGCGGCGGCTGACGCGCTGGGTCGACAGCGGGCTCGCCGAGGTGAAGGAGACGACGTGGCGAGTCGGCCTGCAGCTCGACGAGCGTCCGCTCGGCGCGCTCGCGCTCGAGCTGTGGCTGCATGCCGACGACGACGCGTCGCTCAACCTGCCGGTGTCGCTCCTCTGGGAGGGCGGTGACGATGCGTTCGCGTTCGTGCGTTCGGGCGATCCGCTCGGCGACCTCGAGCGCGATCTCGGCGTCCTGCGGCCGCTCCTGGCGAGCGAGGGCATCGCGTTCGCCGATGACGAGCCGTTCGACGACGGAGCTCGACGCCGAGACGGTCTCCTACTTCCTGCGCGACCTGATGCCGCAGCTCGACAAGCTGAACGTGCCGGTGGCGCTGCCGTCGGCGTGGCTGCGCGCGCCGACGCGCCTGCGCGCGAACGTGACCGCGCGCAGCGAGCCGTACACGTCGAGCGGGTTGCTGTCGACGTCGGTGCTCGCGTCGTTCGACTGGCGGCTCGCGGTCGGCGACACGGAGCTCTCGGACGAGGAGCTGCGCGCGCTCGCGGCGGCGAAGAGCCCGGTCGTGCAGGTCGACGGCCGCTGGCAGGCGGTGCGCGCGGCCGACGTGAAGCGCGCGCTGCGCTTCCTCGAGCGGCGGCGCCAGGGTCTCGGCTTCGTCGAGCTCGTGCGGGCGGTGTCCGGCCTCGAAACCGACGAGGCGGGCCTCGAGCTCGGGACGGTGCAGCTCGACCGCTCGCTCGACGAGCTGCTCTCCGGCAAGGACGCGCGCTTCCGGCCGCGCGGGACGCCGGCGGGGATGCTCCACGACCTGTTCCCGTTCCAGGAGAAGGGGCACGGGTGGCTGCGGATGCTCGGCGATCTCGGGATCGGGGCGATCCTGGCCGACGACATGGGCCTGGGGAAGACGGTGCAGGCGATCGCGATGCTCGTGTCGGAGCGCGAGGAAGCCGGGGCGGAGGCGTTCGGGCCGACGCTCGTCGTGTGCCCGATGAGCGTGGCGCGGCAGTGGGTGGCGGAGGTGCACCGCTTCGCGCCGGGGCTGCGCGTGCATCTGCATCACGGCAGCGATCGCCTGGCGAACGAGGAGCTGCACCGCAAGGCGCATTCGGTCGACGTGGTCGTCACGTCGTACGACATCGCGACGCGCGACGTCGATGCGCTCGCCGAGGTCGACTGGGACCGGCTGATCATGGACGAGGCGCAGGATGTGAAGAACCCGCAGACGAAGCGCGCGCGGGCGTTGCGGACGCTCTCGGCGCGGCGGCGGGTCGCGATGACGGGCACGCCGATCGAGAACCGGCTGAACGAGCTGTGGGCGATCATGGACATCCTCAACCCGGGGCTGCTCGGCTCGCGCGAGTGGTTCGGGCGCACGTTCGGGCAGCCGATCGAGGTCGAGAAGGACGAGGCGGCGCTCGAGCGGCTGCGGGCGGTGGTGCGGCCGTTCATCCTGCGGCGGGCGAAGGACGAGCCGGAGGTCGAGCTCGACCTGCCGCCGATCACGGTCGAGAAGGACTACTGCAAGCTGACGATCGAGCAGGCGAGCCTCTACCAGGCGACCGTCGACCGCTGGTTCCCGCGGATCGAGCAGCACGAGGACCGCTTCGGCCGCCGCGGTGCCGTGCTCGCGATGCTCGGGCACCTGAAGCAGGTGTGCAACCACCCGGAGATGCTGATGCACACGGGCGCGCCGCTCGATGGGCGCTCCGGCAAGCTGGAGCGGCTCGTCGAGCTGCTGCACGCGATGCCGGGCGGCGACAAGGCGCTCGTCTTCACGCAGTACCCGAGCTTCGACCGCCTCGTGCCGTATCTCGCGGAGAAGCTCGACCGCAAGGTCGGCTTCTTCCACGGGCGCCTGAACGCGCGCCAGCGCGACGAGCTGCTGACCGAGTTCGCGAGCGAGGAGCCCGGCGGGCCGACGGTGCTCGTGATCTCGATCCGCGCCGGCGGCCGCGGCCTGAACCTGCCGGCCGCGAACCACGTCTTCCACTTCGACCGCTGGTGGAACCCGGCGGTCGAGCAGCAGGCAACCGACCGTGCGCATCGCCTCGGTCAGCACAAGCCGGTGTTCGTGCACTCGCTGATCTGCACGGGCACGCTCGAGGAGCGGATCGACCAGCTGCTCGACTCGAAGCGCGAGCTGACCGAGAAGGTGCTGGCCGGCCGCTCGGAGGACTGGCTCGGCGATCTCGATCTGGGCGCGATCCGCGCCGCGGTCGCGCTGGCGCCGAGCGTGGTGGAGGAGGCAGCCTGATGGGGCCGTGGTCTCGCTCCTTGATCGCCGCCGTCGCCGGCAACGCGGAACGCCCGGATCTGGTCGTGGAGGACCTGCAGATCGAGCCGGGCGTGATCAGCGCGCGCGTCGACGGCTGCGAGGTGACGCTGACCGCGGCCCCGATCCCGCAGCGCATCTGGACGGCGATGACCCGCTATGCGCAGGGGATGGGGCAGCTGGAGGACGCGGTCGAGGGCAAGTTCCAGTCGGTGCACCTCGAGCATCTGCTGGAGGAGGACTGGGGCGAGCAGCTGATTCCGCGGCCGCGCGCGATCGCTCAGGCTTGCGAGTGTGACGCGGACGGGGTGTGTGAGCACGCGGTCGCGGCGGTGTTCGCGGGTGCGGACGAGGTCGAGCGTTCGGCGCGCGTGCTGCTGCGGTGGCGCGGGCGTTGCGAGCAGCGACGACGAGACCGCAGAGGGCTCGCAGGACCCGTGAGCTCCGGCGCTCGGTGCGGATGTTCGAGTCTCGTATGACGAGACGATGACCCGACTGCATGCGAAGGCGTGGATCTTTCACCGGCGCGAGGGCTATTCCACCGCCTACGTCGGTTCGTCAAACCTGACCCATTCGGCCCAGGTGACCGGCCTTGAGTGGAACGTACGGCTGTCCGGCGTTCGTAACCCCGATGCGCTGGCCAAGATCGCAGCGGTCTTCGACAGCTACTGGGAGAGCAGCGACTTCGTCTCATACGATGCGGACGAGTTCCGTCGACGCACGACGGTCGACGAGGGCGGCGACGTAATCCGCCTGAGCCCGATCGAAATCGAACCTAGACCGTTCCAGGAGCGACTGCTCGAGTTGTTGGCGGTCTCGCGCGAGAAGGGACATTCACGCAATCTCCTGGTCGCCGCGACGGCACGGGTAAGACGGTCATGGCTGCGATCGACTATGCGCGTCTCAGGCCGTATCTGGATCGAGATCGGTTGCTGTTCGTCGCGCATCGCGAGGAGATACTCGTGCAGAGTTGCGAGACCTTCCGGCTCGCGATGCGCGACTCGGCGTTCGGCGAAATGTGGGTCGGCGGACAGCGCCCCACCCGGTTCGACCACGTCTTTGCCTCGATACAGACCTGCAGCTTCGGGCGTTGATGAATTGATCCAACGCATTTCGACGTTGTGATCGTCGACGAGTTTCACCACGCCGCCGCCTCGACGTATCAGGCGCTGCTCGATCACCTTCAGCCGGGACAGCTGCTTGGGCTGACCGCGACGCCCGAGCGGGCCGACGGCCTCGACGTTCTCGGGCACTTCGACGGGCGTATCGCGGCCGAACTGCGAGTCTGGGACGCGATCGACCAGCAGTATCTGGCGCCGTTCGTCTACTCCGGAGTGCACGACGGGCTCGACCTTCGTGAGATTCCATGGCGGCGTGGCACCGGGTACGACATCGCGGCGTTAACGAACGTCCTAACGGCCGATCATGCTTGGGCGCGTCGGGTTCTGGAGCAAGTGCGGACGAAGGTTGGTAATCCAGGGCGGATGAGGGCGCTGGGCTTCTGCGTCAGCATCCAGCACGCGCGCTTCATGGCGAACGTGTTCAGCGAAGCCGGGCTGCCATCTGTTGCGGTATGGGGCGATAGTCCTCGCGAGGCGCGCGAAGGCGCGCTTCGCGATCTGGCGGCCGGCACGCTCCGTGTGGTGTTTACCGTCGATCTATTCAACGAAGGCGTTGACGCGCCGACTGTCGACACGTTGCTCCTGCTACGGCCGACTGATAGTCCGACGCTCTTTCTCCAGCAACTCGGTCGCGGCCTTCGCCGCGCCCATGGAAAGACGGTTTGTACCGTGCTCGACTTTGTCGGCTTGCATCACAAGGAATTCCGGTTCGATCGGCGGTTTCGCGCGCTGCTCGGCGGGAGCCGCAAGGACGTCGAACGGCAAGTGGAGCGTGGGTTTCCGTTCCTGCCGGCCGGCTGCCATCTCCAACTCGACTCGGTGGCCCAAGAAATCGTGCTGCGCAGCATTCGTGACGCGATTCCATCGGCGTGGCGTGAGCGCTGTGCGGAGTTGCGTGCACTCGGCGACGTGACGCTTCCCGAGTACCTCGAGGAGAGTGGACTTGAGATCGAAGACATCTATGCGAACCAGCACAGCTGGTCGGAGATGCGGCGCACCGTTGGCTTGCCGACCGGTGAGGCAGGCCCCGACGAAACCGCGCTGCTAAGGGCGGTCGGAAGGTTGCTTCACGTTGACGATGATGAGCGCATTGACGCCTATGCCGGGTTCATCGCTTCGGCGGATCCGCCGCGGCACGATGCGGTTCCGACCCGGGATGCACGGCTCCTTCGGATGCTCGTTGCATCGCTGACGAATCTTCGACCCTCGGTCCCGATTCAGCAGGCGATTGAGCATCTCTGGGAACACCCCCAAGTTCGCGCAGAGCTCATCGAGCTCTTTGGCTCATCTCCGTGGACGTGGCGAGCATCTGCATGCGCTACTCGGAATCACGAACGGATTCCGCGGAAGGTCCACGCTGCGCGCTCGCGCGGAAGATTCCTTTCTGCGGCGAGAGGAACGCGACTCGAGTCCCTCTGTAGCTGAAGCCGATCGCGAGCCCACCTGGATAAGGGCGCTCCTCACCGAACTTTGCACAGAGAACGTCAAGACTCAGGCGGCTGATTGCTCGGCACCACGTGTGGACTTGTGACACATCAGGCTCCGGGCGGCGTATAACGAGTACATGACCCGGACGCGGATCGCGCTCATCGCGGTGGCGGTCACTTTCGCTGCCGCGGGCCTCGGTGGGACGGCCGGCAACTCGGCCTCCGGCCGCGCCGCTACGACCAGCGCTCACCCAGCCGGCCTCGTGCCGTTCCGCTCCTGCGGCGACCTGCTCGGCTACGTCAAGTCTCAGGCCGTGCCGCTCGTCGGCGCATGGGGCTTCGGCGGCTTCCACGCGCCCGGCCCGCTGCCGCCCGGCGTCGCGGTCCCGGCGGCCGGCTCCGCGAAGACGGACGCCGGCACCGGCTCGACCGAGGGCATCGACTACTCCGGCACGAACGTCCAGGAGCAGGGCGTCGACGAGCCCGACTCCGTGAAGACGAACGGCAAGACCCTGTTCGCGGTCGCCGGCAACCGGCTGAACGCGGTCGACGTCACGAGCTCACACCCGAAGCTGCTCGACTCGCTGAAGCTCGACAGCGGCTGGAGCCACGAGCTCCTGCTCGTCGGCGACCACCTGCTCGTGCTCTCGCGCGGCGGCTACTGGCTGACGCCGCTGCCCGCTCAGACCGCGATCGCGCGGCCGTTCTATCCCGCCTCTTCAGCCATCTCGGAGATCGACATCTCGAACCCGAAGGCGCTGCGGGTGATCAACACGCTGACGCTCAGCGGCGGCTACGTCGACGCACGCCTTGTCGGCTCGAGCGCGCGCATCGTCGTCTCCTCCCAGGTGCCGACGACGCTGCCGTTCGAGGCGCCGACCGACTCGTCGGACGCGGCGCTCGCGACCGCGCGCGATCACAACAAGGCTGTCGTCCAGTCGTCCGGCCTGGGCTCCTGGCTTCCGAGCTACCGCATCAAGCGCGCCGGTCACGCGGCCGGCGCAGCGCGGCCGCTCGTTCAGTGCCGCAGCGTCGACCGCCCGCGCAAGTTCTCCGGGCTCGGGATGCTGACCGTGCTCACCGTCGACCTGGCGAAGGGCCTCTCGCCGGTCGACTCGGTCGGTGTGATGACCGACGCGCGGATCGTCTACGCCTCGCAGGGCAACCTGTACCTCGCGACCGAGCGGTGGGCCGAGCGGCCGCTGCCGGCGACGCCGACGCAACCGCAGCAGCAGAACGTCACCACCGCGATCCATCGCTTCGACATCTCCGACCCCGACCGCACGCGCTACCGCGGCAGCGGACAGGTGTCGGGCTACCTGCTGAACCAATGGTCGCTGTCGGAGTACGCCGGTGTCCTGCGCGTCGTCAGCACCGACGCGCCCGCCTGGTTCAGCACGAGCGACTCGACCACGTCGTCGCTGACGACGCTGCGGCTCGACCCGGGCGCACTCGACCAGGTCGGCCGCGTCGGCAACCTCGGCAAGGGCGACCGCGTCTATGCGGTCCGGTTCGTCGGCTCGACCGCGTACGTCGTCACGTTCAAGCAGGTCGATCCGCTCTACACGATCGACGTCAGCGACCCGACGCGGCCGCAGGTGCTCGGTGAGCTCGAGCTGCCCGGCTATTCGGCCTACCTGCATCCGATCGGCAGCGACCTGCTGCTCGGGATCGGGGAGGAGGTCGGCGCGAACAACGAGCCGACCGGCACGCAGTTCTCGCTCTTCGACGTCTCCGACCTCCGCCACCCGACGCGGCTCGCGCACGCGTCGCTCGGCCAGAGCTGGTCGGCGGCGGAGTCCGACCACCACGCCTTCCTCTTCTGGCCGCCGACGGGGCTCGTCGTCGTCCCGTTCTTCCCGCGCGCCGTCGGCTACCGCGTCGACCGCGCGCACGGGCTGCAGCTCGTCGGCCGGATCACACAGCCGGCGGCGGGGAGCGGCTCCGCGATCACCCGCTCGGTCGTCGTCGGCAGCAGCGTCTTCACGATCTCGGACGCCGGCGTCGCCTCGAACAGCCTCGCGACGCTCGCGCCTCAGGGCTGGACCGCGTTCCCGGCGCCCGAGCCTCAGCCGGTGCCGACGCCCGTTCCCTCGCCCGGCAACCCCTGAAACTCGCGAACCTGGTTCGGCTGCGCCGAATCAGGTTCGAATCGGAGGCAGGCCGTGAAACTCGCGAACCTGGTTCCCGGCTTCGCCGGAACCAGGTTCGAACGGGATCAGTTCTCGATCGTGACGAGCGTGCCGATCGGCGTGTAGGGCCACACCTTCGCCGCCGTCGCCAGCGGCAGCTCCACGCACCCGAGGCTCTGCGGCGTTCCGAACGACGCGCGGTTGAACGAGTGCAGCGCGTCGCCGCCGTGGAAGTAGCTGATCCACTGGATCCCCGGGTCGTTGTAGTGCGAGCCGTCGGGGTTCGTGCCGCTCATCGTGCCGACCGGGATGTGCTCGAACACCGGGAACGTGCCGAGTGCGGTCGGCGCCGCGGGCACGCCTGTGTTGCCCGGCGAGGTGAGCACGATCTGGCCGTTGTGCCAGAGCGTCAGCAGCTGCGGCACGTTGCGGTGCACGTAGACGTAGCTGTAGCCGTCGGTCTTCTTCTTGCCCGCGATCGCATCGGCGATCAGCGCATGCCACACGTGCGGGCCGGCCGACCCGTCGACCGCGAGGTCGTGGTCGTGCTCGAACATCATCACGGCACCGCGCGTGATCTGGTTCGGCTGCCCGACGGTCCACTGGCTCTGCAGCTCGGACGGCGTGTTCGGGTAGCGCCACGTGAACGTGCCGGCCGGCGGGCTGACCGCCGCGTCGATCTGCGCCCGGCGCTGCTGCGCCACGGGCTCGCCGGTCGGCTGCCAGGCGACGGGCAGGTAGCCCTCGTCGGCGAGGAGCTGCTGCAGGCGCAGGAAGCTCGCGCCGGCGACCGTCCAGGCCACCTTGCGTGTGGAGGCGGCGGTCGAGGCGCCGACGCTCACGCTCAGCCCCGGGGGCAGCTGCAGGTGCAGGTTCGAGTCGAGCGGGAAGCCGAACCCGCTCGGCGTGAAGAGGAGCGTGTGGCTGTCCGTCTCGTGCCAGCTCCCCTGCACGCCTGTGGCGAACTGCGGCCGGGCCGAGCCGAGCGCCTTCGAGACCGGGCGCGAGAAGGTGAGCCGGATCGGCGTCAGCGGCGAGATCGGGCGGCCGACGGCGGGGCTGACGAGCACAACCGGCAGCTGTGACTGCGGGAACCACGTGACGCGGACCGGTGGTCCGAGCCGCTCCCAGGAACGCGCGGCACTCGCGACCTGGGTGGTGCCGGAGGCCGCCTGCGGGCCGAGCGAGACGACCCGTTGGCCTCCCACCGGGACGACCAGCCGCCGTTTTCCGATCAGGTAGGAGACCCGATCGACCGGGTCTGCGAATCGCACGTGCAGCGCCGCGTTCGGCGCAACGGTCAGCCATCGCTGGGGCAGCTTCGTCACCGGCGTCTGCACGGTCAGGCGCTCCGTCCGCGTCGAGCCGAGCGCCCAGCGCAGCCAGCCCGGCCGGCGGACGACGACGGTGACGCTCACCTGCTCGCCCGGCACGAGCTTCGTCTGCGGCACGAGACGGCCGCCGCTGACGGCGAGCGGGATGGGCGTGCCGCCGGGCCCGAACGCCTTGGCCGAGACGAGCGACCCGCCGAGCGGCTGCACCTCGACGCGCGCGAGCGCGACCGAGTCGCCCCGGAGCGTCGCTCCCGACCACCAGAGCACCGCGGCGCCGAGCCCGAGCGCCGCCACCACGACCAGCCCGACGAACACGAGGAGAAACCGCACGATCAGACGCGGGTGCCGACGACCTCGAGCGCAGCCCGCTCGACATCCTCTTCGGAGACGAGCACGAGGTTCGCCGCATCGCCGAGCGGGATGAACGAGTCCGCGCTCGCGACCCGCGAGATCGACCCGTCGAACGACGCATCGACGAGTGCCGCGATGATCCCCTCGGAGACGCCGCCCGTCCGCCGTGTCTCGTCGACGACGAGCACGCGACCCGTCGCGTTCGCCTCGCGCAAGAGGTCCTCGGCCGGCAGCGGCGCCAGCCAGCGCAGGTCGACCACCCGGGCGTGAATGTCGTGCTGCCCGAGCGCGCGTGCGGCGCGGAGCGACATGCGCAGGCCGTTCGCCCAGGTGACGATCGTCAGATCGTCACCGTCGCCGTAGGTGCGCGCCGACCCGAGTGCGACCGTCTCCGCCGGAGCCGCGAGCCAGAGGCCGTCGCCCTCGTCGTAGAGGTCGCGGGTGTGGTAGAGCGCGATCGGCTCGAGGAAGACGCACACGCTGCCGTCCTCGCGCGCCGTTGTCAGGCACGTCGCGAGCATCGCGGCGGCGTCGTCGGGCCGGGCCGGTGAGGCGATCACGAGGCCCGGGATGTCGCGCAGCACGCCGACGGCGTTGTCGTTGTGGAAGTGCCCGCCGAACCCCTTCTGGTAGGCGTAGCCGGCGACCCGCACGACCATCCCGTTTCGGTACTGGCCCTGCGAGAAGAACTGCAGCGTCGCGGCTTCCCCGCGCAGCTGGTCCTCGGCGTTGTGGAGATACGCGAGGTACTGGATCTCGGGCACGGGCAGGAGCCCGCTCAGCGACGCTCCGAGCGCGAGCCCGAGGATCGACGTCTCGTCGAGCAGCGTGTCGAAGACGCGGCCGGCGCCGAAGCGCTTCTGCAGCCCGCGCGTGACGCCGTACACGCCGCCCTTGACGGCGATGTCCTCGCCGAAGAGCAGCATCGTGTGGTCGCGCTCGAGCGCGTCCGCGAGTGCGGCGTTGACGGCGAGGGCGAGCGTCAGCGGCTCGCCGTCGGACGCGACGGGCGCCGGCGTCTGTGCGGCCCGCGGCGCGAGCGGACGGACGATCTCCGCCGCGGAGTCGAGCTGTGGGATGCGGGCCGCCTCGTCGGCGACAGCGCGAATGCGGCTGCCTGTCTCCGCGTAGTCGTCGACGAGCCGCGCGCCGCTCCAGCCGGCCCGTGCGGCGAGCGCGCGGCCGGTCGCGAGCAGCGGGTCGCGATCCCAGTCGGCGCGAATCGACTGCGGCGTGCGATAGGCGGCCTCGACGTCCGCGCCCGCGTGGCTCAAGAAGCGCACGGTTCGCAGGTGCAGGACGGCGGGTTTGCGGCGGGTGCGGATCCAGTCGACGAGCTCGCGGGCGGTCTCGAGCACGTCCTCCGGCTCGGTGCCGTCGACCGCTTCGTAGCGAAGCTGCACGCGCGAGCGCAGCGCCTGCTCGACCCAGCCCTGCGGCGACGGGACGCTGATGCCGAGGCCGTTGTCCTCGCACAGAAAGAGCAGCGGCAGCGGCAGACCCTGGTGCACGGCATGCGCGGCGCTGTTCAGGCCCGCCTGCGCGGTTGCGTGGTTGAGCGACGCGTCGCCGAAGCTGCAGACGACGACCGCGTCCGATGGCCAGGGTGATTCGACCGCGAGCTTCTTCGCACGCTCGATCGCGAATGCGACTCCGACGGCGCGCGGCAGGTGCGAGGCGATCGTCGAGGTCTGCGGGATCACCGCCAGCGTCGGCGTTGCCGAACACCTTGTGGCGGCCGCCTGCGATCGGCTCGGTGCGTGCGGCGGTGACCCCGTGCAGGATGTCGGGCACGCCGTCCCGTCCCGCCTGCGCCGCGCGTGCGAGGTAGAAGGCGCCCGAGCGGTAGTGGAGCAGCGCGGGATCCGTCGACTCGAGCGCGAGGGCGACGCAGGCGTTGCTCTCGTGGCCCGCCGAGCCGATCGTGTAGAAGCTGCGACCCGTCTTCTGGAGGTACCGGGCCGCGAAGTCGCACTGCCGGCTCGCCACCTGGGCGCGCCAGACCGCCTCGAGCTCCGCGCTGCCCTGGACGGGCTGGGCCGCCTCGAGCGGCGCGAGCTGCTCGAGCAGGTGCAGTTCCAGCGGGTCGAGGTCGTACGTCATCTCGTCGTGAAGCATGCCTGCCGTAGGATCGCGGGCAGATGCAGATCAGGGCCGCTGTCCTCGAGCAGTTCGGGTCACCTCTCGTCGTGCGGGAGATCGACCTGGCGGAGCCGCGCGCCGGCGAGGTGCTCGTGCGGCTCGTGGCCTGCGGCGTCTGCCATACAGATCTCTACACCGCCTCCGGTGCCGATCCTTCCGGCTATTCGCCGACGGTGCTCGGCCACGAGGGCGCGGGCGTCGTAGAGAGGATCGGTGAGGGCGTCACCTCGCTCGCACCGGGCGACCACGTGGTCACGCTCTTCTCGCCGCAGTGCCGCGAGTGCATCCACTGTCTGAGCGACCGCACGAATCTGTGCCTGGCGATCCGCGAGCAGCAGAACAAGGGCTATCTGCCGGACGGGACGACGCGCCTGTCGGCCGACGGTGAGCCGGTTCGCCACTTCATGGGCACCTCGACCTTCGCGGAGTACACCGTGATGCCCGAGATCGCGCTCGCGAAGATCAACCCTGAAGCTCCACTCGAGGGTGCGGCGCTCTTCGCCTGCGGGCTCTCGACCGGGATCGGCGCTGCGATGAACACCGCCAAGGTCGAGGCCGGATCGACCTGTGTCGTCTTCGGCGCGGGCATGGTGGGGCTCGGCGCGGTGATCGGCTGCCGGTTGCAGGGCGCCGAGCGAATCGTGTGCGTCGACCTCTCCGCCGACCGGCTCTCGCTCGCCACGCAGCACGGCGCGACCGAGACGATGGTCGGCGGGCCGGACACGGTGGAGCGGATCGTCGAGTCAACCGGCGGCTTCGGTGCCGACTACACGTTCGAGGCAACGGGAAACGTGAACGTGATGAGGCAGGCGGTCGAGTCGGCGCGCATGGGGTGGGGGCTCTGCACGGTCGCGGGCGTCGCCGGCAAGGGCGAGACGCTCGACGTCGTGCCGCGCTTCCTGATCACCGGTCGCCGCGTCGCCGGCTCCTCGTTCGGCGGCGTCAAGGGACGCGACGGCGTGCCCGTCCTCGTCGAGCGCTGGCTCGCAGGCGACATCGACGCCGAGTCGTTCATCTCGCATCGCATTACACTCGGCGAGGTGAACCGCGGCTTTGAGTTGATGGAGGCGCAGGACGGCATCCGGAGCGTGATCGAGTTCTCGTGAGCGGCCGCCGATGCTGATCGAGCGCGCAGAGCATCCGACCTGGACGTCGAACGCCTACCTGATCGTCGACGGCGACGGGGGTCACGGCGTGCTCGTCGACTCGAACGGCGTCGAGCATCCCCTGCTGCACCAGATCGAGCAGCGGCACATCACGATCACGCATGTGCTCGTCACGCACCAGCACGGCGACCACGTCGTCGACCCCCAGGGCCTGGCCAAGCGCTTCGGCGTGCCGGTCGTCGGCAGCGCGCTCACCAAGGAGGCCGGGGTACCGATCGACGAGACGATCGGCGACGGTGACGTCGTGCGCTCGGGCGAGCTCGAGATCCAGGCGATCGCGACGCCCGGCCACTGTCCCGACCACCTCGCCCTCCTCGTGAACGGCACCGACTGCCTCACCGCCGACTGCCTGTTCAAGGGAACGGTCGGCGGCACGAGAGGCGGCGGGCCGACCGGCTATGCCGACCAGGTGAACTCGATCATGAACCGCCTGATGAAGCTGCCGCCCGAGACGAACATCCTGCCCGGGCACACGCTGCCCTCGACGGTCGGCGACGAGTGGGAGCACAACCCGTTCATCCGCATCTGGCGCGGGCTCGACCCCGAAGGAACGGAGCCGTGTCGCGCCGGGGGCGAGGAGGCGACGCTGATCCTCTTCGGCCCCGACTACGACGGCACGCACAAGGCCTGGGTGCGCTACTCGGACGGCCGCGACGCGATCCTCGGCGGCAGCCAGATCGAACGAAACTGAGCCAACGCTTCTCGGACACGCCCTCGCTCGCGCGAGTCGCAGACGGTCGGGCCGCCCGCTGCCGGCGTCGCGCAGACGACGCGCCCGTCGACTTCGGCGACGACGAACGGGCCGGGAGCGAGCCGCTCGCCGCTGAGCGCGGCGAGCTGGTACAGGCGCGAGGCGTCGCCCGCTCGGTCGAGGCGGATCGTCACGGCGCTCTCGGGCGGCGGGTCGAGACGCGACGCACGCTTCGCGCGCCGCGCCTCGGCCGCCAGCCGCGCGGCCTCCGCCTCGTGGCGGAACCGCTCGACCCGCTCCCGCGCCAGGTATGTGGTGACCCCCAGCGGCCGCATCATGGTCGAGCCCCCACCGAGGCGAGGTAGGCCGACGGGACCGCGACGGGGCCGTCGCCTCCGAGCCTGTTCCAGCGGCGGACGAGCTCGGCGATCGCCGACCCGAGCTCCGCGGCGCGCTCGCCGGCTGCCTCGACGGCCTTCAGCGTCGGGCCGTAGAAGGCGGTGAAGTACTCGACGAACGCCTCGGCCGACGGGAAGCGGAACGTGAAGGTCTCCGTCGCGTGGCTCCAGCTCACGTCGGGGCCGAAGATCTCCTCCAGGTGCGTCGGCGTGCCCCAGAGCGTCGGCGATTCGAGGCCCGGCGGGCGGCGGTGCGAAGCCCGCGACCGTGCGGAAGAGCTCGCCGATGAACCCGTCCGGCGTCCAGCTCGCGAGCGCCACCGTGCCGTCGGGCCGCGTGACGCGCAGCATCTCGGCCGCGGTGCGCCGGTGATCGGGGGCGAACATCGAGCCGAACACCGACACGACGGCGTCGAACGAGCCGGTCGCGTACTCGATGTCCTCGGCGTCGCCGAGCGCGAAGTCGACGGGGAGGCGCTCTGCTTCGGCACGCTCGCGGGCGCGCTCGAGGAGGGACTCGACGTAGTCGGTGCCGGTCACGTCGCAGCCGAAGCGGGCGGCCGCGATGGCGGCGTTCCCGCTGCCGGTGGCGACGTCGAGGACGCGGGCTCCCGCCCGGACGTCGGCGAGGTCGAGCAGCCGCTCCGCGACGGGGACGATCAGCGTCGCGACGGCCGAGTAGTCGCCGCTCGCCCAGGTCGCCTGCTGGCGGCGCTTGACGGCGTCGAGATCGATGGTGCTGGCGGTGGAAGTCGACATGGTGATCCTTTCTACGGGTAAGTACGACCGGTCGTGCACACTATACGACCGGTCGTACTACGTCAAGCACGATCGGTCGTGCGCTATGCTTTGGCCGTGGCACAAGACGCATCCGGCAGCAGCCCGAGAACGCGCGACGCGATCCTGCGCGAGGCGGCGCGGCTCGTCACGGTCGAGGGCATCGACGGCCTCTCGATCGCGCGGCTTGCCGAAGCGGTCGGTCTGAGCAAGAGCGGCCTGTTCGCGCACTTCAAGTCCAAGGAGGAGCTCCAGCTCGCGACGATCGAGACCGCCGACCGCATCTTCCGGGACGAGGTCGTGGACCCCGCGCTCGCGGCCGGGACCGGCATCACGCGCCTGCGGGCGCTCTGCGAGGAGTTCCTCGCCCACCTCGAGCGGGGCGTCTTCCCCGGCGGCTGCTTCTTCGCCTCCGTGATGGCCGAGATCGACACGCATCCCGGCCCGGTGCACGACCGCGCGCTCGCAACCGTCGCGGAGTGGTTCGACCAGCTCGAGTCGGCCACCAGGGAGGCGCAGGCCGACGGCGATATCGATCCGGCAGAGGACGCGACGCAGGTCGCGTTCGAGCTCGACGCCTACCTGCTCTTCGCGAACGCCCGCTACATCGCAAGCGGCGCGCCGGAGGAGCTCGATCGCTCGCGGCGCGCGGTCGAGCGCCTCCTCCGCTCGATCGCTCCGCCCGCAGCCGCCGTAGCCCCCGTTGTGACGAATCTGATTCCGCGCAGCGGAGCCAGATTCGCGAGTGCAGCTTTGCGACAACTTCGGAACATTCGATCCACGTGTCCCGAAGCGCCGATGACACGCCGCGCTCGCGCTGCTTCGATGGAGGAATGCAGCCACCGAAGGACGCAGAGCGGATCATCTTCGACGTCTCGTCGCGCGTCGAGGTCGACCGCGACCGCCTGAGGGAACTTGTGGCCGCACGCTTCGTGCCCGGCGCCCACTGGCACGACCTGATCGAAGCCGAGCGGATCGCCGGCGAAGTCGTGGACGACTCGTGGGGCGACATGTCGGGCGACTGCGACCGGGCGCTGGCCGACGTGCACGAGCTCTACCTCGTCCAGGCAGCCCGCGTGCTCGAGGCGCAGCGAGACCTCCACGACAACGGCGCGGAGTCGTGGATCGCGCGCGCCGTCATGCACCAGCAGGCGTTCCAGCTCGCCTGGGACGTCCTCGAAGAAAGGGGGCTCCTCACTGAACTGGACTAGCCTCGTATGACAAACGTGATACGATCGGAGGAAGTGGCTGAGAAGGCGATCTCCGTGCGTCTGGACGCTGAGGCCCAGCGGGCGCTCGAACGCCTGACGAGTGACGGAATGTCGCAGTCTCAGGCGATCCGGCAAGCTTTGATCCAATCCGCTCGCGAAGCCCGCCGAGAACAGATGCGTGCCGACGCCGAGCGAATCGCCAACGACCCGCACGACCGCGCAGTGATCGCGGAGATCCAGGAGTTCTTTGGCGAGCTCTAGCTCACGTCGCGGCGAGGTCGTAGCGGTCCGCAGCTCGCGCGAGGCGTCCGGACATGAACAGAAGGGAACCCGCCCGGCGGTCGTCCTTCAGTCCGATCATGCTCACTGGTTGGGAACGGTTGTCGTGGCTCCGACCTCGACGAGTGCCCAACCGGCCGAGTTTCGGCCGGTCGTCACGGTGCGCGGCCGCACCACACGCGTCCTGCTCGACCAGCTCAAGACCATCGACCGGGCGCGAGTGGGTCGGTCGAGCGGCCATCTTGCGGCGGCCGATCTTCGGGACGTCGAGGATGCACTACGGCTGTTTCTCGGCCTGCTGTAACGACCCGAAGCGAACGGAGTGTGCAAAGAGCCTCAGCGGTTCTGCGAGACTGGACACACGCTCAGCGGCACCGATCATCCTCAAGTGACGCTCCCGCTGACCGGCGGGTGCAACTGCGGCGCGGTGCGGTACGAGGTCACCGAGCCGCTCGTCCGCGCGAGCTACTGCCACTGCAAGCGCTGCCAGCGGCGCACCGGCACGGCCGCATCGCCACAGGCGCATCCGGCGCCTGGCTCCTTCCACATCGTCTCGGGCGAGGACGAGCTGCGCTGCTGGAAGCCCGACGAGGGTGGCGAGAAGTGGTTCTGCGGGCGGTGCGGCTCGGCCGTCTTCGGCTCCAACCCGAGCCATCCGGAGTCGATCGGCATCAGGCTGGGAACGTTCGACGACGACCCAGGGATCCGCCCGTCCGTGCGCCAGTTCGTCGCCTACGCCGCCCCCTGGGAGCCGCTCCCGGACGACGGTCTTCCGCGCTACCCCGAGAGCCGCCACGCTCCGGGCTCACGCCCGCTCTGACGACCGGCCGGCCCGAGCGGGCTCGTTGACTCGGCGGCCCTCAGCTGCTTAGGTCAGACCCGATCCCGAGTCGCGTTTCAACGGCCCGGACGCACCTCGAGGATCGCGCGCTTGTGTCGCTGCGGCGCGTCCGAAAGGAGACCGTCGTGTCACGTTGGCCGTTTTCGCTCTACAACGACGCCGCGTCGGCGCTCGACCGGCGCTACGGCTGGGACAAGCTCCCGAAGCCGGTCGCGATGCTCGTCCTCATCGGCCTGCGCAACGTGCTGCGCGAGCAGAATCTCTACGACACGGGCCGCGGGCCGCTCGACAAGCCGGACGTGTCGGATCACCCGCGTTACCTGACGGCGCGAACGCTCGACGGCACGTACAACAACCTCGACGACCCGCTCATGGGCAGCCTCGGCAGCCGCTTCGGGCGCAACGTGCCGCTGCAGGAGACCGTGCGCGAGTCGAACCCGCTCGAGCCGAGCCCGCGCGTCGTGTCGCGCGAGCTGCTGACACGCGACGAGTTCATTCCGGCGACGACGCTCAACCTGCTCGCCGGCGCGTGGATCCAGTTCGAGGTGCACGACTGGTTCAACCACGGCAAGAACGAGACCGAGAACCCCTGGCTCGTCCCGGTGGCCGACGACGATCCGTGGCCGGAGCACCCGATGCCGATTCCGCGCACGCGGCGTGATCCATCGTCGAACGGCGACGGGCCGCCCACGTTCGTCACCGACGACACGCATTGGTGGGACGCGTCGCAGATCTACGGCCGCGAGCCGGCGTTCGCCGAGGCGATCAAGAGCGGTGAGCACGGGAAGCTGCGCCTCGACGACCGCGGCCTGATCCCGCAGGAGATCGAGGCGCACGTCGACCTGACCGGGGTCGCGGGCAACTTCTGGGTCGGGCTCGCGCTGCTGCACTCGCTCTTCATGCGCGAGCACAACGCCGTTTGCGACCACCTGCACGCGACCCATCCCGAGCTCTCCGACGACGAGCTCTTCGACAAGGCGCGCCTTGTCGTCGCGGCCCTGATGGCGAAGATCCACACGGTCGACTGGACGCCGGCGATCATCGCCCACCCGACGACGGTGACCGCGCTGCGGACGAACTGGTGGGGGCTCGAGGGCCGCCGTCTCGACCGTTTGATCGGGCGGCGTACGTCCAACGAGGTGATCCGCGGCATTCCCGGCTCGCCGACCGCGCTGCACGGCGTCCCGTACCAGCTGACCGAGGAGTTCGTCGCGGTCTACCGGATGCACCCGCTGATCCCGGACGAGTTCAGCTTTCGCTCGCTCGTCGACGACCGGACGCTGCAGGACCGGACGCTGCCCGAGGTCGGCGTCCTGCACGTGCGTGACCGGCTCACCGAGATGTCGATGGCCGACGTCCTCTATTCCTTCGGCACCTCGCACCCCGGTGCGATCACGCTGCACAACTACCCCAAGTACCTGCAGCACTTCGACAAGGCGGACGGCACGCTCGTCGATCTCGCGTCGATCGACGTCCTGCGTGTGCGCGAACGCGGCGTGCCTCGGTACAACGAGTTCCGCCGGCTCCTGCACCTCAAGGCGTACGACACGTTCGAGGAGATGGCCGACACGCCGGAGCATGCCGCGGACCTGCGGCGCATCTACAAGGATCCGGAAGAGGTCGACACGATGATCGGCATGTACACCGAGCCCAAGCCGAAGGGCTTCGGGTTCAGCGACACCGCCTTCCGCATCTTCATCCTGATGGCGTCGCGGCGCATCGAGAGCGACCGCTTCTTCACGCGCGACTACCGGCCCGAGATCTATACGAAGGAAGGCATCGACTGGGTCGAGGACAACTCGATGCGGACGCTCCTGCTCCGCCACTTCCCCGAGCTCGAGCCGGCGCTGCAGGGAGTCGAGAACCCGTTCGCTCCGTGGCAGCGGTCGGCGGCGTGATCGAGCTCGCACCGGGCATTCACAGCCTGGGGCACGGGAAGGGCGGCCATGTGCACGCGTTCCTGATCGACGTGGGTGGTGAGCTGTCGCTCGTCGACACCCTCTTCGAGAACGACGCGCGACTGGTCCTGCAGGCGATCAGCGCGCTCGGCCGCACGCCGCGGGATCTGAAGCGCATCGCGATCACGCACGGCCACCGCTCGCATCTCGGCGGGCTTGCCGCATTGAAGCGCGAGAGCGGCGCGACCGTCTACGCCCATCGCTGGGAGGCCGACATCGTCTCCGGCGACCGGCGGGCTCAGCCGGTCAGCATCCTCCCTCGGCAGTCGCTGCGGCTGATCCCGTTCCAGCTCGGCCTGTGGCTGGGACGGCCGAAGCACGTCCCGTGCCCGGTCGACGAGCTGCTCGACGAGGGTGATGCCTTCGGCCCGTTCGAGGTGCTGCACGCCTCCGGCCACTCGCCCGGACACCTGGCCTTCTCCTGGGCCGAGCGGGGCTTCGCGATCGTCGGCGACGCCGTCGCCACCTGGCCAGAGCTCTGCCCCGGCTGGCACGCGTTCAATCTGAACAAGAAGCAGCATCAGGTGACGCTGCAGCGCCTGGCGGCGCTCGAGGCAGGCATTCTCGGCGTCGGGCACGGCGACGCGATCACGAGCGGAGCCCCGGACGTCCTCCACGAGCTCGCGAGCAAGCCGGTCCCTTGAAGGTCGACCCGACTCCACGTACTCTGAGCGGGCTGCTGCGGCTGTTCGACAGGAGGTCTGCATGACCGAACTGACGCAGTCGCTCGCAAGCGCTCCGACCGAGGCGAACGTCTCCGCTACGCCGGACACGGCGGCGACGCCGCCCTCGTTCCCCGAGCTGATCTACGCGCACTACGACTGGTGGCGCGAGTTGCGGGGCGACGGGGTCAGACCGGCCACGCAGGCGCACTACGACAACGTGCGCGCGGCGTTCCAGCGCGAGCACGGCCAGATCATCCGCGCCTACTGGTGCTCGCACGTCGAGAGCGCCGTCGCGCTGACCGAGCAAAGAGGCCGCTTCGGCGGGCTGCGCTGCGGCTTCTACCGCGAGACGCACTGGGCGACGCAGGACCACCCGGACATCGCGAACGAGATGTACCGCTGCGACGAGCTTGCCGTCCGTGCGGCGACGGTGCTCACCGGTGTCCGTCAGCGCATCTGTATGAACCTCGTCATGGCCTCCGCCGAGCATCTGATGAGCCTCGTCGATCGACGGGCAGCGCACGACGATCCGAAGGCGAGTGCCGCGATGCTCGCCCACGAGCGCAAGGCGATCGCGCGCTCTGAGCAGTACTACAAGGAGGCCGCCAACGGGCAGTCGCAGATCGTCTACTTCGCGGGGATGGCGAGCGTCGTCCTCGTCATCTCGCTCGTCGCGGCGATCTGGCTCTCGATCAAGTGGGCCGCGCCCGTCGCGGCGCTCTGCGCAGGCGCGATCGGCGCGCTCGTCAGCGTCGTCCAGCGGATCAACTCGGGGAAGTTCGATCTCGACTACGACGTGGGGAGGCCCTACGCGCTGTTTCTCGGCGGCCTGCGACCGCTGATCGGCGGCGCGTTCGCGATGGTGATCACGTTCGCGTTCACGGGCGGCCTGCTGCACCTTCCGGTCGCCGAGAACGAGACGAAGCCGGACCGACGGCTCGCGCTGCTCGTGATCAGCTTCCTGGCCGGGTTCAGCGAGCGCTGGGCGCAGGACACGCTGGTGGCGGCCGTCCCGGGGATCGGCAAGGCACAGCCTCCCCCGGCGAAGCCCGCCGCGGCAGCGACGAAGCCGGAGGCGCCGACCCCCGGCGAGTAGCGGTCGGTGCCCGCGGCTACTCGACCTGCTGGATCACCCAGAAGTCGCTCGCGAGCGACGGGCTCGTCACGTAGGCGGCCGGCATCCAGAAGTACCCATGGTCGGCCCAGTCGGGGCCCCAGGAGTTGCGGCACTCGAAATAGAGCTGCCCCTTGATCGACTTGTAGCCGACCGCGACGACGGCGTGACCGCCGAGAACCTTCTCGTCGGGCTGCGGCATCGGCACGATCCCGTCCCTGCCGATGCTGGTCTCGAACGAGGTGTAGACGGTGAAGCCGAACGAGATCGCGTAGCCCGAGGCGAGCACGTTCTGCATCGCGATCGCGTCCTGCACGACACGCGAGTAGCGAAGGGCCTGGTGCTTCTTCGCCTGTGAGTACGCCTTCGCCGGCGGCTTCTTCGCGAACTTCGTGACGTCGTACGGCCAGATGTCCTCGGGCGGTGCGCCGAGCTGTGCGACCGACTTGATCCCGTCCCGGATCTCGGCGCCCGAGTCCTCGGCGACGGTTCCCTCCATCACGCGCTCGTTGAAGTAGATGAAGAGGCGCGAGGGTGTCGCAGCGTCGGGCTCCTTCTGCTTGAGCTCGTTCAGCTCGAGGATCGCTCCGATGCTGTTCGCCGTGCACGACCCGAGTTGTCCCTGGTCATAGACCGGCGGCATCTGCTTGCGCAGGCTGACCCGCGTCGGCAGCGTCTTCGCGGGAGCGACCGCGAGCATGAAGTCGCGCATGTCCGGCGTGTCCGGGCGCCAGCCGTAGCGCTTCTGCTTCCGTACGGCGAGACCGGCGGGTGTGCTCACAGCGGAACCTCCTGGCGATCGAGCCGGAAGCCACGGAGGGAGGTCCTGCCGCGGCCGCAGAAGCCTCGGCGGTGAGTGACTACACGCTCATCCTGGTCAACAGCGCCTGCGAAGTCAACGGTTTCCGAGGATGCGCCCGAGCTTCTGGAGCCAGGTGTCCGCGGGAACGAGCAGGCCGCGCGCCGTGAGCCCGACCGTCCGGTCGAGTGCGTCCAGATAGCGCGCCGAGAGGTCGGGCAGGTCGCGCAGCGCCCAGAGCGCCTCGGCGTTCACCCAGGCGGCGTCGCGCGCGCGGCCGACGTCCCACATCGCGACGACGTCGTCGATGCGGTCGACGCGGTGGACGAGGCGGTCGAGCCGGCGTAGCCAGCCGCTCAGGTACTGCGACTTCACGGTCGCCTCGACCTCGGCGAGCACGCTGTTCACATGCTCGAAGTCGGCATGTTGCGGCGTGCCCTCCTCGAGCCCGATCCCGAGCTCGCGGCACGTGGCGACGAGGGCGACCGGCAGGTCGCGGTTGATGTGCGCGCTCATCCCGGCGAGCGCGAACTGCAGCGGGGCGATCCCGCGGGCCGCGCGTTCCTCGACGAGCGGCGCCCACGCGCGTGGCATGCGGGCGGGGTCGGATCGCGCGGCGTCGAGAGCGTCGAAGAAGAGATCCGCGAACACGACGTCGAGGTGGGCGAGAAACGCCGGATCGCGGAAGGCGAGCCCCGCGAGGCGCTGCTGGACGCCCTCGGTCACGGCCAGGTAAAGGCGCGTGAAGCAGGCGACGCCATCCTTGGCCGGAAGCTGCGCAGCCTCCGCCTGCATGCGGGCGACGACCTGGGCGATCGACGACGGCGAGGACACGGAAATCACCCTACGGGGGTTGAGCGCGTTGTGCCGGGGTGGAATACTGGGTCGGCCCTGCGGCAAACAACCGGGAAGGTGGGTGGTTGGCATGTCGCAGGATGAACGGCATCGGGCCGACGGAGTGTTCGAAGGCGGCGGTGTCAAAGGCATCGCATTCGCCGGCGCGATCGCCGCCGCCGAACAGGACGGTGGCGTTCGCGAGTGGGTGAACATCGCGGGCACCTCGGCGGGGGCGATCGTGGCCGCCCTGCTCGCCGTGGGGTACGACTCCGCGGGCCTGCAGCGGATCCTGAACGACGCCAAGTACCCGAAGTTCGCGGACTGCGGGATCGGCGGCAAGTGGGGCGGCGGTCTCTTCAACGCGGTCCTGCGGATGCGTGGGCTCGCCCCCGGTGCGTACTTCAGGGAATGGATGAGCGAGCAGCTCGCGGCCTCGCCGCTCGCGAAGGAGGTCGGCAAGACGGAGCTCACCTTCGCGGACGTGAAGCGGCGAGACCTGCCGCCGCGCTCCGAGGTGCCGGACATCACCGACGCGCAGTACGAGCGGGCGAGGTATCGCCTGCATGTGATCGGCTCCGAGGTGACGAGCGGGCTGATGCTGCTCTTGCCCGACGCGCTCCCGAAGTACCAGGACAAGGAGGGAAAGCCGTTCGACAAGGACAGCTTCCCGATCGTCGACGCGGTCCGGATGAGCATGAGCTACCCGTTTCTGTTCACGCCGGTGACGCTCTACCAGGACGGTCAGCCGCACTACGTCGTCGACGGCGGTCTTCTGTCCAACTTCCCGATCTGGCTCTTCGACAGCCCGAATCCGAAGCGCCCGACCTGGGGCTTTCGCCTGCACCCCGGCGCGTCCGCCAAGGAAGGGCTGCCTCATCGCAAGATCCCGCGGCCGCTCTGGTCGGTACCGCTCCTGAAGGCGATGTTCTCGGCCGCCACCGAGGCGTGGGACCGCGAGAACATGGCGCACACCGTCTCCGCGCGGACCGTGAGCATCCCGACGCACTCGATCTCGACGACCGACTTCAACCTGACGCAGGAGAACGCAGCGGCGCTCTTCGGGTGGGGGAAGGACGCGGCGTCGGCGTTCTTCCAGGATCCCGCGCAGAAGAGCTACCTCAACTCGTTCGGCCAGGCGGTCGGGGCGGCGCCGGCGGCGCCCGCAGCGGAGGCGGCGGTTCCGATCGGCACGAGCTGAGGCCGCACCGAGCAGGCGTTTCGAGACCCGTCAGGACCCCGGCGTACTATGGGCGTCCGCGATGGCCCAGGCAGATTTCGTCCACCTCCACGTCCATTCCGAGTATTCGATTCTCGACGGGGCGTGCCGGGTCCCGGATCTGGTCAAGCGCGCCGCGGAGCTCGAGATGCCGTCGGTCAGCCTCACCGACCACGGTTCGATGGCGGGCGCCGTGCAGCTGTGGAAGGCGACGCGCTCGACGGGCGTGAAGCCGGTGATCGGCTGCGAGGTCTACGTCGCGGGCGACCGCAAGGCGCACGAGAAGGGGAACGCGCACCTGACGCTGCTCGCCGCCGACAACGCCGGCTACTCGAACCTGATCAAGCTCTCCAGCCTCGGGTATCTCGAGGGCTACTACTACAAGCCGCGCGTCGACTGGGAGCTCCTCGAGCGCCACTCGCAGGGACTGATCGCGTTGTCCGGGTGCCTGAGCGGCAGAGTCTGCAGGGCCCTCGAAGAGAACCGCGTCACGGACGCGGAGGGTGAGCTCGATCACCTCGCTCAGGTCTTCGGCCGCGACAGCGTCTACGTCGAGCTCCAGAACGCGCACCTGGAGGTGCAGTCGCGCATCCTGCCGCAGCTGACCGAGCTCGCGGCGAAGTCGGGCCTGCCGACCGTCGCGACCGGCGACGTGCACTACCTGCGCGACACCGACGCGCGCGCGCACGAGGCGCTCCTGTGCATCCAGTCCGGCGACTCGTTGAAGAACCCGAGCCACTGGAAGTTCGAGACCGACCACTTCTACTTCAAGTCGCCCGAGGAGATGGCGCTCGACTTCCCCGGCCAGGCGGATGCGATGCGGCGCACGCTCGAGGTGGCCGAGCGCTGCAATGTCGAGATCGAGCTCGACCGGATCCTGCTGCCGAAGTTCGACGTGCCGGAGGGCCGCGACGCGTTCGACTACCTGGTCGAGCAGTGTGAGAAGGGCCTGCAACGACGCTACGACAAGGTCACCTCCGAGCTGCAGGAGCGCCTCAAGTACGAGCTGAAGACGATCAAGGAGATGGGCTTCACCGACTACTTCCTGATCGTCTGGGACTTCATCCGCTTCGCGAAATCCAACGGTGTCTCGGTCGGCCCGGGCCGCGGCTCGTCCGCCGGCTCGCTCGTCGCATACTCGCTCGCGATCACCGACATCGACCCGATCCGCTACGACCTGATGTTCGAGCGGTTCCTCAATCCGGGCCGCAAGTCGATGCCCGACATCGACATCGACTTCGCGGTGGAGGGCCGCGAGCGCGTGATCAACTACGTGCGCGAGAAGTACGGCGCCGACCGCGTCGCCCAGATCATCACCTTCTCGACGATGGCCGCGCGCGCTGCGGTGCGCGACGCGGGCCGCGTGCTCGAGGTGCCGTACGGCGTCGTCGACAAGATCGCGAAGCTGATCCCGGAAGGTCCCGGCCAGACGCTCGACGACTGCCTCAAGCCGGGCAGCGAGCTGCGCAAGGCGATCGACGCTGATCCGGTCGCGAAGGAGATCATCGAGCTCGCGCAGCCGCTCGAAGGGCTCACCCGGGCCGATTCGATCCACGCCGCCGGCGTCGTGATCGGCGCCGAGCCGCTGATCAACGTCGTGCCGCTGCAGCAGAAGGGCGCCGACCAGGAGCTCGTGACCCAGTTCTCGATGAAGGACATCGAGGCACTCGGCCTCCTGAAGATGGACTTCCTCGGCCTGCGCAACCTCGACGTGATCGACAAGGCCTGCCGGCTGATCGGCAACCTCGACATCTCGACGATCCCGATGGACGACAAGAAGACGTACGCGATGCTCGCGAAGGGCGACGCGGCCGGCGTCTTCCAGTTCGAGTCGTCGGGCATGCGCGACGCCCTGCGGCAGGTGAAGCCGACGGTGTTCGAGGACCTGATCGCGCTCGTCGCCCTGTACCGGCCGGGGCCGATGAGCTACATCCCGTCCTACGGCAAGCGCAAGGCCGGGCAGGAGCAGGTGACGTTCATCGACAAGCGGCTCGAGCCGATCCTCCGCGACACCTACGGCATCTGCATCTACCAGGAGCAGTACATGCGCATCGCGCGCGACCTCGCGGGCTTCTCGATCACCGAGGCCGACGACCTGCGCAAGGCGATCGGCAAGAAGATCCGCGCGCTGATGAACTCGCTCAAGGACAAGTTCCTCGAAGGCGCCGCCGAGCAGAACGTCACGCCGGGCGTCGCGAAGCAGCTCTGGGAGGACGTCGAGAAGGCCGCCGACTACTCGTTCCCGAAGGCCCACGCGGCCTGTTATGCGCTGATCGCCTACCAGACCGCGTGGTTGCGCCAGAACCATCCGTGCGAGTACATGGCGGCGCTGATCAGCTCGGTGATGTCGACGAAGGACCGCGTGCCGATCTACGTCAACGCCTGTCACGAGCTCGGCATCGAGGTGCTGCCGCCCGACGTGAACGAGTCGCAGGTCGACTTCGCCGTCGTCGAGGGCAAGATCCGCTTCGGCCTCAACGCCGTGAAGGGCGTGGGGGAGGGCGCGGCGCGCGCGCTGATCGCGGCGCGCACCGAAGGCGGCCCGTTCGAGTCGATCTGGGACTTCGCCGAGCGCGTCGACCCGATGGTCTCGAACAAGCGCGTGCTCGAGGCGCTCGTGAAGTGCGGGGCGCTGCCCGGTTCGCGCAAGGGCAACCTCGAGGTGCTCGAGCAGGCCGTCGGCTGGGGGCAGAAGCAGCAGGCCGACCGGCTCGCCGGCCAGGGCTCGATCTTCGATCTCGGGCCGGTGGAGGACGAGAAGCCGAAGCACCATCCTGCGACTCCGACCGACGAGTACGAGAAGAACGAGCTGCTGCGGCTCGAGAAGGAAGTGCTCGGGCTGTACGTCTCCGAGCATCCGCTCTCGGGGATCCGCGACCAGTTGCGCCGCAAGTCGGACGCGACGATCGCCGAGCTCGAGCGCCGCCGCGACGGCGAGGTCGTCACGATCGGCGGCATCGTCGCCCACGTGCGGCACATGACGACGAAGCGCGGCGACGCAATGGTGTTCCTCAGGCTCGAGGACATCACCGGCAGCGTCGAGACCGTCGTCTTCAACCAGACCTACGACAAGGCGCGCGAGCTCTGCACCGCCGACCGCATCCTGATCGTCAAGGCCCGCATCGACCGCAAGGAAGGCGAGACGAAGCTCGTCGCACTCGAGCTGACGGCGTTCGAGGCGGTGCCCGACAAGCGCGAGGTGCGGCTCGTGATCGACGCGACGACGGCGGCCGCCGGCACGATCCGCGAGCTCGCGCAGCTGATCAAGGACTTCCCCGGCGAGTCTCCGGTCTACGCCGACCTGATCACCTCGCAGGGCAAGAAGGTCTACGCGTTCGGCCCGCAGTACAAGGTGAAGCCCGCGCCGGACTTCTACGCCGAGGTGAAGATGCTGCTCGGCGAATCCGCCGTCGCCTAGCGCCGTTCGGCGTTCACCGCTTCCGGTTCATCGGGGAGAGGACGCTGCCCGACTTGACTGACGACTGACCTGGTTGGCCGAGTGGCGTCGGTTGGAATGGATTGGACGGTCATGCTTTCGGTCGAGACACGTACGGTTGTAGGGCAGGTGACGGCTGTCGGCTCTGGGTGGTGGCTACTCCATCGTCGCGCCCTTCAGCGTCCGGCGAGTTGGAGCTCCGGCGCAGGAGAACGACCTCCGCGAAGATGTGGGCGTGGGATGGGAGGCACTCGATCAGTGGGGTGAAGACGTCGCCCGTATCGAACCGCTCACTGGCGGAGTTGGCGTCAACGAGGTGTGGAGCGTGCGCGTCAACGGGCAGCTCGCGGTCGGTCGTCTCGGCAGGCGCAGCGACGCCGACCTATCGTGGGAGACCGCGCTCTTGCGACACCTCGACCGTGAAGGGATGACCGTGCCGACCCCGATCCCGACCACGGACGGCCGGCACTTCGCCGACGGACTGGTCGTGATGACCTATGTGGAGGGCGGACAGCCCGAAACGGAAGCCGACTGGCGTCGCGTCGCCGACATACTCCGCCAACTGCACCGACTGACGCACGGCTGGCCCCAGCGCCCGGGCTGGCGGTCCTCGACCGACCTGCTGCACGCAAGAACCGGGACGAGGATCGACCTCGACGCGATGCCGGCCGAGGGCGTTACTCGATGCCGAGCAGCGTGGGCGCGGCTCGCCGGACGAGAACGGTGCGTCGTCCACGGCGACCCCAACCCTGGCAACATCCGCATGACCGCGGATCGGGTCGCGCTGATCGACTGGGACGAGTCGCACGTCGACGTCCCCGACCTCGACCTGGTATTGCCACACAACGCCGCCGGTCTCGACGACGACACGCACGACGTTGCCGCGCAAGCATCGGCCGCATGGGAAGCCGCCGTCTGCTGGGACCCCAGCGGGACCGACGAGTTCGCAGTCAAGCGGCTCGCCGAGGTTCGAGCGGTCTGAGCAGCAGCGGCAACGAGTCGCCACCGGACTCCGCTCTGGCGTCATTCGCGGACGCCGGCGCACGCAAGCGTTGCCTCGCCCGCGGTCGCCGTTTAGGGTCGCGCAGAGGTGATCCTCGATCGGCAGCAGATTGAGCAGCTCGCACGGGACTACACGGAGGCGTGGTGCAGTCGCGACCCGAGGCGCGTTGCGGCCCACTACTCACCGGGTGGGACGATCGCGATCAACGGCGGGGAGCCGGCCCCGATAGTGAGTGTCGCGGAGTCGTTCGTCGCGGCCTTCCCTGACATCGAGGTCTTCATGGACGACCTCGTCGTGGCAGACGATGTCGTCAACTACCACTGGACGTTCACCGGCACGAGCGTCGAGACCGGCAAGTCTGTGCGCATCCCTGGCTTCGAGGAGTGGACGATCGGTGCCGACGGGCTCATCGCCGAGTCACGGGGTCACTACGACCAGGCCGAGTACGACCGACAACTTCGCGAAGGTGCCGGAGCCGACTAGCGCACTACGATGAACCCTCGGCGCTCGATGCGGAGCGGCTGTTAGCAACTGCGACCACCGACCGTTCATGCGACTCCCTTCGTAGAGGACACCCAAACGCTAGGCGGCCATCACTCGGGCAACTTCGGCCACGAGAACGAAATCGCGCCACCGGATCTCAGCCTCGAGGACCAGACGCTGTGTCCCAAAGCGGGCGCTCGGGTGACGTTCGGACACCGGGCCCAGCTGTTCCAGCACGCGTCGGCCTTCTCTTCGTAATCGCTCACGGGTCATTCCGCAACAGTGCCCAGGCAACCGACCTCGCGTGCGAGGATCCCGCAGCAATGCCGAAGCTCGTTCTAGTCAACGGCCCGCCCGGCGTGGGGAAGTCGACGGTTGCTCGTAGGTACGCCGACGAACACCCGATGACGCTCGCGCTGGAGATCGACGTGATCCGCGCGATGATCGGATCATGGCTCGAAGCAGCCGATCGCTCTGGGCTTGCGGCGAGGCGGATTGCTCTGCGGGCGGCGGTCACGCATCTGGAGGCTGGATACGACGTGATCGTCCCGCAGCTCCTGACGCGACGCGAGTTCGTTCGTGAGTTACAGGGATCAGCGGAGAAGGCCGGAGCGGAGTTTCAGGAGGTCACGCTCGTCGACGCGAAGTCGGCCGTCCTCGGTCGTGCGACCAGGCGAGTCGAGCCGGCCGGCGGCTTCAGCGCCCGTGCGCTCGTCGCCAAGCAAGGGAGCTCGCTGGAGGACGCCTACGACCGGTACATGGAGGAACTCGCGAGTCGTCCGGAAGCAGTTGTGATCGATGCGTCGTCGATCGACGACGCATACCGCGCTCTCGTCAGGCACCTCGGCGGCTGAAGCCGATCTCTTCAGGTAAGACTCGCCGGACATGCGACGATCACCGGGTGACGCTCGAGGACATCAGTCGTCTGGCTGCTGAACTCGACGGTGTCTCCGAGAGTCGTCGGGAGGGATTGCTTGATTGGCGGTATCGCGGCCGGCTGGTGGCGCGGCAGCTCGACGACAGTCACGTTGTCATTCGTACGTCGTTCGAGTTTCGAGATCTTCTGCTCCGGTCGTTCCCCGAGACCTTCTCGGTGCCGAAGCGTTTCGCGAAACACATGGTGGTGGTTGCGGACATTGCGAACGGGAATGCCGATGCCGTGGAAGACGCGGTGATCGGCGCCTGGGAGCTGCAGTCCGGGACGTAGTACCGGCTCGGGCGGGGATCTTTCGTCGGGGCCGGCGAGTCGATGACGAGCGGAGGTGGATCAGCGTTCGCAGAGCGCCTTGAGCGATCCGTATTGCTTGGGGACGTCGCGTCTGATCACCGGGGCGAGCAACGAAAACAGCAGCTTGTAAGGTCCTTTCGGGCGGAAATCGAGTTCACTCGTGAGCTCCGTACCGTCAGAGGTCGGCCTCAACGTGTACGTGATCGTGAGATCGGGCTTCCCACTCGCCTCGACCACAAGCCGTGACGGCCGATCGTACGTGGTGAGCGTCACGTCGTAGGACGCGCCGCCGTTGACGACTCCAAAACGCGAGCCCAATCCGATTGGCTCGTCGCTCCGAAGCTCGGCGCTGCTCACCCGGGCATTCCATTGCGTCTCGTTACGGAGGTCGGCCAGCGTGTCGAAGACTCGTTCGGGCGCGCAGGCGATTCGCGTCGTCGCAGTGGCACGCACCGGCACGATCCTATTGACTGAGGCGACTTCCCACGCTTCGTACTCAGCTGTGTGGCGGACAGCGAAGAGCGCTCCAACGATCCTCGGCTGTGGGAGCTCAGCTCGCGTCGCCGAGCTGGCCCACGAGCAACACATATCCGTCGGGGTCCTCGACGCGGAACTCGCCTGCCGGCATATAGAAGGGACGTCTGATGTCTCCAACTTCCAAGCCCGCAGCAGTGAGCTCGTCGTGTAGCTGCTGGACGTCAGGCGCCCAGCAATAGAAGAGCACCGCCTGCGCCGCCGCGTCGATCGGCCCGCTTGCCAACGCAAGCATCAGCCTCGCGCGTGCCTCGCCCGAGGTGTCGGCGGCCCGGGCAACAAGAGCCCAGACAAGCCTTCCGTCCGACTGGTAGCTGTTCTCCAGTTCGAGTCCGAGATATCGATAGAACGTCACCGAGCGTCCCACGTCTGAGACGTGGGCGTACGCGGTGAGTGCGTCGATCGACACGGCCGGATCGTCGCACACATGTCGATCAGGTGTCGTTGCCGAAACTGGCCAGGCAAGCAGCCGGGGCGTACCATTTTGCGACCTGCTCGACGAGGAAGGGAACGATGCTTCGTCCGGTTGTCGCACTCGTAGCGTTGCTTGCCTTCACCGGAGCTTCGGCCGCCGCGACGTCTGCGAAGGACTGGTATCTCCTAAAGGTCTGCGGAGCGACGCGCTGTGCCACCTACCACAACAACGCGGCCGTCAAGGTTCTTTCGTCATGGAGCGATCCCTTCGGCCCGAAGAGCGCTCCGCCGCCCGCTCCGTACTTCTCGATTCGAAGCAGCGCTCCGGTCAACCCGAGTCTTGGGGTGACAAGAATGCTCTACGTGCCGACCCGACACGAAGTGCGTATCTGGCAGAGCCGCACCGCTTATGGGTCGCAGCCCGTGTCCGCCTACTGGCGAACTGTCCCGAGCGACGCGCAGGCGGCGCTCGATCGGGCCTTGGCGCACATCCGTCCGCACCCGACGCCCCGTGCGTGGCCCGCGCCGGGCTAGTGCGACGGGACTATCCGAGCTCGGCGACTGCCTCGACAGGTTCCGTTTCAGTCTGGACGCCACGTCGAAGCCCGAAGAGGGCGACGATCGCGGCTGCCGCCATGATTCCGGCCATCGCGAGCAGCACACTGCGGGTGCCATAGGCGAAATCGAGTCGAATGAAGTGCGGAATCTGTTCGCCTGAACCGCTCCCGCGGACGAAGCTGATGCGTGAGGCGTCGGCTGAGGCCCGGCTCGCCGGGTCGCCGCTGGCGATGAGCGAGGTCGTGATTCGCGAGTGGGTCCGGTCGACCAGGACTGTTCCGAGGATGGCCAGGCCGAGGCTGGCGGAATAGTTGCGCACCGTCTGGGTGATGCCGGTCGCCTCTCCATAGGAGAGACGGGAGGCCCGATTGACTGCGTCAGTGCTCGCCGGCCCGAGCATGAATCCCATGCCCGCACCGGCGAGAACGACGAACCAGATTTGCGAATCGAGGTTGAGTTGCGTGACCTTTCCGGCCCAGAGATAGAAGCCGACGGCGGCCAGCACGCAGCCCAGTACCACCGGGCGTTTGGCGCCAACGCGATCGAGCATTCGTCCGCCGATCTGGGCGGCGACGACGAAACCAAGGAAGAAGTACAAGAGGACGAGGCTGGCCTGGGACGCCGATTTCCCGAGGCTGATCTGCGCGTACTCACTCGCGAAGAAGAAGACCGGGATGAATGCGAGCATGGAGATGCCGAGGACGAGGTTCTCCACTCGGAAGGGGCGAATGCGGAAGATATGGACCTGGATCAGCGGGGAGGTCGTGCGTGCCTCGACGAAGTAGAAGACAACCAAGAGCATGAGCCCGGCAGCAATGCAAAGCCAAACGCCCGGACTGTCCCAGCCCCACAGCGAGGCCTGCTGGAACCCGAACACACTCAAGCCGACCCCGCCGATGATGATGGCGAGTCCCCGATAGTCCATGCGGGCCGCTCGATAGACGGTCTGCGGCTTTGCGATCGCGATCAACACCAGCGCGACGATCGCGACCGGAACGTTGACCCAGAAGATCGCCCGCCAGGTCCACTGCGTGAGGAAGCCGCCAAAGACCGGGCCGACCGCGGTCAGGCCACCCGCGATGCCGAAGAAGACGGCCAACGCTCTCCCGCGCTTGTGCAGGTCGAATGTCTGCACGACGATCGCGAGCGCAGCGGGGAACATGATCGCCCCGCCGGCGCCCTGAACGGCCCGGAAGGAGACGAGCCAGGCCTCAGCCAGGCTCCCTTTCGGGGTGAGACCGCACATCGCCGATGCCGCCGCGAAGACAACCACGCCGAGCACGGTCATCCTCTTGTGCCCCTTCGTGTCGGCCAACCGACCCCCGAACGCGAAGAGCGCAGCGAGAGAAAGCAGATACGCATTGATCGCCCACTGCACGCCCGTACTCGTCAGCCCGAGCTCTCCCTGGATCTGCGGAGCGGCGATCGCGACGATCGTCTGGTCGATGAACGTCATCGACACCGCGACGATCATCGCCGCCAGAACGAGGTTCCTCGAACCTCCCCCGGGAGCGTCAGCCGCTACCACGATCCGCGCCGAGAGACCACCACCTCGTATTTATTACCAGCTTGGCTCGGGAGCCTGCGTCTGCGTTCCCCTCACGGAGTGGCTCAGTGCCCCACAGGCCGGAGATGAAGGCTAGGTACGGAACAAAAGTCTGGTCCCTTCCACCCCGACAGGACGAGGATCCCGTCGCCGTGCCGTGGTAGAAGAAAAGTGACGAGCGTTCGGATTCCGTTAATTCTCGATATCCCCCGGTCTGGGGAGAACCATCGCGTTCGTTGTACCGAAGGAGGAGGGGAGAAAACGAACAAGATGCCTACTGCGGAAACCAATCTAGCCCTGACCGAACAGGAACTCGTCGAGCACTGGCGCTCGTCGGAGCTCGAGCGGGCCGGCTACCCGGCGCACATCGCCGCGGAGCTCGCGATCCGCTCCGACATCGACCTGCACCAGGCGGCCGAACTGCTCCAGCGGGGCTGCACGCCCGAGCTGGCCGCGTCGATCCTGCTCTAGGGGCGTCAACGAGCACGCGAACCCGTTTCGGCTCCCGCCGAAGCAGGTTCGATAGCGTCAGCCCGTGCTCTTCTTCATCCCCTCGCCGCACACAGGCGTCGTGCAGCTCGGCCCGCTGCAGCTGCACATGTACGGGCTCACGCTGCTCGTCGCGATCCTCGCCTGCGTCTGGCTGACCGGGCACCGCTGGAAGGCGATGGGCGGCGAGTGGGACCTCGTCACGCGCGTCGCGGTCTGGGGCGTCACCTTCGGCGTGATCGGGGCCCGTGCCTACCACGACCTCACCTCGTGGAGCGAGGTGCCGACGCCGAAGTGGCAGGGGGTCTTCGAGGTGTGGAAGGGCGGCCTCGGCATCTGGGGCGGCATCCTGCTCGGCGCCCTCGCGGGCGCCGTCGTCGTGCGCCGCGCCGGCTGCGACGTCGCGAAGTTCCTCGACGCGGCCGCCCCGGGCCTGCTGCTCGCGCAGGGGATCGGCCGGCTCGGCAACTGGTGGAACCAGGAGCTCTACGGCAAGCCCACCAAGCTCCCGTGGGGGCTCGAGATCTCGCTCGCGCACAGGCCGGTGCAGTACCTCGACCGCGCCACGTTCCATCCGACCTTCCTCTACGAGCTGATCTGGGACTTCGTCGGTGTCGGCATGCTCCTCTACGTCTCGAAACGCTGGACGATCCGGCCGCCCGCGCTCTTCTCCCTCTACGTGGCCTGGTACTGCTTCGGGCGCTTCTTCGAGGAGCTCCTCCGTGTCGATCCCGCGCACCACATCGCGGGCCTGCGCCTGAACGCCTGGGTCTCGATCATCCTCTTCGTCGCAGCGACGACCTACTTCATCCTGCACCAGTTCGGCGGGCCGCCCGCACCGCGGCGGCGCCGCAAGCCGAAGGAGGTGGCCGAGCACCGCCCGGCGATGGCCATCCCCAAGGGCCGCGTCCGCCACGGCCGCTAGCCTGGGCCGGTGCCGCCGGTAGCCGTCCGTGAGCTCGAGCTGGACCTCGATGCGTTCGAGGGGCCGTTCGATCTTCTGCTCTCACTTGTCCTGCGCGAGGAGCTGCCGCTCCAGGAGGTCGACCTCGCGGAGATCGTGATCGCGTTCGTCGAGCATCTCGCAGAGCGGGGCGAGCTCGATCTCGACGCGTGCGGCGAGTTCCTCGTGCTCATCTCGGCGCTGCTCGAGCTGAAGGCGCGCGCGATGTTCCCGGACGAGGAGGCCGAGCTCGCCGAGCTCGAGCCCGAAGAGGCCGCCGAGGAGCTCGCGCGGCGGCTCGCGGAGTACCGGCGCGCCAAGGAGGCCGCGCAGTTCCTGCGCGGCCGGCTCGAGGAGCGGCGCGATCTCTACTTCCGCCTCGGCCCGGCGCCGCTCGCTCCGCGGCCCGAGCGCAAGCTAGCGCCGCAAAGCCCCGAGACGCTGGCCGCGGCTCTGCGCGTGCTCTCGATCGAGCCGCCGGCTCCGTCCACCGCGCACATGGCGCTGCGCTTCCCACCTGTTTCGCAGTTCCTCGACCGCTGGCGCTCGCTCCTGCGGCGCCGCTCCCGCTTCGACTTCGACCAGGAGGTCCACGGCCTCTCGCGAGTCGAGGTCGCGGTCGCATTCCTCGCCCTGCTCGAGCTGCGCAAGCAGAACGAGATCGCGATCGCGCAGGCCGCGCCGTTCGCGCCGATAAGGATTTCACGTGCCGACGCTGAAAGGAGTCTCTCGTGGACAGCCCACTCCGCCTGATCACCACCCAGGCCACGCCGGCCGCCGAGCTGGCGAGGGTCGTCGAGGCGCTGCTCGTCGTGGCTTCGCAGCCGCTGCCCGAGCAGGAGATCGCCGCCGCCGCCGAGGCCGACGTCGAGCAGGTGGGGGAAGCACTGGAGCTGCTGGCCGAGCGCTATTCCGAGGAGACGAGCGGGATCGTCCTCGAGCACGTCGCCGGCGGCTGGGCGTTTCGCGCCTCCGCTGCCGCGTCGGAGGCCTGTTCGCGCCTCTTCGAGAAGCCGACCGAGAAAGGCCTGTCCCAGGCCGCGCTCGAGACGCTCGCGATCGTCGCGTACCTCGGGCCGCTCAGCCGCCCTGAGATCGCGCGCATCCGTGGTGTCAACGTCGACGGCGTCGTCGCCGGCCTCGCCGAGCGCGGGCTGATCGGCGAGAGCGGCCGCGAGAACGAGTTCGGCGCGATCCGGTACCGCACGACGCCGCTCTTCGAGCGCATCTTCGGGCTCGAATCGCTCGCCGCGCTCCCGCGCGTCGACGATCTGGGCGCGGACGTGACCGAGATCCGCGAGCGGCTCGAAGCGGTCGCCGAGAAGCGCCCGGCGTAAGACCGAATCCGATTCCGCGCAGCGGAACCAGATTCGCGAGCTGCGAACCGCGCGCTACCGTGGCCCCGTGGACGTGACGGAGAAGACCTTCGAGGCCGACGTGATCGCCGCGTCGGCGGACGGGCCCGTCGTCGTCGATTTCTGGGCGGAGTGGTGCGGGCCGTGCAAGGCACTCGGCCCGGTGCTCGAGGAAGCCGCCGCGGCGAAGGGCGTGACCGTCGCCAAGATCGACGTCGACGCGAACCCGCAGCTCTCGAACGAGTACGGCATCCGCGGGATCCCGGCGGTGAAGGCCTTCCGGAACGGCCATGTCGTCGCGGAGTTCGTGGGCGCGCTGCCCCGCGCCGCGGTCGAGGCGTTCCTCGAGGAGCTGACGAAGCCGCCGGTCGCCGACTCGGTCGACGATCCGGAGGTCCAGGCGGCGCTCGCCGCCGGTGACTACGAGCAGGCGTTCGAGCTGCTGCTCGGTCACGTCGACGCCGACCCCGACGGCACGCGCCGGCTGATGGTCGCGCTGTTCGGCGAGCTGGGACCGGAGCATCCGCTCACGGTCCGGTACCGCCGCCGCCTCGCGAGCGCGCTCTACTAGAACAGGCGCTCTGCGAACGTCCAGGCGGTTCGTCGAAGCCTGCCCGTCGGCGCCCGTTCCGGCGAATCCGATTCAATGCGCCATGCGCCTCAACGCCTGGCTCGCACGCGCCGGAGTCGCCTCGCGCCGCAAGGCGGACGAGCTGATCAAGGACGGCCGCGTGACCGTGAACGGCGAGGTGGGACAGCTGAACACGTTCGTGCAGGCGACGGACGAGGTCAGCCTCGACGGCCGGCCGCTCGCGAAGCAACCTCTGGCGTACGTCCTCCTGTACAAGCCGGTCGGTGCCGTCACGACGGCAAGCGACCCTCAAGGCCGGCGAACGGTGCTCGACCTCGTCGGGCATCCGTCGCGGGTCGTACCGGTCGGCCGCCTCGACGCGGACACGACAGGAGCGCTCCTCCTGACGAACGACGGTGAGCTCTCTCACCGGCTCGCACATCCGAGGTACGAGGTCGACAAGGTCTACGAGGTGGAGACCTGGACCCAGCCGAGCGCCGTCGACCTCGATCGGCTGCGCAACGGCGTCGAGCTCGACGACGGGCCGTCGAGGCCGGCGGAGGTGCGCCGCCTCGACGGTGCGCGGATCGAGCTGACGATCCACGAGGGGCGCAACCGCCAGGTCAAGCGGATGTTCGAGGCGATCGGCCATCGCGTGCGCTCACTGCACCGGAGCCGCTACGGGCCGTTGACGCTCGCGGGCCTCGAGCCCGGCGGGTGGCGCGAGCTCGAGCCGGCAGAGGTCGAGTCGCTGCGCCGCGCCACGACGCACACTGTCTAGTCGAGCCGACCACGGCGGCTCCACGACCACGGCGGCTCCAAACGACGTTACGAAAGTGTCACAAACTATCCACAGCCCGGGGGAATCCGGGGCGGAGCCCCAAATCGCGCCCGGCCTTCCGAGACGCGTCCCGTCGCCAAACGACGTGTGTTCGCGCCGCCGGCGCGGCGGGGCTCGAGCCCGGCCACATGGCCGGGCGCGAGCCCCGGAAGGAAGCACCCCGGAGTCGGCTACGACGCCGGGTTTGCGACCGCGAGCGCGTGAGCCTGGTCGAGCAGGCTTTTCGCTTGCGTGATCCAGCTCTTGGTCTGGTTCTGATCGAGGTCCGGCCCGCCGGACGCGGCGTCGTTCAGCGCCTGCCGGATTGCCCCGGCCAGCGCGTTTCTCTGCAGCGTCAGGCTCGCGATCGACGCCTCGATCGCGTCGTACTTCAACGCGTCGCTCGTCTTGAGCGCGGCCGTCGACGCGGTGAGCGTGTCGGTCGCAAACTGACCGAACGGTGCGTTGATCTGCTTGTACGCAGCACCGAGATCCTCGGAGAGATGCACGGCAAGGAGCGCACGCGGCACCGCGTGGTTGTCGAGAACCTGTGTCACGACTCGGCCGTCGTCCAGGTAGTTGTCCTGCAGGCCGAGCAGTGCGTTGATCGTCGGCCGGAGATCGACGTGGTCGGTCCACGTCTTGCTGTCGACCCCGTTACGGGCGACGCCCGGGCCGACCATGCCGAACCACGTGTTGCCGATCTCGTCCTGTGAGTCGCCGTGGTTCCATGCGAACCCCGGGTTGACGCATTCAGGCACGCCCGGATCTGGCGACGGGCCCTTGCACACGTTGCCGATCTGGAAGAAGAAGTCGGGATTGCCGAACATCGTGAACGACGGTGTCCGCTTCGGGTCGGAGTTGACCATGTGGAGCGTGCTCTCCTCGACCGTGTCGGCGAGGCGCTGCGCGATCGGGGTCTGGGCGCCGCTCGCATATGGATCGGGCAGAGATGCAGCACCTGCGTCCTGTTCGAGCTTGCGCAGCGCTGCATTCGTCCGCTCCGGCTGTCCGTTGACGTAGAACGTCGGAGCGTCGTCAAAGTGGATGTCGAACGGCGGCTCGCCCGCGGGCAGTGCCGCGTTGATGTTCACATTGACCTCGCCGATCTGGTTCGACGGGCAGGAGGTCGGCGTCAGGCACTGCGTGTGGTTGTAGACGAGCGCGCCGGGATTGTTCGGATCGGGCGTGCCCGTCCCACCTGCGAAGTGGTCGCCCTCGTCGACCGTGACGACGAACAGCGTGTTCGACTTGTCGATGCCGTGCGCGGAGAGATTCTGGAAGAACGCTGCGAACGCATCGTCATACGCCTTCAACTGCGCCTGGTAGTCGGCTTCCCCGGGTCCGCGTGCACTGCTGACGAACGAGTCGCTGCCCGAGCTTGCAGCGTGGTTGTCGTGCGCGTCCGAGATGTAGGCGAATGTCACCGGAACGCCGTTCTCCTGCATCTGCGCAACCTCGCCCAGCGTGTTCTTGGCAAACGCGCCGTCGAAGCCGGGGAAGCCGCAGTTGCCATTCGCGTCGGTGATGTTGCTGCCATCCGTCGCCTTGACGCACGGCTGGCCGCCCGTGATGGCCGGATTGACGTACTTGGCTCCGAACAGCGCCTTGTAACCGTTGTCCGAGCCGGGGATCGTGGTCGAGTTGTCCGGCTTCGCGTTCGTCGAGGTACACAGGCTTGCGCCCTGAGCGCAGTGGATTGCGATACCGACGAAGTCGGTCGTGCGCTGCTGCGCGGGCTCCGCCGCCTCGGGCGAGGTCGGACCGTACACGGTGGCGATGTCGCCGCCGGCCGCGATCGAGTTGTTCTCGAGCTCGATGTTCGCAGCCGAGACGCCGCCGACGTTGCAGCCCGCCGCGGTGTAGGTGAGCCACGGAGCCGGGGCGGTCTGGCCGCCGTCACCGACCATGTTCGGCAACGAGTCGTTCGTCCCGTCGGCGGTGTTCGTCCAGTACTTGAAGGACGAGGTGAACTGCGGCGCGCCGGTCGATTTGAAGTAGTCGTAGGAGTTCGAGACCGTCTGCCCGTTGCGGTCCGGGTAGAGGCCCGTCAGCGATGACAGGATGCCTCCGGCCGTATGCGAGATCAGGATCGTGTGGTCGTTCGTGGCGAGGGTCCCGTTGCCCTTGAGGAAGTTGAGCAGGTGCGGCATCTGCTCGAGGTCTGACGGGACGTTTGCCACGTCTCGGCGAAAGTGCGTGTTGTCGAACTGCAGATAGATCACGTGCTTGATCTGACCGTCCTTGTTCCCCAGCTGGCACGGCCCGGAGGTTGCTGCAGCGGCGTTCGAGCGGGTGCCTGCACCCGTGGCGAACGCAGCGACTGCGCAAACGGCGACGAGAGCGGCGATGATCGCCGCAAGACGAACGGGGTGCTGCATGAGTTATCCCCCCTGCTGTTGAGTGACGTCCGCCGACGTTATGTCGGCACTCTCGTCACAGGGGTTTCCCGGGCCGTTCGTTTCCGTAACAGGGTGGTGAGTCGCCGACTCGACGTCTCCGGCAGAGCTACGGCCGGACGAATCCCATTTGCTCGTACATTCGCTCGAGCGTCGGCGCGGAGGTTGCGCGCGCCTTTTCTGCACCCACCCGCAACAGCCTGCGCAATTCGCCCTCGTCGGCGCGGAGCTCCTTGTACGTCGCCTGCATCGGCGCGAACAGCTGGACGACCGCCTCGCCGACGTCTCCTTTCAGATCGCCGTAGCCCTTGCCCTCGTAGGCGCGCTCGACCTCCGGGATCGGGCGGCCGGTCGTGACGGAGAGGATCTCGATCAGGTTCGAGACACCCGGCTTCTCGTCAGGGGCATAGCGGACCTCGCGACCGGAATCGGTGACCGCGGTCTTGAACTTCTTGCGGATCACGTCCGGCTCGTCGAGCACGAGCACGGTGCCCTGCGTGGTGCCGCCGGTCGTCGACATCTTGTTCGACGGCTCCTGCAGGTCCATGATCCGCGCGCCGACGGTCGGGAAGACGCCGCGCGGGACCTTGAACGTCTCGCCGAAGCGCGCGTTGAAGCGCTGCGCGACGTCGCGCGCGAGCTCGACGTGCTGCCGCTGGTCGTCGCCGACCGGGACGATGTCGGTCTGGTAGAGCAGGATGTCGCCCGCCATCAGCACCGGGTAGGTGAAGAGGCCGGCCGAGACGAACTCCTTGCCCTCGCCCTTCTCCTTGAACTGGGTCATTCGGCCGAGTTGCCCGAACCCGGTGACGGCCGACAGCAGCCACGCCGCTTCGGGATGCGCGGTCACGTGACTCTGCAGGAAGAGCGTGCAGCGGTCCGGGTCGAGGCCGACGGCGTACAGGAGTGCCGCAAGGTCGAGCGTCCGGTCGCGCAGGTCGCGCGGGTCGTACTCGACGGTGACCGAGTGCAGGTCGACGATGCAGAAGAACGCGTCGCCCTCTTCCTGCGTCGCGACGTACTGGCGCATGCCGCCGATGTAGTTGCCGATGTGCTTGGCGCCCGTTGGTTGGATGCCGGAGAAGACGCGCATTGAAGTCACCTCTCGTGGGTCGTGGTCGCGCCGGGTCGTTTCAGCGGACGAGGCGGCTCTAGCGCAGGCCTCCGCCTCGCCCGCGGCGCCATGACCAGCCGATCCGGGAGGCGAAGATCACGCCCGCAGAATAGACGAAAACGGCAACTACACTGGGCTCCATGACCGTAACGCCCTCGACCTGGTCGCCGCGCTCCTGGCGGGAGCTGACTGCGCTCCAGCAGCCCGAGTGGCCGGACCGGACCGCGGCCGACGCCGCCGTCGAGCGGTTGAAGGCGAATCCGCCGCTCGTCTTCGCCGGCGAGGCGCGGGCCCTCCGCGACAACCTCGCCAAGGTGATCGAAGGGCGGGCGTTCCTGCTCCAGGCAGGCGACTGCGTCGAGTCGTTCACCGAGCTCTCGACGATGCGGATCCGGGAGAAGCTGAAGATCATGCTGCAGATGTCGGCCGTCCTCACCTACGGCGCGACGCTGCCGGTCGTGAAGGTCGGCCGCATCGCCGGCCAGTTCACAAAGCCGCGCTCCGAGCCCTTCGAGCGGGTCGGCGACGAGGAGATCCCGAGCTTCCGCGGCCACATGGTCCACGACGATGCCCGCACGGCTGCGGCGCGCGTGCCCGACCCTCGACGGATGGTCGAGGGTTACAACCAGTCGGCGTCCACGCTCAATCTCTTGCGCGCGTTCACGAAGGGCGGTTACGCCGACCTGACGCAGGTGCATCTCTGGAACAAGGACTTCGTCTCGACCTCGCCGGAGGGACGTCGCTACGACCAGCTGGCCGGCGAGATCGAGCGCGCGCTCGCGTTCATGGCCGCGTGCGGCATCGACCTGACGAGCGAGCGGCGGCTGCACGAGGTCGACGTCTTCACGAGTCATGAGGGCCTGCTGCTCGACTACGAAGAAGGGTTGACGCGCAAGGACTCGTTGACCGGCGACTGGTACGACTGCTCTGCGCACCTGCTCTGGATCGGCGAGCGCACACGCCAGCCCGACGGCGCACACGTCGAGTTCTTCTCGGGCGTGCACAACCCGATCGGCGTCAAGATCGGCCCGACCGCAACTCCGGCCGAGGTGGTCGAGCTCGCGGAGCGGCTCAACCCACTGCGGACCCCGGGACGCCTGACGTACTACGCGCGGATGGGCGCCGAGCACGTGCGCGAGCTGCTGCCGCCGCTGCTCCGCGCCGTGCGGGACGAGGGGCATCCGATCCTCTGGGCGTCCGATCCGATGCACGGAAACGGGATCCGCACGGCGAGCGGCGTCAAGACACGGCGCTTCGACGCGATCATGGCCGAGCTCGACGGCTTCTTCAACGCGTGCTGGGAGGTCGGCGTCTGGCCCGGCGGCGTGCACCTCGAGTTCACCGGTGAGGACGTGACGGAATGCCTCGGCGGTGCGGACGACGTGCTCGAGGAGCACCTGGCCTCGCGCTACGAGACCCTGCTCGACCCGCGCCTGAACGCCCGCCAGTCCCTCGACCTCGCGTTCCGCCTGGCCGAGCTGATGCGCGCCCCACGTTGATCGGCTGCCGGAATCTGATTCGCGAAGCGAACCAGATTCCCGAGTTGCCGGTCCCGGGGCGAAACTCGTGAATCTGGTTCGGCTGCGCCGAATCAGATTCAGGGAAGCCGCCGAACCAGGTTCAATGAGGCGGACATGAGGATTGCAATCGTCGGCACCGGGCTCATGGGCGCCTCTCTGGCGCTCGCCGCACAGCGGCGAGGCGACGACGTCGTCGGCTGGGACACGGATCCCGAGGCGCTCGCGGCCGCGGTCGCGCGCGGCGCCGTACGGCCGGCCGAAAGCCTCGAGGACGCGGTCGACGGCGTGGAGCTCGCTGTCGTCGCGGCTCCGATCGCGCAGCTGCCGGCGATGGTCGCGACCGTGCTCGCCGCGAGCAGCGAGGCGACCGTGACCGACGTCGGCTCGACGAAGGCATCGGTCGTGCGGGCCGCCGAGGGCTCGCCGCGCTTCGTCGGCGGTCATCCGATCTGCGGCTCCGAAACCCGGGGTGCGGAGAACGCAACCGCAGGTCTCTTCGAGGGAGCGACCTGGTTCCTCACGCCGGTGGCCCACACCGACCCGGCGCGACACCGACTCGTCCACGGCTTCGTCTCGGACCTCGGCGCGACTCCCGTGGCGATCGACGCCGACGCGCACGACCGGCTCGTCGCGATGACGAGCCATGTGCCGCACGTGCTCGCGAACATCGTCGCGAACCAGACCGGCGCCTCGCGCGTCGACGGCCACGAGCCGCTCGCGCACGCAGGCGGCTCGCTGCGCGACATGACCCGCATCGCCGGGGCGAACCCACGGATCTGGGTGGACATCTTCCTCGACAACGCGGGCGCGATCCGCGGTGCGCTCGCCGAGCACAGGCGCCTGATCGAGCAGGTCGAAGGCGCGCTCGAGCAGGGCGATGCCGGCTTCCTCGCGCGCTGGATCGGCGAGGCGTCGGGCAACCGCCGTCGCATGCTCGAACGCGAGTATCCCGATCCGGGCTCGCTGCAGCGCCTCCGCGTGCATGTCCCCGACCGTCCCGGTGTCCTGGCCGGGATCACGCAGGCCCTCGGCGCGGAGCGGATCAACATCGAGGACTTCGAGCTGCATCACATGTCTCCCGAGCGCGGAGGAACACTGACGCTGCTCGTCGAGGGCGAAGGGGAGGCGCAGCGTGCGGCCACGCTGCTCGAGTCGCAGGGGTACAGCGTGGTCGTCTCGGCGGTGATCGATGCGGATTGAGCCGGCGGTCTCGCTCGACGGCCACTTCGCGGTCCCCGGCGACAAGTCGATCTCGCACCGGTCGCTCCTGCTCGGCGCGATCTCCGACGGTGAGACTGTCGTGCGCGGGTTCGGTCGCTCCGGCGACACGTCCTCGACGCTCGCAGCGGTCCGCGCCCTCGGGGTGCAGGTCGACGACGACGGCGAACAGCTGACGGTGCACGGCGTCGGCCTCCACGGCCTCAGGCCGGCGACGATCGACTGCGGCAACGCCGGGACGCTGGCGCGCCTCATCGTCGGGCTGCTCGCGTTCCAGAGCGGAAGCTTCACGCTGACCGGCGACGAGTCGTTGTCGGCGCGGCCGATGGAGCGGGTGGCCGAGCCGCTGCGGCGCATGGGTGCCCAGATCGAGACGACCGATGGGCATCTGCCGCTGACGATCACCGGCGCGCCGCTCGCAGCGATCGACTACGAGCTGCCGGTGGCGAGCGCACAGGTGAAGTCGGCCGTCCTGCTGGCGGGGCTCGGCGCAGCCGGCCGGACGACGGTGATCGAGCCGGCTCCGACGCGCGACCACACCGAGCTGATGCTGCAGGACGCGGGTGCTCGCGTGACCGTCCGGCCGAGCTCGGTCAGTGTCGATCCGCCCGAGCGGCTGCGCCTCGCCGCGGTCGACGTGCCGGGAGACTTCTCCTCGGCGGCGCCGTTCATCGCCGCAGCGACGTTGCTGCCGGAGTCGAGGATCACGATCCACGACGTCAGCCTCAACCCGCGCCGCACGGGGCTGCTCGACGTGCTCGAGCGGATGGGCGGCCGTGTCGGGATCCTCCAGCGGCGGCGGATCGGCGCGGAGCAGGTCGGCGACCTCGAGGTGCGCGCGGCCGAGCTGACCGCCACGACGATTCACTCCCACGAGGTGCCGCTGCTGGTCGACGAGCTACCGCTCTTCGCGCTGCTCGCCTCGCAGGCGCGCGGCGAGAGCTGGGTCTACGGCGCCGGTGAGCTGCGCCACAAGGAGACGGACCGGATCGAGGCCGTCGTCGATGCTCTCCGCGCGGTCGGCGGCCGCATCGAAGGGCACGCCGAGGGCTTCTCGGTCACGGGCGTTCCGGCCAGGCCGAAGGGCGGGAAGGTCGATGCGCGCGGCGATCACCGCATCGCCATGCTCGGGGCTGTCGCGGGCCTGGCGAGCCGGACCGGTGTCGAGGTGCAGGGCGCCGAGACGGTGGCGATATCCTTCCCCGGCTTCTTCGACCTCCTGGACCAGATCACTCGCCGGGCGAGCGATCTGGTCTAGTCAAGAGCAATGAGAATCCGCCTCGCACCTGATCCGTCTAGCCGCTTCGTCCAAGGGACGAAACAGCCATGATCGTCGCGATCGATGGACCGGCAGGTGCCGGCAAGAGCACGGTTGCCCGCCGACTGGCGGAGCGGCTGGACTTCCGCTACCTCGACACGGGTGCGATGTACCGCGCCCTGACGTGGCTCGCCATGCGCGAGGGGCTCCCGCTCGGCGAGAGCGACGTGCTCGGAGAGCTCGCGCGGAAGAACCCGGTCACGTTCGACGACATCGGTCGCGTCTTCATCGCCAACACCGACGTCACCTCGGCGATCAGGCATTCGCGGATCGATCGCATGGTGCCGGTCGTCGCCCGCCACCACGGCGTGCGCGAGGTGATGCGCGAACGGCAGCGCGAGCTGGGGCATCAGGGGAACGTCGTGATCGAGGGGCGCGACATCGGCACCGTCGTCGCACCCGACGCCGAGGTCAAGGTGTACCTCCACGCCAACCCGGAGATCCGCGCCGCCCGCCGCCAGGCCGAACGACCCGACATCGGCGCGGATGCGCTCGCGACCGACCTGCGCACACGCGACGAGTCCGACAGGGTGCGCATGCAGCCCGCCGACGACGCGGTGCTGATCGACACGACGGAGCTCGAAGTGGACGACGTCGTGACGCGGATCGAAGAGCTGATCCGGGTTCGCTCGCCGGCCCCGCAGTGACGACCGAGGACATCGCCTGGGGCCTCGGGCGCCGCTACATGGGCTGGCCGGCGCGTGCGGTGACGCGCGCACGGGCCTACGGGCGTGACCGCGTGCCTGCGACCGGCGGGCTCGTCTATGCCGCCAACCACATGCACTGGATCGACGTGCCGCTCGTCGGCGCGCTGTCGCCGCGTAACGTCAGCTTCGTCGCGAAGGCCGAGGCCGCCCACTATCCCGGGCTCGGCCGGTTCTTGCGCTGGCACGGCACGATCGCCGTCCGTCGCGGCGCATCCGACCGCGACGCCGTGCGGATGATGCGGGAGACGGCGCGGACGGGCGGAGTGGTGGGGCTGTTCGTCGAGGGAACCCGCCAGAAGACCGGGCGGCCGGGCACCGCCCAGCCCGGTGCCGCGATGGTCGCGCTGCAGGAGGATGTTCCGGTGATCCCGATCGCGGTCTACGGCACACAGTTCTGGAAGATCAGCGACTTTGCGCCTTGCTCGATCGCCTTCGGCGCGCCGCTGCGCTTCGAGGGGCTGCCGAAGGGCGGCCGTGGCTACAAGGAGGCGACGGTCGAGATCGAGCGGCGCATCAACGTGCTCTTCGACTGGCTCGCCGAGATTCACGCCCAGGGACGTCCGGCCGGCGTCGTCCCACCGCTGTGAGCAGCACCGCCGTCAAGCTCGAGGGAACCGTTGCGATCGTCGGGTTCCCGAACGTCGGCAAGTCGACGCTCGTCAATCGGTTGACGGCGACGCGACAGGCGGTCGTGCACGAGACGCAGGGCACGACGCGCGACCGCAAGGAGCTCGTGTGCGAGTGGAACGGCCGCAGCTTCCTGCTGATCGACACCGGCGGCGTCGACATCGTCGATCCGAGCCCGATCACCCGGCAGATCGCGCTGCAGGCGCGCGCGGCGATCGAAGAGGCTGACCTCGTCCTCTTCGTGGTCGACGCTCGTGCGGGCGTGACGCCCGGCGACGAGGAGCTCGCACAGATCCTGCGCGAAGCGAAGAAGAACGTGCTCGTGCTGGCCAACAAGATCGACGACCCGTCCCAGGAGAGCCTCGCCCTCGAGTTCCACCGGCTCGGCTTCGGCGAGCCGTTCCCGATCTCGGCGCTGCACGGGTCGAACACCGGCGACCTGCTCGACGAGATCCTCGACCTGCTTCCCGGCGAGTCGTCGCGGACGGCAGGCAAGGACGCGATTCGCGTCGCCATTCTCGGCCGCCCGAATGTCGGTAAGTCATCGCTCTACAACAAGCTCGTCGGCTCGGAGCGCACGATCGTCTCGGAAGTGCCGGGCACGACGCGCGACACGATCGACACGGTGATCGAGCACGACGGCCGCACGGTCCAGCTGATCGACACGGCGGGCCTGCGCCGAAAGCGCAAGCAGCGTCAGGGCATCGAGTACTACTCCGAGCTGCGTGCGCTCGAAGCCGCGGAGCGCGCCGATGTCGCGCTCGTCCTCATCGATGCGGGCGAGGGGATCGTCGAAGGTGACATCACCGCTGTCGAGGTCGCACGCAAGGCCCACTGCGCAACGCTGATCGTGCTCTCGAAGTGGGACATCTCGGAGATCACGATCGAGGACGTCCGGCCGGAGCTCGCGCGCAGGCTCCGCCAGCGACCGGACTTCATCACCATCTCGTCCCTGACGGGGCGTGGCGTCTCTCGCCTGTTGGGGAAGGTCGAGGAGCTGTACGACCGCTACGTCTCCAGGGTCCCGACTGCGGAGTTGAACAGGTTCATCGCAGAACTGAAGGAGATGCGGCAGCCGCCGTCCAAAGGTGTGCGCCGTTTGAACCTGCTCTACGGCGCTCAGGTCACGACGCGGCCGCCGCGCTTCCGGTTCACGGTCAACGACCCTGGGCTCGTCACGCGCGACTACGCCTACTGGGTCGAGAACCAACTGCGCGAGCGGTTCAACCTCGAAGGCGTTCCGGTGGTGGTCGACTTCCGCGAGCGCACGTGAGGGTCGTCGTCGTCGGTGGCGGGGCGTGGGGGCGCGCATTTGGCCGTGTGCTGCGCGAGCGAGCCCACGACGTCTTCGCCGCCACCCGGGCGTCGCTGGACGACGCGCCGTACGAGGAGGCCGACCTCGTCGTCATCGCGGTGCCGAGTCACGCCTTCCGCGAGGTGCTCGCACATGTGCGCGGTGCAGCTCCGGTACTGAGTCTCGTCAAGGGACTCGACCCGGCAACGGGGAACCGCCTCTCGACCGTGGTCGAAGATCGGCCCGTTGCGGTCCTCTCAGGCCCCAACATGGCGGAGGAGATCGCGACCGGCCTGCCGGGCGCAGCGGTGATCGCCTCGGAGGACGAGCAGCTCGCGGCGCGCCTGCAGGCAGCGATCAACTCCGGCACGTTCCGCGTCTACGTGAACAGCGACGTGGTCGGCGTCGAGCTCTGCGGCGCTGCGAAGAACGTGATCGCGCTTGCAGCGGGCGCGGTCGACGGTCTCGGCCTCGGCGACAACGGCAAGGCTGCGTTGATCACGCGCGGGCTGGTCGAGATGGCGCGGCTCGGTGAGGCGTGCGGCGCGGACCCGGAGACCTTCTCCGGGCTCGCCGGCATGGGCGACCTGATCGTCACGTGCTTCCACCCGCTCGGGCGCAACCGCCGCGCCGGGGAGCTGATCGCCCGCGGGGCGACACCCGACGAGGCCAGAGCGCAGATCGGGCAGGTGGTCGAGGGGCTGACGACGGCGCCGGTGTTGCGCGATCTGTCACGGCGAATCGGTGTCGAGCTGCCGATCACCGAAGGCGTGTGCGCGGTGCTCGACGGGATGCCGCTGCACGAGCTCGCCGGCTCACTGATGGGGCGGCGCCCGACCGAGGAATAGCTACCCTTTGCGGCCATGGCGGAGCGCAGCTTCCTCTTCACGTCGGAGTCGGTCACCGAAGGGCACCCCGACAAGATCGCCGACCAGATCTCCGACGCGGTGCTCGACGCTGCGCTCGCGAACGACCCGCTGAGCCGCGTCGCCTGCGAGACGCTGATCACGACCGGGCTCGTGGTCGTCGCCGGAGAGATGACGACCGAGAAGTACATCGACATCCCGCGCATCGTCCGCGAGACGGTCAAGGACATCGGCTACACCCGGGCCAAGTACGGGTTCGACGCAGACACCTGCGGCGTGATCGTGACGCTGGACGATCAGTCGCCCGACATCGCGCAGGGCGTCGACAACGCGTACGAGTTGCAGCACGACCCGAGTGACAACGATCCGCTCGACAAGGTCGGTGCGGGTGACCAGGGGATGATGTTCGGCTACGCGTCCAACGAGACCCGCGAGCTGATGCCCCTGCCGATCATGCTCGCCCACCGCATCACGAAGCGGCTCGCCGAGGTCAGACGGGCCGACGTGCTGCCGTACCTTCGTCCCGACGGCAAGGCGCAGGTCTCGATCCGCTACGAGGTGGACTCGGCCGGCCGCCAGGCTCCGGTGGAGATCGAGCGGGTGCTGATCTCGACGCAGCATCGCGAAGGGCTCGACCCGGAGACGATGATCAAGCCGGACCTGATCGAGCACGTCCTGCACCAGACCCTGCCGAAGAACCTCTATGACGAGAAGAGCCTCGACGATCCGGCGTTCTTCTACGTCAACCCGACCGGCAAGTTCGTGATCGGCGGGCCGATGGGCGACACGGGCCTGACCGGGCGGAAGATCATCGTCGACACCTACGGCGGCGCCGCGCCGCACGGGGGCGGCGCGTTCTCCGGCAAGGATCCCACGAAGGTCGACCGGTCGGCCGCGTATGCGGCCCGGTACGTCGCGAAGAACGTCGTCGCGGCCGGGCTCGCCGACCGCTGCCAGATCCAGGTCGCCTACGCCATCGGCGTCGCGCATCCGTTCTCGATCCTCGTCGAGACGTTCGGCACCGAGCACGTCGAGGTGTCGCGCATCGAGGCGCTCGTGAAGGAGCACTTCGATCTGCGCCCCGCTGCGATTCTGCGCGACCTCGACCTGCGCCGGCCGATCTACCAGAAGACGGCGTCGTACGGCCACTTCGGCCGCGACGACCACGACTTCTCGTGGGAGCGCACCGACAAGGCCGCCGTGCTTCGCGAGGCCGCCGGTCTCGCTGTCGAGGCTGCTCGACCCTGATTCGCCGCAGGCGAACCAGGGTCGCGAGTCGCTGATCTAGCTGACGAGAGCGGCGCGCTTGACGAACAGGCCGGCGGCGGCCTTCTCGCCGATCGCCTTCTCGCTGCCGTTGATCGCGACCCGGAACTGGCCTGCGGCCGGCTCGGCCGCGCGCAGCTCCACCGTCGCGCCCGGGATCATGCCTTCGTCGTAGAACCAGTGCAGCAGGTCGCCGTCGTGCTCGGCGAGGCGGACGATCGTCGCCTGCGCGCCGGGCTCGAGGGACGAGAGCGGTTCCAGCTCGCGGTTCTCCGCCTGCTCGAAATCCGGGTCGACCGGCCAACCGTGCGGACAGCGGTCCGGGTGGCCGAGCTTCACCTCGATCCGCTCGACCATGTCGTCCGTGAACGTGCCGCCGAGCTCGTCTGCGTGCACGTGCGCCTCGGCGGCCGTGTAGCCCATGAAGTCCGTCAGCAGCCGCTCGATGATCCGGTGCTTGCGGACGACCTTGCGCGCCCGGGCGGTGCCGGCCGGGGTGAGGATTGCCTCCTTGTGCTCTCCGCGCTCGACGAGTCCTTCGGCCTCCAGCCGCTTCAGCATCTCGCCGGCCGAGGCTCGCGAGACGCCCAGCATCTCCGCGACCCGGGCGGCGATCGTCTGCGAGCCGGTCGTCGCCGGGCGGTACTCGCCGATCGGAAACGCGAGGAAGTAGATCGTCTCCAGGTACTCGTCGATTCCGTGCCCGGCTGCCATCGCCCTTGATCGTAGTGTGGGAACCTCCTGTAAGGTGACCCTTACAACGTCTGCATGAGCACGACTCAGACCCTCATCCTCGGCGCAATCGCCGGCCTCACCATCTTCGTCGGCTTGCCGATGGGACGTGTGCGCTCGACCTCCACGGCGATGCGCGCCTCGCTCAGCGCGGTCGCCACCGGCATTCTCGTGTTCCTCTTCTGGGACGTGATGTCGCACGGAGTGGCGCCGATCGAGGCACACCTCGAGGCGCATAGCTGGGCCGGCTTCGTCGGCTATGGAGCGCTCTTCTGCCTCGGCGTCACCGCCGGGATGATGAGCCTCGTCTACTACGACAGCTGGCTGAAGGCGAAGCGCGCGACGCCGCTCGTCGGGCCTGGGGCGGCGGCCGTCGACGAGTTCAAGCACCGCTCGTGGTTCGAGACGCTGACGCCTGGTCGCCGCCTCGCGCTCCTGATCGCGACGGGGATCGGCCTCCACAACTTCGGAGAGGGCCTCGCCATCGGCCAGTCGGCCGCCGCCGGTGAGCTCTCGCTCGCGCTCGTCCTGATCATCGGCTTCGGCCTCCACAACGCGACCGAGGGCTTCGGCATCGTCGGCCCGATGTCCGGCGAGGCCGAGATCCCGACCTGGGGCTTCCTTGCGCTGCTCGGCCTGATCGGCGGCGGCCCGACGTTCGTCGGCACCCTGATCGGCCAGGCGTGGGTCAGCCCGGCGCTCGAGGTTGTGTTCTTCGCGATCGCGGGCGGCTCGATCCTCTACGTCGTGATCCAGCTCTTCGACGTCTGCAGGCGCTTTGCGATGCCGACGCTCGTGGCGTGGATGCTGCTCCTCGGCTTGTTGCTCGGCTTCGGCACGGACTGGGTGCTCGTGGCCGCCGGGGCCTGATCTAGCGTAAAGCCCTCCTTTGGGCCACTTCCTGCATGCGGTCGACGTGTTCTTCCAGCACCTCGCTGCGGTGCGCTGGGAGTTCCTCGGGCTCGCACTCGCCTGTCACGTCGCGAAGCTGTTTCTCCGTGCGGGCGCCTGGTGCACGATCGTGCGCGCTGCCTACCCCGCCGACCGGCTGAGGTACCGGACCGCGCTCGGCGCGTACCTGGCGGGTGTCGGCGTCAACTCGATCGTTCCGGCGCGCGGCGGCGACGTCGTGAAGATGTACCTGGTCAAGCACCGGCTGCCGGGCGCCACCTACGCGACGCTCACGCCCACACTGATCGTCGAGACGCTCTTCGACTTCGTCACCGCCGGGGCGCTGATCATCTGGGCAGTTGCGATCGGAGTGCTGCCGACACACGAGCTCTACTCGCGCATCCCCACCGTCGACTGGAAATTCTTCCTACGCCATGAACGGATGACAGGGATCGCGCTCGCAGTCGTGCTCGTCGCGATGCTCATCGGGTTCATCTGGGCCCGGCGCCGCTACGACCAGTTCCGGGTCCGTGTGCGACAGGGCTTCGCGATCCTCGGTCAGCGTCGCCGGCTGCTGATCGGCGTGATCCTGCCGCAGACGATCTCGTGGGTCCTCCGCATCGCGTCGCTCTTCTTCTTCCTGATGGCGTTCGGCGTCACTGCGAGCGTCCACAACGCTCTGCTCACACAGGTGGTCGACTCGCTGGCGACGCTCTTCCCGGCGACTCCCGGCGGCGCCGGGACGAAGCAGGGCCTCACCGAGTTCGTCTTTCGGGGCCGCGGCGTCTCGCACACTCGGCTGCTGGCATTCAGCGTCGGCATGAACATCGCGCTCGTCGTGGTCAACGTGCTGCTGGGCCTGATCGCGATCGTGCTGATGGCCAGGACGGTCTCGTTCAAGCGCCTGCGGGCGACCGCCCGGTCCGAAGAGCAGCCCGCGTAGTGCGGTTCGCATCGGTATATCCGCTCGTCACTGCGCGCGCAGTGGCGCGGGAGTTCACGTACGAGGTTGCCGACGACGTCGAGGTCGGCGCGATCGTCCGGGTGCCGTTCGGGCGCTCCCGCTCGCGCGGGATCGTCGTGTCGCTGCACGATCGGCCGCCCCGCGGCGTCGACGCGCGGCCGGTCGAGGCGGTGATCGGGCGGGTCCCGGCGACGCTGGTCGAGCTCGCGCTCTGGATCGCCGACTACTACGGCTCGACGCCGGCGCGGGCGCTTGCCCTGGTCGCGCCCGAATCGCCCAAGCGTCGCAAGGAGCAGGCACCGCCGGCGGAGCGGCAGAGCCTCGTCGGTGAGGCGGAGCCGCTGCAGCTGTCCTCCTCCCAGATCGCGGCCGTCGAGCGGATCGTCGGCGGCACCGGCAACTTCCTGCTCCACGGCGCGACCGGCTCCGGCAAGACGGAGGTGTATCTCCAGGCGTGCGCCGTGATGCTCGAGCGCGGCCTCGGTGCGATCGTCCTCGTGCCCGAGATCGCACTCGCGCCGCAGACCGTGGGTCGGGTGCGGGCGCGCTTCGGCGACCGCGTCGCGATTCTCCATTCGGCGCTCACCGATGCCGAGCGCCGCGACGAGCGCGAGCGGATCATGAGCGGCGAGGCGCGGATCGTGGTCGGCGCCCGGTCGGCGATCTTCGCGCCGATTCACGATCTCGGCTTGATCGTCGTCGACGAGGAGCACGACCCGTCCTACAAGCAGGATTCCGATCCACGCTACGACGCGCGTACCGTCGCGGCCAAGCGCGCGGCGCTCGAAGGCGCGGTCGCGGTCTTCGGGTCGGCGACTCCTCGCCCCGAGAGCTGGGCTGCGCTCGAGCATCTCGAGCTCGGCGGCCGGATCGGCGCCGACCTGCCGCCGGTGACCGTGGTCGACCTGAGACGGGAGGCGGGCTACCCGCTCTCGGCGCCGCTCCTGCGCGCGCTGCGCGGAGTGGTGGAGCATCGCGGCAAGGCGATCCTGCTCTTGAACCGCCGGGGCGTCGCGCCTGCCCTGCACTGCCGGGCGTGTGGGACGACGATCCGGTGCCCGAACTGCGACGTCTCGCTCGTGCTGCACGGCGACGCATCTCTTCGCTGCCACCATTGCGGCTACGAACGGCAGGCGCCATCGACGTGCGAGGCGTGCGGCTCGCCCGACATCGCGCGCCTCGGCGCAGGGACCCAGAGGCTCGAGCGGGAGCTCGAGCGGGAGGTGCCCGAGCTCGAGCTGATCCGGCTCGACGCCGACGCGGCCGCCAAGCCCGAGCAGCTCGCCCAGTCGCTCGCGCGGTTCCGGGATGCCGAGGGAGCCGTGCTCCTCGGCACTCAGATGGTGGCCAAGGGGCATCACTTCGCCGGCGTCGAGCTGGCGGCGGTGGTGGACGCCGACACGGGGCTCGGGCTGCCCGACTTTCGGGCGGAGGAGCGGACCTTCCAGCTGATCACACAGCTCGCCGGGCGCAGCGGCCGCGATGCCCCCGGGCGGGTGCTCGTGCAGTCGTTCCAGCCCGACGCACGCCCGATCGTCTACGCGGCGCGACACGACGTTGCTCGCTTCCTGACGGAGGAGCTCGAACGGCGGCGGGAACTCGGCTACCCGCCGTTCGCGCACCTCGTTCGAATCGTCGTCACCGGTCCCGAGCCCGAGCCGGTCAGCCGCGCGCTCGAGGAGTTGAAGGCGGGGATCACCGGCGCCGACCTGCTCGGGCCGGCGGCGCTGCTTCGCCTGCGCGGCAGGCACCGGGCGCAACTCGTCGCGAAGACGACCCAGCCACGGAGGATCGCCTCGCAGGCCGCACGGCTGCTTGCTGCGGCGGCCCCCAACATGCGCAGGGCGAAGCTGACGGCCGTCGTCGACGTCGATCCGCAGAGCCTGTAGTCCGTCGAAGACACGCTCCTGGAAGCCACGGCCGGGGGTCTGACCTCGGGAGCGGCTCGGGAAGACACCGTGCGGCCCGGCGAGCCGTGCCCGCGAACTCCCGAAAGCCACGATCCAAGCCGGCGAACCGCCCGTCGCGGACACGGCCGTGGGTCTGACCCCAGAGGTGTCTCGGGAGGGCGCGGCCGTCCGGCACCATGGCGGTGTGGTGCAGCAGCGGCCCGAGGACATCATCGGCGAGTGGGGGATCCGCGACGTGACGCCGCCGTCGCAGGCCGAGCGCCGCAGGCTGGAGGCCGAGCAGGACCTGAACCCGCTCGTCGGGCGGCGGCTGCCGCGTCGCATCCGGCGCTTCCGCGTCGAGGCCGACCGCTACTTCGCCGCGCTCGGCGGCCCGCTGCCGTTCATGCAGCGGCTGAAGCGGATCGACGAGGAGATCGAGCGCCACGAGAGTCTGCTCGCCGAGGCCTACGCCGAGCACGGCGGCGATCCGGCAGCCTGGCGGCAGACCGCCGAGCGGTGGAACTTCAGCGAGGTGAACGACCTGATCGAGCGCCACAACCGCTGGTATCCGGTCGAAGCCCGGCTCCCGATGGATCCCCGGACGCGCGACTACGTCAAGGTCGGCGGCCGCTCCTACCGGCGCGAACCGCTCGATGCCGCCTGGATCCTCGAGCGCTTCCCCTACACTGCGTCGCCGTGAGCGACCACGACCACGAGCCCGAGCATGACCATGACCATGACCACGATCATGACCACGGCGAGGAAGCGGACGACGCACGCGCCGAGGCGGAAGCCGACGCCCGCCGCCGCTTCGCGCTCGGGCAGATCCGCCAGTACGGCGACCCGGCCCTGAGGCTCGTCGCGCACGAAGTCGTCGACTTCGACGACGACCTGCGGAGGCTGGTCGACCGGATGACGACCCTGATGCACGAGGCACAGGGCGTCGGGCTCGCCGCGACCCAGGTCGGTGTCCTGCGCCGGCTCTTCGTCTTCGAGCCCGACGAGGAGGGCCCACGCGTGATCGTGAACCCGGTCGTCGTCGAGCGGGACGATGAGACCGCGAGCGACGAGGAGGGCTGTCTTTCCCTCCAGGGCGTGCGCGTCCCGGTCGAGCGGTCGGTCAAGGTGACGATCGAGGGCAAGGACGCTCACGGGGAGGACGTGCGTTTCGACCTCGACGAGTACGGCTCCCGCGTCGTGCAGCACGAGCTCGACCACCTGGACGGTGTGCTGATCATCGACCGCACCGACGACGAGCACCGCAAAGAGGCGCTCTCGGCGCTGCGGCCCCGCGCCGTCCTGCGGTAGTGGCCCGGCTGCGCATCGGCGTCGCCGCGACGGCGCCGCTCGGCGCCGACGTGCTCACCCGCCTCGCCGAGAGCCACGAGATCGCCTGGCTCCTCACGCGTCCGGACGCGCCGCGCGGTCGCGGCCGCAAGCTCGCCGCGCCGCCCGCGAAAGAGGCGGCGATCCGCCTCGGCGTCCCGGTGCATCAGCCTGAGCGGCCGGAGCTGCCTTCGGCGGTCGAGCGCGTCGTCGTCTGCGCGTACGGCCTCTACATCCCGCCCGGACTGCTCTCCCTCTCGCTCTGGCTGAACGTTCATCCGTCGCTGCTCCCGCGCTGGCGCGGCGCCGCGCCGGTCGAGCGCGCGATCCTCGCCGGGGACGAGGAGACGGGCGTGACGATTCACGAGACCGTCGAGGCGCTCGACGCCGGGCCGATCGCAGCCCAGGAGACGTTCCCGATCGGCGACCTCGATGCCGGCGGCGTGTTCGACCGCTCCGCCGAGAGCGCGGCGCGTCTGCTCGCGAACGTGCTCGAGTCGCCGACGTTCGTTCCGCAGTCGGAGAGCGGTACCACGTACGCGGAGAAGATCACGCCCGCGGACCGCGAGCTCGACCTCGACGACCCACTCGACGCGTGGCGCCGCGTGCGTGCGCTCTCGCCGCACATCGGCGCGTGGACGATGCTGCATGGGCGTCGGATCACGATCTGGCGCGCGCGGCTCGACGACGGGGCGTTCGTGCCGGAGCTCGTCCAGCCCGAGGGACGCAACACGATGAGCTACGGCGAGTTCCTGCGCGGCGTGAGGTGATCGCACCGGCGCGCAAGTCCGCGTACGACGTCGTGCTCCGCGTGTTCGAGGACGAGGCCTACGCAGATCGGGCGCTTGCCTCGGCAGTCGAAGGGCTCGACGCACGCGACCGCGCTCTCGCGCAGCGCCTCGCGTACGGAACGGTGCAGATGGCGCGCACCCTCGACTTCGGGATCGAGCAGCTCGGCAAGCGTCCCGTGCGCAAACTGGATCCGCCAGTTCGTGCAGCGTTGCGACTCGGCGCCTACCAGCTTGCGTTCACCGAGCAGGCCGAGCACGCGGTCGTCGACGACACGGTCGAGCTCGTGCGTGCCGCGCGGCTCGAGCGCGCCGTGCCGTTCACCAACGCCGTCATGCGCAGGCTCGCCGGCGGTCTGCGCGGCCTCGTCGCATCGCTCCCGGACGGTCCCGTGAAGCAGTCGTATCCCGACTGGATCGCCGAGACGTGGACGAGGGACTTCGGTCGCGAGACCGCGTTCGCGTTGATGCGCGCACAGAATGAGCCGCCGCAGCTCGAGGTGCGGGCAGCCGAGCCCGTCGGCGAGCCGACCGACGTGCCGGGCGCGTATGTCGTCGAGAGGGTCGAGATCGAGCGCATGCGCCCGATGAGCCGCGCGTCGCAGCTTGCGGCGCTCGTCGTCGGCTCGCAGGAGGGAGAGCGCATCCTGGATCTCTGCGCCGCGCCCGGCGGAAAGACGATGATGCTCGCGGGCGCAGTGACAGCGGTCGAGATTCATCCAGGGCGTGCGAAGGCCATGGCGAAGAGCGTCGGCGCGAACGTTAGGGTCGTCACCGCCGACGCCCGCGAGCTGGACGAGAGTGGCTTCGACCGGGCGCTCGTCGACGCGCCGTGCTCGGGCCTCGGCGTGCTGGCACGGCGGCCCGACCTCCGGTGGCGCGCCCGCCCGCTGCCGGAGCTTCAGCTCGAGCTCTTGCGAGCGGCGGCAGCACGAGTTCGGCCGGGCGGCACGATCGTCTATGCCGTGTGCACGCTGAACGCCGACGAGAACGAGGCGGTCGTCGACGCATCCGGGCTCGAGCCGCTTCCGCTCGGCGCGGAGTGGCCGCAGTACGCGCACCCGAACCGGCCCGAGTTCCTGCTCACGCTGCCGCACCGCGACCGGACGAGCGGGTTCTTCATCGCCCGGTTGAAGTCGTAGGATCAGCGAAGCCGTGCCCTGGCAAGATTGGATCCGGACGGTCGAAGTCGAGCCGTCGCTCTACGGTGCGGACTTCGCGCAGCTCGGCGCGCAGGTCGAGCAGCTTCTGAACGCCGGATGCCGCGTCTTTCATTTCGACGTCGGCGACGGCCACTTCGTCGAGCCGATCACGATGGGCCCGATCGTCCTCCGATCGATCTCGCCGCTGATCCACCGGCACGGGGGCGCGATCGACGTGCACCTGATGGTCGAGCGCCCCGCCAAGTACTTCGAGCCCGTCGCGGCCGCGGGCGGCGACAGCGTCACGTTTCACTACGAGGCCGTCGACGACGTCGCCGCGACGATCCGCGCTGCGCGTGCGCAGGGGCTGCAGGCCGGTGTCGCGTTCAATCCCGAGAGCGAGCCGGAGGACGTCGCCGCCGTGAGCGGCGAGGCCGACCTCGTGCTCTGCATGGGGATCCATCCGGGCTACTCGGGGCAGGCGTTCATGGACGCCACGTACGACCGGGTGCGCCGCCTGCGGTCCGCGCTTCCGAGCACCGTTCCCATCCAGGTCGACGGCGGTGTCGGCGACGAGAACATCGCGCGGGTCCACGAATGCGGAGCGACCTTGCTCGTTGCCGCAACCGCGATCTTCGGGCGTGCCGATCCCGCCGGCGCCTACCGACAGCTCGTCGACTCGCTCGGGTGAGCCTCGCGGCTGCGATCGAGGCCGCCCGCGGCGCGCATGACCGGGCGTATCCGAAGCCGACGGTCGGGGCGGTGCTCGTGCGGGACGGTGAGATCGTCGGAACCGGTGCGACCGAGGCCGCCGGTCGCCACGGAGAAGTGGTCGCGCTCGCCGAGGCGGGCTGGCGAGCACGCGGCGCGACGCTGTACGTGACGCTCGAGCCGTGCGCCCATCACGGGACCACACCGCCGTGTGTCGATGCGATCGTCGCGGCCGGGGTGGCGCGGGTCGTCTATGGGGCAGCTGATCCGAACCCCGAGGCGGCGGGTGGGGCGCGCCGCCTGCGTGAGGCCGGTGTCGACGTCGAGTGTGCCGATTCGTGGGAGGCACGCACCCTGAACGAAGCCTGGCGCACCTGGGTGTCGCTGGACCGGCCGTTCGTGATCTACAAGGCGGCGGTGACGCTCGACGGCAGCGTCACCTTGCCGGGCAAGCGCTGGGTGAGCGGCGAGGAGAGTCGGCGCCTCGTCCACGAGCTGCGCGCACAGGTCGACGCCGTCGCCGTCGGTGGCGGGACGGCCCGTGCCGATCTGCCGCGGCTCGATGCGCGGGGCGTCGACACGCCCAAGGGACAACCTCGCCGGCTCGTCTTCTCGAAGGCGCCGCTGCCCGACGAGCTCGAGCTCGAAGTCCGCAGCGGCGCGCTCCCGGACGAGCTGCGCGCCCTCGCCCGCGAAGGCGTCCAGTCGCTCCTCCTCGAAGGCGGCCCGACGCTGGCCGCAGCGTTTCTCGCGGCCGACCTCGTCGACAAGCTGCTCGTCTTCGTTGCCCCGACGCTCGCGGGCGACGGCCCTCGCCTCGTTGCTCCGCTACCCTCACCGCGCACGCTGTCGCATCTGTCGGCGAAGCCGGTCGGGGGCGACGTGCTCCTCGAGGCGTATGTCCATCAACTCTGACTCCCAGCGCGCCGACGACCAGATCGTCACGCACCTGAGCCACTGGCTGACCCGCCAGCTGGGCAACGACGAGCTGCGCCGCAAGGTGGAAGAGATCGGAACAGACGAGCTCGCGCCGAGCGGCCGCGACGCGGTCAACGAGCTGCTCGCCGAGCTCTCGACCGCCGTCCCCGGCGAGCGCGCCCAGCTCGAAGTGCTCGTCCGCGAGACCGTCGAGACGCTGGTCTACGGCGATTAATGCGTGTTCCCCCCCACGAGCCCCCTTCCGACACGTGTCATCTGCAAGTGAGCGAGCACGGGCAGAGCCCGCACTCGCGACCTTTCGCTCGGCACCTGCAATCCGCGTCGAACCTGGTGTCTGACACCGAGGTGTCAGACACCTTTACGGTTCGTGCATGTTCACGGGGCTGATCCGCGAGGTTGGCACGGTCGTTTCCCTCGACGGCGGGTCGGATGGCGTTCGCCTCACGGTCGAAGCTCCGGCCACGGCCGCCGGCGCGGAGCTCGGCGACTCGATCGCGATCGACGGCGTCTGCCTCACCGTCGTCGCGGCCGGCAAGGCCGAGTTGTCGTTCGACGCCGTCCCGGAGACGCTCGACCGCACGACGCTCGGAACCCTCGACCACGGCTCGAGGGTCAACCTCGAGCCCGCGCTGCGTGCGGGGGAGGCACTGGGAGGGCACTACGTCCAGGGACATGTGGACGGCGTCGGCAGCGTTCGCAGCGTGGAGCCCGAGGGAGACGGGAAGCGGATCTGGTTCGACGCGCCGGCCGAGCTGCTCCGCTACGTGGTCGAGAAGGGGTCGATCGCCGTGCAGGGCACGAGCCTGACCGTCGCCGCGGTGGACGACGGCGGGTTCGCCGTCGCGCTGATCCCTCATACGCTGGCGGCGACGACATTGGGCGTGCTCGAACCTGAAGATCCTGTGAATCTCGAGGCCGACGTGCTGGCGAAGTACGTCGAGAGGCTGCTCCCCCGCTAACGTTCGGGCATGGCTGTGACCACGCCGTTCGCCACGGTCGAGGAGGCGATCGAGGACATTCGCGAGGGCCGGATGGTCGTCGTCGTCGACGACCCCGACCGCGAGAACGAGGGCGACCTGACGATCGCGGCGCAGTTCGCGACGCCCGAGGCGATCAACTTCATGGCGACCCACGCCCGCGGCCTGATCTGCCTCTGCCTCACCGAGGAACGGGCTGACCATCTCGGCCTGCGACCGATGACCGAGAACAACGAGGCGCCGCTCGGCACCGCGTTCACAGTCAGCGTCGAGGCGCGCGAAGGCGTCACGACAGGGATCTCCGCCGCCGACCGCAGCCGCACGATCCAGGTCGCGATCCACTCGGACTCGACGCCGCACGACCTGGTTCAGCCGGGGCACGTGTTCCCGCTGCGTGCGAAGCCGGGCGGGGTGCTCGAGCGGATCGGCCAGACCGAGGCGGCGGTCGACCTCGCCCGGCTCGCCGGGCTCGACCCGTCCGGCGTCGTCTGCGAGATCATGAACGACGACGGGACGATGGCCCGCGTGCCCGATCTCGCGCCGTACTGCGAGCGACACGGCCTGAAGATGATCACCGTCGCGGATCTCGTCGAGTATCGGCGCCGCCATGAGAAGCTCGTGGAGCGCGGCGCGTCCGTGCAGCTTCCGACCGAGTTCGGCGAGTTCACGGCGATCGCCTTTCGCGAGAAGCTGACGGGGAAGCTCCACGTCGCGCTCGTCAAGGGCGACGTCGACGGAGCGCAGAACGTGCTGGTCCGGGTCCACTCCGAGTGTCTCACCGGCGACGTGTTCCATTCGCTGCGCTGCGACTGCGGCGAGCAGCTCGAGCAGGCGCTGGCGCAGATCGAAGAGACCGGCAGCGGCGTGCTGCTGTACATGGCCCAGGAGGGTCGCGGCATCGGCCTGTTGAACAAGCTCCGCGCCTATGAGCTGCAGGAGCAGGGCCTCGACACCGTCGAGGCGAACCTCGAGCTCGGCTTCCCCGCCGACGCCCGGGACTACGGGATCGGCAACCAGATCCTTGCAGACCTCGGCCTGACGACCATCCGCATTCTCACCAACAACCCGAAGAAGCTGATCGGGATCGACGGCTTCGGGCTCACCGTGGTCGAGCAGCTGCCGATCGAGGTCGAGCCCCACAGTGAGAACCAGCGCTACCTGCGGACGAAGCGGGATAAGCTCGGTCATCGTCTGCACCACCAGGATCTGAAGAACCTCGAATACGAACCGGAGGCCGAGTGAGCGAGATCGACGACCAGTCCCCAGTCCCGCCCGCGGGCTCACCGCTCGACGAGACGCCGGCGCCGCCCGTCGCGGTCTCTCCGGTCGAAGAGCAGCCCGTCGAGCAGTCGGCCGTCGGGGAGGACACCGACCCGAGCGGGGAGTCGGTCGTCGACGATGCGCCGCACGACGAGGACCCGTTCGAGGGCTGGCCCGCCGCCCAGTCCGCGGTCGTGATCGAGGAAGCGCCGCAGGAGGGCGTGAGCGTCGAGCACGTGCGTGGCGAGATCGACGTGCCGGACGGTTACATCGCGCTCGAAGGAACGCCGCTCGGCAAGAGCCGCTCGGTCGGCATCGTCGTCTCGCGGTTCAACGGCGCCGTGACGAACCAGATGCTCCAGAGCGCGCTGGACGCCCTCGGCGCCGCCGGCGTCGCGGTGGACGCGATCACGATCGTGCCGGTCCCCGGGGCGTTCGAATTGCCGCTGGCGGCGATGGCACTGGCGAAGACGCGCCGCTATGCGTGCATCGTCGCCCTCGGCGCAATCGTGCGGGGCGACACGCCGCACTTCGACTACGTGGCCTCGGAATGCGCTTCGGGACTGCAGCTCGCCGGCATCGAGACGGGCGTTCCGGTGGCATTCGGTGTCCTGACCGTGGACACCGTCGAGCAGGCAGAGGAGCGGATCCACAAGGCGGGCGAGGCAGTTCGCTCGGCGCTCGAGATGGCCGATCTGTTCGCCCGCCTCAGGGCCAGCGCGAAGCAGTAACCGCCCAACCGCTACACTGCCGACCGCCATGAGCAAGATCTGCGCAATCTGTGGGAAGAAGCCGTCCTTCGGCAACCACCGCTCGCACTCGATGGTCGCCACCAAGCGCCGCTTCGATCCGAACCTGCAACGGGTCCGCGTCCTGCTCAAGGGCTCGCCGACCCGCGCCTACGTCTGCACGCGCTGCCTCAAGGGCGGCAAAGTCGTCAAGGCGGTTTAGCAACCTCGCAGCGCGGTTTCGGGTCTAATCCGCACCCGTGGCGGATGACCTCACCCTGGACCTGGAGCACGGCCGGCTCACCATCTCGCGTGACGCGGTGGCGGAGATCGTCGCCGAGCGCACGCTCGGGTGCTACGGGGTCGTCGGTCTCTCGGCCGGCACGCGGGTCGGCCGCATCCTCCGCCGCGAGGGGATCAGCGTCGACGGGGACGCGCGCGCCCTCCGTCTTCAGGTCCACGTCGTCGTCGCGCACGGCCTGAATCTCGCCGAGGTCGCATCGACCGTCCGGTCGCAGGTCGCCTACGAGGTCGAGCGCCTCACGGGCTTCAAGGTCGCTGCGGTCGAGGTCGTCATCGAGCGCGTCAGGCAGAGCGCATGAGCGCCGTCGGGGGGCTGAGGAGCCGGGTCCACGAGCTGGTCGCCGGGGCCCGCGCGGCGATCGAGTCGAACCGGCGCCACATCGACGACCTGAACGTCTATCCCGTGCCGGACGGAGACACGGGGACGAACCTGACGTTGACGGTGCGCGCGATCGACGAGGCGCTGCAAGCGGACGGCTCCGATGATCGCGCGGCGCTGGCCAAGGAGGTCTCGCGGGCCGCGCTGATGGGTGCACGCGGGAACTCGGGCGTCATCCTGTCCCAGATCGTCCGGGGGGCGACGGAGTCGCTGGCCGAGAGCGACGACCTCGCCCGGGCCTTTCGGGCTGCCAGCGACGCCGCGTATCGCGCAGTCAAGAAGCCGGTCGAAGGCACGATGTTGACCGCCATTCGCTCGATGGCCGACGCGGCCGAACATGGGGCGGACCTTGCAGGTGTCGTCGCCCGCGGCGACGACACCGTTGCCCAGACGCGCGAGATGCTGCCGGTGCTGAAGGAGGCCGGAGTCGTCGATGCCGGCGCGGCGGGACTCGTCGAGATCGTGCGAGGCATCCACGCGGCGATCAGCGGTGAGGCGTTGACCCCGCCGCCCGAGCCCGAGGAGCACTTCGGGCTCGAGGCGATTCACCAGGAGCTCTCGCGCTACCGCTATTGCACCGTGTTCGTCGTCGAAGGCGAGAGCGAGAGTCTCGACGCCGACGAGCTCGAGGCCGAGTTGGAGCGGCTCGGCGACTCCTTGCTCGTCGTCGGCGACAGCAGTGCGCTCAAGGTTCACGTGCACACGGACGACCCGGGCCGGGCGCTGTCGCTCGGGATCGCGCGCGGGGCGATCGGCGGAGTCGAGATCGCGAACATGCACGCGCAGACGCAACAGCGCGAGGAGCGCCTTCTGCACTCCGTCCCCGCCCAGCAGGCCTGCGCGGTCGTCGCGGTGTCGGCGGGCGCCGGCAACCGCGCCCTGTTCGAGAGCTTCGGGGCGACCGTTGTCGACGGTGGGCGAACGATGAACCCCTCGACGGCCGATCTCGTCGCGGCGATCGAACGTGCGCCCGCGGCGGAGGTGATCGTGCTGCCGAACAACAGCAACGTGCTCCTCGCGGCCGAGCACGCGGCCGAGAACGCGGCGAAGGTCGCACGCGTGGTCGCGACCCGGTCGCTGCAGGCGGGCCTAGCGGCGCTCGTCGCCTTCGACGCGTCGCTCGGCGCCGAGGACAACCTGCTGGCCATGCAGGAGGTGTCGGACGGCGTCGCGACCGGCGCCGTGACGATCGCCTCGCGCGACGTGCAGCTGAACGGGGTGGCGGTGCAGAAGGGCAAGTGGCTCGGTCTCGCCGACGGCGAGCCGGTCGCCGGCGGGGAGACGTTCGACGAGGTCGCCCACGCCGTGCTCGAGCGGCTGCTGAGCGAGCCGCGCGGCGTGCTCACGCTCCTGACCGGCGAGAGCCCACCGCTGCTGGACGAGCTCGTGTCTCGGGTCCAGGCCGAGCACCCGGAGCTCGAGCTCGACGTGCACCAGGGCGGCCAGCCGCACTACCCGCTCCTCCTGGCGGCCGAATGACGCCGGTCCGGGTCATGCTCGTCGAGGACAACGAGATGTTCCGCGAGACCCTCGAATTGCTGTTCGGGCTGCGTGACGAGATCGAGGTGGTCGCGAGCCTCGCGACCGGCGACGAGGCTCTCTCCGCCGTTCGCACTCTTCGGCCGGATGTGGTGCTGATGGACTACCGCATGCCGGGCCTGAACGGGGCGGATGCGACCAGGCTCATGCTCGAGGCCGATCCGGCGACGCAGGTCGTCTGTTTGAGCGCGTCGGTGACCCAGCAGGAGATCGCAGAGGTGCACCAGGCGGGTGCGGTGGCCGTCGTCACGAAGGACGAGGATTTCGATCGCCTCGTTGCCGTCGTGTGCGAGGCTGCACAGGAGTGAAGCTCACCGTCGACAACACTGCGGTCGTGCTCGATTCGACGGCCGACTTCCCGGATGCTCCGACGCGCTTCGAGAACTTCCGGATCGTTCCGCTCTACGTCCGTTTTGGCGACGAGAGCTTCCGGGACTACGTCGACATCACGCCCGACCGCTTCTACGAGCGGCTGCAAACGGATCCCGAGCTGCCGACGACATCGCAGCCGACGCCCGGCGACTTTCTCGCCACGTTCGAGGAGCTCGCGCCGCGCTACGAGCGGATCCTGTCCCTGCAGATCTCCTCGACGCTCTCCGGCACGTTTGCCAGTGCGCAGTCGGCTGCCGAGCTGCTCGGCGGCGACGCCGTGCGGGTGATCGACTCGCGCACGGTCTCGGCCTCGCTGGGGATGCTCGGAATCGGCGTCCAGCGCCGGCTTGAGCGCGGCACGACCGACGAGGAGATCGACGCCTACGTCGCGCGCTACCAGCGCAGCCACGAGCTGCTCTTCACCGTCAACACGCTCGAGTACCTCGCACGGGGCGGCCGCATCGGCCGGGCGGCGGCGTTCGCAGGGAACCTCCTGAACGTGAAGCCGATCCTCACGATCCGCGACGGCGAGGTGATCCCGATCAAGCGCGTGCGCGGCAATGCCAAGGCGTTCGCCGAGTTCCGGTCGCTGTTCGAGTCGACCTCGGCCGACTCGCCGAACCTGAAGGTCGGGATCGCTCACGCCGCGGCGCCGGACCGCCTCGCGGCGCTGCGCGAGCTTGTCGAACACGTTCGCCCGAACGCCGAGATCGAGATCGCGGCCCCGCTCGGGCCGGTCGTGGGAACACACGCCGGGCCCGGCACGGTCGGCTTCTTCTGGTACGAGGACGCCTGAGCGCGAGCTGCTACTTGAGCGTCTTCAGGTAGTCGACGAGCGCCTGCACCCGATCGGGCGGGATGATGCCGCCCCAGTGCGGCATGCTGACGATCGGCGCCCGTCCGATCACGCTGCCCGACACGATCACGGAAGCGATCTTCGCATCGGTGTTGAACTCGTTGTGAAAGTCGGCACCCGTCAGCGGCGGAACCGTCTTGTCGGGCGATTCGGGATTCGGGACGCCTCCGAGCCCGTTCGGGCCGTGGCAGTTGATGCACCCGTACGTGACGTAGAGGACCGAGCCCTTTACTGCCGAGCCCTGGCCCTCCGGCACCTGCGGCGGTGTCGCGGTCGAGACGGCCGGCAGGCCGGAGCGGATGTACGAGATCAGGTCGTTGACCTGGGCGTCGGAGATGACCGCACCCCAGACGGGCATGTAGGGCTGCTTGGGGTTCGCGGACTCCCCGAGCCCGTGATTGATGATGTGGCGCAGCTGTGCTGCTGTGAGCTGCGACCCGACGTTCGTCAGCGCGGGCACCGCAGGCGAGACGCCGCCGCGCCCCTGGTCGCCGTGACATTGCGCACAGGCGAACTGGACGAAGATGTGCCCTCCCGCCGCGACGTGCGGGTTCACCGTCGCAGAGGTTGTCACCGCAGTGGTCGCCGACGTCGCCTTCGGGTGCTTGGTGTCACGTCCCAGGTAGAACCCGGCGATCGCTGCGCCGAACGCCAGGCCGAGGCTGATCAGGATGATCAGCCCCGCGACTGCGTCGGGGCCCCACTCGCGTTTTTCGGGTTTCCCGGCTTTGGCCACTGCGCCAGACCCTACGGTCTCGGGTGGCTGGCGTCTACACCAAGTCTTTGCAAAGACGTCGACAAGAGATCCTTGGCAACGCTGTTTCGCGGCGATGTCACTGCTTCACTGCGTCTCATGCGAACTGCACTCGAACGTCTCGCGACCCACTTTCCCGGCGGTCCGTCGGGGAATCGCAATCTGACGGCACTCCTCGGTGCGCTGCTGCTGGCCGGCACGCTCGTCGAGCTCGCGACGCTCGCTCTCGGCCTGCAGCAGACGCTCGCGATTCACATCTTTGTCGGGATTGCCTTGATCCCGGTCGTCGCGCTGAAGCTGGCCTCGACGGGCTGGCGGATGATTCGGTACTACACGCGTGCCGGCGCGTATCGCGCAGAGGGGCCGCCGAGGCCGCTGCTGCGCGGGATCGCTCCGCTCGTCGTGGGCTCGACGGTCGCCCTGCTCGGCAGCGGCGTCGGTCTCGTTCTCGCGGGGCCGCACGCCCAGTTCTTCCGCGGCCTCCATTCGGCGAGCTTCGCGCTGTTTCTGATCGTCGTCGGCGTTCATGCGATCGCGCACCTGCCGAAGCTGCGCCGGTTTGCACTCGCCGACTGGGCCCGCGGACGCCGCACTCGCGGCCATGTGCTCAGGCGCGGCCTGGTCGGCTTCGCGCTGGTGGCCGGCGGCGCGGCCGCAGTCGCGGCGCTTCAGCTCGTCGGCCCGTGGCTGACCGCGATCCACCAGGGCATCGGCGGCTGACCGGCCGATCAGTCGTCGGCGCCGTGCGCGTGGTGGTGCTGGTCGTCGACGCGGACGATGTGCGCGGACACCGGTAGGTTCGCGACGGGGCTCAACTGTCCGACGGGGTCGTTCGGGCTGCCGCCGTAGCCGAGCAGCAGGACGTTCACGGCGACGGTCGCCGCGAGCGTGGCGAGGAGCACGGCGAGCAGCCACCTCATGCGGCGAGCTCCAGGCGGAGCGCGCGGAGCTCCGACGTGCGGTTCGCGGCGAGGGCGGAGAGCAGACGGCCGTCGGCGTCGAGGTAGCGCGCGGTGAATGAGTCTTCGCCGCCGTCGAGCTCCACTGCATGCCACGTCTCGGCGTGACCGAGGTGCTGGAGCCTCAGGCCGAACTGGTCCGACCAGAAGTACGGGGCCTCGTCGTACGGTGCGAGCTCGCCCGTGAGCGCAGAGGCGACAGCCCGCGCCTGGCCGGCTGCGCTCGTCCAGTGCTCGACGCGGACGTGGCGTCCGTACGACGGCCGCCACCAGGAGGCGACGTCCCCGCATGCATAGACACCGGGAGTGGACGTGCGGCCGCAGGCGTCGACCTCGATCGTCTCTCCGACGGTTCCGATCCCAACGACGACGACATCGGCGGGAAGAGCCGCCCCGTCGCTCAGGCGCACCGTGCGAACGCGGTCGTCGCCCTCGAAGCCCTCGACCCCGACTCCGAGGCGTAGATCCACGCCGTAGGCGTCGTAGCGCGAAGCGAGAAGTGCACCGACCTCGGGGCCGAGCACACGCTCGAGGGGCGCGGCCGTCGGCTCGATCACGGTCACCGACGCGACACGTGAGGCGAGCGTCGAGGCGACCTCGCCGCCGATGAAACCGGCGCCCACGACGACGACGCGGCTCTCCGGACTCAGATCGTCAGCGAGCGCACGTGCGTCGTCGAGGGAGCGCAGGTGGTGGACCCCGGCAGGACCGGGTAGCCGCCGTGCCTGCACGCCGGTCGCGTGGACGAACGCGTCCCAGGCGACGAGCTCGCCGCCGACGAGCGCCGTTCGGTGGGCCGTATCGACCTCGGCGACCCGACGGCCCAGCAGGAGCTCGATCTCCTGCTCGTCCCAGAAGGACTCCGGTCGCAGCTCGACATCGACGCGCTCGCCGGCCAGCAGGTCCTTCGAGAGTGCGGGCCGCTCGTAGGGCGCGTGCGGCTCGTCGCCCGCAACGACGATGCGGTCGCTCCAGCCGAGCGCGCGCAGCGACTCCGCGCAGCGCGCGCCCGCCAGCCCTGCGCCGGCGATCAGGACAGTCATGCCGCTTTCACCTCCCGGACGAAGATCGCGCCCATCGGGCACGCGTCGGCGGCGTCCAGCGCGGCGGGGTCGTCGGTCTCCGTGACGACCACGGTTGCAATGCCTCCCTTGTCGAGGCGGAACAGGTTGCGTGCCGCGTCGACGCAGGCGCCGTAGCCACTACAGAGGGAAGGGTCGATTGTGATCTCGTACTTGCTCATCTGAGCTCTCCTTTCGCGGTTGCCCTACGGGCGGGGGGAACGAGTGCGCGCCAGGCGGTGGCTGCGACGACCGAGCCGACGGCGCCGAGGTAGAGATTCCTGGCCCACGGCTGCGTGGTGTCGGTCCCCGCTGTGATGCCGTGGATCGTCGCGAGGCCGAACAGCGCGTAGGTGAACCAGTGCAGGCGGCGCCAGACGCGCGCGCCGATGCGCTTGCGCAGCCAGAACGAGCCGGTGATCAGGACGAAGAGCCAGCCGGCGATCACCCCCGCGGCCACCGCCGCAGGCCGGTAGCCGACGAGGCCCGGGACGACGAGCCCGGCCAGGCTGACCTTGACCGTCGTGTCGAGGACGAGCGCTGCAGCATGAAGCGCGAGCGCTCCCAGTCCGGTGAGTGCGAGGGTTCTGTGCACCTCGGTGACGTGCACCGCCTTGAGGCGGGAGAACGGGCGCGACTTGAGCACGAGGCCGGCGAGCACCGAGAGGGTGAGCACTGCGTAGGCAGTGAGGCCGGCGGCGCGCGCAATCAGCCAGAAGGTTGGATCGTGATGCATCAGACGAGCCCTCCGGTCGCCAGCGTGCGGCCGTCCGCGGTCACGAGCACCGCAGGGACGTCACGGGCGATTGCCTCTCTCGAGCCGCCGAGGAAGAGCTCCTTGGCGAGCACTTCCGCGTCGACGGCGTCCTTTCCGATCGCAGTCACACGAACGAGGTCGGTCTCCGACGGACGGCCGGTCGAGGGGTCGATGAGGTGGTGCTGCTCGACTCCGGCCCGCCGCCAGCGGCGGCGGTCGCGCCCCGACGTGGCGAGCCCGCCTCGTGTCAGCCCGAGCGTCAACGTGTCGTCGACGGCGACGGCCCACGACCCTTCGGCGGGGACGCCGCGGACCGCGACGTCCCCGCCGGCGCTGACGAGGGAAGGTGCCGTCAACGCGAGCAGTTGCGCGACCCGTTCGGCCGCGAAGCCCTTGCCGATCCCGCCGAGATCGAGCTTGAAACCGGGCTCCAGCTCGATTTGCCGGCCGGTCACCGTCACACCGCCGCCGCACGCGGACGGCGTCGTCGCGGCGGCGTGCGCGTCGATGTCGGCGAACGTCGCCTGCGGTCTGAGGTCGTCGAAGGTCCTGTCGTAGCCGGCCCCGACGAGGGCCTCGTGGACGGTCGGATCGAAGCGCCCGGAGGTGCGCTCGCGGGCGGCGAGCGCGAGCTCGACCACCTCTGCGAGGTCCTGCGAGGCCTCGATTCGACCGTCGCGGTTCAGGCGAGACAGCTCGGAGCCCGGGCGGAAGCGCGACATGATCTGCTCGAGCCGCTCGACCTCCGCTTCGGCCTCGGCGAACGCCTGTTCGGCCTCGTCCTCCGCTTCGAGGACGAGCTCGAAGGTGGTGCCCATGGCCTGGAAGTCGTGCTGCTGCTTCATGACGTTCTGGTGATCACGAGCGGCGGGAGGGTGACGACGCGCGCGGGAGGTGCGGCGGCGACGGGGACTGAGGCAGAGACGGCCTGCGCCTGGGTTTGCGCCTGTGTTGCAGCGGCTGCGGCGGCGAGGTTCGCCCGGTGAATCGCGACCTTCCGCTGCGCGAGCGCGACGCGATAGGCGGCCCAGCGCCGGTTGACGACCCGCTGTACCTGCAGCGACTCGCGCTGTAGCACCTGCTGGCGGGCGGCGAGTGCCGAGAGCCGAGGATCGGCGGCAGCGGCCTGCTGCCACGGATGAGCAGCGATCGCGGCCCAGGCGAGGAAGAAGACGAGGACGCCGAGGACGACCGTCCACAGCCGTGCGATCTGGTTAGTCATCGAAGTGGCCTCCGGCTCCGCCTTCGCCCTCGTGGTCACCGGGCTCACCGCCGTGGCGGTGCACGATGTGGATGATCGGCTTGGCTCGTACGTAGGTCACCCGCGGCGCGGCGGCACTTGCCAGGGCGGCCGGAGCCGGCGCGGCGGGAACCGAGGCCACAGGTGCCGGGTGAGGCACCGCGGGTAGCGCCGGCGGCTTGCGCCGCAGCTCGACGCGGAGTGCGGCTTCGGCACGGTCGAGGGCGCGGAGGCGCTGCTGGATCTGGACGGCGCTCACCTTCGGCGCCGCCGCGTTCGCGCGGAGCTGCGACGAACGCAGCGCCGCGAAGGTCCCTGCGACCGCTGCCGTTGCGACCGCGAGAACGAGGAGAAGAGCGTGTGTCCGTTTCATGGCTTCGAAGGTAGAAGCGGAATGGAAAGCAGCGGGACATGCACCGCCGAAGCGTTGGCAAAGAATCGGTTTCGGTCGTGGTGTCGCTAGGCGAGGAGCCAGGTCTGGAACCCGAGCATTGCGGTGAATGCCACGAGGATCCAGATGATCGCGGTGCGGCGACTTGGTATCTGTTTCATCGCCTCCGGCAGAAGCTCGCGCCAGACCATCCACACCATGGCTCCCGCGGCAAAGCCGAGGCCGACCGGCAGAATCGCGGTGAACTGTTCGACGAAGAGGTAGGCGGGGACTGCGAGCAGCGGTTGCGGGAGGCTCGTGAAGATGCTCCAGAGCGCGGCGCTGCGGACGGTGGCCCCTCGCGGCACCATGACGAGGCTGATCGTGACCCCCTCGGGGATGTTGTGGATCGCGATCGCGATCGTGATCGCCAGGCCGAGTGCGTCGCCGCCGCCGAAGGCCGCACCCACCCCGACACCCTCGGCGGCCGAATGGGCGGTCATGACGGCGATGATCAGGACTGCTTTGCGCGCGTCGCCACCGCTGAGTTGGCCGACATCAGGGGTGCCGACGCGGTTGAGAAGTCGCTGCATCCCGTAGACGAATGCAGCTCCGCAAAGAACGCCAAATGCAACTCGCGGGAAGCTACGGCTTGTCCCTTCGACGATCAGGCTGGCGCTCGCGCCGAGCATGACGCCGGCCGCGAGGGCGTTCGAGACGCCGAGCAGACGCTCACCTTGGAACCGCGCGAACGCAAACGGAAGCGCCCCGAGCCCTGTCGCCAGTGCGGTTGCGGTGGCAGCGAGGAAGACGATCATCGTCTGAGTCATGGGTTTCTCACGGGTATGTGCTGACCGTGACTTGAACGGCGCGCACCGGCCTCCGCATCGGTGGAAGCTACGAGTCCTGGAGGCGCCGCGTCAGCCCGAGGCGGCGCAACGAGCTGCGACCGGCTGGTCGACCGCATCGAAGAACTGCTGCAGTCCGAGTTGGAACTCGAGCTCGATCGGGCCTGGTCGCGTTGCGGTCAGTTGGACGTTGCCGTCCCGAGCCTCAGCGACGCAACCGGGCACGGCGCGCCAGTAGGGCGAATAGCGGATCGCAACGTGGTACCTGCCCTTTGCCGCGACGACGAGGCGCATCTGCGTGGGGCCGAGCACGAGAACGCGCGCCCTGCCCACGCCCTGCACGAGCTGAGTCGGCCGTCGGACCTCGAGGATCGTCGTGCCGTGCAGCCGCACGACGGGGCGTAGGAGGTGGGGGTGGCCCTTGATCAGCGCCGACTCCTGCTGGGCGCTGTAGTCCGGCTGCCCGTCGGTCAGGACGACGAAACGCACCGCCGTTCTGCGCAGCCACGTCAGGTAGCTGTTCGGAGTCAGGTGGCCGTACAGGACCGCGTTCTGGGGAAAGTCGTCCTGCCGGTACCAGCCCCGGGCGAGCGGGATCCCCGCGCGGGCGAGATAGAACGCGCCCCAGTGCCCTGCCGTGTCGACCACTTCGACCCGATAGTCGGGGGTCAGGCGGGCTCGCAGCGCGGCCACGGTCGCGGCCCAGAACTGGGGGCGGCTGGTCGGGTCGCTCACGTTGTGGTCGAGGCCCCAGGCGAGTGGAGTGACGTTCCAACATGCCACCAGTGCGAGTGCGAGCACCGTCAGGCCGCGCGGACGCCAGAAGCGAAGGGCGCACACCAGCAGGGCGACCGGGAACGCGAGGTACCGCAGACGCCCGACGTTCTCGCCGAGAGTCGACGGAACGGCGAACGAGGCCACGCTCGTCACCAGGTAGAGAGCGAAGAAGCCGGCCAAGGGCCTGCCCTGCTCCAACCTCCATGTGGCGGCGAGCCCGACTGCGCAGAACGCGACCACCGGCACCAGCTCGGCGAGCGAGAACGGAAAATGGCCACCCGAGGGAAAGAGGAGCATCAACACGCCCTCGATGCCGGCGCAGACGGCGACCGGCGCTCCAAAGCGGGCGGCACGGCGCCAGTCGCCCCGATTCACGACCGCGGCCCCGCCGACGAACAATCCGAGAAAGAGCAGTGCGAGCGGGCTCATCAACAACGTTGCAAGCACGAGCGCGGTGAAGAGCCAGAATCGCCGCGCCTGGACTGCCAAGGTGGCCGAGATCGCACATGCCATCCCGACGAGGAACGGCAACTCTCCCGAGATCAGGATCAGCGGCCAGAAGACGGCAAATGCCCGAATCGGCCAACGGGCTGCGTCACCCCACTGGCGGCGCGCGACGACGGCGAAGACCGTCGCGGCAACCCCGACGGCGACCAGCGAGACAGCCTTGATGCCGACGAGCGCCGCCAGGGGATAGAAGCCGATGCTGTAGGTGACGAAGCTGTAGCGACCGGCGTACCAGTAGTTGTTCCACAGGCTGAAGCCGTGCTGGATGAAGAACGCGCGCTGGTAGAGGTGCGCTGCGAGATCTCCTCCCGGAGGGAGCACGAAGAGCACCACGGCGGCAGTCGCGAGCGCGGCGAGCGCCGCGGCCAGCGGAACCCGGGTGGCCGCCGGGAACGGCCGGCCGAGCACGTTCAGTCCACCGGGAGCCGACGTTCTCGGGCCTTTCCGACCGCGGCGATCGAATCGATGTCCATCAGCCAGGCGTCGAGCGTTGCGAGCTCCCGCCCGTCGACCCAGCCGCGCGCGACCAGGAGCTCGTACGAACGGCGCAGGTTGTCGGCGATCTGCGCCTGCCCGGGCTCGAGCTCGAGCGCCTGCAGCGCAGCGCAGATCTCCCGGTTCGCGACATACCCGGGCACTTCGTCGCGAAAGTCGCGCATCAGATCGTGAGGATTCCGCTGCTGATGCACCGTCGCTTCGTGGAAGAGAACGTGCCACCCGTTCTCCCAGGCGATCCTCTGCGCGACGAAGCTCCGCCAGATGTCCGTCATCCGGAACGAGCAGTACGCCGGCAGGTACAGGAGGGCGTAGGCCTCGGGCCACCAGCTCGTGTTCTGGCTGTTGAACGGGCACCAGACGCCCGTGCCGAGCGCGACACTCTCATCCGCGTCGAAGTTGAACGGAAGATCGAGCATGAGGCGGTAGATGGCATCGACGTCCGGATCGCCGTCGACGAGACCCTGCTGGATCGGGCACGACGAGCTCGCCACCGTGAGGGACCCGCGTGCTGCGGGCCGCACGCGCGCAGCGTCGAGCGGCAGCCCCCGCGGCCAGATCGTCGCGTTCGAGAAGTACGAATAGACGTTGACCCACCCGGGCGTCTGGACGACCGCGACGGTCGCATCACGGTCTCGCACCTGCCAGAACTCGTCGTACGCATCGGTGTCGTCGTCCGTCTCCACGATCACGTGCGCCCCGCGTTCCATCGCGACCAGGTAGCCGACGTTCTTCCGTGCGTAATGCCGAGTCGGGCAGGCGCGGGCCGTCTCGAAGCCGAGCTCCCACTGCTGTTCGAGCCCGTAGAAGTCGCACCCGGGTAGCTCGAAATCACGAGGGCTCGCCTCGTCCCCGACGAGAATGAAGTCCATGCCGGCGTCGGCAGCCGCCTCTGCGAGACGGCCGAGAGCGGCCGTCGGCGGAGCGATCGACGTGACGACGAGCGCCCGCATCACAGCGCGCCGGCAAGCCGGCGGCCCGCGAGCCGTCCGAGGTTCGTGAGCGCCTCGGCGATCGCCGAGGCTCCGACGTGATGGCTCGACGAGTCGTAGTGGATCGGAACCTCGGCACATCTGAGGCCACGACAGTGGGCTTTGATCTCGGTCTGGAAGAACGGGCCACGTGACCGGATGCCCTCGGCGAGAACGTGCTCGAGCGTCGGGCGCGTGAAGAGCTCGAAGCCTCCCGTCATGTCGCTCAGATGGGTTCCGAGCACGAGATTCGTCAGTGCGGTCCCGCCGCGGCTGACGGTGCGTCGCCAGAGCGTTCCGTCGTTGTGGGCGCCTGCCATGAATCGGCTCCCGAAGACGCAGTCGTTTCCGTCCATCGCGCGGAGCAGTGAGCCGATCTCGCGTGGGTCGTGGCTGAAGCCCGCGTCGATCTCCAGGATCCAGTCGCATCCCATCTCCAGGGCCTCGCGATAGCCGCGGATGTAGGCATCCGCGACGCCTCGGCACTCGGGCGCCCACACCACCTGCAACTGCGGACACTCGCGGGCGTGGGCCTCGAGCAGGGCTCGCGTCCCGTCGTGCGACACGTTGTCGAGCACGACGAACAGCGTCACCGAGGCGAGGGGGAACGCGGCGCATGCCTCGAGCACCTGGTCGACGAACGCGACGGCGGTCGCGGACTCATTCGCCATCGGCGTGACGACGCCCAGCCGCACGGACGTCGTCGGCGCGGCCACGATCTCGCTACTGTCGATCGTCATGCGACGGCGGCTTCGGCTTGTCGGTGTCGTGGCGGTGATCGTCTGCGTGGGCGTCTCCCCGGCTCTCGCACACCCTCCGGTCGAGGCGCTCGGTCGCGGGGCCGACACCGTCTGGGTTCTGTGGCCGCAGCAACGGCCGACGAGCATCGTCGTGTTCGGCCACGGCTGGAGCACGCCGCTGCCGAGCGACGGCTTCGCGCCGTGGATCGCCCACCTGCGGGCTCGCGGCTCGATCGTCGTGTACCCGCGTTATCGCACGGCGGCTCCGGAGTCGGTGGACGCCGCGCTGCGGGCGTTCGAGACCGGCGTTCGAACGGCGTTCGCCCGCCTGCGCCCGCAGGCGCACCTCCCCGTCGTCGCGCTGGGCAAGTCGTTCGGCGGGAGCGCGGTGTTCGCCTACGCCGCTGCCGCCGGGTCTTGGCACGTTCCCGCGCCAGAGGCGATTCTGAGCGTGTTCCCGGCGTTGCCGATCGCACCGTTGCCGCCCGGAGGCATCCCCCGCCGAACGTTCGTCGAGCTGTTCGTCGGCGATGCAGACACGACGGCCGGCAGCGCCGGGGCGGACGCGTTCTGGCGGTGGCTCTCCGGGCACCCTGCGTCGCGGAAGCGCTACGTGGTCATCCGCTCGCGACCAGGGCTCGTGGCGAACCACGATTCCGCACAGCGTTCGGATCCACTCGCCCGGAGCATCTTCTGGGCGCCGTTCGACCGCCTGATCGACCGGGCACGCCGCTCCGGGTAGCTCAGCGGAACGGAACACTGCGCAACGCTCCCTGGGTGGTCTTGCGGTAGATCGCGAAGAAGTCGCGATCATCCGGCACGAGATATCTGCTGGTCGACTGCTGGTAGTTCGGGACGACCTTCGTCGCGTTGCCGACGCCGCCGCGTCCGTACGTCACGAGGCTCGGCCATTCTGCGTTGATGTCCAGCTCGATCGCCCGGACGGCGCCCGCATGCATCAGCGCGGCGGCCAGGCTCGCCGCTGTCTGATCCTGGGCCGCCAGGTAGATCACGTTGCCGTGGCGGTCGACCCCGACTCCCGAACGCCACACACGCACCGCATTCCCGAGCGTGCTTCCCCACAACGAGTTGTCGGCCAGGAGCGGGTTCGGGCGGCCGTGGTCGACGATCAGCGGCAGGTTCTGCCGAGCCAGGACCGCCTTGGGGCTGGGCACTGCACCGCCGTGCCATGTGAAGACGTCGACCCGCCCGTCCTTGTAGGCCACGATCGTGCCCTGCCCGGGGCGGAGAGGGGCTGCCGAGCGGCCGTCGACGAAGAAGCCGCCGTGGCTGTCGCGGTTCATGAACCCGCTGTTGAACGTCGCGAGCAACCGCCAGCGCTGCGCCTGCGGAACCTCCATCGGGCCTCGCGGCGACGCGTTCGGCGGTTCGTACCGCCCCGGGTAGAGAGCGAGCTGGGTACGGGTGTGGTCGAACCACGCGACGTACGCCACGATCCGCGGGTAGACCGGATCGGTCCGGAACGTCGTCACGAGCGCAGGGGGCGCGTTCGCGACGACCCGCCCCGTCGAGCGCCAGACGCCCTCGCCCGGCAGCGCGGGCCGGATCAGCGGAGTGATTCGCGGGGGCCGGAAGCCGACCGAGGCCCGCGAGGGTGGGCTTGCCCGAACCCCCACGGTCGGCAGTGTCCGAAGCGGCGGCCCACCCTTCTTCGGCGCGTGCCACGTGTACCAGATGTTCTCGGCCTTGTTGACGAGCCAGGCACCGTGGTGCGTTCGCACCCATTCGACACTGCGGATCCCGAGCGGGAGGCTCGACGGCTGCAGCATCGTCGTGACGTACGAGTAGACCACCGGTGCGAGCAGAACGACGACGACAACCGCGATGGTCCTGCGCCGGCGCGCGCGACGGCGGCGCCTGGCGGCCGTGCGCCTGGCCTCGATGCGGGCGACCTGCGGCGTCGTTTCGGCCGCTGGCGAGGGGACACGGGCCTGCTCGGTGACCGGCACCGCGCGAGTTTGGCACTCGTCAGATGAGCGGATAATGAGTCTCCGAAGCTCGCAGGAGCACCCACCGTAGCCCGCGTTCTCGCCGGGCCGCCTGCGTGGAAACTACCGGCCGTGCCCGCCGGCGGCTCGAGCCCGCTCAGACGCTGTCGTGGCGGCCGCCGAGCAGGTCGGCGAACTGGTGGCGCAACGCCTCGGTGCGCGACTGAGCGGGATCGAAGCGCGCCTGGGCGCGAGCCCGCTGGCGCTCGCTGTAGAAGAGCTGCGCCCAGATCGACCCGGGACGAGCGAGCCGATACGCAGACACGACTCCCACCGGCGGCACGAAGATGCTCACGAGTGCCAGCAGCAATTTGCCCTTCAGGCAGCTGATCACCGAGAGCACGATGCTCGTCGCAACCGCCACGAACCCGATCAGTCGCGGGATCTCGGTCTGATCGTGGATTCCGAACGGCGAGATGCCGGTCAGGAGCATCAGGCCGAGGAGCGTCCAGATGATGCTGACCTCGATCGAATGGCGGCCTTCCGGTGTCCAGTAGACATCCCGCAGGTGAACCGTCAGCGCGAACTCGTCGAGGACGAGCGCTGCTCCGATTCCGAACCCGATCGCCAGCACGTCGACGCCGAAGTCGCCGGGCTGGAACGCGATCTCGAACATCCCGCAACTGAGGATCAGCACGTTGCCCACGACCATGTGGTGAAGGTGGACGTCGCCGACCCGGCCGCTCGGCCAGCCTCGGACCCGCGCCACCCGGGTGTAGAACCGCGTGAGGACGAACGTCAGCAGCGATGCTGCGAGCATGAGGAGCAGCGGCTCTCGCCCGGCGAGGCCGAAGCGATGGAAGCGGATCGCGTCGAGGGCGATCAGATTCATTGCCGCGACGGTAACCGACGATCGCGGCGTCGGCTTGGAGTCCGGCTCATGCACGTCTCACGGCTTGCGGTGACAATGGCGACATGCGTGTGCTGGTCGTTGAGGATGAGCGCAAGCTCGCGGATCTGCTGGCGCGGGGCCTGCGCGAGGAAGGGCACGCGGTGGACGTCGCTGCGCGCGGCGAGGACGCCGTGTGGATGGCGCAGGCGGCACCGTTCGACGTGATCGTGCTCGATGTGATGCTGCCGGGCATCGACGGCTTCGCCGTCTGCCGGCAGATGCGTGCGAGCGAGGTCTGGTCACCGGTTCTCATGCTCACGGCACGCGATGCGGTTCAGGACCGCGTCGAGGGGCTCGACGCGGGGGCCGACGACTATCTCGCCAAGCCCTTCGCGTTCGACGAGTTGCTCGCCAGGCTGCGTGCTCTCGCACGCCGGGCGCCGAACGAGCGACCAACGGTGCTCACGGTCGGGGAGTTGCAGCTCGATCCGGCGGCCCGCCGCGTGTGGTCGGGCAACGAGGAGATCGAGCTCTCGGCGAAGGAGTTCGCGCTGCTCGAGCTCTTCATGCGGAACCCGGGCACGGTCCTTTCTCGCGACCAGTTGCTCGACGGTGCCTGGGACATGTCCTTCGAGCGCCGCTCGAATGTGATCGACGTCTACGTCCGCTACCTCCGCAACAAGCTCGGCCGCGACACGATCGAGACGGTGAGAGGCACGGGCTACAGGCTGAGCGGCGGCGAATGAGCGCGATCCCGATTCGCGTGCGCCTGACGGTGGCGTTCGCAGCCGCCATGGTGTGTGTGATCGGCGCGATGGCGGTCCTGGTCTACGTTCGCGTGGGAGGTGCGTTGCTGACCTCGGTCGACCAAACGCTCCGGGCGCAGGCTGCCGAGGCGGTCACGCATGCCCACGACGAGCACGGGCTCGTCGATCCCGACGCTGCGAGCGGCGTGACGCTCGCACAGGTCGTGAGTGCGGCGGGTCGACCGCTCAAGTCGTCCCAGCCCGGTCTGCCGCCGCTCCTCGACCGCAGTGACGCGGCGCGCAGCGCGCGGGGAGCCACACTTCGCCGCACGGTCTTCCTGCAACGCCCGCGAGGCGAATGGCGGGTGCTGGCGGAGCCCGTGCCCTCCGGCGGGGCGATCGTCGTCGCGAGGTCGCTGGCCGCTCGGGAGGAGGCGCTGCACCGGATCTTCCGCGAGCTGCTCATCGTCGGACCGCTCGTCGTCCTGCTCGCGTCGCTCGCGGGGTATCTGCTTGCGGCCGCCGCCCTTCGCCCGGTCGAGCTCATGCGCCGGCGGGCCGAGAGTGTGACGCCCTCTTCCGCCGGGCTGCTGCCCGTCTCGCCCGCCGGGGACGAGATCTCGCGTCTCGCGGTCACGCTGAACGACATGCTCTCGCGGCTTCACGCCGCCCTCGAGCACGAGCGCCGGTTCGTCGCCGACGCGAGCCACGAGCTGCGGACCCCGGTCGCGTTGCTGCGCACAGAGCTCGAGTTGGCGCTGCGGCGGCCGCGCTCGGCAGAGGAGCTCACGCTCGCGATCCGGTCGGCGCTCGACGAGACCGTTCGCCTGTCACGCCTGGCCGACGACCTGCTTCTGCTCGCGAGAGCTGAAGAGGGCTCGCTGCCCTTGCGGCAGCAGCGGCTGGAGCTGACCGAGCTCTTCGAAGGAGTAGCGGTGCGGTTCGCCAACCGCGCCCGGGAGGCAGGACGACACGTTCGCGCAGTCCCGAGCACGGCGTGCGTCGAGGGCGACCCCGCCCGCCTCGAGCAGGCTCTGAACAATCTCGTCGACAACGCGCTGAACTACGGTGACGGCGAAGTCGAGATCTTCGCCGCCGCGAAGAACGGATCGGTCGAGCTCCACGTCGTCGACCACGGCCCTGGATTCGACGACGCGTTCCTGAATCGCGCGTTCGACCGGTTCAGCCGAGCCGACGAATCACGGCCGCGGTCGGGAGCGGGCCTCGGGCTGTCGATCGTGCAGTTGATCGCCGACGTGCACGGCGGCAGTGTGGGTGCGGCGAACCGGCCGAGTGGGGGAGCCGATGTGTGGCTGACGCTGACACGACCCGTGCCCTGACGCGCCGCCACGGCGACTCATCGGCGTCTCATTTCCCAGTGCCACGCTGGTTGCCATGCCAGACGCATCCGACAAGCGGCGGTCCGCACAGATGCGCGATGCCGCCGCGCGCCGTCTCCGCCGGGTCACACAGATCTCGGTCGCGCTGATGATCGCGGCGGGAGGAGTGTTCACTGCGCTCGCCGCAGGATCGACCCACACGAAGAAGATCACGGTTGTCCGCGTCCCGGTGCGCCGGGTTGCATCGTCGGCCGTTCTCGTGCGCGCTCCCGCCCCGCCGCTCGTCGGGGCTCAGAGCGCCCCTGCCGCACCGGCTGAGGCGCCCGCACCGCCCCCCGTCCAGTCGGCTCCGCCGCCCGCGGCGGCGCCGGCGTACCAGCAGCCCGTGGTCGTCTCCGGGGGCTCATGAGCGACGCACCGGCCGCGGCGTCGTTCTCCGCGCTCGGTGTCACGGCGACCGTCGCAGTCGCAGATCCTGCCGGTCTTCGCGACGCACGCCGGCAGCTGGCCGTGCGCCTCCGCGCTGTCGACCTCACGTGCAGCCGCTTCCGCCCCGATTCGGAGCTGGTCCGGGCGAACGCCCGTGCCGGAACCGAGATCGGGATCAGCCGGCTGCTGGTGCGTTTCCTGCGCTTCGCGCTCGATGCAGCGGCGATGTCGCAGGGACGGGTCGACCCGACGCTCGGTCTGCAGTTGCGGACCGCAGGGTACGACCGCACATTCGCGCTGGTCCGAGAGCGTGAAACGTGGCGCTTCACCCCTTCGACGAGGCGGCCCTTCAGCTGGGAGGACGTCGAGCTCGACGACGACCGGTGCACGCTCCGTGTTCCAACCGGAGTCGAGCTCGACCTCGGAGCGACCGCCAAGGCCGTCGCGGCCGATGACGCTGCGGCCGCCATCGCGGCGTCGAGCGGCAGCGGGGCCCTCGTCTCGCTCGGCGGGGATCTCGCGATAGCCGGCGGCGCTCCGCGCGACGGTTGGCCGGTGCTGATCGCCGATGACCATTCCTCACCGATCGGCTCCCCCGGGCAGTCGGTCGTGCTGACGACGGGTGGGCTTGCGACATCCAGCACGGCGGTGCGCCGCTGGCGGACGAACGTCGGCGAGGCGCACCACATCATCGATCCGCGGACCGGTCGTCCGGCGATCACCCCCTGGCGAACCGTCAGCGTCGCGGCGGCGCGCTGTTTCATCGCGAACATGGCCGCGACGACGGCGATCGTGCTGGGGGACGCCGCTCTCGACTGGCTCTCCGAACGACGACTCCCCGCCCGGTGCGTGCGCCGTGACGGCTCGGTCGTCGCCGTCGGCGGCTGGCCCGAGGAGGCTCGGGCGGCATGACCCTCGCGGTGGTGTCCGGGAACGCCAAGGTCTTCTGGTACCTGACCCGGGGGATGGGCGTCGGCGCGCTGGTGCTCCTGACGGCGTCGGTCGCGTTGGGAGTGCTGACGAGCGTTCGCTGGCGGTCGCACCGGTGGCCGCGGTTCGTGACCGCAGGGCTTCACCGCAACCTCACGCTGCTCGCGATCGCGTTCGTCGCAGTGCATGTGGCGGCGACCGTTGCCGACGGCTACACGCCGATCGGCCTGAAGGACGCCGTGGTCCCGTTCGTCTCGCCGTATCGCCCGATCTGGCTGGGCCTCGGCGCAATCTCGTTCGATCTGCTGCTTGCGCTGGTCGCCACGAGCCTGCTCCGCAACCGGATCGGCTACCGGGCGTGGCGCTACGTGCATTGGCTCGCCTACGCGTCGTGGCCGGTCGCGCTCATGCATGCGCTCGGGACGGGAACCGACGCCCGCCTCGGATGGATGCGCTTGACCGGCGCCGCGTGTGTCGCGGTCGTCGCCCTGGCCGTGCTCGCCCGTGCCGCTCTCACCGTCGACGGATCGCGGGCCGCGCGCGGCAGTGCGGCAATCGCGGCGCTGATCGTTCCGCTCGCGCTCTTCCTCTGGTACGAGTCGGGCCCCGCGCAGCACGGCTGGGCTCGCCGCGCCGGCACGCCCGTGTCGCTGCTCGCGAGCAGCCGGACGGTCCGGCGAAGCCGAGTCCCCGCAGCAACCGTGCAGTCTCGAGCGGTCGCCCTGCCTCACTCGGCGTTCTCCTCGTCGCTGACCGGGACACTCAGGCAGGCGAGTCGCCCCGACGGGCTCGTCGACATCGTCATCCGGACGCTGCTCCACGGCGGCGCCGGCGGTTCGGCCCGGCTCGACCTTCGGGGACAGCCGGACGGGGGTGGTGGGGTGTCGATGACCGCGAGCGGCGTCTCGTTCGTGCCGGCGGGCACGCGGACCGTGTACGTCGGCAGCGTCACCGGACTGGACGGCGCGCGCGTGTTTGCGAACGTGGTTGCGCACGGCGGCGAACGGCTGCAGTTGTCTTTCGATCTGAACATCGACTCTCGAAGCAATGTGGTCACCGGCTCGATGACCGGAGTCCCGGGTGGTGCCGAGTGAGTGCTGCCGAGCAGCGCCGCGCGTTCGAAGCGCCCGAAGGAGTCGCACGCCTGCTAGCAGGTGTGCGGTCCGACGGTCGCGCGCTGACGATGCGCGACCACGTACGCCACTACGGGCCACTGGAGCTCCCCGGCCGCGAGCTCGTCGCCGAGCTCCAGTCGAGCGGCCTGCGCGGCCGCGGCGGCGGGGCGTTTCCGGCCGGCGACAAGCTCGCTGCCGTCGCCGCGCAGAGAGGGACGCCCGTCGTCGTCGTCAACGCGACCGAAGGTGAGCCGGCGAGCAGCAAGGACCGGTCGCTGCTCCGGCTCCTGCCGCACCTGGTCCTCGACGGCGCTGCTGCCGCGGCCAGCGCGATCGGTGCGCGCACGGTGATCGTCGCGCTGGCCGAACGCCGAGGGGCCGGCGAGCGACTCGTGCTCGCGGCCGCCCTGGAGGAACGTCGCGAGAGGCTCGACTGGCAGATCGCGCCGATCGCCGACGGATTCGTCGCCGGTGAGGAGACCGCCCTCGTCAACGCTCTCAACGGCAGAACGGCGAAGCCGAGCGTGAAGCCCCCGTACCCTTTCGAGCGGGGCGTCTCCGGCGCACCGACTCTCGTCCAGAACGCAGAGACACTCGCGCACGTCGCGTTGATCGCCCGGTTCGGGTCACGCTGGTTCCGCTCACTCGGGACGGAGGCCGAGCCGGGCACGGTGCTCGTCACGCTGTCCGGCGCAGTCGCTCGGCCCGGCGTCTACGAGATCGAGCTCGGCACGCGCGTCGCGGAGTTGCTCGCCGAGGCGGGAGGAGTGACCGAGCCGGTCAGCGCCTCGCTCGTCGGCGGGTACTTCGGCGGGTGGACGCGCGATCCGAATCACCGCCTGACTGCCGCCGCCGGGCTCGGCGCGGGCGTCGTCATCGCATTCCCTGCCGCCGCATGCGGTGTGCGCGAGAGCGCGCGAGTCACGCGGTTCCTCGCCGACGAGGGAGCCGGTCAGTGCGGTCCGTGTGTGCACGGGCTCTCCGCATTGGCGTCGGGGCTCGAGCAGATCGCGCGCGCACAGAGCCGCGACAGTCGCGACCGCCTCGAGCGCTGGGCCGCTCAGGTCACGGGGCGAGGCGCGTGTCGCCATCCGGACGGCGTCTCCCGATTCGTGCAGAGCACGTTGTCCGTCTTCGACGACGAGCTGACGCTGCACATGCGTTCCGGGCGCTGCCGGGGGCGCGACCGCGCGGTCCTGCCGACGGGAAGAACCGCCTAGTGGACCAGCTTCGAGTCGACCCGATCGAGTGTGACGGCCACGGCCTCTGCGCGGAGTTGTTTCCGGAGTGGATCGAGCTCGACGACTGGGGCTACCCGATGATCGACGCGCGTCCGGTTCCCGCGAGCCTCGAGGGACACGCCCGCAGGGCGGTGAAGGAGTGCCCCAAGCTGGCGTTGCACCTCGCGCGCCGGCGCGAGCGGTGACCGTCCGCGGTCGTCCCCGATTGCAGTCAGGGTCTGCCCTGATGCTCTCCCGCAGCCTGTGGGCTATTCCTGTGGTTCAGCGACAGGAGGATCGCGCTTTTGCCCTTGAAATCGGACACGCTTCCGAGCCGCCGTGAGCTGCTCGCCCTCTGCGCGGCGCTCGCGGCGACCACGCTGACCGCCGGCGCAGCGATCGCGGGCCTGGCGCACAGGCCGACCGCGCCCGTCCAGGTCGTGCCCACGGTCTCACAGCCGCCTGCCTCGACCGTGCCGTTCCGGGAGCCGCAGGAGCCGGGCGGATGATGCGCAGCGTCTGGGCGACGGTTCTCTCGGTCTGGCTTTTGTTCGCGATCATCGCGGTGCTCGCGTGGACCCGCCAGCAGCCGGCGCAGAGCCAGTCACCGGTCATCGTCGTGAAAGGGAAGAACGGCGCGCCGATGCTCGTGCCAGCGACGAGCACCGCGACCCACGCGACGACGCGCACGTCCCCGGTTCCGGCCGGATGATCGGCGCGACCGCGTCGACCGCGGTTCCCATCGCGTGGCTCGTTGCGCGCGCCGCGGGGCTGACCGCGCTGGCGCTCCTCAGCGCTTCACTGTGGCTCGGGCTTGCGATGAGCGTGCGGCTGCTGGCGCCCCGCAAGCAGAAGCGCCTCATGGGCTGGCATCAGACGTTGATGTGGTGCGGTCTCTCGATGGTCGCGCTGCACGGGATCGCGCTTCTGCTCGATCCGGTCATGCACTTCTCGGTTGCGGTCGTGCTCGTGCCCGGCCTGGCACCTTGGCGGCCGCTCGCAGTCAGCGCGGGCGTCGTCGCTGCCTGGCTGATGCTCGCCCTGGCGAGTTCGTTCCACGTGCGCCGCCGGATCACGCAGCGTCGCTGGCGGCTGATCCACTATGCGGGCTTCGCCGCGTTTGCGCTCGCGCTCGGCCACGGCCTGACAGCGGGCACCGACCTGCGGGGCACGACCGGCCTGATCGTCGCCGGCGTCCTCGCCGCGCCTGTCGTGTGGCTCGTCTTCGCCCGCATCCTCGTTCCGCGCCCAACGCCGGCCCGCCGGCAGGCGACACCCGGAGCGGCATGACACGCACGCTGGAACGGACGAGCTTCACCGCCATGGGCACGGTGTGCGCCCTCGCCGTCACCGCCGACGCCGCCGAGCGCGCAGCGGCGAGGCTCGCGCTCTCCGCCGCCTGGAGCGAGCTGCGCGCCTGCGAGCGGATCCTGTCGAGATTCGATCCGTCGAGCCAGCTCTCGGAGCTCAACCGCAACGCGGGGACCTGGGTGCAGGTCGACGAGCGCCTGTTCGATGCACTGGAGAATGCTCTCCGGCTGCGCGCCGAGACGGACGGCCGCTTCGACCCGACGATCCTGCCCGCGCTGGTCGCGCAGGGTTACGACCGCTCGTTCGAGTTGCTCGAGCCGCGGGCGCCGCGCGAGCACGACTGGTCGCGCGGCGCCGCGATCGACCTGGATGCGGACGGGTGCCGCGTGCGCCTGGAGCGAGACGCTGCCGTCGACCTCGGAGGGATCGGCAAGGGATTCGCAGCGGCTCGCGCGCTCGACTCGATGCTCGACGTCTGGCCCGAGCTCCCGGGCGCCCTCGTCGATCTGGGCGGTGACCTCGCGGCAGTCGGCTCGCCGCCGGAGAACGGCCCCTGGCGAGTCTCCGTCGAGAGCCCGTGGCGGCCCGGCAAGTCGCTCGGCACCATCCTGTTCGAGGCGGGTGGGGTCGCAACGTCAGGCCCGGCGCGCAGGCGCTTCGGGCCGGCGGGCGCGCTCCATCATCTGATCGATCCCGCCACAGGCGTGTCCGCCGAGGAAGGCCCGCTCGCAGTCACCGTGGTCGCGCGCGACCCCGCGGATGCCGACGGGCACGCCACCGCACTCGCGGTGGCAACGGACGCCGAGGAGTACCTGCGTGCGCGCCCCGGGCTGGGCGCGCTCGTCGTCGCGGGGCTCGGACCGCCGCAGGTCTTCGGCGCCATCGACTTCCAGCCACGCCCAACCGTCTTCGAGGTGACCCTATGAAGATCGTCCTCGCGCTGCTCGCCTGCGCTGCTCTCCTCGCGGGCTGCGGCAGTTCCTCGAGCCACACCGAATCGGCCGATTCGTTCATGCGCCGCATCACGACCGAGTTCTCGCGCGGGCAGGCGGGCCGTCTCTGGGCGAGCCTCGTTCCGGCGGAGCAGCGAGTCGTCACCAAGGCGCGTTATCTCGCTTGCCAGCGGAACGGCGGCTTCCGGCTCAGGTCGTTCAAGGTGCTCGACACCTATAGCGAGTCCGTCGACGTCGAAGGCAAAGGAACGCCGTCGACGGCTGTGACGGTTCAGGTCACCTCCGACGACGGCGTCACCACCGCGACGATGCATGCTCTGAAGATCGGCGGCACGTGGCACTGGATGCTGCAGCCCGCCGACCTTGCCGCCTACGCGGCGGGCAAGTGCCCGTGAGCCGCTACGGGGACGCGCCCGCCGGATCGATGTTCAGGCCACGTGTCGCCGCGTAGGCGTACGGGTGGTCGAAGACGTCGAGCGGGTCGTCGCTCGCGTCGAGGGGAAGCTCGAACGTGAGCCCCGTCGCTTCGTCCTCGAGCTTCACCGCGGCACGATGCGTGCGGCGACTCCAGAAGAGCGCCACCTCGCAGGTCCCGTTGCGGCGGAGAGCGAGCTCCTTGGGCGTGTGGTCGAAGGTGAGGGTGCGGGTCATCGGGATCCTCCTTCATCGACTGGTCACCCTGAGGTCTACGCCCCGTTTGGCGACGATCGGGCGACGGGCTCGTGCAGCATTGGCAAAGAATCCGTGAAAATGCGGAGGCGTCGAGTGCTTCCCCTGCAACGATGAGCACATGAACGTGCTCCTCGTCGAGGACGACGACTCGATCGCGGTCCCGCTGGCGGATGGTCTGCGCCGTGAGGGCTTCGCGGTTGTGCGCGCGGCGACGGGGGAAGAGGCACTCGCGGCCGACGAGCCGGACATCGTCCTGCTCGACCTTCGGCTGCCCGACATGGACGGCCTGGAGGTCTGCCGCGACATCCGGGCGCGGTCGACAGTCCCGATCATCGTCGTCTCCGCCCGGGGCGAGGAGGTGGACCGAGTGGTCGGCCTCGAGCTCGGTGCGGACGACTACCTCGTGAAGCCGTTCGGCCTGCGCGAGCTCGTCGCACGCATCCGTGCCGTCGCGCGCCGGACCGCGGCGCCGCGTGACGACAGCGAGGAGATCGACGCCGGCCGCATCCGGATCGACCTGCGCGGCCATCGTGTGATGGTCGACGGGAGCGAAGTGCAGCTGACCGGCAAGGAGTTCGACTTGTTGACGGTGCTCGCGCGGAACGCGGGCGCCGTGGTCGATCGCGAGCGGATCCTGCGCGAGGTGTGGCACACGACGTGGTACGGCTCGTCGAAGACGGTCGATGTCCACGTCGCCGCGCTTCGGCGCAAGCTCGGCGATCCCGGCTTGATCGAGACGGTGCGCGGAATCGGCCTGCGCCTCGCCGCGTGACCCGGCGCCTGCTCGCGAGCTACCTCGCACTGACCATCGTCGTGCTCGTGGCGCTCGAGGTGCCGCTGGCGATCGTCAACGCACGCAACGAGCAGCAGGATCTGACGGCAAAGGTCGAGCGTGACGCCTTCGCATTCTCCTCGTACGCCGAGGACACGCTGCAGTCCGGAACATCGACGGTCTCACCCCATCTCGTGCGCATCGCGCGCGCCTACCAGGCGAACACGGGCGGTCGCGTCGTGATCGTCGACACGCACGGCCAGAGCATCGCCGACTCGCACCCGACCGTGTCGAAGGAGGTGTCCTTCGCCTCACGGCCGGAGATCGCCAAGGCGCTGCGCGGATTCACGGCCACGGGGATCCGAGCGTCCACGACACTCGACACGAAGCTCCTCTACGTGGCCGTGCCGATCGCGTCCGGAGGGAAGGTCTTCGGCGCGGTGCGCATCACGTACCCCACGTCGGCGCTCGACCACCGCATCAACCGCTACCGGCTCGCGCTGGCGGCGGTCGCGCTGATCGTGCTCGCGGTCGCGGCGCTCGTCGGCCTGCTGCTCTCCCGTTCGATTGCCAAGCCGCTGCGTCGCCTCGAAAGCGTTGCGGCACGAGTCGGCGGCGGCGAGCTGACCGCGCGGGCGAGCGAGACCGACGGCCCTTCCGACGTGCGTCGGCTGGCGGGCGAGTTCAACCGCACGACGGCCAAGCTTGCCGCCCTGCTCCGTTCGCAGGAGCAGTTCGTCGCAGACGCATCGCATGAGCTGCGCACCCCGCTGATGGCGCTGCGGCTCAGGCTGGAGAACGGCGAGACCGATGCAGCCCTCGTCGAGACGGAGCGGCTCGCCGGCCTCGTCGACGAGCTGCTCGAGCTCGCACGCGCAGACGCATCGGGCGATCCACCCGGAGACCTGAGCCTGGCGGAGGTCGTCGAGCGCCGCGTCGAACTGTGGTCCGCACTTGCGGAGGAGCGTGGCGTGCGGCTGGAGGCATCCGTGAACGGCGGCACGATCCGCGCCGGTGAGGGGCGGGTGGTGCAGGTGCTCGACAACCTGCTCTCGAACGCGCTCGACGCAACTCCGGCCGGGGCGTCGATCGTGGTCACGTCGGAAGGCGGTGAGCTGCACGTCGTCGACGAAGGGCCCGGGCTGACACCCGACCAGCGTGAGCGCGCCTTCGACCGCTTCTGGCGGGCGTCGAAAGCGCCGGGATCCGGACTCGGGCTCCCGATCGCGCGGCGACTGGTCGAGCTCGACGGCGGCACGATCGAGCTGCGCGGCGCCTCGACGGGCGGCGTCGACGCCGTCGTTCGCTATCCGGCACGCCGTGCCTGAGGCCGCGCCGTCCGGTCCGGGACCTATGCTCCGGTCCGGTGGCGACAATGACCCGAATGCACGCGGGTTTCACAGGTGTGGTCCAGCACGACTGGCCACGGCCACGGGGCTGGTCGCCGCCGCAGCGACTCGACACGCTCGATGTTCTGACGCTTCCCGGCGTCGGCGCGACGCTCGCGAAGCGGCTGCGCACGTTCGGCATCCAGACCGTGCGTGACCTGCTGTTCCATGCGCCTCGCCGGTACGAGAGCGCGGTCGACCAGGTGGCGATCGCGAAGCTCGGAGCATCCGAGGGCGAAGTCGCGATCGAGGGTCGAATAGTCAGCGCTCGCGCGCGGCCCCTACGAGGCAGACGGACGCTCGTCACCGCGATCGTCCGGGACGACAGCGGCGGTCAGGTCAGCGCGTCGTTCTTCAATCAACCGTGGCTCGCGGAGAAGCTCGTTCCGGGCACCAGCCTGCGGCTGCGGGGCAAGCTCGGCCGTTACGGCTTCGACGTGAAGAGCTACGACATCGGCGAGGCGCGCCGGACGGCCGACTACGCGCCGGTCTATCCGGCCAGCGAGCAGATCCCGTCGACGAGGCTGCGGGAGCTCGTCCGCACCGCGCTTCGCCGCGACGCCCGGAGCTTTCCCGATCCGCTTCCGGCCGAGCTCGGGCTGCCGTTGCGCCGGGACGCACTGGCGGCGATCCACTTCCCTGCCGACGAGCATCAGGCCGAAACGGCTCGACGCCGGCTCGCGCTCGACGAGCTCGTGACGCTCCAGCTCGTCGTGGCGCGCCTGCGCGATACCGACGCGGTGGCGCCGTCGCTCGCCGAGCCGGGCGAGCTGATCCGCCGCTACCGCACCGTGCTGCCGTTTCAGCTGACCGAGCACCAGGAGCGCGCGATCACCGAGATCGACATCGACCTGGCGCAGACGACGCCGATGCAGCGCCTGCTGCAAGGGGACGTCGGCTCGGGGAAGACCGTGGTCGCCCTCTACGCGCTGCTGCGGGCAGTGGAGTCCAGTCGGCAAGGGGCGCTGATGGCGCCCACCGAGACGCTTGCCGAGCAGCACTTCTTGACGTTGGAGCCGCTCTGCGCCCAGCTCGGGGTGCGCTGCGTGCTGCTCACCGGCTCGGTCGGCTCGAAGAAGATCCGCGACGAGATCGCGAGCGGCATCGCGCAGATCGCGGTCGGCACGCACGCATTGATCCAGCGCGACGTCGAGTTCGCCGATCTCGCGGTCGCAGTCGTCGACGAGCAGCATCGGTTCGGCGTCGAGCAGCGGACCGCGCTCGCCGAGAATCGGTCCACGCACGTCTTGCACATGACGGCGACGCCGATTCCGCGCACGCTCGCATTGACGATCTACGGTGACCTTGCGGTGAGCGAGATCGCGAAGCCGCCCGCGAATCGCAAGCCGATCATCACCGCCCGCGTGGGTGCAGAGCGCTCCAGCGAGGCGTACACGCGTCTGCGTGTGCACCTCGACGACGGGAGACAGGCGTATGTCGTCTGCCCGCTGATCGAGTTGTCGGAGACGCGCCTCGCGCGGGCCGCGGAGGCGGAAGCGGAACGGCTACGGAGAGCGGAGCTGCGGGGCTATCGCGTCGGGCTCCTGCACGGCAGGCTGAAGACGGGTGAGCGCCGCGAGGTGATGCGGCAGTTCAAGGACCACGAGCTCGACGTGCTCGTGGCGACGACGGTGATCGAGGTCGGCGTCGATGTTCCGAACGCGACGATCATGATCGTGCAGGAGGCGGACCGCTTCGGGCTCGCCCAGCTGCACCAGCTGCGCGGCCGCGTCGGCCGCGGCGGCGACCAGAGCTACTGCCTGCTCGTCTCGCGGCCCGTGGAGGAGCTGACGGAGACGGCCGAGCGCCGCCTGCAGGCGCTCGTGGACACGACCGACGGCTTCGAGCTCGCGGAGATCGATCTGGACCTGCGACGGGAGGGTCAGCTGCTCGGCACACGCCAGTCGGGCTGGAGCGATCTTCGGTTCACGAAGCTGCGGCCCGACCGCGATCTGATCGAGCGTGCTCGTGAGATCGCCGACAGCCTGCGCGACGAGGACGGCCCGTGGCAGGACGAGGCCGACCGCCTCGTCGCCGACGGGGACGGGGCTGCGTTGCAGTAGCTGCGGGCGGGCGAGCGGCTTCGAGGTCAGGCGCGTCCGCGCCGGCCGGGCCCGCCCAGAACGTGTCCGCGCGCCTGCCACTGAACGGAGGGACGGGGGCGGCCTTTGGCGGGACGAAGCCGATCGGCAGTCCGCACCGATGAGCGGTGCCTCGCTGGGTCAATCGACTGGCTCATACCGACGTCGTAGCGCGCGGGCAGGCCGGCGCCATCGGCACAAACCACTGACCCGACTACGCTCCGCGTCGATGCGGATCATCGCGGGCTCGCATAGAGGCCACCGGATCGCGGCACCGCGCGGGCGCGACACGCGCCCGACGTCGGACCGCGTCCGCGAGAACGCGTTCAACCTGATCGGCCCGGTGGACGGCGCGGACGTGCTCGACCTCTTTGCCGGCTCCGGGGCGCTGGGTCTCGAGGCGCTCTCGCGCGGGGCCTCGAGTGCGACGTTCGTCGAGTCCGACCGCGACGCCTGCCGCACGATCGGCGCGAATCTCGACAAGCTCGAGCTGCGCGGCAGCGTTCTCTGCCAGGACGCCGTTCGGGCCGTCTCGCGCGATCGCGGCCGCTACGACCTCGTCCTCTGCGACCCGCCTTACGACTTCGACCACACGAAGCTCGCGCCGCACCTGGCGGGCCTGCTCACCGCTGACGGCCTGCTGGTCTACGAGACCTCCGGCCGCGCCGATCCGCTCGACCTCCCGGGGCTGCAGGTGCGCACTTCGCGCAGGTACGGCTCCACACGGCTTACCCTGTACGAGACGTGATCACCGCGATCTACCCCGGCACCTACGACCCCGTGACCAACGGGCACGTCGACGTGATCAGGCGCGCGGCGCGGATCTTCGATCGCGTCGTCGTCGGGGTGGTCGGGAATCCCCATCACAAGACACCGATGTTCACGGTGCCGGAGCGCGTCCAGTTCGTGAAGGAAGCGCTCGAGGGCGTCGTCGACAACGTCGAGGTGGACGAGTTCAGCGAGCTCGTCGTCGATTTCGCGCGCCGCTGGGACGCGAAGGCGATCGTCAAGGGCCTCCGGGTCGTCTCGGACTTCGAGTGGGAGTTCCAGATGAACCAGCTGAACCGGCATCTCGCCCCCGACATCGAGACCGTGTACGTCATGGCGAGCGCTCAGGTGAGCTTCGTCTCATCGAGCGGGGTGAAGGAGATTGCGTCCTTCGGCGGAAATGTCGAAGAGCTGGTGCCGAAGGCTGTCGCTGCACGGCTGAAGACGATGTTCCCGAACGGCCGCGGCGGCGCTCCGTTATCCGACCAGGAGTAGACTGGAAAACCCATGGATGTCCTCGTTCTGATCGACAAGCTCGACGACCTGGTCCACAACGCCAAGGCCGTGCCACTCACCGATCAGGTGCGGATCGACCGTGAGGAGATCTACGACATCCTCGACCAGATGCGCGCCACGATCCCCGAGGAGATCAAGCAGGCCCGGTGGATCGTCAAGGAGCGCCAGGAGATGCTGGCGGAGGCCAAGCGCGAGCAGGACCGTCTGCTCCAGGAGGCCCGCGAGCAGGCTGTGCGCGAGGCATCGCAGACCGAGATCGTCAAGCTGGCCGAGCGGCAGGCACAGGAGATCATCGACGAGGCGCGGCGCTCCGCCCGTGAGATGCGACTCGAGATGGAGGACTGGGCCGACGGCATGCTCGCAACGCTCGAGACGAATCTCGACAAGTTCCTCGTCGCGGTTCGCCGCGGCCGCGAGCGGCTGCACGAGCGTTCGCAGGAGTCGGTCGTCGCCGGGATCGGCCCCGTCGACCTCGCCGACGACGGCTCGAACTACTAGTTGGGAGGGAAACCTCGCGGTTTCCCTCCCAATGCCCTCCCTTCCCTTATCCCGCTGCCGACCGAGCGTCGCCTCCCGCCGGGCAGAGCCCGGCTCCGGCGGTATCTGTCGGCGACCGCACCACCTACCGAACTTGTCTCGGAGAACGCCGGCGCTACCCTGCCGTTCAACGTTGAGCGGCGAGTTGCCGCCGGAGCCCGGCTCTGCCGGGCGGGAGGCGAGAGACGAGTGGACAAGGCGCAGACCACAGGGAAGGGAGGCCCGCGGAGGGAAACCGTAGGTTTCCCTCCGCGTTGATGTGACGAGCTTCAGTCTCAGGCAGGTGAAGCTCCGTCCGGGCGAGCAGTTTCGGGATGAGCTCGACGTCGAGCTCTCGTCGTTCGAGTTCGGCGGCCAGCGCTACCTGCCGGTGCCGGACAAGGTCCCGGCGGAGCTCGAGATCACGCGGGCCAACACCGGCACGGTCTTCACGCTCGCGTTCACCGCGCGTCTCTACGGGCCGTGCTACCGCTGCCTGGGCGATGCGGTGCTCGAGCTGCCGATTCGCGCGCGCGAGTACCAGGACGAGTCGCCCGAGGACGAGGAGATGCGGACGGAGTACGTCGTCGGCAACAACCTCGACCTCTCGGCGTGGGCTCGGGACGCGATCGCGCTCGCGCTGCCCGAGCAGATCGTCTGCCGGGACGACTGTGCCGGCCTCTGCGCGGGGTGCGGCAAGAACCTGAACGACGAGCCGCACACCCACGAGGAGGAGCGCTCCGACCCGCGGTGGGCGGCGCTGGACGCGCTCCGCGATGACTCCTGATTTGCCCGTTTGAGACACACGGCGGTCGCAGAAGTTTCGAAGGATGGGTACCTGGTACCTGTGGTACCAGGTACCTGACTTGCGAAGCTCGCGGGCGTTGCCTGGGCGAGAGTTCCCGAATGCACCCTGAGGCGGAGGCTCTCGGTCAGCAGTCGAACGTCGGCTGGGGAGTGCGAACGCGAGTCGCTCCCAGCTTGACATCGAAGTAGTGATCGACGCAGCGCCAGCGAAGCACGAGGGCTGTGACATGCGTCGCCTGTCGGCCCGTCGGGACTACGAGGAAGCTCACGTGGATTGCGCCACCGCTGGAGGGAAGCGCAACTACGTGTGGGCCTAGATTCAGACAGCGGCTCCAGTGTTTGGAGAAGGGTGACCCCCAGCTGCCGCGATATTCACAGGCCTTGAGAGGACCACCCGCGGTCACACTGACTCTGATCCTTGCCTCCGTTGGGTGCAGCTGAAGCACGATCCCTGATCGCTTGAGCGTGAAGGACCGGAGACTGACCTGCGAGAACCGGAGTGACCCAGCTGCCGCGGCGTGCCCGCTACCGGGCGCGTAGTCCCCGATGAGCGAAGCGACGCCCGCGACGATTCCGGTCACCAGGACCAAGCGAGCTGCCCGGGTGCGGGCTCCGACGCGCTTGCCGGCGCCGCCCTCGATCCGGCCGAGCTTCTTGATGTCGATGTGGACGAGCTCGCCGGGTCGCGAGCGTTCGTAGCGGACCGGTTGCTCGAGCCCGATCCGTCCGAGCCGACCGATGCCGTGTCGTTTGAGCACGACCGAGACGGTCGAGAGCGGCATCGCGAGCGTCTCGGCGATCTCGGCGGCGTCATCCGCAACTGCCGCAGCGCCACGATCACCGCCACCCGCTCGGGCGAGGTGCGATTGGCGACCCGCGGGGCGCTGAAGAGCGATCAACGAGGCCGGCTTCGCCGGCCGCTCCGTATCTCCCACCCACTTGCGGGCGCAGCGCACACTCACACCCGCCGCCGCTGCCGCAGCCGTGATCGTCCAGCCCTGCTCGAGCACGCGCACCGCCAAAAGCCTGCGGCCGCTCCAACTGAGAGCCGCGTTACGGTGAAGCCTCATCCGGGTCGCCTCCTTGGACCACCTAGTCGAGCCTATACCCGGCCCCCGATCCAGGCCTCCTGCCTGGCTGCGCGCGGGCACGTCAAATGCGGAGACCGTTGCCTGGGCCAGCGATGCTCTCGCCAGACATCGGCAGAGCCGGCCCTCGACCGACTGGAGCCATCGGCAGCGCGCATTTGGCTAGTCGATCGACGGTGAGCGTCGCTCGAGGAGCGCGGTGTCGCGCCACTCGCCGTGTTTCCTCGCCAGCCGCTCGCGGATCCCGACAAGCCTGAAGCCGCAGGCCTCGTGCAGCGCCCTGGACGGAGCGTTGTCGGCGAACATGTGCGCCTGGATCGTCCAGATGCCCGCTGCCTCACTCCGCTCGACGAGCGCGCCGAGCAAGGCGCGGCCGATGCCGCGCCCGCGCGCGTCCACCGCGACGTAGACCGAGTTCTCCGCGACGCCGCGGTAACAGGCACGCCGCGAGACGAGGGCGAGCGCCGCCCAGCCGAGCACGCGTCCATCGTCGCGCGCGACGAGGCGCGGCTCAGGCAGGTAGCGCTCGTCGAACTGCTCCCACGACGGCACCTGCTCCTCGAACGTGCCCAACTCGAGCCCCTCGCCGAAGATCTGCGCGACGTCGGGCCAGTCGCCCTCGGCCATCTCGTCGATCGTCACAGCTCCATTGTGCGCGTGACGGCGAGCCCCGTGAGAAAGCGGCGATCGTGGGTGACGACGACGAGGCAGCCGTCGTAGCCGGCGAGTGCGGTCTCGAGCTCCTCGATCGCCTCGAGGTCGAGGTGGTTCGTCGGCTCGTCCAGGATCAGGCAGTTGACCCCGCGTGTCGCGAGCAGCGCGAGACCGGCTCGTGTGCGCTCGCCGGGTGAGAGAGAAGCTGCCGGCCGCACGATGTCGTCGGGCCCGAGCGCGAACTTCGCCAACAGTGTGCGCGCGGCCGCCGGCGTGAGCCCGGAGAGCTCGCTGAAGTCGTCGAGCAGCACGCCCGTGAAGAGGTCCCGTGCCTGCGTCAGCTCCCCGAACACGACGGCTGGGCCGATCCGGCGTGAGCCGCGGGCAAGCGGCAACTCGCCGGTGAGCGCGCGAATCAGCGTCGTCTTTCCGGCCCCGTTCGCGCCGACCACAGCCAGGCGGTCACCGAAGTGGAGCTCGAGGTCGAGTGGGCCGAGAGCGAACGAGCCGACCTCGATCACTGCCCCCGTGAGCTCGGCGATCCTCCCCGTCGGCGGCGCGGCTGCGAACTCCATCTGGAGCCGCCAGGGCGACCAGGGCTTCTCGACCTCCTCGAGCCGTTCCAGGTGATTCCGAGCCTGGTTGACCTTGCCGCGCAGCGCATTGGTCGCGCGCCGGTCGGCTCCGCCGGTCAGCCGCGCGAGCCTGCGCTCGCCGCCGAGGTCGTGCGCCTGGCGGCGCCTCTCGTCGAGCAGTGTCGTATACCGGCGCTTCTCCTCGAGATAGTCGGAGTACGCCGCTTCGTGCAGCGCGCGCGCCCGCTCGCGAGCGGCTTCGTACTCGGACCACGTGCCGCGGTACTCGTGCACCTTGCGCGTCTCGGCCTCGATCTCGACCACCCGGTCGATCGTCCGGTCGAGGAAGTCCCGATCGTGCGAGACGAGCACGACCCCGGCCGCGAGCCCGTGCAGAAACCGCTCGAGCTGCTCGAGCCCTGCGAAGTCGAGGTTGTTCGTCGGTTCGTCGAGCAGGAACACGTCGAAGCGGGAGAGGAGGATCGAGGCCAGCGCAGCACGAGCCGCCTCGCCGCCCGAGAGCGACCCGACCTCGCGATCCGACCGGCGGCCGAGCCCCACCTCGTCCAGCACCGCTGCTGCACGGGAGTCGAAGTCCTCGCCGCCGAGCGCCAGGAACCGCTCGAGCGCGGCTGTGTACTCGCCTGCGAGCTCGTGCTCGTCGGCGAGGCGGGCGGCGAGCGCGTCCATCTCCTGCTCGGCCGCTCCCACACCGGTGCGCCGTGCCAGATAGTCGCGCACCGTCTCCCCGGCTCGCGCTTCGAGCTCCTGCGGCAGGTAGCCGACCGCGCCCGCGCGGATCACGCGGCCCGCGTCGGGCTCCTCCAGGCCCGCGAGGACCTGCAGCAGGGTCGACTTGCCGATCCCGTTGGGGCCGACGATTCCGACGCGGTCGCCCGGAGCGACGACCAGCGAGACGTGGTCGAGCACCTGGACGGCGGCGAAGCTCTTCGAGATGTCACGTGCAACGAGCGAGCCCGGCATGGGGCGGACCTCCTTGAATCGAAAAGGCGAGAAAGCGGTTTTCGACCTAGAGATCCGTCATAGGGCGAGCCCCGCAGGGCTCGGCGACGATCATAGCTATCATGGGCGGCCGCCATGGCTGTCCCCAAGAGGAAAACCTCCAAGGCGCGCCGCGATCAGCGCCGCGCCACGCACAAGCTCGAGGCTCCGCGCGTCAACACGTGCCCGCAGTGCGGGTCGCCGAAGCGCGCGCACCGCGTCTGCCCGACGTGCGGCACCTACAAGGGCCGCGAAGTCGAACCGCTCCGCCTCGACGTCCCGTAGGAGCTTCTAGGTGGCTCGCGTCGCCGTCGACGCACTCGGTGGCGACAATGCGCCCGATGAGGTGATTCGCGGCGCGCTCGCTGCGGCCGCGGACGGAATCGACGTGACGCTGTTCGGCCCGGCAGGGCTCGACACGCACGGTCTCCCGCTCGTCGAGACGAGCGAGGTGATCGAGATGGCGGAGAAGCCGGCCGAGGCAGTGCGGGCCAAGCCGGGCTCCAGCCTCGTCGCGTGCGTGCGCGCCGTCGCCGAGGGCGCGGCCGACGCGGCGGTCTCGGCAGGGAACACCGGCGCCATGCTCGCGGCCGGCCTCCTGCACCTGCGCCGCCTGCCGGGGGTCATGCGGCCCGCCATCGCCGTTCCGCTGCCGACGCGCCGGGGCCCGAGCGTCCTCCTCGACGCGGGTGCGAACGCCGATGCGCGGCCCGAGCACCTCGTCCAGTTCGCCCATATGGGCGCCGTCTTCAGCGAGGAGCTCCTCGACGTGCAGCGGCCCCAGGTGCGACTGCTCTCGATCGGCGAGGAGGACGAGAAGGGCAACCAGCTGACGATCGAGGCGCACCGGCTCCTGCGCGAGGAGGAGCGGCTCCACTTCGCCGGGAATGCCGAGAGCCGCGATCTGCTGCGCGGCGTCGCCGACGTCGTCGTGACGGACGGCTTCACCGGCAACATCGCGCTGAAACTGCTCGAGGGGACGATCGCCGAGCTCCTCGCCGAGCTGCGCGAAGAGATCGGCGCCAGCGTCACGGGCAGGCTGGGCGGGCTCCTGATCCAGCCGGCGGCGCGGCGGATGCGCCGGCGCCTCGACCCGGACAGCTACGGCGGCGCCTACCTGCTCGGGTTGCGCGGCCTGGCCGTGATCGCGCACGGCAATTCGGGTCGTACTGCGGTCGCAAATGCTGTTCGCCTGGCAAACCGGGGCGCCGAGCATCGGGTCGTCGAGCGCCTCGCCGAGCGTCTCCCCGAGCGCGTCGGTGTATGATCGCCCGGATTTTCTCCCCTACGAATATTGAGGTGACATGGCAGCGTCGCGTGAAGAGGTCCTCGAGCGCGTCAAGGAAGTCCTGACGGAACAGCTCGGAGTCGAGGAAGATCAGATCACCGAGGAGGCGTCGTTCCAGGAGGACCTGGACGCCGATTCGCTCGACCTGGTCGAGCTGATCATGGAGCTCGAAGATCAGTTCGGGATCAAGATCTCCGACGAGGATGCCCAGAAGATCACGACCGTCGGGCAGGCCGTCGACTACGTCACCTCGCACCAGTAAGTCGCAAAGATCGCTGCGGGAGCTGATCGACGAGCTCCCCGCAGAGCGGGCGGCGGCGGTCTTCACGCACTCGTCGTGGGCCGCCGACCGCACGGCCTCCTATGAACGCTTGGAGTTCCTCGGGGACTCGGTGCTCGAGCTCGTGGTGGCGCGCACGCTCTACGACCGCTTTCCGGAGTTCACGGAGGGGCGGATGGCGAAGGTGCGCTCGCACGTCGTCTCGCGCGCGAGCTGCGCGGTCGTCTCGCGCGAGCTGGAGCTCGGTGAGCGTCTGCGCAACGAGGGCTCGGACGACGCCGACAAGCTGTCGCGCAACCGCAACGTGCTCGCGGCGCTGCTCGAGGCTGCGCTTGCCGCGCTTTACCTCGAGCACGGCTTCGAGGCGATCGAGCCCGCGATCGTCGCGGCCTTCGAACCGCGGATCGAGTATGCGCTGACCACGTTCGTCGATCACAAGACGGAGCTGCAGGAGCGGCTCGCGCGCACCGGCCGCTCCGTCAGCTATGCGACCGTGAAGATCGAAGGCCCCCCGCATGACCGGTCGTTCACTGCGGCGGCCATCATCGAAGACGAGGTCGCCGGCACCGGGACGGGACGCTCGAAGAAGGACGCCGAGCAGGACGCGGCGAGAGAGGCTCTGGAGGGAATCAGCCCAGGAGGCGGAGATGGAGCTCCTGTGTCTCCGGCGGAGGGGCTGATCCCGAGGTCGTTTCGCAGCTTCGCCCGCAGGCTCTCGTAGACGAGCAGCGCCTCGGCCGGGTTGCCCTGGCGGTCGAGCGCGTCCATCAGGATCCGGTAGCCGGATTCGCGGTACGGCTCGAGCTCCACGAGGCGGCGGCCGGCTCGCACCGCGGCGGACAGCTCGGTCCCGCCGACGCCGAGCGTCGATGCGGCGTAGGCCTCGATCGCCCGCACGTGCAGCTCGCCGAGCCGCCGCCGTTCGTCGTCGATCCACGCCCCGGACTCGGCCGCCAGGAAGGGTCTCCCGGCGATGAACATGGCGACCTGCGACGGGCCCCACGCGGCGTGAGCGTCGCCGAGCGCGAGCGCGCTTTCTGCGTGATGGACCGCCGCCGCAGCGGCTTCGACATCGACCCACAGCTCGTCCACCGCCGGCCGCAGCCCGTCGAGCGGTACGACACGCCGCAGCTTGGAAAGGAGCGGTGCCAGGCCGCTGTCCTGGCCGGAGGGCCACAGTGCCTCGATCAACTCGTCGCGCGAGATCGTTCGCAGGCGGTTGGCGACCACGAACGCGAGCAGCAACCGTCCCTGACGCCCCGGGAGCTCGTCCTCGACGCGCCGGTTGTCGAGCTCGACGACGAACCGGCCGCAGAGCTGCACTTTCCCTCGCGACAACTCCGCGCCAACATAGACCCAACTCCGGTCCCGTACAACGAGCGCACACGAGCGAAGGGAGCAGTCATGGCGAAGCAGATCACGTGTGAATGCGGGTACGTGATCCGTGGCACCACCGAAGGCGAGGTCGTCCAGGGTGCGCGCGACCACATGCGCGCCGACCACCCGGATCTGCTCGACAAGGTGTCGGACGCGGACCTCCAGGGTTGGATCGAGGAGGTCTGAGATGGCCGTTTCGAGCTTCGACCCGAATGCCTACAAGGAGACGACGCACGCTCAGTGGCAGGACGCGGCGGCGGCGTGGCACCGCTGGGACCCGGTCTTCGATCGCTGGCTCGGCGCGGCGACGCAGCGCATGCTGGATCTCGCCGGCGTGGAAGAGGGGACACGAGTGCTCGACATCGCGGCCGGGTCGGGTGGGCAGTCGATCGACGCGGCGCGGCGCGGAGCGGTCGTGCTCGCCACCGACATCTCCTCGAACATCCTCGACGAAGCTGCGGCGGCGGCCCGTGCCGCGGGTGTGGCCAACTTCGCGACCCGCGTCATGGACGGCGAGTCGCTCGACGTCGAGCGCAGCTCGTTCGACGCGGCGATCTCCCGGCTCGGTCTGATGTATCTCCCGGACAAGCTCGGCGGGCTTGCCGCAGCAAGGGCTGCGTTGCGCTCGGGCGGGCGCTATGCGGCGATCGTCTTCTCGGAGCCCGACCGGAACCGGTTCTTCTCGGTGCCGATCTCGATCATTCGCCACAACGCCGAGTTGCCGCCGCCCGCTCCGGGACTGCCCGGGCCGTTCTCGGCGACGAACCTCGCCGAGCTGCTCGAGCGCGCCGGATTCCACGACGTCGAGGTGCACCGGGTCGAAGCGCCGCTGCGGCTCTCGACGGCGGCGGAGTGCGCGCAGCTCGAACGAGAATCCTTCGGGGCACTGCACCAGATGCTCGCCGGGCTCGACGAGGCGGCCCGTGAGGCGACGTGGGCCGAGATCGAGGAGGCGCTGCGGGAGTTCGAGGGGCCCGGCGGATTCACCGGGCCGTGCGAATTGCTGGTGGGCGCAGGCACGGGGTGAGGGGCGGTCGGGCGGCGTCCTGACCGCTCGATAGCCTGCTCTACGCGTGCACCTGAAAGCGATCAAGCTGCGCGGCTTCAAGTCGTTCGTCGACCCTGTCGAGATTCACCTCGAGCGGGGAGTGGCGGTCGTCGTCGGGCCGAACGGCTCCGGGAAGTCGAACGTCTCGGATTCGATCCTCTGGGCGACCGGGTCGATGAGCCCCGGGGAGCTGCGGGCGGAGAAGCCGGACGACGTCCTCTTCTCCGGCTCGGTCGGCCGGCAGGCGACCGACTTCTGCGAGGTCGACCTGCTGTTCGACAACGCCGACGGCGCGTGGCCGGAGCTGCCGTACAGCGAGGTCTCGGTCGCACGCCGCCTGACCCGCGGCGGTGAGGGCCAGTACCTGGTCAACAAGACGCCTGTTCGCCGCATCGACCTGGTCGAGCTGCTCTCGGACGTCGGCCTCGGCGGCGGGCTCCGTTCGGTGATCTCCCAGGGGCGGGTCGAGACGGTGCTCAACTCCAAGCCGTCGGAGCGGCGCGAGCTGATCGAGGAGGCGGCCGGCCTCGGCCGCTTCAAGCGGCGCCGCCACCGTGCCGAGCTGAAGCTTGCCCGCGTCGCCGTTCAGGTCGAGCGTGCGCGCGACCTCGAGGACGAGGTCAAGAAGCGCTTGCGTCCGCTCGCGTTGCAGGCGACCGCTGCCGAGCGGGCCGAGAAGCTCGGCGTCGAGATCGTGCGCCTCCAGGCGGCGATCGCGACGCTCGATCTCGCCCGGCTCGCCGAGCGCCGCGCAGAGGCGGAAGGGCGGCGCGCCGTGACGGCCGAACAGCGGCGGGCACTCGACGAGCAGATCAGCGCGCTCGTGGCGGAGCGCGAGAGAGCCGAGGAAGAGCTGACCGACTCCGCGGGTGCGCGCGAGCAGGCGACGGCCGCGCTCTATCGGCTCCGCAGCGGCGGAGAGCGCATCGCCTTGCGGCGCGAGTCGGCCGGGTCGCTGGCTGCGTCGCTACGTTCGGACTTGCAAGCCGCGCGCGCACACGACCCGTCGGCATCGATCGGGCTCGAGGCGGCGGCGCGCAACGCGTCGGCCGCTGCGCAGTCGGCCGCCGCCGAGCGCGCACGTCTCCAGGTCGAAGCCGAGGGGCGCTGGGCGTGCATCGCGGCGATCGAACGAAGCGAGCAGTCCACTCTCGCTGCCGCATTGGACGAGGTGCTCGTGCGGCGCGCCGGGACGGAGTCGCAGCTCACGGGCGGCGGCCGCGACGCGCTGCTGGCGCTCCGCGGAGCCGCGCAGCTCCTCGGCGTGCGCCACGAATCGGCTCAACGCCTCCTCGCCGAGCTGCAGACGGAGCTTGCCGAGGCACGGCACGTTCCCACCGGCCCCACGCCGGCCGAGCTCGGCCGGCGTGCCGACGATGCCGATGCCGCCTCGCGCACCGCGGTACGAGAGCAGGAGGACATCGACGCGCGGCTGCGTCTTGCGCGCGAGCGCCTCGTCGGGCTCGAGCAGTCGCTCGCCGAGCGCGAAGGGCTGCCGCCCGCGGCGCGCGCGCTGGCGGAGGAGGGCGAGCAGCTCGCGCTCCAGCTGCTCGAGGTCGAGACGGGAGCCGAGCGCTCGACCGCGGCCGCACTCGGCCACCGTGCGTCGGCCGTCCTTGCGGCCGATCCCGAGCGCGGGCTGGAACTGATCGAGAAGGCAACTGCCGCCGGGCTGGGATCGGTGCTCGTGCTCGTCGGGCAGGATCCGCGGGAGCTCGTGGACGTGCCGGTCCTTCCGCGCGCGGAGCTGCTCGCGTCGAGAGTGCCGGCGGTGACGGAAGACGGGATCGGCTGGGACCCGGAACGCGGCGAGCTGTGGTTCGCGGGCGAGACCGCCGAGGCGGTCCTGCTCGAGCTCGACGCGCGCCGGCGCGAGCTGCGCGCCGAGGTGGATCAGCTCGCGGTCCGGTCGGCCGACGCCGCGACGCGGACCGCACAGGCTGCGGAGGAGGCGCGGGCAGCCGCCGAGCGGTTCGCGCCCGTGGCGCACCTGCGCAACGTGCGCCGCGCGGACGCGTCCAGGCTCGGCCGGATCGCGGCGGGAGCCGAAAGGCTCGATGAGACCTTGAGGGTTGCCGCGGCCGCAGCCGGCCGGCTCGAGACGCCCCTCGCCGAGCGGGCCGGCCGGCTCGCCGAGGAACTGCGCGGGATCGCAGCGCGAGAGTCGGAGCTGCGCCGGGCCGTCTCGGAGGCGGATGCCCGCGCGCTCGCAGCCGAGCGCCGCGCAGGCGGCCGCTCGGCCGAGGCCTCCGGTGAGATCGTCCAGCTCCGTGTCGAGGCCGAAGACCTGTCGGCACGGGCCGTCGAGGCCGGCCGTGACGCCGAGGAGGCTGCGGAGCGCGCACGCGGCGCCGCACGGGCACTCGCGGACGCCGACCCGGCCCACGCCCGCCGTCCCAGTGAGCTCGTCCTGGAGCGGCTCGTTGCCGGCGCCGGGCGGCTCGAACAGGCGCTCGCGCTCGAGATAGAGCATTTCGAGGCTCCGGTCCGCAGCCGGGCCGAGGCGCAGGCGGCCCGGACGACGGAGCTCGGCGCGTCACTGCGCCGCCTGGGAGCCGAGGAGGTCGAGCTGCGCCAGGCGGCGAGCAGCGCCGGCGAGCGGCTCGCCGCGGTCGACGTCGAGCTCGCCCGGACCGACGCGGAGCGCGACGAGGCGCAGCGCCGACTCGAGGCCGCGGGGGTCGAGCCGGCGGAGGGCGAGGATCGCGACGAGCTGGCGGAGAAGCTCGCACGCTACGAGAAGCGGCGCGAGCAGCTCGGACAGGTCAACCCGCTCGCGAAGGAGGAATACGACGCGGAGAAGGAGCGGCTCGAGGAGCTCTCGACCCAGCGCGCCGACCTGGAGAAGAGCCTCGACGAGCTCGAGAAGCTGCGGGACGAGCTGACGACGACGGTCGAAACGCGCTTCGCCGAGACGTTCACGGCGGTCGAGAGGCATTTTCACGAAGTGGCGACAACGCTCTTCCCCGGCGGTGAGGGACGACTGCGGCTGACCGAACCGGAGGACGAGGACGAGGAGCCGGGCATCGAGGTCGAGCTTCGTCCGGCCGGCAAGCGCGTCACCCGGCTCTCGCTGCTGTCCGGCGGCGAGAAGGCGCTCGGTGCGATCGCGTTCCTCTTCTCCCTCTTCCTCGCGCGGCCGAGCCCGTTCTATCTGCTCGACGAGGTCGAGGCCGCCCTCGACGACACGAACATCGGCCGGTTCACCGAGCTCCTGCGCACGTACGCCGATCGCGCGCAGTTCATCGTCATCACCCACCAGAAGCGGACGATGGAAGCCGCCGATGTGCTCTACGGCGTGACGATGGGCACGGACGGGATCTCGCAGATCGTGTCGCGGCGCTTGCCGCGCGACGAAGAGGTCGCAGCGACGGCCTGATCGCTAACGTGCGCCGGTCATGGCACGGAGCTGGGGACAGTTGCTGGGAGACGCCGACGCGCCTGCGGAGAGCGAGGCGGAGCAGCGCGGTTTCTTCGGCCGGCTGCGAGAGTCACTCGGGAAGTCGCGCCGCGCGCTCACCGAGCAGCTGGCCGTGGCCGCGTTCGATCCGGGCGACGATGCCTCCTGGGAGCGCCTCGAAGAGGCGTTGATCTATGCCGACGTCGGCGTGCGGGCGACCGCCGAGCTGATTCGGCGGCTCGAGGCGCGCCAGGATCTGACCGAGCTCGGAGAGGCGCTGGCAGAGGAGATCGCCGCCCTGTTCGGCGAAGCGCCGACGCTCGACCTGGCGCACGAGCGGACGGTGCTGCTCGTCGTCGGTGTCAACGGCACCGGCAAGACGACGACGATCGGCAAGCTCGCGAACAAGCTCCGCGAGCACGGCCGGACCGTGACGCTCGGCGCGGCTGACACGTTCCGCGCCGCGGCCGAGGAGCAGTTGGAGATCTGGGCGGAGCGGGCCGGTGCGCGTTTCGTCGGCGGTGAGCGCGGCGGCGATCCCGCCGCGGTGGCCTACGACGCGGTCGGTGCGGACACGGACGTTGTGATCGTCGACACGGCAGGGCGGCTGCACACGCAGACGAATCTCATGGACGAGCTCGCGAAAGTACGCCGGGTGATCGCCGGGCGGATGACCGGCGCGCCGCACGAGGTGCTGCTGGTCGTCGATGCGACAACGGGTCAGAACGGCCTGCAGCAGGCGCGGCTCTTCAGCGAGGCCGTGGGTGTGACCGGGGTCGCCCTCACGAAACTGGATGGCTCGGCCAAGGGCGGCATCGCCGTCGCGATCGCCTACGAGCTCGGGCTGCCGGTGAAGCTCGTCGGGGTCGGCGAGGGTCTCGACGACCTGCGTCCGTTCGACGCCGGCGATTTCGCCCGCGCGCTGGTCGCCGCGTGAAGATCGTCGCGGCCGACGGGTTCGAGCTCGCAGAGCTCGCCGCGCTCTTCAACGCGGGGTACGAGGGCTACTTCGTGCCGTTGCACGTCGACGAAGCGGCGCTCGCGTTCATGGTCGACGCGTGGGACATCGACCTCGGGCGGTCCCGGGTCGCGCTCCGCGACGGTGCCCCGGTCGGGATCGTGAATCTCGGCGTGCGGGGCGACCGAGGCTGGATCGGAGGGCTCGGAGTCGTCCCGGCCGTGCGACGCAAGGGGATCGGGCGCGCATTGATGGAGGCGGTGCTCGCAGTCGCTCCGGGCCACGTCACCCTCGAGGTGCTCGAGCAGAACGAGCCGGCGATCCGTCTCTACGAGGAGCTGGGCTTCACGCGGACGAGGGTGCTCGAGGTGTGGTCGCTGACAGCTCACTTGCGGCCGGTCGAGGCCCGGACGGGAGAGCTGCGGCCGCTCGGCCAGGACGATTTGCCGTGGCAGCGGGCCGATGAGTCGCTGCCGCCCGGATGCGAGCTGATCGAGGTCGACCGAGGCGCAGCGCTGATCCGCGTCACCGGGCCGCGCGTGGGCATCGCCCAGCTCGCGGCAAGCGACGAGGAAGCTGCTGCAGAGCTGCTCGCAGCAGCACGCGGCCGCGGCGAGTCGCTCCACTTCATGAACGTGCCGGAGACCGACCCGGCGTCGGCCGCGCTGCGCCGCCTCGGCGGCAGCCTCGACCTGCGCCAGTTCGAGTACGAGCTCCGGACCTAGCTGTCCTTTCGCGACATGTCCGCGGGTCTGACCCCGTCGCTACGAATTCCCGCGCCCGTCGAGTCACGTCCCGGGGTCTGACCCCGTTCCTTCGGGAGCCTGCGTGCGCCCTCGAGCCTGCACGAGACGTGTCCGCGGGTCTGACCCCGTCGCTACGAGCTCGAGCGCGCCCAGATGTTGATCGCGCTGTCCGTTGCGTAGCGGTCGATCTCGGCGAGCTCTTCGTCGTCGAACTCGAGCTTCTGCAGGGCGCCGAGCGAGTCCTCGAGCTGGCCGACCGACGATGCCCCGATCAACGTCGAGGTCATCCGCGAGTCGCGGAGCGTCCAGGAAAGCGCGAGCTGAGCGAGCGATTGACCGCGCCTGCCCGCGAGCTCATGGAGCGCACGGATCTTCGCGAGCGTCTCGTCCGTCAGCAGATCGGGCGAGAGCGAGGTGTTCTCCGCCGCGCGGGAGCCCGCGGGGATCCCGTCGAGGTACTTGTCGGTGAGCATTCCCTGCGCGAGCGGCGAAAAGCCGATACAGCCGACACCGAGCTCGTCGAGCGTCGAGAGCAGCTCCGGCTCGATCCAGCGGTTGAGGAGCGAGTACGACGGCTGGTGGATCAAGAGCGGCGTTCCGAGCGAGCCGAGGATCGCCGCCGCCTCACGCGTCTTCTCCGGCGAGTAGGACGAGATGCCTGCGTAGAGCGCCTTGCCCGACCGGACAGCCGTGTCGAGAGCGCCCATCGTCTCCTCGAGGGGCGTCTCCGGATCGAACCGGTGTGAGTAGAAGATGTCTACGTAGTCGAGCTGCGTCCGCCGGAGCGACTGGTCGAGCGATGCGAGCAGGTACTTGCGGGAGCCCCACTCGCCGTAGGGGCCCGGCCACATGTCGTAGCCGGCCTTGGTCGAGATCACGAGCTCGTCGCGGTAGGGACGAAAGTCGTCCTCGAAGACTCGGCCGAACGTCTCCTCGGCCGAGCCGTACGGCGGGCCGTAGTTGTTCGCCAGATCGAAATGCGTGACGCCGAGATCGAACGCGCGCCGCAGGATCGTCCGGCTCGACTCGTAGCGGCGGTCGCCGCCGAAGTTGTGCCAGAGGCCCAGCGAGATCGCGGGCAGCTGCAGCCCGCTCCGGCCGCTCCGGCGATAGTGCATGCGCTGATAGCGGTCCTCGGCGGCCGAATAGGGCATGGCTGGATCCTAGAGATGCGTCCATTTCAAGGGGCGCAGCTACCATGCGCGGTCGTGTTCGACAGCCTCGCAGACAAGCTCCAGGGCGCTCTCGGCGACCTTCGGAAGAAGGGAAAGCTCGACGAGGAATCGATCTCGCGCGCCATGCGCGAGATCCGCCTGGCGCTGCTCGAGGCGGACGTCAATTTCACCGTCGTGCGCGACTTCGTCGCACGCGTCCGCGAGAAGGCGCTCGGCGAAGATGTCCTGAAGAGCCTGACGCCCGGCCAGCAGGTCGTGAAAGTCGTGCACGACGAGCTGACGGCGCTGATGGGGGACGGCGAGTCGGGGCTCGCGTTCGGCAAGTTCACGGTCATCCTGCTCGCCGGCCTCCAGGGCGCGGGCAAGACGACGACGGCCGCGAAGCTCGCGCTCCACCTGCGCAAGCAGGGTCGCAAGCCGGGCCTCGTCGCAGCCGATCTTCAGCGCCCGGCCGCGATCGACCAGCTGGAGCAGCTGGGCAAGCAGATCGACATCCCCGTGTTCAGGACCGACACCAAGGACGCCGTCGAGGCGACGCGCAGCGGCTTGGAGCGCGCGCGTGCGGACGGACTCGACACGGTGATCGTCGACACGGCCGGCCGCCTGCAGATCGACGAGGCGCTGATGGAAGAGCTCGCCCGCGTCCGCGACGAGGCCAAGCCGACCAACGTGCTGCTCGTCCTCGACGCGATGACCGGGCAAGAGGCCGTGAACGTCGCGCAGGCGTTCGAGGAGCGGATCGCGTTCGACGGCGTCATCCTCACGAAGCTCGACGGTGACGCCCGCGGCGGTGCCGCGCTCTCGGTCAAGGCGATCACCGGGAAGCCGATCAAGTTCGCGTCGATGGGCGAGAAGATCGACGCGCTCGAGGTGTTCCACCCCGACCGGATGGCCTCGCGCATCCTCGGCATGGGCGACGTGCTGACCCTGATCGAGCGGGCCGAGGCGGCCGTCGAGGCGGACGAGCAGGCGGAGCTCGAAAAGCAGCTCGCCGCCGGTCAGTTCACCTTCGACGACTTCCTCAAGGCGTACAAGATGCTGCGCCGCATGGGCCCGCTGCAGGGAGTCCTGAAGCTGATTCCCGGGATGAAGGACCAGCTCGGCGACGTCGATGTCGACGAGAGCCAGCTCGGGCGGGTGGAGGCGATCGTGCTCTCGATGACACCGCAGGAGCGCCGTTCGCCTATCGTGATCGACGGCAAGCGGCGAATTCGCATCGCCAACGGCTCCGGAGCGACCGTCGAGCAGGTCAATCAACTGCTCGAGGCTCGGAAGCAGATGGAGAAGATGATGAAGCAGATGGGGCGGGGGAAGATGCCGGCCCTCCCGAACCAACAGGCGCCCGTACCGCTGTCCGCCGGACGGAAGACGGGAGTCAAGCGCAAGAAGAGACAGGCCGGACGGAGGTAAAGGAATCGAATGGCAGTCAAGCTGAGGCTCACCCGCGTGGGCTCGAAGAAGAACCCGATCTACCGCGTGGTGGCGGCCGACTCGCGCTCCCCCCGTGACGGGAAGTTCCTCGAGATCGTGGGTCGTTACAACCCGCAGACCGACCCCTCGACGATCGACCTCGACGAGGCGAAGGTCAAGGACTGGCTCGGCAAGGGCGCGCAGCCCACCGAGGCGGTCGCGAAGCTGATCAAGATCTCGGGCATCGAGAAATAGCGTCGTAGAGGTCCGTAATGGCGGAATTGCTCGCGTATCTCGCCCGTGAGCTCGTCGACGATCCGGATGCCGTGCGCGTGGAGGAGGAGGACCGCGACGGCACCCTCGTCCTCGTGCTCCACGTCGCCGCCGACGATGTCGGCAAGGTGATCGGCCGCCAGGGCAGGATCGCGCGCGCGCTGAGGACGCTCGTGCGTGCGAGCGCCGCGCGTGAGGGGCGGCGTGTGCTCGTGGAGATCGCCGACCCCGAATGACGTGAGGGTTGCGGCGTTGTACGACGTCCACGCGATGCCGTGGGCGCTCGAGGCGGTATTGGCCGAGGTCGAGGCGGACATGATCGTCTTCGGCGGCGACTACCTCTACGGCCCTTGCCCGCGTGAGACCGTCGCGATCATCCGCTCGCTCGACGCGGAGGTGCTGCGCGGCAACTGCGAGGACCTCGCCGAGGACTGGGAGCGGAACGAGCTCGAGGCGGGAGATCTCGGCTGGCTGCAGTCCCTGCCGCTCGCGGTGACCGTGGACGGCGTTCTCTACTGCCATGCGGCTCCGGCCGACAACACGCCGATCACCACGGCCGAGACACCCGACGACGCGGTCAGGCAGACGTTCGCCGGCCACGCCGGCACGATCGTGATCGGGCATACGCACCATCAGTTCGACCGGCGCGTCGGCGATCTGCGCGTCGTCAACGCAGGCTCGGTCGGCATGGCGTACGAGGGCGACGTCGCGGCGTATTGGACGCTGGTCGTCGACGGCGAACCGACGCCGATGCGCACGCCGTTCGACGTCGATCGTGCTGTCCGCGAGACGAGCGCGAGCGGTTGGCCGCATGCCCAGGAGTTCGTCGCGGAGAACCTCCTGCACGCGGTGAAGCGTGAAGAGGCGATCGCCTCGCTCGAGTCGCGTCGGTGAGGGTTCGCATCGGCAAGGTCGGCCGGCCGCACGGCATCGACGGCGCGTTCTTCGTCGAGGAGCCGAGCTCGGACGACCGCTGGTGGAAGACGGGGGCGCGCTTCCTGGCGGCCGGGCACGAGGTCGAAGTGATCGCGCACCGGCGCTCGTCGGGCCGTCCGGTCGTGAAGCTCGATCGCGTCGTCGAACGCGGGACGATCCTCGAGGTCGCACGCGAGGCGCTCCCTCCGACGGAGGAGGGCGAGTACTACGCGTTCGAGCTCGTCGACCTCGAGGTGGTGGAGGAGAACGGGCGTGCACTCGGAAGCGTCAAGGTCGTGGTGCCGGGTGTGGCGAACGACGTGCTCGAGCTCGATTCCGGCGTGCTGCTACCGATGGTGGAGGACTGCATCCTGACGGTCGACCTCGAGGCAAGGCGCATCACCGTTGCGGAGGGCTTCGCCGAGTAGATGCAGCTCGACGTCTTCACGCTCGTGCCGCACGCCTTCGCCTGGCTGACCGAGCAACGACCGGTGGCGACCGTGCTCGGCGGCGAGCTCGACCTGCGCCTCTTCTCGTATCGCGACTACACCCCGCTTCGGAACGGCCAGGTCGACGACGAGCCGTACGGCGGCGGGGCCGGCATGGTCTTGCGCGTCGACGTCGTCGCCTCGGCGCTCGACGCGGTGTACGGCGAGCACGACGGCCATCCGGTGATCGCGCTCAGCCCACAGGGGAGGCAGCTCACCCAGTCCGTCGTCGAGGAGCTCGCCGCGAGCGGCCACGTGACGCTCCTGTCGGCGCGCTTCGAGGGATTCGACGAGCGGATCGTCGAGCACCTCGCGACGGACGCGATCTCGATCGGCCCCTACGTGCTCTCGAACGGCGATCTGCCGGCGATGGTGCTGATCGATGCGATCGCGCGTCGGTTGCCGGGCGCGCTGAGTGATGGCTCGGGCGAGCTCGAATCGTTCTCCGACGAGCTCGGTGGTGGCCTTGAGTACCCTCACTACACGCGGCCCGCGGAATACCGGGGCTGGCGGGTTCCCGACGTGCTGCTTTCGGGTGACCATGCGCGAATCGAAGGCTGGCGAAGGGAGCAGGTCCGCTGAGGAATCCGATCGACCATCTGACCGAAGGGCTGCCGCACGGCTGGCGGGTGACGATCGACTGGCTCGTGACGATCGTCGGCGCGATCGCGATCGTCCTTGCGATCAAGGCGTGGGTCGTGAACCCGTACCGGATCCCTTCGAGCTCGATGGAGCCGACGCTGCACTGCGCGCGCCCCGGCTCCGAATGTGAGGCCCGCTTCTCCGACCGGGTGCTTGCCTGCCGGTTCTGCTACCGCTTCTGGTCGCCGAAGCGCGGCGACATCATCGTCTTCAAGACGCCGCCGCTCGCCGCGGTGCGCTGCGGGGCCGGCGGGACCTTCGTCAAGCGCCTGATCGGCCTGCCTGGCGACGTCTGGTCCGAGGACAACGGCTACGTCTACATCAACGGGAAGAAGCTGAACGAGCCCTATGTTCATGCCGATCGGCGGGACGACCGCACGATCGCGCCGATCCACATACCCAAGGGGCAGTACTTCTTCATGGGCGACAACCGAGCCTCGTCCTGCGACTCGAGGTCGTGGGGCACGGTGCCGAGGGGCAACCTGATCGGCAAGGTGTTCGCCACCTACTGGCCCCCGGGCCGGATCACGATTCGGTAACGCCGCTTCCCTGCTACGATTCCGCCCGGCCTTCGGCCCCTTTCGACATGAGCACGATCATCCAGGACATCGAGCGCCGTCAGCTGCGCGAAGTGCCGCAGTTCAAGGCGGGCGACACCGTGCGCGTCCACTTCCGCGTCATCGAGGGCGCACGCCAGCGGATCCAGGTGTTCGAGGGGATCACGATCAAGCGGCAGGGCGCCGGTGCCCGCGAGACGTTCACCGTCCGGAAGAACTCGTTCGGCGTCGGCGTCGAGCGCACGTTCCCGCTGCACTCGCCGAAGATCGACAAGATCGAGGTCATGCAGATCGGCGATGTCCACCGCGCGAAGCTCTACTACCTGCGCGGCAAGGTCGGCAAGAAGGCTCGCGTCCGCGAGCTTCGCCAGTCGTAACTTCTTCGCAAACTCCGCTCTCCCGAGCATGGCGCCGCCCGCACGACGGGCTATTTTGTCGGCTCGTGGCTCCCAAGCGCCGCCAAACCGGTCAGAAGCTGCTCCGGTTCGACCGTGCGCTCGGGGCACGGCTCGTCGCCGGAGTGGATGAGGCAGGTCGCGGCCCGCTCGCGGGTCCACTTGTCGTCGCCGGCGTGCTCCTCGACTACGACTGTCTTCGCGACCACCGCGTTCGCCCGCTCGCACTGTTGAACGACTCGAAGCAGGTCGACTCGGCGACCCGCGACGAGCTCTATCGAGCGGTGCTCGCGTGCGCCGAGGTCGTCGCGGTGCGCGTCTTCCCTGCTGCCGTGATCGACCGCGACGGACTGCACAAGTGCAATCTCCGCGGGCTGCGTGAGGCGCTCTGGGCGTGCCAGCCGGCGGACGTGTGCCTGGTCGACGGGTTCAAGCTCGGGCCGGCGGCACCGGCGCACCGGGCGATCGTGGACGGCGACACGAAGAGCGCCGCGATCGCGGCCGCTTCGATCGTCGCGAAGGTGACGCGAGACCGCTACATGCGAACTGCCGACGCGCTCTATCCCGGCTACGGGTTCGCGTCGCATGTCGGCTACATCACGCAGTCGCACACCGAGATCGTGCGCGAGCGAGGGCCTTGCGAGATTCACCGCCGGTCCTGGCGTGCCCGCGCCTATCTCCCCGCAGCCTAGGAACGATGCCGAGCGTCGCGCCGCGCGCTGGTACCGGCTGCACGGCTATCGAATACTCGCCACGAACTGCTGGCTGGCGGGCGCCGAGCTCGACCTCGTTGCGCGCCGCGGTCGCGTGGTCGTCTTCTGCGAGGTGAAGTCGAAGAGCGGTGACGGCTTCGGCGACCCGCTCGAGATGATCGACGCGCGGAAGGTCGTCCGGATCCGTCGCGCCGCGACAGCTTGGCTGGCGGGCCACCCGGAGCTCGACGGCCTCGACGTGCGTTTCGACGTGATCGCGGAGAGGGCCGGGCGGATCGAGCACCTGGCGGCCGCCTTCTAGGAGCATCTCCGGCCACGGCGAACTCTGCCTCGTGGGAATCACCCAGGAGCAGATCTACGAGGGGCTCGACCTCGACCTGTCGTGGTCGGAGCGGGAGCTGCCCGAGCGGATCCGGACGAAGCACGTCCACCGTCTGCACCCGTATCTCGGCAAGTACGTGCCGCAACTCGTCGAGGAGCTCTTCCGCCGTCACGTTCCTGCTCACGGGCGCGTGCTCGATCCGTTTGCCGGCTCGGGGACGACGCTCGTGCAGGCGCTCGAGAGCGGCCTCGACTCGGTCGGCGTCGACATCGCGGCCTTCAACTGCCTGCTGATGGGCGTGAAGACCGGTGCGCACAATCCGTTCGGGCTCGAGCACGACCTGCGCGAGGCCCTGGCGAGGTTCGAGCACGGGGAAGGAAGCGCGAGTGGTGCGACGCCGTACCTGCGTCGCTGGTACGCGCCGGACGCGCGCAGGCAGTTGCTGCGGTTTCGCTCACTTGCCGCGGACTATGAGCATGCGGACGTGCTGCGCGTCGTCCTGACCCGCGCCGCACGTTCGGCGAGGCGCACGACCCATTTCGATCTCGACTTCCCGAAGACGCCGCAGGTCGAGCCGTACTGGTGCCACAAGCACCGCCGTGAGTGCCGTCCGGTCGAGCGGGCCGATCACTTCCTGCGCCGCTACACGCTCGACACGTTGACGCGTCTGAAGGAATTCGCGCGCGTTCGCTCACGCAAGTCAGTGACCGTGTTGCACGGTGACGCACGCGAGCTCGCCCTGCCGGGGCCGTTCGACGCAGTCGTGACCTCACCGCCGTATCCGGGGCTGATCGACTACCACGAGCAACATCGCTATGCGTACGAGTTGCTCGGCCTCGACGACCTACGAGAGCGCGAGATCGGCGCTGCCGAGCGGGGCACCTCGAAGGCCGCGCTCGCTGCGTACACGGAGGGAATCGCAACGGTTCTCGTTGCCTGCTCGGAGGTGCTGAAGCCGGATGGGCGTGTGGTGATCGTCGTCAACGACCGTCGCGGGATCTACCCGGAGATTCTGTCGCGCTCGGGGCTCGAGCTCGAGCAGCGCTACCAGCGGCACGTGAACCGCCGTACGGGGCGGCGGGCGGGCGAATACTTCGAAGACGTGCTGGTCGCTCACCGGTAAGCGTTTAGTAACGATCCGGGCTCGATCGGCCCGTTTGCGTTGCCCGGTCCGCATAGTGGAGGCATGACCATTCACACATCGCTCTGGATCTGGGGGCTGCCGCTCCTGGCGGCGAGCCCGTGGATCGTCGCCAGCATCTTCCTCTGGAGGCTGCTGCCGCGCGACGGCTTCGTCCCGCCGTCGTACGCCGACCGCGTTCGCCCGCGCTGATTCACGCTTTCGGCGCGAAGTCGTGACAGACACGTAACGACGCCCCGCCTAGCGTGACCGCGTGCTCGCACGCACCGTCACGCATGCGCTCGTCGGCATCGATCCACGCCGGGTTGAGGTCGAGGCACACCTCCAGCAGGGAGTGCCGTCGTTCGCCATCGTCGGGCTCGCCGACCGTGCCTGTCAGGAGGCGAAGGAGCGGGTGCGTAGCGGCATCTCCTCGGCCGAGCTCGAGTGGCCGACCAAACGGCGGATCACGGTCAACCTGGCGCCGGCGGCGCTGCGCAAGGAGGGCTCCGGCTTCGACCTCCCGATCGCGCTCGCCGTGCTCGCGGCCTCCTACCAGGTGCCGCCCGAGGCGCTCGCGGGGCATGCCGCCGTCGGAGAGCTCGCGCTCGACGGCCGTCTACGGCCCGTGCCGGGCGCGCTCGTGGCGGCCGAGGGCGCCCGCCGATCGGGGCTCACGCACCTCGTCTGTGCCGAGGAGTCCGGCGCGGAGGTGGCGCTCGCCGGCATCGAGCCGGTCGGCGTCCGCCATCTCGCCGACGCCGTCGCGTATCTCCGCGGTGAGCGCGACCCGCCCGAGCCGCCGCCGCCCGCGGACGACTTCGAGTCGCTGGCTGCGGTTCCCGACCTGTCCGAGGTTCGCGGTCAGGAGCGGGCGCGCCGGGCGCTCGAGGTCGCTGCCGCGGGAGGGCACAACCTGCTCTTCGCCGGGCCGCCCGGCTCGGGGAAGACGATGCTCGCGCGCCGTCTGCCGGGGATCCTGCCGCTGCTGCACGACGACGCGTCTCTCGAGGTCACACGTATCCACTCGGTCAGCGGCGTCCTGCCCCCGGGAAGCGGCCTCGTCCGCGTCCCTCCGTTTCGCGCGCCGCACCACTCGGCTTCGGTCGCGGCGCTGATCGGCGGCGGCGGCGGCGTGCCGCGCCCCGGCGAGGTGAGCCTCGCGCAGCACGGCGTGCTCTTTCTCGACGAGCTGCCCGAGTTCCAGCGCTCCGCGCTCGAAGCGCTGCGGCAGCCGCTCGAGGACGGCTACGTCTGCGTTGTGCGGGTGGCGGGCCGCGTGGTCTTCCCGGCGCGCTTCCAGCTCGTCGCCGCGATGAACCTCTGCCCGTGCGGGGCGCGAGGTGACGGAGCCGGCCAGTGCGCCTGCACGCCGGAGCGGGTGCAGCGCTACCGCGAGAAGCTCTCGCGCGCCCTCCTCGATCGCTTCGACCTGCTCCTCGCGGTGCCGCGTCCGCGTGCCGGTGATCTGGCCGCCGGCCCGGCCGAGGCATCGGCAGCCGTTCGCGAGCGGGTGCTCGCCGCCCGGGCGCGGCTTCGCGAGAGCGAGCCGCAGCGAGCGCCACGAGCCGACGAGCTGCTCACCCGGGCGGTCGATCGGCTGCCGCTCTCCGGCCGAGGGAGGTCTCGCGTCGCCCGTGTCGCCGCCACGATCGCGGCGCTCGCCGGGTCCGAGACGGTCGATCCCGAGCACCTCGCGGAAGCCCTCTCCTACCGTCCGCCGGCGGAGCTGGCCACATGAACGAGCTTGCGACCGCCGTGTTCGGCGCGCAGTCGGGGACGCACGTGCTCGACGCTCCGCGTACCGCTCGCTACGCGGCCTTCCTGCGCGGGTTCGACGAACCGTCGTATCGCGAGGAGCTCGCGCGCAGCGGCCTGCGGTGGCTGCCCCGGAGCGATCCGTCGTTCCCGCCGCGGCTGCAGTCGATCCACGATCCACCGCTCGGTCTCTTCGTGCGCGGGCAGGCGACCCTCGGCCTGCTCGAGCTGCCGTCGGTTGCAATCGTCGGCGCGCGCGTCTGCTCTCCGTACGGCTCGACCGTCGCGGTCTCGCTCGGTCGCGATCTGGCCGCGGCGGGAGTCGTGGTCGTCTCGGGCCTTGCCCGAGGCATCGACGCCGCAGCGCACCGCGGCGCGCTGGAGCGCGGGCCGACGGTGGCGGTGCTCGGTTGTGGGATCGACCGCGACTACCCGCGGGCGCACGCGACGCTCGCAGGTGAGATCGCCGAGACCGGCCTGATCGTGTCGGAGTACGCACCGGGGGTGGAGCCCGCCCCGTGGCGGTTTCCGGCACGAAACCGGATCGTCGCCGGGCTCGCTCTCGCGACGGTGGTCGTCGAGGCTCGTGAGCGGAGCGGAGCGCTGATCACCGCCGACCTGGCGCTCGACGAAGGGCGTGAGGTGCTCGCGGTGCCTGGCGAGATCACGTCGCAGCTCTCGAAAGGAACGAACGCCCTGCTCCGGCTTGGAGCGACGCCTGTCACGGGCGCTGCCGACGTGCTGGACGCGCTCGGGATCGAGCCGGCTCCGCCGCCTGAGCCACCGCCGCTCGCCGGCGTAGCGGGTCGCGTGCGAGCCGTAATCGCCGACGCGCCGGTTCCCGCCGACGAACTGATCCGCCGCACGGGCCTCGCGCCCGGCGAGCTCGCCGCAGCACTCGCCGAGCTGGAGCTCCTCGGGCTCGTGATCCAGGCGGACGGGCTGTACCGGGAGGTGATGTCGCCGACGTAGTCTCTGCCGTCGTGAGCACAACTTCCTCTTACGCTGAGTCCGGTTGAGACCTGATCGAGTGGCTGTAGCCGACGCGGGTGCTCGACATCGGCGAGGCAACGGCCAGACGTGTTCCTCGCGGCGCGAGTAAGCGTCCCCCGGCCGTGGATCCTCGCCGGTCTGGCATCGACACCAGGTGAGCCCGACGGCTTCGAGGCGCAACCTCATGTGCCAACGCTGTCGGAAGGCGGGCCGGGGCGATCCGAACGCCATCTCCGTCAGCCATAGGCGTCGACGCCAACGCCGGCCCGCAATTTCAAGGTACGCCGATTACGCGTCGCGTGGTAGTCACCACTGTCGAGACGGCCCGAAGAGCCGACGCTGCCTCGGTCTTCCGTTTGCCTGTAGGACGCGAGGCACGAGGCAACGAGCGCGGCGTCCCGATCGGGTCCCGCGATGTTTACCCCGTCTCGAGGCTCGGAATACCTCTGTCTCACTCACCGGAGGGGGCCGATCGCCGCTGCTTTCGCTCGAGGACACCCGAACTGATTCGACTTGACAGCAGTTTGGGGGTGCAGACATCTCGCCGCGGTGAACGGACCGTCTGTTTGACCATGACGAGACGGGTGTTAGTCTCGGGTCTACCCCCCTCTTGTGCCCCGCGGCCTTCGGGCCGAGTCCGAGAGAAAGGAACGTGAGTCACGTGAAACCCCGTGTACTGGTTCCAGTGGCAGGGGCTGTCGCTCTGCTGGCCTTGCTCGTCTCGCTGAGCATCGCTACGGCGGGAACGAACAAGCCGGCGAAGCTAACCTCCGCGGCCGCGATCGTTCCGCCGGCGGTCCCGAACGCGCCCGCGATCAAGGCGAAGTACGGCGGGCAGACGATCACCTTCATCGGCGACAACGCTGTGGGAGCGAGCCACACGCGCGACATCAGGCTCGCTGCGAAGTTCACGGCGCAGACCGGCATCAAGGTCAAGGTGGTCCCGCACCCGACTGCCTCCGACGCAGCCTACGCCCAGCTCGCCAGGGCGTTCTCGTCCCATTCGTCGTCGATCGACGTGGCGATGTTGGACGTCGTCTGGCCGGGCGCCTTCGCGCCGTTCCTCGTCGACCTGAAGCCCGCTTTGGGCGCGCAGGCGAAGCTGCACGCGCAGGGCATCATTCAGAACGACACCGTCAACGGGAAGCTCGTCGCGATGCCGTGGTTCGGTGACTTCGGGATCCTCTACTACCGCACCGATCTACTCAAGAAGTACGGGTACTCGGCTCCGCCGAAGACGTGGACCGAGCTTGGGCAGATGGCGAAGAAGATCCAGGATGGCGAGCAGGCGACGAATTCGAACTTCTACGGGTTCGTCTGGCAGGGGAACGCCTACGAGGGCCTCACCTGTGACGCGCTTGAATGGATCGCCTCGTCCGGCGGCGGGAACATCATCCGCAACGGCGTCGTGACGATCAACAACGCGAAGGCTGCCGGGATCCTCGACATGGTCCGCGGCTGGGTCGGCACGATCGCTCCCCGCGGTGTCACCTCCTATCAGGAGGAGGACGCCCGGAACGCGTTCGACAATGGCAATGCGGCCTTCATGCGCAACTGGCCGTACGCCTACGCTGCGAGCAAGGGCACCGCGGTCGACGGGAAGTTCGCCGTCACCGTGCTCCCGCACGAGAACGGCGCCGTCTCCGTCGGGACGGTCGGCGGCTGGCAGGTCGCTGTCTCGAAGTACTCGAAGCACCAGCAGGCCGCGATCGAATGGGTTCGCTACCTGACGAGCCCGATCGTCGAGCGGTACGACGCCATCTTCAACACGAACGTTCCGACGATCCCGTCGGTGGCGAAGGACCCCGCGGTCGTCAAGGCCAACCCGTATCTGCTGCCGGCGATCGCGACGGTGGCCCGTGCGACACGGCCCGCGAGCTTCCTGAAGACGCACTACGCCCAGGGCTCGCAGATCATCTACCAGGGCATCAACCGGATCGAAAACGGGGCGCCGGCGTCGTCAGTGCTTCCCGGAATAGCGGCCGGGCTGAAGCCCCTGATCAAGTAGTTCGACTCGTGGAGGAAGTCGCGGGAGGACGGGCTCGCCCGTCCTCCCGCGGAGTCACCTGACCTGTGATGGACTCAGACTCGGCCGAGATCTACCACGACATCGCGACCGCCGGCCGCCGCCCCAAGCGCCGGCGCCGTCGATCGGGGCGGCTCCAGCGCAAGCAGACGCGCCTCGCCTGGATCATGCTCGCGCCCGCGCTCGTCGTGGTTGGGCTGGTGGCGCTGTACCCGCTTGGGGTGACGATCTACCAGAGCTTCACGGACAAGCAGTTCCTCGCAATCGAGCCGACCAAGTGGATCGGGCTGCAGAACTACAGGACGCTGATCCACGACACGATCTTCCGCGACTCGGTCGTGACGACCGTGAAGTTCACGATCATCACCGTCGGTTTCGAGTTCGTCCTCGGCTTGATCATCGCTCTGGTCGTGAACTCCAACTTCAAGGGCCGCGGCGTGATGCGCGCCGTCATGCTCATCCCGTGGGCGATCCCCACCGTGGTCTCCGCGCAGATGTGGAAGTGGATGTACGACGACATCTTCGGCGTCATCAACGACCTCGGAGTTCGCGTGCACATTCTCCATCACTCCGTCGCGTGGATCTCGCAGCCGAGCACGGCGCTCGCGAGTGTCTGCGCGGTAGACATCTGGAAGACAACGCCGTTTGTCGCGCTCCTGCTGCTCGCGGGATTGCAGGTGATTCCCCATGATCTCTACGAGGCCGCGGACGTCGACGGAGCGAGCAAACTTGTGCAGTTCTGGCGGATCACGCTTCCGCTTCTGCGGCCGGCGATCCTTGTCGCTCTCATTTTTCGCACACTCGATGCGCTGCGGGTCTTCGACGTCTTCTACGTCTTCTTCGGCAACCGTGTTGACACGCAGACGATGGCGATCTACGACCAGAACACGATCGTGTCGGTCGGGAACGTCGGTTACGGCGCGGCGATCAGCGTCGCGATCTTTCTGATCATCGCCCTATTCGTCGTCATCTATGTGACCTTCATCAGGGTTGAAGAGCAGTGAGCACCGTCGCCGAAGCAGCATCGAGGACCGAGGCACGCACGCGGGTGCGGCGTCGCCGTCGCGGGCGTCTTGTCAAGCGCATCCCCTTCCTCTTGCTGGTCGTGATCATCGTCGTGTACATCGGGTTCCCGTTCTACTGGGCGGTGCGCTCAGCCTTCACCCCGGATGCCCAGCTGTTCAGGACGCCCGTGCAGTACTGGCCGAGCGATCCCACGTGGTCCAACTTCAGCGCCGTTCTCTCAAGCAGCGACTTTCAACGCGCACTGATCAATTCGACGATCGTCGCCGGCTCGATCACGATCATCGCGCTCGCCCTCGGATCGCTTGCCGGATATGCCCTCGGACGCTTTCGTTTCCGGGGCCGTTCGACGGCGCTCTACTTGATGCTGTCGATGACGATCTTTCCCCAAATTGCGATCCTCGGCGCCCTCTACACGATGATCAATCGCTTCCATCTCTACAACACGCTGTACGCGCTGATCTTCAGCGACATGGTCATCGTGCTGCCGTTGACGGTGTGGATTCTGACGACGTTCATGCGTGCACTGCCGAAGGACCTCGAGGAGGCCGCCTACATCGACGGCGCGACGCCGTTCCAGGTCTTCTACAAGGTGATGCTGCCGCTGGTCGCTCCGGGACTCGTCACTGCGGGCCTGCTCGCGTTCATCGCGGCGTGGCAGGAGTTCCTCTACGCGCTCTCGTTCACAGAGACACCGGACAAGCACACGGTGACCGTCGCGATCACGACTTTTACCGGCAAGACGGGAAGCGCGTTCCAGATTCCGTGGGGCGAGATCATGGCAGCCACCGTCATCGTCACCCTGCCGCTGATCGTGATCACGCTCGTGCTGCAGCGCCGCATCCTCGCCGGCTTGACGGCCGGAGCGGTCAAAGGCTGACAGGTCCGTAGCGGGCAGCGCCCGCGTCGCCGGGCCTGGCTAGATGCGGTCGCGAGTCTCGGCGTCGAAGAAGTACAGGCGGCTTGTGTCGACCGCGAGCTCGATCGGCTGCTGCTCGGCGATGCGCGTCCTCGGGCTGACGCGGGCGACCAGACGGGTCTTCCCCTCGTCCTCTGCGTCGCCGCCGCCGAAATGCACCTCGGCGTCCGCGGCCTGCTCCTCGATCGCGCTCGAGACGATTCCGACCGCCGAGGTCGCGAAGTGGACGAGCACCTCGGCGCCGAGCGGTTCCGTCAGGACGGCAACGGTCTTGATTCGACGGTCCGTCGGCGCGTCCGGCTGCAAGCTTGCGTCCTCCAAGTCCTCCGGCCGGATGCCCAGGATCAGAGTGCGTCCGATGTAGTTTGCGAGCCCGGAGCGGTTCCTCGCTGCCTGGTCGTCGACGGAGAGCCGGTGGTTCCCGAAGGTCACGGCGAGGCCGCCGTTTTGTCGCTGTAGCTCGGCTTCGACCAGGTTGATCGAGGGCGAGCCGATGAAGCCGGCGACGAATTCGTTGATCGGTTGGTCATAGAGCACTTGCGGCGTGTCGACCTGCTGCAGGCGTCCGCCGCGCATGACTGCAACCCGATCGCCCATCGTCATCGCCTCGACCTGGTCGTGAGTGACGTAGATCGTGGTCACGCCGAGGCGGCGCTGCAGCTGATGGATCTCGGCGCGCATTTGCACCCGCAGCTTGGCGTCGAGATTCGACAGAGGCTCGTCCATAAGGAACGCGTGCGGCTCGCGGACGATCGCACGTCCCATGGCCACTCGCTGGCGCTGTCCGCCGGAAAGCGCCCGTGGCTTCCGCTTGAGGAACTCCTCGATCTCGAGAGCCGTGGCAGCGTCCTTGACCCGCTGCGTCACCTCCTCTTTCGGCAGCTTGCGGAGCTTCAGCCCGAACGCGAGATTCTGTTCAACCGTCATGTGCGGATACAACGCGTAGTTCTGAAACACCATCGCGATGTCTCGCTCTTTCGGCGTGAGGTCGTTGACGACCTGGTCGTCGATGCGGAGCTCTCCGTCCGTGATCTCCTCGAGGCCCGCAACCATCCGCAGCGCGGTTGTCTTGCCGCAGCCCGACGGGCCGACCATCACCATCAACTCTCCGTCCGCGATCGCCAGATCGAGGTCGAAGACAGCCTGGGTACCGTCGTCGAAGACTTTCGAGACCTTGTCGAATTCGATCGTCGCCAGCCTGGCGCCCCCTGGTGTCGAAGCGAGCTTACTTGGTTCGAGGTGAGGTCCGCCATCGGGGGACGTTCTTACCGGACATCATGTATTCGTGGCGCTGACGGTCCTGGACGGGTCGACCTTCTGCATCTGCGACCAGTTGGGCGACGTCGTAGAGGGAGCGGCGGGGCTCTTCGCCGACGACACGCGCCACCTCTCCCGGCTCCTGCTCACGCTCGACGGTCTGCGCCCGCTACTGCTGACCTCCCGGAAGATCGAGTATTTCTCGGCGGCCTTCTACCTGCGGAACTCCCCTTCAGGCACCCTGCCGCCGAACGCGCTCCTGATCAGCCGGAAGCGATTTGTCGGTGGAGGAATGCAGGATCACCTGGCCGTCCGAAATCAGACCACTGAGCCAGTCACCTTCGCGCTCGACCTCGATCTGCAAGCCGACTTTGCGGACATCATCACCGTGAAAGAACATGAGCTCGCGGGCGCCGTCGCGGCAGGCTTGCGGCCGTTGCCCCCGCCGGGAAACCGTCGTGTCGAGAGGGACTGCAAGGAGCTGCTCTTCTCGGAGACCGAGCGCGGAGCGAGGACGGAGACGCAGATCGCCCTCTCACGCGCCGCGGAGGTCGACGGCAATCGCCTCTGCTGGCGCATTGAGCTTGGGCCTCGCGAGCGCTGGGATCTCCGTCTCGACGTCGCTCCGCTGTCAGCCGACGTCCAACGGCGGACCCGCCCGCAACTCAAGCGTCACTTCGACGACGAGCGGCGACGCCTTTGCGAATCGCTCGAAGCGTGGGAAGGCGGCCTGCCGCAGCTGCGCGCCTCCTGGGACACCCTGCAGCGCAGCTACGAACGGTCGACGGCGGACCTCGCCGCGCTCCGGCTGCGAGATGCGGGCACGCCGGGCAGCCTGCCGGCCGCCGGCATGCCCTGGTTCATGACGATCTTCGGCCGCGACACGCTCATCGCCTCGCTCCAGACACTGATCATCGGCCCGGAGCCCGCGCGCGCTGCGCTCGAGGCGCTGACCGAGCTCCAGGCAACCGACGATGACCCCGCCATCGACGCCGAGCCGGGAAAGATCATCCACGAGTTGCGTCGAGGGAAGGCCGCGCACACCTGGTTCCCGCGGTACTACGGATCGGTAGACGCGACACCGCTCTACCTAGTCCTTCTATCCGAGCTCTGGCGGTGGACAGGCGATGTGATGCTTGCAGCCCGATTCAAGGGGCCGGCGCTCGCCGCGCTCGACTGGATCGACCGGTTCGGCGACCGGGACGGCGACGGATTCATCGAATATGAGCGGCGGACGACCCGAGGTCTGCCAAACCAGTCATGGAAGGACTCGGGTGACTCGCAGCGTTTCTGCGACGGACGTCTCGCGCAGCCGCCGATTGCGCCGTGCGAGGTACAGGGCTATGTGTTCGATGCGAAGCGGCGACTCGCCGAGATCGCCCGGGACGCCTGGGATGAGCCGACGCTTGCGGTTCGGCTCGACCGCGAGGCCGACGAGCTTCGCGACCGCTTCGACGAGGCGTACTGGGTCGACCGCCGGGGCGGTTACTTCGCTCTCGCACTCGACGGAGCGAAGCGACAGGTCGATTCGCTCTGCTCGAACATCGGGCATCTGCTCTGGAGCGGCATCGTCTCGGAGCGGCGAGTAGGGGCGATCGTTGACGCTCTGATGGGCAACGAACTCTGGTCGGGGTGGGGGATTCGCACCATGTCCACCGGTGACGCCGCCTACAACCCGATCAGCTATCACAACGGTTCGGTCTGGCCGCACGACGGCGCGCTGATCGCGCTTGGTCTTGCGCGGTACGGGCGATGGCCGGAGGCGCACCGGATCGCACACGGCCTGCTCGAGGCAGCCGCACACTTCGACTTCGAACTTCCCGAGGTCTTCGCTGGGACGCCGCGGGCGGAGGCGCCCTTCCCGATCGCGTACCCGGCCGCGGCGCATCCTCAGGCGTGGGGCGCCGGAACAGCCGTTCTGCTCCTGCAGGTGCTGCTTGGGCTGCAGCCGAACCTCACCACGCGCACGCTGGAGACCGCCGCGCCGCCCGATCTGCCCGCATGGATCGGCTCGATTGCCTTGGAGGGCGTCCGCGCCTTCGGGCGGTCATGGGACGCGCAACTCCAGGGCGCCCGGGTGAGCGTCGCAGCCGCACGCGCGGTTTGTTGACTCAGCCAAGGGATGGAGTAGCGTGAACGCAATCTTGCGGCCGCCTTCCGGGGGGACTGGAGGCGAAGCGACCAGGCGGCGACCCCGGGGAACGGAGAATGGGGTCCGCCGCCAGGTCGCGGTGCACTCGCCGCGCGGCGCTTCACGGTCGGCTCAATGTCCGTCAAGTTCGCGGATCCGAATCCCGAACACCAGCCCGGCCATTCGAATCCGATTCGCGCCTCGCCCTAGGAAGCGGTCGGCTCGTCTCGCATCCCGCGTCGCCGCCGCAACGTTCCCGCTGTCGTTCTCGCTGAAATCGATCTGGCTTCTGACTCCCTTCAGGGTCAGCTCGAACCCTACGACGGCGACCTCTCTCGCGCGTTCCGCCGTCGCGCTAGACCCGCGCTCGCGACGAAGACTCGCGACGATCTGGCGCAGTTGGGCATCGAGCCTCTTACGATCGTGGGTCGACCGAATCTGCTCGACGCCACGCACCAGGTCGTGTTTGATGGAAACATCCGCTGTGCTCGTCACGGACCGCGAGGACCCACAGCCGCAACCCAGTACAAAAGCCATCAGCCCGGCCGCAGCCCAGCGAACGTTCATCAGCCAGAGCGTAATTGACGCAGTTCACGCGCCTCTTCGTCGTTCGACAGATCTGAGGTGCACGGCGAGGGCAAGTTCCACCGTTGCCGGAAATGGGAGACGTGTCTGCCCGCCCGCGCCGAGTGACGAGGCCGCCGCGCCGGTTGCACGGTACAACTTCGTACCGGCGTCAGATGACCTCAGCAAGCCTCGGAGAATCAAACCCGTGTGACCAAGCCGTCGCGGACCTACCGTGACCCACACTTCGAGAACTTCATATTGGCTCGAGGAGCCCCACCCTGACCTTTCACGGCGTCGGTTCGACGGCCGCGCCGAGGTGGCGGTGATCGGCGGCGGCGTGACGGGGTGCTCCTGTGCGCTCACCCTGGCCGAGCGCGGTGTGAGAGTGCGGCTGCATGAGGCGCGCGAGATCGCGGGCGGCGCGAGCGGGCGCAACGGGGGGTTCGCCCTGCGCGGCGCAACACCGCCGTACGACGAGGCGCGCCGTCTGCTCGGAACCGACCGCGCCCGGCTTGTGATGGAGCTCACGGAACGCTCGCTCGATCGCATGGCGCAGCTCGCGGGCGACGCATTCCGGCGCGTCGGCAGCCTGCGGCTTGCGGTCGACGAGGCCGAACGTGACGCGCTCCGTGGTGAGCACGACGCGTTGCGCGAGGACGGGTTCGCCGTCGAATGGGTCGACGAGCTCGCGCCGCCGCTCGACCGTCTCTACCTCGGTGCGATCCACCATGTGCCGGACGGGGCACTTCAGCCCGCGCGCTGGGTCCGGCGGCTGGCAGGTCACGCCGCGGCCGCCGGAGCGGACGTGCGGGAGTCCGATCCGGTTCGAGTCGGCGAGCTCGACGCCGACGTGGTCGTCGTCGCCGGGGACGGGTTCACCGCGGGGCTGCTGCCCGAGCTCGCCGATGTGGTGAAGCCCACTCGCGGCCAGGTGCTCGTGACGGAGCCGCTCCACGAGCGCCTCTACGAGCGCCCGCACTACGCGCGCGGGGGCTACGACTACTGGCATCAACTGCCGGACGGCAGGCTCGTGATCGGCGGCAGCCGCGATGCGTCGTTCGAGACCGAGGAGACCGCGGTCGAGGCGACGACAGACCTCGTGCAGGAGCAGATCGAAGCGCTCGTCGAGCGGTTGGTCGGCCATCGGCCCCGCGTGACCCATCGCTGGGCGGGTATCTGGGGCACGACGCCCGATCTCGAGCCGCTGGTCGGGCCGGTGCCGGGCCGGGACGGCGTCTGGGTCGCAGGTGGCTACTCAGGACATGGCAACGCGCTCGGGCTCGCCTGCGGCGACCTCGTCGCACGCGCGATCCTCGGCGAGCAGCCGCCCGAGCTCGAGCTCTTCGACCCCGCCCGATTCGCGTCGAGCGCGAGCTCCGACGAGCCCTCCTAGGGCTGAGGGCTGTGGCTCTTCGGCCGGTGGGCGGCGGTCGTGGCCGCCTCGGCGGAGTGGTGGGCGCTCTCGAACGCGAACCCGGGTCGACGCCGTCGGTTCAACTGCCGCCGCTGCGGGCGGGGCGAGGAGACGAAGAGCAAGCGCTTGTTCATGTGAGGAACGCTATCCCATGGAGCAGCAACGGCGTCACCCGGCGTGTGCGAGCGTGCGAGCTCGGCTAGAGAAGGTCGACGAAGACGCGCACGGGCGCGAGGTAGACGAATCCGAGCCGCTCGCAGATCGTTCGCGACATGCGACCCGCCTGCACCGTCAGCGCCGGCGTCCCCCGGGCGGACGCGGCCTCCCAGCGCGCCCGGACGAGCGCGCGGTAGACGCCGCGGCCGCGGGCCTCGGGCAGGACCGAGCCGCCGAACAGGTTCACGCCCGCGCCGCCGAACGCGGCGTACGAGGTGCCGACGACTCGCCCGTCGATGAGTGCGGAGAACCCACGCCCCGGGTTGTCCGGGCGCCGATAGTCGTCGTAGCGTCCGCGCAGGTCGTCATCCGTCACAGGAGGCATCCCGAACACCTGCTCGACGACCCGCATGGCGGCGCGAAAGTCGTCCCAGGTCTCGGTCACGCGCACCTCGACGCCCTCCACATCATCGCCCGCGGGTTGCTCGACGAGCGCGAGCGCGTTCTCGATCGCCTCGAACCCGGGTGTGTCCTGGTTCACGAGCCCCGCCGACTCGAGCGCCGGGACGACGTGCTCCTGGTCGGGCGGCACCCACCACGCGGCGATCGTCTTGCCGCGCGCGCGGGCAATGTCGCGTGCGGCTTCGACCGTCGCTCCGACATCCGCGGGGCCCTCGCCGAGCACCCCCACGATCTGCGCAGTCGGCCACCGGTTGATGATGATGAACGCGCCGTCGAGCTCCACCGCCTCGACGTCGGGCCCGTGCGGCAGCTCGTGAAACGGGTACAGCGCCAGGCGCCGCACGGGCTCCGGGATGTCCATGCCGCGGACCCTAGCGTCAGTGGCGCCCGCAGCGAAGCAACGCGCCCACTCGAGGAGCTAGAGCTCGAGGAGCGGAAGATCCAGCTCGCCCGCGTGCTCGACCGCGGCGAGTGCGATCGCGAGATCCTGGATCGCGAGGCCGGTGGAGTCGAACAACGTGATGTCGTCGTCCCTCTGCCTGCCTGCGGTCTCGCCGGTCAGCACCTTCCCGAAGTCGAGGACGTCCGCGCGGCCGATGAGCCCCGCCTCGACAGCGTGCGCGAGCTCCCCGCCGTGCGAGGCCTGCTCCCAGTCGTCGCAGAAGATGCGCCCGCGTGCGAGCTCGGCTCCTGCCGCCTCGGCCTTGCCAGGCCCGTCCGCGCCCATCAGCGACACGTGCTGTCCCGGCCGAAGCGTCCCCTCGGCGAGCAGTACCTCGTGGCCCGGGGTCACCGTGACGAGCAGGTCGGCCGCGAACGCCGCTTCCAGTGACGGCGCGACGTCCGCGCCGAGCTCGGCGGCGGCCTCGTGCGCGCGGCTCGCGTTCACGTCCCAGAGCAGCACCGATCTTCCGCGCGCGAGGAACGTCCTCGCCGCCGCGCGGCCGTTCACACCGGTTCCGATCACCGCTGCCGTCGCCGCGTCCGCGCGCCCGAGCGTCTCGGCCGCGAGGACCGCCGCTGCGCCTGTGCGCAGCGCGGTCACTGCCCCCGCGTCGAGCACGGCGCACAGTTGGCCGTTCTCTGCATCCGACAGCAGGACGACGCCGGTGACCGTCGGCAGGCCTCGCGCCGGGTTCCCCGGGAACGACGTCACCCACTTCAGCAGGGCATGTCCGGCCCCGAGCGCGGGCATCGCTCGGAAGTCACCCGCGGGATAGTTCGTGACGTAGACCTTCGGCGGCATCGTCCATTCGCCGTGCGCATGTGCGATGAACGCCTCGCGTACTGCCTCGACCGCGCGCTCCGGTGAGACCGCCGCATCGACTGCGGCGCCGGTGAACACGGGGACGGAGGTCAAAGAGCCTTGACGGCCGCCGTCAGCTTCGCAACCGAGTCCTTCGCGTCGCCGAACAGCATCATCGTGTTCGGCTCGACGAAGAGGGGGTTGTCGACCCCTGCGAAGCCCGGATTCATCGACCGTTTGAGGACGATCACCGTCTGCGACTCGTCGACGTTCAGGATCGGCATGCCGTAGATCGGGCTGGAGGGGTTGTTGCGGGCGTCCGGGTTGACGACGTCGTTGGCGCCGATCACGAGCGACACGTCGGTGCGCGAGAACTCGGCGTTCGCCTCGTCCATCTCCTTCAGCGCCGGGTACGGCACGTTCGCCTCCGCGAGCAGCACGTTCATGTGGCCGGGCATGCGGCCGGCGACCGGGTGGATCGCGTAGTCGACCTCGACGCCCTTCTGCTCGAGCAGGTCGGCGAGCGCGCGAACGTCGTGCTGTGCCTGCGCGACCGCGAGCCCATAGCCGGGGACGATGACAACCTTGTGCGCGTAGGTGAGCATGATCGCGACGTCGTCCGCGGTGGTGGGGCGGACGGTGCCGTTCGTCCCGGCCATCGTTCCTGCGCCCTCCTGGATCTGACCGAAGGCGCCGAAGAGGACGTTCGCGATCGAGCGGTTCATCGCGCGGGCCATCATCATGGTCAGGAAGGTGCCCGACGCGCCGACGAGCATGCCGCTGACGATCAGCACGTTGTTCTGAAGCTCGAAGCCGCCGGCGGCCACCGCGAGACCGGTGAAGGCGTTCAGCAGCGAGATCACGACCGGCATGTCGGCGCCGCCGATCGGGAGGACGAAGAGCACGCCGAAGAGCAGCGCTGCGCTGATCAGCACCCAGAGCAGCCACTCGTCCTGGACGCCTCCGACGAGCACGAGACCGGCAACGACCGCGACGAGGAAGACGAGGCCGTTCACGAACTGCTGGCCGGGGTAGGTGATGGGACGTCCGCCGATCAGCTCCTGCAGCTTGGCGAACGCGATCATCGAGCCGGAGAACGAGATCGATCCGATCAGCGCCGAGAGCATGATCGCCACCGAGATGTCCACCTTCGGCGCGCCCGCCTCGGGCAGGATGCGGTGCACCTCGGCCAACGCGATCAAGGCCGCCGCGCCGCCGCCGACGCCGTTGAACAGCGCCACCATCTGCGGCATCGCGGTCATCTTCACCTTGCGCGCGGCGATGGCTCCGAAGCCGCCGCCGATCACCATGCCGATCGCGATCGCCCACCAGCTGGTCGCGCCGATGTTGATCCACGTCACGACGACCGCGAGGATCATCCCCGCGGCACCGATCTGGTTCCCGCGGCGCGCGTGCTCCGGGCTCGACAGGAAGCGCAGCGCGAGGATGAAGGTCACGATCGTGACCAGGTAGAGCAGGTTCGTGAGGTTGGTGCTCACGTTCCGCCCTTCCCGTCCTGCGCGGCGTCGGCGCGCTTGGCGGGCTCCCGTTTCTTGAACATCTCGAGCATCCGGTCCGTGACGACGAACCCGCCGACGACGTTGGCGGAAGCGAGCACGACCGCGGCGAACCCGACGATCCAGGTGAACGTGCTCTTGTCGGGCTGACCGAGCACGATCATCGCGCCGACGATCACGATCCCGTGGATTGCATTCGTGCCCGACATCAGCGGCGTGTGCAACAGCGCAGGCACTTTCGAGATCACTTCGAACCCGAGGAAGATCGCGAGCACGAGAATCGTCACCTCGAACACGAGCAGGGTGTTGTGGCTCACGTCGTCTCCTTCCGTGTCACGCAGGTGCCGGCGACGACCTCGTCGTCCCAGTCGAGCACCAGTTCGCCGTCCTGCTCGAGCAGCCCGACGAGCTCGGCCATGTTCCGTGAGAGCAGCTGGCTCGCGTGAGCGGCCATCGTCGACGGGAGGTTCGTGGTGCCGACGATCGTGACGCCGCTCTCGGCGATCTCCTCACCGGGGCGCGTCAACTCACAGTTGCCGCCGGTCTCGGCAGCCAGATCCACGATCACCGACCCGGGCCGCATTGCGCGCACGGCCTCGGCGGTGATCAGCTTGGGAGCGGGACGGCCCGGGATGGCGGCGGTTGTGATCACCGCATCGAACTGTGGGATCCGTGCCTGCAACTCCGTTTGCTGTGCGGCCTGCTGCTCGGGTGTCAGCTCGCCCGCGTAGCCGCCCTCGGTCTCTTCCCCCTGCACGCCGAGGTCGAGGAACGTCGCGCCGAGCGACTCGACCTGTTCGCGCACGGCGGGGCGGACGTCGAACGCGGAGACGACTGCTCCGAGGCGCCGCGCCGTCGCGATCGCCTGCAGCCCGGCGACTCCCGCGCCCAGCACCAGCACCTTCGCCGGCGGGATCGTCCCCGCAGCGGTCATCAACATCGGGAAGAAGCGCGGCAGGCGGTCGGCGGCGATCAGGGCGGCCTTGTAGCCGCCCACCGTCGCCTGCGACGACAGCGCATCCATCGGCTGCGCGCGCGTGATGCGCGGCACCGACTCGAGCGCGAAGCCGTGGACGCCCGCCGCAGTGAGCCGCTCGATCCCGGCGGGGTCCGTCAACGGGGACAGGAACGCGATCAGGGCCTGGCCGTCTCGCAAGCGCGCCGCCTCGCCGGCGGATGGGGCGGCGACCTTCGTGACGACGTCCGCCGTCCACGGGTCGCCGATCGTCGCGCCCGCGTCGAGATAGGTCTGATCGGGGAATCCTGCGGCGGCTCCCGCACCCGCTTCGACGATCACATCCACACCGTCTCCGAGCCGTCCGACGGTCTCGGGGATCAGTGCGACCCGGTGTTCGCCGGGGACCAGCTCCTTCGGGACGCCAAGTTTCATCCGACGGCGACGCTATCGCATCCCGGAGCAACTACCGTACGTAGTCGGCACGGATCCCGCCCGCCTAAACTCCGTGCCGCGTGACGCAGTTGCTTCTCGACTACGGGCTCGTCCTCCTCTTTGCATTCGTGGCCGTGGAGTCTGCGGGCGTGCCGATCCCCGGCGAGACGGTCCTGATCACCGCCGCTGTGCTCGCCCGCCCGGAGCATCATCGCTACTCGCTTTCTGCGGTGATCGTCGTCGCCGCGATAGCGGCGATCGTGGGCGACAACATCGGCTACACGCTTGGTCGCTACGGCGGCCGCGCGCTCGTCAACCGCTGGGGCTTCACCCGCCGCTACGCGGAGAAGGCACTGCCGCCGAGCGAGCGCTTCTTCGCAAAACACGGCCCGAAGACCGTCTTCTTCGGGCGTTTCATCGCGGTTCTGCGGGTCACGGCGGCGTGGCTCGCGGGCCTCAGCCACATGCAGTGGTGGCGATTCTTCGCCTGGAACGCACTCGGCGGGATCCTCTGGGCGACCGGCGTCTCGCTGCTCGCCTATTGGGCCGGCAAGGCGGTTGCCGAGGCCGTCGGCAAGTACGGCCTCTACGCCGTGATCGTGCTGATTCCGCTAGGCGTGCTCGCGTACATCGGTCTGCGGACGTGGAAGAAGCGCGTCCTAGAGTGAATCCCAGACCTCGAGCTTCGTCCTCGTCAGGGCGATCACCGCGTCGGCGTACTCGCTCGACGACGACCCGCCTCCCAGGTCTGCGGTCTTCGTTCCCTGTGCGACCACCTCGAGAGCGGCTTCGCGAATCGCCCGCCCCGCCGACCGGCCGGCCTCCGACTGCGAGAGCAGGGCGGCCACGGCGAGGATCATCGCCATCGGGTTCGCCATGTTCTTGCCCTGCAGGGAGGGTGCCGTGCCGTGTGCCGCCTCGGCCATCAGCGCCGTCGGCTCGAGGTTGTCGCCCTCGAACGCGACAAGCATCGACTCCGAGGCTGCGATCGACCCGAAGAGCGGCAGGACGAGGTCGGAGAGGATGTCGCCGTCGCGATTCAGCGCCGGAATGACCAGCGGGTCGCCCGTCGAGACCACGAGCAACGCGAACGTCGCATCGATCAGCTGCGGCTCGTACGGCACGGACGCGTGGCGTTTCGCAGCGGAATCCATCTCCTCCTTGAGCATCCCTTCGTACGTGGGTGACACCGTGAACTTCGGGCCTCCGAACACCTTTGCTCCCGTGCGCTCCGCCTCCCGGAACGAGAACTCCGCGACCGCTCTGCAGACGTGGCGCTCGATGCGCTCCGTCCGGAACGCCACCTCGTCGTCGCCTTCGCCCTCGCGCCATTCCTTCGCCCCGTACGCGTCGCCCACGGCCATCCGCACGACAGAGATCGGCGCGTGGACGCCGCCGAACGGCACGACCCCGGGAATCCGGCGGCCGGTGCGGATGATCACCTTGCCGCCGATCTCCTCGCGGAGAATGCGGTTCGGCGACCCGACGTCGCCGCGTGTCTCCGGCGTGACGGTCGCGGCCTTCAGGCCGAGCCCATGCTCTCGGATCGCGGCCGCCGCCTCATGCACGACCGCGTTCGAGGTCGCGCGGCGATGCTCGAGCGAAAGATCGAACCGCGCGAGGTCGACCTCGAGGCCGATCACGTCCGGTGAGAGGAGGCGCAGCGACTCCTCCAGCAGCTCCTGCCCCGTCTGGTCGCCTTCGAGCACGACAATCGTCTTCAGTTCCACGGCGGCCAAGACTAGCGGGAGCGGAGAGGAGAACGGCCGGAGATTCCCGAGTGAATTCACGCTGCGCGCCCGGCAGCGTAAACTGCACCCAGAAAACCGTCTCGGGAGGCAAAATTGGCTCGGAAAACCATTCTGGTTTGTGACAGCTGCGGGAAGGAAGTCGACGAGGCGCACGGGGCGACGCTCCGGGTGACCTACGGCGACGCCCGGCGCGGCTCGAAGGTCGCAGACCTCTGTGACGACTGTGCGGGAAAGATGCCCGGCCGCGCAGCAGCGCGCCGCGGTCGCCGGCCCAAGGCGGCGGCAGCCGCTTAACGCGACTTTTCCGTCGGGAGCGGCTCAGGGACCCGTCCTGCGGCCGCTCTACGATGGGAAGGTGGGGCTGTACCTCCTCGCGGGGCCTGCGCATGCGGGCAAGGTCGCGCTTCTCCTGGAGCGCTATCTGGCGCGCCTCGACGACGAGCCGACTCTGATCGTGCCGAACGCGTCGGACGTCGACCGCGTCGAGCGCGATCTGCTCGCCCGCTGCGGCTGCCTCTTCAGCGGCTCGATCGGCACCTTCGACGACCTGTTCCGGCGCCTGATCAGGCTCGACCCCGAACGGCGCCCGGTCGCGACCGATGCCCAGAGGGCCCTCGTCGTGCGCCGCGTGCTCGCGTCGGCGTCGCTGAACGGGCTCGCCCGCTCGGCTCGCACGGGCGGGTTCGCCGACACCCTGCAGCAGACCCTCGGGGAGCTCGAGCAGGGGATGCTCGACCCCGGCGACCTGTCCGGCGACCTGGCCCGGCTCTACGGCGCCTACCGCGCCGAGCTCGACCGCCTCGGCCTCTGGGACCGCGACCTCCAGCGCCGTCGGGCCGCCGAGCGGCTGCAGTCGGATCTCGACGCGTGGCACGGCGAGCCCGTCTTCGCCTACGGCTTCGAGGACCTGACCGGGGCGGAGTGGTCGTTGCTCGAGGCGCTCGCCGGTCGAACCGAGGTGCACGTCTCGCTGCCTTACGAGCCGGGCCGCGTCGCCTTCGCGTCGCTCGCACGTACCGCCGACGATCTCTCGTCGCTCGCCGACGGGCGCATCGAGGAGCTGCCGCCGAGGTCGGCGGACTACGCCCATCCTGCGCTCGCGCACCTGGAGCGCGCACTCTTTCAGGAGTCCCCGGCCCCACCGCCCGACCTCGACGCCGGAGTGCGCTTCCTGGAAGGCGCCGGGACGCGCGGGACGCTCGAGCTCGTCGGTGAGGAGCTGACGGCGCTGATCCGCGGTGGGGTGGCGCCCGAGCAGATTGCGCTGATCGCGCCGTCGGTCGAGCAGTACCGCGCGCCGCTCGAGACTGTGCTGGGCGGGCTCGGCATCCCGTACGCGATCGAGTCGCGCGTCCGCCTCGGCGCGACGCCGCTCGGCCACGCGCTGCTGCAGCTGCTTCGCTACACATGGCTCGACGGCGGCCGCCGCGAGCTCTTCGCATTCCTGCGCTCGCCGTATTCCGGGCTTGCGCGTTCGTCGGTCGATTTCGTCGAAGGACGGCTGCGCGGGCGCGCGATCCAGACGCCGGCGCGCGTGGAGGAGGAAGCCGAGAGGCTGCGCGAGGCGCCCGTGCCGGCGCTCGCCGATCTGCGCGGCGCGGAGACGCCGGTGGCGGGCGTCCGGTCTCTCATCCGCTCGATGCTGCGCTGCGCGTACGGCACCGAGGCCCCGCCGGCGGGTGACACGTCCCGCCGCGATCTGCGCGCGTACGACGCTGCTCTGCGCGTCCTCGAGGAGCTCGATGTCTTCGCGGCGCTCGGCGAGCAGGTGCAGGAGGAGGATGTCGTCGCCGCACTCGAGCGCGCGGAGGTGCGGGTCGCATCGGCGAACGAGGCGGGGTGCGTCGCCGTCGTCGACTTGCTGCGTGCGCGCACCCGGAGCCACGAGGTCGTGTTCCTGCTCGGCCTCGAAGAAGGCTCGCTGCCCCGGCGAGCGCGAACGTCCCCGTTCCTCGACGACGATGCCCGGCGCGAGCTCGGCGGCCGTCTCGAGCGGCCCGATCAGGTGAGCCGCGACCGCTACCTCTTCTACACCGCGTGCACGCGCGCCACGCGGCGGCTGTACCTGGTTCGTGAAGCAGCGACCGACGAGGGTGGCCCGCGTGAGCCGAGCCCGTTCTGGGAGGAGGTCGCTGCGGTCTTCGACGAGGAGGACGTCGCACGCGCGACGCTGCGGCGGCCGCTCTCGGCTCTCACCTGGCCGCTCGAGGGCGCGCCGTCGGACCGCGAGCGGCTGCGGGCGCTCGCTCACGTCTCGGTCGGCGATCCCGACGGGGCTCGAGCCGTTGCCGAGGCGAACGACTGGGGGCGCAGGCTCGCACGGGCACGCTCGGCGCTGCAGCGCGACACCCGCTTGACGAGCGACGTGCTGCTGGCGGTCTACGGCGCCAAGACGACGTTCGGCGTCACCGAGCTCGAGCGCTTCGCCGACTGCTCCTCGGCCTGGCTGTTCGACCGGGTCATCTCGCCGCGGACGATCGACGCCGAGGTCGATCCGTTGCTGCGCGGCTCCGTTGCGCACAGTGCTCTGCACAAGTTCTACGCGGGCCTGCCGAAGGAGCTCGGACAGGATCGAGTCACACCCGAGAACGTGGAGCCGGCCGTCGGGTTCCTGCGCCGCTGCCTGGACGACGCGATGCGCGGAGGCGTCAGGCTCGACCTCACCGATCTGCAGGAGGCCGAGCTCGACCAGAGCCTCTTTCGCGACCTCGAGGGCTTCGTGCGAGACGAGGCCGCCTCGCCGCTGCAGTTCGTGCCGCGGCGGTTCGAGGTGTCGTTCGGCTCCGAGCGCTCCGCGCCGGAGCTGCAGCGCGGGCTGCCGCTCGGCGACGATCTCTACCTGAGCGGCAAGATCGACCGGATCGACGTCGATCCGTACAGCGCCCGCGGGATCGTGCAGGACTACAAGTCGGGCCGCAGCGCGCACTCGGCGAAGCAGATCGACGAGGAGCTGAAGCTCCAGATCCCGCTCTACATGCTCGTGCTGCGCGACCTCGTCGGCATCGAGCCGCTCGGTGGTGTCTACCGCGCGCTCGCGGGTGCGCGGGTGACGCGTGGGCTGCTGCACGCCGGCGCGGCCGACGACCTGCCCGGATACCAGCGGAACGACTACCTCGACGACGACGAGTTCTGGTCGCTGGTCGAGACCGCGCGCGAGCGCGGCCGCGGCTACGCGCAGCGCATCCGGTCCGGTGACGTTCGGCACGACCCGAAGGGCGGGAGCTGCCCGGCCTGGTGCGACCTCTGGACGATGTGTCGCGTGGAGCGTCCTTGAACCCCGAGCAGCGGGCCGCAGTCGACGCGACCGGAGAGGTCTTCGTCTCCGCCGGCGCAGGCACGGGCAAGACCTCGGTGCTGGTGGAGCGCTTCGTCGGCTCCGTCTGCGAGCAGGGGCTCGACGTCGAGTCGGTGCTCGTGATCACCTACACGCGCAAGGCAGCCGGTGAGCTGCGAGCACGCATCCGCGCGGCGCTGCATGCGCGCGGCCGCCACGACCTCGCGCGCGAGCTCGACGGCGCGTGGATCTCGACCATCCACGGCTTCTGCTCGCGGCTCCTGCGCGCACATCCCTTCGCCGTCGGGATCGACCCGCGCTTTCGGGAGCTCGACGACGAGCACGGCGCCGTCATCCGCGGTGAGGCGTTCGAGCGCGCACTGGCCGGTTTCTGCTCGACGCGCGACTCGGAGCGGTTGCGCCTGCTCGCGACCTACGGCGCCCAGGGGCTTCGGCGCATGCTCACCGGCGTCTACGAGACGCTTCGCTCGGCGGGGCGCGACCTGAAGCTCGACCTCGGCGAGCATGCCGGCATCCCCGAGCGTCTCGCCGAGCTGCACGAGGCCGCACGCGAGCTGGCGGCCGACCCTGGCGTCACGGACAAGCAGCTCGCTGCGGCGAACGCGGCGCTGGCACTCGATTCGAACCCCGAGCGGTTGCTCGATCTCTCGCATCTCGCGGCGAGTGGTGACCGCACCGCCGAGTTCCGCAGTGCGCGTGACCGGCTGAACCAGGCGGCATTCGAAGAGCTCGCAGCGCGTGACAGCGAGCTCCTGCAGGAGCTGCTCGACCTCTTCGCGGCCGGGTACGCCGCTGCCAAGGCGCGCGAGTCGTCGCTCGACTTCGAGGATCTCCAGCTGTACGCGCGCGACCTGCTGCGCGACCACGCCGACGTGCGGGAGGCGGAGCAGCTGCGGTTCCGCGCGATCATGGTCGACGAGTTCCAGGACACGAACCGGCTGCAGTGCGAGATCGTCGACCTGCTGCGAGCAGGGCTGAGCACTGCAGCCCGCTCCGGCGTCGGCAAAGCCGACACCTCCGCTCTCTTACGGACTCCGTCGAGCCTACGTCCGGTGGACGTCTTCTTCGTCGGCGACGAGTTCCAGTCGATCTACGGCTTCCGGCATGCCGACGTCGCCGTCTTCCGCGAGCGCCGCGAACGCGCGGCGCTGCGTCTGCCGCTGTCGCGGAACTACCGCTCACGGCCCGAAGTGCTCGCCGCGGTGAATCACCTCTTCGTCGAGGAGTTCGGCGACGGCTACCAGCCGCTCGCGGCTTCCGGCGAGTTCACCGACCCGGTGTTCGGTCATCCGGTCGAGCTGCTCGTCAGCGACAAGCGCAGCTACCGCGAGGCGGGGGAGGGTTGGCGCGACGGTGAGGCTCGCGCGATCGCGCGCCGCGTTCGCGAGCTCGTCGACAACGGCGTCGCCTCGGCCGGCGAGATCGTCCTGCTCTTCGCCGCAGGCACCGACGCCGAGCGATACGAAGCTGCGCTGCGGGCTCAGGACCTCCCGACGTATCGCGCAACCGGGCGCGGATACTTCGGCCAGCAGCAGGTCGTCGACCTGCTCTCGTACCTGCGCCTCCTGCACAACCGGTACGACGACGAGGCGCTCGTCACGGTGCTCGCTTCGCCGTTCGTCGGTATCTCGAACGACGGGCTCGTGCACATCCGCCGTCACGCCGGGAAGCGCCCGCTCTACACGGGCGTCGAGCGTTCCCTCCCGGAGCCGCTGTCCGAGAACGACGAGCGGCTCGTGCGCGCCTTCAAGCAGCGGTTCGAGCGGCTGGCCGCGGCGTCGGCGCGGCTGTCGCTCGAGCGGCTGTGCGAGGAGATCGTCTCCGCGCACGACTACGACCTCGCCGTCCTCGCGCAGTGGGACGGCCGGCGCCGCTACGCGAACCTCCGCAAGCTGATGCGGCTCGCGCGCTCGTACGAGGACCTGCGCGGTCCGGACATCGAGGGCTTCGTCGGCTTCATCCGCGACCAGCAGGCCGTCGGCGCGTCACAGCTCGAGGCCGTCTCCGAGGAGGAGGGCGCAGACGCGGTGCGTCTTCTCACCATCCACGCGGCCAAAGGCCTCGAGTTCAAGATCGTGATCGTCGCCGACGCCGGCCGCGACACCGGCGGGCTGCAATCCTCAGACGAGATTCTCGTCCGCCCGGACGGCACGTTCGGCTTTCGCGTGATCGATCCCAGCTCGGGCAAGAAGCGCGGCGTCTTCAGCTACGAGGAGGTGCGGGAGATCGAGAAGCGGGAGGACGCGGCCGAGCGGCTGCGCCTCTACTACGTCGCCATGACGAGGGCGATCGACCGGCTGATCGTCTCCGGCGCGATCGACCCCGACCGCCAGCAGGACCGTGAGACGCCGATCGGCTGGGTCCTGGCACGCCTTGGGCTCGACGGCGAGATCGAGAGCGGTGAGGTGGACCGCGGCGACGCACGCTTCGTGCTGAGCGTCGACCGGTGGGCGCCTCAGCCCGCGATCGAGGAGGCGGAGGTGGTCGACGGCACGGGCCAGCTGGCCCTCTTCGCCGAGCTGCCGGCGGCGCCCGCGCCGCGCGGCTATCGGCTTCCGGAGCTTACGCCGCTGCCGGTGCCGCCGCTCCACCGGGTGCGCCGCCTGTCGTATTCCGCCCTCGCGCTGTTCGAGCGCTGCTCGTACCGCTACTACGCCGAGCGGATCGCCGGCCTGCGCGAGGAACGCGGAACCGGGTCGGGCTCGCACGGCGGCCTCCAGGCCACCGAGGTTGGTGACGCCGTTCACCGTCTGCTCGAGCTCGTGGATCTGCGGCTGCCCTCAGCGCCGGACGTCGAGATAGTCCGGACGTGGTATCCGGCTGTGACCGACGAGGAGCTCGAGCGAATCGGCCGCTTCGTCTCGTCGTATTGCGAGTCGGAGCTGGCTGCGCGGATCGCTTCGCTCGACGGCGCGCAGCCGGAGCGGCCGTTCGCATTCGAGCACGACGGCGTGCTGCTGCACGGCCGCCTCGACGTGCTCTGGCGCGACGGCCCGCGCGCGCTCGTTCTCGACTACAAGACGAACACGCTGGCCGGCGGCGTAGACTCGGCGGAGCCGCAAGAGAGCGAAGGCGTCGACTTTGCCGGCGCCGGGAGCGGGTCAAGCACGCCGGACGAGATCGTCGAGGCTGACTACCGCCTGCAGCGGCTCGTCTATGCGCTCGCCTGTTTCCGCGCGGGGGCAGATGAGGTCGAGGTCGTCTACCACTTCCTGGAGCGTTCGGACGCCGTTGTCTCGACGACGTTCGACCGGGTCGAGCTGCCCGCGCTCGAGGCCGAGCTCTCGGCCGCGATCCGCAGGATCGACGCCGGTGAGTTCACCCCGACGCCGAGCGACTTCAACTGCTCCGGCTGTCCGGCGCTCGACCTGGTGTGCGCCGGGCCGAACCTGCGCCAGTCGCCGGGGCAGCTCGTCGCGGCCGTGTGAACGGAGGCCGAGTGGCTCGGAGCTATCTCGCCGAAGCGCGCCGCAAGAGGGTGGCGCCCAAGAAGGAGAGAATCGGGCCGATCATCGAGCGCCTCGCGGTCGAGCACGCCGACGCCCGGATTGCCTTGACGTTCTCGAGCCCGCTCGAGCTGCTCGTGTCGGTGATGTTGAGCGCGCAGACGACGGACGTGAACGTGAATCGCGTCACCGAGAGGCTGTTCGCGAAGTACAAGCGGCCCGAGGACTACCTCGCCGTGCCGATCTCCGAGCTCGAGCAGGACATCTTCGCCACGGGCTTCTACCGGCAGAAGACGAAGTCGCTCCGCGGGACGATGCAGCGGCTGCTCGAGGAGCACGACGGCGAGGTGCCGGAGGACTTCGATGCGCTCCTGAAACTGCCGGGCGTCGCACGCAAGACGGCGAACGTGGTGTCGGCCGAGCGGGGCGCGGCGCAGGGCATCGTCGTCGACACTCACGTGCGGCGGCTCTCGCAGCGGCTCGGCCTGACCAGGCAGGAGGACCCGGTGAAGATCGAGCGCGATCTCGTGCGGCTCGTCCCCCGGCACGACTGGGCCCGCTTCCCGCACCTCTTGATCTGGCACGGGCGGCAGATCTGCGACGCCCGCAAGCCGCGCTGCGAGGACTGCCCGCTCGCGGGCGACCTGTGTCCGTCGAGCCGCCTGTAACGGCTGCCTCGAACTACTCGCAGCGATCAGAGGAATCACCGTTGAACGTGCCTGGTGCGCGCGGGACGCTCGTCGGAAAGGGGGAGTTTCATGAACGCGCGCATCAGAGGTGCGCTCGTCGGCGTGGCAGTGGTAGTCGCGGCGCTCGGCGGTGGGGAGGCGCTCTCGAAGCCGCCCGCCGTCGTCCCGTCGAACGCTGAACCGCTCACCTCGGTCCCGGCTCACGTCGTTGCGATCACGAACGGCCGGAACCGAGCCGACGCACCCGCATTCTCGTGCACTGCCGTCAGCGGCGCACGTTGGTACACGGTCACGGCACCGCGGCGTGGCCCGATGGTCGCAAAACTCCTTGCACGTGGCGAGCTCGACGGAGCGATCGTCGTCTACAGGGTCGTCCGCTCGCAGCGGATGCCGGTCGCCTGTGCAGCGACGAACCGTCACGGGCGCGCGCGGCTCGCGTGGTATGCGCACACCGACGGCTCATACCTGATCGGCGTCGCCCGTCGCGTGAGCTCGGCCGCCGGGCAGTACGAGCTCTCGGTGCTCGCAGCTGACCGGCCGGACACGGCGCCTGGCACCGCACTGCCGGCCGAGGGTGTGGCAGGAACGGTCAACGCGATTCTCGACCGTGCGGATGCGTATGCGGTGACGATGCACAGCGGCACGACCTACCGGCTGAACCTGACGAAACCCTCGCGCTTCGGTTGCATCGGGTATCGGGTCTTCCGGCCCGGCATTCCGTCGTTCCTGCACGCGAAGGCGGTGTTCGCACGCGAGTGCGGCGGGTATGCCGAATTCACGCCGGGCGCCGACGGAGGTGGCCTGTACAGCGTGCTCGTCTCGACCGATGGGACGGACGCGCTCGATCACGCGTACCGGCTGCAGGTCGCAGCCGCCGAACCCGATGACACGGCGCCCGGGATCAAGCTTGAAAACGGGGAGTTTGTGAGCGGGACGCTCCTCGGCCGCGGCGTCGACGACCTCGATATGTATCGATTCGCGGTGTCGCGGGCGAACGAGCAAACGACGGTCGAGCTCCATCAGAAAGCGAACGTCGGCTTCGACGTGCTCATTCTCCGCGAGGGCGGGAACCGTGTGGCCACGATCCCCGGCAGCCACGGGCTGCAAGTGCTTCGGCTTCAGTTGCCGGCAGGGTGGTACTACGCGGTTGTTCGCTCGCATGCCGGAAACGGCGGCCAGTACGTGCTGCAGGTGCGAGTCCGTGACGTCACATCGACGCATATCACCGCGGGTGGAGCGTCCAACGTCCAGGCGCCTCCGACGACTGCACTGCCGCTGACGGTCCACGTCGATTCGGCGAGCCACGGAGGACGAGTGCTCCTCGAAATCGATCACTTCGATCCGCTCTTCGGCTGGCACTTCGCCCAACTGGTGCCGGGCCAACTCGATGCCGCAGGCAGCTTCACGAGTCAGTGGATGCCGTCGAGCGTCGGGCAGTTCCGGGCGCGCGCGCGGTTCGTCGCGAACCCGTACAGCAGCTTCAGCGAGAGCGGGTACGTGCACATGCACGTGGTCGACCCGCTCGAGTAACCGGGTGGGGCGTGCTACCGCACGCCCCACCACAACTCTTCGACCTCAGCCGCGCTTCGGGGTGAGCGCGACGAGCAGTCCGCCGTCGTCGTCGTAGGCCGGGAAGACGTCGGCGACGATCTGCTTCTCGCTGCCGCCGCGTGTGCGGATCGAGAGGTGCTCGCCGAGACGCCGAACGCCCCATTCCCGCGCGAGCTCGACCGGCTTCGCGTCGGAGAACTGCAAGGCGTCGACCACGTCACGGCCGATCAGATCCGCTTCGGGGAACCCGGTCAGCTCGAACACGCCGCGCCCGATCGCGAGCACACGGCGCTCCTGATCTGTCACGAGCAGGCCCGTGTCCGGCGCCGGGTAGTAGTCGTCGAGCAACTCGAAGAGAAATCCGAAGCCGCAATGCCGGCAGGCGGGCGCCTGCGTCGAGAAGCCCTCGCGCGCGTCGATGTCGAGCGAGCGCTCCTTGCACTGCGGGCAGATGTAGTACGGCACCGCGGCAGAGTAGCGGGGCGGGACGCCGCTAGATCCAGCGCTTCCAGCGGAAGAAGGCGAGCTGGCCGATCGTCGTCAGGATGATCCACATCCACGACCACCAGTAGCCGTAGCCCCACGCGAGCTCGGGGATGTGCCGGAAGTTCTGGCCGTAGAGGCCGACGATGAAGGTGGGGAGGAGGAGCAGCGACGCGATCACCGTCAGCCGCTTCATCACCTCGTTCTGGTCGTTCGCGATCCTGCCCTGCAGGTAGTCGCGCACGCCGCCGAGCGCGTCGCGGGAAGACTCGAGCGCCTCGGTCGCACGCAGCAGCTTGTCGTACGCGTCTCCGAAGGCGATCTCGACGTCGCGCGGGAACAGCTCACCCTTGTCGAGCTCCACTCGGTCGTCGACGATCCGGCGCACCGCGTCGCGTGTCGGGGTGAGCGTGCGCCGGATGCCTCGAACGTCGTGACGCAGCTCACGCAGCCGCCCCCCGACGACTCGAACCGACTCGCGCCCGACCAGGTCCTCGAGCTCGTCGATCTCGTCGTCCAGGCTGTCGACGAGATCGAGGAAGCTTTCCGCGACGTGATCGACCAGGTGGTAGGCGTACATCCCGGTGTTGTCGTGGTCGCGGCATGCCTCCTTCGCCGGCTGCGAGTCGAAGGGCTGCTCGCCGGGCGGCGTCTTGGAGACGGTGACGAAGACGTCGGGCGTCGCGACGAAGTCGAGCTCCTGGTAGTAGACGCGATCCTCGTCGGGGACCGCGACCGGGATCAGGAAGATGCCCAGAACGTATTCACCCTGCGAGTCGAGGCGGGGCCGCGGCTCGTCGTCGTGGACGTGCGGCGCGAGCAGGACGCGAAGCGCGGTCGCGTGCACCTGCTCGGGCAGCCTGTCGTGCAGCTCGGCCGCAGACGGGTCGATCAGGTCGATCCACTCGGGCACGACCCGAGGCTAGCCAGTGGGTCGGCTAGCGGTTCGCGGTGAGAGCCGTGCCGGGGTGCCCCTCGAACGTGGCGAGGAACCGCTCTGCGTCGAGTGCTCCCATGCATCCCGACCCGGCGGCGGTGATCGCCTGCCGGTAGATGTGGTCCTGCACGTCGCCGACGGCGAAGACTCCGGGGATGTTCGTCTCGGTCGATCCGGGTCTCGTGACGAGGTAGCCGTTCTCGTCGTGGTCGAGCTGGTCGACGAAGAGAGCTGTGTTCGGGTCGTGGCCGATCGCGACGAAGAGGCCGTCGGCGGGGACCTGCCAGGTCTTGTCGTCGAGCGTGCTGCGCAGCCGTAGCGCCTCGACCTTGGCGTCGCCGACGATCTCGTCGACGACGGCGCTCAGCACGAAGTCGAGCTTCTCGTTCTGCTCGGCGCGGTCGACCATGATCTTCGACGCGCGGAACTCGTCGCGGCGGTGCACCAGGTGCACCCGCGTCGCGAACTTCGTCAGGTACAGCGCTTCCTCGAAGGCGGAGTCACCGCCGCCGACGACGTAGACGTCCTTGTCGCGGAAGAAGGCCGCGTCACAGGTCGCGCAGGCCGAGACACCGCGACCCTTGTGCTGCTCCTCCGACTCGATCCCGAGCCAGCGGGCGCTCGCGCCGGTGGCGACGATCACGGCTCGAGCCTGGTACTCGTCGCTCCCGACCCAGACGCGCAGGGGCTGTTGGGAGAAGTCGACCTTGGTGACGTCGTCGGTCACGAACTCCGCGCCGAAGCGCTCGGCCTGGCGGCGGAAATCGGCCATCATTTCAGGCCCCATGACGCCGTCGGCGTAGCCGGGGTAGTTCTCGACGTCGCTCGTGATCATCAGCTGGCCGCCCCACTGGAAGCCCTCGATCACGAGCGGCTCCAGATCGGCGCGCGCGGCGTAGAGCGCAGCGGTGTAGCCGGCCGGGCCGCCGCCGACGATGATCAGTTCACGGATGCTCTGGTCGCTCAAAGTGCTCCTCTCCAAGAAAACCGTACGAAGTAGTAAACGTGAAAGGGCGGCTGGACGTTCCCGTCCCGGACCTCCTAGATCACGCCCCCGGCGAGGTTCTTCTCGCGCGTGAGGGAGGTCTCCCGGCCGGCCCGCGGATCCAGAATCGCGTAGAGGATGTCGACGACGAGGTTGCCGACGACCACGATGATCGTGATCAGGGCGACGACGCCGAGTGTCAGCGGCAGGTCGATCGAGGTGGTCGCCCCGCCCATCGCCAGCACCGCCAGCCGCCCGAGGCCGCCGATCCCGTAGATGGTCTCGATGTAGACGCAGACCCCGATTGCGGTCCCGACCTCCATCCCGACCATCGTCAGGACCCGCAACGATGCGGTCGGGAGCACGTGCAGGCGCAGCACGCGGGCTTCTCCCGCACCCTTCGCGCGGGCCGTCCGAACGAATTCCTCGTGGAGCGTCTCGGCCACGCTGACTCGGACCATGCGGGTGTAGAGCGCGAGGAAGAGAAGCGCGAACGTGAACCACGGCAGCACGAGGTGGCCGGACCAGTCCGCGGGGCCGCCGCAGGAGTCGGTCGCATGTTGGAAGAGCGGGCAGTACCCACCGAGCGGAGGCCAGGGGAGGCGCAGATCGGAGGCCCCTTTCTGCAGGACGCCGCCGAGGACCATCGGGTGCGTGCAGACCGCGACCAGGGCGATGATCGAGATCGTTCGGTCGCCGAAGGAGCCGACACGGCTCCCGGCGTAGGCGCCCAACGGCACTGCGAGCAGGAGCACCAGGAGGGCGCCGCCGAGGATGATCGACAGCGTCGCTCCGACCGCCGGGAAGAGGAGCGGGCCGACGGGCTTTCGGACCAGCTTGTTGCCGGGCTCGAGCTGCGCCTCCGACCACTGGTCGCCGAGGTCGCCGCGGGCGAGGTGCGCGATGTAGTCCCCGTACTGCACGATCTTCGGCCGATCGAGGCCCAGCAGGTGGTTCGCGTTCGAGAGCTGGTACGGGGTCAGATGCTGCGCGGTCGGATAGACGAACTGCGCCGGCGTGGACGGCAGGGCCCAGTAGACGACGAACGTGAGGGCGACCAGCATCAGCAAGGTGAAGACGGCGGCGGCCGCGCGGCGCAGCGAGAACGAGAGGATCCGCATCATCGGCGCGCCCAGGGCTCGATCGCGCTCCGAATCCCCTCGGAGATCTGGTTGAGCGAGAGGACGGTGATGAGGATCGCGGTCGTCGGCACGATCGTCTGCCACGCCGTCTGGCCGTGGCCGAGCGCAAGCGGCGAATAGACCGTTCCCCACGCGGTCGCGAGCAGCGAGCCCCACGTCGGTGTCGACGGCTGCACGCCGACACCGATGAAGCTGAGGCCGACCTCGAGCAGGATATTCGTCGCGACCGCGATCGGCGCCCACACGAGCAGCGTCGGAGCGAGGTGGGGGAGGAGGTGACGGCGCAGGATGCGCCAGTCGGAGGCCCCGATCATGTGGCCCGCCTCGACGAATTCGGCGCTTCGCAGCGTCAGGATCTGCGCACGGACGAGGCGCGTGGGATAGAACGACGTGAAGATCCCGATCAGGAGCGCCTCGGAGAAGACGCCCGACGGCAGCACCCAGCTGTAGGCGACTCCGCGCAGCGAGGGGCTCAGCTTCGCGGTTGCGAAGACGAGGAACAGCAGCAGCGGGAAGGCCATCACGGTCTCGGTGAGGCGTGAGACGACGGCGTCCGTGGCTCCGGCGAAGTACCCGGCGCAGGCGCCGACCGGGATCGCGATCAAGAGCGAGACCAGCACTGCGCCGAGCGCGATCTCCAGGGAGGTGCGCGCGCCGTCGAGGACGCGAATGAGCTCGTCGCGCCCGAGCGGCCCGTCCGCCCCGAGCACGAGGAGCGCGCGGGCCGAGCCCGACGGCGCGAGGATCTGGCCGAACTGGTCGAGATTGACCTCGTCGGTGGCCGGTACGCGCGTCCACGGCCCGACGGGCTTCAAGGCCGCGCTCGTCGCGTAGGGGAACGGGCGCGTGCCGTTGTGGCCGACGATTCGCGTGACGATGGCTCCGCCGAGGAGCGCGAAGAAGAGGATGCCGGCCAGAGCGCCGATGGCGACGACCGACCAGGAGTCTCGGCGCAAGCGCAGCCAGGTCGACAGCCAGGGGCCGCGCGGGCGCACGTCGACCTCCGCTCCGTGCGCGGGCCTCATCCGCTGCGCAGGTTAATCGAGCCTCTGGGGCGGCGTCTCCGCGCTAGGCGACCGAGACGCGAACGGCGGCGCGACGCATCAGCGCTCGCGATGCGGTGTTGTGCAGTTCCACGAAGGCGTGCAGCCGTTCGATGCCGGCAGCCCGCGCGTCCCCGGCGAGGCGTGACATCAGGATCGTCCCGACGCGGCGCCCCTGCCACTCATCCGCGACTTCGACGGCGACCTCGGCGGCGGCGCCGTCGCGAACGAGCCGCGCGATCCCGATCGGCTCGCGGTCCACCAGCGCGACGAGCACGTGGTGCTTGCTGTCGACGCGGGCGAGGTGCTCCAAGTCGCTCGGAGCGAGCCTGGTCTTCGCGCCACCGAAACGGAGGCGGCGCGAGCGAGGCGAAAGCCGGTCGAACACGGCCTGAACGGCTTCGGTTTCCCCATTCCGAAGCGGCCGGATCGTGATTCCGCCGATTACCTCCGCGCGCACGGGGCTCCCCTCGGCCGGTTCATATCCACGGCTACAGGCTCGAGCGCAGCCCGGATTTGCGTTCGCGCGCAGTCTTTACGAAGTCCCAACGAAATCGAGGCTGCGCGACGGTTGTTTCGGTGTTCAGTCCTCGAGCAGCGCGGCCAGCTCCTCCGAGCCGGGCAGCAGCGAGACCGTCCGCATCACGTCGCGCCAGCGAGGCTGCTGACGCTCGAGCTCCGCGAACAGCTTCCGCGCCAGCGGCAGGTCGCCGCCGCGGAGCGCATCCTCGATCGCGAGCTGCCCGACGTAGAGCTCCGGCAAGTCGTAGCGACGCCCGATCGCTTCCCGTTCGGATGTGGCGCGATTCGCCTCCCGGTAGCCGGTTGCGTGGGTGAGCAGGCGCCGCAGCCGGGCCAGCGAGTCGTCTCCCTCCTCGACACGGAGATCGATCACGCGCTCCCACGGCTCACCCTCGGCGGGGACCACCACGATCGCCGCGCCGCCTCGCCCACGCCAGTCTCCGCCTGACGACTCGGCCGCTTCGAGACCGGCCATCAGCCGCTCGGCCAGCGGCCCCGGCGTGGATTCGAACGCCTCGCCGAGCGACTCCCACACGCGCGGGGAGGCGACCATGTTCGCCTGGGCGGCCCAGTTCTCTCCCGCAGCGGACCCGGCATCCGGAACGCAGTGCCCGCCGGTCCACTGCGCGATGCGGCCGGCCGCGTCCATCACGCCGACCTGGCGGAACTCGACGAGCTCGTCGTCCGAGCGCAGCCGGGCGAGCGCGTCCGCCGGGGCGAGCCCGTCCGCCAGGAGCTGCAACCCGCTCCAGCCGTAGCGCCGGTCGGTGAACGACTGCGTCGCGACTGCGCCGACTCCGGGACGGGCCCAGGGAACGGCCGCGCCGGTGTTGAACGCCTGCGACTGGACGGCGACACCGAGCTCACCCGAATCGGGATCACGGCCGATCAGCGAATACGTCACGTCGCGAGCGCCGGCGCCGCCATTCAGGCGGCGCTGTCGGCGATCCGCTGCGCGAAGCCCGGGTCTTCCTCGCAGAGCCGGTCGAATTCCACCCGATCGACTGCGAGGACGCGGACGTCGTCGATCGCCCGCACGCGCGCCGTTCGCAACCCGTCCGCGGAGAGCAGAGCGCGCTCGCCGATCACGCTGCCCTGCCCGAGCTCGCGCGTCGCCTCCGGCGCTTCGACGATCACCGTGCCCTCGAGGATCACATAGAGACCGGAGCCGTACTGTCCGCGCTCGATCAGCGTGTGCCCGGCCGCAACCGCGGCCTCGGCGCCGACCGTTCGGAGGAGCTGCAGGTCGTCCTCGGTCACAGAAGCGAGTATCCCATGACCGCTTCCCCCGACGGGGATCCCGCGGCCGCGCCTAGCTGTGCGGCCGGCGCCAGAGGCGCGAGAGCAGGTAGGTCGGGACGAGCCAGAGCACGAGCACGCCGACGAGCTCAGTCCCCGTGGCGCCGTGGATCAGCAGCACCAGGGCCAGTACGAGAAGCAGCGCGAGAGTGAACATGAGCCAGAGGCCTGTCGCGACCACGATGGCCGCGCCGCGGACGGCGCTCTGCGCGAGCGACCGCCCCTGGAGCGGCAGACCTCTCAGGGCGAGGCGCAAGTCCGCGCGGGAGCGGGCGGCGAGCACACGGTCGGTGCGGGCCGAGAGCTCGTCCAGGGTCAGCCGGCCGCCGGCGAAGTGCTCGCGCAATGCGGCTGTCGCACGCTCGCGGTCCTGGTCACCAGCGAACATGGCGCCATCGTAGCCTCGCCGCCTGCGTCCCAGGACGGGCGGGGCTCAGACCGGGCTGGCGTCCGGGTTCGGCTCGTAGATGCTGCGCGGTCGAACGTGCGTGGACGGACGTTCCCGCAGCGCGGTGGTGACCTGGCGATCGCGGCGGCGGCGTGTCGTGCGCGTGCGCCTGCTCTGACGAGTGGACACGAGAGGATCTCCTTTCGTCGCCACAAGCTTCCGCCTCCCCGGGCGAGGGGTCATCGGGGAAATCGCGCAACCGACGACCGGGTGTCTGACACCTCAGGGGTTTACGCGGCGTCGGCGTCGTGCCGTGGGAGCGCGACGAGCTCCGGTGCGCTGACCACGACCGGCTTTCGCTCGAGCTGCTTCGTCTCCGGCAGCTCGTCGTTCGTCACGCCGTGCTCGGGGAACTTGCGCGCCGTGACGAGGAGGCGCGTCTCGAACGAGCTCACCGCCTGGTTGAACGCACCGACCGCCGTGTCGAGCCCGCGACCGACCTTCGCAAAGTGGCCGGCGAACACTCCAAGGCGGTCGTAGAGCTCACGGCCCAGGTTCGAGATCTCGCGTGCGCTCTCGGCGACCGTCTCCTGCTGCCACCCGTAGGCGATCGTGCGCAGCAGGCCGATCAGCGTCGCCGGCGACGCGACGATCACGCCGGCCTCGGCGCCCGCTTCGAACAGCGACCCGTCCTCGTCGAGTGCGGCGCGGTACAGCCCCTCGTCGACGAACATCACGACGAACTCCGGCGTCGACTCGAACTGGTCCCAGTAACGCTTCTGCCCGAGCTTCTTGATGTGCTCACGGACCTGCTGCGCATGCCGCGCGAGATGTGCCCGCTTGAGCTCGGCGTCGTCGGTCTCGACCGCGGCCAGATACCCCTCGATCGGCACCTTCGAGTCGACCACGATGCACTTGCCGCCCGGCAGCTGCACGACCATGTCGGGCCGCAGCAGGCGGCCCTCGTCGTCCCGCTCGCTCGCCTGCGTGCGGAAGTCGCAGTAGTCGAGCATCCCTGCGAGCTCGACGACCCGCTTGAGCTGAACCTCGCCCCAACGGCCGCGCACGTGCGGTGCGCGCAGGGCCGTCACCAGGCTGCCCGTCTCGGTGCGCAGCTTCTCCTGGCCCGCGGCAACCTCGCGGAGCCGCTCGCCGATGGCGGACACCTCGCGGGCGCGCTTGTCCTCGAGCTGCTTCGACTGCGCCTCGAACTTGTTCAGCGTGTCCTTGATCGGCGCGAGCTTCGCCTCTGCCAGCTCGAGGAGCGAGCTCTGGCTCTTCGCGAGCGCATCGCCCGTCGCGGCCTTGAGCCTCGCCTCCCAGTCGCCCTGGGCCTCCTCGATCGCCGCGGCCCGGTCGCGCGCTCGGCCGATCCGCTCGCGGCTCCACACGAAGACGGCGCCGCCGCCGAGCGCGAGGCCGATCAGGAGGAAGAGGATGGCCGTCATGGGCCGACGAACGCTAGAGATGCCGTCGGACGGTGCCGGACCAAAAAAATCAGCCCCGGCGAGTCCGAAGACCTACCGGAGCTGAGTGCCGGATCCAGCGAGTCCGAAGACCTACCGGATCCGACGCGGGGAACCTATCCGGGGCCTGCGGGAGCCGTCAAGGAGCCGTCGGCCCGAAGGTCGCAAATTGCACCTTTTCAAGCGGCGCGGGCGCAGGGAGGGAACGTCCGTTCGCTCACGTAGGCTGCGGTGATGGAGGACGCCTTCGGCCCCGGAGGGGCGCTTGCGCGTGCGCTTTCGGAGTACGAGCCGAGGCGGGAGCAGGCGGCGCTCGCGGCGTCCGTCGAGCACGCCCTCGAAACCGGTGAGCACCTCGTCGCGGAGGCCGGCACGGGTGTCGGCAAGAGCCTGGCGTATCTCGTCCCTGCGCTCGAGTCGGGGCGCCGGGTCGTGGTCGCGACGGCGACCAAGGCGCTGCAGGAGCAGCTCCTCTCGAAGGACGTCCCGATCGCCGCCGCCGCGGTCGGGCGCAGCGTCCGCGTGGAGGTGCTGAAGGGCCGCGCCAACTACCTCTGCCGCCGCCAGCTGCAGGGCTTCCAGCCGTTCCTGCTTGCTGAGGGGCGCGATGCGCGCGCCTGGGAGGCGATGCAGGATTGGCTCGACGCGACCGAGACCGGTGACCGCGCCGAGCTCGCGCTCGAGCCGACCGAGGCCTTCTGGGCCGAGCTCGCGGTGGGCCCCGACCGCTGTTCCGGCCGGCGTTGTCCGTTCGTCTCGGCGTGCTTCGCGGAGGCGGCGCGGGAGCGGGCCGCCTCGGCCGACCTCGTGATCGTCAACCACGCGCTCTACTTCGCGCACATCGCCTCCGGCGGCGGAGTGCTGCCCGAGCACGACGCCGTGATCTTCGACGAGGCGCACCGCCTCGAGGAGTCCGCTGCCTCGTGGCTCGGCGGCCGCGTCTCCCGCATGGGGCTCAGGCGGCTGGCGGCCGACGTCGAACGCGCCTGCCGGGAGGCCCAGCGGCCCTTCCCGGCGCGCCAGGTCGATCGCGTCGAGCGCACCGGCGAGAAGCTCCTGAGCGCCGTCGCGCCGCGGGCCGGGCGGAAGCGGCTGCGTGAGGTGCCGGTCGAGCCGGCGCTCGTGCTGCTGGACGCGCTCGGCGATCTCGCGCATGTGCTGCAGGGGCAGGGTGAGGATCTCGACGCGCTCTCGCGCCGGGCGCTGGGTGCGGCCGGCGAGGTCGAGCAGTGCCTCGAACCGGGCGAGCTCGACCGCGTCGTCTGGGCGGAGCCGGATGCTCTGGTCTGGGCGCCGGTCGACGTCTCGTCCGAGCTGCGCGACCGCCTCTGGGACGACGGGCCGACCGCGATCCTCGTCTCGGCCACGCTCACGACCGGCGACGACGCCCGTTTCGTGCGGACGCGGCTCGGGCTCGAGCACGCACGCGAGGCGGTCGTCGGCTCGCCGTACGACTTCCGCGAGCAGGTGCTCCTCTACGTGCCGCGGGCGATGCCCGACCCGCGTCAGGACGGGTTCACCGAGCGGGCGGCCGACGAGATCATCTCGCTGCTCGCGCTCTCCGAGGGCCGGGCGCTCGTGCTGACGTCGAGCTATCGGGCGCTCGAGGTCTATCGGGAGCGGGTCCGCGGGCGCGTCCCGTACGAGGTGCTCGTGCAGGGTGAGGCGCCGCGGGAGCGCCTGCTCGAGCGCTTCCGTCAGGAGGTCGGCTCTGTCCTCCTCGCAACCTCGACCTTCTGGCAGGGTGTCGACGTCCCCGGCGAGTCGCTGTCGCTCCTCGTCATCGACAAGCTGCCCTTCTCCGCGCCGGGCGACCCCCTTCACGAGGCGCGCTGCGAGGCGGTCGAGCGCGCCGGGGGCGACTGGTTCCGCGACTACGCGCTGCCGACGGCGATGCTGCAGCTGCGACAGGGCTTCGGTCGCCTGATCCGCGGCCACGCCGATCGTGGGGTGGTCGCGATCCTCGACTCGCGCCTGCGCACCCGACCCTACGGACGCGCGTTCCTCGCAGCCTTACCGCGCTGCCCGATCGCCGAGGATCCGGCCGCCGTCGCGGCGTTCTTCGGCGACACGGTGGCCGTTTCCGCTTGAATACCCGCGCTCGATGGCGAAGAAGAAGCCACGCACACCAGCCGCGCCGCGCGTCCAGGCGCCGCAGCGGCGCTCCGGCTCGGGCCGGAAGGCCGCGCCTTCCGACGACCTCGGGCGGAGCCACCGCACGCTTCTCTACGTCGCGGCGGCTGCCGGTTTCCTCGGCCTGATCGCCGTCGTCGGAGTGATTGCCCTCGGGGGCGGCAGCGGCGGCAACACCAAGCGGCTCGCCGCGGACATCGCCGCCGCGAACTGCACCTTCAAGACGGTCACGGGCTACGTCCCGAAGGGGCAGAGCACGCACGTCAACAGCCTCACGCAGAAGCTCCCGTGGAACACCGACCCGCCGTCGAACGGCCAGCACTTCCCGGAGTGGGCGGTCTGGGGCTTCTACAACCAGCCGGTCAATCCGCGGATGGTCGTCCACAACGAGGAGCACGGCGGTGTGATCCTCTGGTGGGGCTCGAAGGTCCCGCAGTCGACCGTCGCCAAGCTCTTGGCGTTCTACAACGAGCAGCCCGATGGCTCTTTCGGGACGCCGTATCCCAAGCTCGGCAGCAAGATCGCCATCACCGCGTGGACCGGCGACCCGTCCCACTACCAGCAGAACGGCTACTACGGGCAGGGGCACATCGCGGTCTGTCCCACCTACACTGCCGCCACGGAAAAAGCGTTCGAGGACTTCCGCAAGCTCTACCGCGGTCACGGCCCGGAGGGCATCCCTCTCTCCGCCGACCAGCCGGGCGACGGGCCGACGACACGGTGAGCTGCTTAGCCTGACACCGCCGGGGTGGCGGAACTGGTAGACGCAGCCGGCTTAAAACCGGTCGTCCCCACGGGGACTTGGGGGTTCGAGACCCTCCCCCGGCACCTAGACATCCTCAGCATCGACCGGCCGACTCGGTGAGCGCGCGCAGCCGCTGCGCGAGCCCGGACGTGAGCTCGCCCGGGGCGTACCGCCACTGCCAGTTGCCCTCTTCGGTGCCGGGCAGGTTCATGCGCGCGTCCGAGCCGAGCCCGAGCACGTCTTGGAGAGGCGCGACCGCGAGCGCCGCGCGCGAGGCCCAGGCGACCTCGATCAGCGACCAGGCCGGATCCGCGGGGTCGAGCCCGGTCCACTCGCGGTCGGCGTCTGAGAGCGATTCCCACCAGCCGCGTGTCGTGTCGTTGTCGTGCGTGCCGGTGTAGACGACCGACTGCTCCTGGTGGTTCTCGGGCAAGTGGGGGTTCGAGGGGTCGCGGCCGAGCGCGAACTGCAGGACGACCATGCCTGGGTAGCCGAGCTCGTGGCGCAACCGGACGACGGGCTCGGTGATGACGCCGAGGTCCTCGGCGACGACCGCGAGCTCGCCGAGCTCCTGCTCCACTGCTGCGAACACGCCTCGGCCGGGCCCGCGGCGCCAGCGGCCGTGCTCGGCCGTCCGGTCGCCCTCGCGGACCGCCCAGTACGAGACGAAGCCGCGGAAATGGTCGACGCGGGTCAGGTCGACCAGCTCGAAGGTGCGGCGGAAGCGCTCGATCCACCAGCAGTAGCGGTCGGCGCGCATCGCGGGCCAGTCGTAGAGCGGGTTCCCCCACAGCTGGCCGGTCTTCGCGAAGAGATCGGGCGGCACGCCCGCCACGACTCCGGTCTGGAACAGATGCGGATGAGCTCGGTGGTCGGAGCCGTCGTGGGCGACGTAGATCGGCATGTCGCCGAACAGGCGCACGCCGCGGTCGGACGCGTGCGCGCGAAGCGCCTGCCACTCCCGCTCGAAGCGCACCTGGTCCTCCACGGTGCCGCCGTAGGCGAGCCAGTCGTCGAGCCAGTAGACGTGGCGACTGCGGTAGTCGTCGACCTCGGTCTTGCTCACGCGCGCCTTCGGCTTCGCGAGGATGCCGGGCGAGCCGGCGAACGCCGAGGGCGACATGTACGGCGAGGCGGTCAGCCCCTCGGGCGGCCCGAGGGGCAGGACCTGCCACCATGCCTGTCCCGCCGCCGAAAGCCAGTCCACGAAATCGAACGCGTGCTCGTCGAGTACCCCGTTCGGCAACGAGGTCGGATGCAGCAGGATTCCGGATGCGCGTTCGAGCAGCATGGGTTAGGACGACCCGACGACGAGAATCTCACACCGTGCCCCTTCCCAAGAGCCTTCAGCCACGTATCCAGATTCAGGCAGTCGAGCCGGTGCTCGACTGTGGGCGGTACGCGGTCAAGCGCACGGTCGGAGATCGCGTCGACGTCTACGCGACCGTCTTCAAGGACGGTCACGATGCGCTGTTCGGCGCGGTCCGCCTGCGCGGCCCCGGCGAGAGCCGTTGGCGCGAGGTGCCGCTCGAGCCGCTCGGCAACGACCGTTGGGCCGGCTCGTTCACGGTCGACCGCCCCGGCCGCTGGCAGTTCGCGGTCACGGCATGGGCGGACCGCATCGTCACCTGGCAGGACGAGCTGCGGCGCAAGGCGGAGGCGGGGCAGGAGGATCTGAGCGGCGAGCTGTCGGAGGGCGCGGTGCTTCTCGGCGGCTCCGCGCCGACCGTCGAGGAGGGGCTTGCCGCCACCGCGTCCGACCGGCACGGGAAGGTCTCCTCGGCGGCGTTCCTGGTCGACGTCGATCGCGAGCTCGCGCGCTTCGGCTCCTGGTACGAGCTGTTCCCCCGCTCGTGGGGCGGGTTCCTCGGTGTCGCCGAGACGCTGCCCGACCTCGCGCGACTCGGCTTCGACGTCGTCTACCTGCCGCCGATCCACCCGATCGGGGTCGCGAATCGCAAGGGACGCAACAACGCGCCCACCGCCGAGTCGGGTGACGTCGGCTCGCCGTGGGCGATCGGCTCGGCCGAGGGCGGCCACGACGCGATCAGCCCCGACCTCGGCACCTGGGCGGACTTCGACGCCATGGTCGCCGCGGCGCGGCAAGCGGGAGTGGAGCTCGCGCTCGACTTCGCCATCCAGTGCTCGCCCGACCACCCCTGGTTGAAGGAGCACCCGGAGTGGTTCAACCGGCGTCCCGACGGCACGCTGAAGTACGCCGAGAACCCGCCGAAGCGCTACCAGGACATCTACAACGTCAACTTCGAGTCGGAGGACTGGCAGGGGCTCTGGCAGGCGCTGCGCGACGTCGTCCTGCACTGGGTCGAGCGCGGGATCACCGTGTTCCGCGTCGACAACCCGCACACGAAGCCCTCGGCGTTCTGGGAGTGGCTGATCGCGGAGGTGCGCCGGGACCATCCGGAGGTGATCTTCCTCGCAGAGGCCTTCACGCGCCCGTCGCTGATGACGACGCTCGCGAAGCTCGGGTTCGCGCAGAGCTATACGTACTTCACCTGGAAGAACACGAAGGCCGAGCTCGTCGAGTACGTCGAGCAGCTGCGGTCGTGGTCGGAGTTCTACCGGCCGAACGCGTTCGTGAACACGCCCGACATCCTGCACGAGTATCTCCAGCTCGGCGGCCCGCCCGCGTTCGAGGCGCGGCTCGTGCTGGCCGCGACGCTCTCGCCCTCGTACGGCATCTACTCCGGGTTCGAGTCGTTCGAGAACGAGGCCGTCGCGCGTGGCTCCGAGGAGTATCGAGACTCCGAGAAGTACGAGGTGAAGCGGCGTGCACTGGACGGGCCGTTGCTGCCGCTCGTGCGGCGCCTGAACGAGATCCGACGGGCCGAGCCGTCGCTGCAGCGACTCGAAGGCCTGCGGTGGCTCGAGACCGAGAACGACCAGCTGATCGCGTATGCGAAGGACGACGTGATCTGCGTCGTCAACATCGATCCGTTCGCCGAGCAGGAGGGGGTCTGTGTGGTGCCGGTCGCACTCGGTGTGCCGCCCGCGTTCGACGCCCGCGACCTGCTCAGCAACCGGGCGTTCACGTGGCGGGTCGGCCGCAACTACGTCAAGCTCGCGCCGGGGAAAGCGCACTTGATCAAGGCGCACACATGACAGGACGCAGGCTGCCATGACCGAGCCGGGGCACTGGTTCGAGCGCGATCCGCTCTGGTTCAAGAAGGCGGTCTTCTACGAGATCCACCTGCGCGGGTTCTACGACGGCAACGACGACGGCTCCGGGGACTTCCGCGGTCTCGCCGAGAAGCTGGACTACCTGCAGTGGCTCGGCGTCGACTGCCTCTGGCTGCTCCCGTGCTTTCCGAGCCCGCTGCGCGACGGCGGCTACGACATCGCCGACTTCTTCGGCATCCATCCCGACTACGGCAACGTCGAGGACTTCACCTATTTCGTCGATCAGGCGCACCAGCGTGGGATGCGCGTGATCGCGGACCTGGTCATGAACCACACGTCCGCGGATCATCCGTGGTTCCAGGAGAGCCGCAACAACCCGACCGGGCCTTACGGCGACTGGTACGTCTGGGGGGACGACGACGGCCGCTGGAGCGAGGCGCGCATCATCTTCCTCGACACCGAGCCGTCCAACTGGACCTGGGACCCGGCGCGCGGGCAGTACTACTGGCACCGGTTCTTCAGCCATCAGCCGGACCTGAACTACGACAACCCCGAGGTGCAGGAGCAGATGCTGAACGTCCTCCGCTTCTGGCTCGACCTCGGCCTGGACGGGTTCCGGCTCGACGCGGTGCCGTACCTGTACGAGCGCGACGGGACGAACGGCGAGAACTTGCCCGAGACGCACGCGTTCCTGAAGCGCGTTCGCGCCGCCGTGGACGCGCACTACTCGGACCGCGTTCTGCTCGCCGAGGCGAATCAGTGGCCGGCCGACGTCGTCGAGTACTTCGGCGACGGCGACGAGTGCCAGATGGCGTTCCACTTCCCGGTCATGCCGCGCATGTTCATGGCGATCCGCCGTGAGGACGCGCTGCCGATCGTGGAGATCCTGGAGTCGACGCCGTCCATCCCCGACAACGCCCAGTGGGGCCTCTTCCTGCGCAACCACGACGAGTTGACGCTCGAGATGGTCACCGACGACGAACGCGACTACCTCTACGAGGAGTACGCCAAGGATCCGCGCATGAAGCTGAACCTGGGCATCCGCCGCCGCCTTGCGCCGCTGCTGGACAATGGGCGCGACGAGATCCAGTTGATGCACGCGATTCTCTTCTCGCTCCCAGGTTCACCGGTTCTCTATTACGGGGACGAGATCGGGATGGGCGACAACATCTTCCTCGGCGACCGCGACGGCGTCCGCACGCCGATGCAGTGGACGGGCGACCGGAACGGCGGCTTTTCGCGCGCGGATTTCCAGCAGCTGTACCTCCCGCCGCTGATGGACCCCGTGTACGGGTTCCAGGCGGTCAACATCGAGGCGCAGCTGCGGCAGCCGAACTCGCTGCTGCGCTGGCTGCACCGTCTGATCGCGCTGCGCAAGGATCACCCGCTGTTCGGGCTCGGCACCTACGAGGCGCTCCGCCCCGAGAACCCGCGCATCTTCGCGCACGTGCGCACCTACGAGGACGACATCGTGCTCTGTGTCCACAACCTGGCGCGTTCGGCGCAGGCGGTCGAGCTCGACCTGTCGAGGTGGGAGGGCTTCGTGCCGGAGGAGATGTTCGGCCGGACGCGCTTTCCACGCATCGGAGAGCTGCCGTACCTGCTGACGATGGCTCCCCGCGGATTCTTCTGGTTCCAGCTGCGGAGGGACGAGAATGACGGATGAACACGAGCTGATCGAGTTCGTGACGAGCCAGCGGTGGTTCGGCTCGAAGACGAGGGACGTCACGCACTCTCAGGTCGTCGACAGTGCGGTGCTGCGCGCGGACGATCCGCGCCTCGAGTTGCTGCTCGTCGAGATTCGCTTCGACACCGGGACGCACGAGACGTACCAGCTGCTTGCAGACTCGACCCTGGATGCACTCACGGATCCGCGTGGTGTGCGGGAGCTCGTGTCGCTGATGCGGCTTGGGGTCGACCACCCCGCCGGCGACGGTGTCGTCGAGTTCCGCACGGTCTCGGACCTGGCCGGCGAGCTGGGCGAAGCGCGCCCGGTGGACGCCGAGCAGTCGAACACGTCGATCGTCTTCGACGAGGCGTTGATCCTCAAGGTCTTCCGACGGCTCGAGGCGGGAATCAATCCCGAGCTCGAGCTTCTGCGCTTCCTCACCGAGCACGGGTTCGAGAACATCGCGCAGCTCGTCGGCTGGTACGCCTACGCGGGACGGCAGATGGAGGTGACGCTCGGCATCATGCAGCGCTTCGTCAGCGGTCGCGACGGCTGGGAGCATGCGCTCGACACGATGAGCGACGGCACCGACGCGTTCGTCGCCGCTACCCGTCGCCTCGGCGAGGTCACGGGCCGCATGCACTCCACGCTCGGCTCGGACCCACACGATCCGAGCTTCTGTCCCGAGGAGACCTCGACCGAGTCGCTCGGTCTGCTGACCGCGACCGTCGACGAGGAGATCGAGTCGGTCTTCCTCGACCTGCCGGAGGACGTGCCCGAGCTCGATCCGATCCGCGGACGCGGCGAGGAAGTGCGCGAGCGTCTGCGCATGCTGACGAATCTCGGCGGCGCCGGGCGCGTCATCCGCCATCACGGCGACTTTCACCTCGGCCAGACGCTGTGGGCGGACGGCGACTGGGTGATCCTCGACTTCGAAGGCGAGCCGGCCCGCTCGCTGCCGGAGCGGCGACGGAAGCGGAGCCCCTTGCGCGACGTGGCGGGAATGCTCCGCTCCTTCGCCTATGCCGCGTCGGCGAGCCCGCTGCTGCGCGGGGTCGAGCCGCCGGCGGACTGGGAGGCGCGTGTCCGCGAGCAGTTCCTCGCCGGCTACCGGGCGACCGTCGAGCAGTCGCTCGTTCCCTCCGGCACCGGCATGGAGCGGCTCCTGAGCGTGTTCGAGCTGGAGAAGGCGGTGTACGAGCTGCGCTACGAGCTCAACCATCGACCCGACTGGGTCAGGATCCCCGTGGCCGGGATCGAGCGGATGCTGTCGGAGGACGTACCGGTTTGACGCGCCCGAAGCCGGGGTCGGCGTTCGGCGAGCTCGACATCTGGCTCGCGCGGGCGGGCCGGCACGAGGAGCTGTACGCAAAGCTCGGGGCGCACGCTGTCGATCGGGGCGTGCGCTTCGCCGTGTGGGCGCCGAACGCGAAGTACGTCAGCGTGGTCGGGGACTTCAACGACTGGGACCCGGCTGCCGACCAGCTGCTGCCGGTCGACGAGACCGGGATCTGGGAGGGGATCGCCACGGCTGCGTCCGTCGGCCAGCGCTACAAGTTCCACCTCGACGGACGCGAGAAGGCCGACCCGCTCGCGTTCCAGGCCGAGGTGCCGCCGCAGACGGCCTCGATCGTGTTTCGGTCGGACTACGACTGGCAGGACGAGGGCTGGGTCGCCGAGCGGCGGGCCGCGGAGCCGCTCGAACGGCCGATGACGGTCTACGAGGTGCATGCGCCGTCGTGGCGGATGGGCCTCGGCTGGCGCGAGCTCGCACACCAGCTCGCTCCGTACGTTCGCGACCTCGGCTTCACGCACGTCGAGCTGCTGCCGGTCATGCATCACCCGTACTCGGGCTCGTGGGGCTACCAGGTGACCGGCTACTACGCGACGCTCTCGACGCTCGGGTCGCCCGACGATTTCCGCTACTTCGTCGATCACCTCCACGCGAACGGGATCGGCGTGCTGCTCGACTGGGTGCCGGCGCATTTCCCACGCGACGAGTGGGCGCTGGCGCAGTTCGACGGCACCGCTCTCTACGAGCATGCCGACCCGCGGCGCGGCGCCCATCCCGACTGGGGCACGCTCGTGTTCAACCTGGGGCGGACCGAGGTGCAGAACTTCCTGCTCGCGAATGCGCTCTTCTGGCTGCGCGAGTACCACGCCGACGGTCTGCGCGTGGATGCGGTCGCGTCGATGCTCTATCTCGACTACTCACGGAAAGAGGGCGAGTGGATCCCGAACCAGTTCGGCGGCCGCGAGGACCTCGATGCCGTCGCGTTCCTGAAGGAGATGAACGAGCTCGTCCACGCGCGTGAGCCCGGCGTCGTCTCCGCAGCCGAGGAGTCCACCGCGTGGCCGGGCGTCTCGAGGCCCACGTATCTGGGCGGGCTCGGGTTCGGCTTCAAATGGAACATGGGGTGGATGCACGACACGCTCGCGTATTTCCAGCACGACCCCGTCCATCGGCGCTTCCACCATCACGAGCTGACGTTCTCGCTCGTCTATGCGTGGAACGAGAACTTCGTGCTCCCGCTCTCGCACGACGAGGTCGTGCACGGCAAGGGATCGCTGCTCGCGAAGATGCCGGGTGACCGGTGGCAGCAACTCGCCAACCTGCGCGCTCTCTATGCGTACATGTGGGCGCACCCCGGCAAGAAGCTGCTGTTCATGGGCGGCGAGCTCGCGAACCCGTGGGAGTGGGCGCACGAGGACGAGCTGCCGTGGTGGCTGCTCGACCACGCCGAGCACGCGGGCGTCCGGGATCTGATGCGCGACCTGAACCGCGTGTACCTCGAGGAGCCGGCGTTGTGGGAGGTCGACTTCTCGCATGAGGGGTTCCGGTGGATCGAGCCCAACGACGCGCTCAACAACGTGCTCGTGTTCGCACGCCTCTCCAAGGACGGCCTGCGCCAGGTCGTGTGCATCGCGAACCTTGCCCCCGTCCCGCGGGAGGCGTATCGCGTCGGCCTGCCCGTCGGCGGTTCCTGGACCGAGCTTCTGAACACCGATTCGTCGTACTACGGAGGGACCGGGATCGGGAACCTCGGCGAGGTGCGGGCCGAGTCGAAACCGTGGCACGACCAACCGTTCTCGACCTCGCTGACGCTCCCGCCCCTCTCGGTCATCTGGCTTCGGCCGACGGAGCCCGCCGCGTGACACGCGCGGTTTGGCCGGGCAAGGCATTTCCTCTCGGTCCCGATTGGGACGGCCACGGCACGAACTTCGCGCTCTTCTCCGAGAACGCCGATCGTGTCGAGCTGTGCCTCTTCGACGACGAGGGGATCGAGGAGCGCATCCAGCTGCACGAGCGCACGGCGTTCAACTGGCACTGCTACCTCCCGGGTGTCGGCCCCGGGCAGCGCTACGGCTATCGCGTGCACGGGCCGTACGACCCGAAGTCCGGCAAGCGCTTCAACGGCGCGAAGCTGCTCATCGACCCGTATGCGAAGGCGATCGACGGCGCCGTCGACTGGCGGCTGGCCAACACGCTGCCGTACGTGCCGGGCGGTGGCGACGACGCCGACCTGACGATCGACGAGACGGACTCCGCGCCGGCGATCCCGCGTTCTCGCGTCGTCGACCCGTCGTTCGACTGGGAGGACGACGAGTGGACGAGGCCTCGCACACCGTGGCACGAGACGGTGATCTACGAGCTGCACGTCAAGGGGTTCACCAAGTTGCGCGAGCAGGTGCGCGAGGACCTGCGCGGAACCTACGGCGGCCTCGCGAGCGCCGGTGCGATCGACTACCTCGCGTGCGCTCGGCGTCACGGCGGTCGAGCTGCTGCCGATCCATCACATCGTCGACGAAGGGTTTCTCCTGGACCGCGGCCTCACCAACTACTGGGGCTACTCGACGATCGGCTACCTCGCTCCGCATTCGCTCTATGCCGCGACCACCGACCAGGTGCGCGAGTTCAAGGGCGTCGTCAAGGCGCTGCATCGGGCCGGGATCGAGGTGATTCTCGACGTCGTCTACAACCACACGGCCGAGGGCAACCACCTCGGGCCGATGCTGAGCTTCCGCGGTGTCGACAACCAGAGCTACTACCGGCTCGTGCCGGAGGACGCCCGCTTCTACATGGACTACACCGGCACCGGGAACACCCTCAACCCCGTCCACCCGACCGTGCTGCGGCTGATCATGGACTCGCTGCGGTACTTCGTCACCGAGTGCCACGTCGACGGATTTCGGTTCGATCTCGCGTCGGCGCTTGCGCGCGAGTTCTACGAGGTCGATCGCCTCTCGGCCTTCTTCGACATCATCCATCAGGACCCGATCCTCTCCCAGGTGAAGCTGATCGCCGAGCCGTGGGACGTCGGGCCGGGCGGCTACCAGGTCGGGAACTTTCCGATTCTCTGGTCGGAATGGAACGGCATCTACCGCGACACGATGCGCGACTTCTGGCGCGGCAGCGCGCCGCTGCGGGACTTCGCCTCGCGCTTCGGAGGCTCGGCCGACCTCTACCAGACGGACGGCCGCCGGCCGTTCGCGTCCGTGAACTTCATCACCGCGCACGACGGCTTCACGCTGCGCGACCTCGTCTCGTACAACGACAAGCACAACGAGGCGAACGGCGAGCACAACCGTGACGGGACCGACGACAACCGCTCCTGGAACTGCGGGGTGGAGGGAGACACCGACGATGCGTCGGTGAACGCGCTGCGCACGCGCCAGCAGCGCAACTTCCTCGCCACGCTGCTGCTCTCGCAGGGCGTGCCGATGGTCCTCGGCGGCGACGAGATCGGACGTACCCAGAGAGGCAACAACAACGCGTGGTGCCAGGACAACGAGGTCTCGTGGATCGACTGGAGCTCGGCCGACGAGAACCTCCTCACCTTCACGCGCCGTCTGATCGAGCTACGGCGCGCACATCCGGTCTTCCATCGCACGAGATTCTTCGACGGCACGGGTGAGCACCTTCCGGACGTGTGGTGGATGCGCCCGGACGGCCGGCGCATGACGCGGCGAGACTGGGACAACACCGAGTCGCGTGCGATCGGGGTCTTCCTGAACGGAGACGAGCTCGGCACCGAGACACCGCACGGCGAGGCCGTGCGGGACGACTCGTTCCTGCTGCTCTTCAATGCGTTCTTCGAGGAGATCACGTTCCGGCTGCCGGCGCGGCGCTTCGGCACCAGGTGGGAGCACGTGGTCTCGACCGGACATTGGCAGTGCGATGCGCTCGTCCCGGGTGCCGACGTCGCCGTCGAGTCGCGCTCACTCGCGCTCTTCCGCCGCGTTTGATGCCGGTCGATCTGAGTGAGGCGGAGGCATCCGCGCGACAGCTCGCTGCCGAGTGGAGCCTCGAGCTCGGCGACCCATTTCCACTCGCGCGGCACTCGTACGTCGTGCCGGCCGGAGCCGATGTCGTGTTGAAGGTCGCCTGGGCCGGCGACGACGAGTCGCTGGACGAAGGGGCTGCGCTCGAGCTCTGGGACGGTGACGGCGCGGTGCGGCTCCATCGGGCGGATCGAGCGCGTCGAGCACTGCTCGAGGAGCGGGCCGTCCCGGGCAGCGACATCAGGGATCTCGACGACGACGAGGCGACGGCGATCGCCGTCGATATTGCAGCGCGGCTCTGGCGGCCGGCGGGGTCTCCATTCCGGCGGGTTGCAGACGAGGTTCCTCGCTGGCTGGCCGACAACGTCAGCGCGTTGACGCCGTATGCGCTCGAGCTGTGGGAGGAGCTCGACCCGGGTCACGGCTGGCTCGTGCACGGCGACTTCCACCACCACAACATCCTTCGGCACGGCGGCCGCTACGTCGCGATCGATCCGAAGCCGTATCTCTCCGACCGCGAGTACGACCTCTTCTCGTGGCTGCGGAATCCGCTCTCCTACCGGATGGTCGACCGTGAGCGGACCGAGCGGCGGATCGCAGCGTTCGTTGCTGCCGGGCTCGACGACCGTCGGATTCGCATCTGGGCGATCATTCGCGGCGCGTACCTCACTGACGATCCGGAGGAGCTCGCGCTCCTGCGCTCGCTTCTCGACTAGGCCCACCGCGGTTTCACGTACCCTCCGGGCCGTGGCCGAGGCCGTGCATCCGGCGCTGCAACTCGAGTGGCATACGCCGCTCTACCAACAGGCGCTGACCCAGCTCGACCATGCGCTCGAGCTCGCGGAGGTGCCCGACTTCGTCTCGAAGCGCCTGCGCGCCCCCGAGCGCGCGGTGATCCTCTCCCTGCCGGTGAAGATGGACGACGACACCTACTCGGTGTTCCCGGCCTACCGCGTCCAACACTCGTCGGTGCTCGGGCCGACGAAGGGCGGTGTCCGCTACGACCCGGCGGTCGACCTGGGTGAGTGCGCCGCGCTCGCCATGTGGATGACGTGGAAGTGCGCCCTGCTCCGTCTGCCGTACGGCGGTGCGAAGGGCGGTGTGCGTTGCAATGCACGCGACCTGTCGCAGGGGGAGCTGTCGCGTGTCACCCGCCGCTTCACCGCCGAGCTCGCGCCGTTCATCGGGCCCGAGCTCGACATTCCGGCGCCCGACATGGCGACGAACGAGCAGACGATGGCCTGGATGATGGACACGTACTCGATGCAGAAGGGCTACGCCGTCCCCGAGATCGTGACCGGCAAGCCCGTGTCGATCGGCGGCTCGCTCTTCCGGCACGAGGCGACAGGTGCCGGCGTCGTGATGTGCGTCGAGCGTGCCTGCGAGCGCCTCGACTGGCCCCTCGCGGACCAGCGTTGCGTCGTGCAGGGATTCGGGAACGTCGGCGGTATCGCCGCGACCGAGCTGCACGATCGGGGGGCCAACGTGATCGCGGTCTCGGACATCTCGGGCGGCGTCTTCGCCGCGGACGGCCTCGACATCCCGACACTGCACGCCTACGTCGCCGAGCACGGCTCGCTCGAGGGCTACCAGCACGGTGTCGAGCGGATCACGAACGAGACGCTGCTCGAGCTCGAGTGCGACATCCTCGTGCTCGCTGCGCGCGAAGACCAGGTCACGGGCGCGAATGCCGGCAACCTCCGGTGCAGGCTGGTCGCCGAGGGCGCGAACGGCCCGACGTCGAACGAGGGCGACCGCATCCTGGCCGAGCGCGGGATCCCGATCCTCCCGGACATCCTGGCGAATGCCGGCGGCGTGACCGTCTCGTACTTCGAATGGGTCCAGGACCTCGGCCGTCTGTTCTGGGATCGAGACGAGATCCGCCGCCGCCTCGCCGACAAGATGTCCGACGCGTTCGACCGCGTCTGGGACGTCTCCCACGAGCGCGGCGTCCTGCTCCGCGATGCGGCGCTCGTCGCAGCCATCCACGAAGTCTCGGCCGCGCTCGAGGCGCGCGGCGTCTATCCGTAGCAGCCGTGCACGAGCAGCTCGTCAAGGACGCCATGGTCTCGGAGCCTCTGTCGCTCGACGCGACGGCCTCGGCACAGGACGCCGGGGAGGCGCTCGCCCGTCCCGATGTGCGGGCGGTCTTCATCTGCGACGACGGCAGGCTCGTCGGCGTCGTCACGCGCAAGACGCTCGTGCGCGAAGTCGTCGCGACCGGTCTCGATCCGAAGACGACGGCGCTCGGCGCGATTGCCGAGGCCCCGAACGCGACCATCGATGCATCGGCGGTGCTCGCAGACGCCTTCACGTATCTCGAGGAGAACGACTACGAGCGCGTGCCCGTCGTCGAGGACGGCAGGTTGGTCGGAGTTCTCTCCCGCGCCGTCGTGCAGCGTCGGCTGGCCGAGGACGAAGAGGTCACGGACCCCGACGGCGTCTGACCGCGGCTGCTAGGCCGCGATCTCGGCCGGTGCGGTCTCCAGCAGGAGCGCGTCGAGCGCCTCGCGAAGCCCTTCCCGGACGTCCTGGTCGGCGAGCCGCCCTCGGTCGTCGAGCTTCTCGTTTGCGTGGCCCACGGCGAGCTCGGCTTCGGCCACGCGCGAGCCCATCGCGCCGAGCACCTTGCGGAGCTCCGCGGCCGCCCACACGCCGCCGAACGCACCGGCGCTCGAGCTGATCACCGCGACGGGCTTGTTGCGGAACGGGTTCGTTGCGAGGGGGCGGGAGCCCCAGTCGAGCGCGTTCTTCAGGGCGCCGGGAACCGACGAGTTGTACTCCGGGGTCGCGAAGAAGACCGCGTCCGACCGGCTGACGAGCTCGCGGAACGCGGCGACCGCCGCCGGAGCCGGCACGACGTCGTCGTCCTGGTCGTACGGCGGCATGCTCTTCAGGCCGTCCCAGAGGACGATCTCGACACCCTCCGGCGCCTCCTCGCGCAGGGCGCGGAGGAGGGCCGTCGAGTTCGAGGCGTCTCTGAGCGAGCCGCTGATCGCGAGGATGCGCATCGCCTACGCCTCCTGGGCGACCAGGGTCAACTCGGCCTTGAGGGTGACCTCGTTGGAGAGCGCCGGCTCGCCGTTCGGGAGCGGCATGTTCCAGTTCATGTCGAAGCTCGTGCGGTCGACCGTCGTCTGAAGCTTCAGGCCGACGCGCGTCGCACCGAAGTGGTCGACCGCGGGGCCGACGATCGTCCCTTTGAGGACGGCCGGCTTCGTGATGCCCTTGATTGTGATCTCGCCGTCGATCTCGACCGAGTCGCCGTCGCGCTCGAGCTCGCCGGAGAAGCCGACGACGGGGTGGCGCTCGGCGTCGAAGAACTCGGGGGAGAGGAGATGCGCCTGGAGGTTCTCCTCCTTGAGCTGGATGCTCTCGATGCGGGCCGACCCGGCGAGCCGGCCGTCGGTGAGCGTGGCGTCGAAGTCGGTGACCTCGCCGCCGAAGGTGGCGACCGCGTAGGGGACCTCGAAGGCGACGCTGGAGTGGACGGTGTCCGCCTGCCACGTGCCGGTCGGAATGGCGGTCTGTGTGTCGATCGTGGTGCTCATTTCTTGCTCCTCCTCGATAAACTTGATTACGCAAGTATCTTAGCAGGAGAAAGTTGAGAGCGCAAATATCTTCGTCAACAGCAGGTATAGGCCTCTGGAGGGACGTTGCCCTCGGCCGGGGGCGGCAGCGCCGCGGCCTCGAGCGCCACACCGTTCAGCAGGTCGCGCGTCGACGGCGCAATGCGGTCGAGCCCGAGCCGCAGGAGCACCTCGCGGACGACCAGCACCCCCGCTGCGATCACGTCGCTTCGGTCCGGCTGGAGGAGGCGGGCGCGGCGCTCTGCGTCGCTCGAGGTGCGGAGCCAGCCCAGCACCTCGTCGATGCGGGCGAGCGTGACCGCATCGAGGGCCGCCAGCTCCGCAGTCGTCCCGTCGACGCCGAGCAGGCGTTCCGCCGTCAGCTCGGGCAGGTGCGACTGGATGTCGGCGGCGGCAGCGTCCCAGTCCGTGCCGTGGCGCTCGGTCAGCCGCACCGAGCCGATGTTCATGCTCGTCCGGAAGCCGTCGGCGATCAGCTCGGTCGATCCGCCGCCGACGTCGACGACGACTGTGCCGGGCTCGAGCGGGCCGACGCCGCGCAGCGTCATCGCTGCTTCCTCGTCTCCCGTGAGGAGCCGGGTGGCGAATCCGTACGACCACTCGACCTCGCCGAGGAACGCCTCGCCGTTCTCCGCGTCGCGAACGGCGCTCGTGGCGACCGCGAGTGTCCGAGCTGCGCCGAGCTGCTCGAGCTCGCGTCGATAGTCCGAGAGGACGTTCCGGACCCGTGCAATCGGCGCGGGGAGGAGGCGGCGGCGCGCGTCGACGCCTTCGCCGAGGCGGGTGATGCGAGTCCGGCGCAGGAGCTCCTCCACACGTCCGTCCTCCACGTCGGCGACGAGCAGGCGCGTGGCGTTCGTGCCGAGGTCGATCGCCCCGACGCGCGTCACTTGCTCGGGACGGCGCCGAGGAAGCGGTTGAACGTCACCTGCACTTCGTTCGCCGCGGCCTGCAGCAGCTGGAGCTGCGCGATCGAGACCCGCAGGTGCTCGGCGGCCCTCGCGAGGTGCTCCTGTTTCTCGGTCAGCGTGGCCGTCTTCTCGTCGATTGCAGCTGCCCCGCGCGTGACGCCGTCGAGGGCGGGGTCGAGCTGCTTCGAGAGCGAGCCGAACGCGCGCCAGAGGCGCCTCGTGCTCAGCCCGACGACCGTCCCGGAGGCGACGATCGCGACAAGCAGGAAGCCGAGTGCGACCCAGTCCGCTGTGCTCATGCCGGCATCGTAACGCCGGCTCCCACGGCACCCGGACTTCGGCTCCAGCAGCCGCTTTTCAGAGGCGTCGCGGCGGCTTCGAAATCGAGGCAGTGCTACAATCGCGGTGCGTCGCGGGGTGGAGCAGTCAGGTAGCTCGCCGGGCTCATAACCCGGAGGTCGCAGGTTCAAATCCTGCCCCCGCTACTTCGAAAGGCCCGCTCGCGCGGGCCTTGCTCGTCTCGGTGGTCTCAATGCCTCAAGAGACGGATATCGAGTAAGCGGCGTTGTCGAACGCACGCCCGTTCGCGATCACGAGAGTCAGCGTGTCGAGCCGCGGGTCATGCCGGAGCTTCGGCGGGATCGTGAAGACGAGTGCACCCCTGACGGAGCGGCCGCGCAGGCGCTGCGAGGTGGCCGCCCCGCCGGCGTACTTGCTCTCGCGCTCGATCGTAAGCTCCACGCCGGCCGCGGCACGAACGAAGCGGAGCGTCACCGAGCGCGTGTTGCGAGGCAGGCGCAGGTAGTGGATCGCCAGCGGTGCAACGCGGCCCGTCACGCGGCCGCGCAGGGCGAGGCTCTCGAGCGGCGTGATCTGCGTTCCGTCGTTCTCGGCGACCCAGGTCGCGAAGTCCACGAACGCGCTCGTGAAGCTGCGCGGCGCGACACGCCCATAGACCTCGGCGAGCCGCGCGGCGAAGCTCGAGGGCGGTGAGCTCGCGGCGCTCGCGAGGAAGGCAGGCACCACGCGCTGGTCGTGCACTTCGAGATACCGCCAGAGGAGTTGCGCGCCGTAGCTCTGCGCCATCAGCGTGATCTGCGGCGCCGCGAACCACGGCTGCAGCTGCAAGGTGGAGGCGATATCCGCGACATTCGGGTACACGCTGCCTTCTGCTGCTGCAGCCATCCCTTCGAGTACCCAGCTCGGAAGCGGCGCGCCTTGCTTCGGCGAGAAGTATGAGAACTGAACGAGGTGGAAGAGCTCGTGGGCAACGGTGGCGTAGAGACTGCCGAAGCTCCGCTCCGGACTCGGGTCGAGGGAGTTCGAGATCGCGGCGAACGCACCTCCGACCGCGTCGGACGCCGGGATCGAGATGCCGAAGTAGCCCGGTGCGAACCGCGTGATGTACAGGTCGGGGCGCGCGTCTGGGCCACCCTGGTCCGGCCTGATCGGGACGAAGCCGTGCCGCTCGTAGTACGCGATCGCGGTGTCGGCTGCGTCGCCGACCCGTTCGACGTAGTCCGGAACACCGTCGCCGTCGTCGTCGTTCACCGGTGGCGCGTCGATCCCGAAGACGACGTAGTGGACGACAGCTCGCCGAGACGAGTACGTTCGCGACGGCGTCGCGTAGTCGTTGTAGACGCTGAGCTCGTCAGGGGCGACCGCCGTGACGACCTGGGCGGGTGCGACCTCGTCCGGGCGCGGCCGCCCTGCGTGCGCGATCGGCGGCGCGCCTAGCAGCACGGAGGTCACCAACACGAACCAGAGCCCCTTGCTGATCGTCATCGTTCAGTCCGACTTCTGCTCATCGGCCGAAGGAGAGCGCACTCGGCCTGCGATGCGGTTGGCGCCGGGTAAACGGGTGGTTGCCGCCCGCGGCTTTTACCGGACGCCTACCGCGCGAGAACCGACGACGGGTGTCGTGGCGGCTGTGGCCGAGCGGCGCATCACCCTCTCGCTCTTCCTCTGCGTCTTCGCGGCGCAGTCGGGCGTCATCGCGCTCTCGCCCGTGCTGGCCACCGTCGCGGCGGAGTTCGACGTCTCGACGGCGCTCGTCGGGGAGCTGCGGAGCGTCGCGGGGCTTGCCGCCGCGGTCGCGTCGCTTGCCCTGCCGGCAGCGGCGCGGCGCCTCGGGCTGAGACGGTTGCTGCGCGCAGGTGCTGCGCTCCTGGCGGTGGCGTCGCTCGCTAGCGCGGCGGCGCCGACGCTGTGGCTGCTCGCGCTCGCGCAGGTGCCGATCGGCATCGCGGTCTCGGTGCTCATGGCGACCGCGACGTCGGCGGCGGGCGATTGGGCGGCGGCGCCGGCGCGCGGGCGGGTGCTCGGCTGGGCGCTGATCGGCAGCCCGGCCGCGTGGATCGTCGGCATGCCGGCGCTCGGCCTGCTCGGAGGCGCGAGCTGGCGACTCGGCTGGCTCGCGCTCCCGCTGGCGGCGGCGCTGGCGGCGTTCGTCGCCGTACCGGATCGCCGGAACGCTCCGAGCGAGGATGGGGGCGGCCTCCGCGTCGCGCTTGCCGATCCGGTGTTGCGGCACTGGCTGCTCGCGGAGCTCGCCGCGAACTCGGCCTGGCTCGGGACGCTGGTGTACGCGGGCGCTCTGTTTGCAGAGACGTATGCGACGCGGCCGGTCGCGATCGGCGGGCTGCTCGCGCTCGCGGCGGTTGCCTTCGCGCTTGGCAACCTCGTCTTCCGACGATTCGTCTCCACCGTGTCGAGCAGCACGCTCGTCCACCTCGCCGTCGGAATGGCGCTGCTCGTCGGGCTCTTCGGCGTGCTTCGTCCGACGCCGGGCGTGAGCGCAGCGCTGCTGGCCGCGGCGTCGTTCCTCGGCGGCGGGCGAACCCTGCTCGGCAACGCGTACGGCCTGGCCGCACGGCCGGAGCGGCGCCTGCCCGCGATGGCCGCCCGTGCCGCCGCCAACCAGCTCGGGACGTTCGTGGGCGCGGCAACGGCGGGCGCGGCGCTGGCCCTCGGCGGCTACAGTCTCTTCGGGCTGCTGCTGGCGCTCGAGTTCGTCCTCTCGACGCTGCCGCTCAGGCGACGACGGCGTGGACGTGCCACGCTCCCGGTACGCCTTCGACGTGCAGCGGCTCTCGCTCGCGCTCGCTGAACGCGAGGCCCGACCCGGCGACGAGGTCGCGAACGGTCGAGGAGACGAGGATCTCGCCCGGCTCGGCCTGCTCCTTCAACGCCGCAGCAACCGAGACGGGGATCGCGTCGAGCGCGTCGCCGCCGAGCTCGCTCTCGCCGGTGTGCAGGCCGGCGCGGGCGGATCGTCCGTGCGCCCGCGCCAGCTCCATCAGCGCCGACCCGCAGCGAATCGCGCGCGCCGGGCCGTCGAAGGTCGCGATCAGCGTGTCGTCGGTCAGCGCGAGCTCGCTGCCGCGGAAGCGAGCGACGTCGGCGCGGACGAGGTCGCACGCCTCCTCGCTTCCGTCTGCCTCGACGACCAGGACGGTGGCAAGCACGCGCTCGGGCTCCGGCGTCGAGTCGAGGTCGGCGGCGAACCGCTCGATCTCGTCGAGCACGTCGTCCTGCTCGCCCTCCCAGGGCAGATGGTCGGCGCCCGGCAGCTCGACGATCCGCGCAGCGGGGATCCGCTCGCCCATGTAGCGGGCGGCCTCGCGCAGGTACTCCCGCTCCCGGTACAGCATCAGCGTCGGCACGTGGATCGACGGGAGGACGTGCCGGACGTCGATCTCTGCGTTCATCCGAGCGAGCTGCGCGACCGCGCCGGGGCTCGCACCGCGGACGAGATACGACGCGTACCACTCATACGCATCCTCGTGGCCGGCAAGCGACGGTGCGCGCTCGTCGACGAACCGTCGCGCGGCGGGGAGCCCCCAGTCCTCGGCCGCGACGTTCGACGACCAGATGTCCTCCGGGTGCCTCCCGATCGTGTAGTCCGGCGCCCAAAGCCTGCGCGCGTAGGCGCCCATCAGCACCAGTCCGTCGGTCCGCCGGGGATAGGTCGCCGCGAAGAGCGCGGCCATCGGGCCGCCCTCGGAGACGCCGAGGATGAGGGCGCGCTCCGAGCCCACCGCGTCCATCACCGCGCGTACGTCGTCCATCCGTTCCTCGAGCGACACCACGTTCGCCACTCGATCCGACAAGCCGACGCCGCGCTTGTCGAACATGATCAGCCGCCCCATCTTCGCCAGCCGCTCGTAGAAGCGGGCGAGCGCAGGCCGCTCCCAGCCCGGCTGGAAGCTCGACACCCAACCGTGCACGAGCACGAGGTCGAGCTCGCCGTCGCCGACCTGCTGGTAGGCGATCGAGACGTCGCCGTTTCTGACGTACTGGACGCCGGGTGCGGCCGCCGCGGCGCGCACAGGCTGATAGTCGAGCGTCTGGTCGTGACGGAGGATCCGGCGCTCGAGCTCCTTCAGACGCGGCGAGGGCTCGAGCCCGAGCTCGTCCGCGAGCAGGTCGCGGAAGCGTCGATACGCCGTCAGCGCCTCGGACTGTCGTCCGGAGCGGTAGAGCGCGAGGAGCTGCTGCGCGCGCAGGCCCTCGCGCAGCGGATGCCGCGTGAGCAGCGGCTCGAGCTCTGCCACGAGCTCGGCGTGCCGACCGCGATCGAGGTCGGCTGCGATGCGCGCCTCGATGCAGGCGAGGTGCAGCTCGTCGAGCCGCGACGCCTCCGCTCTGCGCGAACGGCTCCTGGAACTCGGCGAGCGCGTCGCCGCGCCAGAGCGAGAGCGCCTCGCCGAAGCGCCGCGCCGCCAGGTCGGCGTTGCCCGCCGCATGCGCCGCCTCTCCCTCACGCCGCAGCTGCTCGAACCGGACGAGATCGATGCTCGCGGGGTCGACCTCGACGGCGTAGCCGGGCGCGCGTGTCTGGAGGATGCCGTCGGGCAGCACCTTTCGCAGCTGCGAGACGTAGATCTGCACCATCTTCTGTGCGGAGTCGGGGACGGACTCGCCCCAGAGGTCGTCGACGAGGCGGTCGGCAGCGACGGTCCGGTTGGCGTCGAGCAGCAGCCGCGCGAGCAGAGCCCGCTGCTTGCGGCCCGCGATCGCGACGGTCGCCGACCCATTGCCCACCTCGAGGGGCCCCAGGAGCTTGAACTCCATCGTTCGCGCGACGTTACCAGGGAGCTACCGCACCGCTAAGCGCGCGGCAACCGGGCCGCTGTTTCGTACCGGGCGACGCGGGATGAGCCCGCCCGACGGAAGGAGCAGAGTGAGCACCACCATCGAATCGATCCGCAACGGGGTCGACACACAGAAGCTCTTCGCGACGCTCGACGCCGTGAAGGCGCAGCCGGAGCTGGGGACGTTCCAGTTCCGCGTTCGGAACCGCTGGCTCGGCGGCGCGCACAACCGCTCGACGATCAAGGGCTTCTACGCCGCCGGCGGCGAGGACGGCTCACGCGAGGCGGCGTTCGAGCTCGACGCCGGCGAGCCGCCGATCCTGATCGGGGAGAACGAGGCGCCGAACCCGGCGGAGCAGCTCATGCACGCACTCGCCGCGTGCCTCACCACCTCGCTCGTCTACGTCGCCGCTGCGCGCGGCATCCGGCTCACGCGAGTCGAGTCGCGGCTCGAGGGCGACATGGACGTGCGCGGCGCGCTCGGTCTCTCCGACGACGTCCGCAACGGCTACGAGCAGATCCGGGTGACGTTCGACGTCGAGGGCGACGCGCCGCCAGAGAAGCTCCGCGAGCTCGTGGAGCGCGCGAAGGCGCGCTCGGCGGTCTTCGACATCGTCACGAACGGCGTGCCGGTGCACGTCGGGGTGGACGCGTGACCCACGACGGCGGCGCCCGGGCAGTCCGGGCGCCGCGCCCGACCCACATCGACACGCTGATCGTCGGCGCCGGCCAGGCCGGCCTGGCGCTCAGTCACCATCTGACGGCCGCCGGCCACGAGCACGTGCTGCTCGAACGGGGGCGCGTCGGCCAGCGGTGGCACGAGCGGTGGGACTCGCTGACGCTCCTGTCGCCGAACTGGATGAACCGGCTCCCGGGGGAGCCCGAGCCCGCCGAGCGCGACGGCTTCCTCCCGCTCGCAGCGTTCGTCGCGCACCTCGAGTCGTACGCTCGCTCGCTCGAGGCGCCGGTCGTGGAGGGCGTCGCGGTCGAGCGGATCGAGCCCTGCGACCGCGGCTTCCGTGTTTTCACCACGAGCGACGCCTGGCTCGCCCGGTCCGTCGTGCTGGCGACCGGCGACGCCGCCGAGCCGTACGTGCCATTCGCGTCGCAGCAGCCGTTCTCGCTCCACTCCTCCGAGTACCGGCGCCCGGAGCTCGTGCCGGATGGGCCGGTCCTGGTCGTCGGAGCCGGGGCGAGCGGTCAGCAGCTCGCGCTCGAGTTGCGGCAGGCGGGGCGCGACGTGGTGCTCGCCGCCGGACGCCACTCGCGCGCACCGCGCAGATACCGGGGCCGCGACATCTTCGAATGGGCCCACATCCTCGGCGACTGGGACCGCACGATCGACGAGATGCCTGACGTCGAGGCGGCGAAGCGCGTCCCGCTCTTCCCGGTCAGCGGCGCGAGCGGAGGAGATGACCTCGGCCTCGACCGCCTCGCGGCGGCCGGCGTCACCGTCACCGGGCGGCTGATGGGGCTCGCCGGCGGGCGTGCCGTCTTCGCAGACGATCTCGACGCGAACGTCGCGGCAGCCGACGTGCGCCTCCGAAAGCTGCTGCGGCGGATCGACGCACACCCACTTGCCGACGGTTGGGAGCCGGAGCCTTCGCCAGCCGTGACCCTTCCGCCCGCCCAGCGGACGCTCGACCTGCACCAACTCGGCGCGATCGTCTGGGCGACGGGCTTCCGGCGGAGCTATCCCTGGCTGCACGTCCCCGGCGTGCTCGACCGGCGCGGCGAGATCGTGCAGCGGCGCGGCGCGGCGCGCGCCTCCGGTCTCTACACGCTCGGGCTCGCATACCAGTATCGGCGCAACTCCCACTTCATCGGCGGCGTCGGCCGCGATGCCGAGACGGTGGCGCGAGCGATCGTCGAGCGCGAAGCCGGGCGCGCTCGGGCGCGGACGCCCGCCGTTGCAGCGTGATTTTCGCTGCTCCTTACTTCGAGAGAAGCGCCGACCGTGGCGGAGTCACCGGGCCGGACGTCTCTCGGTGAGGACCTGGATGCCGGCGAAGACGAGCAGGGCGATGGCCGCGCCGAGCAGCGAGCCTGCCACGACATCCAGGAGCCAGTGAACCTGGAGGTACGTGCGGCTCCAGGCCATGGCGGCGATGCCGAGGACGGCGAGGGCCCACCAGCGCCGGCGGCCCGGCCCGGGCAGGGTGAACAGGAGGACGAGCGCGACGCACGTCGCGCCGGCGTACGCAGCGTGGCCTGATGGGAACGACGCGCCGGCGGGATGGACGAGACCGCCGGGCGGTCGGGGGCGGTCGACCATTCCCTTCACGACCGAGCTTGCGAGCGGCGTCAGACTCTCGGTCGCTGCGAAGGCAGCGAGCGCCCACCAGCGCCTGGCGACGATCAGCACGACGCCGATCGCAGCGAGTGTCAGTGCGCGCGCGAGCCCCCGTCCGAGTTGGTTGAGGACGAGCGCGACCTGCTTCAGCGCAGCCGACTGGATGTTTCTCATCCAGTCGGCCCAGTGCTGCTCGAGAGCGAGCGGCTGCGTGGGCACGAGCAGGGCGATCAGCACGAACAGCGCGAGCAGAGCTGCGCCCAGGAGCAGCTCCCGCACGGCGTTGGCGAAGAAGCGCCCGCCCGACGGTCGTCTCTCAGGTTCCAGGACGGAGCTCACCGGGCCGAACCTATCTCGGGACGACCGGCCCTGTCGTCCGCGTTACCCGGCGACTGCGGTCTTCTTGAGACGCTTCGCCAGAGCTTTCAGGCTCGAGGCACGCTCGACGTTCTTGACCGTCAGGGGCTCAGTGCCCAATCCCAAGGCGCCTCCGAGGTTGATCCAGAGCTGGCGCGCCTCGTCGGCGGTGATCACCGCGAGCACACGCGCGCTCTCGGCCGCCTTGAGGCGGAACGGCCCACCGACCCCGTCGTGAGTTACTTCATAGGTACGCATGACCGGGATTTCGGCGCCGACCCCGCGGACCTTGAGATCTCACCACTCGATCGGTGGGTCAGCTCCAGCTCAGCGGTCGATGAACCGCTGGTTGGCCTCCGAGTAGCGATCGCCCTCGGCGGTGATCTGCGCCGCGCCCTCGTCGATCTCACGGAGATCGTCGGACGAGAGCTCGAGCTCGGCCGCGGCCATGTTCTCCTCGAGGCGGGTGAGCTTGGTCGTGCCGGGGATCGGCGCCAGCCACGGCTTCTGGGCGAGCAGCCAGGCGAGTGCGATCTGCGCCGGGGTCGCGTGCTTGCGTTCGGCCACGCTCTGCAGCAGCTCGACGAAGGCGAAGTTGGCCGTGCGCGCCTCCTGGTCGGTGAAGCGCGGAACGGTGTTGCGGAAGTCGCCGTCGGCGAACTCGGTCTGCTGGTCGATCGCCCCGGTCAGGAAGCCCTTGCCGAGCGGGCTGAAGGGGACGAAACCGATGCCGAGCTCCTCCAGCGTGGGCAGGATCTCCTCCTCGGGCTCACGCCACCAGAGGGAGTATTCGCTCTGCAGCGCGGTCACCGGCTGCACTGCGTGCGCGCGCCGGATGGTCTGCACTCCCGCTTCGGAGAGCCCGAAGTGCTTGACCTTGCCGGCCTCGATCAGCTCCTTGACGGTGCCGGCGACGTCCTCGATCGGCACGTTCGGGTCGACGCGGTGCTGGTAGAAGAGGTCGATCCTGTCGGTGCGAAGCCGCGTCAGCGAGTCTTCGACGGTCCGCGTGATCGTCTCGGGGCGGCTGTCGACGCCGCGCGGCGCGCCGGTGGAGAGCTCCCAGCCGAATTTCGTCGCGATCACGACCTGGTCGCGAACGGGCTCGAGCGCTTCGCCGACGAGGTCCTCGTTGGTGAAGGGGCCGTAGACCTGAGCCGTGTCGAAGAACGTGACGCCACGCTCGACGGCGGTGCGGATGAGCGAGATCATGTCGCGCTTGTCGGGGAAGGGCGGGAAGCTCGAGCTCATGCCCATGCACCCGAGCCCGAGGGCCGAGACTTCGAGGTTGCCGATCATCCGCTTCTGCACTGCGTCTCCTTCTGCTCGTTGAGCAGCAACTGAAGCACGGACACGCGCGCGGTGACCGACCCTGCTGATCCAGGTACCGCCAGGCCCCCTCAGCGCACCGCGGGTGGGGCTAGGCTCGTCTCGTGGACACGAGGAACGAGATGCGCGAGTTCCTGACCTCCAGGCGCGCCAGGATCACCCCCGAACAGGCAGGTCTGCGCACCTATGGGGTCGGCTCTCGACGCGTTCCCGGGCTTCGCCGTGAGGAGGTCGCGCTGCTTGCCGGAGTCAGCGTCGACTACTACACGCGGCTCGAGCGCGGCAACGCGAGCGGCGTCTCCGACACCGTGCTCGAGGCACTGGCGCGCGCTTTGCAACTCGACGACACCGAGCGCGCGCACCTCTTCGATCTCGCCCGAGCGACGCAGCTGTCTGCGCCGCGCAAGAGCCGGCGTTCACCGCAGCGGATCCGTCCGGGGGTGCGGCACCTGCTCGGTGCGATGGCAGGCGTGCCCGCGTTCGTCCGCAACGCGCGACTCGACATCCTCGGGGCGACCCGGCTCGGGCGCGCGCTCTACTCGCAGCACTTCGACAGCCTGGCGCAGCCGCCGAACACCGCGAGGTTCGTGTTCCTCGACGATCGCGCCGCCACCTTCTACCTCGACTGGGATCGCGTCGCGACCGACGTGGTTGCCGTGCTCCGCGCAGAAGCGGGCCGTGACCCGTACGACCGTGAGCTCTCGGATCTTGTCGGTGAGCTCTCGACCCGGAGCGAGCTGTTCCGGACGCTCTGGGCCGCGCACAACGTCCACCGGCACGACACCGGCGTCAAGCGTTTCCACCACCCGCTCGTCGGCGACCTGAGCCTGACCTTCGAGACGATGGAGCTCGTCGCCGATCCCGGGCTCACGATGTTCGTCTACACGGCCGAGCCCGGCTCGAAGTCGGAGCAGGCCCTGAACCTGCTCGCCAGTTGGACCGCGACACCCGACCAGGAGATCACTCATGCAGATCACGAGGAACAGCGTCGAGACCGCAGCGGGACCTGAAGACTGGTTCACCGGCTCGGTCTACATCGATGCGGTGGCGGTGCCCACCGGAGAGTCGCGCGTGAGCGCGAGCAGCGTCCACTTCACGCCCGGGGCGCGCACCGCCTGGCACACTCATCCGAACGGCCAGACGATCTGGGTGCTCGAAGGCGTGGGTCATGCTCAGCGCCGCGGCGGGCAGATCGAGGTGATCCGTCCCGGTGACCGCGTCTTCTTCGAGCCAGGCGAGGAGCACTGGCACGGCGCCGCAGCCACGAGGTTCATGGCGCACCTCGCACTCGTTCAGCCCGACGAGGAGGGAACCACGGCCACCTGGGGCGCTCACGTCACCGACGAGGAGTACGCGGCGGCGCCCGCACTCGACGGCTGAGGCGCGGCTCGCTTCGCTCGGCTTGCGCTGTGCAGCCCGACGCGACACGATGGCGTCCGTGCGCGAGCCCGTGTTCACCGAGACCCTGCAGATCTCGATCGTCGTCCACGACCTCGAGCGGACGATGCGAACCTACGTCGAGGACTACGGCATCGGCCCGTGGGAGATCTACGAGTTCAACCCGGACACCGTCGCGCAGATGGTGAAGCACGAGACGCCCGCCGAGTATGCGATGCGGATCGCGGTCACGATGGTGGGATCGGTGCAGTGGGAGCTCGTGCAGCCGCTCGACGAGAAGAGCATCTACGCCGAGTTCCTCGCGACGAAAGGCGAGGGCCTGCACCACGTCGCGGTGGGAGGCAGCCCGTACCGCGACGAGCTCGCTGCGATGCGGGCCAGGGGACGCAAGATCCTCCAGGGCGGGATCTACAACGGGGTCACCTTCGCCTATCTCTCGACGGACGAGGATCTCGGCGTGATCACGGAGATCTTCGATTGGCCCGACGGCCTCGTGCAGGAGCCGGACGCGGTCTACCCGGACTGACCGGCGCTTGACGCTCGCCGTCGCCTGCCCGTAGCGTCGCGTCGATGCCGAGCGACCGCGCCACCCACATCGCCCAGGCGTATCCGGACCGGGTCGAGGTGCGCGGCCGGGACCTCACCGGTGACCTGATGGGCCGGGTGACCTTCACCGAGTACTTCCACCTGCTCGTCACCGGACGAGAGCCGAGCGAGGAGCAGCGCTACTTCCTCGATCTGCTCCTGGTCGCGATCGCCGAGCACGGGCTGATGCCGAGCAATGTCGCTGCGAGAATGACGCTGGCGGCCGACCCCGGCTCGTTGCACGGCGCGGTCGCCGCGGGCATCCTCGGCGCCGGCCCGGTGATCCTCGGCACCTCCGGCGCCTGTGCGCGGCTGCTCGCCGCGGCGCAGGAGCGGGTCGCGGCGGGCGGCGACCCGGTCACGGTCGCGCTCGAGTCGGCGCGCGCGGTGCACGAGTCCGGCGAGCGCCTCCCCGGGTTCGGGCACCCGGTCCACCGGCCGGTCGATCCGCGTGCCGAGCGGATCCTCGAGCTCGCGCACTCGCGGGGCCTCGACGGCCCTCACCTCGTCCTCACGCGGGCCTTCCGCGAGGCGGTCCCGAGCGTGTGGGGGAAGCCGCTCGTGCTCAACGTCTCACTGCCCATCGCAGCGGTGCTGCTCGACCTCGGGTTCCCGCCCGGCGCCGTCAACGCCGTGCCGATCCTCGCCCGCACCGCGAGCCTGCTCGCCCACCTCGCCGAGGAGCAGCGCGTCGAGCTCGGCTGGCTGCTCGCCGCCGGAGCGGAGGAGGCGGTCGAGTACCGGCCGGAGCAGGCGTGATCCTCGACGCGGCCGTCGAGACGCGGTCGTGGGACGAGCAACACGCGTTGGACACCGCCGCGTTCCGGCTCCAGCTCGCCTATCTGCTCGAGCGCTCGCCGTTCTACCGGGAGAAGCTCGGCGCGCAGGCGGACGGCGTCGGCCTCGACGAGATCGCCGAGCTGCCGCTCACCGAGAAGCAGGACGTCCGCAAGACCGTGACAGCCGAGAGACCGTTCGGCGCGCACTTCTGCGCGTCGCCGTCGGAGCTCGTCCGGGTCTATTCGACGAGCGGCACGACCGGCGCTCCGAGCTACATCCCCTTGACGGCGTCCGACCTGGACAACTGGGTGACGGGCTCCGCCCGCAGCTACGCGGGCTCGGGCATCTCGCCGGGCGAACGGGTCGTCAGCACCTACAACGCCGGCCCGTTCGTCGCCGGCGCCGCTCTCGACGCCTTCGCCCGGATCGGCGTCTGCCACATCCCTGTCGGCACCGGCAACAGCGAGCGCCTGCTGCTCGCGATCGAGCAGCTGCAACCGGACGCGGTCGTGCTCACCCCGTCGTATGCCGCGTATCTGGCCGAGCTCGCGGATCTGCGCGGGTCGAGCGTTCGCCGGATCCTGGTCGCGGGCGAGCCCGGAGGCGGTGAGCCGACCTTTCGTGCTCGGCTCGAGGAGGGCTGGGGCGCTCGCGTGACCGAGGCGATGGGGATCGGCGACATCGGACCGTCGCTCTGGGGAGAATGCGTGGAGCAGAACGGGATGCATCTCGGCGCCCGTGGGCTCGTCCATCCCGAGCTGATCGACGCCGGGACCGGCGAGTCGCTCCGGCTCGCGGACGGTGCGGAGGGTGAGCTCGTCCTCACGCATCTGAGCCATCGCGCCGCGCCGCTCCTGCGCTTCCGAACGCGCGACCACGTGCGAGTTCAGACCGGGCCGTGTGCGTGCGGCCGCACCGCTCCACGCGTCCGGTGCGTCGGACGCACCGACGACATGCTGATCGTGCGCGGCGTCAACGTGTTCCCGTCGGCGATCCGCGAGGTGGTGAGCACGTTCGCCCCGGAGGTCAGCGGCAACGTCGTCGTCCGGCCGATCGTTCCGGGCGTGAAGCAGGATCCGCCGTTGCCGGTCGTCGTCGAGCTCGCACGCGACTTGACTGCGAGGGAGGGGCTCGCGGAGGCGATCCGACTCCGGCTTCGCGACGTGCTCGTCGTGCAGATGCAGGTCGAGCTCGTGGCGTGGGGGAGCTTGCAACGAAGCGAGTACAAGTCCAGACTCGTTGAGCATTGATGCGGAAGCTGCAGAGCCAAGGCGTGCACCACATCACGATCGTCGGCGCCGACCGGCAGACGTCGATCGACTTCTGGGAGGGCGTCCTCGGCATGCCGTTCGTGTTCGAGCAGCCGAACCTCGACAACGCGTCCGAGAGCCACCTCTACTTCGATCCGGGCGATGGGCGCCTGATCACCGTGTTCACGAACGAGGAACGCGTCCCCGATCCCGCCCGCACCGCGACCGACCCCGGCTGCGTTCACCACCTGGCGTTCGCTCTCTCGCAGGCGACCTTCCACCAGGCGGTGAAGCGGCTCGACGAGCGAGGGATCCGGCACAGCGGCGTCAAGGACCGCGGCTTCATGGACTCGATCTACTTCGACGACCCGCTCGGGCTCCTGATCGAGCTCGCGTCGTACCGCTTCGAGCCTCCGTTCGGCTTCACTCACGCCGACGTCCTGCTGGAGGCGCACCGCCTACGGGTGGTCCGGGGCGACCACCACATCTCCGAGGGGCACCTGGCGGATGCGATCGAAGCGCTCACGGCCAGATCCCGCGCCTCGCTCTCGACCGATCGGTCGCCGAAGGACCCGTACCGCCACCGCTAAGCGAGGAGGAATCGATGGCCGCGAACACGCTCAACATCCTCAAGCCGAGCGTCAACAACATGACCGCACGCGTCTTCGTGCGCGCCGCCGGGCTTGACTGCGACGAGATCGACGTCTGGGGGCAGACGACGAGCGCCGAGTACCTGGCGAAGTACCCGGCACATCTGACGCCCACGCTCGAGGAGGAGGGGCTTCCGCGCGGAGCGCTCGGCGAAAGCTGCGCGATCATGGCGTATCTCTGCAACCGCCACGGCCTCGAGAGCTTCTACCCGACCGACCCCGGCGAGCGGGCGATGATCGACAACGCGATGTTCTACGTGATCGGGACGCTCTATCCGCTGATCACGCGGGCCACCTACCCGACGCTCTCGTTCCCGCAGTACCCGGGCGAAGTGGGGTCGTCCGAGGCGGGGCCGGAGTTGAAGGCCCAGGCACAAAGGGACGCCACCGCCGCGATCGCCGAGCCGCTCGAGGTCTTCCGCACCTTCTTCCTCGCCGGCAGGCCGTTCATCGGCGGCGACAGCCCGTCGATCGCCGACATCAGGCTCGCGGCGTCGCTCGAGTTCCTCCGCGCGATCGACTACCCGTTCCCGGAGTGGACCGAGGCATATCTGGCGGAGCTGGAGTCGACGCTCGGCGCGGCGTACTCCGAGCCCGTGGCCGACGTTCGCGGCTACATCGAGTACGTCAGGTCGGAGAGCGCCGAGGCGGGGGCGAGCTAGGGGCGGCCCGCCTAAGAAGCACTCACAGCCTCTAAGTCAGGTTCGCGTCGTCCTCGCTCTTCGCGATCGGCTCGGGAACCTCGATCAGCTGCTCCGGCCTGATCCATTCGTTCGCGAGCTCGAGGCCGCCCGCGCGCCAGACCGCCTTCAGGAGCGGCTCGGCCCAGAGGTGCTCGAACAGCACCATCGCGGCCGACCAGCCGGGGGGAAGGCCGCGCTCGAGCGCGAACCGGTCGCGCTCGCTGAACAGGTGGCCGTCCATCAACTCGGCCGCGCCCGCCATCAGGCCGCGAGCGCCACCTTCGCCGTCGTCGCCCAGCAGCCCCGCGAGCGCGCCCGCGAACTCACCGAATTCGACGGCCTCCTCCCAGTCGAGATCGCTGGCGGTCACGACCGCGACGGCCCCGTTGTCGTCCTTCCGCACGAGGACGAGATCGACGATGCGCACGATCCCCTCCCGCCGCAGGCGGCTCAGCTCGGGAGCGATCTCGCCCTTGAAGTGGTTTCCGTCGAAGCCGACGACGAGGATCTGGAGCGGCCCCATTCGTTGAGCATATCGAGCGCGCTCAGCCGGGCGGCTGAAGCCGGGGATCGAGGAGCGAGCGCAGCGTCGGCACGACCAGCTCGGCGCCGAATCCCTCGAGCAGCTCGCCCTGCGCGCCTTCGCCGACGCCGATCACGGTCAGTCCGGCGGCGTGCCCGGCGGCGATCCCGGCCGCGCTGTGCGTAAGGGTGACGGCACTCTCGGGGCTGACGTCGAGCCGGCGGCAGGCTTCGAGCAGAAGGTCGGGGGCCGGACGCGAGCGCAGGCCTTCGGCGCGGATCACGTCGGCGTCGACGCGCTCCTCGACGACGCTCGCGAGCCCGGCGAGCTCCAGCATCGGAAGTGTGCTCGAGCTCGCCGAGACGACGGCCCGCTTCAGCCCCGCGTGGCCGCTCGCCTCGAGATAGCGGCGGGCGCCGGCGACGGCCGTGACGCCGCGCTGGTGCAGGCCGCGGGCCATCGCATCGCCCTTGCGCCGAGCGAGGCCGCAGGCGGTGTCGGCATCGGCCGGATCGCCGTAGCGCCCCTCGGGCAACTGAATGCCGCGGCTGGCCAGGAACCCGTGAATCCCCTCGAGGCGGGCCTGTCCGTCGATGTAGTCCCGATAGTCGCTGCCGCGGTCGAACGGGATGAAGTGCCATCCGGTCGTCTCGCTCAGGCGCAGCAGCAAGTCGTCGAAGACCTCCGCCCAGGCCCAGGCATGCAGGACGCCGCTGTCCGTGAGGACGCCGTCCAGGTCGAATAGGCAGGCGGCGGCGCCGTCGGGCAGGCCGAGCATCTTCCGCGTCACCGGGACGGTCGAAAGCCACGGGAGCGGCTGGACGCCGGTCAGCCGGCCGAGGCGCGTCAGCAGCTCGGACGTCGCGAGGCGCTCCTGAACGAGCTCACGGTGGCGGCCGTCCGCGTTCGTCACGTGAATCGGGCCGTGCGCGGCCGCGAGCGCATGGTCGGCGGCGTCGAGGGCGAGTTGCCAGCGCATCGCGATCGTGTCCAGCTCCGGCGGCTGGCGCGGGTCGGCGGCAGGCGCGACGGGCGCCGGTGCCGGGCGGGGCTCGAGGGGGATCACGGCTATAGCGCTCATCCTCGTCTCCAGGATCGACCCGGGCGGGGCGGCCCGCATCTGCAGTTGCGCGCGGAGAGGCTGCGGGCCTGTACCGATGCCGTGGGTTCTACGGTGGTCCCGCAGGTGCGATCTCCTGCGCACCGATGAGTTTCCGGTCGTCGCGGTGTCTCAGGGGTGTGGCAGCGATCTCGGCGACGGAGCTCCGGGCGGACCGCCTAGCATTGTCCTCGATGCCGGATTCGCCGCCAGCACTGGCACCCGAGCTGGAGCAGCAGTTCGAGCAACACCGCTCGGCCTTGACCGCCTATGCCTACCGCATGCTCGCCTCGCCGTTCGAGGCCGAGGACGCCGTGCAGGAGGCGTTCATCAGGGCGTGGCGGGGCTTCGATCGCTTCGAAGGGCGGGCAGCCGTGAAGTCGTGGCTGTACCGCATCACCACGAACGTGTGTCTCGACATGCTCAACGGCAGGGAGCGGCGGGCGACCCCGATGGATCTCGGTCCGGCGCGTGAGCCGATCGAAGCGAACCTGAACATGCTCCCGGAGGTGACGTGGATCGAGCCGATCCCCGATCCGGCCGACGTCGCCGTCGACCGTGAGACGATCCGGCTCGCGTTCGTCGCGGCGCTGCAGCATCTCCCGGCTCGCCAGCGCGCGGTGCTCATTCTCTGCGAGGTGCTGAAGTGGCAGGCGTCAGAGGTCGCAGAGCTGCTCGAGACGAGCGTCCCATCGGTGAACAGTGCGCTGCAGCGGGCGCGTGCAACACTCGCCTCGAGCGAGATCTCGCCCGCGACCGCCGAGCTCGACGCCGACGACCGCGCGTTGCTCGCCCGCTACGTCGAGGCGTTCGAGCGCTACGACATCGAAGCGCTCACGGCGCTGATCCGGGAGGACGCGACGCAGTCGATGCCGCCGTTCGACCTCTGGCTTGCGGGCCGCGAGGACATTCTCACCTGGTGGTTCGGCCCGGGCATCGGGTGCAAGGGCTCGCGGGTCGTGCCGACGGTGGCGGCAAACGGCTCACCCGCCTTCGGGCAGTACAAGCCGAGCCCGGACGGCGGCTACGACCCGTGGGCGCTGCAGGTGGTCGAGCTCTCAGCCGGCCGGATCGTCCAGTTTACGTTCTTCCTCGCCACCGAGACGCTGTTCCCGCTCTTCGGCCTGCCCCCGCGGCTGGAAGCGTAGGACGTCCGCCAGCCCGACGAACGCGACGAGCTCGACGAGCGCGTCCGAGCCGTTGTGGAGGACGAGATCGAATCCGAGCCGCCGAGAGGCGACGTGCAGGCGTGCGAGGCCGGCGACCGCGCCGAGGTCAGCGTCCGCGAGCGAGCCGATGTCACAGACGAGCTTGCTCGGACGCAATGCGGCCATCTGCAGCGTAGACCGCTGAACAGAGCGAGAATCATCGGCCGCCGCTCAGCGTCCGCGCTGTGCGCGCCGTAGCGCGTCGAGCCGCCGGCGCGCCTGCTTCGTCGGGCGCTCGCCGAGATCGGCGCCGAGCGGCCGGGTGAGGCTGCGCTGCAGCCGCTCGCGTTCGCCCCGCTCGATCGACTCGGGCGTCTCCGTGTAGAGCGTCGCAGCGACGGTGGCGGAGCCGCGCTTGTCGGCGATGCCCGTCACGACGACGGTCCGATGCGACGCACCCGTCGAGACCTCGACGGTGTCGCCGACATGCACGTCCTTCGACGGCTTCACCCGCTCCCCGTTGACCCGCACACGGCCCCCGAGCACGGCGTCGGTCGCCGCGCTGCGAGTCTTGAAGAAGCGCGCCGCCCAGAGCCACTTGTCGGCGCGTGTGAGCTCCATCAGACGGGAGGCTCGGGGTCGTACTGGATGTAGCGCCGCACGTCCTGCGCGCGCTCGACGGAGTCGAGCCGCGCGACGAGGTGAAGCGCCATGTCGATGCCGGCAGAGACACCCGCGGCGGTGATCACGTCGCCGGCGTCGACGAAGCGCTCGTCGCGCACATCGACCCCGAGTGCGCGAAGACGCTCGACGGAGCCCCAGTGGGTCGTCGCCGGCTTGCCGTCGAGAGCGCCCGCAGCTTGCAGCACGAACGAGCCGGTGCAGACGCTTGTGAGGAGCGCGCCGCGCTCGTGCAACGCGCGGATGCGGGCGATCAGCGCGGCGTCGGCGGCGGGCCTGCGGGAGTCGCCGCCGGGAACGACGAGCACGTCGAGCTCGGGGCTCGTCTCCCAGGTGTGGTCGCCGAGCACCCGCAATCCCTTCGCGCAGCGAACGGGCCGGTCCGAGTCGGTGATCGTGAAGACGTGCACGTCATCGGCGCGGTCGGACCACGCTGCGAGCACCTCCCACGGGCCGGCCCAGTCGAGCTCCTCAGCGAGCTCGTAGATGTAGATGCCGACGTTCACGGCCTGCAGTCGGCGCAGGCACCGCGCAGCACGACCTCGTGCGCGACGACCGAGTAGCCGCTCCGTTCCTCGACCGCCTCGATCGCCTGCTCGAGCCGCTGGTCGGCGAACGGCTCCACCTTGCCGCACTCGCCGCAGACGAGGTGATGGTGGTGCGCGGCGCGCGCCGGCTCGTAGCGGACGATCCCGTCCCCGATGTCGATCCGCTGGACGAGGCCCTGCGCGTCGAGCCGGTCGAGCATGCGGTAGACGCTCGCAAGGCCAATTCTCCGGTCCAGCGCCTCGTAGATCTCCTGCGCGCCGCGGCAGCAGGTCTGCGCCTCCAGGTACCTGAGCACCTGAGTGCCCGCTCCACCCGGGCGGTAGCCCGCCTCGCGGAGCTGCGTGGTCGCGTGGTCGGCCCAGGTCATCAAGCAGAGGATAACGAGAATCGTTATCGTCCTCGAGATCTTGGTGAGAATCGTTCTCGCACTGGGCCTGGCCGCCGCTCTTGCCGGCTGCGGCTCGAGCCGCTCCACGGGCGGCCGGTCGGTCGTCGCTGCGTTCTATCCGGTCGCCTGGGCCGCGCAGCAGATTGGCGGCCGGACCGTCGACGTGCACAACCTGACCCCCGCGGGTGCGGAGCCGCACGACATCGAGCTCACTCCGAAGGAAGTGGCGGAGATCCAGAGCGCGAGGTTCGTCTTCTACCTCTCGCACGATTTCCAGCCCGCGGTCGCCGATGCGGTCCGGGATGCCCGCGGCACAACCTTCGACGTGCTGGCGGGGCAGACGCTCACGGCCGGGGTCGGCGACGAGTCCGGCAAGACGGACCCGCACGTCTGGCTCGATCCCGTTCGGTTCGCACGCATCGTCGAGAGGATGGGGGTGGTGCTCGGCCGGCCGGCCCGCGGGCGCGCCCTCGCCGCGCGGATCAGGCGCCTCGACACGGAGTACCGGCACGGACTGGCGCAGTGCGCGCGGCGCGAGTTCGTATCGAGCCACGCTGCGTTTGCGTACCTGGCGGCGCGCTACGGGCTCCGGATGGTCGCGATCACGGGCATCGATCCGGAGTCCGAGCCGTCGGCCCAGAAGCTCGCCTCGCTCGCGAGGCTCGTGCGCGACGACCACATCGGCACCGTGTTCTTCGAGCGGCTCGTGTCGCCCAAGCTCGCGCAGACGGTCGCCCGCGAGGCAGGCGTCAAGACGGCAATCCTCGATCCGATCGAGGGATTGACGTCGAAGGAGGAGAAGCAGGGGCTGGACTACCTGGGGCTCATGCGCCAGAACCTGCAAGCTCTGAGGACGGAGCTCGGGTGCCACTAGCGCTCGAGCTCCAGGGCGTCGACTTCGCCTACGGCCAGGGCCCACCCGTGCTCACGGCAGTCGACCTTCGTGTCGAGCAGGGCGAGTTCGTCGCGATCGCCGGCCCCAACGGTGGCGGCAAGACGACCCTTCTGCGCCTCGCGCTCGGGCTCGAGCGACCGGCGCGGGGTGAGGTGCTGCTCTACGGCGAGCCGGCACGGAGCTTTCACGACCGCACCAGCATCGGCTATCTCGCGCAGCGCACGAAGATCGGGCTGCACGCGCCGGCCACCGTGCGCGACGTCGTCGAGGCCGGCCGCGCGCCGCTGCGGCCGTACGGCCGTTTGCGGCGGGACGACCGCGAGGCGGTCGATCAGGCACTCGAGCGCGTCGGTCTGCGCGCGCTGGCGCGGCGGCGCCTGACCTCCCTGTCCGGAGGCCAGCAACAGCGCGCGTTCATCGCGAAGTCACTCGCGGCGCATCCGCGCCTGTTGGTGCTGGACGAGCCGACTACCGGGGTGGACGTCGAAGCCCAGGACGCGCTGGGCGCGCTGCTTCATCGACTGCACGAGGACCTCGGCGTGACGATCCTCTACGTCTCACACGAGTTCGGCTCCGTCGAGCGCTACGTCGAACGGCTCGTGCTCGTGCGCGAGCGAATCGTCTTCGACGGGCCGCCGTCGGAGCTTCCCGGCCTCTGGCACGACCCGTCACACCGTCATGCTTGATCTGGAGTTCATGCGGCTCGCGTTCGCCGCCGGCGCGATCGTCGGCGTCCTCGCGCCCACCGTCGGCTTCTTCCTGGTCCAGCGCGAGATGAGCCTGATCGGCGACGGCATCGGGCACGTTGCGTTTGCAGGCGTCGCGGTCGGCTACCTCCTCGGCGTCTCGCCCGTGTGGACAGCGCTGGCAGCTGCGGTCCTCGGTGCGATCGGGATCGAATGGCTGCGTGCACGTCGCAAGACCGCCGGCGACCAGGCGCTTGCGGTCGTCTTCTACACCGGGATCGCGGGCGGCGTCGTGCTCATCTCGGCCGCGGGTGCGCTCAACGCGAACCTGTTCGCCTACCTGTTCGGCTCGATCCTCACCGTGACGCGCAGCGACCTCGTCGTGATCGCAACACTGGGCCTCGGATCACTGCTCGTGATCGCAGTGCTGCTGCGCGGACTGATCGCGGTCGCGCTCGACGAGGAGGGCGCACGCGTCGCCGGCCTTCGCGTCTCGGTGCTCAACGGGCTCGTGTCGATGCTGGCCGCATTGGCGATCGGAGTCTCGATGCGCATCGTCGGGATCCTGCTGATCGCCGCCCTGATGGTCCTGCCGGTGATCGCCGCCCAGCGGGTCGCGTGGAGCGTGCGCTCGACCATGGGCATCTCGATCCTCTTCGGCCTCGGGTCGGTGCTGGCCGGCTTGACCGTCTCCTACTACGGCAACCTGCCGCCCGGCGGCACGATCGTGCTCGCCGGGACGGCAGTGTTCCTCGTCGCTTCGCTCATCGAGACAGTTGCCCGCTAGCGTGTCTCGACGCTGACGAAGTTCAGGTCCTTGTCCACGTACACCGTGGCCAGGCTCCCGTCGCTCTTCGTCAGATGCGCCTCGTAGGCGGCGTGGCCGTCCGCGTCCGTCTCGACCCGGACGACGGTGGCGCCCGGCACCTTCGCGAGGGCAATCGCCTTGACCTTCGCTGCCGCGTCACCGGTGAGGAGCGTCTCGTCGCTGCGTTGAGCGCCCCAGCCCTGCGGTGCTGCGGGCGCGGTGAGCGGAGCGCTCGGCGGTCGCGGAGGGCGTGGTCGTGGTCGTCGAGCCGGAAGCGGCATTGGCAATGCCGTAGCTTCCGAGGGCGACGCCGAGTGCGACTGCACCGGCGATGACTTTCTTGTTGCTGCCGTTCATGACGGCTCCTTTCGTTGGACGATGTGGATCCACCCTCACTCCCGATCCTGTGCGCGCCCTTTGCGCCTCCTAGGGAGTGCCTCTGAGTCGCCCCGGGAATCCCGCAGCCTGGTCGCCCCGCCCGACCGATCGTTAGTCTGTGGCCCGATGGAGCTCGAAGAGCACGTCGACGAAGCCGCGTCTGCGGAAGGTCGCGACCTCCAGGGCGTCTATCGCTACTACGAGCTCGCGAAGCGGGCCGAGTGGCAGGTGCGCGACCTGCCGTGGGGCGAGCTGCCTCCGATCCCGGAGTACAGCGGCTCGCCGCAGAAGCTGGCGCGGCGGCGCGACCTCTGGCGCTCGGTGGTCACGCAGCAGCTCCAGGCCGACGAGCTGGCGGTCGAGATGGCTGCGCAGCTCTTCTCGATCGCCCCCGATCACGAGGCCAAGCTCTACTACACGACGATGGTGCAGGACGAGTCGCGCCATACCGAGGGTTGGCTGAAGCTGATCCACGAGGCGGGTGGGATGGCGGAGCGCGACCCGTACCTCGACCGGCTTGCGCAGCAGGTGCTGGAGGCGGACACACTCGAGGAGAAGGTCTTCCTGATGCAGGTCTTCTACGAGCGTCTGATCATCCCGCGGTTCCGGATGATCGCGCGCTCCTCACGAGGCACCGTGCTCGAGGACCTGTGCAACCGGCTCGCGATCGACGACGGGATTCATCACGGCGCAGGCATGGCGTACGAACGGGTGCTCCTCGAGGGCGCGGGCACCAAGGTGAAGACGCGGCTCGTCGATGCCGCCAACCGCCTGCTCCCGATCTTCGCGCAGCACGCGCTCTGGCGTCCGAAGGCGCGCGAGTTCATCGGCGCGTTGATGCGCGAGACCGACATCCGCATGCTCCGCGAGGATCTCGAGCAGGGGATCCGCCTCGCGAAGTCGCTCGGGATCGACACCAGCGGTATCGAGCTCCCGAACCAGCTGATCTAGCGTTCCCGGTAGGGTCGGGTCATGGAGCCGCTCCGTCTGTACTGGCGTCCCGGTTCGGCGGCAATGGCGCCGCACGCCGCGCTCGCCGAGATCGGGGTGGCGTACGAGCTCGTTCGCGTCGAGCGCGACGAGGCGCAGTCCGATCCCGCCTACCTGGCGCTCAATCCGCTCGGCGTCGTCCCGACGCTCGTCGACGGCGACGTCGTCCTGAACGAGTCCGCGGCGATCCTGCTCTACCTGGCCGACAGGTTCCCGGAGGCACGCCTGGCACCGCCCGAGCGCGCGCAGTTCTATCGCTGGCTCGTCTTCATGACGAACACGCTGCAAACGGGCTTCCTGCGCTTCTTCTACCCGGAGCGTTACGGCAGCTCCGGCGTGGAAGAGCTTGCCGCGGCGGAGCTCGGGCGCCTCTTCGACCTGGTCGAGAGCGATCTCGCCGGCCGTGAGTGGCTCGTGGGCGACGAGCGGACGGCGGCGGATCTCTCCCTCTTCATGTTCACTCGCTGGGGGCGTCGCCTCGAGCCTGCGAGCTGGACACGGCCGAACATCCGCGGCCACTTCGAGCGATCGCTTCGGCTGCCGGGCGTGCGGCGCATGATCGACGAGCAGGGGCTCGAGCTCCCCGACTGGGCAGCGGCCTGAGTCGATGTGCTTCGACCTGGACTCCGAGCCCCCCGTCGCGCGGATCGCCGGCGCCGCCGTCTCGCACGACGACCTCGTCCTGACCGCGAGTGACGGCAACGCGTTCGCGGCGTTCCTCGCGGCGCCCGACGAGCCGTCGACCACGGGGGTCGTCATTTTCCCCGACGTGCGAGGCCTCTACCACTTCTACGAGGAGCTCGCCCTGCGCTTCGCCGAGCGCGGGCACTGCGCGGTTGCGTTCGACTACTTCGGACGCACCGCAGGCGTGGCGAAGCGTGACGGCGACTGGGAGTACATGCCGCACGTCGAGCAGACGACGGACGACGGGGTGCAGGCCGATGCGCGCGCGGTGGTCGAGGAGCTCCGCTCGCGCGGCGCGACATCGATCTTCTCGGTCGGCTTCTGCTTCGGCGGCCGCGCGTCCTGGGTCGCGTCCGCTTCGGGCCACGGCCTCGAGGGGTCGATCGGCTTCTACGGCTCGCCGACGCGCGAACGTGGCGGAGCCAGCGTCGTTCAACGCGCCCTCGAGATCGGCTGCCCGATCCTCGCTCTGCAGGCCGGCGACGACCAGGGAATCACCGCCGACGACAACGCCGCATTCGAGCACGCGCTCAGCGGCGCAGGAGTCGAGCACGAGATCGTCGTCTACGACGGTGCTCCGCACAGCTTCTTCGATCGCAAGCAGGAAGACTTCGCGGAGGCGTCGGACGACGCCTGGCAGCGAACGCTGGCGTTCATCGCTCAGCACTCGTGATCCTCGCGATCGACCAGGGCACGACCGGCACGACCTGCCTCGTGGTCGACGAGGAGCTGCACGTCCTCCGGCGCGGCTACGCCGAGCTGCCGCAGCACTTCCCGCGGCCCGGCTGGGTCGAGCACGATCCCGACGAGATCTGGCAGAGCGTGCTCGCTGCCGCCGCCGAGGCGGGCCTCGACGGCGTCGACACGGTCGCGATCACGAATCAGCGCGAGACGACGATGCTCTGGGACCGCGCGACGGGACGGCCGGTGGCTCCCGCAATCGTCTGGCAGGACCGCCGTACCGCCGAGCGGTGCCGAGAGCTCGACGCGGCCCTGATCCGCGAGCGCACAGGTCTCGTCCCCGACCCGTACTTCTCGGCCTCGAAGCTCGAGTGGCTGCTGCAGAGGCAGGCGGGCGGCGCGGCCGGCCTCGCCTTCGGAACGGTCGACTCGTGGCTCGTCTGGAAGCTCACCGGCGGTGAGGTGCACGTGACCGACGCGACGAATGCGTCCCGCACGATGCTCGCGTCGCTGCAGACGCTCGACTGGGACGACGACCTGCTCGCGCTCTTCGGCGTCGAACGGGAGCTGCTGCCGCGCATCGTCGGCTCGAGCGAGGAGGTGGGGGAGGGCGAGCTGCTCGGTGCCCGGCTGCGGATTCGCGGGATCGCCGGCGACCAGCAGGCCGCGCTCTACGGCCAGGGCTGCCACGCGGCGGGCGAGGGGAAGGCGACCTACGGGACCGGCAGCTTCGTGCTCGTGCACAGTGGGGACGACGACTCGCCGCCGCCGTACGGCCTGCTGAAGACCGCTGCGGCCGACGGCTATGCGCTCGAAGGGTCGGTGCTCGTCGGCGGCGCCGCGCTGCAGTGGCTGCGCGACGGCCTCGGCGTCCTCGGCGCTGCCGCCGAGAGCGAGGCGCTCGCGCGCAGCGTCGAGTCGACCGGCGGGGTCGTGTTCGTCCCCGCCCTGACGGGGCTCGGGTCGCCGTGGTGGGATGCCGACGCGCGCGGGCTCGTCTCGGGGATCACGCGCGGCACCACACGCGCCCACCTCGTCCGGGCGGCGCTGGAGGCGATCGCGCACCAGGTCGCCGACGTCGTCGACGCGTTGCCGGAGCGGCCGGCCGTGCTGCGGGTCGACGGCGGCGCCACTGCGAACGCCTTCCTGATGCAGTTCCAGGCCGACCTGCTCGGCTTGCGCATCGAGGTCGCGGCCGAGCGCGAGACCACGGGGCTCGGCGCGGCCGCCCTCGCCCAGGGGCGTGGGGCTCGGATCGCGATCGGCGAGATCTACGAGCCGGCCCTCCCTCGGGACTCCGCACTAGCACAGCGCGAGGCCTGGTCGACGGCTTTGAACCGATCTCGAACTTAACGAGAAGTTCTTAGGCGGTAGGTGCATTCTTAGGTTCAACCCGAGCGAGGAGGCGTCAGTGGACGAGGTCGGAGGCAAGCTCGAGCAGGCCCTGTTCGAGATTCGGCGTGTGATCGCCGGCCAGGAGGAGATGCTGGAACGGGTGCTCGTCTGCCTGCTTTCCGGTGGGCACGTCCTGATCGAAGGCGTGCCGGGTCTGGCGAAGACCCTGACGATCAAGACGACCGCCGCCGTGCTCGGCGGGTCCTTCCACCGGGTGCAGTTCACACCTGATCTCGTCCCGTCCGACCTCGTCGGGACGCGGGTGTACCGCCCGGACAAGAGCGACTTCGAAACCGAGCTCGGCCCGGTCTTCTGCAACTTCCTCCTCGCGGACGAGATCAACCGCGCCCCGGCCAAGGTCCAGTCGGCGCTCCTCGAGGTGATGCAGGAGCACCAGGTGACGATCGGGCATCACACCTTCCCGGTCCCGAAGCCGTTCCTCGTGCTCGCGACTCAGAACCCGATCGAGTCCGAGGGGACGTACGCGCTGCCGGAAGCGCAGATCGACCGCTTCATGCTCAAGATCCTGGTCGACTATCCGGCGCACGACGAGGAGCTGACGGTGGTCGCGCGCTCGCTCGAGCAGGCGCCCGAGCTCGCGCAGGTGCTGTCCCTCGAGGAGCTGATGTCGCTCCAGGAGCAGGCGACGCAGGTGTACGTCGATCCGGCGTTGATCAGCTGGACCGTCGACGTTGCGACCGCCACCCGCAAGCCGGCAGAGCACGGGCTCGGAGAGATCGCCGACTACGTGTCGTTCGGTGCCAGCCCGAGAGGCCCGATCAGCCTCGTCGCGGCAGCCCGGGCGCTCGCCTTGATTCGCGGACGGGACTATGTGGTGCCGGGCGACGTCGAGGCGCTCGTCCGCGACGCGTTCCGTCACCGGCTCGTCCTCTCCTACCGGGCGCTCGCGGAGGAGGTCGCGCCGGACACGCTTCTCGACCAGGTGCTGGCAGCCGTGCCGACGCCGCAGATCGACCTCGGCCGCGTGCAAGCGGTCTAGCCCGCGTGTCGAACGACCCGCTCGCTCCGTCTCGTACGCCTGAGCAGCCCGGGCCCGGCCCGCTCTCGGCCTCGTCGCTGCGCGCTCTCGAGCTGTCGGTCGCGCGCCGCGTCGACGGCCTCCTGGCCGGCGACTACCGCTCGGCCTTCGCCGGGATCGGCAGCGAGCTGTGGCAGGTGCGCCCGTACGAGCCGGGAGACGACGTTCGACGCATCGAGTGGAACGTCACAGCACGAACCGGTCAGCCTCATGTGCGGGTCGAGCTGGCCGAGCGCGTGCTCGTCACGTGGCTCGTCCTCGATGCGTCCGCATCGATGTCGTTCGGGACCGGGGATCGCCGCAAGGCGGATGTCGCCGAGGGCGTCGCGATCGCAGTCGGCTACGCCGCCACGCGGCGCGGGAACCGGCTCGGCACCATCGCCTTCGGCGAGGCGCCGGTGGTCGAGCGTCCGCGGCAGGGTCGCCGGGCGCTGCTCGACACGCTCCATCTCCTCCGCGACCTGCCGCCGACCGGCACCGGCACGTTGCGCGAGGCGCTGGAGCTCGCAGACCGGGTTACGAAACAGCGCGCACTCGTGGTCGTCGTCTCCGACTTCCGTGGGCCGATCGACTGGCGGCCGCCGCTCCTGCGTCTCGCGGGGCGTCACGCGGTGCTCGCCGTCGAGGTGCGCGACCCGCGCGAGCAGGAGCTGGCCGACGTCGGAGAGCTGCGGCTCGTCGACCCGGAGACGGGCCGCCAGTTGCGTGTCGACACCGGCGATCGCCGTCTCCGCGAACGCTTCGCCGCCGTGGCCGCCGACGAGCGCCGGACGCTCGTCTCCTCGCTCGCCTCCGCCGGCGTTCGCCACGTTGCGCTCTCGACCGAGGGTGACTGGCTGAGGCCGCTCGCCGCGTTCCTGCGCCGAGGACGCCGCGGTCGATGAGCTTCTTCGCCCCTGTCCTGCTCGTCTTCCTGCTCGCCGTGCCGGCGGCCGTTCTGGGGTACCTGTGGCTCGAGCGCCGCCGCGACGAGCGCGCCGCGGCCTGGGCTGCGCCGGTGCTGCTTCCGAACATGGCCCACCGCCCGGCGGCTTGGCGGCGGCGCCTGCCTGTCGCCCTGCTGCTCGTCGGGGCGGCGCTCCTGCTCGTCGGATTCGCGCGTCCGAGCGCGACGATCACGGTGAAGCGGCAGGAAGCGACCGTCGTGCTCGTCCTCGACGTGTCGGGCTCGATGGCGGCGAACGACTCGATTCCGACCCGACTCGGCGCCGCGAAGTCGGTCGCGCTCCGCTATGTCGACGCGCTTCCCGCCGGCTACCGCATGTCCGTCATCACGTTTTCCGACCACGCTGCCGTCAATGCCTCGCCCACGCACGATCTGACGGCGGTGCGGGCAGCGATCGCGAACGCGAAGGCAGGACCGCAGGGCACGGCGCTGGCCGACGCGGTCGCCAAGGCCGTGGCTGTCGGCCGCTCCGTCAAGGGAACGCAGACCGGAGGACGGCCTCCGGCGGTGGTCGTCCTGCTCTCGGACGGCGGCCAGACTGCGGGCCTCGTCACGCCGCAGCAGGCCGCCGCGCAGGCCAAGCGGGCGGGGATTCCCGTCTCGGCGGTCTCGTTCGGAACGCCCGACGGCGTGGTCCTGCAGCCGCTGAAGGGCGGGTACAACGAGCGCATCCAGGTTCCGGTTCAGCCGGCGACGCTGCAGCAGATCGCCCGGGCAAGTGGCGGCCGGTTCTACCACGGAGCAGCCGCCGTCGACGTGAAGGGCACCTACAAGGAGCTCGGCTCGCGGGTGGGGAACAAGCACAAGACGGTCGAGGTGACCGCGGTCGCCGCAGCCGGCGGCATGGTGTTCATGCTCGCCGGTGCGCTGCTCTCCGGACTGTGGTTCAGGAGGTTCCCGTGAGGGCTCTGCTCGCGATGGTGGTCGCCGCGCTTGCGTTCACCGCCGCTTTCGCGCCGGCCGGCGGAGCGACGAACGAGTGCCACGGCATCCAGTCGTGCATCCGCGTGGCGGGCCCCTGGGTCGTCGTGCCCGCGCGCGGAACGACGGAGTATCTGCTCACGTGCCCCAGCGGCAAGAGCATCGTCGGCGGTCTCGATGCGCAGGTGACGTCGCGCGACGTACGCGTCGATTTCGTCGGTCGCCTCGGCGCCCCGGTGCAGCCGGGCGCGACGACGACGCGCTACGCGCTCTTTCACGCGGTTTCGACGTCGAAGCGGACGCAGCTCTTCCAGCCCCTTCTCGGTTGTGTGCCGACTCAGGGAGGAGGCGGCCGTTCGACGGTCTCCGCGCGTGTGTCGCCTCCAGGCCCGTCGCTCGAGTTTCGCTCGCGAATCGTCGTCATCGGGCCTGGGACGGTGCGGTTCGGTCGTGTCGCCTGCCGGACCTCGGAGCAGATCGTCGGTGCCTGGCACGCGGTCGCGTTCCGTACGAAGCAGCCGCCCCCGATCTCGAACGCCGTCTACGTGAGAGCGACGCACGTGATCGTCGGTAAGAAAGTGGTCGTGACCGCATCTGCGGGCGATGCACTTTCGATCGACCTGCATGCGATCGTCCAGGTCGGCGCGGAGTGCGCGCCGTGAGCTTCGCCTCGCCGTTCTTCCTGCTGGCGCTCCTGATCGTGCCCGTGGTGCTCGCGCTCGCCTTGTGGTTCGATCGCCGGCGCGCCCGCTACCCGGTCGCCTTCACGAACCTCGACCTGCTCGCCTCGGTCGCAACGGGGTACCGCAGGCCGTGGCGGCGCTGGATCCCGCTCGCGCTGTTCCTGCTGGCGCTCGCCGCTGCCTCTGCTGCGCTCGCGCGCCCTCGTGCGACCGTGTCGGTCCCGTCGAGCCAGGCGACCGTCGTGCTGCTCGTCGACGTGTCCGGCTCGATGCGGGCGAATGACGTGAAGCCGACGCGTCTCGGCGCGGCGCAGCACGCGATGTACGAGTTCTCCAGGAAGGTGCCGAAGGGAGTGAAGATCGGTCTCGTATCGTTCAGCACAGGTCCCGATGTGCTCGTAAGCCCCACGGCCGACCGCGGCTCGTTGCAGGAGGGGATCGATCTGCTCTCGCCCGAGGCCGGGACGGCGATCGGTGACGGGCTCGGCGTCGCCGTCGACGTGGTCAAGTCGGCGGTCGCGGGCGCCGCTCGCGGCAAGGACGGGAAGGTTCCCGGTGCGATCGTCCTGCTCTCTGACGGCGCGCAGACTCGCGGCGTCTTGACCCCGATGCAGGGCGCGGCGCTCGCGCGGAATGCGGGGATCCGCGTCTTCACCGTCGTGCTGGGGACGAACCACGGCACGCTCGGTTTCGGGCCGTTCGGCGGCTACGGCTTCGGGGGCGGGTTCGGAGGCAGCGGCCGGCGGTTCCCGGTCCGGCCCGATCCGGTCACTCTGGCAGCGATCGCGCAGGCGACCGACGGCCGGACGTTCCGTGCGACGAGCGCCTCGAAGGTCGACTCGATCTACAAACAGCTCGGCCAGAGCATCGCCCACCACGATGCGAGCCGGGAGATCTCGTCCTGGTTCACCGGGCTGGCGGCGCTACTGCTGATCGGCTCGCTCGGCGCCGCGCTCGTGACCGGCGAACGCCTTCCCTGAACGCGCGGCCGAACATCCCGTCGGCGCTGCGAGCGATCGTCTCGACCCCGATACGCTGACCGTCATTCGATCGTCCCGGAGGTAGAGCGTGACCGACTTCCCAGCTGTCACCGCTAGGTACGTCACACCTCGCGAGCGTGCGGCGCTCGGCAAGAGCGCACGCGAGCGGTCGCCTCGGTCGACGCACGGCGAGTGGGAGCCCGCCGCGGATCGCCCCGACCCTCTGGATCTGTTGGAGGAGCAGGCGACCTCGCGTCTGCCTGAGCTCGTGCCGATCCGCTACGGGCGGATGCTGGTCTCGCCGTTTGCGTTCTTCCGCGGCGGCGCTGCGATCATGGCTGCCGATCTCGCTCGGACGTCCGACTCTGGTTTCTCCACTCAGCTCTGCGGCGACGCCCACCTTGCGAACTTCGGCATCTTCGGCACGCCCGAGCGGAAGTTCGTCTTCGACATCAACGACTTCGACGAGACGCTCCCGGGACCGTGGGAGTGGGACGTCAAGCGGCTCGCCGCGAGCCTCGCCGTCGCGGCGCGCGAGAGCGGCTTCCGGCCGAAGCAGCGCGCCGGGATCGTGTCGTCGGCGACGCGCGGCTACAGAACGACGATGCGGGAGTTCGCGGCCAAGTCGAACCTGCAGGTCTGGTACTCGCACCTCGAAGTCGAGAGTGTGTTGAGGCGGCTGCGTCGCGACTTCAGCGCACGAAGGCTCGCACAGGTCGAGGCGGACATCGCAAAGGCCCGGACGAAAGACCACATGCGGGCCACGAAGAAGCTCACTCGCGCCGTCGACGGCGAGCGGAAGTTCGTCAGCGACCCACCGTTGATCGTCTCGATCGAGGAGCTCATCGCCGGCGAGGGTTGGCGGTCGATCGACGATGAGATCCGGAACATGGTGCAGACCTACCGGGCGACCCTGATCAGAGATCGGCGCGATCTTCTCGACCAGTACAGGCTCGTCCACATTGCGCGCAAGGTCGTCGGCGTCGGCAGCGTCGGCACCCGAGCGTGGATCGCGCTCTTCGTCGGCAGGGACGACTCCGACCCGCTCGTGCTCCAGATCAAGGAGGCCCAGCCGTCGGTGCTCGAGCAATACCTCGGCAAGAGCGAATACTCGAACAGCGGCGAACGCGTGGTCGACGGCCAGCGGCGGATGCAGGCCGCCGGTGGGCCGTTCCTGGGCTGGACGCACGTCGAGCGTGGCCTCGACGGCCAAGCGCGCGACTATTACATCCGCCAACTCTGGGACTGGAAGGGAAGCGCGACGATCGAGGCGATGAGCCCGGAAGGAATGGCGGAGTACGGGCGCATGTGCGGCTGGACGCTCGCGCGCGCGCACGCCCGCTCCGGCGACCGGATCGCAATCGCCGCCTACCTCGGCTCCGGCGACACCTACGACAAGGCGATCACCTCGTTCGCCGAGGCATACGCCGACCAGAACGAGCGCGATTACGCCGCGCTCGCCGAGGCGGTCCAATCACGCCGCATCGAGGCGCAAACCGGCCTGTAGACCGGATCCTGTGGTCGGATGGATCCGGGTTGCGCGAGCCGGCGGAGGGCGCCGGCGAAATGCTCGCCGGCGACCCTCCACCGAGAACGACTAACTGCAGTTAGGCGAGGTGGTTCGCCTTCAGGAAGGCCGCTGCGACCTTCGCTGCGCTCTGCTTGTTGACTTCGACTGCCTTGTTCATGGCCACGATCGCGTTCTGCGTCAGCGTCGCCGACACCGCGTTGACCGTGTCCGTGAACTTCGAACCGAGCGCAGTCGCAACGCTCGTCTTGACGATCGGCACGACGTTCTGGAACCCGGTCACGTGCTTCGGATCGGCGAGGACCGTGTACTTCGATCCCTTGCCGAGTGGCGGGTCGGTCGAGAACACGTCGGCCGCCAGCACCGTGCCGGCGTCGAGGGCCGCGTACGCCGAGATCCCCGCGAGCGGCAGGAACGACGCGTTCGTCAGCCCGTACTGCTTCGTGTAGCCGAGGAAGCAGGTGTTCCTCGTCTTGCACTCCGGGAAGCCGCCGAGCTTGAAGCTGCCGGCCTTCTTCAGGTCGCCGATCGACTTCAACCCGTACTTCGCGGCCGTCGCGTTCGTGACGGCGACGACATCGGTGTCGAAGAACGGCGTCGGCTTGAGGACGGTGAAGCCCTTCTTCGCCTCCAGCTGCTTCGCGAGCAGATACGTCGCGTTCGCCGTCTTCGCCGACAGCGTGTGGTGGAAGACGTCCTGCACGATCACGCCCGTGTACTCGGGGTACATGTTGATCTTCCCGCTCGTCAAGGACGTCTGGATCAGCTCCGTGGAGCCGATGTTCTCCTTGTACGAGACATGGAAGCCCTTCGCCTCGAGCGCCTGCTTGTAGAGCTGGCCGAGGATGAACTCCTCAGGGAAGTTCTTCGTCCCGATGATCACCGTCGGGCCTGAGGTCGACTTCGCGTGCGCCGGCCGCGCGAAGACGGCCGCGAACAAGCCGATGACAATCGCGACCCCGAGGGAAATCGCGAACGCCGCCTTGGCCGCACGTCTCGTGTGCTTACGGATCACTGCTGCTCCTTTCGGGAGGGGTCGTTGGTAACGCTAGTACTCCGAAGCCCCCTGGGAGTTACACCGATCTGAACTCCAGCTAGGGCGACGAAGACGAGGGCGGACAGTGCCATCACGCAGAGCGAGGCGGCGATCACGCCGGAAAGCCGGTAACTGGCCTGGTTGACGATCACGTCGCCGAGGCCGCCGCCGCCGGCGATCGCGGCGATCGTGGCAGTGGCGACGATCGTCACCGCTGCAATCCGGATCCCGGTGAAGATCACCGGGATGGCGAGCGGGAGCTCGATGCGGCCGACGATCTGGCGGCGGGTCATCCCCATGCCGCGCGCCGACTCGACGATGTCCTTGTCGACTCGATCGATGCCCTCGTAGCTGTTCGTGAGGATCGGTCCGCTGCCGAGCACGGCGAGCGCGACCATGTTGTTCACGAAGCCGATCCCGAGCAGCGTCAGGAACGCCGCGATCAGCACGAGGCTCGGGAGCGCACGACCGATGATCGAGGCCCCGATCGCGATGCCGGAGCCTCGGTGGAAGTGCCCGAGCACGACGCCCAGCGGCAGCGCGACGAGAATCGCGAGCCCGAGCGCGGCGCCGGACAGCTCGAGTTGCTCCAGCGTCTTCTGTGCGAGGAACCCCGGATTGTCGCCGATGAATCGCAGCGCATCGACGAAGGTGTGCAGGTTGGCGGCGTCCGCGAGCGTCACGCGAGCCCCTTGGCCGCCCAGGGGGCGAGGACGCGTTTCAGCGCGACGAGCAGCACGTCGCAGCAGAGCGCGAAGGCGATCGCGAGCGCGCCGGCCGAGTAGATCTCGGTCTTGAACGGCGTCGGCTCCTTCAGCGCCTGCACGATCGGATAGCCGAGCCCGTCCGGCAGGAGGAACGCCGCGATCGTCGCGATTGCCACCGTCGAGACGACGGCGACGCGCAACGCGCCGATGATCGTCGGCACCGCGAGTGGCAGCTCGACCTGCGTCAGCGTCTGCCTGCGCGTCAGGCCCATCCCGCGTGCCGCCTCCAGCACCTCCTCCGGTGCGCTGTCCAGCCCGGCGACGAAGTTCGGGAACAGGATCACGAGCGTGTACGCGACGAGCGCAATCTCGACGGTCGTCCACGTCAGGCCGCTGAACGGGATCAGCAACTGGAACAGCGCGAGGCTCGGGATCGTGTAGAGCAGGGCCGAGAGGGCGCCGATCGGATGCTCGAGCTTGCCGAAGCGGTGCGCGAGCAGCGCCAGGGGAAAGGCGATCGCGAACCCGATCACCACCGCGATCACGGTCAACTCGATGTGCTGCACGAGCGCCGGCTGCAGCGTGTCGCCCCAGTGGGCTTTCACCCAGTCCCAGCAGAACGTGTGGTCGCCGGTGACGCAGGCGCTGCCCTGGCCGAAGTTCGGGATGACGACCGGGCCGCTCACAGCAGCTCTCCCGCATCCTGGAGCCGGAAGACGCCGAGCACGGTGTCGCCGTCGGCCACGACGACCTGGTCGCTCTTGTCCTCGATCATCCGGCTGACGGCGTTCCTGACCGTCGTGTCGGCCGAGACCCGGGCGCCCGCCTCGCTCTGCGTCGCAGGCGCGAGGGAAACGTCCCGAAGCGTTCTCAGCGCCAGCCGGCGCAGCGCCCGGTCACCGCCGACGAACTCCGCGACGAATTCGTCCGCGGGATGGGCGAGGATCGCGTCCGGCGTGTCGTACTGCGCGAGCACCCCGCCCTCGCGGAGGATCGCGATGCGCGTGCCCATTCGGATGGCCTCGTCGACGTCGTGCGTGACGAAGATGATCGTCTTGCCGACCTCGCGATGCAGGCGCTGCAGCTCCGTCTGGAGGCGGAAGCGCGTGATCGGGTCGAGCGCCCCGAACGGCTCGTCCATCAGGAGCACCGATGGGTCGGCCGCGAGCGCACGAGCGAGGCCGACCCGCTGGCGCTGGCCGCCGGAGAGCTGCGCGGGATAGCGCCGCGCGTCGCCCGGCTCGAGGCCGACGAGCTCGAGCAGCTCGACGGTGCGCTCGGCGATCCGCGATTTCGGCCACCCGAGCAGTCGTGGGACGGTCGCGATGTTGTCTCCGATCGTCTGGTGGGGGAAGAGGCCGACCTGCTGGATCACATAGCCGATGCCGCGGCGCAGCTCGGTCGCCGGCAGGTCGCGGACGCTCCGCCCGTCGATGAGGATGTCCCCGGAGTCGAAGGGGATCAGCCGGTTGACCATCTTGAGGGCCGTCGTCTTGCCGCCGCCCGACGGGCCGACGAGGACGCAGAACGTCCCGGCCGGGATCTCGAGTGAGAGATCGTCGAGCGCTGCGGAGTCGCGCCCCACGTAGCGCTTGGTGACGTGGTCGAAGACGATCTCCGCTGCGGGCTTCATCGCGGGTTCCGGATCCCGGTCATGCCGACGATGCCGCCCGCGATCACGAGGAGCGCGGTGATCCACATCGCGAGGTGGAAGCCGGCGAGGTCGAGGGCGTTCTGCGGCCCGGCGACCGCGCCGCCGACGACGGCAATGCCGAGCAGGCCCGCGACGCGCGCAACGGCGTTGTTCGTGCCGCTCGCGATGCCGGCGTTGCTCTCGCCGGCATCCGCGAGCACCGTCGCCGTGAGCGGCGCGACGATCATCGAGAGCCCCACCGAGAAGAGGACCAGCGCCGGCAGGAGCTCCCACCCGTAGGAGAAGTTCGGCTCCAGCTGCGCGATGCCGACCACGGCCGCGCCGGCGACGAGCGGGCCGATGCCCATGAACCACCGTGGGCCGTGCCGCATCGACAGTCGTCCGACCCGGGATGAGAGCAGGAACATGATGATCGTGATGGGGAGGAGGGCGAGGCCGCTGCGGAGAGCGGAGTACCCCGCCAGCTGCTGTAGGAAGAGGACGAGGAAGAAGGTGAGCGTCGCGAGACCTGCGTAGACGGCGAGGGTCTCGATGTTCGCGTACGAGAAGTTGCGGCGCGAGAAGAGACGCAGCGGCAGCATCGGCTCTGGAGCTCGGCTCTCCCAGAGGAGGAACAAGGCGAAGAGCACGATGCCGCCGATCAGCGACACGAGGATCAAGGGGTCGCTCCAGCCACGCTGCGGCTCTTCGATGAGCGCGAACACTGGACCGCCGAGCCCGAGCACGCAGAGCACCCCACCGAGAACGTCGATCGGCGTGCGTTCGTTCCCCTCGGCGCGATGCGGGACCGCGTAGGCGACGAGGAGCGCCGTGACGATGGCGAACGGGACGTTGATCAGGAACACCCAGCGCCAGCTCGCATTCGTCACGAGCCACCCGCCGACCAGTGGGCCGATCACGAACGCGATCCCGGTCCACGCCGTCCACGATCCGATCGCTGCGCCGCGGGCCTCTCCGCTGAACGTCGTCGCGATCACGGCGAGCCCGGCCGGCGTCAGCACCGCGCCCAGCACCCCCTGGAGGGCGCGCGCCACGATCAACGTCGTCCCGTCCGGCGCCAGGGCGCAGATGACCGAGGTGACGCCGAAACCGATGATTCCGAGCAGGAACATCCGCCGCGCTCCGAAGTGGTCGCCGAGCGAGCCGCCGACGAGGAGCAATGAGCCGAGGGTGAGCAGGTAGGCGTCCACGACCCACTGCTGGAGGGCCAGGCCGCCGCCGAGGTCGCGCTGGATCGCCGGCAATGCGACGTTCACGACGCTCGCGTCGACGAAGACGATGATCGATCCCAGGATGCAGGCGACGAGCACCAGCCGGTTGCGAGGCGTCCGCTCCAGGTGTTCGATACTCGCAGACCGAAGGAGGTACGCGACACAGTGAGTGAGTTCCAGATCGTGAAGCTCGAGGACGTCGACGACTGGCTTGGTGACTACCCGGGCGAGATGCGTGGGATCACCTATGCGATCGGCGCCGAGCAGGCGGCGTTGACCTACAGGCGGATGCCGCAGCACACGGGGAGCAAGGGCTCGTACGGGCATCGGCACAAGGAACTGGAGGAGCTCTACTTCGTGATCAGCGGCAAGCTCCAGTTCAAGCTCGGGGACGAGATCGTCGAGCTCGGCAAGCACGAGGCGATCCGTGTGCCGCCCGGAACCTGGCGCGGGGTGTGGAACGACGAGCCGGAGGACGCCGAGCTCGTGATCGTCTCCAAGCGGATCGACGATCCGCAGGGCGACGCCGAGACGCTCGACGGGTTCTGGCCCGAATGAGCTCGAACGGGGCCTGGTGCTGCGGCACACCAGGCCCCGTCTCGGGCCACCGGGAGCGGCCCTGTCAAGCGCTCCCGGAAACCGTCAGTTCCCCCGGGCCGAGGGGCGCTTCGGCGCCTTGCGCCGGCCGCGCAGGAGCTCGATGTGGGCGTCGGTGATCAGCTTGGTGCTGAGCGGGTCGGAAGGCCTCATCACTGCCTCTCCCTTCTCTCGTCCTCGAATATCTTGATATCGAGATACTAACAGGCCACTGTCTTGACGTCAAGAGTTTTGCTGTCAAGATGTGTCCGCGGTGGCCCCAACCCCCGAAGACCACATCGACCGCTTCTTGAAGCGCCTGGCCGTGCTGCCGCGTGAGGTGGAGATCGACCTGGAGGTCGAGGCGCTCGTCGACCGGATCAGCGGCATCAACCGCCGGGTGCGGCGCGGGATGGAGAGGACGCTGGCCGAGCACGGCCTGTCGCATCCCGACTGGCAGGTGCTGACGTCGCTGCGGCTCGCTGCCGACCATCGCAGCTCACCCGGGGAGCTCTCGGGCGATCTCGAGCTTTCGAGCGGCGCGATGACGAGCCGGCTCGACCGGCTCGAGGAGGCGGGCCTCGTGCGGCGGCTGCCGGCGCCCGGTGACCGGCGCGGGGTGATCGTCGAGTTGACCGAGACCGGACGCGACGCGTGGGACACCGCCGCGAGCGTGCAGGGCCGTCGCGAGGCGTTCTTCGCCTCCGCGCTCTCGAAGGCCGAGCAGAAGCAGCTGAACGGCCTGCTGCGCAAGCTGATGCTCGCGTTCGAGGCACGCGAAGAAGACCCGCCGCCGAAGCACCACTAGCCATGCGAAGAAAGACGGCCTGGCACCTCCGGTACCAGGTACCGATCCTTCGAGCCGGCTGCTTCTTCGGGGGGCCTTGCCGAACATCGGCCCAGGCCGGCTTTCTTGTACACCGACGTGCGAGAATCCCGTTCGTGCCCCAGGCGCGACTTGAGGACTCGGGTTCCGGGCTTGCCCCTGCGACGGACGGTTGGTTCGTCGTCAACGTGCGAGATGCCGAGTGGTGGTCGTCGGAAACGAGGGGCGCGGCGTGCTGGTTCGCGAACGAGTACGGCGAGCCCCCGGTCGAGTTCGAGCAGTTCGGGATCAACGTGACCCTCCTCGAACCCGGTCAGAGCGGCGTCTATCACGCCGAGACCAATCAGGAGGCGTTCCTCGTTCTGGCCGGTGAATGCAGGCTGCTCGTCGAGGGCGAGGAGCGACGCCTCGGCCCCTGGGACTTCTTCCACTGTCCTCCCTGGACGGAGCATGCGTTCGTGGGGGCCGGCGACGGGCCGTGCGCGATCCTGATGGTCGGCGCACACTCAGGCCCGGACGTGCGGTACCCGGTGTCAGACCTCGCCGCACGCTACGGCGCGAGCGTGGAAGAGGAGACCTCCGATCCGGAACAGGTCTATGCGACGGCCGAGCGGTTCCGGCGAGAGCGGCCGCCGAAGTGGGCTCATCTGCCCTGGGCGTAACTACTTCCCGAGCGTCGGCGCATGCCACTGAATCTGCGACGCAGCCGAACCAGATTCACGAGTTTCGAGTTGTCGGCTGCCTCCCGAGAAACTCGCGAATCAGATTCAGAGAGCGAATCTGATTCGATCTCTCTTCGATGGACGCTGCCGATGTCGCCTCGCTCTATCGCGCCCTTCTCGCCGCCGACGCTCCGGTGTGGCTCATGGGCGGATGGGGTGTCGATGCGCTTGCGGGTCGTCAAACTCGGCCGCACCACGACGTAGATCTTCTTGTCGAGATAGCGAACCTCGAGCGGCTACGGCTCTGTCTGATTGAGCTGGGCTTTGCACTCAAGTACACGTGGGACGACGAAGTTCGGTGGATCCGCCACGACCGGTGGTCGTCTCCTCTGGAGCAGCCATCTGCATTTGTCTACGGGCATGCCGACGGGCGAGAAGTCGATGTGCACGTCGTGCGGCAATCCGAGGACGGCGATGTCGAGATGCTTTGGAACGTGCCCTACACGTTCACGGCCGTCGGGTTGCGCGCAACGGGTGTCGTAGACCGTCAACGCGTCCGGTGTCTCTCGCGAGAGATGCAACTGCAGGCTCACACCGGCTATGCCCTGCCCGCCCATCACCTGCAAGATCTCGAACTGCTCGACGAGCCGCACTAAGCGGGAGACCGGAGGAACAGACGCGAACCGGTGCCGGAAGCCGGCCAACACGCGAGGACGACGCGCACACGAAGCACCACTAGCGCTCCTATGTGCTGCCGGTGCGCAGGCCGGCGTCACCGGTGCGCGCGCCGAGCGCGTGGAAGGGCTCGCGTGCCCGCTTGCCCTCGATGCAGTCGGCGACGTACTCGGCGAGCGCGGGCCCGTGCTTGAAGCTGTGGCCCGAGCCCCCGCCGACGAGCCACCAGGAGTCGTGCTCCGGATGGCGGTCGGCGATGAAGTGCGTGTCGGGCGAGAGGTCGTACTGGCAGACGCGGCCGCCGAGCACGGGTGCGTCGGCGAGCGAGGGGAACCGGCGCGCGGCGTAGCGGCGTGCCTGCTCCTCCCAGTGCGGTGACGGCATCCGGTCGAGCGTGTCGGGATCGATCGTGTCGTTGGCCGAGTCGGGCGCGATCTTGATCCCCAGTCCTGCGACATCCCCGTGCCCGTAGAACCCGCCGTCGTAGTCGACGAAGCCCGGCGCGGCGAGCCACGACCGGTCGCCGCCGAGGAAGAAGACGTCGCGGCGCGAGACCTCGACCGAGACGAGGTGTGGGAAGAGCTGCGGCAGCCAGGCTCCACACGCCCAGACGACGACGTCGGCGGGAGGATCGTCGGCCGGCACCAGGCGTTCTCCGTGCAGCCGGACACCGTGCGCCACTCCGTCTGCGACGAGAAGCTGCGTCGCGCGTCGTGCATGCAGAACACCCGCGTCGGGCTCGAAGAGCACGCCGTGCAGGTCATCGACCGCGAGCGACGGGAACAGCGTGCGAGCGTCTTCCGGTGCGAGCCACTCGTGTGGGACGCCGAGGCGTGAGAGGACCGGGACGCTGGCGGCCTCGAACCCGTCGGCGCTCCGGGCGAGCCAGGCGAGACCGACTCCTTCCCAGATGCGTTCGCCCGTGCTCTGCTCCAGCTCGAGCCAAAGCGCGCGCGCACGCACGGAACTGGCCGTGTACCACTCGGCGTCGCCGTGGGCAGCTCGCAGCAGCCGCGTGTCCCCGCCCGACGCGGATCGGACCGTGCCGGGTGTGTGCTGCTCGACGAGTGTCACGTCGAAGCCGCGCAGCACCAGCTCGCGCGCGAGCGACGCACCGAAGACGCCCGCGCCGACCACGCAGGCCGAGCTCACGTGTTCGGCGTGACCTGCAGCGACAGCACGTCGGGCCGGTGGTAGTGGCCCGCCGGGTCGAAGCGCTGCCGCGCTGCGTACAGGCGCGCCGGCTCGAGATCGGCGAAGAGGATGCCCGCCTCGTCCCACAGCGGCCCGGCGAGATAGCCGCCGTCGGGCGCGAGGATCGCCGATCCACCTCGGCCGAGGAGCTCGTCGCCGGGGGCGAGCGGAACGTCGTCGGGATAGCTCGCGGTGCTCTGGAAGACGCAGCAGGAGAGCACGAACGCGCGGGACTCCCTGGCGATGTGGCGGAGCGAGTCCTGCCAGCCCTCGCTGTCGTCCGCGGTCGGGGCGAGGTAGATCTCGACGCCGAGCTCGTACAGGGCGAAGCGAGCGAGCGGCATCAGGTTCTCCCAGCAGATCAAGCCCCCGGTGAGCCCCGCGTCCGTCTGGACGACCTCGAGGCCGCGTCCGTCGCCCTGGCCCCAGACGAGCCGCTCGTGGTTCGTCGGCACCAGCTTGCGGTGGTGAAGCGCCAGCGAGCCGTCGGGCGCGTAGATCAGGAGCGAGTTGTAGATCGTCCCGCGCTCGAGCTCGTTCACGCCGACGGCGAGCCAGACGCCCGCGTCGCGCGCTGCGCCGGCGAGCTCCTCGCTCGGGAGCGTCACCGACTCCTGCGCGAGCCGTGCCCACAGCTTCGCGCCGTCGCTGCCGTGGGCGAGCTCGCGCGCCCAGCGGTTCGATGGATACACCGGCACGAACGTCTCGGGAAACAGCGCGAGCCTGGCGCCGCCCGCGGCGGCATCCTTGGCGAGCGCGGCCAGCTTCTCGATCGTCGCGTCGCGATCGAACACGACCGATTCGGCCTGGACGCACGCCACACGGACGACCTCGTTCATGGCGAGAGCCTACGCGGCGTCGAGACCTGCGCGGAGCGATCCGACGAGCTCGGCGAGCTCGGCCGGGCCCGACTCGGCGGCTTCGACCGCTCTGGAGCCGACGACGATCCCGTCGACGAGCTCGCCCGCGGCGCGCGCATGCTCGGCCGTCGAGATGCCGAACCCCGCATACAGCGGCGCCTCGGTGACCGCTCGGGCGCGCGCGGCAAGCGGTGCGAGGCTCGGGGCGAGCTCCGTCCGCGCGCCGGTCGTGCCGGTGACGGTGACGAGGTAGAGCCAGCCGTCGGTCGAGGAGGCGGCGAGCCGCAGCCGGTCGTCGGTCGAGGTCGGGGCGACGAGCTGGATCCGGCGGAGCTCGGGTCGCACGTCGGCCGGAAGGTCGGCGACGATGAACGACGTCGCGCCCGCCGCGCGAGCATCCTGGTCGAGGCGCTCCCAGCCGTAGGCGTCGAAGATCGACGCATACGTCATAGGGATCAGCGGCGCGTCGACCAGCGAGCGCGTCTCGGCCAGCACCTCCAGGCAGCGCGCCGTCCGCATCCCGGCTGCGAGCGCGCGCTCGCCCGCGCGCCGGATCACCGGCCCGTCGGCGAGCGGATCGGAGAACGGGAAGCCGATCTCGACGATGTCCGCGCCGGCTTCGACGGCCGCCTGTGCGAGCGCGGGCGTGTCGGGCATCGCCATGAGATAGACGACGAGCGTCTTCACGAGAGACGCGAACCTGGTTCACGTGCGGATTCGCGGGCGACGACCTCGGCCAGGTCCTTGTCGCCGCGGCCCGAGAGGCACACCGCGATCAGCTCGGCGCCGCAGTCGAGCGCACGGGCCAGCGCGTGCGACGACTCCAGCGCCGGGACGATCCCCTCGGTCTCGCACAGACGGTGGAAGGCGGCGAGCGCTTCATCGTCCGTGCACGCCACGTACTCGGCGCGCCCGGTGTCGCGCAGGTGCGCGTGCTCGGGACCGACGCCCGGATAGTCCAGCCCGGCGGAGATCGAGTGGGCGTCCAAGATCTGCCCGTCTGCGTCGGCGAGCAAGGACGAGCGCGCCCCGTGCAGCACGCCGGGTCGTCCGCTTCCCAGTGAGGCTGCGCCCGCTGCCTCGACGCCGATCAGCCGCACCTCGGTGTCGGGGATGAAGTCGTAGAACATGCCGATCGCATTCGAGCCGCCGCCGACACAGGCAAGCACCGCCTCGGGCAGCCGGCCCTCGGCCGCGAGGAACTGCTCTCGCGCCTCGCGCCCGATCACACGCTGGAGCTCCCGCACGATCTCCGGGTACGGCGCGGGGCCGACGCACGAGCCGATCAAGTAGTAGGTGCTCTCGACGTTCGCAATCCAGTCGCGAATCGCCTCGCTCGTCGCCTCCTTCAGCGTGCGCGTGCCGAACTCGACCGCGCGTACCTCGGCGCCGAGCAGGTTCATTCGCTCGACGTTCGGTGCCTGGCGGCGAATGTCCTCGCTCCCCATGTAGACGACGCAATCGAGGCCGAAGTGGGCGCACACGGTCGCCGTGGCGACGCCGTGCTGGCCGGCCCCGGTCTCGGCGATGATGCGCCGCTTGCCGAGCCGCTTGGCGATCAGCGCCTGGCCGAGCGCGTTGTTCAGCTTGTGCGATCCGGTGTGCATCAGGTCTTCGCGCTTCAGGTAGACGCGCTGATCCGGCGCGAAGCGCGCGGCGCGGGTGAGCGGCGTGGGCCGGCCCGCATAGCTCGTGCGCAGCGCGTGCAGCTCGGCGAGGAACGCGTCGTCGTCGCGGAGCGCGCCCCAGGCCCCGTCGAGGTCGTCGAGCGCCGGGATCAGCGTCTCCGGGACGTACCTGCCGCCGTAGCCGCCGTATTCACTCATCGCGCGGCCTCCACCCAGCGGCGGAGCGTGTCGTGGTCCTTGACGCCGTCCGCAGACTCGGTCGACCGTGCCGAGTCGACCGCCCACGGGCGCACCGCGTCGATCGCCTCGGCGACGTTCTCCGGCCCGAGACCGCCCGCGAGCATCACGCGGCCGCGCGTTGCGCGTGCACGGTCGAAGTGCGACGGGTCTCCCTCTTCCCACGGCAGGTCGACGACCGTGCCGATGCGCTCGCCCTGCCGGAGCAGGATTGCGTCGCGCGAGCGATGACCGTCCTCGAGCTCGTAGAGCTGGACGAGATCGGCGTCCGTGTCCTCGGCTTCGCCGACGAAGACTGCGACTCGCAGAACCGTGTCGGGCGCGGCGAGCACGGCCTCCGCACGGCGCGGGCTCTCGGCGGCGAGGATGAACCCGACCATGTCGGCCCCGGCCTCGACGGCGACGTCGACGTCCTCCTGACGTGTCAGGCCGCACACCTTGACGAGTGGCAGCGAAAGGAGCTCGCGCAACTTCGCGCCGGGGTCGGGCGCCCGCATCAACGTCGACCCGACGAGCATCGCCTTCGCTCCCGCCAGCTCCGCCGCCGCCGCCTGAGCGCGGGTGTGGATCGCGCTCTCCGCGATCACGATGCGGTTGCGCGGCGCACCGGACAGCAGGGCGAGCTGCGCGTGCCGATCGATCCGGAACGTCGCGAGGTCGCGGGCGTTGACACCGATCACGTTGGCATCGAGCTCGACCGCTCTCGCCAGCTCGTGCGCGTCGTGCGCCTCGACGAGCGTGTCGAGCCGGAGTGTCCGGGCCACGCCGAGGAGCGAGCGCGCAGCCTCGTCCTCGAGGTCACGCAGCAGGAGCAGCACTGCGTCGGCGCCCGCGTCGCGCGCGGTCTCGAGGTCGGTTGCGGTGGTGAAGAAGCCCTTCGCGAGCAGCGGTAGGTCGCTCGCCGCGCGAGCCGCTCTCAGATCGTCCCAGGATCCGCCGAACCGCTCGTCGACCAGCACCGACATCGCGCGCGCGCCGGCCTGCTCATACAGGCGCGCGATCTGAGACACATCGGCAAACGGCCGGATGTCGCCGGCCGACGGGGAACGCCGCTTGAACTCCGCGATCGCGCCGAAGCCGTCAGCCTCGAGAGCAGCCTCGAACCTCATGCCGTCGCTTCCTCACGCGAGAACGCGACGAGCGCGTCGAGCCGCTCGGCCGCCGCCCCGCTGTCGATCGCCTCGCGCGCCAAGCCGATGCCCTCCTGCAGATCCTTCGCGTGACCGCCGGCCGCGATCGCCCCGGCCGCATTCAGGAGGATCGCAGACCGGCGCCCGCCGTTCCCGCCGTCGAAGACCTCGCGGATCCTCTGGGCGTTCTCGGCCGGCGTCCCGCCGCGCAGCTCCTCGGGGCTGCAACGTTCGATGCCGAGCTCGAGCGGATCGATCTCACGCCGACGGACGTCGCCGTCGACGACCTCGCAGACGAGATTCGGCCCGGCGGGGGAGAGCTCGTCGATCCCGCCCGCCCCGTGGACGACGAAAGCGCGGCGGGCGCCGAGCTGCGCCAGCACGTCCGCGATGATCGGGACGAGGTGCGGCGAGTACACGCCGACCACCTGGGCGCGTGCGCCGGCGGGGTTCGTCAACGGCCCCAGCACGTTGAACACCGTCCTGGCCGCGAGCTCTCGCCGCACGGGCGCCGCGTGCTTCATCGCGGGATGGTGGGTCGGGGCAAACATGAACCCGAAGCCGAGCTCGTCGATCGACGCCGCAATGCGTTCCGGCTCCAGGTCGAGCCGGAAGCCCAGCTCCTCGAGCACATCTGCGGAGCCCGAGGCCGAGGAAACAGACCGGTTGCCGTGCTTCGCGACGCCGGCGCCGGCGGCCGCCGCGAGCAGCGCCGCGGCGGTGGAGATGTTGAAGGTGCGGCCGCCGTCGCCGCCCGTGCCCGCGGTGTCGACGAGATCCTCGCGCTTCGGATGCACCGTGATCGCGTGAGCGCGCATCGCTTCGGCCGAGCCGGCGATCTCCTCGGCCGTCTCGCCCTTCAGGCGGAGGGCGACGAGAAACCCGCCGATCTGGCCGGGCGTCGCCTCCCCGGACATGATCGTGTCCATCACCCGGCGCGCCTCGTCGCGGCTCAGATCCTCTCCTTCGAGCAACCGTGCGAGCGCGTCCTGGATCATCCCCGGACACCCTGCAGGAAGTTCCGGGCAATGTCACGGCCGAGGGGCGTGAGCACCGACTCGGGATGGAACTGCACGCCGTCGATCGGCAGTTCCCGGTGGCGAACCGCCATCACCTCGCCGTCGGGAGCGGTCGCCGAGATCTCGAAGCAGTCGGGGACCGACGTCACGGCAAGAGAGTGGTAGCGGCCTGCGAGGAAGTCGTCGGGCAGTCCGGCGAAGATCCCACGGCCGTCGTGCTCGACCACCGTGGCCTTGCCGTGGACGAGCTCCCGCGCCTGGTCGACCCGACCGCCGAAGACCTGCACGAGTGCCTGGTGACCGAGGCACACGCCCAGGGTCGGGACGTGCTCGCAGAGCCGCTGCAGGATCTGCGGCGTCGCGCCCGCATCCTCGGGGCGGCCGGGCCCCGGCGAGATCACGAGCTGCGACGGTGCCAGGGCGGCCGCCTCGTCGGCTGTGAGCTCGTCGTTGCGATACACCGACACCTCCGCGCCGAGCTCGCCGAAGAGATGCGCGAGGTTGTAGGTGAACGAGTCGTAGTTGTCGACCAGCAAGACGCCGGGCACGGTCATCCCTCCGCTTCGGCGAGGTTGATCGCCGTCTCGAGCGCGGCGAGCTTGCGCAGGCACTCCTCGTGCTCGGCCCGCGGGTCGCTGTCCGCGACGATGCCCGCTCCAGCCTGCAGCAGCGCGACGCCGTCGTGCAGGACGACGGTTCGGATCGCGATGCAGGCATCGAGTGGCCCACCGGGGAGCGAGTAGAGCACGGCGCCCGCGTACGGGCCGCGCCGGTACCCCTCGAGCTCCGAGATGATCTGCATCGCGCGAACCTTCGGTGCGCCGGAGACCGTGCCCGCGGGGAACGTCGCGCGCAGGAGGTCGAACGACGACACCCCAGGAGCGAGCTCGCCGACGACCTCCGAGACGAGATGGGTGATGTGCGAGAACCGCTCCGCCTCCAGGAACCGCGCCACCTCCACCGTGCCCGGCAGGCAGACGCGCGAGAGGTCGTTTCGGCCGAGATCGACGAGCATCACATGCTCGGCGCGGTCTTTCTGCGAGGAGAGCAGCCGCTCCGCATCGCCGTCTCCCGGGCTCGTCGACCCGGCGATCGGGTTCACCGACGCGCGTGTGCCGTCGAGGCGGACGAGCGTCTCCGGCGAGGAGCCGACGAGCGCGACGCCGTCGAGCTCGAGCAGGAAGAGATACGGAGACGGGTTGATCCGCCGCAGTGAACGGTAGACCGCGAGTGCCGAGGCGCCGGTGCGCCGCTCTGCGCGCTGGGAGAGGACGATCTGGAATGCGTCGCCGGCGCGTATGTGCTCCTTGCACCGCTCGACGCGGCGCTCGTACTCCGCCCGGTCCGGCAGGCGCCGAGTCGGGCCGCCGGTCTCGTGCGCCTCCGGCGGGAGCGGCGGCACCGTTCCCTCGAACAGCGCGGCGAGCCGGCTCGGGTCGCCCGCGAGCACCTCCGCGACCGAGCGCCCGTGGTCGAACCGGACGAGCACGTCGGCGACGACGAACCGGCTCTCCGGCAATCCTCTGCCGTCGTCCGGCAGCGGCACGGTCGGCTCGAGCTTCGCGACGTGGTCGTAGCCGAGGTAGCCGACGACGGGCTCGGCCACCGCCTCGGCCTCCTCGAACGTGACCAGACGGTCGCCGCAACCCACGAGCGAGTAGCGCCCGAGGCGGCCCTGCTCGACGGACTCGAGCAGAAACGCTCCGAGCCCCGCACCGCGCAGGTGGAGGTAGGCCCCGAGCGGGGTGAGCAGATCGGTGTTGAGGACGGTTGTGCTGTTCACGGATATGAAAAACGACCCTCTCGGGTCGTCGGTTGGAGCGGTTCGGGTTGGTCGGCGCGTCGTGCTCTAGGCGCGCAGGCTCCCGTCCCGCTCGTTGCGCCATGCCCACCCAGTCGGAATCGAGGAGCTCATCTCCTGCGAAGGTTAGCGCTCCTGCTTCAATGCGCAAGCCGATGGACACGCCCGAGCTTCTCACCGCGCTCCTGACCGCTTCCGGGCCGTCGGGCCACGAGGAGGAGCCCGCCGGCGTCTGGCGGGAGGCCGCCTCGGCGTTCGCGGAGGTGACGTCCGACACGCTCGGCTCGTCGTTCGCGCGTGTCCCTGTGAGCGGCGGTGCACCGCTCGCCATCGTCGGCCATATCGACGAGATCGGCATCGCCGTCACGAACGTCGAGGAGAGTGGGCTGCTCTCATTCACGACGGTGGGCGGCATCGCCGCCGAGACGCTGCACGGCCAGCGCATCGAGCTGCGGACCCGCAACGGGCGGATCCCCGGCGCGGTCTCGCGCAAGCGAGTTCAGCCGGACCAGATGCGTGACCGGCCGAGGCTCGAGCTCAGCGACCTGCACCTCGACATCGGCGCCAAGAGCCGCGAGGAGGCGGAGAGCCTGGTGCGCGTCGGCGACGTCGGGGTGTGGGCGGGACCGCCGGTCGAGCTGCCGAACAAGCGGCTGCTCTCGAAGTCACTCGACAATCGCCTCGGCGCGTACATCGCGCTCGAATCCGCTCGACGCGTTGCGGAGGCGGGCGACGCGCAGGTGGACGTCGTCGCAGTTGCCGCGGTCCAGGAGGAGATCGGCCTGTACGGCGCGCGTGCCGCCGCGTTCGCCCTCGAGCCGCAGGTCGCGGTCGTCATCGACGTGACGCCCGCGACCGACGTTCCTGGCGGCGATGCACGGCGCGCCGGCCGGGTCGAGCTGGGGATGGGCGCGATGATCGCCCGTGGCCCGACCATGAACAAGCACGTCACCGAGCTGCTGGGAGAGATCGCCGAGGCGGAAGGCATCCCACACGCCTGGGAGATCTACACGCGCATCTCCTCGACCGATGCGGACGAGATTCACCCGGCCCGCGCCGGGATTCCGACCGCGCTGCTCTCGATCCCGACGCGCTATCTGCACAGCCCGAACGAGATCTGCGACCTCGACGACGTGGAGTCGATCATCAGGCTGGTCGTCGCCTTCGCACGGCAGCTGACCCCCGATCGGTCCTTCGTTCGCTGATGTCGGGACGGAGCGTCATCGTCAGCGCCGTCCGCACGCCGTTCGGGAAGCTCGGCGGCGGGCTCGCAGCCTACGAGGCGACGGCGCTCGGCGGCGTCGCGATCAAGGCGGCGCTCGACCGGATCGGCCTCGAGCCGCAGGAGCCGCAGTACGTGATCATGGGACAGGTGCTCCAGGCCGGCGCGGGCCAGGCGCCTGCACGCCAGGCGGCGATCGCGGCGGGACTGCCGAAGGAGACGCCGTCGGACACGATCAACAAGGTGTGCGCATCGTCGATCCGCGCGATCGAGATCGCGGACACGATGATTCGCGCCGGCGACGTCGACGTCGTCGTCACCGGCGGCATGGAGTCGATGAGCAACGCGCCGTATCTCCTGAAGAATGGGCGCTTCGGGTATCGGCTCGGCAACGGAGAGCTGCTCGACTCGATGGTCTACGACGGGCTCACGTCGACGTTCGACCAGCTGCACATGGTGGTGCAGAACTCGCAGGTTGCCCGCGAGCTGGGCATCTCCCGAGAGACGCAGGACGCGTGGGCGGCACGGTCGCACGAGCGCGCCGCTACGGCGCAGGACGCGGGTCGGTTCGACGACGAGATCGTGGCGGTCGGCGATGTGAGCGCGGACGAGAGCATCCGCCGCGACACGACGGTCGAGAAGCTCGCCGCCCTCCAGCCGGTCTTCGACCCGGCAGGGACGACGACCGCGGGCAACGCGCCGGGTGTCAACGACGGCGCGAGCTGTGTGATCGTCTGCTCCGAGGAATGGGCCGCGAAGCGAGGTCTCGAGCCGCTCGCGACGATCGTCGCACAGGGCTTCGTCGCCGACGACTTCGCCTACCTCGCACGCACACCGGCGAACGCGGGCGCGCAGGCGCTCGAGCGTGCCGGGAAGACGATCGACGATGTGCAACGGGTCGAGATCAACGAGGCGTTCGCCGCGGTGGCCGCGAACTCGACGAAGCTTCTCGGCGCAGACGAGGCGATCGTGAATGCGAACGGCGGCGCGATCGCCCTCGGCCATCCGATCGGGGCATCCGGCGGTCGCCTCGTCGCGACGATGGTGCACGAGCTGCGCCGCTCGGGCGGCGGTCTCGGCCTGGCGGCGATCTGCTCGGGCGGCGGTCAGGGCGACGCTCTCCTGATCGAGGTTTGAGCGTCGTCGTCCGGGCAGCGGGCGGGATCGTCGTTCGCGACGGCGCGGTGCTCCTCGTGCACCGCCCGAAGTACGACGACTGGTCGTTTCCGAAGGGCAAGCTCGAGGACGGCGAATCCTGGGAAGACGGCGCGGTGCGCGAGGTCGAGGAGGAGACGGGCCTCCGCTGCGAGCTCGGCGCGTTCGTCGGCTCGACGAGCTACCCGGTCCTGCAGGGCCCGAAAGAGGTGCGCTACTACCGCATGACGAGCACGGACGAGCCGCGCGCGCAGAACGAGGTCGACGCGGTGCGCTGGGCGTCGTTCGAGGACGCCCGCGAGCTGCTGGTGCACGAGCACGACCGCGAGCTGCTCGACGGCATGCTCGAATCTGATTCGCGCAGCGAACCAGATTCGTGAGTGCCTGCCGAGGAACTCGGGAACCTGGTTCGGCTTCGCCGAATCAGGTTCCGGTGAGGGACTTGCGGTAGCGCACCTCCTGCGCGCGCACGCCCCAGCGCACCTCCGACTTGCGCTCGCCGTCGGGCGCCCAGCCGGCCCGTTCGTAGAACGCCCGTGCCCGCGGGTTGTCCTCGAGCACCCAGAGCGTCGCCTCGTCGAAGTCCATGCGCAGCTCTGCCTCCGCCTGCTCGATCAACGCGCGTCCGGTCCCGGTCGACCACGCGGGCGGCTCGACGTAGATCGCGTACAGCTCGCCGACCGCCGGCTCGTCGCGGCTCGGGCCGACCGACGCAAAGCCTGCGATCGCCCCGTCGCGCTCGGCGACCAGCGTCGTCCAGCCGGCGGGCGGCCGTACGATGCGGTCCCGCCAGCGCTCCGGCCGGATGAACCCGCCGCGGTCGAGCTCGGCGGCGGGAAAGACGTGGCGATAGGCCGCCTGCCAGGTCTGCTCCTGCACGCGGGCAATGCCTTCGGCGTCACCGTCGGTTGCGGGTCTGATCCTCACGAGACGAAGGGTAGGCTGCTTCGCCGTGAAGTTCGAGCACGTTCTCGTCGTCGGGGCCGGCCAGATGGGTGCCGGGATCGCGCAGGTCGTCGCCGCGTCGGGCCGGCGCGTCGCCTTGCACGACCCGTTCCCGGGGGCGGTCGAGAAGGGCCTGGCCGCGATGCGCAAGAGCCTCGGCAGGCTCGACGCCGATGTCGAAGGCACGCTCGCGCGGGTCGAGCAGGCGGATGAGCTCGTGCCCGCAGAGTTGATGATCGAGGCGATCACCGAGGACCCGGCGGCGAAGGAGGAGCTCTTCAGGCGCGCCGATGCGCTCCTGCCCGACGGCGCGATCCTCGCCTCGAACACGAGCTCGATTCCGATCACCTCGCTTGCCGCGGCAACGAACCGGCCGCAGCAGGTGATCGGCATGCATTTCTTCAATCCCGTCCCGGTGCTCTCGCTCGTCGAGGTGATCCGCGCCGTGCAGACGTCCGACGAGACCGCCGCAGCGATCATCGAGCTTGCGCGCGAGCTCGGGAAGGAGCCGGCCGAGGTGAACGACTTCCCCGGCTTCGTCTCGAACCGGATCCTGATGCCGTTCATCAACGAGGCCGCCTACGCGCTGATGGAGGGCGTCGCCGAGCCGGAGGCGATCGACACGGTCGCGAAGCTCGGCTTTGCCCACCCGATGGGGCCGCTAGCGCTCGCCGACCTGATCGGGCTCGACACGTGCGTCGCGATCATGGAGGTCCTCCAGCGTGGGCTCGGCGACCAGAAGTACGCACCCTGCCCGCTGTTGCGCCGGTACGTCCAGGCGGGCCGCCTCGGCCGCAAGTCGGGCCGCGGCTTCTACACGTACTAGACGACCAGCGCACTTGGCTCGCGCGGTACCGCAAGCATCGCGGCCGCGGCCGCCGCGAAGACGTCGTCTTCGAGTGAATACGCGCTCGTGAAGTCGACGGCTCCGTTCACCTCCAGCACGACCCAGGTGCCGGCGTCGGCGGGCAACAGGTCGACCCCGACGAGCGCGCCGTCGACGGCGCTTGCGGCTGCGACCGCGATCTCGCAGGCATCCGTCGTCGGCCGCACGGGCTCGCGGCGCGCGCCGAGCGCGACGTTGGTCCGCCATTCTCCGTCTGCGGCGATGCGTCTGACCGCACCGATAACCTGGTCGCCGGCGATCACCATACGCAGGTCGAAGCCGCGAGGAGCGACCAGTTTCTGCGCGAGAGCGCCCGTCGCGTGGTACCACGGTCGAGTCTCGAGATACTCCCGCGTGCGATCGATCGCCTCGTCGTCGTCGCAGCGGATCACATCCCGCCCCCAGGAGCCGAAGCGCGGCTTGAAGACGAGCGGTGGCTCGAGCTCCGGCTCAGGCAGCCACGGCGCGACGTGCAGCGTGCGCGGGTGTGGCACGCCGGCGTCGAACAACGCGTGGGCCGTCGTGAGCTTGTCGTGCGCCGCGACGAGCGTGCGACGGCCGTTGAGCACCGACACGCCGGTCGCGGCAAGGCGATCGAGGGCCCAGAGCCCGGGCTCGACGCCGTCGAGGGACTCGAGGACGTCGAGGCGCCCCAGGGCGACGTCTCCCGGACCGAGCCGCGCCAGCGCCTGCGCCGGGGTCAGGACGCCGCCGAGCCGGGTGTTCGTCGGCGTGGCGCGGTGGGCGATGACCGCGAAGGTGCTCATCGCCGCCATCGTCCTCGCCCAGGGCCGTCTTGTGAAGGGGTGACGGCCGATTCGACCCGGGATCGTCTCCGTTCTGTAACCCCGGGCCGCCGCCGCCGGGCCTATCGTCGCGGCGACGACGCGAATCGCGCTCTGCACGCGGTGGGCCCGATGCGGGTTGCCTGGGGAACGCGGCGGGACAGGCCCGGGGCGGTGGGGGACATCAATCCCCGGGCCGGTCTGCCGCGCACACCATGACCGCCGCGCCTACGATCTGTCCTGGATGCGGACGTTCGTCGAACGGGAGCTGAAGCTCGACCTGGAGGAGGGATTCACCCTGCCCGACCTCCCGGGCACGCCTCTGGAGTCGCGCCTGTTCACGTCGACGTATCACGACACTCCCGACCACTCGCTCGCCGGTGCGGGGATCACGTTGCGCCGGCGTGTCGAGAACGGCTTGTCGCGGTGGCAGCTCAAGCTGCCCCGCGGCGGAAACGCCCGTGCCGAGCTGGAAGCTCTGGGCGGCCCCGTCGGCCCCCCCGCGGAGCTCGCCGAGCTCCTCGTCGCTCACGTGCGCCATGGACGGTTGGAGCCCGTGGCGACGCTGCGGACCCGCCGAGCCGGTGTTCGCGTCGCCGACAATGGACGGGCGATCGCCGACGTCACGCTCGATTCGGTCGCTGTGCTCGATGCGGGTCGCACGAGCGGTGGGTTCGCAGAGGTCGAGATCGAGCTCGTCGACGGTGACGACGACGACCTGGAGCGGCTCGGCCGGACGCTGCGAAGGGCGGGCGCGAAGACGTCGGACGGCACGCCGAAGCTGCTGCGTGTTCTGCCGGCGCCGCCGCAATTGCAGGCGGCGGAGGATTCGACGGTGATCGAGCTATTGCGGGTGGTGCTCGCCGAGCAGCTGCGCGAGCTCCGCGGCCACGATCCCGGTGTCCGGCTCGGCGACGACGCCGAGGACGTGCACCGCTATCGGGTCGCCACGCGTCGCAGCCGCGCGGTCATCCGTGCGACGAGGCGCTTGCTCGACGACCGCCTGGCCCCGCTCGCCGCCGAGTTGAAGTGGCTCGCCGGCCTGCTCGGGCCGGTTCGCGATCACGACGTGCTGATCGAGCGGCTCCGCAGCGAAGTGCGCACGCTCGATCGTGACCAGGTGGGCGGCGAGACGCTCGTCGGGCTGCTCGAGGACGAGCGCGCGCGCCTGCGTGAGGATCTGCTCCAGGCGCTCGCGTCCGAGCGGTACTTCGAGCTGCTCGACTCGTTCGCGGTCTCCGTCGCAGCGCTCGCCGACGTGGAGTCGAATCTCGATCCTCGTGAGCTCGCGGCTGCCAGCCTTCAGCATCTTCGCCGGGCAGCGAAGCAGCTCGCACCCGACCCGGCCGACGCCGACCTGCACGCCTTGCGGATCAGGGCGAAACGCGCACGCTACGGAGCAGAGCTTGTCGCGACCGGCCGAACGACCAAACGGCTCGAGCGGTACGTCGAGGCTCTGAAGGAGTTTCAGGACGTGGTCGGAGAGCACCAGGACGCTGTCGTCGCGGAGGCGACGCTGCGCAAGCTCGCGCGCGCGCGCACGGCGATCGCCGCCGGGCGCATGATCGCGCACGAGCGCGCGCGGCGGGCCGAGCAGCGGCGCCGCTACCCGGAGGCCCTGGCCGCGGTGCTCGACCGTGGCCGCAAGGCGCTTCGCTGATGCCGCTCCTGCTCCTGAGGCATGCTTCGGCAGGCGACCGGCTGCTGTGGGAGGGCGACGACCGGAAGCGGCCGCTCGACGAGCGTGGCCGCCGGGATGCGCGCAAGCTGGTCGAGCGCCTCGCGCCCTTCACGATCGAGGCGATCCTGACGAGCCCGTACCTTCGGTGCCTCGAGACGGTCCAGCCGCTCGCGCGTGCGCTCGGCCTGGAGATCGACGTTCGCGACGAGCTGGGCGAGGAGCGCCAGTGGCAGGAGGGGACTGCGCTCGTTCGCTCACTCGCGGGCCGCGACGTCGTCGTGTGCGGTCACGGCGGTCTCGATTCGGTCGTGCCCGTGGCGCCGAAATGGAAGAAGGGCGCAGTTTTCGTCCTCGGCCCCGACCTCGAGCTGCGCGAAGAGATCCGCCCGAAGAAACCCGCGGGCTAGCCTCGCCGGCTACGCGGCTGCGCGACGATTCGCGAGCTCGAGCAGGGCGCCTTCGCGCACGCCTCCGCGCACGACTCGCAACGAGACCCCGACGCGGGCCTGCAGCTCGGCGAGGATCGCCGCACCCGCCGGCAGCGTGCCGACGCGGTCGACGGCGATCCCGAACCGGTGCGAGATCGCGCGCCGCGGGCAGCTCGGCGAGCAGCTCGAGCGCTTCCTCGAGCTCGTCGGTCCCGAGGCTCGACCCGACGATCCGCCTGAGCGCGCGTGCGCTGCCGCCGACGGCGAGCCCGAGCTGGGGCTGGGGAGGATGAAACTCGTGGAGGTAGCCGGCCGCCGCCGCTCGTGCCGCGCCGATCGCCTCCTGCCCGGGAGGGTCGTCGTGGAGCAGCCTGCTCGTGAGCCGCTGAGAGCCGAGGTCGATCGAGCGCAGCCACTCGAGGCCGCCCCGCCTCGTGCCGACGACGACCTGCGCGGAGCCGCCTCCGACGTCGATGACGGCAACGCGGCTCCGCGGCGACGGGTCGGCGACCTGAACGGCGCCCCTGAAGCCGAGCTGCGCCTCCTCGGTCGCGCTGAGAATCCGCGTCGAGCAGCGCCCTGCCGCCGCGAGCACGTCGAGCAGCTCGTCGCCGTTCGCCGCCTGCCGGCCCGGGCTCGTGATCAGCACCGCGAGGTCGACCGCACCTGCTTCCCGCGCGATCTCTGCATAGTCGCCGACGAGCCGCGCCGCGGCCCTGAGCTTCTCGGGTGGGATGGAGCCGAGCAGCTCGACGTCTGCGCCGAGATGCAGCATCTGCCGACGCGACAGCACCTGGCGGCCGCCGCGCGCGACGACGAGCCGCACGGTGTTCGAGCCGACGTCGATCACCCCGACCATCCGCCGGACATAGTGACGACCCCACACGACGGCGCGACCTGCCTGGTCGTGACGAATTGGTTACCGCGAGCGGGTGAGCCGGCGTGCCCGCTCGCGCCTGCGCATGAAGGTCGCCTGCGCGGTGCGGCGGCGCTCGCTCTTCTTCGGCGAGATGCGCTTCCAGGTGCCGCTCGACTGGAGCTCCCAGGCCTGGGAGTTGTCGGCGAGGAGCGCCTTGAAGATCGACTCGAGCTCGTTTCGCACCTGTGTGTCCTCGACGGGCATGACGACCTCGATGCGGTGATCGAGATTGCGAGGCATCAGATCTGCGCTGCCGAGAAGGTAGTCGCGGCGGTCGTCCGCTTCGAAGCAGTAGAGGCGGCTGTGCTCGAGGAACCGGCCGAGCACGGATCGCACTTTGATGTTGTCGCTCAGCCCCGGAAGCCCGGGAACGAGGCTGCAATTCGCCCGAACGATGCAGTCGATGTGCACGCCGGCCTGCGAGGCCCGGTAGAGCTCCTCGATCACCTCCGGGTGAGTCAGGCTGTTGCACTTGATCCGGATCCGGGCGTGCTTGCCGGCTGCGGCCGCGCCCGCCACTTCCTTGATCCGCTCGATCAGCGTCTTGCGAAGGTTGAACGGCGAGACGAGCAGCCTGCGGAATCGCTGCGGCCGGCCGAAGCCGGTCACGAAGTTGAAGAGATCGGCGAGGTCCTCGCCGATCTGTGGGTCGGCCGTGAACACGCCGACGTCCTCGTAGATGCGGGCCGTCGTCGCGTGGTAGTTGCCGGTGCCGATGTGCACGTAGCGACGGAGCTCGTCACCTTCGCGCCGAACGACGAGTGTCGTCTTGGCGTGGATCTTCATGTCGGGGAAGCCGTAGACGACGTGCACGCCTGCCTCTTCCAGTGCGCGCGCCCAATCGATGTTGCGCCGCTCGTCGAACCGAGCCTTCAGCTCGACGATGCAGACGACCTGCTTGCCGTTCTCCGACGCCTTGATCAGCGACGGCGCGATCGCGGAGTCGTCGCTCGTCCGATACACCGTCGTCTTCACCGCCACGACCTGTGGGTCTGCCGCGGCTGCCAGCAGGAACGCCTCGACGCTCGTTCCGAACGAGTCGTACGGGTGCTGGACGACGATGTCGCGGCGGGCGATCTCGTCGAACAATTCGTCCTCCGACACCGCCAGGCGCCGCTGCGTGAACGGGAGCCACGGGGGGTACTTCAGGTCGGGACGGTCGACCGAATAGAGCTGCATCACGTCGGCGAGATCGAGCAGCCCGCGAACCGCATAGACCTGGTCCGAGGCGATGCCGAGGCGCTCGGTGAGCCGTGTGAGCATGTCGCGCGAGATCGAACCGGACACCTCCATGCGCACGACGGCCCCAAAACGGCGCTTGCGGAGGTCGGACTCGACGGCCTCGAGCAGGTCGTCGGCGTCGTCCGAGATCTCGGTGTCGCCGTCGCGGGTCAGGCGGAACAACGCGCGCTGCACGACCTCCATCTCGGGGAACAGACGCGGCAGGAAATGGGAGAGCACGGACTCGAGTGGGATCCGGAGGCCGCGGGTGCCGATCGCGACGAAGCGATCGAGGCCCTCCGGCACCTTGACCCGCGCGAACCGCTCCTCGCCCGCCTCGGGATCGCGGACGAGCAGCCCGAGGCTGAGGGACAGTCCCGAGATGTACGGGAACGGCTGTCCGGGCCCGACGGCGAGCGGCGTCAGGACCGGGAAGATCTGACGCGCGAAGACGTGCTCCAACTCGGCGCGCTCTGCCTCCGTCGCGTCTTCGACGCCGCCGACCAGGACCCCTTCGGCGGCGAGCGCGGGGCAGAGGTTGTCGCGCCACAGCGTCGACTGGGCCGTCACGAGATCGAGCACGCTGCTCCTGATCTCGGCGAGCGCCTGCTGCGGTGTCCGGCCGTCCGGCGAGCGCACGGCGAGGCCGGAGAGGACCTGATCCTGCAGCCCGCCGACCCTCACCATGAAGAACTCGTCGAGAATCGAGGAGACGATCCCGCAGAACTTCACCCGTTCGAGCAGCGGCTCGTTGGGATCGGCGGCGAGCTCGAGCACGCGCCGCATCAGGTCGACCTGCGACAACTCCCGGTTGAGGAGCGTGGCGTAGCCGGTCTCAGCGTGCGGTCGGGCGATTGTGGCCAAGGCGATCCATCCTTACGAAACGGTCTGAACGGTGGGTGTCGACCTGGTGACCGACTCGGCCCGGGCGTTCAGTCCCTATTGTACGCGCGATGCAAAGAGATCGCCTGCTCGTTTGGCTCGCCGTCGTGGCCGGCATCGTCCTGATCGCAATCGCGGTCGTCTACTGGGTCGAGCCTGCCAGGTCGCTGCCCAGCTTCTTCCCCGGACACCAGGCTGGATCCGGCCACCACCACACGAAGCACGGCATCGCCGCCTTCCTGCTCGGGCTCGCCTGTTTCGCGTTCGCGTGGTTTCGGTCGGGGCCGAAGCGCGCCTCGACGACGTGATCGCGACCGCGCTGATCACCTACCCCCAGGCGATCCTCCTGGGGCTGCTGCAGGGCGTCTCGGAGCTCTTTCCCGTCTCGAGCCTCGGGCACAGCGTCATCCTCCCGAAGCTCCTCGGGTGGAACATCCATCAGAACGACAAGTACTTCCTCACGTTCCTGATCGCCACTCATCTGGCGACTGCGATCGTCCTGTTCCTCTTCTTCCGGCACGACTGGATGCGGATCTTCAAGGGCCTCGGCCGGTCGTTGCGAGACCGCGAGATCGCGGGCGACGACACGGACGCGAGACTGGGGTGGCTGCTCGTCGTCGGGACGATCCCGGCCGGCGTCCTCGGTCTGGCTCTGCAGGACTCGCTGCGCAAGGTCTTCGCCTCGCCGACCTCCGCTGCTGTCTTCCTGATGTTGAACGGGGTGCTTCTCTTCGGCGCGGAGCTGCTGCGCCGGCGCGCGCCGATCACGGACTCGGACGACGACGCACGCATTGCGAAGACGGTTTCGTGGCGAGGGTCGTTCTTCGTCGGCGCGGTGCAGGCGATCGCGTTGATTCCCGGCTTTTCCCGCTCCGGCGCGACGATGGCAGGAGGCCTGCTCGTCGGTCTGTCGCACAAGGACGCGGCACGGTTTGCGTTCCTCCTCGCGACCCCGATCATCGGCGCAGCCGCGGTGCTGAAACTGCCCGAGCTGTTCGGGTCGGCCGGCAACGGCGTGCGCGGCCAGGCGCTCGTCGCCGCGCTGTTCTCCGCCGGGGCCGCCTTCCTGGCCGTGAAGCTGCTGATGCGCTACTTCGAGAAGTACACGCTGATGCCGTTCGCGATCTACTGCTTCGCAGCCGGCCTCGCCTGCTCCGTGTACTTCGTCACTTAGAAGCCTCGGCTACCGGTCGAACAGGATCACGACGATCGTGGCGACGGCGAGCACGCCGCCGAAGACCGCGAGCAGCAACGGCACGTCCCGGCCGAGCGGCGCGAACTCGCCGCGGTCGAGCGCGGCCTCCACCGAGGTGGCCCGCCGGTACCCGGTCCACATGAAGACGATCGCGAGCACGCCGAACGCGACCCCGAGCACCTCGTAGGGCCAGGGGGTGACGTTGGAGACCTCCGGGGCGATGCGGCCGACTCCGACCGCGACCGCGAGCGAGGCCAGTCCCGTCCGCCACCACGCGAGGTACGTGCGCTCGTTGGCGAGGCGCGTGCGCCGAGTGGCGTCTACGACGCCTGGTTCTCTGCTAGGCGGGGTGGGAGGCGTCGCTGAACTCACGGAACTCACCGGAGACCAGATACACGACCTGCTCCCCGATGTCGACCGCGTGATCCCCGATCCGCTCCACGCACCGTGACACGACGAGCATGCGCAGGCCGTATTCGCGCTCCTCGGGCGAGTCGCCCAGCGAGAGCACGTCCTCGGTCGCGTTTCGGTTCGCCCGGTCGATCAGCTCGTCCAGCTCGACGAGCGTCAGCGCCTTGTCCTGGTCGCGGGCGGCGAACGAGTCGAGTGCGACCCTGATCATCTGCTCGGCCCGCTGCCCCATGTCCTCGATGGAGCCCGCGATCGCCTGGTCGGAGACGTTCAGGTTCCCCATCAGCTTGGTCAGCTTGGCGACCGTCACGCAGTAGTCGGCCATGCGCTCGAGATGCAGGTTGACGCGGAGCACCGCGAGCACGAGCCGGAGATCGGCCGCCACCGGCGTCTGCGTCGCGAGCAGGGACTGCACGCCCTCCTCGATCGCGACGTAGCGGCGGTCGACCTCGTCGTCGAAGCTGATCACCTCGTCGGCGAGCTCCTCGTCGCCGCGGGCGAGCGCGTTGAGCGCTGAGCGGAGCGCGCGCAGAACGAGGTCTCCCTCTTCCTGCAGCGAGGCTTCGAGTTGCCCGAGCTGCTCGGTGAACGAGATGCGCATGGGCCTAGCCGAAGCGCCCGGTCACGTAGCCCTCCGTCCGCTCGTCGGACGGCTGGGTGAAGATCTTCTCGGTCGCGTCGTACTCCACCAGGATGCCGTGGCGAGAGCCGTCCTCCTTCACGTCGAGGCTGAAGAAGGCGGTCATCTCGGCGACGCGGGCTGCCTGCTGCATGTTGTGGGTCACGATCACAAGTGTGTACTCCTGCTTCAGCTCGTGCATCAGGTCCTCGATCGCCGAGGTCGAGATCGGGTCGAGAGCCGAGGCCGGCTCGTCCAGCAGGATCACGTCGGGCTGGACGGCGATCGCGCGTGCGATGCAGAGGCGCTGCTGCTGTCCGCCGGAGAGCCCGAGCGCGGAGCGCTTGAGACGACTCTTCACCTCGTCCCAGAGGGCGGCGCCTTTGAGCGCCTGCTCGACACGGTCGTCGAGGTTGTCCCGCATCCCGAGGATCCGGAGGCCGTAGGCGACGTTGTCGTAGATCGACTTCGGGAACGGGTTCGGGCGCTGGAACACCATGCCGATTCGGCGTCGCACCTCGATCGGGTCGACGCCGTCGCCGTAGAGGTCGACGCCGTGGTACATGACCTTGCCGTCGACCCGTGCGCTCGACACGAGGTCGTTCATGCGGTTGAGGCAGCGCAGCACCGTCGATTTGCCGCAGCCGGACGGGCCGATCAGCGCCGTGATCGCGTGCCGGTGGATCTGCAGGCCGACGTCCTTGACAGCCGGTGCCTTGCCGTAGTGCACGGCCAGGTCCTGGATGTCGAAAACGACCTCGCGACTGACGTTCGCAGCAGACGGCGGTGCGGCCACCCCGATCGACGCCGTCCGCCGCTGCTGGTTCTGAGGCGAGCCCATGGTGGTCACCCGAGGAGTCTCCCGGTGCCGCGCGGGCGCGAGGGTACACAAGATGTGAACGTCATGTTTCGGAGTGGTGACGGCGGCCGCGAGGCGGCACGGCGGGTGGAATGCTGCCGCCGTGGAAGCGGCATCGATCTCGGCCTCGGGCAGTCTGCGGCGGACCCGCGGGCTCGGCGACCGCATCGGCGACGGGCTCCTCTACGGCCTCACCGCGGCGGCCGCGCTGATCGGCGTGGTCGTCGTCTTCGCGATCATCTGGCGCGTCGCAGAGGGCGCGTGGCCCGCGATGAAGGCGTACCACCTCAGCTTTCTCTGGCACAACCAATGGAACGCGGTCCTGAACGAGTTCGGCGCTCGTGACTTCATCATCGGAACGATCGTCACGTCCTTCGGCGCCATGCTGCTCGCCGCTCCGCTCTCGATCGCGATCGGCCTCTTCCTGAGCGAGTTGGCCCCGCCGGCGGTGAGGGCGCCGATCGGGACGCTCGTGGACATGCTCGCAGCGGTCCCGAGCGTCGTCATCGGCCTGTGGGGCATCTACGTGCTCGCGCCGTTCAACGCCCAGCACGTGCAGCCGTTCATCAGCTCGATCCTCGGCTGGATCCCCATCTTCTCGAACGGCCAGGACAAGATCGAGTCCACGGTCTTCAGCGCCATCATCGTGCTGACGATCATGGCGATCCCGATCATCACGTCGATCTGCCGGGAGCTCTTCATCAGCGTGCCCACCGAGCTCGAGGAGGGATCGATCGGGCTCGGCGCGACTCGCTGGGAGATGGTGAGGACGGTCGTCGTGCCGTCGGTGCGCGGCGGCGTCGTCGCTGCGATCGTGCTCGGGCTCGGACGGGCGCTCGGCGAGGCGATCGCGGTCACGCAGGTGATCGGCAACTTCATCCCGCTTCACCGCTCGATCTTCGAGCCGGGCGACACGATCGCGAGCCGGGTCGCGAACCAGTACCAGGGCGCGGTCTCGAACATCCAGATTGCGTCGCTGATCTATCTGGCGTTCATCCTGCTCGTGATCACGTTCCTGACCAACCTCGGTGCGCAGCTGATCATCAAGCGCTTCGAGGTCTCGAAGGTGGGCAAGTGAGCCAGCCTCCCCTCAGCCTCAAGGCGACGGGCCGTTCGCGCCGGCGGCTGCTCGCCAACAAGGTCGCGGAAGGCCTGGCCGTGATCGCCGCGGGCCTCGCCATCGCCGTGCTCGCGGCGGTCGTCTGGGCTGTCGGCAGCCGCGCGCTCGGCGCCCTGAATCTGGACTTCTTCACGAAGGGGCCGCCGCCGTTCGGACAGGCGGGCGGCGGAATCGCGCCCGCGATCATCGGCTCGCTGATCATCGTCAGCATCGCGACCCTGATCGCACTGCCCTTCGGAATCTTGACCGCCATCTACGTGAGCGAGTTCGCCAACGCCCCGATCTCGCGGCAGATCCGGCTGTGGCTCGACGTGCTCAACGGCTTCCCGTCGATCGTGATCGGCATCTTCGTCTACACGGTCGCCGTGCAGTCGAAGACGCCGTTGCTCGGCCTCGGCGGCCACCAGAGCGCGATCGCCGCCGGCTGCGCGCTCGCGATCATCATGCTGCCGCTGGTCGCGCGCTCCACGATGGAGGTGCTCGCTCTCCTGCCGAACCACCTCCGCGAGGCGAGCTATGCGCTCGGGGTGTCGAAGTGGCAGACCGTGCTCCGCGTGGTCCTGCCGACGTCGTTCGGCGGCATCCTCACCGGGACCACGCTCGCGATCGCGCGGGCGGCCGGCGAAACGGCACCGCTGCTCTTCACCTGCGCGATCGCGGGCCAGTTGATCACCACGAACCCGACGCAGTCCATGCAGTCGATCCCGCTCACGATCTTCCAGTACTCGGAGTCGGCCGATCCCAACCTGCACCAGCAGGCGTGGGCTGCCGCCTTCGTGCTGATCATGTTCGTGCTCGTGACGAGCCTCGTCGCGCGGCTGCTGCTCGAGCGCCAGCGCCGCAAGCTCGGTCTCTCACGCTGATTCGGCGTTAACCACTCCGTCACCCAGCTGACACACGGCGTCTGCCCACGGGCGGCGTGATCCGGGGTGCAATGGCAGCGTCAGCCAGCCAAACGGAACACCCCCAGGGACAAGGAGAGGTTCAATGAAAAGAGGGCTCGCCCTCATCGCAGCTTGTGTGCTTGCGCTCCTCGCGGTCGCAGCCGCGGGCGCGAAAAGCACCGACACGACGATCACCGGCGCCGGGAGCACGTTCGTCGCTCCGCTGGTGTCCGTCTGGACGCCCGCGCTCGGATCGGCGTTCGGGTACTCCGTGCAGTACTCGGCCGTCGGGTCGGGTGCAGGGATCCAGGCGATCTCGAACAAGCAGGTCGACTTCGGCGCCTCCGATGCTCCCTTGAACCCGGCGCAGCAGTCCGCGTGTGCGGATTGCCTGCAGATTCCCTGGGCTCTCTCCGCGGTGTCGGTGTTCTACAACGTTCCGGGTGCCCCGGTCCACCTCAAGTTGGACGGCGCGACGATCTCGAAGATCTTCCTCGGGCAGATCACGAAGTGGAACGATCCCGCGATCGCGGGGCTGAACAAGGGCGCGAACCTGCCCGACCTGACGATCACGCCGGTCTTCCGCTCGGACGGCTCGGGGACGTCGTATGCGTTCACCGACTATCTGTCCGCCGTGAACGGGACGTGGAAGACCAAGATCGGCGTCTCGACCCAGCCGGCGTTCCCGGCGGGTCAGGGGGCCAAGGGCTCGAGCGGGGTGGCAGGCCTCGTCTCTCGGACCTCGGGCGCGATCGGCTACAACGACATCGCGTATGCGATCAGCAACCATCTGCACTTCGCGGCCGTCCGGAACGCGGCCGGGAAGTTCCTCTACCCGAGCCTGCGGCGGATCGAGGCGGCTGCGCTGGCTTACCCGAAGGTGCCGGCGAACAACGAGATGCACATCGTGAACCCGCCGAAGTCGGCTCCGCTCGCCTACCCGATCAGCACCTACACGTATGTGGTCGTGCACAAGACGACCCCGCACGCTGCGGAGCTGCGGAAGATGATCTTCTGGGCGCTGACCCAGGGTCAAAGCCCGCAGTACGCCGCGAAGCTGATCTTCGCCAAGCTCTCGACGGTGAAGGCGGTCGTCGTCGCCGCCGAGAAGACGCTCAAGCAGATCCACACGTAGGCAGGACGGAACGTCTCGTACTCGAGAAAAGGGCGCCCCCGGGCGCCCTTTTCTCTAGCCGGGGAAGGTGATGCGGATCCGAAGCCCGCGACCGAGCGCGCTGTCGGCCTCGATGTCACCGCCGGCAGCGACGACGACGTGCTTCACGATCGCGAGGCCCAGGCCTGTGCCGCGTGTGGTGCGGGCCGCATCGGCCCGGTAGAACCGCTCGAACAGACGCGGCAGCGTCGCGTCGTCGACGCCGTGTCCGTCGTCGGCCGCGTTGAGCAGAGCGAAGTCGCCGGCGCGAGCGACGTTGAAGGAGAAGTTCGTGCCGTGGCCGGCATAGCGAATGGCGTTCTCGGCGAGGTTCTCGGCGACGACTCGCAGCATGCGCGGCCGCAACGGCACCTCGACGCTCTCGTCGCCTGCGACCGTCAGAGAGACGCCTGCGCGGACGGCTGCGTCGCCGAGGCCGTCGAGGACCTCTTGCAGCACCGGCACGGCGGCCGTGTGCCCGAGGGAGACGACCTCCTTGCCGCTCTCGAGCTCGGAGAGAAAGAGGATCTCGTCGATCAGCGTGCCGGCGTTCTCGACCTCGGCCTTGGCCTGCTCGATCAGGGCGGGCACGTCGGCGTCCGGCAGGTCGGCAGAGTCGAGGAGGGCGAGAATGCGGGCGAGCGGCGTCCTCAGCTCGTGTGAGACCGCGGCCGTGAAGCCCGTGCGGAGCTCGTCGAAGCTGCGGTCATACACCAGATCGTCACCATTCCGAAACCGGGACACGACACCCCTCGGGACTATCGTACGGGCGTGGCCAAGATCCTGATCGTCGAGGACGACAACGTGATCGCGGACGGGATGGCCAAGCATCTGGTCGCAGCCGGGTACGACCCACTCGTCGTCGGTCGCGGCGAGCTCGGCCTGGCGCGGCTTCGCTTCGAGAACCCCGATGTCTGCGTGCTGGATCTGATGTTGCCCGAGCTCGACGGCTGGAAGCTGATCGAAACCGCGCGCGCGGAGGGGATCGGCACGCCGATCGTGGTCGTCTCTGCACGAGGGACCGAGCACGATCGTGTGCATGCGCTCGAGATCGGTGCCGACGACTACCTCGTGAAGCCGTTCTCGATGCGCGAGCTCGTGGCGCGCGTCGGCGCGGCAGCGCGACGCGGCGTCCGGCCGCAGGACGAGCAGCGCGGCGACGCGATCGAGATCGAGGAGCTGCGGATCGACCCGCGAGAGGTGCAGGCCTTCGTCGACGGCAAGAGCGCAGACCTGACGCCGACGGAGTTCAAGCTGCTGTACACGCTGGCCCTCGACCGCGGGCGTGTCGTCACACGCGACGAGCTCCTGCAGAAGGTCTGGGGGAGGCGCGAGACTCACCGCGACCGCACCGTCGACGTCTTCGTGCGGCGACTGCGCCAGAAGGTCGACCGAAACGCCTCGCAGCACTCCTTCATCCAGACGCGCTTCGGCGTCGGGTACAAGCTCGAGCCTGAGCTGAAGGTCTGAGCCGCGCCGGCTAGGCGAGCTCGCTCGGCGTCGCCGAGGCCGGCACGTCGGTCTGATGCCAGACGACGATCTTCCCGTCGTGGACCTCGAAGAGCGCCGCCGCCTGGCTGCCGGGGGCGTCGCAGCGGTGCTCGGGGCGCTCCTCGAGCTTGAAGACCGCCACCACCTGGTCGGTGCCGCGGAGCTGCAGCGACGTGATCTGCCCGCCGCACGGGAGGAGCGAGTTCCACTGCACCGCGTCGGCGTGGGTCGGGAGCGTCGTCAGCGTGCTGTTCTGGATCACCTGGGCGGCGTCGGCGAAGAGACGGCCGGCGGCTTCGTTGTCGTTGCGGTCGAGCGCTGCGCTCCAGGCGCGGACGACGTTCGCCGGTGAGGCAGTCGAATGGCCGCCGCAGGCCGTCAGCGACAGCAGAACGATTACGATCGCGGCCGGTCTCATGCGGATAGTCTGCCCGCCGTGAACTTCGAGCTGACGTCGGAGCAGAGGGAGATCCAGTCTCTCGCCCGTGAGTTCGCGGCCGCCGAGATCGAGCCGTTCGCGTCGGACTGGGACCGGGCCCACGGCTTCCCGCGTGAGCTGCTCGCCCAGCTCGGCGAGCTCGGGCTCATGGGTGTCTGCGTGCCCGAGGAGTACGGCGGCGCCGGCGCGGACTTCGTGTCGTACATCCTCGTGCTCGAGGAGCTGTCGCGCGCGGACGCCGGCGTCGGCGTCACGGTTGCCGTCCACACGTCGGCGTGCACGTTGCCGCTGCTGCAGTTCGGGACCGACGAGCAATGCTCTCGGTTCGTGCCCCAGCTCGCACGCGGCGAGGCCGTCGGCTGCTTCGCGCTCACCGAGCCCGGCTCCGGGTCCGACGCGGGCGCGCTCGTCACCAGTGCGACCCCGGACGGGACCGGCTGGCACGTGAACGGCGCGAAGCAATGGATCACGAACGCAGCGTTCGGCGGGACGGTGCTGCTCTTCGCGCGCACGGACCTGGAAACGAAGAGCGCCCGCGGCGTGTCGGCGTTCGTCGTCGACACGAACCAGATCACGATCACGCGCACGGAGGAGAAGCTCGGGCTCAACTCGTCGGTGACGAACGACATCGCCATCGATACGCACGTCGAGGCGGATCGGTTGCTCGGTGAGCTCAACCGCGGGTTCCGCATCGCGATGGCGACGCTCGACGGCGGACGGATCGGGATCGCCGCGCAGGCCGTCGGAATCGCCCAGGCGGCCTACGACGTCGCGCGCCGTTATGCGAAGGAGCGCGAGGCGTTCGGTCATCCGATCTCCGAGTTCCAGGCGATCCAGCACAAGCTCGCCGACATGTCGATGGAGATCGACGCGGCGCGCCTGCTCACCCTGCGTGCTGCGTGGCTGAAGGCGCAGGGCCGCCCACACACCGAAGCGGGCGCGAAGGCGAAGCTCTTCGCCTCGGAGATGGCACGCCGGCAGACGGCCGAGGCGATTCAGGTGCTCGGTGGGTACGGCTACACGAAGGAGTTCCCGGTGGAGCGCTACTACCGCGACGCGAAGATCACCGAGATCTACGAGGGCACGAGCGAGATCCAGCGACTCGTGATTGCGCGCGCGATCCTCGAGCAACGGACGAATGCCCCGGCGCCCTGACGAGCCCGTCCGCCTGACGCGGATCTACACGCGCGGCGGCGACGCGGGGGAGACGTCGCTCGGTGACCTGTCCCGGGTCTCGAAGCTCGACCCGCTCGTGCAGGCCTACGGTGCAGTCGACGAGCTGAACTCGATCGTCGGGTGGGCGCAGGTGGTGGCCCAGGACAGCCGGCTGACCCGCGTCCAGAACGAGCTCTTCGACGTCGGAGCCGACCTGTCCGTCCCGTTCGCCGACGGCGACGGGAAGCTCCGCGTCGCCCAGGCCGCGATCGACCGGCTCGAGGCCGACTGCGACGACGCGAACGCCGCGCTGACGGAGTTGAAGAGCTTCGTGCTGCCTGGTGGGACCGAGTGCGCCTCGCGCCTGCACATCGCGCGAGCCGTCTGCCGCCGCGCGGAGCGCGAGGTGCTCGCGGCCGCGGGCAGCCGCCCCGTCAACCCGCTGGCCGCGGTCTACCTGAACCGGCTCAGCGACCTGCTCTTCATTCTCGCCAGGGCGGCGAACGCCGGTGGGGACGAGCCGCTGTGGCTGCCGGGGGGCGAGCGCTGAGCCGTCGCAGCGACGCCTCGATCGGGCAAACTCCGGTCGTGGCGACCACCGAGGAGCCCGCGGCGGAGCCCAGCCGCTGGCGGCGCGAGCAGTACAACGCGGCGCCCGAGCGCCAGGGCGAGCTCTTCTCGACGATCTCCGGGATCGAGAACGAGCCGCTCTACACGCCGGAGCAGGTCGAGCTCGATCACGAGCGTGATCTCGGGTATCCGGGTGAGTTTCCCTTCACGCGCGGCGTGTATCCCTCGATGTACCGCGGCCGTCTCTGGACGATGCGGCAATTCGCGGGCTTCGGTGGCGCTGCGGAGACGAACGAGCGCTTCCGCTATCTGCTCGAGCACGGGCAGACGGGTCTCTCGACGGCCTTCGACATGCCGACGTTGATGGGCTACGACTCGGATCATCCGCGCTCGGAGGGCGAGGTCGGCCGCGAGGGGGTGGCGATCGACTCGCTGGCCGACATGGAGACGCTGTTCGGCGGTATCCCGCTCGGTGAGGTGTCGACGTCGATGACGATCAACTCGCCGGCGGCGATTCTCCTCGCGTTCTATCTCTGCTGTCGGGGAGCAGCAGGGTGTGCCGCGGGCGAAGCTCCGCGGGACGATCCAGACCGACATCCTCAAGGAGTACATCGCCCAGAAGGAGTACATCTTCCCGCCCGAGCCGTCGATGCGGCTCGTAACGGACATGATCGAGTTCTGCTCGCTCGAGATGCCGCTCTGGCATCCGATCTCGATCTCCGGCTACCACATTCGCGAGGCAGGATCGACGGCCGCGCAGGAGCTCGCGTTCACGCTGGCGGACGGATTCACGTACGTCGAGTGGGCGATCGAGCGCGGGCTCGACGTGGACGACTTCGCACCGAGGCTGTCGTTCTTCTTCAACGCGCACCTCGATTTCTTCGAGGAGATCGCGAAGTACCGGGCGGCCCGCCGGATCTGGGCGACGTTGATGCGCGAGAAGTACGGTGCGAAGAACCCGAAGTCGTGGCTGATGCGCTTCCACTCGCAGACGGCCGGCGTGTCGTTGACGGCGCAGCAGCCGGAGGTGAACATCGTGCGCACGGCGATCGAAGCGTTGGCGGCGGTGCTCGGCGGCACGCAGTCGCTGCACACGAACAGCTTCGACGAGGCCCTCGCGCTTCCGACCGAGGACGCGGTTCGCATCGCCCTCCGCACCCAGCAGGTGATCGCCCACGAGACCGGCGTGGTGAACACGATCGACCCGCTCGGCGGCTCCTACTACGTCGAGCACCTGACCTCCGAGCTCGAGCGGCAGGCGTACGAGTACTTCGACCGGATCGAGCAGCTCGGCGGGGTGGTGGCTGCGATCAAGGAGAACTTCTTCCAGCGCGAGCTGGCCGAGGCGTCGTTCCGCTACCAGGCTGAGGTCGAGGCCGAGCAACGGGTCGTCGTGGGTGTCAACCGCTACAAGCTTGAAGGTCAACCTGAGCTTGAGATATTGAAGATCGACCCGGCATTGGAGCGCCGGCAGATCGAGCGCGTGCAGGCGCTGCGCGCGAGCCGCGATGGGACCGCCGTCGAGCAGGCACTCACGCGCCTGAAGGACGATGCCGCCCATGACGGCCGGAACCTGATGGGGCCGATCGTCGAGGCCGCCCGCGCCTACGTGACGATGGGCGAGATGTGCGACGCCTTCCGTGAGGTGTGGGGCACCTGGCGGGAAACGCCCGTGTTCTGAGCGTTCCTATACTGCGCGTCGTGGCAGGGAAGATCAGAGTCGTGATCGCCAAGCCGGGCCTCGACGGTCACGACCGCGGCGCAAAGATCATCGCGCGCGCATTGCGCGACGCGGGGATGGAGGTCATCTACACCGGCCTCCACCAGACGCCGGAGCAGATCGTCGAGACGGCGATCCAGGAGGACGCCGATGCGGTCGGCATCTCGATTCTCTCCGGAGCCCACATGACGCTCGTGCCGCGCATCCTCGAACTGCTCCGTGGCCAGGGTGCGGAAGACATGCTCGTGCTCGTGGGCGGAACGATTCCTCAGGACGACGTGATCGAGCTGAAGCGGCAGGGTGTGGCCGAGGTCTTCACGCCGGGTGCGCCGACGAGTGACATCGTCGACTTCCTGCAAAGTCGCGTCCCCGTCTAGAAGCTTCCGACGCCAGCTAGAGTCGTCGACGCCATGAAGATCGCTGTCTGCGTGAAAGCAGTTCCGGATGCAGCCGCGGGACGGCGCATCGATCCGTCCACGAACCGCGTCGACCGCTCGGTCGAGCTTGCGATCTCCGACTTCGACACGTACGCGGTCGAAGAGGCGTTGAAGCTCAAGGAGGCGACCGGCGACGGCGAGGTCGTCGTGATCTCGATGGGGCCGGAGAAGGCGATGGACGCCCTGCGGAAGGCACTCGCGATGGGCGCAGATCGCGCGGTCTTGATCACCGATCCAACTCTCGAAGGCGCCGATCTGCTCGGAACTGCGCGGGCGCTCGCCGGTGCGATCGAGGACGAGAGCCCTGAGCTCGTTCTCTTCGGGCAGCAGTCCGCGGACGGCGGCGGCGCCTGCCTGTGGTCCGCTGTCGCGGAACGGCTGCGGAGGCCGGTCATCTCCCAGGTGAGCGAGCTGACGAACGACGGCGGGTCGGTGACGGGCAAGCGTCAGACCGAGTTCGGCTACGACACGATCCGCGCGCCGCTGCCGGCGGTGATCGCGGTCTCGGATGCGATCAACACGCCGCGGTATCCGTCGCTGAAGGGGATCATGGGGGCGAAGAAGAAGCCTCAGGACGTCCGTTCGGCCGCCGACGTGGGCGGTGCAGCTGCCGCCGGCACGACCGTCCTCGCGCTCGGCCCTCCGCCTGCCCGCGGCGAGGCGCGGCGCATCGAGGACGACGGCAGCGCCGCAGACCAGATCGTCGAGTTCCTCGCGGAGAAGCGCCTCCTCTGATGGCCGGGACACTCGTCTTCCTCGAGCATCACGAAGGCACGATCCAGAAGGGCTCGCTGGGCGTGCTCGCAAAGGCTGCACAGCTCGGCGGCGATGTCACGGGCGTGCTCATCGGCTCGGGTGTGCGCGCGCTCGCCGAGTCGGCCGGCCCGTTCGGCGCGGCGACGGTGTTCGTCGCGGACGATGAGCGCCTGGCAGCGCCGCTGCCGCAGACACGCGTCGACGTGCTGGCGAAGCTCGTGCGCGACGAAGGATTCGACACCGTGTTGTTCGCGCAGTCGGTGCTCGCGGCCGATGTGGCAGCCGGGCTTGCCGTGCGTCTTGACGCCGGGCTCAACTGGGATCTCGTCGATCTCAGCGCCGACGGCGTCGGGAAACGGCCTGCGCTCGCCGATTCGGTCGTCGTCGACGTTGGGTGGTCGAGTGACGTGAAGCTCGCGATCTTCCGCTCGGGCACCTTCGATGCCAGCGAGTCCGGAGGAGCCGCCCAGGTGAAGGAGGCTGCCGTCGAGCTCGAAGACTTCTCGACGCAGGCCGAGATGGTCGAGCAGGCGCACGCGGAGCAACAGGGCCCGTCGATCGAGGAAGCCGACGTGATCGTCGCCGGCGGCCGCGGGCTCGGCGAGCCCGAGAAGTTCGCGCTGGCCGAGGAGCTGGCAGGTGCGCTCGGCGGTGCGGTGGCGGCGACGCGCGCGGTCGTGGATGCGGGCTGGTACCCGTATTCGGCGCAGGTCGGCCAGACGGGCAAGACGGTGTCGCCGAAGCTCTATGTCGCGCTCGGCATCTCCGGGGCGATCCAGCACAAGGTCGGGATGCAGGGCGCGAATGTGATCGTCGCGATCAACAAGGACCCCAATGCGCCGATCTTCGAGTTCTCCGACCTCGGCGTCGTCGGCGACCTGCACGCGATCGTGCCGAAGCTCGTCGAGCTCGTCCGCGCTCGCAAGTCGTGAGCGTTCGCCCAGCCGATTTTCCTGCTCCGTGGTCGCCGTCGGAGGCGATCGTCCCGCCGACCGACCCCGTGGACGAGCGAATCGACGTCGGCTTTCTGATCGTCGGAGCTGGCCCCGCAGGTCTCGCCGCTGCGATCCGGCTCGGGCAGCTGCTCGAGGAGCACCCCGAACAGGCTGAGCGGCTCGGCGACGTGCCGGTCGCTGTGCTCGAGAAAGGGAAGGCGCCCGGCTCGCACCTGCTCTCGGGTGCCGTCGTCAACCCACGGGGGCTGCAGCGGTTGTTCAAGGACCGCAAGCGCGTGGACGAGATGCCGTTCTACGGCGAGGTGCACGGTGAGTCGGTGCTCTTCCTGACGAAGCGCCGCGCGATGCGGATCCCGACGCCGCCGACGATGGTCAACCACCGCAACTACGTTGCGTCGCTCTCCCAGCTCGGGCGCTGGCTCGCCGAAGAGGCGGAGGCGCTAGGCGCAACGATCCTGCCGGAGACGACCGCCGATCAGCTGCTCGTCGACGCCGGCCGGGTGCGCGGAGTACGGACCGGAGATCGCGGTCGCGGCCGCAGTGGGGAGGAGCTGGCGAACTTCGAGCCAGGCTCGGACATCGCCGCGCGCGTGACGATCCTCGCCGAGGGAACGCAGGGACATCTCACCGGAGCTGCGCTCGATCGGTTCGGGCTGCGGAGCGAGAACCCGCAGGTGTGGGCACTCGGGGTCAAAGAGGTGTGGAAGGTCGCGAAGCCTCTGCGAGAGGTCGTGCACACGATGGGCTGGCCGCTCCGCAGCGGGCGCAAGTATCGCGAGTTCGGCGGCTCGTTCGTCTACCCGATGGGCGACGACATGTTGACCATCGGCATGGTGGTGGGCCTCGACTATCGCGACGCGGAGCTCTCCGTCCACGATCTCCTGCAGGAGCTGAAGACGCATCCGCGCGTGCGGAAGCTCCTCGAGGGTGGCGAGCGGGTGCAGTGGGGCGCCAAGACGATTCCCGAGGGCGGTCTCGTTGCCCTGCCGAAGAAGCTGCACGCGCCGGGGCTGCTCCTGTGCGGCGACGGCGTCGGCTTCGTCAACGTGCCGGCGCTCAAGGGAATTCACTACGCGATCGAGTCGGGGCGGCTCGCTGCCGAGGCGGCGTGGCGCACGCTCGACCGTGGCGCGTCGGCCCGTGATGCGCTCGCCTCGTACGACGATTCTGTGCGCGAGTCGTTCATCTGGAGCGACCTCAAGGAAGTGCGGAACATGCGCCAGGCGTTCGGGCATGGCTTCTACTCCGGCGGCGCGCGGGCAAGCCTGATGACGGCGACGAAGGGGAAGGTCCCGAGGGGCGACCTCGCGACGGAGCGGGACGCCGAGCAGTCGCTGATCGTCACCGATCGTGCTGAGTCGTATCCGGCGCCGGACGGCGTGCTGACGTTCGACAAGTTGTCGAGCGTGTTCGCGTCCGGCAATCGGACGCGCGACGACCAGCCGAATCACATTCGCGTGCAGACGAAGGTGCCGCAGGAGGTGGCTGAGCTATGGGCGCGCATGTGCCCGGCGCAGGTGTACGAAGTCGGCGAAGCCGACGGCCCGGGGACGGTCGAGGTGAAGCTCGCCCCGTCCAATTGCGTCCAGTGTGGCGCGATCACCGCGAAAGGCGGCCGGCTGACGCCACCGGAAGGCGGCAGCGGCCCCGAGTACACGCTCACGTGACCCTCACGCACGCGTCTCTTCACGGTGGCTGCCACCGAACGTGGTCGCGCGGGACAGGCTCTTCGCAGACCTCGCGGAAACGCTCGATCGCGCGGTTCGGTGTCTGTCCGAAGAGCGCGAGCACCTCGTCTCGAGCGAGCCTGATCGACGCGAACGCAAGTCCGATCGTGGCGGCGTAGCTCGTCCAGATGTGTGCCTCGAGAGGCCCTTGCTCGCCGGCGCGTCGAGGGTTCTGGATCACGTAGCGAATGCCGTTGAGCAGCGACGCCTCGGTGTGCAGACGTCGGTTCCAGTAGCGCTTGCCGAACAGATGGTTGACGCGGCCGTGTTCCTGGTTGAACCAGACTGCGTACGCAGTATTGAGCTCGCACATCCCGGCCGAGAGCCCGCGCTCGCCGACGCTGATCACGAGGTGGTAGTGGTTGTCCATCAGGACATACGCGAGCACCGTCCAGCCGTACCTCTTTGCGACCCGGTCGACAGTCATGCAGAAGAAGTTGCGATCCTTGTCGGCCAGGAAGATCGTTCGCTTGTTGTTCCCGCGCGTGACGACGTGGTGATAGCCGGGGCTCTCGTCGCGCAAGGGAGTCGACACGACCAACAGGCTAGGGAGCCGCCTGTCACGCATCTGTGCCCGTTTCACCTTCGGCACACCGTTGTGGCACTTCCGGGACGGTGGCAGCCGCCAGACATGGCTAGATTCGGCAAGTCGTGATCACCTCCGCCGACAATCCACGCGTCAAGGAGGTGCTGCGGCTGCGGAAGGCACGCGAGCGGCGGCGGGACGGGTTGTTGATCGCCGAGGGGGTGCGGGAGGTCGAGCGTGCGCTGGCCGCCGGGCTCGAGCCTCGAGCCATCTACGTCGCTCCGGAGCTGCTCCCGGCGTGGACACGGCCGGACGCCGAGGAGGTCAGCGCGCGTGTGCTCACCAAGATGGCGTATCGCGCGGATCCGGAGGGCCTGATCGGCATCTTCGAGGCTCCGCGCCCCACGCTTCCGGAGCGAGCGACGCTCGTGCTCGTTGCGGTCGACATCGAGAAGCCGGGCAACCTCGGTGCGATGGCGCGCACCGCGGACGCCGCCGGCGCCGACGCGCTGCTCGTCGCCGGCCCGAGCGTCGATCCTTGGAACCCGAATGCGATCCGTGCCTCGACCGGGGCGGTGTTCACGCTTCCGATCGTCGCGACCTCGCGCGCCGACGTCGCGCAGCTCCCGCTCGTCAAGGTCGCGGCCGTGCTCGCTGCGACCAAGGCGCACACGGAGGTCGACTACACGCATCCCACCGCGTTCTTGATCGGCGCGGAAGCCGCGGGCCTCGACGACACCTGGCGCGAGCTCGCCGACGACGAGGTGACGATCCCGATGAACGGAACGGCGGCGGACTCGCTGAACGCGAGCACCGCCGCCGCTGTCCTGCTCTTCGAAGCCGTGCGTCAGCGCGCGGCCGCTACTTGAGCCCTTTCTGAGCGGCGATGCCGCCGGCCAGCGCGGCACCCGTCATGTACATGTGCTCGTACGCACCGTGCACGAGCGAGAACGTCTTCGCGTACTGATGCGCGTTGTACTCGTCGAGTGCACCCTTGAGCTGCAGCACGTGCGCGGTCAGGTCGTTGGCGAGCACCTGTTTGGGCAGCCCGATCGCCTTGGCGAAGAAGGCGGCCTGGACCTGGATGTAGGCCATCAGGTCGTTGACGGCTTTCGTCTGTCCGGCTTTGTCGTGCTTGGCGGTGGCGACCGTGTAGGCGACGAAGTCCTTGATGTGGGCGCGCCACAGGTTCTTGCCGTTCAGGAACGTCTTCGCAGCCGACGCTCCGTAGAGCGAGCCGATCGCCTTCGAGATCGCGACCGAGTTGTCGTCGAGCGACTTCGCGAGCGCCGGGAAGTTCTTCCCGCCGATGAGCCCGGCCTGGGTCGCCCACGTCGCGAGGAGCGCGTGCTCGCCGAGCAGCCGGTCGAGCGCGACCTCGAGATCCGCCTTCGGGCTCGAGTCCGAGCCGAGGCCCTGCTGCTTGGCGATCGCACCGGCGAGCAGGTCGGCCGTCATGCCCATGTGCTCGTACGCGGCGTTCGTCAGCGTGTACGCCTGTGCGTAGTTCCCGGCCGCATACGCGTCCAGCTGCCCCTTCAGCTGCAGCACGTGCGCGGTCAGATCGTTGACCAGTTCCTGCTTGGGCAGTCCTGTCGCCTTGGCGAAGAAGGCGGCCTGGACCTGGATGTAGGCCATCAGGTCGTTGACAGCTTTGGTCTGTCCGGCTTTGTCGTGCTTGGCGGTGGCGACCGTGTAGGCGACGAAGTCCTTGATGTGGGCGCGCCACAGGTTCTTGCCGTTCAGGAACTGCTTGCCCGCGGCGGCGCCGTACACCGACGCGATCGCCTGCGAGAGAGCGACGCTGTTGTCGTCGAGCTGTTTCGCGACGGCCGGGAAGTCCTTGCCGCCTGCGAGACCCCGTTGAGTTGCCTGAACGGCCAGAATCGCGTGCTCGCCGAGCAGTTCGTTGAGCGTGATCCGAAGCTGAACTGCCTTCGCAGATGCAGCTCCCGACGAGTGGGGCATGGCCATGCTCATCCCCGCCATCGAGCCGTGCCCCGTCTGCGCCGGGCGCGTCAACGCGCCGGAGGCGACGGCCGCGACGGCGAGCGCGAGGACGGAGAGCAGGACAAGTGACGTCTTCAGATTCTTCAACGGAAACCCCCGTGTAGCGGTTGACGGCGCTCATTCGCAGTCCGGCCGATTACGGTTCGGTCGTGATCCCGATCCCGACCCGCGACGACGTCGAGCGCGCGAGAGCGACGATCGGCGACCGCCTGCCGCGGACGCCGCTTCTTTCGAGCCGCACGCTGAACGCACGGCTCAAGTGCGAGCTCTTTCAACGGACCGGCTCGTTCAAGGCCCGAGGCGCGCTGAACAAGATCAGCTCCCTCACGGCCGAGGAGAGAGGACGCGGCGTGATCGCGATCAGCGCCGGTAACCACGCCCAGGCAACCGCGTACGCTGCGGCTGCGGAGGGAATCGACGCACTCGTCGTGATGTGGCAGGGCGCCTCGGAGCAGAAGATCGCTGCGACGCGAAGCTACGGCGCCGCGGTCGATCTCGAGGCGACCGGTCCCGGTGACGCCTTCGCTCGGCTGGATGCGTTGATCGCCGAGACGGGGCGGACGCTCGTGCACCCCTTCGACGACCCGCTCGTGCTCGCGGGCGCGGGCACGGTCGGGCTCGAGATCGAGGAGGACGCACCCGACGCCGACGCGATCGTCGTGCCGGTCGGGGGCGGCGGTCTGATCTCGGGCATTCAGGTCGCGGTCGGCGCCGGCGTGCGGGTGATCGCCGTGGAGCCGGAGACGAGCACGGCGCTGCACAGCGGCCTCGAGCGCGGGGAGCCGACGCACGTCACGCCGACCTCGATCGCAGACGGCCTCAACGCGCCGTTCGCAGGCCGGTTGCCGCTCGAGATCACCAAGAATCTCGAGCGCGTCCTCGTGAGCGAGCTGGAGATCGAAGAGGCGTTTCGCTTCCTCTACGCGCGGGCGAAACTGGCGTGCGAGCCGGCCGGAGCGGCGGCCGCTGCGGCCTGGCTCGCGGGCAAGATCGAGGCCGAGCGGCCCGTGCTCCTGGTCTCCGGCGGCAACGTCGCCAGAGAAACGGCCGCTGCTATCCTGGCCCGGCAATGAAGACCGACATCCACCCCGATTACGTCCTCGCCACGGTGCACTGCAGCTGTGGGAACACGTTCACGACGCGCTCGACGAAGTCGGAGCTGCACGTCGAGATCTGCTCGAACTGCCATCCGTTCTACACCGGCAAGCAGAAGCTCGTCGACACGGGCGGCCGGGTGGAGCGCTTCCAGCGGCGGCTCGAGAAGGCCGAGCGCGCCTCGCGCGCGTCGAGCTAAATCATGGCACAGGCCATCGGAGGACAGGCCGTCCTCGAGGGCGTGATGATGCGCGGTCCGCGCAACTGGGCCGTGGCCGTGCGCAAGCCGGACGGCGAGATCGCGCACGTGGCGCGCCCGATCGACCCGCTCGCTCCGCGCCACTGGGCGCTGCGCCTGCCGATCGTCCGCGGTGTCGTCGCCCTCGGAGAGAGTCTCTCGATCGGCTTTCGCGCCCTGAGCGTCTCGGCGAATTACGCCGCGCAGGAGGAAGCGGAGGGCGACGGCGAGCCGGCGGAGATCGGCCGCTGGGCGCTCGCCTTCGCGTTCCTCGTGGCGATCGGTTTCGCCGTGATGGTCTTCAAGGTCGGCCCGGCACTGCTCACCGACCTCCTGCCGATCCGAAACGGGAGCTACTTCGTGCTCGTCGAAGGCCTCGTGCGGGTAACGGTCTTCGTCGCATACCTCACTGTTCTCAGTTTGATCCCGTCGCTGCGGCGCGTGTTTCAGTACCACGCCGCCGAGCACAAGGCGATCAACGCCTACGAAGCGGGTGAGGAGCTCACGCCCGAGATCGCACAGCGCTACTCGTTGATCCACCCGCGCTGCGGCACCGCGTTCCTGCTCTGGGTGATGGTCGTCAGCGTCTTCGTCTACGCGACGCTCGGCCGCCCCGTCTGGTACTGGCTGATCATCAGCCGCATCGTGCTGCTGCCCGTGATCGCCGGGCTCGCGTACGAGCTGATCCGTTTCGCCGGGCGCCACTCTGATAACAAGGTGCTGATGACGATGCTCGCGCCGGGGCTCTGGCTGCAGCGGCTGACGACGCGCGAGCCGTCGCTCGACCAGCTCGAGGTTTCGATTCGCGCGCTGCGGGAGGTCCTGGAGCGCGAGGGCCGGCTCGAACCGGCCGACCGACGTGTGGAGGTGATGGCGTAATGGCAACCGATCGCAAGGCCGAAGTCGTCTGGCAGGGCGACCTGGTCGGCGGTGCCGGCAGGATCGAGAGAGTGACCAGTGGGGCGATCGCGCCGCTCGACGTCTCCTGGGCCGCGCGCTCCGAGGAGCCGAACGGCAAGACGAGCCCCGAGGAGCTGATCGCAGCAGCGTGGGCGTCGTGCTTCTCGATGGCGCTCTCGGCGGGGCTCGCGAAGAGCGGCAACCCGCCCGAGCGGCTCGAGACGTCTGCGACGGTGACGTTTCAGCCGGGCGAGGGGATCACGAAGGGCGCGCTGAGCGTTCGGGGCACGGTGCCCGGGATCGCTGCCGAGGCGTTCGTCGCGGCTGCCGAGGCGGCCAAGCAGAACTGCCCGGTGTCGAAGGCGCTCGCCGGGATTCCCGAGGTCTCGCTTCAAGCCTCGCTGGCCTAGGCGCTACCCTCGGCGGCGATGACCGCACTCGACGATCTGATCGCGGAGCTCGACCGCTCGTACGAGGACGCGCAGGCGCGCCTGTCCGACCCTGCGGTCTACAACGACCACCGTGAGGCGGCCGAGGTCGGCCGCCGACTGAAGGAGCTCGAAGGCCCGTACAAGCTTGCGCAGCAGTGGAAGCAGGCCCGTGAGGACCTCGACGCCGCACGGTCCGACCCGGAGCTCGCAGAGATGGTCGGCGACTACCAGGCGGAAGTCGATCGGCTCGAAGAGGAGCTGAAGTTCGCCCTCGCCGAGCGCGACCCCGCCGACGACAAGGACGTGATCGTCGAGATCCGGCAGGGCGTCGGCGGCGACGAGGCTGCGTTGTGGGCGGCCGAGCTGCAGCGGATGCTGCAGCGCTATGCGGAGCGACGTGGCTTCAAGTTCGAGCAGATCGAGACGAATGCGAACGACGGCGGCGGCTTGAAGGAAGGCGTGTTCGCGATCAAGGGAGACGGTGCGTATTCGATCTTCAAGTTCGAGGGCGGGACGCATCGAGTCCAGCGCGTGCCGGAGACGGAGTCCGCCGGCCGCATCCACACGTCGACCGCCACCGTGGCCGTGATGCCGGAGGCGGACGACGTCGACCTCGAGATCGAAGAGGCGGATCTGAAGATCGACGTCTACCGCTCATCCGGGCCCGGCGGGCAGTCGGTGAACACGACCGACTCAGCCGTGCGCATCACACATCTCCCGACGGGCATCGTCGTTGCGATGCAGGACGAACGTTCGCAATTGCAGAACCGCGAGAAGGCGATGCGCGTCTTGCGCGCGCGGATCTACGAGGCGGAGCGGGAACGGCAGGCGGCGGAGCAGGCGGCGGCGCGCAGCGCGCAGGTCGGGACCGGGGCGCGTGCGGAGAAGATCCGCACCTACAACTTTCCCGAGAATCGTGTCACGGACCATCGCATCAAGCTGACGACGCACCGCCTCGATCAGGTGCTCCAGGGGGACCTCGAGGACTACACCGACGCGTTGATCTCCGCGGAGCAGCGTCGCGCGCTCGAAGGGTGACGCTCGGCGAGGTCCTGCGCGGCGCGACCGACTATCTGGCCGCGCGAGGAGTCGAGAATCCGCGGCTCGATGCCGAGCGTCTGCTCGCGCGCGCCCTCGGGCTCTCGCGGCTCGAGCTGTACACGCAGCACGACCGCCCACTGACCGACGCGGAGCGATCGGCCGCGCGAGAGCTGGTGCGGCGCCGCGGAGCCCGCGAGCCGCTTGCCTACGTGCTGGGCGACTGGGACTTCCGGCGCTTGACGCTGAAGACCGATGCACGCGCGCTCGTGCCGCGTCCGGAGACCGAGCTGGTGGTCGAGCGCTGTCTGGAGCTGCTCGACGGGATCGAATCGCCCCGGGTCGTCGACGTCGGTACGGGCAGCGGCGCGATCGCGCTCGCGATCGCGCAGGAACGCCCAGCCGCCCGCGTCCACGCCACGGACATCTCTCCGGGGGCTCTCGAGCTGGCGCAGGAGAACGCCGAGTCGAACGGCCTTGCCGTCGAGTTTCGCGAGGGGGACCTGCTCGCAGGTCTCAAGGGGCCGTTCGACCTCGTCGTCTCGAACCCGCCGTACGTCGATGCCGGCGAGCTCGCCGCACTCGAGCCGGAGGTGCGCGAGTGGGAGCCGGCGGGTGCGCTTGTCGCCGACGGGCAGACCGAGCGGCTGGCACACGACGCAGTGCGGGTGCTGAACGGCTGGCTCGTTCTCGAGGTGCACGAGGCGCGCGCGCAGGCCGTCTCGCAGACGCTCGAGGCCGAAGGGTATGCCCGCATCGGGATCGCACACGACCTGACCGGAAGGGACAGAATCGTGGAGGCATGGTGGGGGAAGACCCAGCCGGCGGGATGATCGATGCCATCCGGAGCGGCCTGCCGGTGCTGCTGCCGACCGACACGGTCTACGGGCTCGCGACGAGTGCAGCACGCGAGGAATGGGCGACGCGTCTCTACCGGCTCAAGGGCCGTCGACCGACCCAGCCGAGTGCGCTCCTGGCGGCCGATCTCGACACGCTCCTCGAGCAGCTCCCCGAGCTGCGCGGGCGGTCCGAGCTGATCATCCGCGCGCTGCTGCCCGGGCCCTACACCCTGGTGCTCCCGAATCCCGCCTGCCGCCTGCCGTGGCTGACCGGGAATCGGCCCGACGCGATCGGAGTTCGTGTCCCAGATCTCCCGCCCGCCGCGGCCCGCGTCCTCGCCGTGGCCGGCTCCGTGCTGGCGACGAGCGCCAACGAGCCGGGCGGCCCCGACCCGAAGTCGCTGGACGACGTTCCCGGGCGGATCCGGGCGGCGGTCGCGGCCGAGCTCGACGCCGGCCCGCTGCCCGGCATGCCTTCAACGGTGATCGATTTCACGGCGGCCGAGCCGTGTGTGATCCGCGACGGCGCCGTGTCGGGGGCTGATGCGATCGCACGGGTCAACGCCGCATTGCTCGGCTGAGCCACTACGATCCAGGTCGATGGCGGTTGCGCAGCAGACGTTCGAAGAGCTCCGCACGGCCGGGCTCGCCGACGTCGACCCGGAGATCGCCGAGCTGCTCGGCCGCGAAGTGGAGCGCCAGCGCGGCCAGATCGAGCTGATCGCCTCGGAGAACTTCACCTGGCCGAGCGTGCTCGAAGCCGTCGGGTCGGTTGCGACGAACAAGTACGCCGAGGGCTATCCGGGCAAGCGCTACTACGGAGGCTGCGAGGTCGTCGACGAGATCGAGGAGCTGGCGCGGGGCCGCGCGAAGGAGCTGTTCGGTGCCGAGCACGCGAACGTGCAGCCACACGCGGGCGCGCAGGCGAACATGGCCGTCTACTTCGCGGTGCTGAAGCCCGGCGACCGCGTGCTCGGGCTCTCGCTCGACCACGGCGGGCATCTCACACACGGCTTGAAGGTCAACTTCTCGGGGAAGCTCTACGAGTTCCACCACTACGGCGTCTCGCGCGAGACGATGCAGGTCGACCACGACGAGGTGCTCGCGATCGCGAAGGACGTACGGCCGGCGCTGATCGTGTGCGGCGGCTCCGCGTACCCGCGCACGGTGGAGACCGACAAGTTCCGGGAGATCGCGGACGAGGTCGGCGCGCTGCTGATGTGCGACATGGCGCATTTCTCCGGCCTCGTCGCAGCGGGCCTGCATCCGAGCCCGGTCCCGCATTGCGACTTCGTCACCTCGACGAGCCACAAGACACTCGCGGGGCCCCGGGCGGGATTCGTCCTCTGCCGCGAAGAGCATGCGTCGAAAGTCGATCGCGCGAACTTCCCCGGGATGCAGGGCGGTCCGCTGATGCACGCGATCGCTGCGAAGGCGGCGTGCTTCCGCATCGCGATGACCGATGCGTTCAAGGACTACCAGCGTCAGATCCGCGCCAACGCCGACGTCCTCGCATCGACGCTGATGGCGGGTGGCTACGACGTCCTCACGGGCGGCACGGACACCCATCTCGTCCAGCTCGACCTGCGCGCGACCGAGTGGACGGGCCTCGCCGCCCAGGAGCGCCTCGAGGAGTGCAGGTTGACGGCGAACCGCAACACGGTGCCGTTCGACGAGCGCCCGCCCGATGGTCGCCTCGGGCGTCCGCCTCGGCACGCCGGCCGCGACGATGCGCGGCTTCGACGAGGACGACTTCGCGGAGGTCGCGTCGATCATCGTCGACTCCCTGAACGAGACCGCCGGCGTCGACGCGCTGCGCGGGCGCGCGCTCGCCCTCTGCGACAAGCGGCCGCTGTACCCAGGCTTCCGCGGTTTCACGAGTTATGCGGCGTAGGCTCGACGGAGCCGCACAGACCGCGCAGGTGCCGGCTTTGCCGGTGCCGGAGCACAATTGAGCGTCACGGAGGTACGCCACCCGCTCGTCCAGCACAAGCTGTCGTACCTGCGGGACAAGAACACACCGACCGTGCACTTCCGCAAGCTGGTCGAGGAGGTCACCCTGCTCCTCACCTACGAGGCGACGAAGGACCTCCCGACTGCGGACGTCGACATCGAGACGCCGCTCGAGGTGCATCCGTTCCCGCGCATCTCGGGCAAGAAGGTCGCCGTGTGCCCGATCCTGCGTGCCGGGCTCGGGATGCTCGACGGGGTGCTGATGCTGATCTCGGGCGCGCGCGTCGGCTTCATCGGCCTCTACCGCAACGAGGAGACGCTGCGACCGGTCGAGTACTACGTGAAGCTCCCGTCCGACGTCGCGGACCGCGACGTGATCCTGCTCGACCCGATGCTCGCGACCGGCAACTCGACCGTGCATGCGGTGCAGCTCGTCAAGGAGGCGGGCGCTACGAGCGTGCGGCTGATCGCGATCATCGCCGCGCCCGAGGGGATCGAGAACGTCACCGACGCTCATCCGGACGTCCAGATCGTGGTCGCTGCCATCGACCGGGGTCTCAACGAGCAGGGCTACATCGTTCCCGGCCTCGGCGACGCGGGAGACCGGCTCTACGGCACGAAGTAGGCTGCACCGATGGTCTGGAGCGAACTGACAGACCACCTTCAGGTGCTCTACGGCGCGGTGGCCGCGCTCGTGATCGTGCTGATCCTCACGCCGGCCGTCGGCCGCAGCGCGCGCTACTTGCGGCTGATCGAGCGCCCGCGCGAAGGGGAGCGGGAGCGGCCGTCGGTCCCACGCCTCGGCGGGCTCGCGCTGTTCTTCGGCATCCTCGTGCCTTCGCTCGCGTTCCTGCCGCTCGGCGGCGAGCTGCGAGGCGTTCTGCTCGGCGCGGCGGTGGCGACGACCGTGGGCGCCATCGACGACTTCCGGCATCTCGGCTGGTGGCAGAAGCTGAGCGGGCAGGTGTTCGCCGCCGCGATCCCGGTCGGGTTCGGCATCTACCTCCACACGTTCACATTCCCGTTCATCGGGCGACAGGACGTGCCGACCTGGCTCGGTGCGTCGCTGACGGTGGTCGGGATCGTCGCCGTGATGAACATGGTCAACTTTCTCGACGGGCTCGACGGGCTCGCAGCGGGTGTCTGCGCGATCTCGGGCCTGACGTTCACCGTCATCGAGCTGTCGCTGGGGCGAATCGGAGCGGCCGTGCTCGCCGCGATCGTCTTCGGAGCCTGCCTCGGCTTCCTGCGCCACAACTTCTATCCGGCGCGCATCTTCATGGGGGACTCGGGGTCGATGCTCCTCGGGTTCACGCTCGCGGCGATCGCGGTTCAGGGCCTGTTGAAGACGGCCGCGTTGGCGACCCTCGTGCTGCCGCTCCTCGTGCTCGCCGTGCCGGTGCTCGACACGTCGTTCGTCGTCGCGAAGCGGTTGAAGAGCGGACAGCCGATCTACGTCGCCGATTCGCGCCACCTGCATCACCGCTTCATTCGCCTCGGTTACACGCAGCGCCGGGCGGTCTTCTACCTCTGGGCATGGTGCGCGACGCTCGCGCTCGCGGCACTCGCCACGCGCTTCGCGCCGCCGCACCAACATGGTCGCTGGCGGCCGCTGAACGTCGGGATCGACGCCGTCGCCGGACTCGCAGCGCTCGCCTTCTCGTTCTACGTCGTCTATCTGCTCGAGATCGTCAAGCTCGCGAACCGGCGTCCGCGCCAGCACGACTCCGCCTCCAAGGCGGCCTGATTCGCGTCACAAATGCCACCTGCGACCGCTTGGAGACGCGGAAACAGGTGTCACAAGCCCTGGTATGCTCCGGGCCGGTGCAGCCCGCGCGATCGACGTTCTCCCTCGCCGGGGCCGGCAGTGTGCTCATAGGCTTCACCGCAGCGTGTGTCGTTGCGGGCACGCTGATCGGCTGGGCGGTGGGGAGCCTCGGTTATGGGCTCGCCTTCGGCGCGGTCGTCGGTATCCCCGTCGGCATCGCCGTCACCGTGATTCGCTACCGCAACATCTGATGCCCAACTCCTGGACCGAGCCGCGCACGGCCCCGCCGACCCTCCTGCCCGCGATCGCGGGCGGGATCGTGATCCTGGTCGCGCTGCCGCTGTTCCTGCTCGCCGGCTGGCCGGTCTCCGGGTGGGCGATCGGGGCAGTGCTCTGGTTCGGCAGTGAGGCGTTCGGCGCGATCCTGACACGGCTGCGAACGCGAACGGGTAATCTCGCCGCCGCAGGCGTGGCAGCTTTCGGAATGCTCTTTCGTGCGATCGCCGTGATGGTGGTCGTCTTCGCGGTTGCTGTGTCCGACAAGTGGGTCGGCCTGGCGGCTGCGTTGACGTACGCCGCGGGCTATTCCGCCGCGCTCGGGCTCCAGCTCGTCGCCTACTACAGCGGCCCGAAGGCGGGTGCTGCCGCATGAGGCGGATGCTCGTCGCGCTGAGCACGATCGCACTGCTGCTCCCGGCGAACGCGTTCGCGCGCGGGACGTTCGACCCGACCAAGGAGTTCGAGCAGAAGGAATGGATCCCGATCCATCTCGGCCCGCTCAATCTCTCGATCACGAAGGCGGTCGTCTACCTGATGCTCGCAAGCCTCGTGACCATCCTGTTCGGGCTCTTCTTCATGCGCTCGAAGGTCGGCCGCAAGCCCGGCCGGCGGGAGACCGTCGGCGAGCTCGTCTACGAGATCGCGCAGACACAGGTCGCCGAGCAAGGGCTGCCGACGAAGGCGATCGGCCGCTGGTTCCCGTTCGTCGCGACCCTGATGCTCTTCATCTTCATGGTCAACTTGCTCGGTTTCATCCCACTGCCGTTGACCGGGACGACCTGGCACGGCATCCCGACGTGGGGGATCTACGCCGCGACCAGCTCCATCTCGGTGACGCTGGCGCTCGCGCTGCTCACCTTCTGCTTCACGCACTACGAGGGGATTCGCTGGAACGGCGCGTCGAAATACTTCAAGAGCTGGATCCCAGAGGCACCGAAGCCGCTGCTGCTCCTGATCGTCCCGCTGGAGATCCTCGGCCAGTTCATGCGGCTGATCTCGCTCTCCGTCCGTCTGTTCGCCAACATGCTCGCGGGCCACATCCTGATCCTCACGTTCATCGGCCTCATCTTCATCCTGCAAAGCTGGGTCCTGGCCATCGTGGTCGTGCCGGTCGGGATCCTCTTCTATCTGTTCGAAGTTCTGATCGTGATCGGCATCCAGGCCTTCATCTTCGCTGCACTGTCCGCCATCTACATCGGCTCGGCGATCGAGCCGGAGCACTAGGAGGAATCGCATGCTCGGCACCATCCTTGCCGCCACCACCGGCGACGTGACCAAGGCCGGAAAGGCCATCGGTCTCGCGCTCGGCGTCGGCCTCGGCGCGCTCGGCGCCGGCGTCGGCATCGGCAACATCTTCGGTTCGATGATCCAGTCCGTTGCCCGCCAGCCCGAGTTGCGCGGCGAGCTGCAGGGGATCCAGTGGCTCGGCTTCGCACTCACCGAGGCGGTCGTGTTCTACGGCCTGCTCGGCTCGATCCTCGCCTACGTCCTGGTCTAGATCGATGCTCGCGTCGAATCCGCTGATCCAGGTCACGCCTGGGCTGATGATCTGGACGATCGTCTGCTTCCTCGTGGTCCTGTTCGTGCTGAGGCGCTACGCGTTCGGGCCGATCCAGCTGATGATCGACCAGCGACGCGAGCGCATCGAACAGGCGATCGCCGAGGCCGACAACGCACGCGAGGAGGCGCGCAGCCTGCTCGAGGAGCACCGCAAGCTGATCGGCCAGGCGAAGTTCGAGTCGGAGGAGATCCTCGCCGAGGCGCGGCGCATCGCCGAGTCGCAGCGCGAGCGCGTCCGGACGGAGACCGAAGAGGATCGGCTGCGGCGTCTCGAGGAGACGCGGCGCCAGATCGAACAGGCGACCCACCAGGCGCTCGGCGAGATCCGCGAGGAAGTCGGCAGGCTCAGCCTGCTGGCGGCCGAGAAGATCACGCGCAAGTCGCTGACCGGGGCCGACCAGAGCAGGCTGATCGACGAGGCGCTGGCCGAGATCGACTTCAGTGAGCTCGAAGGGAGCCCGTCGTAGCCGTCGCGCACCGCATCTATGCGCGCGCGGTCTTCGAGGCGGCGCAGGACGCCGGCTCGCTCGACGCCGTGCACGGTCAGCTCCAGCAGCTTCGCGACGCGTTCGCGGAGGCGCCCGACCTCGAGGCCCTGCTCGACAACCCCGAGGTCGACTCGCGGGTGAAGGCGGACGTGCTCGCGCAGGTCGCAGCCGGTTCCGACGACACGGTCGTCAACTTCCTGCGCCTGATCGCAGAGAAGGGCCGGGCAGGGGAGATCGCGGAGATCGTCGCCGAGCTCGACGCGCTCGTCGCCGCGGAGAACCGCGTGCTCGACGTGGAGCTGACGACCGCGCACGAGCTCTCCGACGACGAGTTCAGCCGCATTCTCGAGCAGATCGAGACGGCCTCCGGACGAACAGTGCAAGCAGAACGCAAGGTGGACCCAGACCTGATCGGAGGCATCGTCCTCCAAGCCGGATCGATGAGGCTCGACGCGAGCGTGCGCGGCCGGCTCGAACGTCTTCGCAACGACCTGACGCACGCAAGGAGTTAGTGACCAGATGAAGCTTCGCCCTGAAGATTCGCGTGGGGGAACCCATGGTTCCCCCGCGAGCCCCCTCCTTCATGTCTGTGGGTCGCGACCCGGAGCGAGCCTCCCGCCGGGCGAAGCCCGGCTCCGGCGTCACGCCGCCCCGTCTTTGCAACTGAACCCAAGGAGCATGTCTTGAAGCTTCGCCCTGAAGAGATCACGTCGATCCTGAAAGAGCGGATCGAGAACTTCGACACCGAGTCGAACCTCGCCGAAGTCGGCGCCGTCCTGCAGGTCGGTGACGGAATCGCCCGCATCCACGGCCTCGAGAACTGCCTCGCACTCGAGATGCTCGAGCTCGAGCACGGCGTGGTCGGCCTCGCGTTCAATCTCGAGGAGGACAACGTCGGCGCCGCGCTCTTCGGCGACTGGGACAAGGTGACCGAGGGAGAGCCGGTGCGCCGCACCGGGAAGGTCGCCTCCGTGCCCGTCGGCGAAGGGCTTCTGGGCCGCGTCGTCGACCCGCTCGGGAACCCCCTCGACGGGCTCGGCCCGGTCGAGTCCACCGAGACGCGCCCCGTCGAGTGGAAGGCGCCCGGCGTGATCCAGCGCCAGCCGGTCAAGGAGCCGCTCCAGACCGGGATCAAGGCGATCGACTCGATGACCAACGTCGGCCGGGGCCAGCGCGAGCTGATCATCGGCGACCGCTCGACGGGAAAGACAGCGATCGCGATCGACACGATCTTGAATCAGCATGACCAGAACGTGAAGTGCTTCTACATCGCGATCGGCCAGAAGGCCTCGACGGTCGCGCAGGTCGTCGAGCGGCTCCGCGAAGCCGGCGCGATGGAGTACACGACGGTGGTCGTCGCCGGTGCGGCGGAAGCCGCGCCGATCAAGTGGATGGCGCCGTTCGCGGGCTGCGCGATGGCCGAGTACTTCCTCTACAAGGGCGAGCACGCGCTCGTCATCTACGACGACCTGACGAAGCAGGCCGACGCCTACCGCCAGCTGTCGCTGCTCCTGCGCAGGCCGCCCGGCCGCGAGGCCTTCCCCGGCGACGTCTTCTACCTGCACTCGCGTCTCCTCGAGCGCGCCTGCAAGTTGAGCGACGAGCTCGGCGGCGGGTCGTTGACGGCGTTGCCGATCATCGAGACGCAGGCGGGTGACATCTCGGCGTACATCCCGACCAACGTGATCTCGATCACCGACGGCCAGATCTTCCTTCAGTCCGACCTCTTCTTCTCGGGCGTGCGGCCCGCGGTCAACGTCGGCACGTCGGTGTCGCGCGTCGGCTCGTCGGCGCAGACGAAGGCGATGAAGAAGGTCGCAGGGCGTCTGCGCCTCGACCTGGCGCAGTACCGCGAGCTCGAGGCGTTCGCGCAGTTCGGCTCCGAGCTCGACCAGGCGACGCAGTCGGCGCTGAACCGCGGCGAGAAGATGGTGGCGACGCTCAACCAGCCCCAGTACCAGCCGTGGCCGATGGAGGAGCAGGCCGTCGCGCTGTACGCCGGCGTCAACGCCTACCTCGACGACGTCCCCACCGCGGACATCCCCCGGTTCCAGGACGAGCTGCGCGAGCATCTGCGCGCGGAGGGCTCGATCTACAAGACCGTGCGGGAGAGCGGAGATCTCGCCGACGACGTCGCCGAGCGGCTGAACGCCGAGATCGAGAAGCTGAAGACGCGGTTCAGCACCTCGTCGGAGCAGGCGGCGTAATTGGCCTCGACGCAAGACCTGAAGCGGCGCGTTCGCTCGATCACCAACACGCGGAAGGTGACGAAGGCGATGGAGCTCGTGGCCTCGGCGCGTCTCCGGCGATCGCAGATGCGCATCGAGGCGATGCGTCCGTACGCGGACCGGATGCTCGAGCTGATGGCGGGCGTGTCCCAGGCCGCCGGGGCTGTCCGGCTGCCGCTGCTCGAGCGGCGTGAGACCGTGCAGAAGGTCGCGATCGTGCCGGTGTCCGCCGACCGCGGCCTCGCCGGCGGCTTCAACGCGCAGGTGATCCGCCGCGCGCTGGCGCTCCAGCGCGAGGCGCAGGCGGCCGGGCAGGAGGTCGTCTGGTTCAGCACCGGGCGCAAGGCTGCGTCGACGCTTCGCTTCCGCCGCCTGAACGTCATCCAGTCGTGGACCGGGTTCAGCGAGCGGCCGGCCTACCGCGACGCCCAGGTGCTGGCGCACGCGGTCTCCGAGGCGTTCGTGCAGGGGGAGGTCGACAGGGTGGTCGTCGTGTACAACGCCTTCGTCTCTGCGCTGACGCAGAAGGTGACGGTTCGCGAGCTGCTCCCGATCTCCCAGGAGCTGATCCAGCAGGGCGCGGAGGCCGAGGAAGACGTCACGGGGCACACGCCGGACTTCATCTACGAGCCCGAGCCCCAGGAGATCCTCGCCCGGCTCCTGCCGGTGTACGTCGAGACGGAGCTGTATCGCGCGCTGCTCGAGTCGGCCGCGTCGGAGCAGGGCGCCCGCATGACCGCGATGCGAAATGCCTCGAAGGCAGCCGGCGAGCTGATCGACAGCCTCACGCTCGCCATGAACCGTGCCCGCCAGGCGGAGATCACCCAGGAGATTCTCGAGGTCGTTGCGGGCGCCGATGCGCTCTCGGGCTAGGGTTTTCCCGCACTAACTTTTCCCGAACACCGTCGTCTGACGGGAAATGGCGGCCCTTTTCTCCTGCGGATCTGTCCTGTAGTGTTCGCACGCTCGTGAGCACCGGCCTCGAAAAGATCGACAGCGCGCCCGGCGACGGCGAGCCTGTCGAGACCGCACCCGCCGGGACGCCACCGGTCGCCGGGACGCAGGCTGTTGCAGCGCGCGGCTACTGGGAGCTCGTCTGGAGCCGCTTCAAGCGCGACCGGATCGCTCTCGCCAGCGTTGTCTTCATCGTCTTGCTGTTCTTCTCGTCGTTCGTGCTCGCGCCGATCATGGCGCACATCCTCGGGCACGGCCCGAACGACATCTTCGCAAACGGTGTCGACCAGCAGACGCTCACGCCGGTCGGTCCGTGGACATGGATCAACACCGCGCCGTACCCCGGCGCGAGCGGCCATTTCGGATTGACGCTGCTGCCGCTCGGCGCCGACGGCAGCCTCGGCCGCGACCTCTTCCTGCGGCTGCTCTACGGCGCGCAGACCTCCCTCGAGGTGGCGATCTTCGCGACGATCGGGTCTGTGGGCCTCGGTGTGATCGCGGGCCTGCTCGCCGGCTATTTCCGGGGCTGGGTCGACACGGTGGTCTCGCGGCTGATCGAGATCGTCATGGTCTTCCCGTTCCTGCTCTTCATCATCGCGGTGCGGGTCGTGGCGGGGAACACGCTCAACGCGGTCACTTTTGGCGGGGTCCTCGCACCCGGTGTCTTCACGCTGGCGCTGATCTTCTCGGTCTTCGGGTGGTTCTACCCCGCGCGCATCATCCGCGGCGTCGTCCTGTCGCTGCGCGAGAAGGAGTTCGTCGAGGCTGCCCGGATGACGGGTGCGAGCGACCTTCGCATCATGCGGTCGCACCTGCTCCCGCACCTGGTCGCCCCGATCATCGTCTACTCGACGCTGATCATCGCCTCGAACATCATTGCCGAGGCAGGCCTCTCCTTCCTCGGGCTCGGCATCGAGCAGCCGACTGCCAGCTGGGGCAACCTGCTTGCCGCTGCGCCGGACTACTACCTCACCCAGCCGTGGCTGCTGGTGTGGCCGGGGCTCTTCATCCTGATGACGACCTTCGCGTTCAACCTGCTCGGCGATGGTCTGCGCGACGCATTCGACCCGCGCGCACGCATCTAGCGAGACGGAGGCCGACACGAGGAACCGCGACGTTCGGCCCTAACTATTCGTATGCGGCTGCGTCCTAGTCGCAAGCTGGTGTTTTGTAACAGCCCTGTTACCATGCGGCGCCGTTTCGTCAGGGGCGAGCGGTCCGTTAGAGGAGGAGGAAGGAGTCATATGCGCAAGAAGCAGATGCTCTCCCTGTTTATGCTCATCATGGGAGTAGCGTTGCTCGTTGCCGCCACGACGGTTGGGGCCGCCAGTTCGGCGACCCACCGGACGGGCAAGGCGGGCGTCACGAAGGGCGGGACCCTGCGGGTGAATGAGGCGAACGCCGACTTCGACTTCGTCGACCCGCAGCTGGCCTACCGCACCGACGACTGGGACATGCTGTTCTCGACTGCGATGCAGCTCGTGAGCTTCCCGGAGAAGGCCGGTGTCGCGGGCACGCAGTTGTACCCGCAGGCGGCGACGGCGTTCCCGACCGTCTCGAAGGACGGGAAGACCTATACGTTCACGATCCGCTCGGGCCTCAAGTTCAGTGACGGCTCGCCGGTCACCGCGGCTGCGTATCAGCGGGCGTGGGAGCGCATTCTGAGCCCGAAGATGGGCTCGCCGCTCGGCGTCAACCTCGATCTGCAGAACACGATCGCCGGCGGCGCCGCATTCCTCGCCGGCAAGTCCGCGCACATCTCGGGCATCAAGGCGAGCGGGCAGAAGCTGGCGTTCACCCTGACGAAGCCGAACGCCACGTTCGTCTCGATCCTGAGCATGCAGTGGTTCACCGCGGTGAAGCCGAACATGCCGTACTCGGCCGACGGCCTCAACACCTATCCGGCCGCGGGCCCGTACTACATCAAGAGCCGCGACCCGGGCCGCAGCACGGTGCTGGCGCGCAACCCGTACTACAAGGGTGACCGCCCGGCCAACCCGGACCAGATCGTCATCACGCCGAACGTGAACGTCGATCAGTCGCTCCTGCAGATCAAGGCGGGTCAGGCTGACTTCGACCTCGGTGGCATCCCGCCGACCGCGGCGTCGGATCTGGCCAACACGTATGGCATCAACAAGGGCCGCTTCTTCGTGGGCGCCACGTCGTGCGTGGACTACATGGGCATGAACACCGCCCGTGCCCCGTTCGACAATGTGAGCCTGCGGAAGGCTGTCAACTGGGCGATCGACCGCCCCGCGCAGGTTCGCCTGCTCGGCGCGTTCGCCGGTACGCGGACCGACCAGATCCTCGTCCCGGGCATCCCCGGCTACAAGAAGTTCAGCGTGTACGCGATCAAGGGTGCTGACGTTGCGAAGGCCAAGCAGGTCGGTGGCGCTGCCATCGCCTCGGCGCCGACGCTGAACGTCGTGCACACCACGAGCTCGTACTCGACCAACCGCGCACAGGTCGCGGAGTACAACCTCAAGCAGGTCGGGTTCAAGGTCAACGACGTCCCGACGCCGGCGACGAACTACTACCAGGTGATCCAGACCAAGGGCACCACGTACAACTTCGTCACCAACGGCGGCTGGTGCGCCGACTACTTCGACCCGTTCGACTATCTGAACGTGCTGTTCGACGGCCGCAAGATCCAGGCCGCGAACAACAACAACTACACGTACTTCAACGCTGCGCTCTTCAACAAGGGCCTCGACAAAGCCTCTGCGCTCTCCGGTGCTCCCCGCGCCGCTGCGTACGCCAAGCTCGACCAGCAGCTGATGGTCACGTACGCACCGGTGGTGCCGTACCTGATCGCGACCAACCGGTACTTCGTCAGCTCACGGACGAAGAACTGGATCTACAGCACGTACTTCGGCGCGCCGTACCTGAACGCTTTGGCGGTCGGCTAGCCCGTACGTAAGATGCAGCATCCGGTAGCGAGCCTGGGGAGGCGTCTTCGGACGCCTCCCCAGGCCTCCGCCGGCGTATCGTCCCCAGACAACGAGAAGATGACGAAATGACGCAGTTCCTGATCAGGCGGATCTTCTGGGCCATCTTCTTGTTCTTCGTGGCCACGATCATCACGTACCTGATCTTCTGGGTGATCCCGGCCGATCCGGCGGCGCTCGCCGCGGGGAAGTCGGCAACTCCGGCCGACATCGCCCGCGTCCGTCACTTCCTGCACCTCGACGAGCCGATCTGGCGGCAGTACCTTCGCTTCGTCTGGAACCTGATCGGCCACGGCTCCCTCGGGCACTCGTTCGTCAACCGGCAGAGCGTCGACTCGACCATTGCCAAGGACGCGCCCGTCACCGCATCGCTCGTGTTCGGCGGCGCAGTCTTCTGGCTCTCGCTCTCGATCCCGATCGGCATCCTCTCGGCGCTGCGGCCGCGCTCGATCATGGATCGCTTCTCGATGACCTTCGTGCTGATCGGCATCTCGGCCCATCCCGTGTGGATCGGCCTGATCCTCTCCTACATCTTCGGCTACCGGCTCCATCTGACGCCGATCGCCGGCTACTGCAACTTCTTCCCGGGCACCGTCGGCGCCCAATGCAGCGGCCCGGTCAACTGGGCCTATCACCTGATCTTGCCCTGGATCACGTTCATGATCCTCTTCGCGGCGCTCTATGTGCGCCTGGTCCGGGCGAACGTGATGGAGACGTTGTCGGAGGACTACGTCCGGACAGCGCGCGCCAAGGGCGCGTCGCAGAGCCGCGTCATGGTGCAGCACGTGCTCCGCAACAGCATGCTTCCCGTCGTGACGATCCTCGGGATGGATCTCGGGCTCGCACTCGGCGGCGCGATCTTCACCGAGAGCATCTTCAACCTTCCGGGCCTCGGCCACGAAGTAATCAATGCCTACAACTTCAACGATCTGCCGATGATCACAGGCATCGTCGTCTTCGCGACGCTCTGCGTGATCGTCTTCAACTTCATCGTCGATGTGACCTACGGCTTCCTCGATCCGAGGATTCGACCAACATGACGACTGCTGCGCTCGAGGTCAAAGACCTCACAACCCGCTTCCGCACCGACGACGGCGTCGTCAAAGCCGTCTCCGGCGTCAGCTTCTCTGTTGAAGAGGGCGGCACCCTGGGGGTGGTCGGCGAGTCGGGCTCCGGCAAGAGCGTGACCTTCCTCACCGTCATGGGCCTCGTCGATCCGAAGCAGTCCGATGTGTCCGGGTCCGTGCTGCTGCACGGCGAGGAGATGCTCGGCGCATCCCAGAGCCGTATGCGCGAGATCCGCGGTGTGAAGATCGGCATGATCTTCCAGGACCCGATGACCTCGCTGAACCCGGTCAAGACGATCGGCTGGCAGCTCGAGGAGGCAGTGCTGATCCATCAGGACGTCTCGAAGAAGGACGCGCGCAAACGCGCGATCGAAGTCCTGAAGCAGGTCGAGATCCCGCACGCCGAACGTCGCGTCGACGGTTATCCGCACCAGTTCTCGGGCGGCATGCGCCAGCGCGTGATGATCGCGATGGCCCTCATCAACAACCCGGAGATCCTGATCGCAGACGAGCCGACGACGGCGCTCGATGTGACGACCCAGGCGCAGATCCTCCGCCTGATGGAGCGCCTGCAGCAGGAGTTTCGGATGGCAATCGTGATGATCACCCACGATCTCGGCGTCGTTGCAGAGCTCGCGGACGACGTGATCGTCATGTACGGAGGCCGCGTCGTCGAACAGTCAAAGGTCGACGACCTCTTCGCGAAGCCGGAGATGCCCTACACGTGGGGGCTGCTCGGATCGCTGCCGCGCCTCAACTCCTCGGGCGGCCGCCTCGAGCAGATCCCCGGTCAGCCGCCGTCGCTCCTCAATCCGCCCACCGGGTGCCCGTTCAACCCACGCTGCGAGTATGTGATGAACATCTGCAGTGAGCAGCTGCCGGAGTTGGATCTCTCGCCGGTCGGCGAAGACCACCGCTACCGCTGTCACCTCGACGACGAGACCCGTGCACGCATCTGGACGACCAAGCACGCCGCGATCGTGGCCGAGGACGCTGCGTGAACGCTGGACCACGGATGGCGGCATGAGCGAGCTGCTCGTCGTCGAGAATCTCGAGAAGCACTTCCCGGTCACGCAGGGTCTCGTCTTCCAGCACAAGGTCGGAGCGGTCAAGGCTGTCGACGGGGTGAGCTTCACGGTCAATGCGGGCGAGACCCTCGGTGTCGTCGGCGAGTCCGGCTGCGGCAAGTCGACCATGGCCCGCTGTGTCGCCCGGCTGCTCCAGCCGACCGGTGGGAAGATCATCTTCGACGGGCGCGACATCACGAACCTCGATCGCAATGCGATGCGGGCGATTCGCCGCGAGATGATGATGGTGTTCCAGGATCCGTACGCGTCCCTGAACCCCCGTATGCGTGTGGGGCAGATAGTCGGCGAGCCGCTCGAGGTGCACGGCATCGGCACCGGTGGCGAGCGCAAGCGCCGGGTGCAGGAGCTGCTCGAGATCGTCGGATTGAACTCCGAGCACTACAACCGCTTCCCGCACGAGTTCTCGGGCGGCCAGCGCCAGCGGATCGGCATCGCCCGGGCCCTCGCAATCAGTCCGAAGCTGATCATCTGCGACGAGCCGGTGTCGGCGCTCGACGTCTCGGTCCAGGCTCAGATCCTGAACCTCCTGAAGGACCTCCAGAAGGACTTCGGGCTCACCTACATCTTCATCGCCCACGATCTCAACGTCGTCCGCCATGTCTCCGAGCGCGTGATGGTCATGTATCTCGGCAAGGCCGTCGAGCTTGGCTCCCGCGACCAGCTCTACCGCGAGCCGAAGCACCCGTATTCGGGAGCGTTGCTCTCAGCGGTCCCGATCGCCGACCCCAAGCTCGGGCGGTCGCGCAAGCCGATCGTGCTCCAGGGCGACGTCCCGAGCCCGCTGAACCCGCCGAAAGCCTGTCCGTTCCATCCGCGCTGTCCGCGGTTCGTCAAAGGGAAGTGCGACGTCGACACGCCGCCGCTCGAGCCGGTCGGCGGCGACGACACCCACTTCTCCGCCTGTCACTACCCGCTCGAGCACTGGCCGATGACCGAGGAAGAGATGACTCGGCCCCAGGGCATCGCCGTCGGCGCGGCCGACTGACGAAGGAGCCGTCAGTGCTCCTGCACGCCGCGCGCCGAATTGCAGTCGTCTTCGGTGCGATCGTCGGCGTGGCCGTCGTGGCTTCGCTCGCGATCGGGCTCCTGATCGGGAGCGGGCTCGCCAGGTCGGCCTCGGTGGGCCTCTATTGTGCCGGCGTCGCCCTGCTCGTGGGCTGCTTCGTCGTGGGGGCCCGCGGCCCGCTGCGGGGCGTCAACAAGAGCGGCGAGACGGTGCCCGTCTTCGGCGCCCGCCGGGTTCGGCGAGCCACGGGCGACGAGCGCTCCGACTCGAACCAGATCGCGCTGCTCCTGTTCGGGCTGGGCCTTGGCGTGGTGATCGTCGCAGCCCTGATCGATCCTGCGCATAAGGCGTTTTAGAGCAATTCACTTTGTTAACTAACTCCTATGGCTCGGAGGCGTCGAACCAGGTGTGACCACCTCTGCACGTTGTGAACGCTCGCGCCAGGCGATCTCGCTTCGGCTCGACGGCATGCTCTCCGCATTCGAGTCGGCGCTCCTCGACCGGCACCTGCGCGGCTGCCCGTCCTGCCGCGCGTTCGCCGTCGATGCCGACCAGCAGACGACCCTGCTGCGCGGCGCTGCGCTCGAGTTGCCCACGCGGAGGGTGCAGATCCCGGCCGCTCCCGCCCGGGTCCTGCCGCGCCGGATCGCAGGCGTCCTGAGTGCCGGCCTCGTCGCCGCCGCTGCAGCGACCGCTGTGCTCTGGCCAGGTGCACGTCCGGGCGGTTCCGGGCCTGCCGTGAGCTCGGCCAGGGTCGGCGCTCCGGTGCTGATGGTCGAGTCCGCCCAGCCGTCGCTCGCGAACGTGAACGTCGTCGTGCCGCGCCTGAAGATGCAGCCGGCGTCGATCGCCGACGGCCCTGTGCACGGCTACTTCAGCACACCGGTCTAGCCCTCCGAGCTTCCAGGCTCGACCGCCGGCGCACGCCACAGCAGCACGACTCGTGTGGCCACGTCGCCTTGCCGGGCTCCGGGACCGTCCCGTCGCCGGTCTCGTCCTCGTTAGTGGACGGCTGCGGGCACGGGCGGCCGCCAGTGGGGCTGCCAGTAGTTCACGAGCCAGCGGCCGGTGGGCTTGCCGCCTGCGCGCTTGAGCCCGATGAAGAAGAGCAGGTGCGGGCGCTGATCGGCGCCAAGCTTCGCGACGAGGTCGACCTCGAGCAGCGCAGAGGTCTTGAAGCTGTAGTCGACCGTGAAGGCGGCGGTGTCCGTGTTGCGCGCCGGGTAGGTGACGACCGGGATGTCACCGGTGTCCCACTGCTTGCGGGTCAGCGTGCCCTTGAGATCGCGGTGAACGATCGTGTAGGCCACGTCGAGGTTCTTGCGCTCGACGGCGGTCCTGATGAACTCGCGCGCCAACCGGACCTGCTCCGGGCTCAGCGGCACCTTCTTGTCGGGGTGGTACAGCTGAGCCGGCTTGTTCGAGAGCGTGTCGGTGAAGGCGTTCGGAGTGCCTCTGAACACGACCACTGCGAGGAAGACGCCTGCGCCGACGGCCAGGACTGCTGCGCTGACGATGAAGAACCGCCGCTGCTTGCGCGGTGAGTCGAAGAAACCGGTGAGGATGCCGCTGGGGGACGCCATAGCCCTTTAGACCTGTATATCCGCCCGGATGTTAGCGCTGCCCCATGTTGTCTTCAGGTTAATCAGCCCCCGGGCCGTAGCCGGACGGCAGGGGCGGCAGCTCGGTTTTCGAGCTCGCCCGCACCATACGGCGCCAGCGACGGGCCCGCACGAGGGCGATCACGGCGAACGCGGCCGGGATGAGCAGGATCAGGGCGAGAATCGAGACGACCGGGACGATCCCGATGCCGACGGTCGGCTTGTTGCTGGGCGTCCGGGACGTGGGGGGCGGGGCGACGAAGTCGGCCGGGCCGATCTCGTGCGTCCTCCTGGTGACCGGGTTCATGATCGCGATCGTGTAGATGCGGTTCACGAGCCACCGGTTGCTGCGCTTCACGACCTCGATCGAGAAGACGTACGAACCGAGGTGAGACGAGGGCTGGGCGTGGACGAGGAGGTTGAGCACGACGTAACGAGAGCCGACGTCGATTGTCCGCCACGTATGGAAGGTCTTCTCCAGGACGGGGTAGTAGGGCACCGGCGAGGTTCCCGCCTGCCAGCCGGCGAGCGTCGAGCCGGATCTCAGCTCGGGGGCGGCGAGCGCCCAGGCGGTCGCGGGCGCCTTCCTGGCCACCCCTGCAGGCATGAAGCGGTCGAGCGTGCGGTTGATCGCCCGGCGGTCGGCCGCCGTCACCCGCACGTGGGGCGTGACTGCCGCGAGTTGGGCAGGCCCTTCGTTTCCGGCCGGCTGCGGGCTCGGAGGCTGGTGGTTCGGGACGAGCACGACCACCAGCGCGACGGCGGCGAGCACGCCGCCGAGGATCGCAGCGCGGATCAGGCGCCGCCGGGCTCGCGCCGACTCGGCCAACCGCGGCATGGTTCGAATTTAGCAGCCGTAGATTTCCGCATCGGCCGCGGCAGGGCGAGCTATTGTGTCGGTTGTGACGTTGTTCGTCCGCGTGCTCGGGACGCTGGCCGTCGCAGGCGTTCTTGCGGTGCCGACAGCTGCGGCACCGAGCGGCCTACGAATGGTGGCGTTCGTCGCGGTGCACGGGCACGGCACGGTGACGAGCACGCCGAAGGGCATCCACTGCCCCGGCGCCTGCCGTGCCGTGTTCAACGAGCACGCCCACATCACCCTCCGCTCGACGCCGGCGTCCGGCTGGACGTTCGGCCACTTCGAAGGCTGGTGCAAGGGCAAGGCTCGAACCTGTGGGTTCAACCTCGTCAGCCCACACGACTGCATCGGCGGAGCCTGCCCGCTCGGGGCGTTCGGGACCAGGGCGTACTTCGTGCGCCGTTCGGCGTCGACCTGAGAGGAGGCCCGGCGCCGTGCTGCCAAACCCGGTGAGCTCGTACGTCTGAGGCCTCGGACATTCCGACCGTGTGTCGGAAGGCTTGAGGCGAGCAGAGCTGCGTTGGCACATCCCTCCCGGCGAGCGTTCCGCTAGTCTGCGCCTGCCCAGGCTGCTGGCGCGCGTCTTTCGCGCCCACCGCGGGCCGGAACTCGCACCCTCACCCGTCCAGGAGCTCTAGACGTGTCGACGAACGGCAACTCCAATATCGGCAAGCTGCTCGAGATCAAGGGCGTCGTCGTCGACGCCGTCTTCCCGGGCAAGCTGCCCGAGATCTACACCGCGCTGCGCATCCCGCGCCCCGACGGCACGGATCTGATCGCGGAGGTCCAGCAGCACCTCGGAGACGACCGCGTGCGCGCGGTCGCCATGGACGCGACCGACGGCATCGCCCGCGGCACGGACGTCTTCAACACCGGCGCTCCGATCTCCGTGCCGGTCGGCGACGTGACGCTGGGCCGCGTCTGGAACGTGCTCGGGGATCCGGTGGACGACAAAGAGGCGCCGAAGGACGCAGAGCGCTGGTCGATCCATCGCGACCCGCCGGCGTTCGCGGATCTGACCCCGAAGGTCGAGATTTTCGAGACGGGCATCAAGGTGATCGACCTGATCGCCCCGTACGTCCGTGGCGGCAAGATCGGTCTGTTCGGCGGCGCCGGCGTGGGGAAGACGGTGCTGATCCAGGAGCTGATTCACAACATCGCCCGGCAGCACGCGGGTGTGTCCGTGTTCTCGGGCGTCGGCGAGCGCACGCGTGAGGGCAACGACCTGCTCCTCGAGATGGAGGAGTCGGGCGTGCTCGACAAGGTCGCGCTCTGCTACGGCCAGATGAACGAGCCGCCGGGAGCGCGCCTGCGCGTCGGCCTGTCGGGCCTGACGATGGCCGAGTACTTCCGCGACCAGGGGCAGGACGTCCTGCTCTTCATCGACAACATCTTCCGGTTCGTCCAGGCCGGCTCGGAGGTCTCCGCGCTGCTCGGCCGCATGCCGAGCGCCGTCGGGTACCAGCCGACGCTCGCCACCGAGATGGGCCAATTGCAGGAGCGGATCACGTCGACGACGAAGGGCGCCGTCACCTCGGTGCAGGCGATCTACGTCCCCGCAGACGACCTCACCGACCCCGCACCCGCGCAGACCTTCGCGCACCTCGACGCGACCACCACGCTCTCGCGGGCGATCGTCGAGCAGGGCATCTATCCCGCCGTCGACCCGCTCGATTCGACCTCCCGCGCACTGCAGCCGGGGATCGTCTCGGACGAGCACTACGCGACCGCCACGAGCGTGCAGGAGGTGCTGCAGCGCTACAAGGACCTGCAGGACATCATCGCGATCCTCGGCATCGAGGAGCTCTCCGACGAGGACCGCCTGACGGTGCAGCGCGCACGCAAGATCCAGCGCTTCCTCTCCCAGCCGAACTTCGTGGCGGAGCAGTTCACCGGAACGCCAGGCCAGTATGTGAAGCTCGAGGACACGATCCGCGGCTTCCAGGAGATCCTCGCGGGCCAGCACGACGACCTGCCCGAGCAGGCGTTCTACATGGTCGGCCCGATCGAGGGTGCCGTCGAGCGGGCGCAGCAGATGTCCGGCGCGACCGCCTGAACAGATGGCCGACCGCCGCGAGTTCTCCGTCTCCGTCGTGACCCCCGACGGGCCGGCGTACGAGGGAAGCGCGCAGATGATCATCGTGCCCGGCGCCGCCGGGGAGATCGGGGTGCTGGCGCGGCACGCGCCGCTGATCGCGACGCTCAAGGCTGGGTCGACGCGTGTGCACGTGAGCGACAGCGAGGTGCTCGAATTCGCCACCGGGCCGGGGTTCTTCCAGGTGCTCCAGGACCGCGCGATCGCGCTCGTCGACGATGCGGTCGAAGCTGCCGCGATCGACGACGCCCGCGCGCGCACGCAGCTCGAGGAGGCGCAGGCCGAGCTCGAGGCGATCGACCGCGGCGAGTCGACGGCCGACCGCTGGCAGATCGAGCAGCGGCTCCGGCACGCCGAGAACCAGCTCGCCGTCGCCGGCCGGTCCTGATCTCGGTGTCTGACACCTTCGTGTCAGACACCGTTCGCTAGGATTCGACCCCCGGAAAGCTTTGACAAGCAGCTTGGCGACCGGGTCACCAAACGCCTAAAGAGCTCCATGACCGATCGCAACGTCGCCCAGGAGATCAGCCGCCTCGCCGAGGAGCGCATCCTCGTGCTCGACGGCGCCTGGGGCGTGCTGCTGCAGAATCGCGGCCTCAACGAGGCCGATTTCCGCGGCACGCGGTTCGCCGATCACCCGCGTGACCTGCTCAACAACCCGGATCTCCTGAACCTGACGCGGCCGGACATCGTCCGGTCGGTGCACGAGGCGTACTTCGCCGCGGGAGCGGACATCACGACGACGAACACGTTCACGGCAACGGGAGTCGGCCAGGCCGACTACGGCCTCGAGGACGCGGTCTACGAGTTGAACGTCGAAGGCGCGCGAATCGCGCGCGAGGCAGCGGGACCGGATCGCTTCGTGGCGGGGTCGGTCGGCCCGCTGAACATCACGCTCTCGTTGAGCCCGCGTGTCGACGATCCGAGCTACCGCACGCACACCTTCGACCAGGTCGTCGAGACCTACGCCGGGCAGATCCGGGGGCTCGCCGACGGCGGCGTCGATCTGCTGCTGATCGAGACGATCTTCGACACTCTGAACGCCAAGGCGGCGCTCGTCGCAGCCCGTGAGGCCGCACCGCAGTTGCCGCTCTGGATCAGCGTCACGATCGTCGACCTCTCCGGCCGTACGCTCAGCGGCCAGACGATCGACGGCTTCTGGACCTCCATCGAGCACGCCGAGCCGCTGATCGTGGGCGTCAACTGCTCGCTCGGGGCACGCGAGATGCGACCGTATGTCGCCGAGCTCTCCCGGATCGCGTCGTGCCTCACCTCGGCGCATCCCAACGCCGGCCTCCCGAATGCATTCGGCGGCTACGACGAGACACCGGACGTGACCTCGTCACTGCTGCACGAGTTCGCCCGCGACGGCTTCCTGAACGTGGCGGGATCCTGCTGCGGCTCGACGCCCGAGCACACGAAGGCGATCTCCGCCGCGGTGCGCGGCCTCGAGCCGCGGGTCGTTGCGGAGCCGCGCCGCTCGCCGCGGTTCAGCGGACTGGAGCCGTTCGAGATCGGCGAGGACACCGGATTCGTCCTGATCGGCGAGCGGACGAACGTCACCGGGTCGGCTCGGTTTCGCCGCCTGATCGAAGCCGGCGACTTCAACGCCGCCGTCGACGTCGCGCTGGAGCAGGTACGCGGCGGCGCCAACCTGCTCGACGTGAACATGGATGCCGACCTGCTGGAGGGCGAGCAGGCAATGCGCACCTTCCTGAACGTGATCGCCACCGAGCCCGAGGTCGCGCGACTGCCGGTGATGGTCGACAGCTCGAAGTGGACCGTGCTCGAGGCGGGCCTGCAGTCGCTGCAGGGCAAGGGCATCGTCAACTCGATCTCGCTGAAGGAGGGTGAGGCGGAGTTCCTCCACAACGCCCGCCGGATCCGCGTCTACGGCGCCGGAGTCGTCGTGATGGCGTTCGACGAGGAGGGCCAGGCGACGGAGGTCGAACGCCGCGTCGCGATCTGCGGCCGTGCCTACGACCTGCTCGTCGGCGAGGTTGGGTTCCGGCCCGAGGACATCGTCTTCGATCCGAACGTGCTCGCGGTCGCAACGGGGATCGAGGAGCACAACGACTACGCGCGCGCGTTCCTCGAGTCGCTGCCGAAGATCAAGGCGCGCTGCCCGGGAGCGCGTACGTCCGGTGGCATCTCGAACCTGAGTTTCTCCTTCCGCGGCAACGACGCGATCCGCGAGGCGATGCACGCGGCCTTCCTCTATCACGCCATTCACGCCGGGCTCGACATGGGCATCGTCAACGCGGGACAGCTCGCGGTGTACGAGGACATCGAGCCCGAGTTGAAAGAGCGCGTCGAGGACGTGCTCTTCAACCGCCGGCCCGATGCGACGGAGCGGCTGGTCTCGTTCGCCGAGGGCGTCAGCGGGCAGGGAACCAAGCGGGAGCTCGACCTGACCTGGCGGGAGGCGCCTGTCGGAAAGCGGCTCGAGCACGCGCTTGTCCACGGCCTTGTCGACTTCATCGAGGAGGACACCGAGGAAGCGCGCCAGAGCGCTGCGCGGCCGTTGGATGTGATCGAGGGCCCGTTGATGGACGGGATGCGTGTGGTCGGCGATCTCTTCGGGTCAGGCCGCATGTTCCTGCCGCAGGTCGTCAAATCGGCCCGGGTGATGAAGCGCGCGGTCGCCTACTTGCAGCCGTACATGGAGGACGAGAAGGACGGCACGCACGGAGCGCAGGGCAAGGTGCTGCTCGCCACCGTCAAGGGTGACGTGCACGACATCGGCAAGAACATCGTCGGCGTCGTCCTCGGCTGCAACGACTACGACGTGATCGATCTCGGCGTGATGGTGCCGCCCGAGAGGATCCTCGACACCGCAGAAGCGGAGCAGGTCGACATCGTCGGCCTCTCGGGCCTGATCACACCGTCGCTCGACCAGATGGTCGAGGTCGCGCGGGAGATGGACCGTCGTCGGCTCGAGCTGCCTCTGATGATCGGTGGCGCGACGACGTCACGTCAGCACACCGCCGTCAAGATCGCGCCCGAGTACGAGAACGAGACGGTGCACGTTCTCGATGCCAGCCGCGTCGTCGACGTCGTCTCGGCGCTGATCGACCCGAAGCGACGGTCGGCGCTCGACACCGAGAATCGTGAGCTGCAGGAACGGCTGCGCCTCCAACACGCCGAGAAGGTGCGCAAGCCGCTGCTCCCACTCACGCAGGCGCGCGCGAACCGGGTCAAGGTGGTCCACGGCGAACCTCCGGCGCCGCCGTTCATCGGTACGCGCACCGTCGAGCCGCCGCTCGCGGAGCTCGTCCCGTTCATCGACTGGCAGTTCTTCTTCCACGCCTGGGAGCTGAAGGGCAAGTTCCCGGCGATCCTCGCGAACCCAGCGGCACGCGAGCTCTTCGACGATGCGCAGGCGCTGCTGCGCGAGATCCTGCAAGGAGCCTCGCTGCGCGCAGTCGGCGTCTACGGGCTCTGGCCCGCGCGCGCCGACGGAGACGACGTCCTGATCGACGGCACGCGCTTCTCGTTCCTGCGCCAGCAGGCCGACCACGGCGACGGGCGCCCGAACCGCTGCCTCGCCGACTACGTCGCACCCAGCGACGACTTCATGGGCGCCTTCGCTGTCGGGATCCACGGCGCGGACGAGCTCTCCGCACGGTACGAAGCGGCCCACGACGACTACTCGGCGATCGCGGTGAAGGCGCTCGCCGACCGGCTCGCCGAGGCGTTCGCGGAGTTTCTGCACCAGCGCGTGCGGCGCGAGTGGTACGCGCCCGACGAGCACCTCTCGGACGAGGACCTGCTCAAGGAGAACTTCCGTGGGATCCGGCCCGCCTTCGGGTATCCGGCCTGTCCCGACCACAGCGAGAAGGGAAAGCTGTTCGACCTGCTCGCGGCGGAGCGAGTGGGCCTCGCGCTCACAGAGAGCTACGCGATGCTTCCCGCCGCGGCCGTCAGCGGCGTCTACTTCCATCACCCGCAGTCGCGCTACTTCGCGGTCGGCCGGATCGGGCGCGACCAGCTCGAGGACTACGCCGCGCGCCGCGAGCTAGCGGTCTCCGACGCCGAGCGCTGGCTCGGCCAAAGTCTTTACTAAGCCCTCTTAGTCCCCTCCGGCGACTCGGCTATCCTGACCGGGCAGGCGCCCTCGAGGGGCGCCGCACACGTTTTCATGCGGACGACATTGAAGAGAGGCGTCGGTCGGGGAGCCAGCGCAAACGGCAACGGCAGGGCTGTCTTTCCACCAGGGACGGTCAGTGCAGTCACCCGCTACCGGCAGCCGCCTCCGCCTGCACGGACCGGCCTCCGGCTGCTGCGGCGCATTCTCGTCGGAACGCTGCTCGCGGTCCTGTCGTTCGTGCTCGCGGTCGCCGGCGGCTCGTATCTCTATTTCCACCAGTCCGTCGCAAGCGTTCGAGCTCATACTCCCGACGTCGTCCGGGCCGCGAAGACGCTCGACATCCCCGTGGCGAACCATGCCGCGATCGCGCTCGTGATCGGCTACGACCATCGCGCGGGCACAGAGGCGAACCGTCCCTCGCTCTCCGACACCCTGATGCTGATCCGCGCGGATCCCCAGACGAAGACGATCTCGCTGCTCTCGTTCCCGCGCGATCTCGACGTGCCGATCTACTGCGGCTCGTCCGCCTCGGACAGCATCGGTCACGTCGTCACCAGCGACCGCATCAACTCCGCCTATTCACGCTGCGGCTCGAAGGGCACCGTGCTCACGATCAGGCATCTGACCGGGCTCCCGATCAACTATCTGATCACCGTCAACTTCCACGGCTTCAAGGAGGTCGTGGACAAGCTGCACGGCGTGTGGATGGACGTCGACCGCCGCTACTACAACAAGAACACCGGCTCGTACTACGACAACTACGCGAACATCAACCTGCAGCCCGGCTACCAGCGTCTGACAGGGCAGGAGGCGCTCGACTTCGTCCGCTTCCGCCACACCGACTCCGACCTCTATCGGCTCGCCCGCCAGCAGGAGTTCGTCCGGGCGTTCAAGGACCAGGTCGCCCACAACTTCTCGTTCACGTCGCTGCCGAGCCTCGTCAGCACGATCACGCACAACATCGAGGTTGGTGAGGGAGGCCACGCGCTGCAGGGCGACCAGGTGATCTCGTACGCGCTCTTCGCGCAGTCGCTGCCTCCGGGTCACCTCTTCCAGCAGAAGATCGAGAACGTGCAGTGCGGGCTCGGGTGCACCGCCGCCGCCTCCGACATCCAGTCGGCCGTCGACCAGTTCGTGAGCCCGGACGTCAGCTCGTCGAAGGCGGCGAACGCGGCCGCACTCGGCAGGAAGCTGAAGCAGAAGACGCCGCCTCCGACCTCCGTCACGGTCACCGTGCTGAACGGAAGCGGCGTGCAGGGCGCCGCGGCGAACACCTCGTACCTGCTCGCGCAGCGAGGCTACGTGACCCAGACGCCCCCGAACGGCCTCGCCGCGAACGGCCCGCCGAAGTTCCACTCGGTGATCTACTACGACCCGGCACAGAAGAAGTCGAAGCTCGCTGCGGTTGCCCTGCAGAACCTGATGCAGCCGGCCGACATCGCGAAGCTCCCTCGGCGGCCGGCGCTGCTCTCACTCGATCCGGGCTCGATGCTGCTTGTCGTGCTCGGCACGGCATTCCACGGGTCGGTGGCGCCGATCCCGAAGGCGAACATCCCCGTGCACCAGCCGGCGTTCGTGCGCTACGACTCGGCGCCGGCCACCGACCTGCTGCGCCCGCTCGCACGCAAGGTGAAGTTCCCGCTGCTGGTGCCGACCGTGCTCGAGCGCAATTCATATCCGGACACGTTGCCGGGCGACAAGCCGGTGCGCCAGTACTGGATCGACCGCCAGGGCGGCCATCGGGCGGTCCGGCTCGTGTTCCACAACGGAAACACGTACTGGGGCGTGGAGGAGACCGACTGGGACGGGGCACCCGCACTCGCCGATAAGAGCTTTCGCCACGACCTCGGCGGTCGTGAGTTCGACCTCTACTACTCGGGCACCCACCTGCACATGATCGTGCTGCGCGCACACGGAGCCACCTACTGGGTGGTCAACACGCTCCTCGACAACCTCTCCAACGAGACCATGCTCGCGATCGCCAAGGGTCTCAAGCCGCTTGCACCCGGGAAGTAGACTCTGCGGCCGATGAGCAAGGTAGGCATCTTCGGCGCCGGGTGGGTCGGTCTCGTGACCGGTGCGTGCTTCGCCGACCTGGGCCACGACGTCGTCATCCGCGACGTCGTCCCGGAGAAGATCGAAGCGCTCGCCCAGGGTCATGTTCCGTTTCACGAGGAGGACGTCCCTGCGCTGCTGGAGCGGAACGCCGCGCGGCTGACCTACACGCTCGACGTCGCCGACCTCGTCGACTGCGAGTTCCTCTTCGTCTGCGTCGACACGCCGCCGACTTACTCCGGCGATGCCGACCTCTCCCGCGTGTGGACCGTGATCGACGAGCTGCCCCAGCTCGACGGCAGGCCGATCCTCGTGATGAAGTCGACCGTTCCGGTCGGCACCGGCGAGAAGGTGCGTGCCGGCCTCGACCAGCGCGGTCTGGGTCACCTCGGCTACGCCTCCAACCCGGAGTTCCTGGCGGAAGGCCGCGCGGTGCGCGACTTCATGCAGCCCGACCGGGTCGTCATCGGGGCATACGAGTCGGAGGACGGAGACGCCGTTGCGGCTCTCTACTCGGCGATCGATGCTCCGATCGTTCGCACCGACGTGAATTCCGCCGAGATGATCAAACTCGCCGCGAATGCGTTTCTGATGACCCGCATCTCGTTCATCAACGAGATCGCGAACGTCTGCGAGGCGACGGGTGCGGACGTTGTCAAGGTGGCGGAAGGCGTCGGGCTCGATCGTCGGCTCGGCCCGCACTTCCTGCGCGCGGGCATCGGCTACGGCGGCTCGTGCTTCCCAAAGGACTCGCTGGCGCTCAAGCAGCTTGCCTCGAACTCGGGGTATCACTTCCAGCTCCTCTCCGCGGTGATCGAGGTCAACGAGCTGCAGAAGCGGCGCGTGATCGGGAAGCTGAAGCGGCATCTGGGGCCGCTGCGGGGCAAGCAGGTCGCCCTCCTCGGCCTGGCGTTCAAGCCCGACACCGATGACATGCGGGAAGCGCCGTCGATCGTCCTCGCCTCGAGGCTGCTCGCCGAGGGAGCGGAGGTGCGCGCCTGGGACCCGGTGGCCGACGGCACGAACCTGCCGAAGGGCGTCGAGGTCGTGGAGAGCGTCGCCGAGGCGGTCAGAGGCGCGCACGCGGCCGTGATCGTGACCGAGTGGGACGAGCTCAAGAGGCTTGCGTCGAGTGAGACGCGCGCCGCGATGGCGACGCCGCTGATCATCGACGGGCGGAACCTCCTCGACCCCGACGAGACCCGCCTGGCCGGGTTCGCCTACGAAGGCATCGGCCGTCCGGCCGCGCTCACCGACGTCCTGCCGGAGACGCTGGAGCCGCAGGCCGCTCAGGAGGCTTGACCCCGCTGGAGGCGATCATCCTCGCCGGCGGGAAGGCCGAGCGGCTCGGTGACGCTGCCGGAGGACGGCCGAAGGCACTGGTCGAGGTCGCAGGCAAGCCGCTTGCGGCCTATCAAGTCGGTCGGCTCGCCCGGGCGGGCGTCACGCGCGTGATCTTCGCGTGCGCCGCGGGCCGGGGAGCGCTGTTTCGGTCCGAGCTATCAGGCCTCGGCCCGGAGATCGTGGCCGCCGAGGAGCCCGAGCGGCTCGGCCGCGGCGGCGGCATCAAGTTCGCTGCGTCCCTCCGCGCGGGCGAGGGCGACGTGTTCGCTCTGAACGGCGACGAGCTCGTCGACGTCGACTACGCCGGCCTCCTCGCCGCGCATCGGGCGGGAGACGCGCTCGCGACGATCACGGTCGCACAGCCGAAGTCGCAGTTCGGCCTCGTCGAGATCGACGACGACGATCTCGTCCGTGGGTTCCGCGAAGGCGGGACCGTGTCCTACTGGGTCAACTGCGGCAACTACGTGCTCTCGCAGGACGCGCTCGACCGGTTCCCCGAGCGTGGCGACCACGAGTCGTCGACGTTCCCGGAGCTGGCCGCTGAGGGCCGTCTGCGCGCCTTCCGCCACACGGGGCTGTGGCTCACCGTGAACACACCGAAGGAGCTGCGAACGGCCTCCGAGCACGTCGCTACGCATCCGGAGTGGCTGGGTTGAGAGGGAATGCAGGCGTAGGCTCGACGGAGCCGGCCAGGGAGCGGCGGTTCCGGCTTCGCCGGCGCCGGAGCGGAATGAGATGATCGTCGGCATGGGCCTGGAGTCGCCGAACCTCGAGACGCTCGACCGCTGGCTCTTCGATGTGAGGAGGGTCGAGAAGCCCTGGGGCTACGAGCTGATCTGGGCGCTCACCGACGTCTACTGCGGCAAGGTCCTGTTCGTGAAGGCGGGCCATTCGCTGTCGCTCCAGTTTCATCGTGAGAAGGACGAGTCGTGGCTCGTGCAGTCGGGCCGCGCGAAGCTCGAGCTCGGCGACGCGGGGGAGAAGGTGCTGAAGGAAGAGGTGGTCGGCGCCGGTGCCGCGTTCCACTACACGCCGGGCACAGTGCATCGGGTCACCGCGCTCGAGGACACGACCATTCTCGAGGTCTCGACGCCGCAGCTCGACGACGTCGTCCGGCTCGAGGATGCCTACGGCCGCGAAGGCACCTCGGACGCCTGAACCGTTCCGGCACAACCTTGACACGGTTGTGGTAGGGTTCTGGCGATGCACGAGCCGCTGACCGTCGGAGCTGCCGCACGCGAGACCGGATGGTCGGCGCGGATGCTCCGCTACCTCGAGGACAACGCTCTCGTCGTGCCGCACCGCACCCCGTCGGGCTACCGGCTCTACGGCCTCTCCGAGCTGAACCGCCTGCGGGGCCTCCGGGACCTGCGCCGCCGGTTCGGCCTCGAACTCGCCGAGCTCGCGTTCGCGCGCCGGCTGCGACGCGAGCCGGAGCTCCGCGGCGCTGTCGACGCGTTCCTCGCCGCAGGCGAGGACGCCGGCTCGTGGGTCGAGTGGGAGCAGCGCAAGCACGAGCGGCTCCTAGCGGCCTGATCGAGAAAGCCCCGACTACACTCCCCGCGACTCGAAGAGGAAGGATTCATGGCAACCACCAAGCGCCACGACGTCAAAGACCTGTCACTCGCTCCCGAGGGTGTCCGCCGGATCATGTGGGCCGATCGGCAGATGCCGGTGCTGCAGGCGATCCGCGAGCGGTTCGAGCGCGAGCAGCCGCTGGCCGGCTACCGGATCGCAGCGTGCCTTCACGTCACGTCCGAGACCGCGAACCTGATGCGCACGCTGAAGGCGGGCGGCGCGGACGTCGTGCTCTGCGCGTCGAATCCGCTCTCGACGCAGGACGACGTCGCCGCCGCGCTCGTCGACGAGTTCGACATCGCGGTGTTCGCGATCAAGGGTGAGGACAACGACACGTACTACTCGCACATCGAAGCAGCGGTCGACCACAAGCCGCAGCTGACGATGGACGATGGGGCCGACGTGATCGGCGTCCTCCACAGCGCTCGTCGTGAGCAGCTCGGCGACATCATCGCCGGGATGGAGGAGACGACGACCGGCGTCATCCGCCTGAAGGCGATGGAGGCCGACGGCGCGCTCGCGTTCCCCGTGATCGCGGTCAACGACGCGCGCACCAAGCACTTCTTCGACAACCGCTACGGGACCGGCCAGTCGACGATCGACGGGATCATCCGCGCCACCAACGTCCTGCTCGCCGGCAAGCGCTTCGTCGTCGCCGGCTACGGCTGGGTCGGTCGCGGCGTCGCGATGCGCGCCAAGGGCCTTGGCTCCCACGTGATCGTGACCGAGGTCGATCCCATGCGGGCGCTCGAGGCCCTGATGGACGGCTTCGAGGTCATGCCCATGGCGGAGGCCGCGAAGATCGGCGACGTGTTCTGCACGGCGACCGGCGACAAGCACGTGGTCGCGCGCGAGCACCTCGAGGTGATGAAGGACGGCGCGATCATCTGCAACACCGGCCACTTCAACGTCGAGATCGACATCCCGGCGCTCCGCTCGCTCGCGGTCGAGACGCGCGAGGCCCGCAACTTCGTCGAGGAGTTCCAGCTCGAGGACGGCCGCCTGCTCTTCCTGCTGGCCGAGGGCCGGCTCGTCAACATCTCGGCCGCCGAGGGTCACCCGGCGATCGTCATGGACATGAGCTTCGCCAACCAGGCGCTCGCAACCGAGTACGCGGTGCAGCACGCCGCATCGCTCGAGAAGAAGGTGTACCCGGTCCCGACCGAGATCGACGAGGAGATCGCCCGCCTCAAGCTGGCGACGATGGGGGTCACGATCGACCAGTTGACCGAGGAGCAGGCCAAGTACCTCGCCTCCTGGGACGAAGGCACCTGAGCCGCGTCGAGTTCCCACATGCTCGACCCTGAGCGGATCGTGCGCCTCGAGGAGGACGCCGTCGTCCTGCTCGACCAGCGCCTGCTTCCGCTCGAGGAGGTCGAAGTCCGCTGCCGGACCGCGGGCGAGCTCGCGGAGGCCATCAAGGCGATGGTCGTCCGCGGCGCGCCCGCGATCGGCGTCGCCGCCGCGTACGGCATCGCGCTGGCGGCCTCCGCGGGTGACGACCTCGCGGAGGCGGACCGCGTCCTTCGCGCATCTCGTCCGACCGCCGTCAACCTGGCCTGGGCGCTGAACGAGATGCGCGACGATCCGTCGCACGAGCACGCGCGGCGCCTCCATGCAGAGGAGGTGGAGCGGTGCCGCCGGATGGCGACACACGCGTCCGCGCTCCTCGCCCACGGGACTCGTGCGCTCACGCACTGCAATGCGGGCGGCCTTGCAACCGGCGGCTACGGCAGTGCTGTCGGGGCGCTCCTGACGGCGTGGGACAACGGCGTGTTGGAGCACGTATGGGTCGACGAGACGCGCCCGCTTCTCCAGGGGGCCCGGCTGACGGCGTGGGAGCTCGAAGCGGCCGGGATCCCGCACACGGTGCTCGCCGACTCGGCCGCTGCGTCGCTGATGGCGGCCGGCAAGGTGGACTGCGTGATCACCGGGGCCGACCGGATCGCGGCGAACGGCGACACGGCGAACAAGATCGGCACGTATTCACTCGCGGTGCTCGCGAGTCATCATGGGATCCCTCTGTACGTCGTTGCACCGACGACCACACTCGACCTGCGCACTCCGGACGGCTCGGCGATCCCGATCGAGGAGCGCGACCCAGCGGAGATCACGAACCGCTTTCCGGCGTGGAACCCCGCCTTCGACGTCACGCGGGCCGATCTGATCGCGGCGATCGTCACCGAGCGCGGCGTGCACCGCGCGCCGTACCTCCGCTCGCTGGCCGAGGTTCCGGTGACCGCGTGAAGGCGATCATCCTCGCCGCGGGATACGCGACACGGCTCCGCCCGCTCACCGACACGTGGGCGAAGGAGCTCTTGCCGGTCGGGGGCCGGCCGATCATCGACCGGATCGTCGACGCTATCGCCTCGGTCGACCTCGTCGACGAGATTCACGTCGTCACGAACTCGCGCAAGGCTGCTGCTTTCGCCGCGTGGGCGGACGGCAGAGACGTGACCGTCCACGATGACGGAACGAGCTCGAACGACGACCGGCTCGGAGCGATCGGCGACATGCTGTTCGTGATCGAGCACGCACAGCTCGACGACGACCTGCTCGTGATCGCCGGCGACAATCTCTTCGATTTCGACCTCGCGGAGTTCGTCGCCTTCTGGCGAGCGAAAAGGACGGCCAGCGCCGTCGCCGTGCGCGACGTCTTGTCCCTGGAGCTCGCCTCGCACTACGGGATCGTGGCGCTCTCCACCGACGGCCGCGTCGTCGACTTCGAGGAGAAGCCCGCGGATCCGCCGTCGACGCTGGCCGCCACGGCGACCTACATCTTCCATCGCGAGCACGCGCGGCTGATCGAGACCTACCTCCAGGGTGAGCACGGCGCGGACCAGCCCGGACGCTTCGTCGGCTGGCTCCACAGACGGGAGCCGGTGTACGGGTGGCTGTTCGACGCCACCTGGTACGACATCGGCAACCACGAGCAGCTGCTCGAGGCAGACAACTCTCTGCGTGTCGCCGCGGGCCTGGCGGCCCGCAAGCGCTACTCCCCCGAGTAGTCGCGCCCAATTGTCGCTTTCGTTCCCGTTCCGTGACAGACACGGCACGTGGAGCCGCCTAGCCTGAGGGGCGTGGCTGATCGATCTCGTCTTCCCTCGTCGCTGCATTGCCTGCGGCGTCGCCGCCGACACTCTGTGCTCGTCGTGCCTGCTCGAGCTCCGGCCGCTCGGCCGCCCCTGCTGTGGCCGCTGCGGTGCACCGACCGCCTGGCCCGTCGAGCGGTGCCGCGAGTGCTCGGCCCGGCGTCCGTCCTTCGGCACGGCGCGTGCGGCCGTTGCCTACACCGGTCCCGCGCGGGCGCTCGTTCGCGCCTGGAAGGAGCGCGGGCTCCGCCACGTCTCGGCGCTCGCAGCCGAGCTCGTCGTCGCCCACGTCGAGCGGCCGCCCGCCGACACGATCACCGCCGTTCCGCCCGTCGCAGTCCGGCAGCTGCAGCGGGGAAGCCATCCCGCAGAGCAACTCGCGCGCGAGCTGGCCCGGCGCTGGGAGCTCGCCGCCGAGCCCTTGTTGACGCGGCAAGGCTCGACGGCCCGCCAGACCGGGCTGCGCTCGGCCGAGCGGAGACGGAACATCCGCGGCGCCTTCGCAGCCGCCGGCGCGTGCCGCGGGCGGCGGGTGCTGCTCGTCGACGACGTCTATACGACCGGCGCGACCGCGTCGGCGGCCGCCGAGGCACTGCGAAGAGCCGGCGCCGAGGAGGTGCACGTGGTGACGTTCGCGCGCACGACGCGCTAGTCTGAGGGTGGGTTCCGACCACCACCAAAGGAGGCATGCAATGAGGCTTCAGGTGAAGGGCAAGAACGTGGAGGTCAGCCCGTCGATTCGCGAGTACGCCGAGCGCAAGCTCGCCAAGCTGTCCAAGCAGCTCGCCGATCAGACACAGGTCGAAGTCGAGCTCTCGGAGCAGCGCAACCCGTCGATCGCGGACAGCCACGTCGCCGAGGCCACGATCTTCACCAAGGGGCCGACCCTGCGCGCGCGGGAGGCCTCACCCGACATGAAGGCGTCGATCGACCAGCTGGTCGACAAGCTCGAGCGCCAGGTGAAGCGGTATCGCGAGATGCGGACCGTCGAGCCGCGCCGGCACGTCGAGCACAACGGCGACGTCGCCGGCTCGGGCGACGCCGCCTAGCTCGTGGGGCTGTTTCGGCGGCGCAAGCCGCTGCACGAGCAGCTCGCCAAGGCGGGTGAGCTCTCGCTGGAGTTCGACTCCGCCGCGACGTCCGCGCCGGGCCTGAGCGGCCAGCCACCCGGCTGGGACGGTGACCAGCGCGGTGAGCCTGGGATCCACGGAGTGCCGCGCGCGCGGCGCTGGGACGCCGTCGCGACGACGGCTGCGCCGGGGCTGCAGGGCGACCGGATTCATTTCGTCGTGCTCTCCGACGGGACAGTCGTCGTCGAGGAGGACGAGCCAGAGGACTCGCTGGGGCCGCTCGCCGAGGCGGTCGAGTCGAGCCTGGTGCCGCCCTACCGGGCCGAAGCCGTCCGTCGCGGCCCGGAGACGTGGGCTGTTGCGGCATCGCGGATCGCGATCGCCGCGGTGCCCGGCCTGCACGGTGACCATGCCGAGCTCGTCGTGACTCGGGACGGGCGCACGTTGACGGTCGACGGCCGCACCACACTGGGCCACGCGCCTGCGCTGGAGCGCCTCGGGCAGGTGGAGGGCACGGAGTACGTCGTCCGCGCCGATCGGCTCGACGGTGACCTGTGGGAGGTCGAGGCGACGCCTCTCTAGCCCCCCGTCGCGTCGGGGGAGGCCGGTACCCTGTCCCCGATGTCATCGGCGCTGGGCACGTTCGAGAAGGCACTTCGCTTCGGCGAGGGCCGGCGCATGAAGCGCCTGGCCGAGCAGGCCGCGTTCATCGCGACGCTCGAGCCGGACTTCAGGAAGCTGACCGACGACGAGTTGCGCGGGAAGACCGTCGAGTTCCGCGAGCGGCTGGAGAACGGAGAGCCGCTCGAGGATCTGCTGTTCGAGTCGTTCGCCGCGGTGCGGGAGGCGCGTCTTCGCGACTCCGACCAGCGGATCTTCGACGTGCAGATGATGGGCGGCATCGTGCTCCACGAAGGCGACATCGCCGAGATGAAGACCGGCGAAGGCAAGACGTTCGTGGCGAGCCTGGCGCTGTACCTGAACGCCCTCCCGGGGACCGGCGTCCATCTCGTCACGGTGAACGACTACCTCGCCCAGCGCGACGCCGAATGGAACCGCGGCGTCTTCGAGCGGCTCGGCGTCACGGTCGACTTCATCGAGAACAACATGCCGTTCGATCGTCGCAAGGCCGCGTACGACGCGGATGTCACGTACGGCACGAACTCGGAGTTCGGCTTCGACTATCTGCGCGACAACATGTCGATCAGCCTCGAGGGAGTCGTGCAGCGCGGACACGCGTATGCGATCGTGGATGAGGTCGACTCGATCCTCATCGACGAGGCGCGCACGCCGCTGATCATCTCCGGCGAGCCGACGACCGCCGCGCGGACGTACTACGACTTCGCGCGCATCGTCAAGGGGCTCAGCGGCGCCCAGTCGAAGGGCACCAAGCTCGAGGACGAAGGGCTCGCAGCCCAGTTCGACTACCTCTACGACGAGAAGCACAAGACGATCTCGCCGACCGAGTCCGGGATCGAGAAGGTCGAGCGTGCCGCCGGGGTCGACAACCTCTACAGCCCGAACAACGTCCAGCTCGTGAACCATCTGATCCAGGCGCTCAAGGCGCAGGCGCTCTACAAGCGCGACGTCGACTACGTCATCCAAGACGGCGAGGTCAAGATCGTCGACGAGTTCACCGGCCGCATCATGGAAGGGCGCCGCTGGAGCGAGGGCCTGCACCAGGCCGTGGAGGCGAAGGAGAACGTCGCGATCCAGGAGGAGCATCAGACGCTCGCCACGATCACGCTGCAGAACTACTTCCGCCTCTACGAGAAGCTCGGGGGCATGACGGGCACGGCGAAGACCGAGGAGAAGGAGTTCGTCGAGATCTACAACCTGAACGTCGTCGAGATCCCCACGAATGTCGCTGTCGCGCGCGACGACAAGAACGACCTGATCTTCAAGACCGTCGAGGCGAAGTTCAACGCCGTTGCGCACGACGTGAAGGAGCGCCACGAGAAGGGGCAGCCCGTGCTGGTCGGCACGATCGCCGTCGAGACGTCCGAGTACCTGAGCGAGCTCCTGAAGCGCCAGGGCGTCCCGCACACCGTGCTGAACGCGAAGGAGCACGCGCGTGAGGCGGAGATCATCAAGGACGCCGGCTCGGTCGGCGCGGTCACGATCGCGACGAACATGGCTGGCCGCGGCGTCGACATCAAGATCGACGACACGGTCCGGGAACTCGGAGGCCTCTACGTGCTCGGCACCGAACGCCACGAGGCCCGGCGCATCGACAACCAGCTGCGCGGGCGCTCGGGACGGCAGGGCGACCCCGGCGAGACGCGCTTCTATCTCTCCGGCCGGGACGACCTCGTCCGCCTGTTTGCGGGAGACCGCATCCACAACATCATGGAGCGCTTCAAGCTGCCCGACGACCAGCCGATGGAGGCCGGCATCCTCTCTCGCCAGATCGAGAACGCCCAGAAGAAGGTCGAGGAGCAGAACTTCGTGCAGCGGAAGAACGTCCTCAAGTACGACGACGTGATGAACGTGCAGCGGCAGGTGATCTACGAGCAGCGCAACCGCGTGCTGCAGGGTCAAGACCTGGCCGAGGACATTCGCGAGGAATGGCTCCCCGAAGTGGTCTCGAACGTCGTCTCCGACTACACCGCGGACGAGTCGCCGGACGCGTGGGAGCTCGGTGACCTCGTCGTCGCGATGGACGCGCTCTACGGCACGGGTGTCGCGGAGGACGAGCTCAAGGGACTCGACCGTCCCGCGATCGTGCAGGAGTTCCTCGACGATGCGCTCGACGCCTACGCCGAGCGCGAGAAGGACCTCGAGGAGATCCAGGAGGGCTTGATGCGTGACCTCGAGCGCTTCATCGTCCTGCAGACGGTCGACACGCGCTGGCGCGAGCACCTCGAGAACATGGACTACATGCGCGAGGGCATCGGGCTGCGCGGGCTCGCGCAGAAGGACCCGCTCGTCGAGTACCGCAACGAGGGCCACGTGATGTTCCAGGATCTGAACCGCCTGATCCGGGAGGAGGTCGTGACGCTGCTCTATCACGCCGAGGTCACGCCCGACGACGGCAGCAACGCCTTGCCGCAGCAGCCGCAGGGCGCAGCAGGGAACGGCAGCCTCACCTACGAGCACGAGTCGCTCGCAGGCGCCGACGCGATCCTCGCCGCAGGCGGCTCGTCGACCTACGCAGGCGGCGCAGACGGCGGTGGCGGCGGCTCGGTGGCGACGCCCGTTGCACAGCGGCCGAAGGTGAACTCCGAATTCGAGAACGTCGGCCGGAACGACCCGTGCCCGTGCGGCTCGGGCAAGAAGTACAAGAAGTGCCACGGCGCCTAGAGGCGCCCGACCCGCCGCTCGCCGACGACCTCATCCGGCTCGAGCCGATCAGCGAGACGGACCATGCGGAGTTGCTCGCACTGGCCGGCGACGATGCGGTCGCCGCGTTCACGCTCATCCCGACCAGCGCGGACGCCGCATTCGTCACGGGGTGGATCGCCCGGTACCGCAGGGGCTGGCAGGACGGGAGCTGCGCCGGCTTCGTCGCCAGGGACGTCGCAGGCGGCGCGTTCCTCGCGTTCGCCTCGCTCGTCCACCTCGACCTCGAGGGACGTCAGGGCGAGATCGGCTACGCGGTCGCCCCGGCGGCCCGGGGTCGCGGCATCGCCCGCCGGTCGGTCGGCCTTCTGACCCGGTGGGGCTTCGACGAGCTCGGCCTGATCCGGCTCGTGCTGGACATCGACGTCGCGAACCGAGCGTCCGAGCGGGTTGCAGAGCGCGCCGGCTATCAGCTCGAGGGCGTTCGGCGCTCGGCGTACTTCAAGGAGGGACGGCGGGCAGACGTGGGGGTCTGGTCCCGGCTGCGCGATGATCCTCCGTTGCCCTAGGCTGGCACGGTGAGCACAGTCGAGCGGCGTCTGCTTGCCCGCGAGGCGGTCATCTCCGCGGCGGTCGCCGCGACGCTGTCAGGCCTCATTCTTTGGCTCGGCCCGCCCGGCGTCGACCTCGCCGCGCACGCGTACCAGCGGACGTTCCTGCTCGAGCACGGCTTCGCCCTCTGGAACAACTTCTGGTACGGCGGGCGCTACTCGTTCGTCACGTACAGCTTCCTCTATTACCCGCTTGCGGCCCTGATCGGGATCAAGGTGCTGGCGGTCGCGACGATCAGCGCCGCGGCGCTCGGCTTCACGCTTGTCGTCTGGCAGGAGTGGGGGTCGACCGCGCGGTTCTCGAGCCGGACCTTCGCGGTGCTGTGGACCGGCATCGCGCTCTCGGCGGCGTTCCCGTTCGCTCTCGGCGCAGCACTCGCCCTGCTCGCGATGAGCGCGCTGCAGCAGGGCCGCAGCCGCATCTTCGCCGGGCTCGTGTTCCTGACGCTGCTCGCGAGCCCGCTCGCGTTCCTGCTCCTGGCCCTGATCCTCGCGGGCAGCTCCCTGGAGCGCCGGCCGAGGCGGGCGACCGTCGCCGTCGTGGCGGTCGCGGGGGCGTTCGAGCTCGTCCTGCGCCGCATCTTCCCCGGGGAGGGCCAGTTCCCGTTCTCGGTCGCGGACTTCGTCCCGGGCGTCGCCTTCGCCGTGCTCGGGATCCTGGTGACGGCTCGCGTTCCGCAGGCCCGGCGTCTGCTCGGCCTCTTCGCGGTCTTCCTCGCGGCGATCCTCGTCGCGTTCGTGATCCCGAGCGATCTCGGGGCGAACGTCGAGCGCCTGAAGTTCGCGGCGATCCCGATCGCCCTCCTCGCAGCGGGGCTCGCTGCTCCGAAACGCATCGTCCTCGGGCTCGCCTTGATCGGCGTCGCGTGCTTCTGGAACATCTCGGCCCTCGCGCACACCGCGAGGAGCGCAACCGCCGACCCCGCGCACACGACGGCGTACTGGGCGCCTGCGATCCGGTTCCTGCACCTGCACCTCAGCCCGTCGTACCGGGTCGAGGCCGTGGACACCGCGGAGCACTGGGCGGCCGCGTATCTTCCGGATGCCGGCATACCGATCGTGCGCGGCTGGTATCGCCAGAGCGACTTTCCGCAGAACGAGATCCTCTACGACAAGACGCTCGGCCCGCGCGCCTACGAGGCCTGGCTGCGAAGTCAAGGCGTCCGCTACGTGGTGCTTCCCGACGCGCGCCCCGACTACAGCGCGCTCAACGAGGCAGCGCTCATCCGCTCGGGAAAGACGTCGCTCGTTCCCGTCTTCCACTCGGCGCACATCGTCGTGTATCAGCTGCCCGATGCGACGCCGCTGATCACGGGCCGCGGCGACGCCAGCGTGCTCTGGATGTATCCGACGCACATCGTCGCGCTGGTCGACGGTCCCGGCCGGTACAAGGTGCGCGTGCGCTGGTCGCCGTACTGGCGCTCGACCACAGGGTGCGTGTGGCGCGGCCCGGACGGCATGCTCCGCCTGCTCGCGCCGCACGCGGGGCTCGTCGACCTGCGCGTCGCCGTGAACGTCACTCGCGGCCTCGAGACGCTCACTGGTCTCGCGCCGAGACGGGTCTGCGCGAAATAACAGGCTACGATCCCGGCATGGTCGAAGACGGGAAACCACTCACGGAACAGCTCTCCGAGCTCGGGGCCCAGCTTGACTGGGTCCGTGAGTACCTTTGACCCGGCTTCACTCGAGCAGCGCGTCGTAGAGCTCGAAGAGCGCATGAATGCGCCAGGGTTCTGGGACGACCAGGCCAACGCGGCGCAGGTCTCCGCCGAGCACGCGCGTGTCTCCCGGCGGCTCGAGGGGTACCGCAAGCTGACCCAGGACTACGACGACGCACGCGAGCTCGCGGAGATGGACGGCGGCGAGATGGAGGGCGAGATCGCCGCCGCGCTCGTGCCCCTCCGGACGGAGCTCGAACGCCTGCAGGAAGCCGCGCTCTTCAACGGCGAGTACGACACCGGCGACGCCGTCGTCACCCTCCAGTCGGGCACCGGCGGCACGGACGCCCAGGACTGGGCCGAGATGATGCTGCGCATGTACGAGCGCTGGGCCGCGAACCGCAATTTCAAGGTCGAGCTGCTGGAGGCGAGCCCCGGCGAAGAGGCAGGGCTCAAGTCGGCGACCTTCACGGTCGCGGGCGAGAACGCGTACGGGATCCTCAAGGCCGAGCGCGGCAAGCATCGCCTTGTGCGCCTGAGCCCGTTCGACCAGGCCCACCGGCGGCACACGGCGTTCTCGACCGTGATCGTCGCCCCGCTCCTGCCGGACGACGCCGCGGTCGAGATCGACGACGGCGACCTGAAGATCGACACCTACCGTGCGCAGGGCGCCGGCGGGCAGCACGTGAACAAGACCGACAGCGCCGTGCGCATCACGCACCTGCCGAGCGGGATCGTGGTGCAGTGCCAGAACGAGCGCTCACAGTCGGCAAACAAGCAGACCGCCATGCGCGTCCTCCGCGCCCGCCTGGCCGAGAAGGCGGAAGAGGAGAGGGAAGCGGTGATGGCGAAGGAGCGGGGCGGGTCGGCCGACACGGGGTTCGGCGGGGAATCCGTCCGCTCCTACGTGCTCCAGCCTTACCAACTTGTGAAGGATAGTCGTACTGGTTACGAAATGGGTAATGTCCAGGCCGTTCTCGATGGGCAGCTGGATCCATTCATCCGCGAGTACCTGCTCGCCCGGGCGGCTGGAAGGGCCGTCTAGGGAGTGGGGTACACTGACCTTCCCCTTCGCGCCTGGGCGCCTCGCTTGACGACGCCCCACTGAATGACCGTGCAGGAACCCGAACTGACAGCCATCCCAGCGACCGCCGTCGTCGACGAGCCGATCGAGGTGCCGAGCCCCGGCGCCGCTTCGATGATCGTGTTCGACTCCGTGACCAAGGTCTACGAGCCGGACGTGGTCGCGCTCCGCGACGTCACGTTCCACATCGACAAGGGCGAGTTCGTGTTCGTCGTCGGTGCCTCGGGCTCGGGGAAGTCGACCCTCGTGCGGCTGCTGCTCAAGGAGCTCGAGCCCTCGAGCGGCAAGATCGTCGTCGGGGGCCGCGAGCTCGGCAGGCTGAAGCGCTCGAACGTCCCGAGGCTGCGCCGCAACATCGGCTGCGTCTTCCAGGACTTCAAGCTCCTGCCGCGCCGCACCGCGGCCGAGAACGTCGCGTACGCCCTGAAGGTGCAGGGCGAGTCGTCTTCGGCGATCCGCAAGAAGGTGCCGGAGGTGCTCGCGATGGTCGGGCTCGCGCACAAGATGAACTCCTTGCCCGACGAGTTGTCCGGCGGCGAGCAGCAGCGCGTCTCGATCGCGCGGGCGTTCGTGAATCACCCGCCGCTGCTCGTCTGCGACGAGCCCACGGGCAACCTCGACCCCGACACCTCCGTTGGGATCATGCAGCTGCTCTATCGCATCAACCGCAGCGGCACCACGATCCTGATGGTGACCCACGACCGCGAGATGGTCGACAAGATGCGGAAACGCGTCATCCAGCTCGAGGACGGCCGCCTGGCGCGCGACGAGCGCCGCGGAGGGTACGCCGGTGAGTGAGGGCGGCGCGTGAGCGCGCGTTTCCGGCTGCTCGTGAGCGAGGCATGGCGCTCGCTGGGCGCGAACCTCTCGACGACCGTCGCCGCGACGATGACGGTGCTGATCAGCATGTTCCTGCTCGGCCTCTTCATCGGCTTCGGCACCTGGATGGACTCTTGGTCGACGCACGTGAAGAGCGAGCTCCTCGTCAAGATCTATTTCGCGCCCGACGCAACCACGAGAGAGAAGAACACGCTCGCCGCGCAGCTCCAGCAGAACCAGTACGTGCTCCCGAACGGCGTCAAGTACGTGTCGAAGGAGGCGGCGCTCGCAGACATGAAGCGCCGGTTCCCGGCGCTCGTCGCCGGCGTTGCGTACAACCCGCTGCCCGACTCGCTCCAGGTGAAGCCGAAGCGCGGCGAGGACATCGACAAGCTCTTCGACTCGATCGTCACTCCGAGACTTCCACCGGGTGTCGCGAGGGTGCAAGACGCAAAGCAGAAGTCGCATGCGATCCTGCGGGTCGCGCACTACATCGACGTGTTCTTCATTCTCGCCGCCGGCGTCCTGCTGATCGCGTCGGTGCTGCTGATCTCGAACACGATCCGATTGTCGATCTTCTCCCGACGACGGGAGATCGAGGTGATGAAGCTCGTGGGGGCGACGAACTGGTTCGTGCGCGGTCCGTTCATGCTCGAGGGCGTGTTCTGCGGGCTGGCGGGCGCGCTGCTCGCGATCTTCTTCCTCGTGATCGGCAAAGCCGCGGTTCTGCCGGCGATCGTGCCGCGGCTGACGAATGACCCCGACGTCCACTCGTGGGGCTTCCCGCTCATCGCCCTCGTGGTGCTCCTGTTCGGCCTTGGTGTCGGCGCGTTCGGGTCCGGCATCACGATGCGCCGCTTCCTCAAGGTTTAGGCGAGCGAAGCGCGGCCGCTCGGCGCCGCGCTCTCATCTGCGCGCGGCGCCGAACGCGGCCGTTCAGTCGAGGCAGATGTCGGCGACGAATGCGTGGGTCGCCGCGAGCAGATCGCCGGTCCGCACGCGGACCGACTCGTCGTGCCGGCCCGCCTCGAAAACGAGCCACGGGTGCTCCCGGAAGCTCTCGTCGATGATCACCCGGTCGTGGCCTGGGCCGGCGACCGGTGGGATGGCGCCCAGTTCGAACTCCGGATAGGTGCCGACGAGCTCCGACTCGGGCACGAGCCAGACCTTGCTGAGCGCGAGCGCCGCAGCGACCTTTGTGGGGTCGAGGCGCTTCGACGCCGGCAGGAGCGCGCGGAGATATCCGTTCTCGGTGCCCAGGATCAGCGTCTTTGCGACCTCGCCCGGCGGCACGTTGAGTACCCGTGCCTCGGCGGCGGCGGTTTGGGTCGGTGCATGAGGGAGGAGCTCGTACGGGATGTGACGCCGCTCGAGCTCTGAGATGACCGCGATGTTCATGGCATCCTCCTCCGCGGGGTGCGGGTCCAGCATGCGACCGCCTCCGGCCGCTTCACATCGGGGTCAGCCCTGATTCACCGTAGGCTCCTGCGATGGTCGAGCAGCGCGTCGTCGTCGAGGTCGGACGCAAGGGCAAGCTGATCGTCGGCGAGCCGTACTTCACCCCGGGCGTTCCGGTCGTCCTGGAGTCGAAGGGGATCGGTGACGTCTCTCCGGGCGACCTCGCAGTGGTGCGCACGGGGCGGGGCCGCGCCCGGGTGGAAGAGGTGCTCGGGCCTGCCGACCACGTCGAGAACGTGCTGGAGGGACTGCTCGTGGAGCGCGGCGCGCGCATGCCGTTCGAGCCGTTCGACCCGCCCGAGCCCGATTTCTCGGGACGCACCGACCTCCGCAGGCTCCCGACCTACACGATCGATCCCGACACGGCGAAGGACTTCGACGACGCCCTCTCGTTCCGGCGCGAGGAGGACGGCATCCGCGCGTGGGTGCACATCGCGGACGTCTCGTTCTTCGTGGGCGCCGGCACGCCGCTCGACCACGGAGCCTCGGAGCGTGCCTTCTCGACCTATGTTCCCGGCCTCGTCGCGCCGATGCTGCCGCACGAGTTGGCGGACGATCTCTGCTCGCTTCGCCCCCACGTCGACCGGCTGTGCGTCACCGTCGAGCTGCCGCCGCACGGAGAGCCGCAGTTCTATCGCTCGGCCATCCGTTCCGATGCCCGGCTCACCTATGGCCAGGCGGAGCGCCGCGAGGCGCCGCCGGACGTTCTCGCACAGCTGGTGCTGAACGACGAGCTCGCCGAGGGCCTGCGCGAGCGCCGCTTCGCCCGCGGGGCGCTGCAGGTGCAGACACCGGAAGAGGTCTTCCGCTTCGACGGGAGCGGCGGTGTCGCCGACGCCTGGCTCGAGGGCGAGGCGCACGCGCACATGCTGGTCGAGGAGTTGATGATCCTCGCGAACGAGAAGGTGGGGGCGTTTCTCGCCGGTCGCCGCCGCGAGGCGCTCTACCGCGTCCACGAGCAGCCCGAGCCACAAGCGGTCGAGCACCTGCTCGCGAAGCTGACCGATCTCGGCGTGCCGACGCCGCCCGCACCGAAACGGCTGACGCCGCAGCAGGCCGCAGCGCTCGCGGGCGAGACGTCGAAGCTCGTCGCCCTCTACACCGAGCAGTCGGGGCGAGGGCGCGAGGCGTTTCCTGCACTCGTCCTGCGAGCGCTCAAGCAGGCACGCTACGACCCGCGGAACCTCGGCCATTCCGGGCTCGCGAGCACCGCGTACTGTCACTTCACTTCGCCGATCCGCCGCTATCCCGACCTGATCGTGCACCGCGCGCTCCTCCGGGAGCTCGGTCTCGGCGACGATCCGGTTCCCGCCGACCTCGAGCACCTGGCGGAGCACACGTCGGCCCGCGAGCGCGAAGCCGGCCAGCTCGAGTACCTCGCCGACGACATCTGCCTCGCCTGGCTCCTCGAGCGGCGCTTGTACGAGCTCGGCTGGGAGGAGAGCTTCGAGGGCGAGATCACGGGGCTGATCGGCTCGGGGCTCTTCGTCCGTTTCGCCGCCGTGTTCGAGGGCTTCCTGCCCGCGCGGCGGCTGCACGGTGAGTTCTTCGAGCTGAACGAGCTCGGCACCGCACTCGCGGGACGCACGACGGGGAGGACCTACCGGCTCGGGGATCCGATCGGAGTGCGGGTGGAGTCGATCGCTCGCAACGAGGGCAAGGTAGAGCTCTCGCTCGCCCAGGGCAGTGCGGCTCGCCGCCCCGCCGTTCGGACGTAAGGACACTGGTCCAGGCCAGGCTCAAACGTAGGCGCGTGATCAGAAGGAGTCAACTGCTGCGAAAGTCACGGCGCCCGCGAGCTTCCCGCTGTTGAGCGTTATGCGCCAGCATCCGGCTTGCGGCACCTCGACATACGACGGGAACTGGTTCCCCGGCGACACGCTTGGGTAGCGACTTGAGAAATGACCCGGCTTGTCGAGTCGTTTCCCGGAGATCAGAAGTGTCGTGCCTGCACCGGGACGTTGGGCTGTCCAGAGCACCTTGGGGTTGATCGAACGGGTCTCCACGGTGGTGAAGATTCGAGCGCCTAGAAGGTGCTGCTTCGGCCAGGGCGTGCCGCCGTACAAGAAGAGATGGGCGTGGAAGATCCCGGTTGGGGTGGTTGCGATCCACGGGATCGACCGCAGGCCGCCCGTCGCGCTGGTGTCGGGGGAATAGTGAACGCGACTCACGGGACAAGTTGCCCGGTTTGCGCCGTCCGCAGCCATTGAGCCCCGGAGAGCGACACCGCAGAGCAGCGCCGTCGCTAGCACAGCCCCGACCCCTTGACGCTGGATGAAAGTCCTTGGGGTCATCCTGAGGGAAGTGTCGTGCAGACTTCCAGCGCTGTCGAGTGGCCTGGAGATTGCTCAGGGGCCATTGCCGAACGCTCGCCCAGGCCAAGACGCCAGGAGCGAACGGCGGACCGCGAGCTCCGGATGGTCACCCCGGGTGCATCACATGCTCAGGCGGTAACGGCGTGGCAACGCCACCGTTACCCGCGCGTTACGGCCCGGTTAGCAACTCGCCGGACGCTGTGGACCACCCAAGGAGGTCCTCATGCACCGTCTCGCATTCGCTCTGGTTGCTCTCGCGCTCGTCCTTCCCGCCAGCGCGACCGCCGGAGACGACGGTCTCGTCTACCGCTACTACGCCGGCTATGGGTACCAGTTCAACCCGCTTCTCAGCTTCGCGCAGCTCGAGAACCGAGTCTCGACGCACGACGCACACGGAGCACGCAGTCTCGCGGCACGGCTCGTCGCCCGCGGCGTGCGCCGCGGTGACGCGCTCTACTGGACGTACGACTTTCCGTTCGGCGGCTGTCGAGCCGGGTGGACGTCGGGCTTCGCACAGGCGATCGCCGCCGAGTCACTTGCGCGGACGGCTCGACTCACGGGTGACCGCATGGCGCTCTCGGCCGCTCGAGCCGCCTTTCGCGGGCTGCGCAACAGGTTGCTGATTCCCATCGCCGGCGGCGAGTGGGTTCAGGAATACTCGTGCACGGGGCAGATCATCCTGAACGCGCAGCTGGAGTCGCTCCTCGCGCTCGAGCTCTACGAGCGAATCGTCCCGACCCCCGAGTCGCGCGCAACCACTGCCGCACTCGAGCGCGCGACGATCCGGCTCCTACCGCAGTTCGATCTCGGAACCTGGGGCCGCTACCAGCTCGGCGGCCCCGCCGCCGACCGCCACTACGAGGAATACCACGTCGATCTTCTGCGCCGGGTCGCAGCGCGCCACGGCGATCCGGTCTGGCAGCGGACCTATCTGCGGTGGCGCGCCGGACTCGGGTAGCGGGAGCGATAGGCCACGAGCAGGACCAACAACTATCCGGGATGAGTGACGGAGCCGCCACACCGGCGGCTCCCACCATCCTCACGCTCTGGCGTCTGAACACTGGCCCAGTCGACAGTCCCCTCTGCCGACGAATACGATCTCGCGTTGTGGCACACCCGGCTCGCCACATGCCACGTTCGACGGCATGCCGCATCTGCGGCCGTGACGTGGCCGTCCGCAACGAGCTTGGGTGGGCGATCGTCGAACTTCGTGAGGTGGTGAAGCTCTCACCGTCCGAGTTCGTGCCGCAGGAGTTCTACGTGCACATGCAGTGCGCGAAGGCGGCGCATCTACTTCCCGACGAGCCTTCATAACTCGCCGTTTCGCTCTGGCGTCATCGTGGACCGCTGGTGCAGCCCAGCGCCCTCGAGCTTCGCAAACCAGGTACCTGGTACCTGAGGTACCAGGTACCGATCCTTCGGAACCGGCTGCACCCCCGGGGTCATTCGTGAACGGTGGCGCAGCCGAGCGCAGACTCAGCGAACGCGGATGGCTGACACGACGCGCTGTTCGCGCCGTGCGTCCGTCCCTGGATTCGGTACTCCGGGGTGTCTCGCGTACCTTCGAGCATGGTTGTCGGCCGTTTCGGTAGTACCAAGTGAAGCGGCTTGAATTTCGTGCGGGTTGTCGGGAACGTCACCTCGACGATGATCCCGCCCTTCGGTATGACGTCTGCTGGCCCACCGTTCTCGGCGCTATGGCCAGGAACGTATGACCAACTGGTCGCGACGACACCGGCCGACTGGTAGCTATGCCAGCCTGGTGGAAGGGCAGCAAAGGCGGCAGACGGGGTTACCGCAACCATGCTCTCGAAGAAACTAGCCCACCAGGCGTCATCGCGAAACACGGGCGCAGCCGGGTGTGTCGCCGGTAGCCGCGCCGATTGCTGGGTGTTAGAAACGCTGTATGGCGCCAATGGCAGGGCTCCCGAGCGGCACGGTCACCTTCTTGTTCCCTGACATCGAGGTCTTCATCGAAGACCTCGTCGTGGCAGACGATGTCGTCAACTACGTCTGACGTTCACCGGCACGAGCGTCGAGACCGGCAAGTCTGTGCGCATCCCTGGCTTCGAGGAGTGGACGATCGGTGCTGACGGGCTCATCGCCGAGTCCGGGGGTCACTACGACCAGGCCGAGTACGACCGACAACTTCGCGAAGGTGCCGCAACTGGTTAACGCACGGCGTCCCGTCTGGCGCACGCCGCGGCTCGTGAGCCTCGAGATTCAGGTACCTGGTACCTCCGGTACCAGGTACCGATTCTTCGAACCACCCTGATCGAGAGTCGTTCCGTAGAGCTGGCCGATGCCACTGAAGCTGATTCGGCGCAGCCGAACCAGCTTCACGAGTCTTCGAGGTGTCGGCTGCCTCCCGAGAAACTCGGGAATCAGATTCAGAGAGCGAATCTGATTCGGTCTCTTTCGACGGCCACCCCGAACGCTCGCCCCAGCCGAGCGAGCTTGTCGCATCACGCGGACGGTGACCGTGCTGAGAGACCGTCGGAGTTGGCCGCTCGGCAAACGCGCCCAACTCCGACCGTGCAGGGACTATGGCTGGTGGACGCTGTGCAGGTTGATGACCTCCTGCGTGATCTCGAATGGGACGTTTGGCGTCACGTTCTCGTTGAACCAGGTGTCGTGCTGCTCCTGCGACTCCCACACCTCGGCTACGACGAAGCCGCCGGCGTCTTCATAGGAGACGTGAAGCAGAAAGCCCGGCTGCTTCTTGATCTGCTCGATGAGCGGCGGCGCGGTCTCGTCGTACTGCGCTGTGCTCATCGGGGCCCGGTGTCGAATCAGGACAGCCATTGATGATCCTCTCTTTCGTGGATAGCGAGCTGGGACCGTATATGCGACCACGCCGCTCCAGGTGAGAGGACGGCCTTCGTGGCCTTCCTCGCTCCGTCAGGGAGCGGTTACCAGGCGCGAGGCGTTGGTAGTGCCTACCATCAGACCAATTGCTTCCCGAGGGCGTCTACCACTGGACCGCGACTCATCCCGAGTGGGAAGGGCCGGTGTCGGCGTACGCACTCGACGACGGCGCGCGGCTGATCCTCATCGACCCGATCGCCGTTCCGGACGATGTGCGCGCGCTGTTCGGATCGCGCGAGGTGGTCACTGTGCTCACCTCCACGTGGCACGAGCGCGACGCCGCCGCGCTCGGCTTTCCGGTGTGGGCGCCGGCGCCCGATCGACCCGAGGACCAGCTCGTCCCGGCGACGCGGTATGCGATCGGCGACTCGCTGTTCGGGATGGAGGCGTATCCCGGCCGTGAAGGCCAGCTCGACCTCGTGCTCTGGAGCGAGCGAATTCGCGCAGTGATCGCCGGCGACACGCTGGTCGACCTCGGCAACGGGCTCGAGATCCCCGCGACCTGGCTACCGGCAGGCGTCACGATCGAGCAGGTCGCGGCCGGGCTCAGGCCGCTGCTCGAGAAGCCCGTGGAGATCGTGCTGCCGACGCACGGCGAGCCCACCGACCGCGCGGCTCTCGAACTCGCCCTCGCCTGATCCGTGCGTCGACGACGCGCCGGCACCTATCTGTGCGGGCGCCCCTCGTCGACGAACGAGCGGTCACTGATGGGGCCGGAATACACGGAATCGGTGCGAGCGTTCGGCCCTCGTAGAGTCTCGCTCTGCTGCTGCAGAAGCTCGTCCTTCGTCTGGGCGTGGTCGACGCCGCGATCGCCGCGCAGCCTGGCGCGGAGACGCTCGAACATGGGATCACCTCCCTCGTGTCGAGTCGGCCAGAGAAGCATCACACGCGCTCCATGCGTGGTCATCCGCACAACGCCGCAGTTCCGAACGTCGGCGCCAGGGAGCGGCCTAGACTCGACCAGTGTCTGCGTTAGGTCGAGAGTCGATGGTTCTCGCTCGTGCGCGATCAAGGTTCGGCTTCGCACTGATCTGTCTTTGCGGTGTCTCAGTCGTCGCCGGCTGCGCGACACATCAATCCGACTCGGCCAGCGGGGCATGTGCGAGTGCTTCACGCCTCGGCCTCCACTCGACGTTCGTCCGCCTCAAAGACTTCGATGTCTTCGGCGCTTCGAGCCGTACGGCTCGGGACGCCAGTGATCCGCTGTTTCCCAAGTACCCGGACGCGCTTCTGCCCCAGAAGCTGCGGCTGCAAGCTCGACATCGACTGACGGAGCCACTACACGTGACCGCACTCGATTGTCGCAGTGGGCAGCCTGTCCTCTTCTATGCCAAGAGCGGCCTGCAGCAGCCGCCGGAGCGACCACAGCGATTCAGGCGCAACGGCGTCCGAACTGTCACCCTCTCATGGCCCCCGACTCTCACCGCACCTGATCCGCCAAGCTGGTTCCTCTCCCCGCTCTTCTACGAACCGGGAATCGGTGTGATCACATTCTCACGTGGAGGCAAGGTTGTAGAGCAAGTCACGCTGCGCGTGTGTGTTCCGAAGCCGGGACCAAGCGGCGATTGCTGATCGCCTCGGCCTGTGCTGATGCAGGCGCTCATCGCTGACTGGGGGAGGGTTGCTGCGAGATCCCAGACGCGCGGGTCCCGCGGAACGAGGCGGAGCAGCGTTCCGCGGGATGACCGACGGGACGCCGCGAAGCTCGGCCGCTCTCGCCTCCGAGATAGCGCCCGGCGATTGCCTCTCGCACGATCGTCACGTCTCCGTCCACGAGCTCCGGTTCACCCTTGATCTCGACGCCGCGAAACGGCGGCACGGCCTCGAAGACCACGAGCAGACAAGTCGGCTCCCGGGCGAGATGCTGCCGCTTCACATCGCCTTCGGCCAACACGACCTCGAACGCGCCGTCATGGAAGCGATACCAGACGGGTGTCGTCAACGCGCGGCCATCCTTTCGGTAGGTCGTGAGCACGGCTGGAGACGGCGCGTCGATCAGCGAGCGAACATCGTCGAGGGTCACGCCGACACCTTACGCAGCGTCGAGCGCAAGACAGTGGTCATTTGAGCAGCCGCTCCCGGCCGATCAGACCATCCTCTGTAAGGCGGTAGATCGCGATGTGCCGCTCGGGCTGTGCAGCCCGGCCGAGAACCTCTTCTTCCTGGACGACATATGTTCCGACAGCCAGACGGGCGAGCGCACCGACGCGCAGATTCGGGAACCGTCGGAACATCTCTTCATAACGCAGCCGAATCTCTCTGTGGCCAGTCGCAAGAGGCGTCCCCTCGGCGTCTTCGATCCGAGCATCGACGGCATAGCAGGCGACGAACGATTCAAGGTCGCGTGCGCTGAGGGCCTGGACGACTGCGTCGATGACATCCGCCACGGATCAGATGATTGCCGATTACGCCAAGGGCACAGCACGGATGCCAGACGCATCGAGTTGCGCTGCGGTCAGAGTGCGCTCGCGAACGCTGGCCTGAGCGAGGAGCGACCACGTGACCTACGCTCCGAGCATGGCCACCTCGTCCCCTGGACGACGCCGAGCGCGCACTCCTCGACCTGCTCTTACGCCGAGACTTCCCGGCCAACCCGAACTCGCGGAACCCAACGAGCACGGCACGCGCTGGCTCAGCAATCCCTAGGCGTGCTGTGTCATCTCGGAACACTGGCGCGGGCGAAGGCCCGGCGCGAGCAACCTGGGTCGCTCGCGCCGCGATGTGCCGAGCCGCCTAACGCTGAACGACCTTGTGGACCTCCAGGTACTCGATCGAGGGCGGCCCGTCGCCGAAGCCCGCCTCCGTCCGGGCCGCCATCACCCTTTCGCCCCACGCCTCAGCCTGCTCACGCGAGTCCCATACCTCAAAAACTCGAATCTTTCCGTCTTCGCCGACCGCAGCCGCGTGAAACACGCCCCCAGTCGGTGGCGTGTCGCCGACACCGAGCTTCTCGCGCATCTGGTCGTACTCGTCGGGTGTGATCCCCGTCTTGACGAACCTCGCAGTCGCCACACCAACCTCCTCGCTAGATGCGTCGACACTACTCCGATCCAGAGGGACAAACGCGCTTCGGTCAGGCGTCACCCGCGAAACACTGGCGCAAGTCGATGTTGTTACGCCACACTGGCTAGTGCCTGAAAGAATGAACGCACGATGACCGACGCCGTCAACCTGTGGGACGACGTTCCAGACTGGGGCGGAATTGGCGCGCGGCGACTCGTGCGGGTGGGCGATGGACTTGGCGCCTCGATTTGGGAAATCCACCCAGGAGGCGATTACTGGCGTCACTTCCATTACGCCAGCGACGAACTTCTGATCGTGCTACGCGGACGACCGACAGTCGGGACGCTAGATGGGACGCGCCAGCTGAACGAGGGTGACGTGCTACCGCTGCCGCACGGCCCACAAGGCGACCGCACGATCACAAATGAGACGTCGGATGTTGTGCGTGTCCGGTATCTGGATCGGTGAAAACGGGCGATTCTTCCGCACCGCCGACGCGCTCGAACACGCAGGCCCCGAATAGACCCGCCACGCGCCGAGGTCGCTCGCCTCGGCGCTCAGAACCATTGCCAACACTGGCGCAAGCGACCGTGGCCGCGCTAATACCACGATGGCCCGTACTGCTGGTACGGCGCTTCGAGTTCGTGCACCTCCTCGTCTGTCAGTTCGAGGTCGAGGGCGTCGACTGCTTCTGTCAGGTGGTTCGGCTTGGTTGCGCCGACGATCGGCGCCGAGACGAGCGGGTTGCGTAGAACCCACGCCAACGCGATCTGGGCCATGCTGACGCCGCGTGCTTCGGCGAGCTTCTGCACGGCGTTGATCACCGGTTCGTCGTACGGAGAGTCGAATGCCTGGACGACCTTGTCGGTGTCGGAGCGGTGGCTCTGCTCGCCGGCTGGGCGTGCGAGACGGCCCTTCCCGTTCGGAGAGTAGGGAATCAGGCCGACCCCCATGTCGCCGCACATCGCCATCAGTTCGGGCTCGTCGTGTCGGCGCAGCAGGTTGTACTGATTCTGCATCGACACGAATCGAGTCCAGCCGCCGAGATCCGCGGCGTGCTGGAGCTTTGCGAACTGCCACGCGTACATCGATGACGCGCCGATGTAGCGCACTTTGCCTGCCTTGATGATGTCGTGGAGTGCCTCCTCACCTTCAGGCCGGTGTTTCCCAAGCGGGTGTATTCCATGTCGCCTTCCTTGGCGTCGAGTTCATGCCGCCGCGACTCAGATCTTGCGCGACTCTTGCCCAGAGCCGTTCCTGAACTCAAAATGCTGGTGCAGGCTATGGCGCCGGTGAGGACGGGGCCGACTCTTTCAGCCGGTGCCGGAGCCGGCGTCGGTAGTCGTCCAGTTGGTGGCGCGGAACGAGGCCGGGTCGGATCCCGCAGGCGACCGTCTTCAGCTCGCCGTCGCGGATCAGTGCGCGCACTTCGTCATCGGAGCAGCCGAGCTCGGCCGCGACGTCGCCGACGGTGAGGGGGGCGGGCCACTCCATGCCCGAAGTATCTCAAAGGTCACCCGTTCCACCCCGCCGTCACGTGGGCCGCCGGAGGCGGTACAAGACATGGCGTGTGAGCTCGGGAGGTTCTCCGGGCCGGTCGAAGTCGTCAATCGGGTCGTGCGTCATCCCGAGCCGCTCCATCACATGCCGAGAGCGTGAGTTCGCGGGAACTGTCATGGACACGATCTCATCGAGGCCGAGTTGCTCGAATCCGAAGCGGACTGCCTCTTGCGCCGCTTCCGTCGCATAGCCCTGACCCCAGTGTTGGCGTCCGAGCCTCCAACTCACCTCGACCGCCCCTGGGACCACATCAGTCTGGTTCAGGCCGGTGACGCCGATGAACGATGGTCCGCCCACAACCTCGACGGCCCAGAGCCCCCAACCGCGCTCCGCAATGAGTCCGCTCGCCCAGTCGACCGCCCGGTCGCTCTCCTCGCGGGAGAGAGGTCCACCGAGGTAGCGCCTCACCTCAGGATCAGCGTTGATCGCCGCGTTGAGCTCACGATCTTCCTCGCGCCATTGACGGAGCAGCACTCTCACGTCGGATCGAGCTGATCGCGGCGGCGTGTCAGGTACGCGATCTCCGCGGTGTTGCCCGCCAGTTCGATCGCTCTGTCGTACGCGGCGCGTGACTTCTGACTGCAGCCCAGCCGACGCAGCAGGTCAGCGGCGGTCGCGTGGTACGCGTGATAGCCGGCCAACTGTTCCCCAAGGCGGTCGACCGTCGCGAACGCGACCTCGGGGCCGTCGAGCTCCGCGACCGCGATCGCCCGGTTGAGCGCGATGATGGGCGAGCGATCGAGGCGGACGAGCTGGTCGTAGAGGGCGACGACCTGGGACCAGTCCGTGTCTCGCGCGTCGCGGGCGGAGGTATGCACGGCGTTGATCGCTGCCAGGATCTGGTAGCGACCCGGCGCGACTGAGGCCGCCAGGCGCTCTCCTACCAACCGATGCCCCTCGGCGATCAGCAGCGCGTCCCAGGCCCCACGGTCCTGCTCGTCGAGGGGGACGAGCTCGCCACTCGCCGAGACCCGGGCGGTGCGGCGGGCCTCGGTGAGGAGCATCAGCGCGAGCAGCCCGGCCACCTCACCGTCGTCCGGCAAGAGGGCTCGGATCAGGCGAGTGAGCCTGATTGCCTCTGCGGTCAGGTCATGACGGACCGGGTCCGTGTCGGGACCGGTCGCAAGGTAGCCCTCGTTGAAGACGAGGAAGAGCACGGTGAGCACGCCGGAGACGCGTGCCGGGAGCTCGTCCGCGGACGGCACACGGTACGGGATGCGAGCCGCCTTGATCTTGGCTTTCGCACGGGTGATCCGCTGCCCCATGGTCGTCTCCTGCACCAGGAAAGCACGGGCTATCTCGGCGACGGTGAGACCGCCGACCATGCGCAGCGTCAGTGCCACGCGGGCCTCCATCGAAAGCGCCGGGTGACAGCAGGTGAAGATCAACCGGAGCCGCTCGTCGCCGATGGCGCCGACGGGATCGGACGGGTCGTCGTCCAACAACAACATCTGAGCCTCCCTCTGCTTGCCGGCGCGCTTGTTCTCGCGTCGGATCCGGTCGATCGCCTTGTGGTTCGCTGTCGTGGTCAGCCAGGCGCCCGGGTTGGGGGGCACGCCGTCGGCCGGCCACCGCCTGACAGCGCTGGCGAACGCCTCGGCCGCCGCCTCCTCGGCCACGTCGAGGTCACCGAAACGACGGGTCAGGGCTGCGACCACCCGCGCCCACTCCTCGTGGTGGGCACGGGTGATCGCCTGCCGGGCTTCGGTCGCGCTCACTACAGGAACGGCCGCACCTCGACCTTCCTGTTGCAGTGCTTCGACCCCTCGGCGGCGAGCTTGAGCGCCGCGTCGAGATCGGGGGCCTCGATGATCCAGAAGCCCGCGAGGTACTCCTTCGACTCCACGAAAGGCCCGTCGGTGAACACCGCCTCACCATCCCGGTTGTCGATGACGGTCGCCGTGCCGGGCGCCCCGAGGCCGCCGGCGAAGACCCAGTGGCCGTCCGCCGTGAGTCGGTCGTTGAACGCATCGATGGCAGCCATCTCGGCCGCGGTGGCGGCGCCCGTCTCCTCGTCGATCACGCCAACCATGTACAGCATCTCGGATCATCTCCTTCGGTTTGGGCGCCCCTCGTGGACGGCCGCTCACCCCTACTACGAACACCTCAGGCCCGATTCGACATCGCCGCCGGCGATCAGTTGCCGACGGCCGGGTCTGGCAGGAACTCCCGGACCTCTTGAGCACAGCGGCAGGCGTCGGCGATCTTGGCAGCCCACACGAGCGCCTCCTCGTGTGAGGGCACGTCGATGATCGTGAGCCCGCCGACGTAGGCCTTGCTGTCCGGGCCGTCGGTGACCGTCCCATCGGCGGCGACCACGTTCACCTCTTCGCTGGGATGCAGCCCACCGGCGAACACCCACACGCCGGCACCCATGGCCTCTTGGATCACCGCGTGCGCAGCGTCGGCCACGTCGGGCAGGTCCTCCTCGGGGAAGGTCATCGCGCCGTCATCGAACGAGATCAGGTACCGCGTCATCCCAGCCTCCTTGTCTCGGCGGCTCGCTCCGGCCGCATCAAGGCCCCGTGAAGTCGACGTCCTTCGCTTCGATCGTGCCGGCCGTCCGCCCCGGAGCCTCCTGGTTGCCCCAGTAGAGGTTCGTGTGCGCGATGACGAGCTCCGGCGGCGGTGCGCCCCATGGCGAGAGATCCTCGGTCGTGTGCGCATCGCTGACGAGCGTCGCGTCGTAGCCGCGAACGAGCGCGCCGTGCAGCGTCGAGCGCACGCATTCGTCCGTTTGCGCGCCGACGACGACAAGGCGCCCGACAGCGAGGTCGGCGAGCACGGACTCGAGCGACGTCTCCTCGAACGAGTCCGGATACCGCTTCTGGACGAGCGGCTCGGTCTCGGCCGGGCTCAACTCCGGGACGATCTTCCATTCGTCGCTTCCCTGCGCGAGGTTGTCGCTCGAGTGCTGCACCCAGACGACCGGAACCTCCGCCGCGCGAGCCTTCTCGACGACGGTGCCGACGTTCGCGACGACGGTGTCCCGCTGGTAGGCGCCGCCCACGACGCCGTTCTGTACGTCGATCACGAGGAGTGCAGTGTTCGGACGGTTCTCGAGAGTCGTCATTGTCTCCGGACGTTAGCGGGTCGAATACGGGCGCAACGGGCTGTCCGTGGGTCGCGCTGCGGAACAGCGCTCTCAGATCAAGCGCCGCTCGTGCGCCCAGCGGGTGAGCTCGTGGCGGGACGAGAGCTGCAGCTTGCGCAGGACGCTCGAGACATGCGCCTCGACCGTCTTGATCGACAAGTGCAGGCGTGCCGCGATCTCCTTGTAGCGATACCCGCGCGCGATCAGCTGCAGCACCTCGCGCTCGCGCGGCGTGAGCGTCTCGAGCTCTTCGTCCGCGCCCACCGGGTCGCCCGAGCGGAACGCGTCCAGAACGAAGCCCGCGAGCCGGGGCGAGAAGACCGCATCGCCATCGGCGACCCGCGCGACCGCGTCGGTGAGCTCGTCGCTCGAGATCGTCTTCGTCACGTACCCTCGTGCGCCGGCGCGAATCACGCCGATCACGTCTTCGGCTGCGTCGGAGACCGAGAGCGCGAGGAACTTCACGCCGGGCCGCTCCTGGGAGACGCCGGCGATCACGGCTTCGCCGCCCCCGTCGGGGAGGTGGACGTCGAGCAGGACGACGTCGGGGTCGAGCTCCCGGATGAGCGGCACCGCGTCGGTGACGCTTCCCGCTTCGCCGACGATCTCGACGCCGCTCCCGAGCTCGCCGCGCACGCCGGCGCGAAACAGCTCGTGGTCGTCGACGAGCACGACACGGATCACGACGCACCTCGCGGCATCGTCAGCTCGACCTCGGTTCCCTCTCCCGGCCGTGAGAAGACGGTCGCGCTGCCACCTGCCCGCGCCATTCGCGCCTCGACCGATTCGCTGATCCCGCGGCGGTCACCTGCGACTGCGTCCGGGTCGAATCCGATCCCGCGGTCGCGCACGAACACGGCGACCGTTTCGGGGCCTGCTTCTGCGTAGACGGAGATCTCGTCGGCGGTCGAATGCTTGGCGGCGTTCGTCATCGCCTCGCGCGCGGCGAGCACGAGCTGCGTGAGTGCGTCGTCGAGCGGCGCGTCGCCTGCGCTCGCCAGCTCGATACGCACGCCGTGCGATTCCTCTGTGTCCGCGACCGCGTCGGCGAGCGCGTCCGCGAAGGTCACGGACGAGCCGTAGCCGCTGCCGTACAGCCAGCGGCGCAGTTCGCGCTCCTGCCGGCGGGCCAGAGCAGTGACACGCGGCGCGTCCGTGGCATGCCGCTGGACAAGTGCGAGTGTCTGCAGGACGGAATCATGGATGCGCGCGGCGACCTCTGCGCGCTCGGCGAGTCGGATGCGCTCGGTGCGCTCGGCGGAAAGCTGCCAGAGCCAGGGACCGAGCACGAGGATCAGCGCGCCGGCGACTGCGCCGGGGCCGATGAAGGTGTGGGAGGCGCCGATGTGGTCGAGCAGCGTCAGTGCTCCGGCGACGACGAGGATGATCCCGAGCACCGGCAGGTGCCCGCCCGGCCGGAGTGAGCCGCCGCGGCGGACCGCCACGGCGACGCCTGCGACGATGAGGCCTGCGCCGAGGACGACGGTGCCGGGCAGGCCGAGAGCAAGCAAGAGCGCCGCGACCGCGACGACGACGAGCGCCAGACCGGCCGCCGGGTGCCTGCTGCCGGAGTACGCCCAGAGGGCGAGGTAGAGGAGGATTCCGGCGCCGCCCGCGAGCGCGAGCAGAGCGAAGACGAGGCGGACGAGCGTCGCGTCGACGTTCAGCGCCGACGCGACACCGCCGCACACGCCCGCGATCACGCGGTCGTCATCGCTCCGTTCGAAGGGGAGGGCGGGGATCTGAGTCATCCCGCCCGGACGACGTCGACGCGACCGGCTCCAACCCGTGCGTCGAGGTAGAGGGTGTTCCCGTTTCCGACGTGCACGGCCGCGTTGCGCCCGTCGTCGTGACGGTTGAGCACGTACAGGTCGCCGACCTTGGCATGGGCGTCGACGACGACCGAGGCGTCGCGCGGCACGATCACCTTCAGCTCCCCGATCCCGAGCTTCGCCTTCACGTGCAGCGGAGTCGTCAACTGCAGGCGTGACAGGTCGACGCGGAGATCGCCCATCCCGAGCGTGTACGAAGGCTGTACGGCCGCAACGGTGGCCGGGGTGTAGACGCGGTTCCCGGTTCCGTCGCCGAGGCTGACGTTGAACCACGAGAACGCCGTGACGATCGCCGCGACGGCCAGCACCGCGAGCGTGCCCACGATCGCGGTGAGCGCGATCAGGACGCGATGGCCGCGCCGTTCGCTGCGCGAGGCCCAGAGCACCGCCAGCCCGGCGATCAGGATCACGATCCAACCCGCTCCGATCGTCGGCCAGGTGCTGGCCCGGGAGAGGAGGACGATGATCGCGACCGCCGCGAGGGCGAGGCCGACGAGCGGCCAGGGGTGCTCGCGCCGTCCGGCTAGGACGTCCGCGGCGATCGACTGCTTGCCCTCGGCCGGCATCACGAGGATGGCGGCGAGGTAGATGAGGATCCCCGCGCCGCCGAGCAGCGTGAGGACCACGAGCCCGAGCCGGAAGACGGCCGGGTTGAGGTCGAAGTAGCGTCCGAGGCCGCCGCAGACGCCGGCGATCCATTTGTCGTCCGAGCTGCGCTCGAGCCGCTTGACCTGGGGGGTATGTGTGATGTGTTCGCTCATGTCTCGAGGGTGCCTGCGGACCGGCCGTGTGGCTATCCGGCATCACCCTGGTCCGACCCTCAACGCTACTCTCGACCTGCGATGGGCGAAAAGGTGATTGCCGAGAACCGCCGGGCGCGGCACGACTACCACCTCCTCGAGCGGTTCGAGGCGGGGCTCGTGCTCACCGGCACCGAGGTGAAGTCTCTCCGGGACGGCCGCGCCACGCTCGCGCAGGCCTACGCGGACATCCGCGACGGCGAAGCGTGGCTGAACGGCCTCGAGATCTCCACCTACGACCAGGGGAACCGCGCGAACCACGAGCCGATGCGTGCGCGCAAGCTGCTCCTGCACCGCCGCGAGATCGATTCGCTCTACGGGAAGGTGCGCGAGAAGGGTCTGACGATCGTCCCGACCCGGCTCTACTTCAAGGATTCGCGCGTCAAGATCGAGCTCGCGGTCGCGCGCGGCAAGGAGCAGCGCGACAAGCGCCGCGACGTCGTCGAGCGGGACGCGAAGCGCCAGATGGAGCGGGCGCTGAAGAGCCGCCGCTGAGTGCTTCCGGAGCCCCGCGCTACAATTCGGGAAACACACATACGGGGGCGCCATGGCTTCGACGTGGTCGGTTCTCCGGTTGAGCTGCAAGCCGAGGTTTCCGGTCGGCCTCGTTAAACCACCGGAACCAATGCAAGTGCGGATCACAATCTCGCACTCGCTGCCTAAGTCCTAGCGACTTAGTGGAGCGTGTCGACCCGGGAGGGCCTGCGGCCCGGGATCGGCATCAACTAGCAGGCTCGGCGCCAAAGGAGAGTCACTCGCCGGCGGCGCGACATTTCAGGAGGACTAGCTCGACGGTAGGTCGGTCGCCAACCGGCCGGCGAGCGAATTCAAACGGCGGCCTATGCTTGTAGACGCTCAATCCGGTGCGTCCGCGGACGCGGGTTCGATTCCCGCCGCCTCCATCAGGAGAGTTCCGGAAACAGCTCCAGAAATGGGGCTGTTTGCGTTGCAGGAGCCTTTCGCCGGCGGTTGTGACACGTTCATCGGCCTCATCTCGGGCCCCGGACGGTCTCGAGTACCTGGATCGGCCGCGCGATGTCGCCGTACACGCATGCCAAGGCCCGCGCATGCGCGGGGTCTTGTTCGGATCGGCTGAAGACGCTAAGCGCCTGGTTTAGGTGGGGCCCGCTCTGGCTTCGGCGGAGCCAAGCAGGTGTCGAGTCCGGCTGATTGGCGTTCGATGCGAAGCTGCTCAGCCCGCTTGGCTACCTGTTCTTGGAGGCGATGCTTCGCCTCCCGGCGCTTGTCGTCGGTCTTCTTTGGATAACCCGGGAACGTGGCTCCGACCGCGTCCAGCCAGCCATGCTTGATTCCGGCGCGGAACCAGTCGACCATGCTGCCGAGGTCAAGTAGAAGCTGTTGCCAAGCCCGGCCGAGCCGCTTCGGACGGAGGATCGGATCCTTCGCCCCGTTGCGATTCCGGACGCGTCCCATGTGGTGGACGCGTTCGAACTGGAATCGAGTTTCCAGCGCGAGATACCGCTCGTCGTTTCGTGCCGTTGGCAGAAGCATCCGCCAGTCGAGATCACAGGACACGCTCTGAGCCTTGCCGCAGGGCGAGTCGGAGGCGGACGGAAGGAGGCACCGGACGTAGAGGCGCGGGTTCTCATTCTTGGCGCGGCGAAGTTCTTCGTGCTTCGTCGGCCCACCGCAGTGCTTGCAGTGCACGACGCCGTGACGGTCGACCGTGAAGCGCGTTCCATCCCGATTCTCAACGACGATCTCGGTTGCTTCTGCACGGCCGCCGATGTTGCGCCAGGGCATGACGGTCAGGATTCCGAGCCGCGTGTTCTGTTCGTAGATGAATGGGTAGGCGAAGCCTTTGTCGGCGAGGATCGCTTCCGGGAGCCGGGCATCGCTGCCGAGAAGAGCCTGAGTCAGGGTCAGGTCGCCATCATCGAGTCCGCCTCGCCTCTCCGGTGGGTTCATCGTGCGGGCGATACCCCGCAGGACATCCTCGTACTGGCTTTGTTCAGTCCTGGAACTCGAAGCGGTGTGGCCATAGATCGTTAGGCCAGTGAAGTCGTCAACCGCGCGCAGGTGGTAATAGCCGTGCCAGCCTTCGAGGTTTCCGTTCGGTTTCCGATAAGAGCGAAAACCAGCCTCCGGGTCATGAGTGAGCCATCGATGCTTCGACGTTTCGACACGATAGAGCGGGCGTCGTCCCCGACCGTCGGTGGGGTGATTTGTCCGCTCGACAGCCCGAGCGGATTCATCGGACTCGGCTGGGACATCGCCAGCATCCTCTTGCTGCCGCCATTTCTGCGCGCTCTCGGCCGTCACACCAAGGACGCGCCGATTGACGTCCCCAATGGTCTCGCCGTCCCGTCGCCATGCGCAGACGTCGTCCTCTTGGCAGTCATGGTGGAAGCGCGAGTGGGTGTCCGCCTCCGTGCCGTCGATGTGGATGTGGCGGCCGATTCGAGGATCCATCTGAATGTAGGCCCGCACCATGTCGCCGATCGCCTCCTCGATCTCAGGGAGCAACGCTTCGAGTTCAGTGAGGCGGTCATGGGTCGTGGAGTAGGAGGGCCGGCGTTCGAAGCCGCACTCGGCCCAGAGGGCCTCGGAAGCCCGGTCGTGAAAGGGCTGAATGTCACCCTGACGGGAAGCGATGAACGCGACTGCGACCAGCACCCATGACCCCTTCATGCGGCGGCGCCCCTGAGGGGATGCCAACGCGTCGGCGTGCTGCATGAGCGGCCCTGAGATCCACTTCGCTTCCTTGAAGGCGCGAACCAGCGCAACCTCTTCGTTGAGGCTGTTGTCGCCGCTGAATTTGGCGGCGCCAGGGAGGGTCTCGGGGAAATGGATGCGTTCTCGTGGCATCTACTCCCTTAACCGGCCTCAGGGTCGAGGTTTGAAGTCTCGGTAGGTTGCTGATGCGTCGGATCGCTACGTCGTCGCCGGCCCGCCCGTCTGGGAACGGGCAGCCCGAGATCCGGGAACATCTGGCCGCGGCATGCCTCGCTCAGGGCATCCTGGTACCCGGTCGCGTAGGCGAGTCGCAGGTAAGGGGTCGCGAACTCTTCCGTCCACGACTCCGCAGCCACGAAATTGATCAGCAGCTCGCGAAGCCGGAGGTTGACCTCGAGCTCGATGCTTTGGGTGCTGCTCATATGAGCAGCGTAGGTGAAATTAGGCCGCTGTCAAGATGAGCAGCGGTTCCGTCCGGTCACGCAGGGATACTCGAGATCGCGATGGCTAAGCGCACCCAGCGTCCATTCTCAGAGGTACTCCCGGAGCTTCTTCGCGAACGACAGATGAGCCTTCGTCAGCTCGCCCGTGAGGTCGGCGTCACCGATTCGCACCTGAGCAGGTTGCTTCGCGGAGTCGGCTATCGGACAAAGCCGAGTAAGGACCTGGCACGCCGAACAGCTGTGGCGCTTGATCTCGAACCCGATCATTTCTTGGAGTACCGGGAGGCCGTTGTATTTGAGGCGGTTCGTGCTCGACCACGTCTCCGGGAGGAGCTCTACGACCGGCTCACGAAGCAATGATCTTCGTTTCGCGCCGGACATCGTCGGCGTTGAGTGGCCGACGAGAAGGCTGACCTGTGCCCAGAGGTCGGGATCAGTCGACCGGCCGGTTCGTCGCCGGAGGCAATCTCCGCGAGCGATATACCCAGGTTGCAGAGGTGCTACGAGCGGTGGGCGCTGAACGACCGGAGCGCGTCTCCATGCGAAAATTCGACCTAGCTCGCGGTGGTCTCGGATACGGCTCGCTCCCGCGTGCGCAGGATCTCGCTGATTGGCTCGGCATGAGTTGGGTCGACGTGAAGGCAGTTGCTCTCGACGAATCCCGCGACAAGGTACGGACCTATCGGAGCCGCAATCGAGCGACTCCACGGCCGTGGGGCGATGTCAACGGAGCCGCGCTCGCCATGAAGCGTGTTAGCGAAGCGCTCGGACAGAATTACCTCGCTGCGACGGATTACGACGTCTATCGCAGCAGCGCTCCTCATGCACAGCGGGAGCTGTTGCCGACCTCGGCCCAGATCAACAAGCTCTTCGGTAGCTGGGCCGAAGCCGTCGCGCGGGCCGGTCTGGCACCATCGCCGGGCGGCTCGCCGAGAGGGCTTTCGATTGTCGAGGCGATCGGGCTTTTCGTGCGGTCGCAAGGCCGGCTTCCCGGCCGGGGCGAGCTCGAGTCGTTCGCGGCTGACCCGCAGTGGGCCTTCCCGTTGCAGAGGATGGGGGAGAAGCGGTGGCAACAGTGGCTCGATGATTTTGAGTCATGGTGGGTGGGCGAGCTCAAGAACTCGATGCCCGCTACGTCACCGGCCGCTCACCCGTTCATGCCATTGACCAATGAAGACATCGCTGCTCTGCCAAAACGCACGCGGGCACCGAAGGGCTACTGGAACCGGGCTCGTGTTGTCGAATGCGTTGTCGCCTATCTGAGAGCAAACCCTGAAGTTCCGAGCGTTCGGCAGCCCTCGTACCGCGCTTGGGCCAAGGGGAGGAATGAGGCGGGTGTCTGGACCGCTGCGCCGAGCACCGTGACCAGGTATGGGACGCTCGAAGAACTCGAGGGAGAGGCGCGAGACAAGATTCGCAGCGAGCCGAGTTCTCCCGGCTAGCAGGCTGCTGATCGACAGTAGACGCGGATCGGGATTGACGGCTCAGCTCCGCCGTGCTATGCTGATCATATGAGCAGCGAAACACACTTGGAAAGGAATACGACGATGGGATCGAACCGGACAACTTTCAAACGTGAACTTCTCAGCGAGCCGCTCGCAACCGCGTTTCGGTCTCTGCCTGATCGTGAGCAGGTGGTGTTGACAAGGCGCTTTGGACTTGACGGGAGCGAGCCTGAACTGCTTGCGCGTATCGCGGCGGACACGCCGGGAATGACTGCGGAGCGTGTCAGGCAGGTCGAGGCGCGTGCACTGCGGCGCCTTCGTGAAGTGCGCGAATCAACCGACTGAGTATCAGCTTCGCGCCTAACCGCTGATTGGGAGAGCGCAAGCTCTTGAAGGCTCATCGTGACGGAATAGTCACGGCTCACTAACTGGTGCGTCTGAGACCCGACTAGAGCCGCGATTCGTTCGACAAACGTGTCCCCCAGGACAAGTCGCGTTAGCGCGTGGGCGCTTGCCCCCTGAATCGACTCTACGGAGCACCCCCGATTTCGCTGTAGGTGGACACCGTGTAACGAGTGGACCAGCCTCACCGTGGTTTCCGTCGTCGAGACGCCCAAGCGGGCAGCCGCTGTTCAAGGTACCGATCGGTTATCGAGGATGGTCTTGAGCGTTTCGAGACTGATCGGAGCAATGGCTATTGCGTCAGGCGTCGCCTGAGTGAGCGCGCTTCGCCTCTTCCTCCATACGTTCGAGACGCGTGTAGTAGTCCGGAAACTCGTTCAAGTGTGCGAGAGCGATCTTTCCTGTCACGACCGGGTCGCTGTCGGTTACGTTCGTTGAGAGGTCGTGGAGTCCGTGTTCCAACTCGACGTCCATTCCCATCCGAAGCTGTTCGGCATCGAACGGAGCCGAGTCCCATTCGATGCCGATCTTCTCTCCAATCCGGCGTGCCTCATCGATGGTGAAGCTCGTTCGGTCAGTCATGCCGCTCCTCCTCGTGTCGCTTTGGCGTCAATGGCACGCCGCTTCCCAAGCCGGCCAACAAGGTGACTTGGCGAGCATTCTTGGATCTTCCTTCTATTTGGTTTCGCTGTGTGAAGCTAAATGCCGAGATCACGTACCCCCCAGCGCGGAAACCGTTGCTCCGCCGCGGTTTCCACGGCTCATGGCCCTCGTCGAACCTACCGCCGTTCCAGGTGGATGCGGGTGGTGTCGGACATTGCGAATCGCTCCGCGATCAGGCCGTGTCGCACGCCGCGGTCGCTCACGGTGACAGTGCCGGCGTCGAGTTTCCGCATGATCGTTCGGACGATGCACGCGCCCGCGAGGATCACCTCGGCGCGCTTCGGCTGGAGCCCCACGATCTTGCGACGCTCGTCGGCGGTGAGTTTCCCGTAAAGCGCGATCTGCCGGTCGATCTCGTCGACATCGAGGATCGTTCCTTGCACGATCTCGGGGTCGTAGTGCGCCAGGCCGTGCTTCACGGCGGCGAGGTTCGTCATGGCTCCGCCCATGCCGACGAGCGCACCGGCCGCAGGCCGGCCGTCGAGTCGCTCGAGGTCGGCGGCTATCGCGGCGAGCGCATCGTCCAGTCCGTGCTCCGAGACGGGCCCGTCGAGACCGAACTGCTCTGTGAAGCGAGCCGCGCCGACGTTGACGCTGAAGCGCTCGTCGATGTGCTCCCCGTGGCCGAAGGTGAATTGCGAGCTCCCGCCACCCGAGTCGAAGACCACGAGCGTGGAGTCCGCGGGGCCGAGCGCGCTCGTCGCCGCCACGTAAGCGAGGCGGCCTTCTTCCTCGCCGGGGATGATCTCGACCCGGATCCCGGTGCGAGCCTCGACCGCGTCCAGGAAGGCCGCGCTGTTGTCGGCGATGCGGAGCCCGGCCGTGCCGACGACTGCGACCGCGAGTGCCCCGCTCCGGCGGGCCTCGTCGACCATCGTCTCGAGCGCGTTCGCAGTTCGTTCCATAGGCACTTCCTGCAGGCTGCCTGTCTGGTCGAGCCCCTCGCCAAGGCGGGTGACTTCGGCTCGGTCGACGACGGTCTGCCACGAGCCGTCCACTGCCCTCTCTCCGATGTGGAACTTGACCGAGTTCGTGCCGACGTCGATGACGCAGAAGCGGGCTGCGAGGTACCCCACGAGCATCCTCAGCCACCGCGGGTAACTCACGTTCGGCAGTGACTCGATGCCGAGCCGAGCCGCCGTCGAAACAACCTGGTCGGGATCCTCGGACTCGACTGCGATTGTTTGGGCCGCGCCGAAGTCAGTGGCAGCCGAGGAGAGCTCCACCATGCAGCCATCGAGTGTGTAGCGGCAGCGCTGCTTGTTGACCTCGACGACTGACACATCGCCGCCCGCCCGTACGAGCTCCAGCGTCTCGTCCAGCCCGTACGTGGAACGGGCGAAGTGGGGTGCCTCAACGCGAAGGCTCGTCAGCACCTCTCCGACGAGCGCAGCCGAGAGCGGGAACGCCTCCTTCATCTCCGGCGCCCACTGCTCGAGCCCGGCTTCGTTCACGGCCTCGAGCCGCTTCACATCCATGAGTCCGTCGCGAACCTTCACCGTGGCGTCGCTCCCCTGGCGCGAAACCAGATAGAGGTCCACGCTGGCCTGCGCCTCCCCCGGGCCGACAGCCGCAAGCCGGCGCTCGGCCGCTACCAGGCGCTCGCCGAAAGTGCGCCGCTCCCAGCGAGGGACAATCCCGGACGGCGTTCTCTCCTTCACTCCGACAACCTAGAGCTGAGACTGCGCGCAGGTTGGAAGCCCGTTTGTGTTTCACCCGGGTGAACTCGCCCTGCTGTTTCAGGGTCGCTCATCTCGAGTCCTAGGCTTGTCAGGCGAAACCCGCGACGGAAGGGAGTGAGATCATGACGTCAAGCATCCTGACCTCCAAACTGTCGGACGAGGCGCTCGACGAGCTCCTCTCGACGATCGGCTCCGCCGACAGTGTGGAGTTGAAGCTCACGGTACCGCTGACCGATCGCAGCAAGACCGGGGAGAAGCTCGGAGCGGATCCGATCGACGGGCAGATCCGGCAGGTCTACTTCTTCGACACACCCGACCTCGCGCTCAACAAGGTGGGGTTGGTCGTTCGAGCGCGTCGCGTGCAGAAGCGTGGAGACGACTCCGTCGTGAAGCTCCGGCCGGTGGTCGCCGACGAGTTGCCGGAGGACGTTCGGTTCTCGCCGAACTTCGGTGTGGAGGTCGACGCTATGCCGAGCGGCGTGTACGTCTGCTCCGGCTCGATGAAACATGCGATGGGCACGACCGATGTGCGGGACGCGATCGCAGGCCGGAAACCGGTGCACAAGCTGTTCTCGAAGGAGCAGCGCGCCCTGTACGAGGCGCACGCGCCGGACGGGCTGAAGCTGGATGACCTCTCCATCCTCGGCCCGATCCTCGTGCTGAAGCTCAAGTTCGCCCCCGAGGGCTTCAAGCGCAAGCTCGTCGCCGAGCTCTGGCTGTATCCCGACAACGCGATGCTCCTCGAACTCTCGACGAAGTGCCTGCCCGATGAGGCGTTCAGGGTCATGGTCGAAATGAGGACGTTCCTGACGAAGAACGGCGTTGACCTCAGCGGCGAGCAGGAGACGAAGACGAAGAAGGCGCTGGAGTTCTTCTCGAAGCGGCTCCAGACGACCGGCTAAGGCGAACACGGGAGTCGTGGTGATCCACTCGCCATGTCCCCTGACGCCCATCTACCGCTGCGAGCGACGGTCGACCCGGTGATACGGGCCGGCCGTCGCCTGTCGCGCGCGGCGCGGGATGGGAACCTGGCATGAACCTCGTTCTGGGCATGTTGATCGTCGTCGCCGTCTCGGGAGCGGCGATCGGCGCCATGCTGCTCGTGCGCCGCAGGGCACCCGAGGGCAGCTACTTCACTGACGGCGACCGCGCCTCCGGCGTCTTCGGGGTGATCGCGACCGGCTTCTCCGTCCTGCTCGGATTCATCGTCTTCCTCGCGTTCACGAGCTACGACGAGACGCGATCGGGAGCCGAGACCGAGGCGACGATGGTGGTCCAGCAGGTCGTCACCGCGCAGCTCCTGCCGGCTCCCGCCTCATCGGCCCTGACCGGCGAGCTGGTCTGCTACGGGCGCTATGTGGTCCACAACGAATGGCCGCAAATGCGTGACGGGACGATCGGGAACAGCATCAACCCCTGGGGCGTCGCGATGTTCACGACGATCAGGACCGTCGAGCCGAGGACGGCGAGCCAACAGTCGGCCTACGACCAGTGGCTCGACAAGACGTCGCAGCGCGAGGAGGCACGGCTTGCCCGTGTGCACGGGGCGGACGGCGTCATCCCGACGCCACTCTGGTTCGTGCTCTTCTTCATCGGCGCGATCGTCTTCGTCTACATGCTCTTCTTCGCCGACCCCAGTGAGGGCGCCTTCACGCAAGCGATGCTGATGGGCGGGGTGATGGCGGTGATCACGTCCCTCCTGATTCTGCTCGGCACCCTCAACCGCCCGTACTACGACGGCGTCGGCGGCTTGCAGCCGGTCGCCATGAATCGCTCGCTCGACTACGTCGACCGGGCGCTACGGGTTCTAGGCGGCAGGGTCGATCTCCCCTGTGACGCCGATGGGAAAAGGGTCGGCCGATGACCGTGACGCAGAGGTCGGCCGAGCGGTTGGAGGTCGTGGCGACGATCTTGCTCGCAGCTGCAACCGTCGCGATCGCCTGGAGTGGCTACCAGGCAAGTCGCTGGAACGGCGAGCAGGCGAAGGCGTTCAATCGCGCCGGGGCCGTGCGCGTGGAGTCCTCCAAGGCAGATTCGCTCGCAAACAGCCAGACCCAGATCGACCTATCCGTCTTCACCTCGTGGGTCGATGCGGTGGGGCACCACGAGCAAAGCCTCGCCGCGTTCTATGCGAGGAGGTTCCGGCCCGAGTTCAAACCGGCCGTCGAGGCCTGGCAGGCGACGCAGCCGTTCACAAATCTGAACGCACCGCTGAGCCCCTTCCGGATGCCGCAATACAAGCTCGCTGCACGTGAGCAGGCGAACCGGCTCGAAGCAGAAGCCGACGTGCTCGCGGCCAAGGGCCGCGCCAACGTCCAGCGCTCGACCAACTACGTCCTCGGGGTCGTTCTGTTCGCAAGCGCGCTCTTCTTCGCGGGCATCTCGTCGAAGATGCAGCGGCAGAGAATCCGCCAAGTGCTACTCGCGTTCGGCCTCGTGGTCTTCGTGGGGACGCTGATCTGGATCGCGACCCTCCCGGTTGACGTCGTCGTATGACGATGGCGACAGCTCGAGCCGGCCGTCAGCGGTGACCCCGGTCCGGGCCCTGACGGTCATCGGCGCGCACAGCAACGAGAGACCGCAGCGAGGCCACGGCAACCAGCAGGCAGACAATCGCTGTGAGTCCGATCACGAGCTCCGCGGTCTGTCCGACGTCCATGACGGAACCTCCGATTCTTCCGGGTGGTTGTGCCCCGGGCACGCTACGCCCGCTGCAAAGGTGCACCGGCTCCGTACGCAGACTTCACCCGGGTGAGTGTGCTCCGACGAGGATCACACCGGCGTCGGTTCACGCTCCGGCAGTTCTGGCTTCGCCCGCACGATCCGGCATGCAACGAGCAACGCACCGGACGACAACACTCACGAGGCTCGCTAGGCGCGGTCCCTCTTCGACCCGGTGATGAGCACGTACAGGCTCACGATCAGCACCCATAGCGGGAAGAGCAGCTCGACCCAGGCGAACAACCCAACCGTGAGAAGCAACACCGCAGCGACCACGTAACCGGAGACGACCAGCCACTTCGGCGCGAGCCGGCTGCGCATCAGGATCGTGGATGTGGCGATCATGAAGACGCCTGCCATCCGCATCGCGTAGATGACCATCACCTCGTGCGTGGCGCGCCGGCCGAACTCCCAGGCGCCGGAGGAAACAAGGCCGTTCGTATGGGCTTCGGCGCTCGCCACCAGGCCCGCCGCCACCGCGGCGGCGACGAAGAGCATCCCGACGAACAGGAGGCCCGTGCCCAGGAACACGGTCGCGAAGAACCTGTCCTCCGCCTCGCCAATCCGATCGCGCAGAACCCCGACGAACCACAGGAAGGCGATCCCGGCGAACGGCACGAGCCCGAGCGCGAACAGCACCGAGTCGCGCCTCGCACCGTCCGAAAGCCACTGCCCGCCGTCCACCGGATCGGCGGGCACTGCTTCTCTGACCATCAGGAGCACGAACGCGAAGAGGACCGAGAAGGCGATGCCCGCAACCGCGGCGGAGCGCGGCGTTCTGATCGCCTTCGAGGCGAGCATCGGCTTCGGCGCATCCACCGGCGTGCTCATCTCCTCGCTCCCTTCGTTGCCACGTTTGCTCGACCCGGTTCGCCCTGAGCCAGGCTATGCCGCGGGCTCGTACAGGGGGTCTCCGGCGACCGGTTCACCCGGGTGAACGCGATCGTGAATGCACCGTCCTCACGCCGATGGAATCGGCTCCTCCGCGGCATTGACCGTGCGCGCTGACGCGCCGGCGATCCCAGCGAGCGCCGCTTCGACCGATTCGTAGAAATGCCTGCGATCGAACGTCTCCAACAGTCCGTAGCCTTCCAGCATGTGGTGCAGACGGGTGCGCAACTCGACGAAGACCATCTCGACATTCCGACGTTGTAGCTCGGCGTCAAGGCGCTTCAGCACGCCGGCGGCCGTGACGTCGATGTCGGTGATCGCTTCGCACTGGATGACCACGCAGCGGACGTCAGGGTCGGCGGCCAGCTGGAGAACCCTCCGGGAGAACCCGCTCGCATTGGCGAAGAACAGCGGCGCCTCCCAGCGGAACACGACGACGCCCGGAACCTGCGCCGCGTTGGGGTAGACGTCGATCCGGTGCCACGCATCGAGTGAATCCACCCTCCCGAGCACCTCGCCGGTGGGCCACCATCCTCGCTTGAAGAACAGCAGGATCGAGAGCCCGACCGCGATCAGGATGCCTTCGAGCACCCCGAAGAACACGACGCCCAGCATCGCGGTGAGCGCCAACGCGAACGCGGATGTGCGCACCCGGAGGAACCTGGCCAGAGTCGAGAAGTCCATGAGCGAAAGCGCGGCGCCGATCACGATCGCGGCGAGCGCCGAGTTCGGAAGGTTTGCCAGGAGATCCGGCAGGAAGAGCAGCATTGCTGCCACTGACGCCGCACCCACCAGCCCCGTCACCTGAGACTTCGCACCCGACTGCTCGGCCACCGTCGTGCGTGATGCGCTCGAGGAGACGGGAAACCCCTGGAAGAGCCCGGCGAGGGCATTGCCGGCTCCGAGCCCGATCATCTCCTGGTTCGCATCTACATCATCGCCGCGCCGAGCGGCGAAGCTCGTCGAGGTCGCGATCGTGTCCGCGAGTGACACGATCGCGATCCCGATCGCCGCCGCGAGCAACGGGCCGATGTCTCCGAGGTCGACCGACGGGAACTGGGGTCGCGGCAATCCCTGAGGCAATGACCCGACCGTCGAGACACCGTGGCTCGTCAAGTCGAAGAGCGACACCGCGAGCGTCGAGAGGATCACGGTGATCAGAACGGCGGGGATGCGAGACGTGAAGCGTGGCAGGATCAGCATCAGGGCGAGTGACCCGAGGCCGATCGCCGCAGCGTAGGTGTTCCTCGAATCGAGGCCGGTGAAGAACGCCCGGAGCTCTTCGACGAACCCGTCCGCCTCGGTGGAGAAGCCGAACAGCTTGGGAAGTTGCCCGACGACGATCGTGATTCCGAGCCCGACCATGTAGCCGACCTGGATCTCCTTGGAAAGCAGATCCGCGACGAACCCGAGCTTGCCGAGACCCAGCGCGATCTCGATTCCCGCGACGAGAAGCGCCAACATCCCGGCCAGGGCTACGAGCTCGGCGGGGTCGTTCGTGACGGCGAGCGGCGCGATCGCCGCGAAGATCATCGGGCCGAGCGACGCGTCGGGGCCGAGCACGAGGATCCGAGACGGGCCGAACAGCGCATAGGCGACGAGACAGGCGACGGTCGTGTAGAGCCCGTTGACCGGGGGCAGGCCGGCCAACTCCGCATACGCCATGCCCTGCGGGACGAGGAGCGCCGCCAGGACGACACCCGCCACGAGGTCGGACCGCAGCCAGTTCCGTCGATAGTGCGTCAGAAGAACGGTGCCTGGAACCCAGCGGCCCAACAGCCGGACCGACCGGTTCTTCGACACCTCAACCGTGGTCGGCGTGCCAGATCGCATCGCTGAAGAGGGTGGAGCCTCAGCTCCGGTCGGGATTGCTCGAGGAGACCGTGACGAGGCTGCGGTATCTCTGTGCCATCCCGAACAGAATGCGAAGCAACATCGTTTCGGAAAGGCGAAGTTGCCCGATTCACCCGGGTGAATCGACTCGACCCTTTGCCTGCCGGGAAGTGGTGAGCCGTCGGCTGCGCCGACCCGCCTACATCAGGACAATGCGGCGTCGCTTCCGCTTGCGTCACTCTTCGGATCGACTACTCACCAGAACACGGCCCAAGGAAACGAGTCGGCGGAGCCGCGAGCGGACAAGGGCGAGAGCAATGACAACGGCTGCTGTGATGAGCACGATCGCGTCCTCCGGTCGTCTTGTCGGGAGTTGCACGAATCTACTCCGCGTGTTGTCGATTACGTCGGTAGTTAGCACCAGTCCCTCGCGATAAGCCGCACGGATCGCGACCGGCTCAATCGTGGCGACATTCTTGGCTCACCCGGGTGAAGCCGCGATATGGAGCAGAGGTGCGCGGCGCGCAACCCTAGGTTTAGATGCACGCGCTCTTCTGCAACGGCTGAGGAGGTAGGACGAATGACGACAGGTCCCGTGGAGGAGGCGGGTCTCGTCGAGCGGCTCCGTACGGGCTTCGTCGCCGAGACGACGAAGGTCAAGGACGCTGGAGACCGCCACGTTTCGATCGCGGTCCCGTTCCGTGCTGTCGAGCGCAACCGCCGTTTCGCCGCGAGCGTCCTCGCGGGCGGGATCGCCTACCGGCTCTTCTCGTGGCTGGCGCCGGCAGCTCTGCTGATCGGCGGGGTCCTCGGACTGGGTGATTCGAGGAGCATCGAGGATGCCGCCGCCGGTGGCGGCTTGCCACAGAGCGTCGTGGATGCGATCGGCGCGCTTGCCCGGGATGCTGACGGGAACACGTGGTGGTTGCTCCTGATCAGCGTGCCGTGGCTCTTCTGGGAGGGGTCCAAGGGCGCGAAGGCGCTACAGCTGATCCACGCGCTCGTGTGGAACGAGCCTCCGCCTCATGCCACGCGGGTCAAGAGCTCCCTCGCTTTCTCCGGCACGGCGTTCGCGTTCTTGGCGGCAGTCTCGGTCACCTGGTGGCTGCGTGATGCGACGCAGGTCGAGCAGCTGCTCGTCTGGGCGCTGATGATCGTGCCGCTCGTCGGGCTCTGGCTCGTCGTCTCTCTGCATCTTCCCCACGGCAGCGCGTCGTGGAAGGCCCTATTGCCGGGGGCGCTCCTCGTTGCCATCGGCTTCCAGGTGATGCACGGGCTCATCGTTGCCTTCCTCGGCGCGCAACTCGAGGAGTCGGTCTCGCTCTACAGCGCCTTCGGAGTCGTTGCCACCATCCTCTTCTTGATGTGGGTGGTGGGCCGGATCATCGTCACAGCACCCCTGCTCAACAGCTCGCTCCATGACGAGTTGCAGAAGAAGGAAGCCGCCGCATCCGGCGCAGCGGATTCGCCCTAGAACGCTCCGGATTGCACGCGCTTCCTGTTCACCCGGGTGAACCCAATCCACCTCGACCGGGACGCGTCGCCGTAGTGCGAAGCTCAGTTCATCTCAGCAATCGCACGGCCGGGCTGCCGAATCCCAGCCAGAAGGGCATCATGGAGTCACCCCGGAGCATCGATCAGCAACGAGATGTGACAGGCGCGCGGGGCGCCTCGATCCCCGGCCGGCACAAGCCGATCTTCGGCCCGCGGAAGGTTCGCGCCCAATCGACTGTCGCCCTCGCGCGGCGATCGCCTGACCTCGGCGCGATCTGGATCGGCCACCGCATTGATCCCGCCTTCCGGGAGTCGATTATGGTCACGGTTGCGTCCGCCAACTCGAGCCGGCACTGCGGTTTCGCGCATCGCGAGTGGGCGCTGGCAGCGGGCCTGCCCGAAGCGGAGGTCGAGGCGCTCGAGAGGATGGATGCGGCGTCGTTCGATGCGCACAGGTGGGCGGCGATCGCATGGGCTCATGCTGCGGCGCGCAACGGCTTTCGCCACGTCCCCGAGGCGATCGACGCGGAATTCCGCCGCGAGTTCACCCCGGCCGAGCAGGCGGACATCGAACTGGTCGCTCGAACGATGACCTGGATGAACGAGGTCAGCAACACTGTGGACGCCGCCTGGCTACGTGCGAAAAAGGACGCCGTGCCGGACAGTCGGGTGGCCCGTGAGATCAGGGCACTGATTCTGTACGGCATCGCCGTGCCGCCCATCCTCGTGTTGCTGGGCGTCTTGGAGCGCAAGAACCCGGTCAGGCTCCTCCGGAGCATGGCGCCGTTCTTCCGTGAGTTCGAGGAGCGCAGCCTGAAGACGTTGTCGGACGCTGAGAAGGCGATCGGCGGTCCGTAACGAGTAACCCGCTCACCTTCGCGCCCGCGTGACACTGAACATTCCGAAGCGACAGAGGAGGCCCGCGATGATCGATCACTACTCGAAGATGTTGGATCTGGCCAATGTGCTCGCCGATGTGAGGTCGGCCCTCGAACGCCTTCACATCCTGAAGCCCAAGAGGCACCGCGTGCGCACCGCGATTCTCATCGGCGCCTCCGCCGGGACTGTGCTGCTCCTCCTGCTGCGGTTGGCCCGGACGAGCGGCACTCGAGCGACCGTCACCGAAGTGGCGCCGCAGGCCAATCCGGAGCGGGAAGCGACGGACGTGAGCGTCGAGCCGGATCCAGCGGCCGCACGCCACCTCGGGGAGCCGTCCGGACGTCGGACGAGCACCGCCACGGTTGCCTGAAACGTCGTAACCCGATCACTTGGACGAGTGAGCTTGCCCGAGCAGGCCGAGGGCGGTCGCTCGTGCGATCGCGTCTGCACGGTTGTGCACGCCGAGCTTCCGGTAGATCGAGCGACGGTGGGTCCGCACCGTGTTGGCGGGGAGGAACAACCGCTCCCCGATCTCGCGTGCCGAGAGGTCGGTGAGGAGGAGATGGAGAACCAGGGACTCCGCCCCGGTCGGCGGTTCCATCACGTCGACACGTCCGCCGGCGCCGACCGCCACGGGGAACGCCGCCACCGATGCGCTCCCGCCGAGACGCTCTCCATGGCCGGAGCGGCTTCCGGGGGATGCGACGAGAACCAGGTTGCGTAGCGATCGGCGAGCGGGGCTGCCGTAATGCCGTGCAGCAGGACAGAGAGGCCGACAGTGGCGTACGTCGTGAGCACGATCGTCGACACGTGTGGTAGGTCGGACTCCTCGACGACGATCGCCGCGAACACGATCGATGCCAGGCCACGCGGTCCGAACCAGCCGAGGAACGCCACCGTCGGGCGCCGCGCTCCCATGCCGAGCAGGGCCAGCGCGACGGGCAGCATGCGGACGATCGTCAGGCTCAGGACGGCGTAGAGCACGATCGACCAGGACAGGCCGTCGAGGGCGGGCCAGAGGAGCACCGCGCCGAACACGATCAGGGTGACGCCGTTCAACAACTCCCCAACCTCCTCGGAGAACACCGTCACCTCGCCGCTTTCAGTCGGCCGGTACAGGAAGCCGAACGTCATCCCTGCGACGAATGCGGCGATGAAGCCCGACCCGCCGAGAGGCGCGGCGATCCCGTACGCGAGGCCGGCGCCCGCGACGGGGACGATCTGGAGCCACAGTCGGTCCATCAGGCCGCGTTTCGCGCCATACGTGATCGCAAAGGCTGCGACACAACCCGCGATGACCCCTCCGAGGATGCCGTATCCGATCTGCTCGAAGACGAGCTGGACCGCATGCGAGCCGCTCATCTCACCCGAATCCGTCTCGGCCACCGCGAGCACGATGTAGAGCAGCGGAACGCAGATCCCGTCGTTGAGGCCGCTCTCGACGTTGAGGCCTTGGCGGATCCTGGACGGCAGCCGCGGTTCGGTCACGACGGCTTGGCCGAGTGCAGCATCGGTCGGCGCGAGGAGGACTGCGAGCACGAGCGCTTCCGGCACCGACAGTGCGCCGAACAGTGCTCCCGCGACGAGTGCACCGAGCACGATCGTCAGCGGGAGCCCGATCCCGAGCAGGCGGGCAGGAACTGCGTACTCCTTGCGCAGCGTCCGGAGGTCGATGCGCGATGCGTCGGCGAAGAGCACAACCGTCAGCGTGGCCTCGGCGAGGAGCTTCACCGACTCGCCGGCGGGCGACGTGTCGACGAGCCCCAGGGCTCGAGCGCCCACCAGGAGCCCGACGGCGACGAAGACGATTGCGGGCGTGAGGGACGTGCCGTCGACCCGCCGCGAAACGATCGCGAACCCGATCACCGTCAGCGTGATGACCGCAAGTGCCCACTCCATGCCCCGAGGCTACGACGCGAGGGCGTGGCGAGAATGGGGGCGGCGGCCTGTTCACCTGGGTGAAGAGGAACGCGAGCCCTCCTCCGGGCGGCGAGTATGGAACACCCCGCCGTAGTTCCCCGTGGATGCGTAGTAAGGGCGGATGTGCGGCCACCCGTCGGTTTCGAGAATGGTTGAACCTTGAAAGTGCTTCCAGCCGAGACCGGAGCGAAACCACCGAGCCGCAAGGCGCCGCCGAGGGCGGGGGCGTCGCCGCCGCCGCCGCTCGTCGAGGCCAAGCTCATTGCCCCGAGCTCGTTGCAGACCGCTGTCGACCGGCCACGGATCCGGCAGGCGCTCGACGGTGAGCGACACGATTCGCTGGCCCTCGTCGTCGCTCCTGCCGGCTACGGCAAGACGACGGCGGTGCGGGCGTGGTGCGCGAGCGCCGATGCAGCGCTTGCCTGGGTCACACTCGATAGAGAAGACAACGATCCGGCGCAGATGTGGAGGTACATCGCGACGGCGGTCGACCGTGTTCGGCAGGGACTCGGCCGGACCGCGCTGCAACGGCTGCACACCCTGACGGGCTCCGTCGAGCACGCGGTCGACGAGCTCCTGAACGGCGCTTCTGCGCTTCGACGTCCGCTCGTGATCGTCCTGGACGACCTTCACGTCGTGACGAGCGACTCGTGCCGGCGCTCCCTCGAGCACGCGATCGCCCATCTGCCAGACAACGTTCGACTGATTCTGATCAGCCGCGTCGATCCAGGACTGAAGCTCGGTCGTGCGCGGGTTTCCGGGTCCCTCGTCGAGGTGCGGGCAGCGCAGCTCGCGTTCACGAGCGATGAGGCGCGCGAGTTCCTCGTCACGCGGGGGCATCTGGACCTCGGCCAGACGGAAGTCGACGGCCTGCTCGAGCGCACGGACGGCTGGCCTGCTGCCGTGGTTCTGGCGGGTCTCTGGCTCAAGGACGTCGAGGATCCGGCCGAGGCTGTTCGCGAGTTTCGCGGCGATCACCGCTTTGTGGTCGAGTATCTGAGCACCGAGATCCTCGGTGCACTCGAGGGCGCTCAGCGCACGCTCTTCCTCACGGCCGCCGTTCTCGGCCGGTTCACAGCGGATCTCTGCGACGCTGTGCTCGGCCGCAGCGACTCGGCGCACATGCTCGCCGAGCTCACCCAGGAGAACCTGATGGTGCAGGCGTTGGGACGAAGCGGCTGGTATCGCGTCCATTCGCTGTTTACGGAGTTCGCGCGCGCGAAGCTCGACCTGGAGGACCCCGACCGGACTGCAGCGATCGACCGCTCCGCTGCTCAGTGGCTGCGAGATCAAGGGCTCATCTTCGAGGCGATCGCCCATGGATCAGCTGCGGGTGCACACGAGCTCGTCGCAGACCTCCTCGTCGAGCACCATCTGCCGATGATCCGAAGCGGCGCTGGGCGAGCGTTTCTCCGCTGGGTGGGCACCCTGCCGGAAGACGTCGTCGTGGAGCGACCTGACCTGGCAGCAGCTGCTGCTATAGCCGCGACCGTCATGGACGGAAGCGTTCTGGAGCAGCGGCGCTACCTCCAGCTCATGGACAGAGCAGGTGGAGTCGATGCGCGTCACGGGCCCTTCGCTGAGATCGAAGCGCTGCTCGCTCACACCCTGGCGATGGACCACGGCGTCCGTGAAGCTTTGCGAGAAGGGCGCGAGGCGGTGCGGCTTGCGTCGGCCGGTATCGATGAGGCTTCGTCCGGTGCGCTGGCCGGCTACGCGCGTGTTCTCTACTTCGCGGGGGACCTCGAGAACGCGGCTGCGACGGCGGCCCGCATGCTCGCTGATCCAGCAAGCCGTCGGCGCACGCCCAGCCTCGTCCACGCCCTCGCAACGATGGCGCTCGTCGAGGTGGAGCAGGGCCGGGTCGCTTCCGCGAGCGAGCACGCCAGGCAGGCGACGGCAGCTGCGGGGAGCATCCGGACGAACCGAAGCTGGCTCGGCGGGAATGCCCGCCTGGCGGTCGGCGCAACACTTGCCGCGGAAGGACATCATCTCGAAGCAGAACACGAGCTCATGCGGGCGGAACGCCTCCTCCGCGACGAGCTGCCGTCGATCCACCACACACTGGCTCTCCTGCTCCTGGCCCGGGCACACATCGAGCGAGGCCATCTCGATGGCGCTCAGGCTGCGCTGAGCGAGGCCCAAGAGGCCCTCGAGCTCCTCCCCGACGCGGGCAGGGTGGGCGACATCTCAAAGGAGGTCGGGCGCGAGCTCGAGGCAGCGCAAGCTCGTGCTCGAGGCAACGAGAGCTTCGAGCCGCTCAGCGGGGCGGAGCGGGGCGTGCTCGAGTTTCTCGCGACCGAGCTCTCGGCTCGGGAGATCGGAGAGCGACTCTTCCTTTCCCCGAACACGATCCGGACACACCGGCGGTCGATCTACGGGAAGCTCGGCGTGCATACGCGCTCGGACGCGATCGCGCGGGCGACCGCCCTCGGCTTATTGGAACACAGCCTTTCACCCAGGTGAACGTGCTCGTGGCACCCTGATGAGGGCGCGTGCGAGTTCATTGTCTAGACATGGCAGTTCGGACGTACCACCTGGTTGTCGAAGGGGAGCTCAGCGATCGCATGACGGTGGTGTTCGAGGGGATGTCGCTCACACGCCGGGAAGGGCAGACCACGCTGACCGGCCCCGTGCGCGACCAGTCGGAGCTCCAGGGACTGCTCCTGCGAGTGTCCGACCTCGGGCTCACGCTCGTCGAGGTGACCCAGGACGGGACCGGGCCGACCCGAGTTCGACGCGGCTGAGCAACGACGCGCTCACGAATGCTGCCTCTGGCCGGTGGCCTGCGGTCTCCAATCACCTGGGTGAACGGCCGCTCCCCGGTGGGAGAGACGAGCGGCCCTCCCCATACTCGACTCATGGGTTATCCGTCGCGGCGGCCGACCGCCCGTCGCGACGGTAACCAGGTTTGTCCAGGCGACCGGGCCTGGTGTTGGAACAAACCGTCATCACCACCGGTCGGGTGAGCCACAAGAAGGAGCGGACGAACCATGAGAAGCCAATTGCGGGATATGGAACCGGTGGACGACTTCGTCACCCAGAACACGCCGGGCCTCGAGATCTTTCAGGAAGTCTGGGGCGACACGCAGTGCGCCTACCACAAGTTCGCTCCGGGTACTGACTTCACGGCGCTGCTGGCGCCACTGCCGGACGGTCTGTGCGGGGTTCCACACCACGCCTACATCATCAGCGGCTCGATGACAGTCATCTACAAGGACGGGACCACTGACGAATGCAAGGCCGGCGACGTGTGCTACTGGCCGGCTCCGCACAACTTCATCTCAGAGGAAGGGGCCGAGATCATCCAGTTCAGCGGTTCTGGCGCCCTGGCTGCGCAGGCCGCGGTCATCGAGGGTCTTCTGGCCAAGCAGGCATAGGCGTAGCGGCCGGAGCCGTCGACCGACCGCGGTTGTCAGGGTTCAGCCGCTTCGCTGGGGGCGGGGCCTGCCCGGGTGGCAGGTCCCGCCGCGGACGATGGGCTCGCGGATCTGGCGAGCCGCTGATGGCGGCACCGGGCTCCGTGGGCAGAAGCTCCGAAGGGAAGCGTGATGCGCACAGCGGGCCAGCCGGTGGATCCGCATTCGCGGGCACTCAGTGGCGCCACGCAGCCCGGCCCACCGGCCAGCGGGCGGCGGACCCTGACTCGCAGGAACGTCGTTCGTACGGTGCGCGATGTCGTTGTCTCCATTCCCGCTCTGCTGCCTGCGCTCGTCAGGCCGAGGACGTCGCACGCACTGCGGGAGAAGATCATGCTCGCGGTCAGCTCGGTCAACGAGTGCCGCTACTGCCAGTGGGGTCACACGCAGCTCGCGACGGCCCAGGGTGTCTCACTCGACGAGATCAACGAGATTCTCGGCTACCAGTCGCTCGAGGCGGCGAGCTCGGCAGAGGCGGCGGCGATCCTGTTCGCCCAGAGCTATGCGGAGAACGGCGGTCGAGCCGACCCGGCCGCGATGGCCGTCCTCCGTAGGCACTACAGCGAGGAAGAGGTCGCCGAGATCCTCGCGTACGTGCGCGCGATCACGCTCGGCAACCTGACGGGCAACACCCTCGACGCTGTGCTCGACCGCATCCGCAGCCGTGCCCGCGCGTGGCGCGGACACCGGGAGCGCGGTGCTTGAGCGGGCCCGAACCTGGTTCACCTGGGTGATTCGACGGCCGGCGCTCATGTGACGTGACGGTCGCTGCCACGATCGGTGCGGAGAGCTGGAGATCCGAAGGGAGGTGTCGATGGTCTGGGTAATCCTGATCTTTCTCGGGGTGCCGCTGTGGATCTGCGTCGCGGGCATCCTCGTCACGGTCCTGAAGAATCGCGGCCTGCGGAAGCGTCCGGGCGACATCCCGGTTCGCGTGAAACGAGCGGGAAAGACTCGCTGGGCGCGCGGGCACGCAATCTGGGTCTCCGACGTGTTCGCCTGGCGTTCGAGCCTCGCCTGGTGGAACGAAGGCCTCGTGCACGTGAAGAACATCGCGCTGCGAAGCCCGAGCGAGGAGGAGCAGCATGCGCTGCGACGCCTCGGAGACGGAGTCGTCATCGCGACGCTCTCGGATGCGAACGACGAGGAGCTCGAAGTCGCGACGGCGCCCGAGAGGAAGGCTGCGCTTGTCGGCCCCTTCGTCACAGCCGCAGTTGCCGACCCGACCGCAGATCCGCCGCAAGGGCGTGTCGCGGATCTCTCGACCGAAAGGAATTGACATGTCAATCCTCACTGCACCGGGCATGAAACTGAAGACCGGACTGGATCCGACGAGTCGGGTCAACTTCAAGGACGTTCGCGGTTTCAGCTTCCACGGCATGGGTGCCTTCGTCGGCACCGGGCGGACGCAAAGGGCGCACGTCTACACGGCGGCGTCGATTCCCGTCGACCCCGATGCCTACAAGAAGATCGATCCAGAGAAGCTGGCGCACGAGCTTGCCGTGGACATGTGCGCGGTCAACAGGGGCCGCTTCTGGATGATGGACGAGATCGACATCCTTGTCGGCGAAGTTCAGGACTTCCACGGCGTCGAGATGCGGTGGGCCGGCGACATGACCGGCGCCGAGATGATCGCCCAGTTCCAGAACGCATACGTGCCCTCGCTGATCTACCGCAACACGAACTGGATCTTCTACGCGGGCAAGCCGGTCTACCTGCTCCGCGATCTGGAGGGTGCGACTTGGGTGCTGCAGGAGTTCACGAAGGACGTCGACCCGAGTCTCTCGGCCGACAACCTGCAGGTGCTCGGCGAGAACTACAAGGAGCTACCCGAGGGCTGGACGTTCGAGACGAAGGTGCTCACGGAGGACCTATCGCTCGACACGTCCCGGGCGGGCGGCTGGGCCGCAATCATCCGCGACGAGTTCCACTGCACCTACCAGGGCTGCGGCTACGGCACAGACACCAGCGCCAGCTACGTGCCCTGAGCCAACGATCGAATGAGGAGAGACCTATGAGCACAGCGACGAAAGCAGCACCGGCCCCGACCCACAACGGTCGTCCGATCATCGAGCAGCGGCAGACGAAGCTCGGGCTCTATGTCACTGCCAAGGAAGCGTACGACATGTGGCAGGCGGATCCCGAGGGCGTCGTCGTCCTCGACGTGCGGACGCCCGAGGAGTGGGTCTTCACCGGGCATCCGCCCATGGCGACGCTGATTCCGTTCGCCTTCCTGGCCTATGTCTGGGACGATGAGAAGAAGGCGTTCCCGTGGTCGCTCAACCCGGACTTCGTCGAGCTCGTCAAGGAGCGGTTCTCACCCGACACCACGCTCCTCATCACGTGCCGGTCCGGCGGACGCGGGGCGATGGCAGTCAACATGCTCACCGCGGCCGGGTTCACGAACGCCTACAACATCCTCGACGGCATGGAGGGTGACAGGGTTCACGATCCCGACAGCGTCTTCGACGGGATGCGTCGCAAAAACGGCTGGCAGATGTCCGGCCTCCCGTGGACGTACGCGCTCGACCCGAGCACGATGGCGCTGCCCGAGCGCGAAGCGGAGAACCTCCACCCGGGCAACGACGCCGACTGAGAAACAGCAGAAGGGCGGTGGGGCGGTGGGGCGGTGGGGCCTTTCCCCACCGCCCTTCGACCGGTTCGAGGCGTGCCGAATCGCAGTTGCCGTTCACTCGGGTGAATGCGGCGGCGGAGGCCGGCAGGAGAACTCGAGTGCCCTACGATCGACGCCAGATCACCTCGACGAAGCACGAACGAAGGACGGTGGAGCAAATGGTTGCGTGGCTCGAGAGATTCTTCGACAAGCACTTCCTGGGATCCGGGACGAAGTCGATCAGTCCCCAGAGCGAGGTCGCCGAAGCCGTCAGGAGCGGTGCCTGCATCCTCGACGTCCGCCTTGCCCTGGAGGCGAGGAAGGGGATGGTGCCGGGAGCCAAGAACATCGACCTGCTGGTTCTCGGGCGCCATCTGGACGAGCTGCCGCGCGACAGGACGATCGTGACCTATTGCAAGACCGGCGGGCGTGCCGGCAAGGCCCGGGACATCCTTGATCGCAACGGCTTCAAGGTGCTCAACGGCGGCGGCTACGAGACGGTCATGAAGATCGTCGAGAACAACCAGGCTGCTGCGGCATAGGCTGAGGCTTTGCCGTGGAGATCGTCGTGGGCGAAGCGCTGTCCCCGGCGCTGGTCGAACGGAGAGATCTTCTTGCAGCTCCGTCCCGTCCGTAGTCCTTTGGCCATGACGGAGGCGTCGGCGTGGGACCTGTCGCCGAGATAGTGATGCTCGCGGTGGCGGCCGCATTCTGGCCGGTGCTGCTCGGCGCGGCGATCGTCGGCTTGCGTACGCCGCATCCGAAGATGATCCTCGCGAGCTTCCTCGCCGGCGCGTTCCTCGCGGCCGTCAGCGTCGGTCTCGTGATCATCTACGCCCTGGATGGATCGTCGCTGACCGATTCCTCTGCGACCGCGGGGCCTGTGGCAGAGATCGTTGTCGGTGCGTTGTCGCTTCTCGCCGCTGCCGTGCTCCGGCACCGCGACACCACCATCTCGCCTCCGAGTGATGTGCAGGTCGAGCCCGCTTCGCCCGGGCGAGTCGAGCAGGCGCTCGCGCGCGGAGCTTCGATCGCCTTCGTGACGGGGATCGTGCTCGATCTGGCCCCGAGCCCGTTCGCCCTCATCGCCTACAAGGACATCGCGGGATTCGATATCAGCTTTGCCGAGACGCTCGTGATTGTGATCGCCTTCTACCTCGTTGCCCTGATGTTCGTCGAGGTGCCGTTGCTCGGCTACCTCGTGGCGCCGGGCTGGACCGCATCGCACACGGTGCAGTTCAACACGTGGCTGAACGGGAACTGGAGACGACTCGCCATCTGGGTCCTCACAGGTCTCGGCGCCTACCTCATCTGCAAAGGAGTCGTAGACCTCGCCTAAACGGGCAGGTCTCTGACCGAGTCGGTAGCGAACGGGCGACAGCCGTGGGAAAAACCACCGTGCACCCGTGGGAACCGGGGCAGAGGTTGTCGTGAGCCTAGGTCTCATGCGGCCCAGGAGTTTCTGGAACTACCCCATCATCATCATTCGAATAGTTCTGCTCACAGTTCTGGAAGAGCCAAAGCTTGAGCTGTTAGGCCGTCGTGCTCAGCCCGAGCTTCTCGAAGTACGCGCTGACCGACCTGTCCGCAAGCTCGGGATAGGCGTACCCGAGGCGCTCGCCGACGTCGCGTCCAACCCGACGGAAGAGCGCGATCGTCCGTTCGGCCGAATCGTGGGCGGCTTCGAGCTCAGCGGCAATCTCGTTCGGCAACTCGTGCTCGATTCCGCGACCGAAGGCTCCCGGCTTCCAGTTCCAGGCGCGGTCGAGCTCGATGCGCCATTCGAGCATCGTCCGAAGGCAATCGTAGGTCAGCTCCGCGTCGAGCACGAACCGTGCAAAGAACAGCTCGCCCCGAGCCTGCGCCTTAGCAACATACGTTGCGCTCCACCAGAACTCCTCGACGAGCGCGACGTACTCCTCCTCGCTCGGCTTTGCCGGGATGTGCGCACGGAACGTCGGTTGCGGCCAGCGGGCGGTCGCACCGTCCTTGTCGAGCAGAACGCGGTAGCCGACGTCGAGGTTGTGATTCAGTCCATGCTCCGCGATCAGATCTGGAACATTCGTCGGCCAGAGCGTCCAGTCGATCTTGACGCCGTCCTCGTAGACGACACCGCGGAAGAGCGCCAGCGTCCCTTGTTCGTGGTGCTCGTCGCCCCAACGCGCCGCGGGCGTGCCGTAGGCAGCAGTTGGGTCGAAGCGGTCGAGGCCGGTTAGAGCCAGAATGACGTCGTAGTCGGAGAGTTTGTCCGGCGGACCTTCTGGGCGGGCACGAGTGCTCGTCACGACGACGAGCCGTACGGCCTCCTCAGCTGCCGCCCAGGTGAGGACGCGATCGAGAACCGGGTCAGCCGTCGCCATGGACACCAGTTTCGGGCAAGCAGCGACCAGGGGCCGGTCTTTCGGCCTTCTCACGTCTCATCTGTCGCGTACAGAACGTCACGGAGCGAACGTACAGTCGCGGTTAGGCGCCGCCAATCGCCCGGCTCGGCGACAGGGCTACAGACATTCCAGAACTGTCCCACTCGTTCCTTTGAGCGTCTTAGGCGGAGAGAGCGAACAGGTGCCACGTGTCCGGGATGCCCTTGAGCTGATGGTCGCCGCGATCCTCGAACCGAAGGCCTGAGCCGGCGACGAGATCCTTCAGCGTGCTGGAGACCAATACCTCGCCGGGGGCCGCCAGTGAAGAAATGCGCGCTCCGATCGAGACGGCGATTCCCGCGATCTTGCCGTCGCTCACCTCACACTCGCCGGTATGGAGCCCGGATCTGATCTGGATCTCGAGCGGCACGAGCGCAGCGCGGATGGCAGAGGCGGCCTGAACCGCCCGGGCTGGCCCGTCGAAGGAAGCGAAGAATCCGTCTCCCGCTGTGTCGAGCTCCCGGCCCTGGAACCGCGCGAGCTCGCGACGGACGATCGCGTGATGCTTCTGGAGAAGCTCGCGCCACGCTGAGTCTCCGAGTCGTCCCGCCAGCTCGGTCGAGCCGACGATGTCGGTGAACAGAATGGTTGCCAACACGCGTTCCGAGCCGATCGTTCGGGTGAGGCGCGAGACGAAGCGCTCTGTCGCGTCCATCGTCGCTCGGTGGGCGTCGTCGTCGACCCAGGTATAGAGCCCCTGGAGCGGCGGCAGCTCAGCGACCTCGGCGCCTCGGATCCGCTGGGCGATGTAGTGGGCCGGGCCGGGGCGTGCCGGATGGGCGATCACGAGCGTCGGCACGCGGACGGCGGCGAGCACATCGCTGACGTCGAGTTCCATCGCGGCGCGGAACGCGGTCAAGGCTGCGCCGGGGCTGAGGCTGCGCCGCATGTGCCAGACGAACCACTCGCGGAAACCCTCGTCCTCGGCGACCTCGGGCACCCATTCGTCGGCGAGGTCCTCGAGGTAGCCTCGCGCGCCCCATCCTTCGCGCACGCTGACCAACCTCTCGCGCCACTCCTCCTCGGTCGGCGCCCAGGGGTAGTCGGCCGAGCGGATCCCCTTCACCGTCGGGTCGAACAGGACAAGCCCTGCACAGCGCTCGGGATACGTCGCCGCGAAGAGCACGCTGATGCCGGTGCTGCTGGTGCCCGTCCAGAGAACAGCGCGTTCGGTGCCGACCGCATCCATCACGGCCCGGACGTCGTCCATCGCCGTCTCGAGCGACTGCACCTCCCGCACACGATCGGAGAGCCCCGTCCCGCGCTTGTCGAGCATCAGCACACGGCTGAAGGCAGAGAGACCCTCGACGTGGCGTACGAGCAGTGGCTGCTCCCAGGACGAGAGCAGATCGCCGGCGAGGCCCCGGATGAAGACGAGGTCGGGAGGGCCGGTCCCGACGAGCTGATAGGCGACCGAGACCTCCCCGCTGCGGGCATAACTCACTTCGGGCAGTTGCACGGCTCGAGTTTCGCCTATTACTACGGGCGCCGCCTCGTGCCACCGTCTCAGCGGGAGCGCCGAGGGGCGGACGCCTCGTGCTCCAGCAGGACGTCGAGGTGGGCGGGAGGGTTTGCGTACGTTCGTTTCAGGTCCCATCACACCCGGCATGGTCGTCGCGCCAAGTGAGGAAAGGCGGTCGCCAGCCGTCAGAGGGCTAGTTCGAGCCGGCGCCGTCAACCAGGACGACGCTCTCTTGCTCGTTTGGATCGGTGCGGGCAACGACGGCACGCACGATCGTCGACGTCGGGTTGTAGGGCTGATGAGGTGCACCGGCCGGGATGTACACGAAGTCCCCCGCCTCCATCTGCATCACGAGTTCGAGGTTTGGACCGTGGCGCATCTCGGCCGCGCCTTCAAGCACGAGAATCGCCGTTTCATGGGCCTCGTGATAGTGAGGAGCGGCACTGACCCCGGGGGGAATCTCGAGCAGGTGCATACAGATCGCCTGCGCGCCTGTGGTCTCTGCCGAAATGCCGGCGAGGTAGTCGAGCCCCTGCTTGCCGTGGAACTCCACGCCGCCACGTATCAGCTGACACTCCGCCACGACCGAATCCTAGGTGCGTGCGGTGGTTTCTCGGGCGCCGGCGTCGGTGAGCGGCGCGACCCCTAGCCCTTGCCGGCGATGCGAGAAAGCCGTGACTTGCGCTTTGGGGGCGCAAAGAATCCGAAGACAGCACCTACGTCATCGGCATCCTTCTTGATGCTCGCGAATGTCCTATAGGCCCAGAAGAGCACAATGCCGAGCGAGCCGAGCGCTGTGATGACCATCAAGACGTTCAACCACTTGGCGGTGCCCGGCGGTTGATCCGGCCCGTCCGATTCTGGAGTGCCTGTTCCAGCTTCGCTCATCGCGATCCCTTTCTGACTCGCTGGCTCTACCTCTGCCGTGGATGCTCGCACGCGCGGGAGCGGCGAGCGAGGAGATGCCTCGACTATCGGCTCAGGAGCTGACCTCTGTTCCGCTGGGCGGCGGCTTCCGGCGGCGGCGGATCCACCAGACGATCCCGCCGACTACAACCGCCAGCACGAGGATCCCGACGGCGATCCAGCCCCAGGGCGTCTCGCTGCTCGTGCTCTCGGCGTTCTTCGTCGCGGCAGCCGCACCGACCGCCGCGGCTGCACCGGGGCTGAGACCGCTGGTCGTCGTCTGCGCGGTGGTGGTTGTTGGGGCCGCGGCCGCGGCGGTGGTTGTTGTAGCGGTGGTCGTCACCACCGTGGTCGCCGTCTGGACCTGCGTGGTCGTCACGGTCGTCGGTGGCGCTGTGACTGTCACCGGCACGGTTGTCGCCACGTGCGTGGTGGTGGCGGTCGTCGGTGGCGCCGTGACCGTCTCGGGCGCGGTCGTGGTCGTGGTCGCGGCCGTGGTCGTTCCGCCGGCTGTCGTTCGCGTTGCCAGCGATGAGATCGCCGTCGAGACCGCTGCCTTGTTCCCGCCGCCGCACGACGTAACCGCGACCGCCACGGCCAGCCCCGCGAGCGCGGCGACGACATACCTCACTCCGCCAGGGTAGGCAGAGCCCCATTTGAAGCCATCGTCCGATCAGGGTGAATGCGTGGTCCGGCTGAGTCGCCGCTCAGCGACGTCTCCTGAGCCCGGTGGCGCTCGCGACGTGCACGGCCGCTGACAACGGTTCCGCACTAGATAGGCAAACTCGTTCCCGGCACGTTTCGGATCGTCGAGCTGACGGACATGCAGAGCCACAGCCAAGGTGCTCGATCGTCGTCCTCGATCTGATTAGGTTCACCTTCGTGGAGGTAGGGACCGGCGCGATGGTCGAAAGGCGGAAGCGTCGTCACCGCCGGTGGAGCGAGGTGCGAGGCGGACATAGCTACGCGTATGTCTTGGCGCTCGTCGTCGCGTCGTTCCTGTTCGTCGCGAGCGCTCCGAACGACTACTGGGTGCCGGGTGTTCTCGCGATCGTCGAGGCCGTGACGTGGGTCGTCGCGATGTGGACATCGGGTGCCGGGTGGCTCACGCTTCGCTTAGGGCTCGCTTGCATCGTCGTGGCGATCGCGGTAGCCGAGCTGGCAGCCGGTGGAACCTCCTTCGCGGTCGCCGCCGGGATTGCCAGCGGCCTGCTGGTCATTGGGATCATGTTCGTCGTCGCTCGGGGAGTCATCAATCAGGGCGTCGTCAACCAGCAGTCGGTGATCGGCGCGGTTTGTATCTATCTGCTGATCGGCATGCTGTTCATGTTCGTCTACTCCTCGATGGCGAAGCTCGGGTCGGGCCCGTTCTTCGTCCAGGGAACCGACGGAACCACGTCGTTGCGCATGTACTTCAGCTTCGTCACCTTGACGACGGTGGGCTACGGCGACTACACCGCTTCGACCAACCTCGGCCACACGCTTGCGATCAGCGAGGCTCTACTCGGTCAGCTCTATCTCGTAACCGTTGTCGCGGTGCTCGTCAGCAGAATCGGCGCCGGGTCAGAACCCGACGGATCTGTCGAAGGCAGGGCCTCGTAACGAGCTGCCAGGGCCGATCAGTGCGCCTCGCGCAGCGGGCCGCGTGGCAGGTGCCGGAGCGAGCGGGGCAGGTACCAGTTCCAGTCGCCGAGGAGCTTCATCGACGCCGGCAGGAGCACGCCGCGAACGATCGTCGCATCGATCAGCACGGCTGCAGCGAGCCCGACGCCGGCCTGTTTGAGCTCGAGCGAGGAGATCGTGCCGAACAGTGAGAAGACGCCCACCATGACCAGCGCGGCGCTGGTCACGACGCCGGCCGTCACAGAGATTCCGTGCCTGATTGCTGCGTCGTTGCTCATCCCGTGGTCGATACCCTCGCGGACGCGGCTGAGGATGAAGACGTGGTAGTCCATCGAGAGTCCGAACAAGATGACGAAGAGGAAGAGCGGGAGCCAGGAGATGATCGTCCCGTTGGACTGGAAGCCGAGCACGCCTTCGGCCCAGCGATGCTGGAAGACGAGCACGAGGACGCCGTAGGCCGCGCCGACCGAGAGGAGGTTGAGCACGATTGCCTTGATCGGCACGACGAGCGAGCGGAACGAAACGAGCAGCAGGAGGAACGCGAACGTGAGCACGAAGCCGATCACGTAGGGAAGGCCGCTCTCCATCTGCTGTGTGAAGTCGACGTCCTCTGCCGAGGCGCCGGTGACGGCGGTCTCGACACCGGGAACGCTGCCGAACGTCTCGGGCACGAGCTCGCGGCGAAGCTGCAGGATCGCCTGCTTGCTCGCCGTGTTGTCGCCGGCACCGGTGAGAGGGAGCTCGATCGAGGCCGCGGCGCCGTCCGCGCTCGACGTGAGGGTGAACGGCGGGTGGGCGATCCCGCGCGCAACCGCGAGCTGTTCGAGCCGAGCGATCGCCCCCAGCGCCGCTCGCTGCCCGCTCGCCGGGCCGACGACGACGAGGATCGCCGGCGCAGCCGTGCTCGGGAACTCTCGTCTGATCGTGTCGAGCGTTGCGAACACCGGATTCGTCCGTGACGAGAGCGTTTCTCCGCTGGGCTTGCTGACGCGGAGGGAGAGCGCCGGCGCGGCGAGCGCGAGCAGGAGGCCTGTCCCGAGCGCGAGCGCGAGGCCGGGCCGGCGAAGCACACGCTCGACGGTGGCGGACCAGAACGGAGAACCGGATCCGTCGGTCCTCAGGTGGGGCACGAGCGGGATCTGCCCGCGATCGAGTCGCGGGCCGAGTAGCTCGAGGATCGCCGGCAGGACGGTCACCGAGCCCGCGACCGCGCAGGCGACGACGACGATGGTCCCGCTCGCAATCGCGTTGAAGACATTCGAACGGATCACGAAGAGCCCGGCGATCGCGACGATCACCGTCGTCCCGGAGATGAGCACCGTGCGCCCGGATGTGCGCGCGGTGCGCTCGAGCGCCTCGTGCGATGCGAGGCCGCGGCTTCGTTCCTCGCGCGACCGTACGACGTAGAACAGCGCGTAGTCGACGCCGACGGCCATGCCGATCAGCAGTACGACCACCTTCACGCTGTCGTCGAGCGGGAAGACTTGGCTGATCGGCCCGAGCAGGCCGAAGGCTGCCGCGACCGCGGTGAGGGCGAGCAGCACCGGCACGAGGGCGGCGACGAACGAGCCGAACGCGAAGAGCAGCACGAAGAGCGTGACCGGTATGGAGAGCAGCTCTGCGCGGTGGAGGTCCCGGTTTCCGGCGCTGTCGCGCGCATCGCTCGCCGAGAAAGCTCCTGCCTCGCCGATCGTGACCTGCGGGTGAGCCTGGGCGGCAGCGAGGACGGAAGCGCGTGTGGAACGGATCGCCGACGGAACGACTTGCGGCGTGTCGATCACGATCGCCGAGTGTCGGTCGGGCGAGATCCGGGTCTCCGTCTGGCCCCCGAAGCCCGTCTGCATCCGCGCCTCGACGTCGGCCAGGGCAGAGCGGAAGGCGGGCTGCCCTGCCCGCAGCGTTGCGCTGTGCACGTAGCCGTACTCGACGGATGGTGGCCAGACCCCGTGGTCGTTCATCAGGTCGTAGCCGCGGGCCGACTCGCCTACGGAGCCGTTCCAGAGGGACTTCGTGCCGGTGCCGGCGGCTGCCCCGAGCGCCAAAGAGACGAACGCGATCCACACCGCGATCGCGAGCCACGGATGCCGGGAGCTCCAGCGCCCGATCGTCGCGACCGCCGTCATCGGTCCACGGCCACTTTCCCCGGTGGGGCGACCGACCATGACAGAACGATGGCCCTACCCGCCGCACGCGGGATCGGCGAGTACGCGTATCCCGCCTGCCACAAACCACGCGCGAGCTACTGCTCGTGGCTCCCGGACGCATCGCCGGGGCTGTCGTACTACGGTATTCCGGTTACCGAGGCAGTCAGGGGGCGAGCATGAGCCAGTCGAAGAAGAAGAAGGACAAGCCGGACCACGACGAGGCCGCCGTGCCCGACCCTCCGGCGACGGCGGCCGAGGGGAGCCCTCCCGGGAAGATGAAGCGCAAGGAGTACGAGCGGGAGATGCGGCGCCTCCAGGGTGAGCTCGTGGCGATGCAGGAGTGGGTCAAGTCCACCGGCGCCAGGGTCTGCGTGGTTTTCGAGGGCGTCGACAGCGCCGGCAAGGGCGGCACGATCCGGCGAATCACCGAGCGCACGAGCCCCCGTGTGTTCAAGCACATCGCTCTACCGGCGCCGGATGCGCGGGTGAGGTCGCAGCTGTACGTCCAGCGCTACATCTCACTC
>CAWGEJ010000007.1:0-264595 GCA_963821575.1 uncultured Thermoleophilia bacterium
CCGGGCGACATCATCGCGCTCGGCATCACCGCCGCTACCCCAGAAGGATTGCTTGGGGAAATCACCTCCGTCTCGGCCTCACCACCCGGCGTAATGGTCCACACCGTCCCTGCAACCCTGCTAGACGCGCTCCCGCAGGGAACGATCAAGGTCGAACAGCAAACGTTCAACGACCGAATGAACTCTCTCGGTGAACAAAGCGGCACGCACGCCTCGTTCGGCTCGACCTACGGCGCTGGCTGGTGGCGCGAAGATAGCGCGCTGACTCTCGGAGGTACCGGCGCGTTCTGTTACAGCTTCAACCCGCACGGGATGCACCCAGCCGGCAACGGAACCCGATACCGCATCACCGTCATCGGGCCTGGCGTCACACCAGATATCGGCTGGGATGGAACCTCTCCTGGAGCCTTCAACGCCATCCGAGACAGCTTTGCGAACGCCCAAGAACAACAGCTCCACGACAAGATTCGCAAGGCGAACTGATGCGTCACCTCACGCGCATCGTCTCGCGCCGCCATGGATCGTCAGCGAGGTTCTCAAAGGGCAGCCGCCGGGTGTTGGTTTTGGGTTGCACGGTCGCTGTGGGATGGACGACTTCGAACGCCGCGGCCTCGGCCGACCCGACGGACCTCACCTCACTCGTCGGAACGGCGGTGTCGCGGAGTGCCGATGCGCTGCAGGCCGCCCCGGGTAGAAACAAGCGCACCGGCGGGGAGGTGGCGCCTAGGCTCATCACTCCGCAATTGCTGAGGTCAGGGCGGCTCGAAGCGGCAGGTTGCGATCGAGCCTGCGCGTGTCTCGCCCTACTCCGACCCTCGCAGGAGACGCGGTCGAGATCCTGATCACGATGTCCGGCCCAGTCACTGGCACCTTCGCCCTTGAAGAACGGACGGGTGCGCGGTGGGCTGTAGTCGCAACAGTGCGGGTCCACGCGCGTCGGTCGTCGGCTTCCGCCGGCGCGAACGAGAGGCCGGCACGTTCATGTACGGGCCGCGATTGGTCCGACCGGATCGGCTGCGCAATTGACTCCAGCGGTTCGCATACGTTTCGCCGCGAACGGAGTGCGTGCAGCACCACGAGCAGCGACGGCGCAGCTGCAGCCAGGTGCGGTCAGGTCGGTCGGTGGTGCCCGGGTCGAGAACGAGGAGAGCGTTCGACTGACGGCAGGAACCCAGGCCCCGACCGTTGGACAGATCATTGCCGTCCCGGCCTCGCAACAAGCCCCGAGCGGCGTTCTGGGAGTTGTTCGAAACGTGATCGCAAATGGCGACGGGACTCACACCGTAGAATCGACACCAGCCACGCTCGACCAGGGCTACAGCGACTTCCACGCAGCAATCAGCGGCGACCTCGGCGACCTCGCCGTCAATCCACCGACGATGATCCGGAAATCGTCAGCCGTGCCGAACAGTACGGCAGCGTTCCGATCACGTGCAAAGCCCGGGTGTTTCGGTAACCACGAACATCGACCTCACGAAGATGCACGTCGAGTTCGAACTCTCGGCAAACCCGCCGTCGATTCACTTTCTCCTGGCGGGAACGCCTTCGATTAACCTCGGTTTGAGTAGCAGTGCCGGCTTCAGCTGTTCGCTCGACGACACCTTCAAGGTGACAATTCCGGTACCTGGTACCCCGCTCGTCGTCACCATCGCCCCGCATATCGACCTCTCAGCAACTGGTCAGATCAAGCTGAACTTCAAGTGGTTGCCGAGGATCGCAGTCGGCTTCGATCGAGCCCCTGGCATCGCCCAGGACTTTCACGTCATTGGCAGCGGAACCAACTCGGTGTCGGCCGACCTCGAGCGATCCGCCGACATATTCGCAGGTGGAAAACTCGGTGTGCTGCTCGCCGGGAGAGCCGGAGTGACAGGCAGCTTGGGACCAGGATCTCACAGGCTCCTTAAGCACTCCGGCAGGTCGAGCGATGCATCGAAGTCGATTCGGCACTCAAAGCCCTCCTCCAGGCCCACGCCGACGTCTTCTTCGCCCATTGGACATTCACACTGGCAAGCGGCAGCTTCTATAGCTCGAAATTTTACTCGAGTTGCACCCAAGTCCCAGGCGGAGGCGGAGGCGGAGGCGGAGGCGGAGGCGGAGGCGGAGGCGGAGGCGGAGGCGGAGGCGGAGGCGGAGGCGGAGGCGGAGGCGGAGGCGGAGGCGGAGGCGGAGTAAGCGCAAGCACCCTCTCCGCCAGCGTGGGCGATAACACGATCTGTGCCGTCGTGGCTGGCGGCGTCGAGTGCTGGGGTTTTGAACAACCCCAGCCGGATATCGGTCCTCAGTTCTCGATTTCTTCCCACGTCCTATTCCGACGCTTGAAGTTCACATGGTGCAGGTTTCGGTGGGTCAGCACCATGTGTGTGCGTTGAATGACAGTGGTGCGGTCGAATGCTGGGGCTCGAACTACGTTGGCCAGCTCGGCGACGGTTCGACCACGGACTCCGCAACTCCCGTCATGGTTCGCGGTTTGGCGAGCGGCGTCGCTGCCATCAGCGTGAAAGCTGACACGTCGTGTGCGTTGATGACTAGTGGTGAGGTCAAATGTTGGGGATCGAACTCTTTCAACATCCTTGGACTCGGACTAGCCGTGTCATACAGCACCGTCCCGGTGAGCATCGACGGGTTTGGCGAGCCGATCGCCGCCATTTCGGTCGGGCAGACACACGCCTGTGCGCTCACGCTCGATCACGGTCTGGTATGTGCTGGGGAGACAACCAGAATGGGGGAACTCGGAAACGGCGCGAGGTCTGAGTCGGAACCTCCCGTTGACGTCGTCGGCCTCCAAGCTGGTGTCTCTGCCGTTTCGGCGGGCGGGGAATTCACCTGCGCCCTCACCACGGTAGGCGGCGTCAAGTGCTGGGGCGACGACGGGACCGGTGAAGTCGGCGATGGTATCGACCTAGGCACTGTCGTGGTGAACGATCCGGCAAATGACAGACTTTCACCAACGGACGTCATCGGTCTTACAAGCGGCGTGACCGCGATTACGACCACGTCCCTCGCCGCGTACGCAGTGACCGCGGGCGGAACCGTCAAGACCTGGGGCGAGAATGTTCAGAATAGTCTCTATCCGACGAGCGCCCCGGTCGATGTCGTCGGTACCCAAGGCACGGCAGTCGCCATCAGCGGAGGCTTCAACGATGCCTGTACGACGACTGCGGAGGGCATCCTCGACTGTTGGGGACATCTGAACGGCGTTGGCGACGGCTACAGCATCCCTTCCAGCAACACACCCGCGCCCGTCCCTCTCCCGTAGTCCGTACTCACCGGATCTATCTAGGCGGCCTATGGTCGAGTCCTCAGGCTCGAGCGGTTCCAGGAACGAAAGCTTCGACTGGCTAAACGAATACGTGCAGGACCTCAAGCGATGCAGGAGTCCACAACGCATTCAATCAACATGTTGATCACGCGGAACTTTTCTTCATGCTGGACGAACTCAGCCGACCGACTACCCAACCCCGACTGACAGGGCGCTAACCAAGATTGAGGACAGCTGCAGGGTCAAGCCGCTCGGGTTCCGGTCGATCAGCTGCGAGCCGAACGCGGCCGGACAGAGCGCGAGCACAGCGCAGCCCAGGGTCAGGACGACCAGTCCGCAGCGCCGCATCGCGCGATCCTACGAGGGCGGTTGGACTAATGTCAACGAAACAGGCAACACGATTGACGGTTGGCGTTGACAGTCGGCGCAGAACCGGGGACGATTCCCCGATGCGGCCTTCTCTGCGGCGAGGCACGATCGCCCTCCTGGCGGTTGTGAGCGCGCTCGCGCTCAGCGGCGGCGGCTCTGCCGCGACCCGGAAGGCCGCGCTGAGCCCCGGCGAGGGGAAAGGTGTCGGCTTTTGCGGCGGGCAACAGCTCGGCATGAACTTCCTCGATGTCTGGGCGTGCGGGCCACGTCCCGGCTACAGCCAGCCCGGCTGGCCGGGCAACGACTTCGAGGCGGCCGGCGAAGGCTTCCAGTGTGTCGAGCTTGCCAACCGCTTCCTCTGGGCGATCTTCGGCTTCACGCCGACGACCGGCCAGTCTCTGGACGGCGCCAACTACGTCGACAGCTTCTACAACTCGCACTACAACACCCCGAAGGTCGCGAACGGCACCCACGTCCCGTATCTACCAGGTGACGTCGTCTCGTTCAGCGACGGCAGCTTCGGACACCTGGCGGTCGTCACTGGCTCGACCGAGAACGCCGCCGGCAACGGCACTGTCCTCTTCATGGAGGAGAACCTCTCGCCGGACGGCGGCGATGTCGCAACCGTGAGCAACTGGACGCTCGGGAAGATCAACGGCACCGACACCCACCTGCAGGGGACAAGCGAGACGCCGGTGAACTTTCTCGCCCCGGTGCACATCTTCGAGATCGGCAGCACCTACTACCTCGTCACGCCCGGCAACACCGAGGTCCGACGGCTGCAGTTCCCGGCGAAGACCCGCAACTGCCTGGTCGCCGACGGAGTCGCCGATCTCGGCAGCCTGAACGCCCCCGCGCTCCCTCGATCGCCGCCGGCCCGCCACTCACCTGTGCGGACATCAACCACGACGGCAAGGTCGACAGCAGCGACCTTTCGCTGTTCATCGCGAACTACAACACCCGTTGGCCCACTGCCGACTTGAACGGCGACGGCCGGGTCGACCTGCCCGACCTGAACATCTTGCTCAGCCACTACGCGAAGCCGCTCTGGTGAAGCGCCCAAACACGATCTATCTGCGCGCGGCGGCTGCGCTGCTCACCGCCGGAGCAGCGGCCGTCTCGTTCAGTGCCGGTGCGCCCGCGAGGCCGACCGTTGCCGCCGCAACCCCGTCGGCGGTGCTGCACGAAACCCCGCGGAGCGGCACGAGCACGCGCGGGAAGCTCATCACCGTCAAGGTCTCGACGACCGTCTCCGCCGACAGCGCGAACGCCGTCGAGGCCGACGTCACCTACGCCGTCTCGCAGATGCAGTACGTCAGCGCAACCGTTGACCAGTCCGTCTGGGGGATCACCGCCCAGAAGACCGGCGCGGCCGGCAAGGTGCGGATCGCGGTCGGATCGCGGACGCCGCGGACCGGCACCGTCGCGGTCGCGACCGTCACCTTCCGCTCGCTGAAAACCGGCAGCTTCCGCTTCGGGATCGGCAAGACCTCGGCGGTGATGAGCGCGACCACGAACACGAACATTCTCATCCACACCGGCACGACCTCGCCGCCACCCAAACCCGCGCCGCCTGATGTACCCCAGCTCATGGTTTGTCCGTCTTCGGACACGCACGTAATCGGGACAGCTCAAGCAAACGGCGCTCCCGTCCTGGAGTGCAACCAAGACTGGGTCGGCAGGTCTGTCAGTCCGGGAATCGACATGACCTGCAGCGCGATCATTCCCAAAGTAACGGGCGAGCCCCCAGCCTGGGGCACCCCCAGCGCCGACGGCGGAGCTGAGCTGTACCTACAAACAGACCCGACTGGCCTCAATTCGGCGACTAGGTTGGGCTTCACCGACCCCTCCGGAACCGGCCACATGTCAGTGACCTACGCCTGGAATCCGGCGATTACAACAACCAACTACGGGTGCTGGATCCTGTACAAGAAGAAACTCGCCGCCGGGGTCGAACTCGACGTCAGATAGTCATCTAACCCGGCACCCATCGGCATATGCGACGTCATCGTCGCCGCCGGCTCGCGTCGACAGTAGCGGCGGAACTGGATTCCGTGATCCGCGACACATCCAGAAGAGACCTCAAGCTATCGGTGCGGTGGACGACGGATAACGCTTGCCGGTCTACCGCTCGTCTACCAGGAGCAACCGGACGTAGACGTACGCAGCGGCACTCCGGGACACAAATCGACCGTCACGACGCGCACTGGACGAACCTGGCGGACTGAGCGGAACAACAGATCACAGGTCCGGCCGACTTCCTAAACCGCGTTGCACAAGTTCGATTCTTGTCGGGGGCATAGCAGCAGGCCGCTTCCACTGCCGCTTAGGAAAAGACGGGGTCGAGGCGTAGGTTCCTTGCGATGCCGCGGGACCTGCCGATGGGGGTCGTCACGCTGCTCTTCACGGATGTCGAGGGCTCGACGCGGCTGCTGCAGGAGCTCGGCGATGGTTACGGCGACGCGTTGCTCGAGCATCGCCGCCGTCTGCGGGCTGCGTTCGCGGCGCACGACGGGGTCGAGGTGGATACCCAGGGCGATGCGTTCTTTGTTGCGTTCAGCCGTGCCTCGGATGCGGTGGCGGCTGCCGAGGACGCTCAGCGCGCGCTTGCGGATGGCCCGATCCGGGTGCGCATGGGTCTGCACACCGGCGAGCCGCGGCTGAGCGAGGAGGGGTATGTGGGCCTGGATGTCCACAAGGGCGCACGGATCGCCGCGGTCGGCCATGGGGGGCAGGTTCTGCTCTCGAGCACGACTCGTGCGCTCGTGGACGCAGACGTGCGCGACCTCGGGCCGCACCGCCTCAAGGATCTGAGCTCGCCCGAGCAGATCTTCCAGCTCGAGGTCGACGGGCTGCCGTCCGACTTCCCGCTTCTGAAAACGCTCGAGGTCGGGATGAGGAGCCTGCCCTCACCGGGCACGTCGTTCGTCGGCCGTGCGACGGAGCTCGAGGCGATCGACGGGCTGCTCGAGGATCCGGAGTGCCGCCTGCTGACGCTCGTCGGCCCGGGCGGAGTCGGCAAGACGCGGCTCGCGCTCGAGGCAGCGGCACGGCGGATCGAGCGCTACCCGCACGGCGTGCACTTCGTGCCACTCGTCTCCGTGCCGGCGCCCGAGCTTCTCGCGCCGGCCGTCGCCGAAGCGGTCCACTTCCCCCTGAGCGGCTTCTCGGCGCAGGAGCAGCTGCTCGACTATCTGAGCGAGCGCTCGACCCTGCTCGTGCTCGACAACTTCGAGCACCTGGTGGACGGCTCCGGCCTGCTCGGCGAACTGATCGAGCGAGCCCCGGGAGTCGAGCTCCTCACCACCTCGCGCGAACGACTCAACGTACAAAGCGAATGGGTGTACGACGTCGACGGGCTCGGACTGACGGAGAACACCGACGGCGAGGGAGGTGCGCTCCGGCTCTTTGTCGAGCGGGCGGCGCAGGCGAGACCGGGGTTCGTCCTCGACGAGAAGGAGCGCCTGCAGGCGCTCCGTATCTGCCGGCTCGTAGCGGGCATGCCGCTCGGCATCGAGCTCGCCGCCGCGTGGGTGTCGATGCTCTCCTGCGCGGAGATCGCCGACGAGATCGAGCGGAACGTCGACTTCCTGGCCACCTCGATGCGGGACGTGCCCGAGCGGCATCGAAGCCTCCGCGCCGCATTCGACCAGTCGTGGCGGCTCCTCTCCGACGAGCAGCGCGACGCCTTCGCGCAGCTGTCGGTCTTCCGCGGCGGCTTCGACCGTGACGCGGCGAAAGCGGTCGCCGGCGCCGACCTCCGTCTGCTGACCGAGCTCGCTTCGAAGTCGCTCATCCGCCGTCCCGACTTCGGCCGCTTCGACCTGCACGAGCTGCTGCGCCAGTACGCGGCGGAGAAGCTCGACGTCGAATCGGCCGACGCCTCCGCATCGACACGCGAACGTCATGCGCGCCACTACTCCGGGATACTCTTGGAGCGCCAGGGGGCGCTGATGGGGCCGGAGATGACGGTCGCGCGGGACGAGTTGCGCGGCGAGCTCGACAACCTCCGCGCGGCGCTCGCGTGGATCGTCAGAGAGAACGACGAGCCGACGGCGCTGACCGCACTCGAAGCCTTCTACACGTTCTTGTGGATGCACAGCTGGTTCGAAGGGGCCGAGACGCTCGAGCCACTCGCGCGAACGGCCGGCTTCGACCCGGACGACCCCGGGAGCGCGAGCACGGTCGCGCTGGCGGCGGCAACGTGCCGGATCGCGATCAGCGCGCGGCTCGGGTACGACCCGGCCGCGGAGGAGCTCGCCCTCCGATGCATGCCCGTCCTGCGGGCACGGAACCTCGAGCGAGATCTTGGACGCTGCCTGTGCGCGCTCGGCATCGTGGCCGTGTACCGCGACGTCTTCACGGAGGCGGTGTCCTTCCTCGAAGAGGGCATCCAACTCGCGAGAGCAACCGATGACACGTTCACCGAGGTTGGAGCGCTGATGGACCTCGGTTTCGCCCACCTCCTCATGGACGAACTCGATGTCGCAGGCGACGCGTTCGAGGCCGCGAATGCCCTCTGCGACAAGCTCGGGAACCCCATCTTCCGCGCGTACGGGATAGGCAAGCTGGGCCTTCTCGCCGATGCAGAAGAGCGCCACCGCGATGCACTTCGCCTGCACCTGGAGGGCTACGACCTGTTCACGTCCCTCGGCGAGACCGCGGGATCGGGCTACGCGCTCAGTCGCGCGAGCTCGAGCGCGTTCGCGCTCGGCGAATACTCCGAGGCCTTACGGCTCGCACGCGCCGGCTACGAGGCGTTCTCGGAGAGCAACCACCGCTGGGGGCTGATCACGGCGCTCTGCAGCATAGGCTTCGCCGCGCTGGCGCTCGGAGACGGCGCAGAGGCACACGAGCGCTTCGGCGAGGCTCTCGAACGTGCGCGCACATCAGAGGCCATCTCGCTCGAGCTTCTGGCACTGAGCGGGATCGGCGCGTGCCTCGCGGAAGATTCCGCCCAACAGGAACGCGCTGCCGTCCTTCTCACGTTCGCGACAGGCCACGAGCAGCTGCCCGCTTCCTACGGGCGCGCGGCACGCCCGGCCCTCGAGCGGCTCGAGGAGCGACTGCCGCCGGAGCAACTCGACGCGGCCCGCGACGCCGCAGCCCAGGCAAACCTCGACGACCTCGTCGAGCAGGCGCTAGCCGCCGTGTCGGTGGTAACGCCACCAGTCAGCGTCTAGTTCACGGCGGTTCACCGCTTTCACGCATCCTGAGGGAAGAGCGGTCGCCTGCTCGACGCCTCGCTGTCTACCAGCCGTCTACCAGGAGCAGCCGGACGCAGCTGTACACGACGACACTCAACAGTTCTCGATGCACCTCACCACGCGGACGAGCGGGACCCAGCGAACTGAGCGGTACAGCAGGTCACAGGTCCGGCCGACTTCCTAAACCGCGTGCACAAGTTCGATTCTTGTCGGGGGCATTCTCAGCGGACGGGGTCGTCGATCGCTAGAACGTTGTGCGCGATCACCGGACGCGAGAAGCCCTTCGGCGTCAGCTCGTTCATCTCTCCCACCCCGACGAATTGTTCTACCGCTGCGAGGACGCGCTCGGTGACCAGGATCTGTCCGTCGCTCGCAGCCTCACAGAGACGGGCTGCAAGGTTCGTGACCGTCCCAATCGCTGCGTAGTCGGAGCGCCCCTCGAAACCTACGCGCCCGAGCGTGGCATACCCCTGTGCGATCCCGACGCCGAAGCCGAGCACATGGCCCTGCCTTCGCCAGCCGCGGGCGATGTCACCGATCCGCGCGCGCATCTCGACCGCCATCCGAACAGCCCGCGCCGGCCCATCCGCGCACGGGACCGGGTCATTGAAGAACACCATTAGCCCGTCGCCCGTGAATCGCTCCAGAGTTCCCTCGTAGCGGAAGACGAGTTCTCCCAACGCACCGTGATACTCACGGAGGACACTCATCATGTCCTCCGGCTCGACTGTCTCGGCGAAGGCGGTGAACCCGCGCAAGTCGCAGAAGACGACGGTGATCTCACGACGATGGCTCTCGAGGATCGATTCGTCACCCTCCGAGACGATCAACTCGGCCACCGTCGGCGAGAGAAATCTCTTCAGTCGCCCGATCCGGGCGATCTGCTCGACCTGAGTCTCGACCCGCTGCTCCAACTCTCGGTTCCATCGGGTGAGCTGCCGGCTCGCGAGCTCGAGCTGGTGGAACAGTCGTGCGTTTTGAATCGCGAGCGCGGACTGGCTTGCAAAGGTCTCGACGAGCTCGATGACCTTCGGTGAGAACGCTCCGACCGCGCGGCGTCGTACGACCAGCGCTCCGAGAATGGTTTCTTCGCGAACGAGAGGCACGGCGAGCATGGAATGCCAACCCGCGCGTGCGAGTTGCGCCAGGTGCGCGTCACCGGGTGCTTTGTCAATGTCAGGGACGGCGATGGACGTTCTTGTCGAAGCCGCGCGTCCGACCAACGTGTCTTCGAGCCCGACCCTGGTAGCGCGAAGCGCGTCAAGCAGCTCCGCGCTCGTTCCGCATGCGGCTCGGATGTGGAACTTGTGCTCCTCTTCGCCGAACTCGAAGATCGATCCACCTTCGGTCCTGGACAGCTGTACAGCATGCGTGACAATCGTCGACAGCACTTCGTGCAAATCAAGTGTCGAGTTCACCGCCTCGCCTACGTCGCGCAGTGCCTCAAGTTCTTCGACCGACTGCGCGAGCTCGTGGGTTCTCAACTCGAGCTGCTTCATCAGGTTCGCGTTCCGGATCGCTATCGCTCCCTGAGCGGCGAATGTCGTCGCGACTTCGATCTCGCGCGGTGTGAAGGGATCTACCTTCCGTCGCCAGAGCGAGATGACTCCAATGACTTCGTTGTCACTCAGCATCGGAACGGCGACGATGCTGCGGAAACCGCCGAGACGCTGCGCCTCCGACCATTCGTAGGCCGGGTCGGCGAGGATGTCGACAATGAGGACCGGACGGCGGTCAAGCCCGACGCGACCGACGAGAGTTCCACGCCCGAGCGAGATGGCACGCGCGGCGATCAAGGTTCGATACTCCTCCGACCCTCCTAATGCGGACGCAAGTCGGTAGTGATCCGTGTCGTGGGTGAAGATCTGTGCTGCGTCGGCTCGGCAAAGCCGCACCGCGTGCTCCACGACCGTCTCGAAGATCGGCTGGAGCTCGAAGCCGGGGCGACCGATTGCCTGGATCACCTCGTTCGTCGCGGCCTGCTGCTCGAGCAACGCGAAGTGCGTGCCTAGCTGAGTTTCTGTCGCTACCTCAGCCGAGGACCGAGCCGTCACCGTTCACTTTCCAGGGCAAGCGTGCTAGCGGCGCCGAAAACGGGACACCCTCCTGTCTTACAGACACTCGTAACGCGTCCCGAACCAGAATGGCACATTCGTCACGAGATTCCAACAGAACGCTCAAGCGTCACCGGCAAGCTCGCTGGCGGAAGAAATCTCCCTGCCGAGGGCATTTCTCGTTGGACCACCAAAGCGCCGCGAGCCGATCTCGCTGGCGCAATCACTGGCGCACGCTTCGCGGAGGTCACCATGAATCAGCGCGAGTGCAGGCACTTTGCGCGACGCGGCCGTAGCTTCCTAAACCGCGTGCACAGTTCGATTCTTGTCGGGGGCACTGCTAGGAATGCCGGTTTGCGGACACAAGAGGCCGTCGGACTCGTCGCCGTATGCGTTCGTTTACGAAGAGCCAGTGCGGACGCTCACGAACCTGAAGCAGTAGAAGTCCCGATGCACGGGACCGTCTTGTCATCGATACTCAGGGCACGATGGCCGAGACGATCGAGATCGACGTCCCCCGGCAGGGCATCGGCAGGGACTTGACCGAGGCGCTCGCGGCCCACGGGCTGCACGCCGAGATCGTCGACGCTGACGAGCAGTGGTCGTTGCAAGTGTGCTTCGCCACCGACGAGCGCGAGCGGCTCCTCGTAGAGGCGGTGCAGGTGATCGGGACGTATCTCTCCGATCGCGAGCTTCCACTCTTCGTGCAGCGCACCGACGGCGGCTTGGTCGTGCGCCCGCCCGGCGACTGAGAACGCTGCGCAAGCCACGGCTCCTGGCCCGGCACCGATCCGTGGACTCCCCGATGCGCGAATCGCCGCGCGCCGGAGAATTGCTGTACCACTCTTGAGGAGGCGGAACCATGAGCATTCCGCGGGTTCCCGGAGGGTTCCCATTCGGACGGGACATCGTCGATGTCTGGCTCGGCAAGGCGACGATGCACCTGATCAGCGCCTGCGGGGAAACTCCATCCGACGTCGGCGAGCACTTCGAACGCTCGCTTCGTTTCGGCCATACACATTGGGACGAGCTGAGCATCCCCTGGGAGGATGAGCCGGGCAGCCTGGACACGAGGCCGTCGGCGTTCCTCGTGCGCCTCGATGAATCCCTGGGCTCGGTCCTGTGCTCCTCGCTCGCCGTCGAGGCAGCGGCCAACGCATTCGTCCACTTCGCCGACTATCCCGCTGAGCTCGAGTCTATCTCGCCTCTCGCGAAGCTCAGCGTCGCCACACGGCTCATCGGCGAGGTCGATCCGTTCTCGCCGGGTCTCCGGCTCCACGATCGCCTGACGCAGCTCTTCGCGCTGAGCGACGACTTCGTCCGCCCATGGACGCAAGCACACGCGGAAGCCGCCGCCGAGACGACGATCTTCCACCGGATCAACCCACTTGCCGCAAACTTCGCACTCGAGACGGCCGCGACGGCGATCGCGACGGTCGACCGGCTGCAAGAGGCGCCGGAGCGGAGGATCACGGCGATCGCCCTCGACGTGGCATCCGCGCTGAAACGCCGGGCCGAGGTCGCCGCCGCGGCATCGGTTCCGACTCAGGTCGAGCTCGACGAGGAGCACAGCCGCGCTGCTTCGTCCTTCCCGCCCGAGCTCGTCGACACGGTGAACACGTAGGGCAGGAGTTCCAGACATCCGTGCTTCCTACCGTGGGTAGGCGTGCTTGTCCCCGATGCATGTCGCGCTCGGCGGCAGGAGGATGCCAACACAATCGGTCACGGAGGTAGTCGAAGTGGCCAGTTCGGCTGTCGCAGGCGCGACTCGCCCACAGGGACCGGTTGCGCTGCCCCGGACCCCAGACGGCTACTACGCGATCCGGTTCGAGTCGATTGGCGGCCTGGGGGCCCACCTGGCCGGCCAGATCCTCGCCGAGGCAGGCGTTCTGCGGCAGGGACTGAACGGGTCGCACTTCTCCTCCTACGGGTCCGAGAAGAAGGGATCGCCGGTCAAGTCCTTCGTCCGCTTCTGCGCGCCCGACCGCGCGATCCGGCGCAGCGATCCGATCGAGCGCCCGCAAGTGGTGGCCGTCTTCCACGAGGCGCTGATCGAATCGACGGACGTCCTCGCCGGGCTCTCGGTGGTCGGGACGGTGATCGTCAACTCTGCCAAGTCGCCGGACGAGGTGCACGAGGCGCTCGGAGGCAGGTCTGGGACCGTCGCGGTGGTCGACGCCCTCGGGATCGCGCTAGAGGAAGCGACGCGGGTGAACACGGCGATGCTTGGTGCCGTCGTCCGCGTCTGCCGGTTCATCGACCGCGACGCGGTCCGCGCGACGATTGCAGAGAAGCTCGGGAAGCGCTACCCGCACCTCGTCGAGGCGAACCTGCGGACCTTCGACCGCGGCGGTGACGAGTTGCAGCTCAAGAGGTATCGCGACGGGCCCGCTCCGAACGCGCCGGTGCGTGCTCCTGCGTCGTTCGGCTACCTCGAAGCGCCGCCCGGCGGGACGATTCTGACCGCTGCGAACAGCATCGGCCGCAGCCTGTCCGCGTCGCGGCAAGGATTCCTGCCTGCGTGGGACGCGGAGACCTGCATCCACTGTGGGCTCTGCGACATGGTCTGCCCCGACCTGTGCCTCGTCTGGAAAGAGGAGCCCAGCGGCTCCGTGCGCCTCGAGGGGATCGACTACCGCTTCTGCAAGGGCTGCCTGAAATGCACACAGGTGTGCCCGACGGGATCCCTGACCGAGTTGCGCGAGGAGGACGGCTGGGCCGAGGCGCACCGGGTCCCTCTGTACCCATGGTTCGAGCCGGCAGGGAGCGCACGATGAGCGCGACAGCAACCAGGGCACCCGCGCAAGTGACAGACTTCCGCAGCGGGAACGAGATGGCCGCGATCGCGGCCAAGCACATCGACTTCCACTTGATGGGCTACTACCCCATCACGCCGTCGACCGAGATCGCAGAGCTCCTCGACGAGTGGTACGCCGAAGGCGAGCATCGGATCGTGATGGTCCCCGCCGACGGCGAGCACGGTGCCGCGGGCATCTGCTACGGCGCCTCCACCGGCGGCGGTCGTGTCTTCAACGCAACGAGCTCCCAAGGCCTGCTCTACTCCCTCGAGCAGTTGCCGGTGCAGTCGGGCACCCGTTTTCCGATGCTTCTCGATCTGGCGACGCGCGCCGTGAGCGCACCACTCGACATCCGCGGCGACCACTCCGATCTCTATTTCGCGCTCAACGCCGGTTGGCTGATCTTCATGGCCCGCGACCCCCAGGCGGTCTACGACCTGGACGTCGTCGCCCTCAGGGTTGCGGAGCGGCCGGATGTGCAGTTGCCGGCAATCGTCGCCTTCGACGGCTTCTTCACGAGTCATCAGAAGCGCCGCGTGCAGTACTTCGAGGATCCCGAGCTCGTGCGACGCTTCCTCGGGCCGGTGCCCGAGCGCGTGACGGCACTCGATCCGCGGCACCCGGTGACGATCGGGCCGTACATGAACGACCCCGACCTGATCAACAACAAGTATCAGCTGAAGCTGGCGATGGACGCAGCTGAGTTGGCGATTCCGCAAGTGCTCGCCGAGTACGAAGCGATCTCCGGCCGACGCTACGACACCGTCGACCTCTACCGCATGGACGATGCCGACGTGGCGCTGTTCCTGCTCAACTCTGCCGCCGAGACCGCGAAGGAGACCGCCGACCGGCTGCGCAGCGACGGGATCCGCGCCGGGGTCGTCAGCCCCAACGTGATCCGGCCGTTTCCCGCGGCGCTCCTGCGCGAGGCGCTTCGTGACGTGCGCGCCGTGGTGATCGGGGAACGCGCCGACTCGTACGGTGCGCATGGTGCGAACCTCGCGCATGAGCTGAAGTCGGCTCTGCAGGACGACGCTGCGAACCGCACGATCTGTCTCTCGCGCGTCTTCGGCCTCGGCGGAAAGGACTTCTACGACGAGGACGCCGAGGCGCTCTTCCGGCTCGCCGCCGCGACTGCTGAACAGGGGTTCGCCACCGTGCCGTTCGACTACTACGGCGTGACGCCGGAGGTCCGGCCGCCACTCCGCGCCGGCTTGGCGGCGATCGAGCCCGACCGGACATCGACGCACGGCCTGATCAAGGTCGACTCCATGTCAGGCAACGGCCGCCTGCACGTCGAGACGCCCCCGGCCTGGCAGCTTGCAGCCCGCCCCAAGGTCGTCGCACCCGGCCACAGCGCCTGCCCCGGCTGCGGTGTCTTCCCGGCCCTCAACACCTTCTTCAAGGGCATCGAGGGCGACGTCGTCGTTCTCTACCAGACCGGGTGCGCCATGGTCGTCTCGACCGGCTATCCGCTCACGTCGCATCGCATCACGTACCTGCACAACCTGTTCCAGAACGGCGCCGCGACACTCGGAGGCCTCGTCGAGATGTTCCACGAGCGGATCCGCCGCGGAGAGATTCCGGTCGGTGACGACATCACGTTCGTGATGGTCACCGGGGACGGGGGCATGGATATCGGCACCGGCGCCGCGATCGGCGCGGCAATCCGCAACCACGGTTTCATCATCGTCGAGTACGACAACGAGGGGTACATGAACACCGGCGCCCAGCTCTCGTACTCGACGCCGTTCGGACACGCGACGTCGACGAGCCACGTTGGCCGCGCCCAGGCCGGAAAGCGGTTCCACCACAAGGACATGCCGCAGATCATGGCCGCGACGAACATCCCCTATGTCTTCACGGGCGTGGAGGCGTTCCCTGACGATCTGATCGCGAAAGCCGCGAAGGCACAGTGGTACTCGCACCACGAGGGAATGGCATACGGGAAGCTGCTGATCTCCTGCCCGTTGAACTGGAAGACCGACGACCGGATGGGCACCGAAATCGTGCAGGGCGCCGTCGACTCGTGCTTCTTCCCTCTCTACGAAGTCGAGCGCGGCCACACGGCGATCACGTACGACCCCGAGGCGGTGGGACGCCGGATCCCGATCGCGCAGTGGCTGAGTGCGATGGGCAAGACGAAGCACCTGACGAAGCCGGAACGGGCCGAGCAGCTCGCCGCGATCGAGGCGGAGATCGAGCGCCGCTGGCTCCGGCTCAAGGCGATGAGCGAGAGCGAGCTTCTCTGATGCCGGCTGTTCTCTCCACGCGCGAGCTGACCCCGGTGACGAAGCTGCTCGTCGTCGACGCGCCGCTGGTCGCCCGCGCCGCGCGGCCCGGCCAGTTCGTGATTCTCCGCGCCTCGGACGCGGGGGAGCGCGTGCCGATCTCGATCACCGACTTCGACCCGCAGACGGGCACGGTCACGCTGGTCGTCCAGGAGGTCGGAAAGACGAGCGCTCTGATCTGCCGGCTCGAGGCCGGCGACGAGATCCTCGACCTCGCGGGGCCGCTGGGGCTTCCCGCGCCGCTGCCGGCCGACGGCAGCGTCGTCCTCGTCGGCGGCGGGTTCGGCGCAGGCGCGATCCATCCGCTCGCGCGCGAGCTGCACGATCGCGGGGCGCATGTCGAGGCGGTCGTGGGCGCGCGGACGGCCGAGCTCGTGATCCTCAGCGACCTCCTCGAGCCGGTGTGCGACGCCTACCACGTGTGCACGGACGACGGGTCGCTGGGCTACCACGGGCTCGTCACCGGCAGGCTCGCCGAGCTCCTCGACGACGGCGCGTTCACGCATTGCTTCGCCGTGGGGCCGATGGCAATGATGCGCGCCGTCGCCGAGGTCACTCGGCCGAGCGCGCTCCCGACATTCGTCTCGCTCGACCCGATCATGGTCGACGGGACGGGGATGTGCGGCGCTTGCCGGGTGACGATCGGAGGCAAGATGATGTTTGCCTGCATCGACGGCCCGTTCTTCGACGCGCACCTCGTCGACTTCGACGAAGCGGTGGTCCGCTCGAAGATGTACGTCGACGACGAGCAGCTTGCGGCGGCGGAGGCGTGACGTAGCGATGCCGATCGTGTACCCGACCAAGACGTCGATGCCGGTGCGGGACGCGGTCGAGCGCCGCGCGACGTGGGACGAGGTGGCGCTCGGCTACACGATGGAGCGGGCGCTCGCGGAAGCTCGCCGCTGCGTCCAGTGCCAGGATCCGCTGTGCGAGGCCGGTTGCCCGGTCGGCGTGCCGATTCGCGACTTCATCCGCCGGGTGCAGGTCGGCGACATCGGTGGTGCCGCACAGGTGATCCGCCGGAAGAACGTGCTGCCGGCGATCTGCGGCCGCGTGTGCCCGGTCGAGCACCAGTGCGAGGCGCACTGCGCGATCCTGCGCAAGCAGGAGCCGGTCGCGATCGGGCGCCTCGAGCGGTTCGTCGCGGACTGGGAGCGCCACCATCGCAACGGTGGGGCGCCGCGGCCGGCCGAGCGGCCCGAGAAGGTCGCAGTCATCGGCTCCGGGCCTGCAGGACTGACCGCCGCGAGCGACCTGGCCTCGCTCGGCTACGGCGTCACGGTCTTCGAGGCGCTGCACGCCGTCGGCGGCGTCCTGCGCTATGGGATTCCACAGTTCCGCCTGCCGAAGGAGATCGTCGACGAGGACATGGAACGTCTGCGGGAGCTCGGGGTCGAGTTCCGCACGAACGTGATCATCGGCAAGACGGTGACAATCGATCAGCTGCTCGGCGAGCTCGGCTATTCCGCCGTGTTCGTCGCCACCGGTGCCGGATCACCGCGCTTCCTGGGCATCCCCGGTGAGGGCCTCACCGGCGTCTACTCCGCCAACGAGTACCTGACGCGCGTGAACCTGATGCAAGCCTACGACTTCCCGCACCACGACACGCCCGTGCGCCACCCGACCCGGGCGGCTGTGATCGGGGCAGGGGACACCGCGATGGATGCAGTGCGCGTCTCCATCAGGCTCGGCGCCGAGGAGGCGCGCATCGTGTACCGGCGCAGCGAGACGGAGATGGGCGCGCGCGCAGAGGACTTCCGTCGAGCGCAGGAGGAGGGCGCGATCTTCGACTGGCTGACGCTGCCTGTGCGATTCCTCGGCGACGACAACGGTTGTCTCCGGGGGCTGGAGTGCGTGCGGATGGAGCTCGGCGAGCTCGACGAGTCGGGTCGCCGACGCCCGATTCCGATCGACGGCTCGGAGTTCACGCTCGACGTAAACCTCGCGGTGATCGCACTTGGCACGAATCCGAATCCGCTCGTCCCACAGACGACCCCGGGGCTCGAGCACGACGAGCACGGCTGCCTCGTCGTCGACGAGCAGACAGGCGCGACGAGCCGCGAGGGCGTCTACGCCGGCGGCGACATCGTCACCGGGGCGGCAACCGTGATCCTGGCCATGGGCGCCGGCCGTCGCGCCGCGACGGCGATCGACCGATACATCCGCGATCGCTCCTAACGCTGATTTCAACGCTGCGCAACCGTTCCCTAAGACGGGCGTTCGGATCGGCCGCCGGCCCCAACGACACACCGGCCTCGACTTGAGTCTTCGACGTGTAGATGAGCGGGGCTGTCGCAGCCCCGCTCATCTACACGTCTGTGAAGTCGGTGGGCCTCGCCGCATCGGGCCCTTTCGACATTCGCACCATGAGCGCGGCCGTGTGGTTGACGCAATCACCCATGGTGGGTTGACCGTCTCGGTTGACCTCGCGCCGCCAACCACGACCGTTCAACGACAACATCCGACGGGGCCACATACTCCAGCATGGACGACGAACGGCCGCCGATCTGCCCAACCTGTGGAGTGACGATGGTCCTCGGCGCCCTGAGCGCACACCCGGAAGATGCTGGCGACTGGGTCTGCCTCGAGTGCGAAGAAGCAGGTGAGCCGGCCGCGAGCTAGACGCCGGTTGGACTCAGCCCTTGCGGCGATCCCCCGGCCGGGCTGTTGTCACAGTCGGGGGCATCTCGCGTCACCTCCCTCCTCGATCGATGGAGCGCTCATCTTCGGTGGCCCGCGCTCAGCGGACGAAGCGCCATTCGAGCGCTGCGACCTTCTGCTGACCCCGCACCGACAGGTGGTTGCAGTCAGCGCCGATGTCGGCCGGCGGCTCGCGCCCACACGACGTCAAAACACTCCACGCATCATCACCGCCGTGCCCGTCCTGCGCACAAGCACACAACCATCAGGCCCGGAGGCGACCAAGACGGTGATGACAACGGTGCACCGACAGACGGAGACGGTGACCTCTAGCCGCGAACGGGTGGGGCAGCGAACACGCGCTGCCCTACCCAACCCGCATGAGAGCCTGCGGCCGACCGGCTCCCGACTGGCGCTCACCGGCCCACACCTACTTCTCGTGACGTGACCGTCGCTTCAGCTGCCCCGCTCGACGTACGCCGTGAAACACCCGGCGGCTACTCACTCTCTCGGTCAGGTCCCGGAGGCCACTTCGGTTCGTGGATCGGGATGCGGCCCGAGTAGTTCAGCCTGAGGGCCGCTCCGCAGACCGCGCAGACGTTCCCCGTTGCCGGCTGTTGTACCTGGGCGGCTGGAGGACGCAAGCTTCCGGGGCACCGCATCTGGGGAGGGATCGACATTCACGGGACGGTACGAGCCTTCACTCGCGGCCTCATCCGGGAAGACACCGATCCTTGTAGCGCAGGCGCCGGCGGCAGGGGAACCGCCGGCGCCGAGGAGAGGAAGGTTCGATGCACCTCCCGTTGTACGCCTCGTCCCACCAGCGGTGGGACAGCCAATCGCAAAGACGGCCCCAAGATCCGGTTTCGAGCCCGCGTCCCCGCGGTCCGGAACTGATCTCAGTCAGGGGCGGGAGCATCATCGGGAAGGAGCGGCATTGCCGGGCCTGACGGCCGGCCGAGCAGCACGGCCCGGGTGATGGCGGTCGAGCCGTAGCGGTTGCGGATCTCGTCGAGCGCACCGTCGAGCACAGCGCGATCCTTCTGGTCGAGCGGCAGGCGGAGCTGACACGGGAGGTCGTCGTCGAGATTGGCGATCGCGACGCCGATCAGCGTCAGGCCGCGGCGATCGACCAGCGGCCGCGCCGCGGCGAACAGGCTGCGCGCGACAGCGAGGACGATCTCCGTCTCGGCGGTTGGGTGTCGAAGCGTCTGCGAGCGCGTCGCACGCGAGAAGTCCGCAAAGCGCAGGCGAAGCACGACGGTTCGGCCGACCCGTCTCGAGGCGCGTAACCGGCGCGTGATGCGATCGACGAGCGCGACCACGTCGGCGTCGATCTCCTCGTGCGATCTGTGCCTCCGCCCGAGCGCCCGCTGCGACCCGATCGAGCGGCGACGCAGGCGTGGTCGCACGGGCCGAACATCGACGTTGTTCGCGAGCGCGTGCAGGTGCCGCGCCGCGGCACGGCCGAGCAACGCAGCGAGCACAGGCTCGTCGACGAGGGCGAGCTCGCCGACCGTCGTGATGCCGCAGGTGCGCAGCTTCGTCGCCGTCACGTGTCCGACGCCCCAGACTCGCTCGACCGGCAGTGGATGGAGGAAGTCCAGCTCGCCGTCGAGCGGCACCACGAGTAGGCCGTCCGGCTTTGCCAGGGCGCTTGCCACCTTCGCCAGGAACTTCGTACGAGCGATACCCACGCTGACAGGCAACCCGACCCGCTCGCGGACGTCGTGGCGGAGACGCACCGCGATCTCGACCGGCGTGCCCGCGATCGCCTCCATGCCTCGCACGTCGAGGAAGGCTTCGTCGATCGACAGCCCTTCGACCAGCGGTGTCGTGTCGTCGAAGACGGCGTACAGGTCCTTGCTCGCCTGCGCGTAGGCCGTCATCCGGGGCGGGACGACGATCGCCTCGGGACAGAGCCGGCGCGCCTCCCGGCCGCTCATCGCCGTTCGAACGCCGTGGGCCTTCGCCTCGTAGCTCGCCGCGAGTACGACGCCGCCGCCGACGATCACCGGGCGGCCGCGCAGGCGGCGATCGTCACGCTGCTCGACCGACGCGAAGAACGAGTCGGCGTCCGCGTGCAGGATCGTCCCCACGGCTGACACGAACAGATGTTCGCATCTTCGTCCGGCTGGGGGAAGAGCCCGGCCTACGGCGAGGAGATCGCAAACGGAGGCGGCCGGAACCGGCCGACGCAGGAAGTGTCGAGCGCGCCCGCCGTCCCGTCGGCGACGAACTGCGCAACGACGCGCGGCACGCAGCCGTCGGCGACGACGCCGTGGGCCCCTCCGTGGACGACGAGCAGCCTCCCGTTCGGAAATACCCTGCGCCACTCACCCAGGTTGGCGACCGGATCCTGCGGGTCTTCATCACCCGCGAGAAAGAGAACGGGCACGTCCGAGCGGACGAGCTGCTCGGCGCCGCGCGGAGCGGTGCCGCGCGGGACAGATCGGCAGGCTCGCGCGAAGAGCGCTGCCCGTGACTCCAAGACATGCGCGAAGTAGCTGCCTCCACTGGCGCGTTTCACGGCCGTGGGATCGAAACGCGCCCATCGCTCGCTGCACTGGATCTCCAGTGCCATGACGAGTTGAAGTCGTGCGTCGAGACTCGACCCGACCCGATCGACGTACTCCCGTGCCAGTGCGCTGTAGTCGCCGCGTGCTGCGAGGTGGATGAGCTCCGGGAGCAGCGCAGCCCCGGCGACATCGAGCGAGAGCGCATGCACCGTGTTCGCAACTCCGTCCGCATCGAGGGTGACCCGGCGCCCGTACGCCGTGGTGCGCCTCGGGCCGCGCGCCAGCAACGTGTTGAGCTCCGCGCGTGTGCGGGTGAAGGCCCGCGCGCAGGCCGGCGTCGCTGCGCAGCGCGCAAGCTCGGTGTCGAGTGCGCGCTCGGCGTTCCGCGCGGACACCTCGAGGACAGGGACACCCAGCAACGACGCACCATCGAGCACGAGCGACCGGACCGAGCGCGGGTGTAGGCGGAGATAGACCTGTGCCGCGGTCGCGCCGTACGACCCGCCGAACAGGTCGATGCGTCCGTAGCCGAGCGCGCGGCGCACCGCCTCGACGTCGTCCATCGCCGGCACCGTCGTGTAGTGGCGCGCTTCCGCACCGAGGCGGGCAAAGCAGCTCCGGACGTACGCCGCCACAGCCGCCGTGTCGTCGATGCTCACCTGCCTCCGCGGGCAGCGGAGTGGATGCGAGCCACCGGTGCCGCGCTGGTCGACGAAGACGATGTCGCGCGAGGCGGCGATCTCCCCGAACAGCTGGTCGAACGCGGGAAGCTCGTCGCTCGCAGCGCCTCCCGGGCCGCCATCCAGAAAGAAGAGGGCTCCCGCCGCGGGCTGCCGAGCGGCCGGGATGACCGCGATCCTGAGCGAGATCCGGCGTCCCCCTGGGTGCTGCCGATCCTCCGGGACGCTCAGTCGCCCGCAACGCGCTGCGACGAGCCGCACCACACACGGCGTCAGCACGACCGAACCGCGCCGAAACTCGTGGTGGCGATGCCCGCTCACGGCAGCCGCGACGGCGACCAGGGCCGCCAGGACCAACGCTCCGACGGCGACCCGCACGAACCACGCGTTCCGCCTCGCCCGCGCGAGGCCGGCCCGGCGCTGCTGCTCGCGACGCTCCGTCAGAACGACCCCGAGCATATCGCCGAGTGGGATTACAAGCTCGGGCGCCAGCCTCAGCAGGAACGATGTTGCACTGCCGCCGCGTACCCGAGTAGCCTGCGCCATCTCGAGCGGCGCCCCGCACCTCCAGGGAGACACTCTCGATCCGGCTGCAGTCGCAGCACTGATCGACATGCTCGGCGACGACCCCGACGCACTGGCCGAAGTGGTCGACGCGTTCCTCGACGAGGCGCCGCAGCGGCTCTTGGAGATCAGAGCGGGAGTGAACGAGGGGGACGCAACGCTCGCGGGCCGCGCCGCCCACACGTTGAAGGCGAACGCGGCGACGTTCGGCGCGACACGCCTGGAGCAGCTTTGCCGAGAACTCGAGCTTGCCGCCCGCTCCGACGAGCTCGGCGACAGGGCTCACCTGATCGACGAGGCAGACGGCGAGTGGCAGGCGGTCCGCTCCGCGCTCACGCAGCTCCGCGGCCAAGAGACACGTCCGTGACCGACGCGGCAACGGGCTCGATCCTCGTCGTCGACGACGACCTGGTGAACCGCACGCTCCTCGCACGCACGCTCACCGCGGCGGGCCACGAGGTCCGTACGGCTCGGAACGGCCGCGAAGCCCTCGAGCTGCTGCACGCCGAGCCGTCCGACGTGGTGCTGCTCGACATCGTCATGCCTGAGCTCGACGGCGTGAGCGTGCTCGAGCAGATGAAAGCCGACGCCTCCCTCCGGGACATCCCGGTGATCATGATCTCGGCGCTCGACGACTTCGAGAGCGTCGTGCGCTGCATCGAGCTCGGCGCCGAGGATTACCTGATGAAGCCGTTCAATCCCGTCGTGCTCCGGGCACGAATCAACGCGGGGCTGAATCAGCGGCTCCTGCACCAACTCGAGCGCGCCCGTGTCCGTGACGTCTTCGCCCGGTTCCTGCCCGAGTCGATCGTCGACGAGGTGCTCGTCCGCACCGACGGCGACGTTCGCATCGGGGGCGTGCGCCTGATCGGCACCGTCCTGTTCACCGACATCCGCGGCTTCACTCCGTTCGCGGAGCGAACGTCGCCGGAGCGGGTGATCGAGGTCCTCAACCACTTTCTCAGCGAGATGAGCGACGCCGTCCTCGACAACGGCGGGACTCTCGTGAGCTATCTCGGCGACGGGCTCCTGGCGGTGTTCGGTGCCCCGATCGAGTGCTCGGATCACGCCGACCGCGCTCTTGCCGCAGCCCGCGAGATGTTCCGGCTGCGTCTCCCGCGCTTCAACGACTGGCTCGGCGAACAGCATGATGGCGCCGCATTCTCGATCGGGGTCGGCGTCAGCAGCGGACCGCTGATGTCCGGCAACGTCGGCTCCGAGCGAAGGCTCGAGTACACGGCCATCGGCGACACCGTCAACATCGCCTCTCGCATCGAGTCTCACACCAAGGAGGTGGGCCAAAGCGTGCTCGTCTCGGACTCGACACGCGACCTCCTCACCGGTCCTAATGACCTCACCTACATCGGCGAGCTCACTCTGCGCGGCAGGACCGCGCCGACCCGCCTCTGGGGGCTCGAGGAGGCGTAACCGGACATGACGGGACACCAATCGACAGAAGGAGGTAGTCGGATGCACCTTCCCACCCGGCGCAGGCATCTGGCGGCGATCACGACCTTGGTCCTGGCCTCACTGCTCGCGACCGCCACAGCTGCGAGCAGTTCAGCGTCGTCGTCCCGTCGTCTCGGCGGCAATCCGGCGACCGACAAGCTCGCCCAGATCCTCGCCCGAGGCACGCTCATCCTGTCGACCGATCCCGGCTACTACCCGCAGTCGTTTCGAGTCAAGGGCGCCAAGCGGCTCGCACACACGAAGTGTGCGGCAAACCAGATGACCGGCAACCAGATGGCGGGGTACGACGCCGACACGGGCAAGCTCGTCGCGAAGGCTCTCGGCGTCGAGCCGTGCTTCGTCACGCCGACATGGAGCGAGATCATCAGCGGACACTGGAACGACCAGTGGGACATCTCCTACGGCTCGGGTGCGATCAACTCCGACCGCGCCAACCGGCTGTATTTCACCCAGCCGTACTACGCGGCGCCGCAGCTCTTCTTCGTCGCCAAGGGCTCGAAGTACGAGAAGCCGAGTGATCTCGACGGGAAGACGATCGGAGTCTGCGCAGGCTGCACGCACGAGCTGTACTTGAACCGGACGCTGACGATTCCCGGAGTCAAGGTCGTCTTCAAGGTGAAGAACCCGAAGGTCGCCGTCTTCGACGTCGAGAATCCCGGGCTGAAAGCGGTCGCGGCCGGGAAGATCGATGCCTTCCTCTGCGCGGCGCCCGAGGGCGAAGGGGCGATCCACCAAGGAGTGAAGTTGCGCACGATCAAGGAACCTGCGTTCTTCATGTACCCGACCGGGTTCGTCGACCGTTACTCAGCGTACGACGTGAAGGCGTTCGTCGCGAAGGTGAACTCGGCCGTTCAGGGGCTGATGGCCGACGGGACGCTGAAGCGGCTTTCGATCAAGGACTTCTTCGGCGCCGACTACGCGACCAAGGCGGGCCAGTTCAACCTCGCTGTGCTCCATCAGGTTGTCAAGTAACCGCCGCACGAGAATTGCCGCCGGGCAGGCGGCAGCGGTGGCTGCACTGGCACTTGCAGCCGCGCTGTCGCTTGCCTCGGCCGGCTCGGCGGGACGAGCGTCTCAGCAGGGGACAGGCAGTCCGGCCACCGACAAGCTCGCGCAGATCCTCGCGCGGGGCACGCTGATCCTCGCCACCGACCCCGCCTATCCCCCGCAGTCGTACCGGGTCAAGACGGCGAAGCGGCTCGCTCACACGAAGTGCGCCGCGAACCAACTGACCGGGAACCAGATGGCCGGCTACGACGCCGACACCAGCAAGCTCGTCGCGAAGGATCTCGGAGTGGAGCCGTGCTTCGTCACGCCGACGTGGTCCGAGTTGATCAGCGGCCACTGGGGCGACCAGTGGGACATCGCGTTCGTCTCGATGGGCATCACGTACGAGCGAATGACGCGGCTCTGGTTCACGCAGCCGTACTCGGCGGAGGCTGAGCGCTTCTTCGTCCTCAAGACCTCTCCCTATCACTCGTTGGAGCAGCTGTCCGGAAGACGACTCGGTGGCTGTGGCGGCTGTTTCGCGCAGTACTACATTCAACGTACGTTGCGACTGCCTGGGCAGAACGTGAAGTTCCGAGTCTCCCACGCCACCTTCGTCGGCTACGACGTCGAGCGAAACGGCCTCGAGGATGTGGCACGAGGCAAGCTGGGAGGGTTTCTCTGCGGCGTCGCCGTCGGCGCGAAGGCGATGCACGACGGCCTTCCGCTCAGAGCGGTCGGGGGCGACCAATACGTCGCGTACCTCTCAGGGGCTATCGACCGATTCTCGGGCTTCACCGCCGCCAGATTCGCCACCCGCGTCGACGCGATCGTGCGCAGACTGCACGCCGACGGCACGCTGCGTCGCCTCTCCCTCCGATACTTCGGCACCGACTTCGCGACGCAGGCGGGCCGGTTCGACATCGCAAGCCTGGGACAACGGATCCGATGAAGAGGCCGTCCCACCGATCCGGGCTATTCCGCCTCCCGCGCAGAAGCCTCATGGTGCGGCTCGTCGGATCGTTCCTGATTCTCTCCGTGCTCATGGTCGCCGCCGTCGCCGCCCTCGCCTACGTCCGGGCGCGTGACTCGTTGCAGGCGTCCGTCTACGACCGACTCGACGCCGCCGCTGACCAGAAGGCAGGAGCGATCAACAACTGGATCGACGACCAGCGACGCAACGTCGTGTTCGTCGGGCAGCTTCTCGGCAGCACGCAGTCGAGCGGCGACCCGCAGTTGAAGCGGCTGTCCAGCGAACTGCTCTCGACCGGCACGAACGCTGCCGTCCGCCGCCGGGCGCACGACACGATCCTGCAGACCCTGAACGGTGTGGTCAGCCAGACGGCCGACGCCGAGGAGTACATGATCCTCGACCAGAAGGGCATCGTCCGGCTGTCGACGACCCCATCACACGAGGGCGCGTCCCAGGCACACGAGCCCTACTTCGCCCAGGCCGGCCAGGGGATCACCGTGGTGCAGCCGGTCACCGACTCCAAGCTCGCGGGCCATCCGACGATCACGATCAGCACGCCGCTCTTCGACCAGGACGGCCAGGAGATCGGTGAGCTCGCCGCCAACCTCAACCTCGAGCGGCTGGACGGGATCGTCGTCCAGTCGACCGGGCTGAGCGCGTCTGGCCAGATGTACCTGGTCGGTCCCGGAAGCCGGTTCGTGGGCCAGCGGCTCGGAACAGGGCGCTACGCGGGCGCTGTGCACTCACGGGCAATCGATCTCGCACTCAACGGAGGCAGTGGGCACGCGTTGTACCGCGACTATCGCGGCGCGTCGGTGATCGGCGCATATCGCTGGCTGGCCGCGCCGGGTGCCGCGATGGTGGCAGAGGAGAGTCAGACCACCGCATTCGCTCCCGCGCGGACGCTCGGGTTCACGATCGGCGGCTTCGGCCTGCTCGTCGTGCTGCTGCTGGGAGCGGGCACGTACGCGCTCTCGCGCCGGATCGCAAAGCCGATTCTCGCGATCACCGAGACGGCGACGGCGGTGACCGCGGGCGACCTCACCCGCGAAGCGCCCGTGACGACGGAGGACGAGGTCGGCGTGTTGGCGACTGCGTTCAACACGATGACGGCGGAGCTTCGGGAGACGCTGGAGGGACTCGAGAAGCGCGTCGCCGACCGCACCGAAGAGCTGAGGCTGCAGAACGCCGAACTCGGCGCGTTGCACGAGACGACTCTCGGCGTCATGCACCGACTCGACGTCGACGACCTCCTCCGCGAGCTGCTCGACCGCGCGTGTGAGCTCCTCGGCACGACGCACGGCTACCTCTACATCAGCAGCGCGGACGACGAGACGCTCGAGAACCGCGTCGCGACCGGCGTGTTCGAGGAGGAGCTCGGGTCGCGGATGTCCCTGGGCGAAGGGCTGGCAGGGCGTGTCTGGCAGTCGGGCGCTCCACTCGTCGTCGAGGACTACGACTCCTGGGGTGGACGGCTCGAGTCCTTCCCACGCGGACGGATCCGCGCGCTGGTCGGCGTACCGCTCGTGTCCGGCACGGGGACAATGGGCACGCTCGGCGTCGCGCGCGACTACTCCGACCGGAGGCTGTTCGAGCCCTCGGAGGTCGAGCGGCTGCAGCGCTTCGCGCAACTCGCATCGATCGCTCTCGACAACGCGAGGCTCTACGCGTCCGTGCGAGTAGCACGCGAAGCCGCCGATGCGGCGAATGCTGCGAAGAGCACGTTCCTGGCTGCGATGAGTCACGAGATCCGCACACCGATGAACGCTGTAATCGGGATGAGCGGGCTGCTGCAGCGCAGCGAGCTCGACGAGGAGCAGCGCGATTACGCGTCGATCATCCGCACGAGCAGCGAGGCGCTGCTGACGATCATCAACGACATTCTCGACTTCTCGAAGATCGAGGCCGGCCGCATGGAGCTCGAGATCGCACCTTTCGACCTCAAGGAATGCATCGACGGTGCCGTGGCGCTGATCCGAACGCTCGCCGCGGAGAAGGGGCTCGCGATCACCGCAACAATCGCGCCCGGTGTCCCCGCAGTCGTCCAGGGCGACGTGAGCCGGCTGCGCCAGATCCTGCTCAACGTCCTCAACAACGCCGTGAAGTTCACCGACAAGGGCCGCGTCGAGCTCACGGTCGAGAGCGGCCCCCCCGACGCCGACGGGCGATTCGAACTGCATCTGGCGGTGCGCGACACCGGTCTGGGAATCTCGGCCGACGGCCTCGGACGGCTCTTTCAGTCGTTCAGCCAGGCCGATTCGTCGATCAGCCGCCGCTACGGCGGCACGGGCCTCGGCCTTGCCATCTCCAAGCGGCTCGCCGAGGCGATGGGCGGCACCATGTGGGCCGAGAGCACGGGGGTCCCCGGCGAGGGCAGCACGTTCCATGTGACGATCGCGACCCAGGCAGCCGCGGCGGAAGCCGTCACGAAGAGCACCGGCCCACGCCCAGGCTCGCTCGACCTCGATCCGGAGCAAGCAGGCCGCCACCCGCTACGGATCCTGCTCGCAGAGGACAACGCCGTGAACCAGAAGCTCGCGCTGCGGCTCCTGGCGCAGATGGGATACACCGCCGACGTGGCGGCGAACGGGCTCGAGGCGATCGAAGCCGTCGATCGGCAGCCCTACGACCTGGTGCTGATGGACGTGCAGATGCCGGAGATGGACGGGCTCGAAGCGACGCGCGAGATCGTCGACAGGATCCCACTCGAGCGGCGGCCCTGGATCGTCGCGATGACGGCGAACGCGATGGACGGCGACCGTGAACGGTGCCTCGAGGCCGGCATGAAGGGCTACATCTCGAAGCCGATCCGCGTCGAGGAGTTGGTCGCCGCCGTTCTCACCGCTCCGCCGCGCAGAGAGCCCTGAGCCGCCGATTCGATGGAGTAAGGTCAGGCGCTCTGAGCGACGAGGCGAGCATGCCGGTGCCTGCAGAGGCACGGAAGGAACAGCGAGTGGCGATTCTGCTCGCGAGCCGAAGGGGTGAGCCTGGGTTGACGCCCTCGTTCCCGGCTCGAGTCTCCCGTCGTCCCGGCGCATAAGGTGTCGCCGGTGAACGCGCCCGGCCCGGGGACGACAACGCGCTCCGCGGTGCCCGGCAAGCAGCTCCTCTCCTCGTACCACCGCGCCTGGCTCCCGAAGGACCTCGTCGCCGGCCTCGTCCTGACGACGCTCCTCGTCCCTCAGGGAATGGCGTATGCCGAGCTGGCGGGGCTGCCTGCGATCACGGGTCTCTACACGACGATCCTGTGTCTGACCGGTTACGCGATCTTCGGGCCGTCGCGGATCCTCGTTCTCGGGCCGGACTCGTCACTCGGCCCGATGATCGCGGCGACCCTGCTGCCGATCATCGGCTCCAACGGCGACCCGGAGCGCGCGATCGCACTCGCGTCGATGCTGGCGCTCCTCGTCGGGGCGATCATGGTTCTCGGCGGGATCTTCAAGCTCGGCTTCGTCGCCGACCTGCTCTCCAAGCCGACGATGATCGGGTACATGAACGGGCTCGCCCTGACGATCTTGGTCGGGCAGCTCCCGAAGCTGTTCGGGTTCTCGGTCGACACCGACGGCTTCCGCGCCGAGACGAAAGCGTTCGTGCAGGGTGTCTTCGACGGACTGACCGTTCCCGCCGCGCTCGCGATCGGGTTGTTCAGCCTGGCGACGATCGTCGTCCTGCAGCGCTTCCTGCCGAAGGTGCCGAGCGTGCTGGCCGCGGTCGTGCTGTCGATCGTCGCGACCAGCGTGCTTCACCTGGCGGAGCACGGGGTGAAGCTCGTGGGCACGCTTCCCCAGGGGTTCCCGCCGCTCACGGTGCCCAGGGTCGGCATCTCGGATCTCTCGCTCCTGCTCGCCGGCGCGCTGGGGATCGCCGTCGTCGCGCTCGCCGACACGATCGCAACGGCGTCCGCGTTTGCGGAGCGGACCGGCCAGGAGTTCGACGGCAGCCAGGAGATGATCGGAATCGGCGCTGCGAACATCGGCGCCGGGCTCTTCCAGGGATTCCCCGTCAGCACGAGCGGTTCGAGGACGGCTGTTGCGGAGCAGGCCGGCGCCAAGACCCAGGTCACCGGGCTCGTCGGAGCGCTGGCGATCGTCCTGATGCTCGTCCTCGTCCCCGGTCTGTTGCGCAACCTGCCGCAGCCGACACTCGCCGCCGTCGTGATCGCGGCGTCCCTCTCGCTTGCGGACCTGCCGGGCGTGGTGCGGCTCTGGCGGCAGCGGAAAGAGGAATTCGCACTGTGCATCGCTGCCTTCCTCGGGGTCGTCCTGCTCGGAGTGCTCCCAGGCATCGCGATCGCGGTCGCGCTCTCGATCGCGAACGTGTTCCGTCGCGCGTGGTGGCCGTATCAGGCTCAGCTCGGACGAGTCGAGGGTCTGCCCGGATACCACGACCTCCACAACCACCCTGACGCCGAACTACTGCCCGGTCTGGTGATCTACCGCTTCGACGCGCCGCTCCTCTTCGCGAATGCGCGAACATTCCGCGATCAGATCCGCGCGCTGGCGGCCGCCGACCCCAGGCCGACCTGGATCATTGTCGCTGCCGAGCCGATCACGGATGTGGACACCACAGCCGCCGACATGCTCGAGTCTCTCGACGAGGCCATCAATGCGCAGGGCGTCTCGCTCGTGTTCGCCGAGATGAAGGATCCGGTCCGCGACAAGATCGAGCGCTACGAGCTCACACGGACGATCGATCCCGAGCACTTCTTCCCGACACTCGATGCCGCGATCTCTGCGTTCCGTCAGGAGACCGGAGCCACCTGGGGGCGCGTGGCGCCCCGATGACCTGCCACGTCTAAGCTTGGCTCACCCAATACGAGGAGGCAGGCATTCATGAGCGACCACAACATCGAGATCTTCATCGCGGCCTACGGGACCGAGCAGGGCGCCAAGGACGCGTTGAAGGACTTCAAGGTCGCGGAGGCCAGCGGCTCGATCGACCTGATCGACGGCGCGGTGATCGTCCACACCGCCGAGGGCAAGGTCAAGTTCGAGGAGACGGCGGACCCGAGCGGCAAGAAGTGGGCCAAGCGCGGCGTCGTTGCCGGCGCAGTCGTCGGCATCATCTTCCCGCCCAGCATCATCGCCTCGGCCGCCGTGGCCGGAGGGGCCGGCGCCATCTGGGGGAAGGTCCGCGACAAGGGCTTCAAGGACGAGGACCTGAAGGAGATCGGCGAGAGCCTGCCGCCCGGCACGTCGGCGATCATCGCGGTCGCAGAAGACCGGATGCTCGCGCAGTTGCAGGAAGGCCTCGCAGGCTACGACCGGATCGCACGGCATGCCGTCTCCGCCGACGCCGCCGCCGTCATCGTGGCCGACGTCGAGGACGAGCCCGCAGCGGACACGGAAGCCGAAGCCGGCACCTGATCTCGTTCAGACGCGCAGTACGGCACGAATCGAGCCGTACTGCGCGATGACGATCCTCTGAGAGGAGACACCGACGGTGGCGAGCACCGCGGATTCCAAGGCACGGGTCACGCGCCTCGTGCCGATTCTGGGCTGGCTCCCGCGATACGACCGCCGGCTGCTCCGTGGGGACGTGCTCGCCGGCATCGCCGTGACGGCGATGATCGTGCCGAAGGATCTCGGGTATGCCGGCATCGCGGGCGTGCCGGTTCAGAACGGCCTCTATGCGGCCGCTGCCGGGGCGATCGTCTACGCCTTGTTCTGCACGTCGCGGCACATCTCGACCGGGCCGAGCTCGTCACTGGCCGCGGTCGCAGGCGGCGCGGTGCTCTTCGCCGGTCTCACCGGCCCCGGCGCCGCCGAGCTCGTGGCCGCGATCACGCTCGTCACCGGCGGCCTCTTCCTGCTGCTCGCCCTGCTGCGCATGGGATGGCTGGCGCGCTTCCTCTCTCGCGCGGTCGTCACCGGGTTCCTCGCGGGAGCCGCCGTCGACGTCGTGATCGGTGAGCTTCCGAAGTTGACGGGCACGTCCACCGCCGGCGACACCGCCTGGGCGGAGCTCGCGTCGTGGATCCGCTCGCTCGGAGACGTCAGCGGGTCGACCGTGCTCGTGGGAGCGATCTCGCTGGTGGCGATCTTCGGCCTGCGGGTGCTTGCCCCTCGCGTTCCGGGTGCCCTGGTACTCGTCGTCGGCGGCCTGCTGGCGTCGTACCTGTTCGATCTCGGCGCGCACGGAGTTGCGCTGGTAGGCCCGGTGCCGCGCGGCCTGCCCGCACCCGAGCTCCCGAGCCTCGCGGTGTTCCAGCACCACTACGCGACGATCCTCGTCGCCGCGGCCGGCCTGCTGCTGATCGGCTTCTCACAGACAGCCGGCGACGCGCGCTCGTTTGCCGTTCGCCATCGCTATCGAGTCGACGTGAACCAGGAATCGGTTGCCCAGGGGATGGCCAACATGGCATCCGGGGCGTTCCAGGGCATGCCGGTGTCGACGAGTCTCTCGGCGAGCTCGCTGAACGAGGCCGCCGGGGCGAGCACGCCCGTCGCGTCGTTGGTCACGGGTGGGCTCGTGCTCTTGACTCTGGTTGCGCTCGCCCCGCTGTTCTCGCACCTGCCGAAGGCGGTCCTGGCTGCGATCATCATCGATGCGGTCGTGATGGGGATGATCGACATCCCCGAGCTGCGCCGCCTCTATCGCGTCAAGCGCTTCGACTTCTGGATCGCCGGCGCAGCGATCATCGGCGTGCTCTCAGCAGGAGTGCTCACCGGCGTCGTGATCGGGATCGCGCTCTCGCTCGTCTGGCTCGTCTACGTCGCGACCAGCCCGTCCATGCCGCTCCTCGGCCGCGAGCCTGGCACGCAGACCTTTCGTGACGTCGCCGACAACCCTCATGACGAGACGTTCCCTGGGGTAGCGGTCGTGCGCCTCGACGGTGGGCTCTTCTTCGCCTCCGCCGACGCGCTCGAAGAGCGCATCCGCGGGCTCGAGCACTCCACCGACCCGCCGCCGCGCGCCGTCGTGCTCGACCTCGAGGGCGTCGACTACGTCGACTCACAGGGAGCTGCAACGCTCGCCGAGATCCTCGAACTCACCCGGAGCGCCGGGCGCACGCTACGCCTGGCGAGACTCAAGCCCGCCGTGGCCGCCGTGATGGAGAGGGACGGCGTCCTCGAGCGCCTCGGCAGAGACCACATCCACGGCAACGTCCACGAGGCCGTCGAAGCACAGCTCGCCGTCGACCGCGGCGAACCACCGGTGCTCACACGGCCGGATGGGCAGCCGCAGTGATCTGGGCGTGGAGCTCCTGGAGCGCCCCGAGGAAGATCTCGGAGAAGGTCGGGAACGGCTGGATCGTGTCGCGCAGCACGTCGAGTGGAACACGCGCGCGGATCGCCACCGTTGCCTGCTGCAGCCACTCTCCCGCCTCCGGCCCGAGCGCGTATGCGCCGGTCAGGACCTCGCCGTCGCTGAGCAGCGTCAGGAAGCCGATGCTCTCGGCGTAGGCACGCGTGTACGTAGAGGTCTTCGCGACGTCCCGCAACGGAACGGTCGCACTGAAGCGGGCATCGGTGTCACCCACCGCCGCGGCCTGCGGATCGGTGAAGACGACACGCGGCACCGCCCGGTAGTCCGCGTCGCGCGACTCGCCGAGGATGTTCGCGGCGACGACCCGGCCCTGATATTTCCCGACGTGGGTCAGCTGCCAGATCCCGGTGATGTCGCCGATCGCCCACAGGCGCTCGCCGACATTGAGCCGTGAGTCGACCGGAACGCCGCGACCGTCCGTGGGCACGCCGACCGTCTCCAGGCCGAGCCCGTCGAGGCGCGGTCGCCGCCCGGTCGCGACGAGCAGGCGGTCTCCCCTCAGCTCGCTGCCGTCGTCGAGGGCGAGGACATAGTCGGTGCCGTCGCGACGAGCGGCAGTCGCCTGCACATTCAGAGACAGCTCGACGCCGTCGCGATGTAGGACCTCACCGAGTGCATCTCCGAGCGGCGCCGGCTCGCGCGCCAGCACATGCGGAGAGCTCTCCACGAGCGCCACCTCACCTCCGAGGCGGCGAACGGCCTGCGCCATCTCGACTCCGACCGGGCCGCCGCCGAGGATGAGCAGCCGTCGCGGGACTGCCTTCATGCCGGTGACCTCGCGGTTCGTCCAGATCCCGTCGAGCTCGCGCAGCCCCGGCACGGGCGGAACGACCGGGTCTGCGCCCGCCGCGAGAACGACGTGCTGCGCGGTGTGACGGGCGCCGTCCACGTCGACGACGCCCGTTCCCGCGAGTCGTCCGTGACCGCGCAGGAGATCGATCCCTTGCCCGGCGAGCCACTTCTCCTGGCCGGCGTCGGAGTAGTCGGAGACCTGGAAGTCGCGCCAGGCGAGCGCGGCGTCGACGTCGATCGTCGCGGGCGCCGCGGCATCGTTGGCCGCGTGCGCCGCCTCACCCGGCCGCAGGAGGGTCTTGGACGGAATGCACGCCCAGTAGGAGCACTCTCCGCCGACGAGCTCACGCTCGACGAGCGCGACACGCAGACCACCTGCCGCCAGCGCGCCCGCGCAGTGCTCGCCCGGTGAGCCGCCGCCGAGGACGATGACGTCGTAGTCGGTCACGACGGCAGCTCGTCACCGGCCTGTTCCGCGACCATGTAGGCCGCGTACCAATCGGGCCAGTTCTCGTCGGGCCGCCCGGTGCGCTGCTCGTGCTCGCCGTGCGCCGCCGCCGCACGCCGGAGCGCGCTCGCCAGGTCCGCCGTGGACGCAAACGCCGTTTCAGCAGTCTCGATCCTGCCGGGCAGGCGAGTTGTGATCTCCTGGAGGAGCCAGCCGTTGCCGTCCGGATCACTGAACGTCGCGTAGGTCCCGTAGCTCTGATGATCGGGTGCAGGACCGCCGAGGCGGCCCGAGTCGCCCGGGAGAAACTGCCCGCCGGGGCTGGCGGCGTGAAACGCCTCGCTGACCACGGCGCCGCGGGTGGTCAACTCGTCGCGCGCAGCCTCGATGTCGGCGACGATCAGGTAGAGGTTCTGGACCGAGCCCGGCGCTCCCGTCGTCATGTCCGGGCCGAACTGGATCGAGCACGCCGACCCGGGCGGCGTGAGCTGGACGACGCGGAAGCCGTTGTCGAAGGAGAAGTCGGCGTCGAGTCGCCACCCGAGACCGGCGTAGAACTCCTTCGCGCGGTCGACATCGGAGACCGGGATCACGACCACCTCCAGCTTCAGGTCGGTGGCCTCGATGCTCACCTCGCCGGTCGCGTGGCCGGAACGGGCTTCAGCGGTGCTCATGATTGCCTCCTCGATCGCGTCGGGTGTCGCGGCAGCGGCCCACGCCCGACCGCTGCGTCGCACCAGGGGGCTCCCTGGTCGAATCCCCCTGTGAGCCGCGTCGAGTACAGCCACTGTGGAAACTACGAGGTGGTGAGCATATCCCCGTCGGCAGCCGAGCGGGCGTGCACCGCGAGCCAGCTCGTCCCGGGCTCCGTCTCGAGGACCGTGTGCGGGCAGCCTGCCGGAAGCACGAGCCAGTCTCCGGGACGCAGCTCGAGCTCGGCACCGTCGACGAGGAGCCTCGCGCCCCCCTCCATGACGACCACCCACTCGTCCTGGGCCTGCTCGAACGAGACGGGCTCGGCCAGCCGGCCGCTCACGATCTGCTCGATTGTCACCCCCGGAAGCTCGGCGAGCGCGGTGAACCGCTCGCCCTCCGCCGGCGCTTCCGTGCCGGGCTCGAGCCGGCCGCGCTGAAAGTTCTCGGCCATCGCCCCGGACGCTAGCTGCGGCTCAGCCGTCAGGCCGCTCGGGCGCCGGTACGCCGCGAGTCGGAGGCCGGGCTCAGCGTCCTCAGCGTGCTGTCGATCGCCCGGCCGAGCGCCTCCTCGCTCGTTCCCCACAGCGGCCCGCCGCCGTCGGTGACCAGGTCGATCACGCGCAGCATTCCGGCCGGCGTCACGTCCTCGGACTTCCGCTCGAGCAGATTGGCGAGGGCTTCGAGCGATGTACGGCGTCTGCACGCGGCGATCAGACGCGGGCGGAAACCTCCGATCGGACGCTCGAGCGCCGTCTGCTCGATCGACCGCAGCGTCCGCGCCAACATGAAGCGCTCCCGCCAGGAGGTGAGCTGTGCAGCGCGCCACGCGTACTCCGGGGGAACGAAGCCGCCGGTGGCGCTGCGCAGCCAGTCGTCGGCGCGCCGGCGGCGCGCGGTGAGCACGCGGAGCTCGAGTGCGAGCCGATAGAGGCCGTACGCGAGCAGCGAGACCGCGGCGACGCCGACAGCACGGTCGCGCGCGAGGGTCCACCAGACGACCAGGGCTCCCAGCGCTACCGCGACGATCCCGACCGGCAACGCGAGCGCCCGTCCCAATCCAGGCATGCCACGCAATTGCATCTCTTGCAAAGTAGCTCGCGCGCACCGCCTGGCGGAGGGATTCCTAGTACGCCTGCCCCCACACGGCGCCGGCCGTCGCCGCCCGTCCGCAGCAGACGCACGCGGCTCCCTCGGCCGGTTGCCCTGTCAGCGGGAGACACCGGATCGTCGCGGAACTGTCGTCCTTGACGCGCACCTCGCACTCCGCGCGCCCGCACCACGACGCAGCGACGAGCCCGCCCGCCTCGCGCAGGTACTCGACCAGCTCGTCGTAGTCACCCGGGTCGCGCAGCGTGCGCCGCTCCATCTCGTCGCGGGCCGATTGGAAGAGTGACGCCTGGACGTCGGCCAGCAGCGCGCCGATCGCGGCAGACACGCGGCCGAGCGGGATCTGCTGCCGCTCGCCGGAGTCTCGACGGACGACCGTGACCGCTGCGGCGGCGAGGTCGCGACCGCCGATCTCGATGCGGAGCGGCACGCCCTTCAGCTCCCACTCGTTGAACTTGAAACCGGGCCGATGCTCGGGCCGGTCATCGACCCGGACGCGAACGCCCGCCGCCCGCAGCTCGTCGGCGACGCCTGCTGCGGCCTGACCGACATCGGAGTGATCATCGTCGCGAGAGATCGGGACGATCACGACCTGCTGCGGCGCGACGCGAGGCGGCAGCCGCAGCCCGCGGTCGTCTCCGTGAGCCATCACGACACCGCCGACGAGTCGCGTGCTCGCACCCCACGACGTGGCATACGGATAGTGCTCACCGCCGTCGCGGCCGGTGTAGCGCACGTCGAATGCACGGGCGAACCCCTGGCCGAGGTAGTGCGACGTCGCGACCTGAAGCGCCTTCCCGTCGCGCATCAGTGCTTCGAGCGTGTAGGTCTCCACCGCGCCGGGGAAGCGCTCGCTCTCGCTCTTGCGGCCGCGCAGCACCGGGATCGCGAGCACGTTCTCGATCGTGTCGGCGTAGACGTCGTGCAGGATCGTCAGCGTCTCGGCGACCGCCTCTGCCTCCGTCTCGTGCGCGGTGTGCCCCTCCTGCCAGAGGAACTCGCTCGTGCGCAGGAAGAGACGGGGCCGACGTTCCCAGCGAACGACGTTCGCCCACTGGTTGTAGAGCAGCGGCAGGTCGCGGTAGCTCTGCACCCAGCGGGCGTACGTCGACCAGATCAGTGCCTCGGAGGTGGGACGCACGGCCAGCGGCTCCTCGAGCGTCTTCCCACCCGCCTCGGTGACGACCGCAACCTCGGGCGCGAACCCCTCCACGAGCGCGCTCTCCTGAGCGAGCACGGAGGCGGGCACGAAGAGCGGGAAGTAGTAGTTCTCATGCCCGGTCGCCTTGATCCGGTCGTCGAGCTCGCGCTGGATCGCCTCCCAGATCGCGTAGCCGTACGGCTTGATCACCATCGCGCCGCGAACGGACGAGTTCTCGGCGAGTCCGGCACGACGCACGACCTCGCCGTACCAGGCGGGGAAGTCGCTCGACTGGGCGGGCAACTGTGAGGTGCTCATCGGGAGGCTCCCGAGAGCAGGGGTGCTGCAAACATCGCGCTCTCCTTCGTAGACGTGTACCGGCGTGACGGAGTCGATTGCGGCGCTCCGGGCCGGAACGGCGGGAGCGCCTACGTCGGGACGTGAACGAACGGCGGCCGCGGGGCAACCGCCGAAACCGGCAGAAGCTCAACCACGCGAAGGCCGCAGCGACGTCATGCTGGGAGACTACCGTCTCCTGATGCTCCGTCCCTCCACGATCGTCGTCGCGCTCGTGGTCACGGCGATGCTGCTCGCTGCCTCGGCCGCGTCTGGCTCGACGGTCATTCAGTTCCGTACTCCGACCGGCAACATCGGCTGCGCGTACTCGGCGGGACTGACCGGCGCGGAGGCGCCGACCGTCCGGTGCGACATTCGCAGCAGGCTCCATCCGGAGCCTGCCCGGCCGGCGAGCTGCCCGCTCGACTACGGCGACTCGATCGAGGTCTCGCGGGGCGGCCGTGCCATCCTCGTCTGCCACGGCGACACCGCGATCGACCCGACCTCTCGGATTCTCGCCTACGGCCGTGTCTTTCGACGTGGCGGCCTCTCTTGCACCTCCCGCGCGGTCGGGCTGACCTGCTCGAACCGGAGCGGCCACGGCTTCTTCCTCAGCCGTCAGGCCTGGCGGATCTTCTAGGAGCGCGTCGCCCGGCTCACCCAGCTGGGGATGTCGCCTCCCCGTCGTTGGCGTAGATTCGAGGCAGACTGCTGACGGGGCATGCAGCCTCGAGGGACGGAAAGGAGCTCGGCCATGACAGAACAGGCTCGGCCGACGTGGTCGCCCGCCCGGCCGCGCTTCCGGCTCTACCGGCTGTTCGTCTCGTGGCTGCTCGGAGCGATCGCCCTGCTCCTCGCCGCCTGGATCGTCCCTCACGTCAGCATCTCCGACTTCTGGGGCGGCGTCCTCACCGCAGCCGTGATCGCCGTCCTGAACGCCTTTCTGCCGCCGGTCGTCGCCGCCCTCCGCCTGCCGTACATGGTGGTGCTGGGCTTCCTGCTCGTCCTCTTCCTCGATGCGGCCATGCTGCTCGCGGCCTCCGGGCTCGAAAGCCAGCCGATCCAGGTTTCGGGGTTCTGGTGGGCGCTCCTGACGGCACTCGTCGCCGCCGCGGTGTCGGTGCTGCTCCAGATCGTCTTCGGCACGAACGACGACGACACCTACGACCTCCGGGTGATCCAGCGAATCGCCCGGCGCCAGGGCGGCGTCGTGACGACGGCCGAGCCCGGCATCCTCTTTCTCGAGATCGACGGGCTGGCACTTCCCGTGCTCCAGCGCGCGCTGCGTGACGGGAACGCACCCAAGCTGGCGCGCTGGCTCGCTCAGGGAACACACCGGCTCGCGGAGTGGGAGACCGACTTCTCGTCGCAGACCGGGGCAAGCCAGTCCGGGATCCTGCTCGGATCGAACGACGACATCCCCGCGTTCCGTTGGGTCGAGAAGGAGACCGGGACGCTCATGACGTGCTCTGCGCCCGACGACTGCGCCGAGATCGAGCGCCGCCATGCGAACGGGCGCGGGCTTCTGATCGACGGCGGTGCGAGCCGCGGCAACCTTCTTTCGGGCGAGGCGGACGAGGCGATCCTCACCGTCAGCCGAATGCAGGCCGAGAAGAAGGCCAATCCGGGCTACCGCTCCTTCTACGCGAACGGCTTCAACGTCACCCGCGTGCTCGTTCTCTATACCTGGGAACTGATCCTGGAGTGGTCCGCTGCGTTGCGCGCCAAACGCCGCGACGTGCGTCCGCGCGGCCACCGCGGCGGCATCTACCCCTTCCTCCGCGCAGCGATGTGCGTTGCGGTTCGCGACCTGATCGTCGAGAGCGTGATCGCCGACATGATGGCGGGGAGGCCCGCCGTCTACGCGACGTTCTCGAGCTACGACGAAGTGGCCCACCATTCCGGCCTCGAGCGCGCCGACACACTCGAGGCCCTGCGCAAGCTCGACGAGCAGTTCGGCCGGATCGACCGCGCCCGCCGGTATGCAGCGCGCCCCTACGAGATCGTCGTCCTCTCTGATCACGGCCAGACACAGGGGGCCACGTTCAAGCAGCGCAACGGCTACGGGCTCGACGAGCTCGTGCGCGGAGCCGTCGAGTCGCGCCGCGTGTCCCCGATGCGCGGCGGCGACGAGAACGACAAGATGGCCGGCCACGCGCTCGGTGAGGCCGTGGGCTCGAAGAAGCACAAGAAGCGGGACAAGAACGACATCAGCGGTGAGGACGTCGTCGTCCTCGGCTCGGGAAATCTCGGCCTCGTCTATCTGATGGAGGAGAAGCGCCGCCTCACCCTCGAGGAGATCGAGAAGCGCCACCCTCGGCTGATCGCGGAGCTGCGGGCGCATCCGCACATCGGCTTCCTGCTCGTCCACTCCGCGGAGCACGGGCCCGTCGCCCTCGGCTCGGACGGGACGCACCACCTCGCCGACGGCCGGGTGGAGGGTGACGACCCGCTCGCGCCGTTCTCGCCGAACGCGCCCGACCACCTGCGGCGCACGGACGGGTTCGCACACGTCGCCGACATCATGATCAACAGCTTCTACGACCACGAGGTCGGAGAGGGCTGCGCGTTCGAGGAGCTGATCTCCTTCCACGGCGGGATGGGCGGCCCGCAAACGAGGGCGTTCATCCTCCATCCGGTCGGGCTGCCGATGCCCGCCGAGCCGGTCGTGGGCGCCGCGGCGGTGCACGACGTGCTGACCGGCTGGCGCCGGCTGCTCCGAGAAGCCGCTCCCGCTCCTTCGCCTGCCGGCAGCGCCGTCGAGCAGGCTGTCTCTGCTTCGCGATAGTTGTTCACGCCCGGCGCGGGCGCTAGGCTGGCGCCCCTTGAGCATTCTCGGAAACCGCGTCCTTCGCAAGGAGGACCCTCGCTTTCTCCGCGGCGAAGGCCGCTACGTCGAGAACCTGCCTCTCGAAGGTGCACTCGCGGTCACGTTCGTCCGCTCGCTGCTCGCCCACGCCGCGATCTCCGGCGTCGATGCGACCGAGGCCGAGGCGCTCCCGAACGTGCAGGTCTTGACGGCGGCCGACCTGGAGCTCGGGCAGTTCGGGCCGCCGCCGTTCCCCGGCCTGAACGCGGAAATGGGACGCCCGCTCCTCGCTCGCGATCGCGTGCGGTTCGTCGGCGACATCATCGCGATCGTGATCAGCGACGACCGCGCCACCGGCGCGGACGCCGCAGAGCTCGTCGCTGTCGACTACGACCCCCTGCCGGCCGTCGTCGCACCACAGGACGCCGTGCAGGACGAGGTGCTGCTCTTTCCGGGAGCCGGCACGAACGTTGCAGCCCGCGCCGGCTCGCCCGACCACGACGCCTCCCTGTTCGACGGCTGCGACGTGGTCGTCTCGGGACCGCTCGTCAGCCAGCGCATGGCGCCCTGCCCGCTCGAGCCACGCTCGGCGGCCGCGGAGGTCGGGCCGGACGGCCGGCTCACCGCCTGGCTCTCCACGCAGACCCCACACCAGGACCGCATGGCGCTCGCCGGGATGCTCGGGCTCGACCCGGGGCAGATCCGCGTCGTCGCACCGGACGTCGGCGGCGGCTTCGGCGCGAAGATGCTTAACGCCGAGGACGTGCTGGTCGCCTGGCTCGCGCGCCGCCTCGGACGACCCGTGCGCTGGACGGAGACGCGCAGCGAAAGCATGGTCGCGCTCCCCCACGGCCGCGCCGAGCATCTGACGTTCACCATCGGTGGGACACGCGACGGCAAGGTGCTCGCCTACCGGCTCGAGGCGCTCCAGGATTGCGGCGCCTACCCGCTGCTCGGGGCGGTTCTGCCGGGCCTGACCGGACTGATGGCGAGCGGCGTGTACGCGATCCCACGGATCGAGTTCGAGGGCTGCTCGGTGGTGACGAACACGACGCCGATCTCGGCCTTCCGCGGCGCCGGCAGGCCCGAGGCGGCGCAGGCGATCGAGCGCGCGATGGACATGTTCGCCGCCGAGCTCGACATGGATCCGGCGGAGGTCAGAAGGCAGAACTTCATCCCGAAGGACGCGTTTCCACACACGACCGCGTCCCACGCCGCCTACGACTCGGGCGACTACGAAGGAGCGCTCGAGCTCGTGCTGCGATCCGTCGGCTATGACGAACTGCGCCAGGAGCAGCGACGACGGCGCAGCGAGGGCGAGGCGGTGCAGCTCGGGATCGGCCTCTCCTGCTACGTCGAGATCACGAACGGCGTCGACGAGGCCGAGTTCGGCGAGGTCGAGATCATGCCGGACGGAAGCGCGATTCTCCGCACCGGATCGTTCTCCCACGGTCAGGGCCACGAGACGACGTTCGCGATGATCGTGGCCGAGCGGCTCGGCTTGCCGCTCGCGCAGGTGACGGTGCAGAAGGGTGACACCGACGACGTCGCCAAGGGAACGGGGACCTACGCGTCCAAGTCGACCCAGATCGGCGGCACCGCCGCGAGGCTCGCCGCCGACGACGTCGTCGAGCGGGCGAAGCAGCTGGTCGCCGACTACCTCGAAGCCAGCTCCGCGGACATCGTGCTCGATGCGGGCCTCAGCCGCCTGCACGTCGCGGGCGATCCCTCGGCCGCGTTCTCGTGGGTGGAGCTCGCCTCGCGCGCGACGGCCGATGGGCGGATCGCCGAGCTGAAGGCCGACCGCGAGTTCAAGTCGGCGCCCAGCTTCCCGTTCGGCGCCCACGTCGCCGTCGTCGAGGTCGACACGGAGACCGGGCGGGTGGAGCTGCAGCGGCTCGTCGCGGTCGACGACGCGGGCACGCTGATCAACCCGCTGATTGCACAAGGGCAGGTGCACGGAGGAGTCGCGACCGGCGTCGCACAGGCGCTCTACGAGACCTTCGTCTACGACGAGGACGGGAACCCGCTGACCGGCACCCTCGTCGGCTACGCGTTCCCGTCGGCGGCGGACCTCCCGTCGTGGGAGGCGGTCGAGATGGAGACGCCGACCCCTCTGAACGCACTGGGCGCAAAAGGGATCGGCGAATCGGGGACGATCGGCGCGACGCCCGCAGTCCACAACGCAGTCGTCGACGCGCTCGCGCCGTTCGGCGTGCGCAACATCGACATGCCTGCCAACGGCGAGAACGTGTGGCGTGCTCTGGAGGAGGCGAAGCGTTGACGAGGATCTCCGTGACGGTGAACGACTCGGTGCACGAGGTGGACGTCGAGCCGCGCCAGCTGCTCGCGTATTTCGTGCGCGACCAGCTGGGCCTGAAGGGAACCAACGTCGGCTGCGACACGAGCTCGTGCGGGGCGTGCACGGTGCTGCTCGACGGCGAATCCGTCAAGTCGTGCACCGTCCTCGCGGTGCAGGCCGACGGCTGCGACGTGACGACGGTCGAAGGTCTCACGGGCGACGACGAGCTGCATCCGGTCCAGCAGGCGTTCCACGAGCAGCACGCGCTGCAGTGCGGCTACTGCACACCGGGGTTCGTGCTGGCGACGATCTCGCTCCTCAAGGAGAACCCGGACCCGTCCGAGGCCGAGATCCGCGAGGGGCTCGAGGGCAACCTCTGCCGCTGCACCGGGTACCACAACATCGTCCAGGCGGTGCAGGCAGCGGCGAGGGCCGGAGCATGATCCCTGCCGCCTTCGACTACGAACGGCCGAAGTCGGTCGACGAGGCGATCGCACTGCTCGGCCGGGACGACGACGCGAAGCTCCTCGCCGGCGGGCACTCGCTCATCCCGGCCATGCGACTGCGCTTCGCCCGCCCGTCCCTGCTCGTCGACATCGGCCGTCTCGACGATCTGCGCTATGTCCGCGAGGACGGCGACCGCATCGCGATCGGAGCCCTGACCCGCCACGCGGAGATCGTCCGCGATCCCCTACTCGCACGGCACTGCGCGCTCCTCGGAGAAGCCGCGGCGCAGATCGGCGACCCGCAGGTGCGCCACCGTGGCACGATCGGGGGCTCGGCCGCGCACGGCGATCCGGCGTCCGACCTGGGAACGATCCTGCTCACGCTCGACGCCGAGTTCGTCGCCCATGGGCCGAGCGGCGCCAGGGTGATCCCGGCGGTGGAGTTCTTCTCCGGCCCGTTCGAGACCGCCCTCGCACACAACGAGGTGCTGACCGAGATTCGCGTCCCGACGGCGCGCGGTATCTACCTCAAGCACGTGCGGCGGGCACACGACTGGGCGACGGTCGGCGTCGCTGCAGCCCTGGTCGCAGGCCGTGTGCAGGTCGGCCTGACGAGCATGGGGCCGACACCGCTTCGCGCGAGAAGCGTCGAGGACGCGGTCGCAGGCGGAGCCTCGCCCGCCGACGCAGCTGCGCATGCCGCCGACGACACGGAGCCGCCGACCGACGCGAGCGCCACCGGCGAGTACCGCGCGCACCTCGCGCAGGTGCTGGCTCGGCGCGCGCTCGAGAGGGTCTAGCCGCCTCCCCACCGAGGTTCCGCTCGGACTGGCTATCTTGCGCCCGAAATGAAGATCTCGCTGACCCCGAGAACGACGGAGTTCTTCGTGCTGTTCGCGGGAGCGGGCGAGAACGCGCTGGAGGCGGCGCGGCTCGTCGAGCGCCGTTTTCGGGAGCACCCGAACTCGGGCGTTACCCAGGACGAGGTGAAGGCAGCCGAGACGATCGGGGACGCCATCACCCGCGACCTGATCGTCCTCCTCAACACCCAGTACCTGACGCCGTTCGACCGCGACGACATCTACCAGCTCGCAACGGAGATCGACGACGTCGTCGACTACCTCGAAGAGGCCTCCGACCTGCTCGGCCTGTACGGAGTCGCGATGCCGGCCCGCTATGCGGTCGAGCAGTGCGCGATCAACGTCAAGGCCGTGGAGCAGCTGTCGATCGCTTGCAACAACCTGAAGGGGATGAACGGCGTGCAGGAGGCGCTGATCAAGCTGAAAGAACTCGAGGACCAGGGGGACCACATCCTCCGAGAGGCCCTCGCGTCGCTCTTCCGCGACGACCGCATCGACCCGCTGATCGTGATCCGCTGGAAGGACATCTACGAGGCGCTCGAGCGCGCGCTCGACGCCTGCGAGACGGCCGCCAACGTGATCGCGAACATCGTCGTCAAGAACGCGTAGGGCGACTGCGATGAACGTGACGCTCGCTGCCGTCATTGCGGTGGCGCTGTTCTTCGACTTCACGAACGGCTTCCACGACACCGCGAACTCGATCGCGACGAGCGTCTCGACGCGGGCGCTCTCGCCACGCAGCGCGGTCGCGATGGCGGCCGTGCTCAACTTCGCCGGCGCCTTCATCTCGTTCAAGGTGGCCGCGACGGTCGCCAAGGGGATCGTCGACCCCAGCGCGATCACGTTGAACATCCTGCTCGCGGGCCTGGTCGGGGCGATCACCTGGAACCTGGTCACCTGGTATCTCGGCCTGCCGTCCAGCTCGAGCCACGCGTTGATCGGCGGGGTGATGGGCTCGGCGATCGTGGCGCAGGGCTGGGACGTCGTGGAGTGGTCGGGCCTCTGGCAGAAGGTGCTGAAACCGTCCCTGATCGCACCGTTCGCCGGGCTTGCAGTCGCGTTCGTACTGATGATGCTGATCGTGTGGCTGGTCGCCAGGCGCTCGCCCGCACGGGTGGGTCGCAGCTTCCGCTTCGGTCAGCTCTTCTCCGGCGGTTTCGTCGCTCTCGCCCACGGCACCAACGACGCGCAGAAGACGATGGGCATCATCGCCCTCGCTCTCGTCGTGTCCGGCCACCTGAGCGCGGACTTCACGCGGCCGCCGACCTGGGTGATCTTCTGTGCGGCGCTCTCGATGTCGGCAGGTACGTACGCGGGCGGCTGGCGGATCATCCGCACGCTCGGGACGCGGATCGCCAAGATCGACGCTCCACAGGGCTTCGCGGCCCAGACCGGGTGCGCGCTGATCCTCTGGACGACTGCGCACTTCGGCTACCCGGTCTCGACGACTCACGTGATCTCCGGCTCGGTGATGGGCTCAGGCGCGACGCGCGGCCTGCACGCCGTCCGCTGGGGCGTCGCCGGGAACATCGTGCTCGCCTGGATCTTCACGATCCCGATGGCCGGCCTCGTGGGCGCCGGCATGGAGCTCGTCACGCGCCTGCCGCGCGGTGACCTGGTCGTCTTCGCGCTCGCGGTGCTCATCTCGCTCAGCGCCTTCATGGCGCGGCGCTGGGAGACTCGACGGTTGCTGCCGCCGGAGGCGCTCGAGAGCGCCCCGATCTAGGGGGCCTGCGCAGGCCCCCGCCGAGACGGGAGCCTGCGCAGCTCAGGGTCATCCGATCGGCGCGGCGATCCTGCCGAGCCCCATCAGAGCCGGGTCGTAGAGCTCGACGTGCACGACGACCATCTTCGTGGTGGTCACCGTGATCAGCGAGCCGGCCTTCTCGACCTTCGAGGCGACCAGGACTCCCATCCACTCCGGCACCGCTGCAGGAGCGTGGCCGAAGCCGGGCGAGGCAACCCACGCATCGCCGACGTGCGTCGCGAACCCCTTGAAGCTCGCGGGGGCCGGGCCACCGGACAGCGTGTTGCCGATCCACCACATCGGGCTCCAGAACGTGACCGCTCCCCTGACGGAGCCGTCGCCGATGGCGAAAGCACCGCCGGCCGGGAACCGGTACACGAGCGTCGAGGAGCTCGTCGACGACCCCGTGTACAGCGAGTCGCCGTCGAACCGTGCCGTCACCGTCGAGTGCCCGAGCGGAGGCGGCGACCCGAGCGTGCACTGCGCATCGCCCGAGACGTTCGTCGTAGCGGTGCAGCTCGAACCGCCAATGGCGAGCGTGACCACATGGCCGCCGACACGAGCGGACTCGGGGTCGGTGACGTCGCCGAACCGCGCGCCGACGACCGCAGAAGCGGCGTCGACCGTCGCGTGTGTCGTCGCAGCGAGCTGCGACGCGCGCGGCAGGACGGTGACCGTGGTCGTGTCGGAGCCGACGCCGCCGTCCTTGTCGTGCACGGCGAACGTCGCGGTGTAGGTCCCAGGATCGGCGTAGGAGTGCATGGCTTCGAGCGTGTCCGCTCCGCTTCCGTCGCCGAACGACCAATGAACGACGAGGCTCTCGGAGTCGGCCGAGCTCGGATCACTCGCGTGCCCGGTCAACGTCGCCGGCACGCCCCACGGGACGGCGGCAACCGCATCTGCTGTGGCGGTCGGCGGCACGTTGTTCACGACCACGTCGATCGTCGCCTTCGCGCTGCCGCCGCGGCCGTCGGCAACCGCCACCGCGACCTTGGCGATCGCAGGGCCGTCGTCCGCGGCGAAGGTCGCCGTCTCACCCGTCGCGACAGGCGTCGCGCCCGTCCACGTGTAGGTGATCGGGTCGCCGTCCGGATCACTGGCGGTCGGGGTGAGCGTCACCGGAGCCGCTCCCTCGTTCACCGGGCCGGCCGGCGCGAGTGTGACGACCGGTGGAGCGTTGACAGACAACGTCACGGTCGCGACGTTCGAGTTCAGCCAACCGTCGTTCGCCCGGAACGTGAACGAGTCCGCGCCGAAGTAGCCCGGCGCAGGCGTGTACAGCGCAGCCGCGCTCCCGTCGGTCGTCGCCGTGCCGTGCAGCGGCGGCGTGACGACCGAGAACGTCAGCTGCTGGCCCGGGTCCGGATCCGCGGCCGAGAGCGGAACGGACTGCGCGACGCCCTCCTGGACGATCGCTGTCGTCGGCCCGGCGGTCGGCTGCGTCCAGTCGTGGAAGATGCGCCACGCGGTGTTGAAGGATGCGCCGGGCAGATCGCCGGTGCACCACGCGAGATCCGCACCGCATGCACCGAGGCCTGGTTCGGCTGACGGAGCGTCGCTCGCATGGATCGCAGCGGCGATCGTGTCGGCGATGAACCCCGACTTGGTGTTGAAGTCGGTCGTCGTCAGCCCCGGGTTCGCCGGGCTCCAGGCGAAGCCGAATGCCTGGCTCGAGCGGCCGTCCTGCTCATGACGGAACGCGTACACCTGCCCGGCGGTGTATGCCGCGGCAAGCGTGTAGTCGACCGCCGGTGACGGCCACTCGTATGTCGACGACGACCATGCGGCGTTCCCCACTGGTGCGTCCGCATCCGCGAGGTACGACGCGGTGTCACCGACCACGTACGCGCCGGCGCCCGAGAAGTCGACGTAGTGCTGCAGGTAGTCGGCCGTCGGGACGAGGCGGTCCTGCGGCGTGGTGCCGGGCACGGCCCACTTGTCGATGCGGCCGTAGGCTTCCTGCGAGACGAAGCGCACGTACTGCGACATGTCGGACCAGAACGCCTGGTCGGCGAGCCAGCCCTTGAGGTTCGCCCTGTACGTGTCGAAGAACGTCGTCCCCTGGCCCATGTTGCTGATCCAGACGAGGCCCTTGACCTGGGGGCCGCCGTCGCCGTCGTAGAGGCCGTGGACGAAGTCGCGCATGTTCTGGCGGCTCGTGCCTGTGCCCGCGCGAACCGCCGATGTGAACTCGTTGACGGCCCAGATGTCACCGGCTACCGGGTCGAACCCGCCGACGGTCGGCGCGTCCATCCTCCGGCGAGCCTCGACCCCGGCGTCGTACCAGCTGCCGGTGCCGTCGGCGACCCACTTCTTCCACGAGGTGGTGTCGGTGACGTTGACCTCGTTCACAGCGTGGAACTGCGAGCCGAGCGCCCTGATCAACGGCGCCTGGTTCGGTCCCCGCGGCTTCGTCTTGTCCGCGGCGAGCGGCGGAATCGAGACGTAGTAGTTCGCGCACAGCGACATGTTCGCCCGCATCTTCTGGGCGATTCGCAACCAGTCGGTCGGTGCGTAGAAGACGACGTCGGTCGGGATGCACGCCGCCGCCTTGCGCATGTGCGGTAGCGCCGGCGGCACGAAGCTCGCACTCCACTCGGGATCGAGCGAGGGCACAACCGGCATGTTTCCGATGCACTCTGCGGCGCCGCACCCCTGAGGGTCGTCCGCCGAAGAGGCGGCCGGCACGACGAGTGCCAGCACAGCCGCAAGGAATGCCAGAAGCGCATAGGCCTTCATGGCTCTTCCCCCTTCTTTCGGTTAGGGCCGACGCTACAACCTCGGCCCTGCCGCTCCATCCGGGGAAACCGTGATGACTCGAACCCGAGGTCCGTCCACCTGCCGTGGTGATCAGCAGAAAGGCGCTAGGTGTCGCGGCGCACGAGGAGCACGGCCGCGACGGCGATTGCGAGCGCGCAGTAGCCGAGGAAGAGCAGCACGCCGGGCCCCGGGCCGAGCGAGCCCGAATCGTGCGTCAGCTGAAAGATCGCCCGCGCGGCTGCGTCCGGCAGGTACGGGCTGATGGCGGTGTTCCAGCTCGACGGCAGGATGTTCATCAGCGGCGGGATGACGAAGAAGATCGCCGCGAAGATCGAGATCCCGCCTGCGGTGTTGCGGATGATCGCGCCGAGCGCCATCGCGAAGAGCCCGATCAGCACGAGGTAGATCGCGCCACCGATCACCGTCCGCGTCACGCCTGGGTCGGAGAGCGAGGTCTGCAGCGTGGGCTGCGCGTGCAGGATCGCCTGGCTCGCCCAGAAGGCGACGAACACCGACGGCAGCGCGAGCACGAAGGTCACGAGCGAGAACACGGCGAGCTTCGCCCAGAGAACCGGCAGCCGCTTCGGAACAGCCGTGAAGCTCGCCCGGATCATGCCGGTCGAGTACTCGGCCGTGATCGTCAGCACCGCCAGCACCGCGATCGCGAGTTGAGACAAATTGACACCCGCGGTCGCGATCTCGAGCGGATGGCGGTTTGCCTGCTCTTGCGGGCTCATGTGACTCCAATGCGATGCCGTCACCGCAGCGAACAGGCACGGCAGCCCCACAGTGAGCAGGACGGCGACGGCGAGCGACCAGCGCGTCGAGCGAACCGAGCGGATCTTCGTCCACTCGGCCACGGCGACACGCATCTGCGTGACTCGCCCCGCGTGCGCCAGCGGCGGGATCGCCGGAACGGCGCTCACACCGCGACCTCCTGCCCGAGTGAGGCGTGGTACTCGATGTCGTCGCGCGTCAACTCCATGAACGCCTCCTCGAGGGACGCCTGCTGCGGCGTCAACTCGTGCAGGCGCAGGCCGTGCTCGGCAGCCAGGTCGCCGATCTGCTCCGCCGTCAGTCCGCCCACCTCGAGCAGCCCCGGCTCGACATCGCCCACGGTGACATCCGGACCGACGAGCAGGTCGCGCAGCGCGGCCGCTTGTGGCGAGCGTACGCGCACGACGTTCTTCGACGCACCCTGGATGAACTCCTCGACGCCCACGTCGGCGATCAGCCGTCCGCGCCCGATCACGATCAGATGATCGGCCGTCAGCGCCATCTCGCTCATCAGGTGCGAAGAGACGAACACGGTCCGTCCCTCCGCTGCCAGTTGCTTCAGGAGGTTGCGCATCCAGTGGATGCCCTCGGGGTCGAGGCCGTTCACCGGCTCGTCGAGCATCACCGTCGAGGGGTCGCCGAGCAGCGCGGTCGCGATCCCCAGCCGTTGACCCATGCCGAGCGAGAATTGCCCTGCGCGCTTCCTTGCAACATCGTGCAGGCCGACCAGGTCGATCAGTTCGGCAACGCGCCTCTTCGAGATGCCGTGGGTCTGCGCCAGCGCGAGCAGATGGTTCTCCGCCGAACGGCCGGTGTGCACCGAGCGCGCCTCGAGCAGCGCGCCGACCTCGTGCAAGGGCGCGACATGATCCCGGTAGTGCTTGCCGTTGACGGTCACGTCGCCCTTCGTCGGCGCGTCGAGGCCGAGAATGAGGCGCATCGTGGTCGATTTGCCCGATCCGTTCGGGCCCAGGAACCCCGTGACGACGCCCGGCACGACCGTGAAGGAGAGATCTTCGACCGCCCGCTTCGACCCGTAGTCCTTCGTCAGCCCGGCTGCCTCGATCATCCAGACCGCACCGTAGCCAACCCAGATTGGGATTCGATGAAGATGGCGACGCTCCGTAGCGTGCTCTCGAAGTCCGCTCGATCACCCTGAACTTCGAGGTCGGCGGCATGTCTGATCGTCAGAAGCTCCGGACTCGAGGTTGCAGTCTTACTTCCATTTGTATAGCTTCGGGATCGATTCAAGCCCTTCCTCTTGAATCATGGGGGCTGTGCCTGCCCGGGCTCCGGTCGTCGACGCGGGGCCCGGGCAACGACTTCCGGGTCAAGAGATAAGGCAGTCCAGATGCCCTGGAACGTGGCCCACGCCGGTTGCAACGGCTCGACGGGCTCGAAAACCAGAGGTGTTACTAGACGCCGGTCTCGGTCTGGATCTTTCCGGCGCTCGCGGCCTTTGTGAGGGTCTCGTAGTCGCGTTCGTTCTGGTCGGCGTACGACTCGGCGAACTGCGCTATCGCCCGGTCGAAGGTCTCGCTGTTGCCGAGGTAGCTCGCGACCGCGATCGCGTCTCCCGAGCGGGCATGCGCACGCGCGAGCTCGGCGCCGCAGGCGCCCGCGTAGGCGCGCAGGACCGGCGGTTCCATCAGGTCGACCAGCGCGGAGCCCTTGGCGTCCCAGAGCTGGCGGACGTAGAAATCGCGCTCCACACTGTCAACGCCTTCGGCGCGGATATGGCCGAGCATGATGTCGCTCGCCGCCTGGGTCAGGCGCTGACCCTCGACAACCCGCTGGCCATGGTTCGCGAACTCGCTCTTCCCGAGGAACGGCTCGAGCACCGAGGCTTCCGCTTCCTTGAACTGCAGAAAGAGCGGGTCGTCATCGTTACGGCCGACCAGCAGCATGATGAATGCGCGGGTGCCGACGCTGCCGACGCCCACGACCTTCCGGGCCGCATGGACGTAGCGGTAGCGCTCCAGCAGCTTGCGACGGTCGCCGCTGAGTGTTCGCCGATAGGAGCGAATCACGCCGTGCAGGAACGCGTCGAACTCGTCCGCACGGTCGCCCAGAATGTCCTCGATCGGCGTCACGACCGGTGGGTCGGCGACGATCCGACGCTCGCCGTCCACGACCTCCGTCAGCTTCGCAAACGCCTTCAGGCTGTCCTTCGTCTTCGTCTTGGCGAGGTTCTTCTCTGCCCGCTTGCGCTCCGCTGCGGTCGCGATGGTCTGAAACTGTGCAAGCAGCGCATCGACGTCCACACGCGCATACCAGAGGTCGAGGTTGCGCATCCCGGCGAACCGTGCCATCCACTCCCGGTAGGAGCGGCCAACGGCGAGGTTGACGCTCTCTCGCTGCTTGTCGTCGAATCCACGGTCGCGGCCCGCCACGGCAAAACTCGCGGCCAGCCGCTTCACATCCCACTCGAACGGGCCCGGGGAGCGTCTCGTCGAAGTCGTTGACGCTGAACACAAGCCGCCGGTCAGGCGCCGCATAGGCGCCGAAATTCGAGAGGTGCGCATCGCCGCACAGCTGCGCACGCAGGCTGGTTCTCGGCAGGCCCGAGAGGTCGGACGCCATCAGGTAGGCCGCCCCCCGGTAGAACGTGAACGCGGAGACGAGCATCCGCCCGTAGCGGATCGGCACCAACTCCGGCACCCGCGTCTTCGCCTGCTCCTCGAGCAGATCGACCGGACTCGGCCGCTCCGCCGGCGGCTCCCACACGGCATGCGCGGAACGAGGAACCTCCGCCCGCGCCGCCTTCCCTCTCGCCGCCCGCTCTGCCTCGCTCAGATGCTCGACGCGTCCTGCCTTACCCGACTGGACGTCCCCCTTACGAACGGATGCTGCCTCAGTCTTGCCCATCGGATCCCTCCTCGTCGCCCGCCCGCCGGAATCAATCGATCACGAACCGTTGAGAGACTAGTTGGACATCACTGGGGGGGCAGGGCGGGGGACACTCACATAATCGTCCCGGCACGACAAGCGCACCGCGCGCAGCAGCTTCTGACCGGCGGTCAACTGCGCCGGACCGTCCTCGTCGGGCGCTTGCATGAAGCCGGCGAGGATCAGGATGCTGACGACGACTTCGTACCACGACTTGAGCGGTGTGCGTTCGCGATGCGCCGGGAGCGGGTTGGCGCGAACCACAGCCAGTTCGGCGAGTGCCCGCTCTGTGTCTTTGTGGACGCGCGCAGGACGAGGAAGTCGGCGGCGATTCCGGTCGGAGGGTCTCCGTAGAGCGCCGCCACCCGAGGTGAAACCGCACCTCCTGGCGCAGAAACGCGATATAGGCAGGAACGAGAGCGATGAAGAACGGCGTCCGGCGACGGCGCCATCACACGCGCAGTGCTGACAGTGCGACGGCGTTGCGTGTCTGCAAGGACGCCAACGGCGTCTCGGGCTCGGCCGCCGCGCCGCTGCGCCATGCTCGAGCGCCTTCCGCTTGCTTGTCGACCGAGTAGATCGTAGGCGCTCAGGGATGTGCGCAGGGTCGTAGAGCGCAAGCCGGATCAGGCCACCGGAACACGAAGACTGTTGCGCGCCGGCCCCACCAACCTCCCGCCGAGTCGACTGTGTCATCGACCGGTGGGCCAATGTCAGGCGGCGGCAGAGACCACCGCTGCACTACCATCGCCGCTCGCGGTCCCTGCGCCTGCGCGCCTGTTCGACTGATGCGCTACCGACCGGTTGGCCGGCGACGAGTTTGGCGCTCATTTGACGGCTTGACGGCGCTGGTGGCGTCGGCTTGAGCACCAGGCCGACGGACACGAAGACGATCCGAGGAAGAAGAGGTGTGGGAACCGAGCATCAGGAGGCCGATCCGGCGAGGACATACGGAGGCGCGCACACCATCGCGCAAGGAAACCCGACGGCGGTCGCCTTCAGCTTGTCGCCTTTGCGTATGTGGTCTTCATCCGATCAGCCGCGACGGGATCGCCACATAGCTGACCATCATGATCGCCACGACGATGCCGAGGCTCAAGCCGAACCACGGCGAGCCATCTGGTCACAACGGCGTCGAGAACGAGAGCAGCCGATCACAGCGCCGGAGCCAGCACGGTGCGGTGATGCTTCCGTGCCTTCGCGATTGCCGGCTGAATCTCGGGCTTGCCCGGCTTGGAGATCGCGAACGCGAAGACGGCGTTGAGGAAGAAGCTGGCTGCGGTGATCGCAACGATCGCGGCGATGATCGGGACGAGGATCGGTCGCGGATGACGTGGAACGACTTGCCGTGCAAGGCGTGAGCCTTCAGGTCGAACATGGCCACCCAGATCCACATCGCCGGCAGCACCTGAACGAGCGTCAAGCGCAATTGGTCACGAGCAGCTTCACGCCTCGAACAGCATCGCGACGCGCGACAGCAGCGAACGTGAAGTCATGCCGACGCTAGGTGGTGATGCGGGCCGCATGTCGCAGCGTAGTGACACTCACAGGGAGAAGCGCACCGTCGAGCCGGGTGCGAGTTGACCGGCGAGCGCCACATCGACGGCGCAGACGACCGCGATCACCGGGTAGCCGCCGGTGGTCGGGTGGTCGGGGCCGAGCAGGATCGGCTGTCCCGACGGCGGCACCTGAATCGCGCCGGTGACGAGGCCCTCGGAGAGGAGCTCGCCCCGGTCGAGCCGCGCGAGCGGCGGTCCCTCGAGCCGGATGCCGACTCGATTGGAGGCAGAGCTGACCCGCCAGGCAGTCGCCGTGAGCGCCGCCAGCGCCTCCGGCGGAAACCAGTCGTCGCGTGGGCCTGGTGAGATGCGCAGGACCGGTTCGAGCGGCGGCGCGTCGACCCGGGTCGGTGCATCTTGCGGCAGACCGGCCGCGATTCCGATCGGGAGCACGTCGCCGTCCCGCAGCGGCGGCGGCCCGAGTCCCGTCAACTGATCGTAGGAGCGGCTGCCGAGCGTCGGCTCGACCGCGACGCCTCCGGGGATACAGACGTAGGCGCGAACGCCACGGCGACAGCTCCCCACCTCGAGCAGTCCGCCCGCCGGTACCTCGGCGAGCGTCCCGAGCTCGACCGGACGGCCCGAGATCGACGCCCCCGCTTCGGCGCCCGTGACGGTGACCAGCGCCGGCTCGGCGAAGCGCAGCACGGGCCCATGGAGCGTTGCCTCCAGCGCGGCCGCTCCCGGGTCGTTGCCGACGATGCGGTTTCCGAGCTCGAGCGCGCCCGGGTCGGCCGCGCCCGACGGCGGCACGCCCAGATGTGCGAAGCCGGGGCGCCCGCGGTCCTGGACGGTCGTCAGTGGGCCGGCGCGGATCACCGCGATCTCGCTCATCCCCGGACGAAGCGCACCCGGTCGCCGCACTGAAGAAGGGCCGGCGACTCCCGTCCTGCATCGAACAGCATGAGGGACGTGTGCCCAAGCAGCCGCCAGCCTCCTGGTGACTCACGCGGATAGACGCTCGAGTACGGCCCTGCGATCGCAACGGTCCCCGCCGTGACGCGGGGGCGCGGCCGAGAGAGCCGCGGCACCTCCAGCCGCTCGTCACCTCCGAGCAGATAGGCGAACCCGGGCGCGAATCCGAGAAAGCCCACCGTGTACTCGGGCGCGGCGTGCCGCACGACCACCTCTTCCGGCGAGAGGCCGACGATCCGCGCGACGTCGTCCAGGTCGAGGCCGTCGTAGCTGACCGGGATCTCGATGCAGCGATCCGCGTCAAGCGGCGCACCAGTTACGCCTGCGTTCGCGACAACCTCATCGAGGTCGCGCGGCCGTTCTCGACGCCAGGTCACGAGGACGGTGCGATGACCGGGGACGACGTCGACCAGATCCGCCCGCCCGGCCAGCGCCCGTGCCACGTTCACTGCGGTCGCGTTGTCGGCGACGTCGATCAACGCACCGCGGTCACCTGCCGGACGCACGACCGCCGTCATGTGAACGCGCGCAACTCGATGTGCGCCCCGACAAGTGCGTCGCGCACCCGCGTTGCCAACGCGGCCGCGCCCGCGGTATCGCTGTGGATGCAGATCGAGCGTACGCCGCCGCCGAGCCGCCCCTCTGCGACCGCGACCGCCTGTCGCGCCGCATCGTCCGGCTCGAGCACCGCGCCGGGCTCTGTGCGCGCGACGAGCGATCCGTCGGCGGCGTACGCGCGGTCGGCGAAGCCCTCGGCGACCGCGAGGAGCCCCGCCGCACGAGCTCGTTCGAGGAGCACCGAGCCGGGGAGCCCGAGGACGGCGAGCGGCCCGCCAGTTGCTTCACGGGCCGCAGCGACCAGGGCGTCGGCACAGTCCCGGTCCCTGGTGGTGCGGTGATAGAGGGCGCCGTGCGGTTTCAGGTATGCGACCCGACCGTCGACTGCCGAGGCTGCCGTCTCGAGCGCTGCGATCTGCTCGGCGGCGTCGGCAGCGACCGTCGCTGCGTCGACGTCGAGCGCACGGCGTCCGAACCCGTCGCGGTCGCGGTACGACACGTGCGCGCCGATCGCGACACCCGCGGCCACAGCGTCGGCGCACGCCGTGCGCATCGTCCGGAAGTCTCCGGCGTGGAAGCCGCAGGCGATGTTCGCGCTCGTCACGAGCGAGAGCAGCGCCGCATCGGCGGCGAAACCCTCGCCCAGGTCGGCGTTCAGATCGACAACAGCCATTTCGTAGTCGCGCCCATCCCGACCGGTTCACCCGGCGGGTAGTCGCTGCGGCAGAAGTTTGACAGAGTGCCCGCGGAGCCAAGTCCATCGAGCGATGCAAAAGGAGTTGAGTTGTGGCCGAGTCGTTGAGTCGCGCGGAGTCGGGTGTCCTGGCCTTGATCGACCGGGACATCACGGAGCCGTTGGCGAACTTCCAGGATCCCAACCAGGAGTGGCGGCGTCTGTTCTCGGAGCTCTACGGAACATTTCTGCTGGTCATCGTCGCTGCGGGTGGAGGGATGATGGGCGAGGCCTTCCCGAACACGATCACCCGTACCGCGGCAGTGGTTGCGCCGGGGCTGATGGTGATGGGAGTCATCATGTTCATGGGCAAGGTCTCGGGCGCGCACCTGAATCCGGCGGTCAGCGTCGCTTTCTCGCTGCGCGGGGACTTTCCCTGGCGCCGGGTGCCCGGGTACGTGATCGTGCAACTCGTCGGCGCATCGCTCGCCGCGCTGCTGCTGCACGAGGTCATCAAGGTGTCGGCGAAGTTCGGGTCGAACTACCCGGCGAGCAGCTACTCGGGCTGGCAGGCCTACCTGATGGAGGCGCTTCTGACGCTGGGCCTCGTGAGCGTGATCCTCGGGACCGCGTCGGGTGCGCAGAACATCGGGATCTTCGGTGCGATCGGTGTCGGCGCCTACATCGCCTTGGCCGGGCTGTGGGGAAGTCCGATCTCGGGCGCGTCGATGAATCCGGCTCGCACGTTCGGCCCCGACCTCGTCGGCCGTGACTTCGGCAGCTACTGGGTCTATGTGGCCGGACCGCTCACCGGCGCGGTCATCGCGGTCGGGTTCGCCTACGTCCTGCGCGGCTCGGGCGGCGGCAAGTCCGGCTCGGGCGCAGCCCAAGGCGACCTCGACACCGAAGTGGAGAAGCCCGATCAGGCGTGACAAGCGGTGACCCCGCACCGACGTCCTCGGCCGGCGGTGCGAGAATGCAGGTCTGAAGCCCAGGGGGTAACGCGATGAGCACCGACCGGTCCGTGGGAAAGATGTCCCAGGCTGCAAAGGTCGAGCACTTCACGGTGGCCGAGCGCGCGGCGCGCGGCAAGGCCGCGCGCGCCGAGGTCCCCCTTTCGACTCACGCCGCGTGGGAGGCGGCTCCTCAGCGCCCCGATCCGGTCGACCTGCTGGAGGAGCAGGCCCAGGCGCGGGTACCGGAGCTCGCGCCGATTCGCTACGGCCGGATGCTCACCTCGGCCTTCGCGTTCTATCGCGGCGGCGCCTACCTGATGGCTTCGGACCTCGCCGGTACACCGAGAACCGGGTTGCACGTCCAGCTGTGCGGTGATGCGCACCTGTCGAACTTCGGGGCTTTCGAGGCGCCGGACCGCCGGCTCGTCTTCAGCGTCAACGACTTCGACGAGACGCTCCCAGGCCCCTTCGAGTGGGACGTCAAGCGTCTGGTGGCCAGCTTCGCCGTCGCCTGCCGCGATCGCGGCTTCAGCCGGAAGGAGAGCCGGAAGGTATGTCTGAGGGTGTCGAAGTCGTACCGGAGGTCGATGCGAGACCTCGCCGCGCTGAAGACGCTCGACCTCTGGTACGCGCGGATCGACATCGACGACCTGGTGGCGCGATTTCAAACGAAAGCGAGCAAGAGGGACCGGAAGAAGTTCGAGGCCAACGTCGCCAAGGCGCGGGCGAAGGACAGCATGCGGGCCTTCTCGAAGCTGACCCAGATCGTCGACGGCGAGCGGCGAATCATCAGCGACCCTCCACTGATCGTCCCGATCGGCGAGCTGACCGGAGACGCGGTCAGCGCGGCGGAGCTACATGAGTTCCTGCACGGCGTGATCCGGTCGTACCGGCGAACGCTGAGCGGCGATCGGCGCCGTCTGATCGAGCGGTTCCGCTATGTCGACGGTGCGCGCAAGGTGGTCGGCGTCGGCAGCGTGGGCACCCGCGCATTCATCTGCTTGATGCTCGGGCGCGACGACGACGACCCGCTGTTCCTGCAGTTCAAGGAGGCCCAGTCGTCGGTGCTCGAGCCGTACCTCGGCAAGAGCGAGTTCGCGAGCCACGGCCAGCGGGTGGTCGAAGGTCAGCGGCTGATGCAGTCCGCGAGCGACATCATGCTCGGCTGGCTCAAGGTCGATGGGCTCGACGGGGTGACGCGCGACTTCTACATCCGCCAACTGTGGGACGGGAAGGGCTCGGCGCTCGTCGAGACCTTCGAGCCGGAGCGCATGTTCTTCTACGCGGACGTCTGCGGCTGGACGCTCGCCAAAGCGCATGCTCGCTCGGGTGACCCCGTCGCGATCGGCAGCTACCTGGGAGGGAGCGACGCGTTCGACCAAGCCCTGGCCGACTTCGCCGAGCTCTATGCCGATCAGAACGACCGAGACTTCGACGCGGTGAACGCGGCGGTCTCATCAGGGCGGATCAACGCCGCGATGGGCTTCTAGGACGGAACCTCAGCGGTGGATCCGCACGGGCGTTCCGGGCAACGCCGTCCGCGCGAGCCACACGACGTCGCGGTTGTCGACGCGCACGCAACCGTGCGAACGCGCGGAGCCGAGCGGATCCGCGAGACTCGCTCCGCCGCGGCCGTGAATCGCGACGCGGCCGGGGCCGCCGCCGAAGTTGTCGAGGACGTCCGAGAACGCGGTCAGCTGGATCACCCACGGGCCGACGAAGTCGTTCGGGCTGGGCTGCGAGTCACGCTCGTAGACGGCGAACAGCCCGGTCGGCGTGGGCGTCCAGCGTGCGCCGACGACGGCTCGAATCACCCGGACGAGGGCCCCGTCGCGATAGACCCGCACCACTCGCTCTGAGAGCGACACATCGAGCCACCACGAGACGTGGTGCAGCACCACGGCGTCGCGCCGGATCCAGCCGGTCGATCCGTTCGGGCGCCCGGGCAGCCGGACCCGTAGCCACGGACGGCCGTCGGGCCCTGTGCGCGTGCCGAGGACGAGCAGCTGCTGGGGTTGGCCGTCCCAGCGGGTCCTCGTCGCGAGCAGGTGCAGGATCGGCCCCGCCCCCGGCCGCGGCCGCACTGCGGCGAGGGTCACGACCTTCGCGACCTCCGCGCCCGCGGCCCTGCTCGGCGCAGCCGGCTCGGCTCGCGCGTGCCCCGCGGCGACGAACGCGGCGAGCACGGCGAGCGCCGCCGGCCCGCCTCGGCTCATCCGGTCACGCCCCCGGGTCGCGCCGGCGGCCTCTTCTTCAGCACCACCACCATCGCGCCGTCGCTCAGCGTCCGGGTCGTTCCACGGCGGGTCACGACGGCGACGGTGCGCAGGGGGCCCGGTGCAGCCGTCGCGTCGACACGCAAGGTGACCGCAAAGCTGTGGGACGCTCCGGCGGCCAGGCTCCGGAGCGACCAGCAGGCGCTGCCGTTTCTGAACGTCGCCCCGGGTGCCGAGGTGAACACCGCCTTCGCCGGTGCCGGCATGCAGACGACGACGTGCGTTGCTGCCGCCGTGCCGGTGTTGCGCACGACTACGCGGCTTCGCACCGTCTCCCCGGGCCGGACTGTCTTCCGGTCGACCGTCGTCGTCACCGTGAGCTTCGGGACGCCCACTGCGTGCGACGGCTTCACGAGCTTGATCACCCACGAGGCGGGGTTGTTCGCGGGAACCGGGTCGCCGGTGGTGGAGGTCACGTTCGAATGAACGACCTGCGCCCCTGCGGGCGCCGACTTCGAGACGGTCGTCTGCCAGGAGACCTGCACCACGGAGCCCGCGACGAGCGTGCCGAGCTGACAGGCGATCACGGGTCCGGCAATCTGGCAGGTGCCACCCGCGGGGACGCCGTCGATGACGATCGTCCCAGGTCGGGCGGTGAAGTGGGCGGGCAACACGAAGGTGACATCGGTCGCTGCGGCCGAGCCGGGCCCGACGTTCGTGACTTGCGCATCGATCTCGACGGTCGTCCCAGGCACGGCCGTTGCCGGCCCGGTGACGGTCGACTCCAGGTCGGCTGTCGGCACGATCGGCGTCACGGGCGGCGGCCCAACTGGCGAGGCAGGCGGAACGGCCACCGGAGGCGCGGGCGGCGTGACGGTGATCGTCACGACGGCAGCCGAGGTGCGGCCGTTCGCATCCGTGATCGTGTAGTGGAACGAGTCGGCGCCGGAGTAGCCCGCGTTTGGCGTGTACACGCAGGCTGCCGCGGAGCACGACACCGATCCGTGCGCTGGGCTCGTGTGCGCGGTGATCGATGTCGGTCCGACACCGATCGTGTCATTGGCGACGACGTTGATCGTCACGGGGGCGCCCTCGGGCGTCGTGGCGCTGTCGGCGACGGCGCTCGGAATCGGGATGACGGTCGCACTGTCGCTCGAGCTGTTGTTCGCCGTGCTGGGATCGGGGACGGCCGCGCTCACCGACACCGTGTTCGTGGTCGACGGCGCGGCGGCGGCACTGACCGAGACGACGAGCGTGACCGTCGACGACCCGCCGGCTGCGAGCCCCGTGCTGTTCGTGCAGGTCACAGTCGCACCGCTCGTGGCACAGCTCCAGCCCGAGCCGGTCCCCGAGACGAAGCCGAGACCGGACGGCAATGCGTCGGTGACGGTCAGAGCCCCCGAGGCCGCGGGCCCGCTGTTCGCGACCGTGAGCGTGAACGTCCCGTTCTGGCCGACCGTGAACGAGCCGGCGTGACTCTTCGTGATCGACACGTCGGCGGAGTCGCTGACGTTGAGTGAGCTCGAAGCAGTGGTGCTCGGCAGGTACGTCCACGTGTCGAGTCCCTTGACGTCGCCGAACGACCCGGTGCAGACGACGTTGGTGTTGCCGCCCGTGTCGGTGCCGTACGCCCGCAGCGAGGTGCTCGAGTCGTAGCCGTTGACCGGATCGCTGTGATACGGCGCGGCGGTCGGGCTGCCGCCGCACAGCGGGGTGTTCGGCGGCGGGAGAGCGCCGACGGTCGCGGCGCCCGGCCCGTCTGTCCGGTAGCCGCGGTCGTCGAAGAACGCAGTGGTGCAGACGCCGCCGAAGGCGCAAACCCCACCGGGAGGGTTGAGGAGCGTGAACGTCGGCCCGCCGAGCGTCGAGTTCTCGGCATCGAGCAGGGGGAAGTGGTACTCACCGGCGTGCAGCGACGCGTGGACGGCATAGCCGACCCCGACCGGGAAGTCGGTGCCGCCGTTGCCCTTGCCGTCCCACGTCACCGTGTTCGCTCCCGCCGTCGCGACGCCCCGAAGGGCGCGGTTCTGCGAGGCGCCGGGGTCGAAGTTGACCCCGTCGCGGCTGATCACGAGCTCGTACACGCCGCCCTTGTTCGCGTTGAAGGAGAACGAGCCGCCGGCGCCGACCGAGCTCGTGCTGCCCGTGAGGTTCCCCGCGAACGACAGCGCTCCGATCACCGGCGACACAGGCGTCAGCGGGATGCCCAGGGCGGTGAGCGTCGCGTCGGCAGGGGCTCCGAGGAAGATCGGATACGCAGGCGGCGAGAGCGTGACCCCGCCCGCGAGCCCGGTGAGCTCGCTGCTATTCGTCGTTCCGTACGCATCGTGGTCGAGCGGGCTCGTGCCGTCACCGTCGAGGAAGCCGAGCTGGTTCCCGAAGAAGGCGAACCCGTTCGGGTCCAGCCCGCGGGTGCTCGTCCGATAGCGGAAGCCGTCGAGCGTCACGACCTCGAGGCTGACGTTGATCGGCCGACCGTTGTTCGCCGTGAACGCGACGAGCGCCTTCGTGAACAGCCGCCCCGTGATGTCGATGGTGGACGAGACGCTGGAGCGCACGGTCAGGTCCCAGGCGGCGACCGAGCTGCCCTGCGTGGCGTCGAAGTCGGCTGCGGAGGCCAGACTGATGTCGCCTGTGACCCCGCCGTCGGCACTCGAGCCGTCGCCCGAGGGGCCGTAGAAGACGACTCCGTAGATGCCCGTGGTCGGCGCCGTGTAGGAGCACGGGATGTAACCCGCGAGGTTGCCGCTGCCGTCGGCAGCCTGAGGCCCTGCGAGCTCCTGCGCACGGCTCGTGATCCTGCCTTGCCCTCCGACACCGCTCGAGGCGCGCTGGTCGGAGCAGCGAAAGCCGTTCACTCCCGTCGTCAGCGCGGGCAGCGGCTCGGCATTCGAGTCGGTCACGACGCCCGGGTTGTAGATAAGGATGTCGCCGTTCCCCACACCGACGGCGCTCGACCCCGTCTCGAGCAGCTCGCCGGCCTGCGCGTAGACCTCCATGAACGTGCGCCGGCGGACCTGTGCCCCACTCGCCGGCCCGTACGCATCGGTGCGCCACTCGATGTTCGCGCGGCAACTGCCGCCGGCGGAGTTCGGCGCGCAGGTCGCATTGACCGGATAGAGCTGCGCGCTCCCCTCGGCCCGCGCGATCCCGGGCGTCAGCGCCGCTGCACCCGCCGTTACCAGGAGCGCCAGGAGCACGCGCGCAGTCGCCACCGCGCCCGACCGTGCAGCCGCAGCGTTCATCTTCACTATCCCTCCATCACGAACCGGTGGGTTGCCGCGAGGCCACATTCGCCCCGGCGCTCGGATCCCCTTCCCTCAGCGTCGCTCCGGCAGGGGGAGCAAGCTAGAACGATGGTCGAGCAGCAAGACCAGGGGCACAGTCGAACGATCATCCGGCTCATCGCCGCTGAGCGGTTCGCGCGGGGGCTGCTCCTCCTGCTCGCGGGCGGCTACCTGCTCACTCATCTCGGCAGCGACTTCGGCCGCATCGCCGAGCGGCTGATGCGGCATCTCGAGCTCGACCCGCGCAGGCCGTTCCTGCACCGGATCATCCGCCGGCTGAACCATCTGCACGCGGGCACCGTCCTCGTGACCGGCATCGCAGCCGTCGGCTACGGGGTGCTCGAGCTGGTCGAGGGCGTCGGCCTGTGGCTCGAGAAGCTCTGGGCGGAGTACCTGGCCGTGATCGCCACCTCGCTCCTGGTCCCGCTCGAGCTCTACGAACTGACCCGCAAGCCCTCGCTGCTCAAGGCGGGCGGGATCGCCGTCAACCTCCTGATCGTCGCCTACCTCGCGTCTCACCTGAGAAGGCGCCTTCGCCAGGCCGCGCCGACCACCTAGGCGAGCTGCTCACAACTCGCGGAGCGCGCCGACGACCTCGTCGACTGAGTGGACGATCTTCCCGCACGACTCGATTGCGCCGGAGACGAACAGGTTCATGCCGCCACCGACGACGTTCTGCTCGCGGCGCCGCTCGAGCCGGATATCGGTCGCGATCGCGACGATGCCGCGGTAATGCTCGCCGCCGCTTCGCACAAGCTCGGCGAACATCCCGATCTCACATGCGGTGCCGTCGTCGACCATCGGGCCGTCGAGCCACGCAACGAGCGCATTCGCCGAGCGGAGGCCCTCGGCGTCGATGCGATAGACCTCTTCGAGGGTGACGTCGGCGAGCTCGGGGAACTGCTCATGCGGGACGAAGCAGTCGAAGCCCTCGGCACGGAGCCGCTCCGCGAACCGGTCGAGCCACCATCGCTCGGCTTCGGAGAACAACGGCCCGGCGACGTAGAGGCGCACGCTGGACCGCCCGCTCACCAGCCGTAGGTCGGCGCCTCGGCGGTCCGGGCCTTGACGGGGCGGTGGGCCTTCTCCGACTTCACGGCGCGCTGCACCGATCGTGCCGAACGGGTCGGCGCGGCCTTGGCGGGCTCGAGGCGCTTTCGCACCGAGCCGGCGCTCGTGCCGATCTGGGCGAGCGTCGTTCGCTGCGCTGCGCGGACCGCCGCAAAGCCCACGAGCGCCGCGACCAGACAGGTCAGAGCCGAGCCAAGGCCGGCCGCGATCCAGACGGCGGCGAACGCGAAACCAAGAAGCGCACCGGCATACCTCTGTGCATGTTCGGACATCAGTCGGCCTCCTACTGCCGTCAACTCACTGGATGGGGGTCCCACGTTTCTTCCTCCGAGGCGTCCCTCCTTCCTCGGCTCGGCCCGCACGCCGTGCCCGTAAGCTGAGCGTCCGTGAGCACGGCCCCGCGTTCGCCCTATCCACCGGACCTCCAGGACGACGAAGCGCCGGTGCTCGAGCTCGGCGATCTGACCGACGCCGTCGTCGCCGATGTCGACTGGGCGAACCAGCGATCGCTGCGCCTCGGATTTCACCGCGTGGAGCTCCGCCAATGCCGCTTGACCGGAGTAGAGCTCGGCGAAGCGGCGCTGACGGACGTGGTCTTCGACGACTGCCGGCTCGATCTCGCGGGTCTGCGCTTTGCGAAGCTCGAGCGCGTCGTCTTTCGCGACTGCGTGCTGACCGAGTCCGACTTCTACGAGGCGTCGCTGAAAGACGTGCTCTTCGAGCGGTGCGGAATGCGCGAGACGACCCTGTCGTCAGTGAAGATCGAGCGGGTCGAGCTTCGCGGCTGCGACCTCTCGGGAGCCCGTGGCGTGGAGGCGCTGCGGACGGCGCGGATGACCTGGAACGACGTCGTCGGCGCGGCCGCCGTGTTCGCAGCGGCGCTCGGGATCGAGATCGTCGACTAGTGGTGGAAACCCGCTCCGCCCGCGCTGTCTTGCAACGGCGCAGCCTGCCTCTGCAGGCGCGGCAGCTGCCGCTTCAGGTCGGCGACGAAGAGGTCGGCCATGTCGTGGCCGAAGCCGTTCCTGACGACGACGCGCAACGCCGCCAGATCCGTCCGGTTCGCGGGGAACGTGTACGCCGGCACCTGCCAGCCGCGCTCGCGGAGCGCTCCCGACACGTCGAACACCGAGAACGAGTCGACACCGTCGGCGAGCGTAAAGGCGAACACCGGCAACTCATCGCCCTTCGTCAGAAGCCGGAACGGCCCGACCTCGCCAACCTGAGCGGCGAGCCGGGTCGCAACGTCTCGAGCGTACCCCTGCACCTTCCGATACCCGTCGAACCCGAGGCGCAGGAAGTTGTAGTACTGGGCGACGACCTGGGATCCCGGCCGTGAGAAGTTGAGCGCGAACGTCGGCATGTTGTCGCCGAGGTAGTTCACCCAGAAGATCAGGTCTTCGGGAAGCGCTGCCGCATCACGCCACACGATCCAGCCGACACCCGGATAGACCAGACCGTACTTGTGGCCGGATGTGTTGATCGACGCGACCCTGGGGAGGCGAAAGTCCCAGACGAGGTCAGGGTCGAGAAACGGAGCGATGAAGCCGCCCGACGCGCCGTCGACGTGCACCGGCACGTCCAGCCCAGTCCGCTCGTGGAGCTCGTCGAGCGCACGGCAGATCTCCTCGACCGGCTCGTAGGCCCCGTCGAACGTCGAGCCGAGGATCGCCACCACACCGATCGTGTTCTCGTCGCACCGCTTGACCGCTTCGTCGGCGGAGAGGGTGAACCGGTCACCCTCCATGGGAACGAGCCGCATCTCGACATCCCAGTAGTTCGCGAACTTCTCCCAGCAGATCTGGACGTTGATGCCCATGACGAGATTCGGGCGGTCGGTTGGCTCCCCGGCCGCTGCGCGCCGCTTCTGCCAGCGGCGCTTGAGTGCGAGGCCGCCGAGCATTGCCGCCTCACTCGACCCGGTCGTCGAGCATCCCGTCGCTTGCACACCCTCAGGTGCATGCCAGAGCCGGCTGAGGATGTTCACGCACCGCAGTTCGAGCTCGGCGGTCTGCGGATACTCGTCCTTGTCGATCATGTTCTTGTCGAAGCACTCGGCCATCAACTTCTCGGCCTGCGGCTCCATCCACGTGCTGACGAACGTCGCGAGGTTCATGCGCGCGTTGCCGTCGAGCATCAGCTCGTCGTGGATCAGCTGGTAGGCGACGTCGGGATCGAGCTCCTGTTGAGAGATCTCGTGGCGCGGGATCGTGTCGCGCTCGCGGGTGAAGAGCGGCGCCATCGACAGATCGTTCGTGCGGAGCGGCGGCCCGCCCGGGTGTGCCAGCGTCATTGCAGGAGCCCGCTCTGGACCGGGATCGGCTCGAACGGGTGCAGCTCGTCCTGCCCAGTCTGAACGATGCCGTAGCTCGACTCCGGGACCTCGTTCCACGCGCCGGCGAGATCGCGGATCGGCTCGGAGACGATCAGCCGCGACTCGTCGGAGAGCCGGTGCAACATCGGGTTGTCGGGGTGCTGCGCCCGCAACGTGCTGACGTCGGTGCTGTAGAAGAGCGAGCGCGTCTTCCCCTCGCTCGAGTAGCGGAACGCCCAGATGCTGTCGCCGTCGCTGGTCGCAACGGTGCCCTGGATCGGATGCTCCACGCCGTGCCGGTGCCCGACCTCCTCGATCAGCCCGACGGCACGCGCCACCGCTGTCGGCGGGTCGTGCTCGAGGCCGAACGTGCGAGCGAGGAAAAAGAAGATCTCGGAGTCGGTCGAGCCCTTGATGTCGGCGAAGAGCTCGGGGTCGATCTGGAGCACCAGGTCGCGCTTGACCACGTGAAAGTCCCGGATCACACCGTTGTGCATCCACAGCCAGCGGCCGTGACGGAACGGGTGGCAGTTCGTCTGCTGCACGGGCGCGCCGCTCGACGCGCGAATATGCGCGAAAACGAGACCGGAGCTGATGTGACGCGAGAGGTCGCGAAGGTTCGCGTCGTTCCAGGCAGGCTCGACACTGCGGAAAACCGCGGGGGTCTCCTCCGATCCGTACCAGCCCACGCCGAAGCCGTCACCGTTCGTCTCCTCGGCGCCGAGTTGCGAGTGCAGGCTCTGTACGATCAACGAGTGCTCGGGCTTGTAGAGCAAGTCCGAAAGCAGGACCGGCGATCCCGAATAGGCGAGCCAACGGCACATGACGCTCCCTTTCCGCAGCTTGGACGACAGGCACGATGCTCGGCCACGACCGCCCGGCGAACATCGTCCTAAGTGGATGAAGACTTCGCGAGGGCGTTCCATAGGGTTCGGCGATGATCCAGAGTCCTGCGGCTTTTCACGTGCCCACCACGCCGTTCGCGCGCTGGTGAGGGCATGAGAGCGATGACTGTAGAAGGAGATGGGCGACATGGCTGACACGCCGACCGACGTCCTCGTCGGGGGCTACCCCGACATCGATGCGGCCACGAAGGACTTCGAAGCGCTCGCACAGCTCGTCGAGCAGAAGAAGGTCAAGTTGGAGGCGGCGATCCTGATCACGCATGCCGCGGACGGCACGGTGTCCGTGCAGCAGACCGCGGACCACCGCGGACGAAAGGGCGTCGAGTGGGGCGGCGCGGTCGGTGTCGCCGTCGGTCTTGCCGCGCCACCGCTCATCGCAGTGACAGCCGCAGGCGCAGCCGCGGGCGGGCTCGTCGGCAAGTTCGTCGACAAGCGGCTGGAGACCGAGATGCACGACAAGATCGGCGAGAACCTGCCTCCGGGGACGGCGGGGATCATCGCCGTGTTCGACGACGAGCACCGGCTTGCCGTCGAGCAGGCGCTGCCGGGCTCGCTCGCGAAGTCGCTCGTCCAGACCGACAAGAAGGGCATCAAGGCACTGAAGGACGGTCTTGCCGAGGCGATGGGCAAATTCGTGCCCGATCGCTCGACACTGCCGATCCCGGACAAGAGCTTCGGCGGGACCTACGGGCGCACGATCGACCAGTCGGTCCCGGACTGGACGGTGGTCGCCGGTGTGAAGGCACCCGAGGGCGCGCCGAACGTCCTGGTCATCCTCATCGACGACGCGGGCTTCGGGCAACCGGACACATTCGGCGGTCCGGTCGCGACGCCGAACCTGACCCGGGTCGGGGAGATGGGCCTCACCTACAACCGCTTCCACGTCGTCGCACTCTGCTCGCCGACCCGCGCGGCCACGCTCACCGGCCGGAACCAACATCGCGTCGGCATGGGCTCCGTCGCCGAGTTCCCGGGGCCGTTCCCGGGCTACACCGGCGCCGTCCCGAAGACCTGCACGCCGTTTCCGCGCGTCCTGAAGGAGAACGGATACGTCACGGGTGGGTTCGGCAAGTGGCACATGACGCCGGACCGCGAGCAGGGCCCCGCGGGACCGTTCGACCACTGGCCGCAGGGCTGGGGGTTCAACCACTACTGGGGCTTCCTGAGCGGCGCCGCCGGCCAGTGGGATCCGCTGGTCACGATGGACAACACGAACATCGGCGTGCCCGAGGGCACCGACGGCAAGCCGTACTACTTCCCGGACGATCTCACGGACAAGGCAGTCGAGTGGCTCCACGGTGTCCGTGGCCAGGACGCCGAGAAGCCGTGGTTCCTCTACTACTCGACCGGATGCGCACATGCGCCGCACCACGTCGCCGCAGAGTGGGCGGACAAGTACAAGGGCAAGTTCGACGAGGGGTGGGACAAGCACCGCGAGGAGGTGTTCGCGCGGCAGAAGAAACTCGGGGTCATTCCGCAGGACGCGGTTCTCACCGAGCGGCCCGACCTGTTCCCGGCGTGGGACTCGCTCGACGACGACTCGAAGAAGCTCTACGCACGGCAGATGGAGGTCTACGCCGGCTTCATGGACAACGCCGACTGGAACGCCGGACGGCTCCTCGATGCCGTCGAGGAGATGGGCGACCTCGACAACACGCTCATCTTCTACATCTGGGGCGACAACGGCGCGAGTCTCGAAGGGACGGTCACCGGCTCGTTCAACGAGATGACATTCCTGAACGGGCTCAAGTTCACGCCGACCGAGCAACTCGAGCTGATCGACAAGTACGGTGGCATCGACGGCTGGGGCAGCGCCCACACGGCGCCGCACATCGCCGCCGCGTGGGCGTGGGCCGGCAACACGCCGTTCCAGTGGGGCAAGCAGATGGCGAGCCATCTCGGCGGAACGCGAAACCCGATGGTCGTCGCCTGGCCCGCCAAGATCGACGCGAGGGGTGAGATGCGGTCGCAGTTCACCCACTGCACCGACATCGGACCCACGATCCTCGAGGCGGCCGGCATCCCGGAGCCGAAAGTGGTCGACGGGATCGAGCAGGAGCCGATGGACGGCACCAGCTTCCTGTACACGTTCGACGATCCGAATGCCGCGGAGCGGCACACCGTGCAGTACTTCGAGGTGATTGGCTCGCGGGCGATGTACAAGGACGGCTGGTGGGCCTGCGCACGCCTCGACAAGGCGCCGTGGGACTTCTCGCCCGAGGCGCTGGCGCCCTTCGCGCCCGGCAAGTGGGATCCCGAGCAGGACACCTGGGAGCTCTACTACCTGCCGGACGACTTCACCCAGGCGAACGACCTGGCGGCGGAGCATCCCGACAAGCTCGCCGAGCTGAAGGAGCTCTTCTGGCAGGAGGCCGAGCGCAACCGCGCGCTGCCGCTGCTCGGTTCGATCTGCGTCTTCTTCGGCATCCTGCCGCCGTTGCCGACGATCACCCGCTACACGTTCGCAGGCGACGTCCAGAACGTGCAGAAGGGGCTGGTGCCGCGAATCGCGGGGCGCTCATACGCGCTCGAGGCAGAGCTCGAGGTGCCCGCGGGCGGAGCGGAGGGCGTGATTCTTGCGAACGCCGACTTCATCGGCGGCTACGGCCTCTGGGTCGACGGCGACGGCAAGCTCAACCACACCTACTCGTTCCTCGGCGTCGAGAGCTACAGGCAGACATCCGACAAACCGCTTCCAACCGGCGACGTCTCGATCAAGATGTTGTTCGAGGCCGATGAGCCGAAGCCCGGCAGCGGGGGTGACGTCACGCTGTGGGCAAACGGGGAGCAGATCGGCAAGGGCCGGGTCGAGAAGACCGCGCCCATGCTTCTCACCTCGTACGCCGGTATGGACGTGAGCCGCGACAACGGGCTCGTCGTCGACCTCGACTACGAGGACAAGGCGCCGTACCCGTTCACCGGCACGGTCAAGCGCGTCGTGTTCGACCTGAAGCCGGCCACGACACACGACGACGAGAAAGCACTGCACGAGCACGCCTCGATCCACGCCGTCGCACACGGCGTCGGCGCGTAACACACCGACGGAGGCGGGACCTGCGACCACAGGCCCCGCCTCCGTTCAGCGCTAGTAGAGTCGAACGAACGACGTTGTCAGCTCCGACGAACACACCCGAGAAGCCGACTCATCACGAGAGAAGGGCAAAGCGCGCCTACGGCGCCGCCCAGTCGAAGTACACGAACGTCTCCACACGAGGTCGGCTCTGGATCGAGAACCAGGACCCGGCCTCCCGCACCGGCGCGACCGTCAGCTGGGTTCGCCGCTACCAGGCCGCGGACGGGCAGCTCTACGCCGTCCTGCTCGCGGCGTATCTCTTTCTCACCGCGATCCCTCTCCTGCTCGTCTACACGAGCTACGCCTACAAGGATCCCACGGCGCTCGCGAAGCGCCTCGAAGATCGCCTCAACCTCGGCGCCGCCACCTCGAAAGCCTTCGAGTCCGTCATGAGCGGAACTTCGGGCCACAAGCTGACCGGCTTGTTGATCGCGGTTATCAACCTCTTCTTCTTCGGGCTCGGCTTCGGGCGCGTGCTGCAACTCGTGCACGCGCGCTCCTGGGGCTTCGACCTCCGCAAGCGCGCGATCATGGATCAGGCTCGCTACCTCTCCGTGCTGGGCGGGCTCGCGCTGGTCGCACTGTTCTACGTGATCCAGGCCAAGACGCTGCGAGGGCAGCCGTCGTGGATCGGCTGGGTGCTCGACATCGTCTGGCTCGCAGTGCTCGTCGGCGGCTTCGTCTGGGCCCCGCGCGTGCTCCTCGACAAGAGAGTCGCCGCTCGAGACCTGCTTCCAGGCGCCGTCTTCACGATCGCCTGCCTGGTCGGCGTCCGTTTGATCTCGGTCATCCTGCTCAAGAACTGGCTCGAGTGGTACTCGAAGACCTACGGCGGGTTCGGCTTCGTGATGGCGCTGTTCTTCTGGATCATCGTCATCACGACGGTGATGGTGCTGGGCGCCGCACTGTCGCCGGCGCTGGCGGAGCGTCGGGACCTGCGCCAGGGCCTCCCCCCGCCCCAGCTCGGCCCCGACTCGAGATGACGGGCTCCGAACCGCCGTCACCGCCCAAGGCGTCTCGGCTGGATCGGGCGAAAGCGTCGGTGGGCGACGTCTCGCGGCTGAATCTCGTCGAACGGCGCATGTCGACGTTCCTCCGGGAGCCTCCGTCGGTCCGACTAGCGGCGAGCGTGATCGTCACCGCGACCGCCATCTTGGTCGTCGGCGCCGGTGCGTTGATCAGGGTGCTCGACCACCACGAGTACCCGAACATCTGGATCGGCATGTGGTGGGCACTGCAGACGGTCACGACCGTCGGCTACGGAGACGTCACCCCGAAGGACGTCGCGGGCCGAGTTGTCGGTGCCGCGGTGATGCTCGAGGGCATCGCGTTCCTGGCGATCGTCACCGCCGCGATCACCTCGAGCTTCGTCGCCCGCGCACAGCGCGAACGCTCGGCCGAGTCGGACGAAGGGCTGGAGAACGAACAGTTGCGGATGGAGGCGCGACTCGACGAGATCGCGCAGACGACCAAGCTGCTGCAGTCGATGCTGGGGGACCTCTCCGACGAAGTGAAGGCACTGCGCCGCGACGCGTAGCCCTCCCGATCCTCGCTCGTCGGGCCGATCGGTTCATCCCATCCGGACGATGTTCGCCGAAGCCGGCTCGGTGACGCTTCTCCTGTGTCCGATCTGATCGCCATCGCGTATCCCGGCGAGACGACGGCGATCGAGGCAGCCCAGGAGGCGGAGCGGCTCTCCCACGAACTGATCGTCCAGCCCGACGCGATCGCCTCGATCTCCTGCAGCCGGGAAGGCACGTACCGGGTCGTCACGAATCACCATCAGGTCGCCGGCGGTTCCACGTGGGGCGGCTTCTGGGGGCTCCTGTTCGGGATGCTGTTCTTCGTGCCGATGTTCGGGCTGGCACTCGGCGCCGGGCTCGGCGCACTGATGGGGAGGCTCGAGCGGTCTGGCATCGAACGCGAGTTCCAGGAACAGGTTCGCGAGCTGGTGCGACCGGGAACCTCGGCGCTCTTCATGATGGTCGAGCGGGTCACTCCCGAGCAGGCCGCCGCCGTGCTCGGCAGGTTCGGCGGCACGATCGTGAGCTCACCGCTGTCGAAGGAGACGGAAGCCGAACTGCAGGACGCCCTCAACGGCCACGTCGTTGCAACCGTCTAGGCGCCCCGGCCTGGCGCTCACGTGGCTCGGCCACAGCACGACCCTCGTCGAGCTCGACCAGGCCCGCGTCCTCACGGACCCGTTGCTTCGACGGCGTGCTGCACACCTCGTTCGCAGCGGCCGCCCGCCCGGCGCGTCGACCACGAGCGCAGTCGACGCGGTCCTGATCTCACACGTCCACCGCGACCACCTGGATGTCCCCTCGCTCCGGCTGCTCCCGCGCGAAGCGCTGCTCGTCATCCCGAGCGGCGGCGGACGGATGGCGACGAGACTCGGCTTCCGGAACGTCGTCGAGGTCGTCGAAGGCGCCGAGGTGGGAATCGGAGGGGTTCGGGTTCGGGTCACCCATGCCGACCACGCCGCGGGGCGCGGTGCTCGGCAACGCGGCCCCATCCCGGTCGGCTACCTGATTCAAGGCTCGCTCAGCGTCTACTTCGCCGGTGACACCGACCTCTTCGCCGGGATGTCTTCGCTACACCGCAACCTCGATCTGGCGCTGCTCCCGATCGGCGGCTGGGGGCCGAGGATCCCCGCTGGGCATCTCGATGCCGCCCGGGCGGCCGAGGCCCTCGCCTTGCTCGCCCCGCGCGTCGCCGTGCCGATCCACTGGCGCACGTTTCGACCCTTCTACCGGGTCAGGCCGTACGCCGACGATACGTCGGCCGGAGCCCGCTTCAAGGCGTTCGCCCACGAACGTGCGCCGGAAGTCGACGTCCGGATTCTCGCGCCCGGCGAGCGCTGCACGATCGAAGCACGGTGACGCTCGAGTCGGGCCGCCGTCAGGCGATGTTCAGCTCTCGGCGCGCCTCCTCCTCCATTCGCTCGAGGCGGACGTAGTAGTCGGGGAACTCCTTCAGGTGCGCCCACGCGATCCTTCCCGTCACGAGCGGATCGTCGTGCGTCACATCCGTCTCGGGATCGTGGCTCCCGTGCTCGAGCTCGACATCCATCCCCGCGCGAAGCGCCTCCGCCGCGAATGGGGACGTGCTCCAGTCGATGCCGATCTCCTCGCCAATCCGGCGTGCGTCCTCGATCTCGAAATGCCGCTTCTCGCCCATCACAATCCTCCTTCAACTTCGTTTGCCCAGCCGCCTGCGTCCGAGAAACGCAACCAGCAGCGTGCCCGTCACCGTGAGGACGAGCTTGAATGCCTTGCTGCCCCGCAACTTCGACTCGCCGCCCGCCCTCGCCGCCATGTCGACGGGCACCTCTTCGAGCGTCAATCCTGCATCGACGACGCGGATCAGCGCCTCCACCTCGGGTGCGCCGCTCGTGTACGGCTCGGCGAGCAGCGGCAGCGCCTTTGCGTTCACTGCGTAGAGCCCGCTCGTCGCGTCGCCGAACGGCCGCCGCAGCACGAGCGCCATCGACCGCCTCAGCACACCGGTGCCGAGCCGCCGCGCGGCGCTCGGCCGATACCGATATGCGGCGTAGCCGTCGCCGGAGACGAATCGCGAGCCGACCGCGACGTCGCAGCTCCCGGAGCGCACGAGTGCGAGCAGGCGCGCAAGCTCGGCGGGCGGATGCTGGCCGTCTGCGTCGATCCGGCCGCAGAAGGCGTACTCGTGCTCGAGGGCCCAGCCGTACCCCGCCGCGATGCCGATACGCAGGCCGCGATTCGACCCGAGCGACAGCACCTCCGCACCGCTCTCTCGAGCCACCTCGGCGGTCGCGTCGGTCGAGCCGTCGTCGACGACCAGCACGTCGGCCTCGGGCAGCTGCGCGTGCAGGGCGTCCAGCACCCCCGGCAGGTTCTCCTCCTCGTTCCAGGCCGGGATGAAGACCACCGTGTCGCTCACGCCGGCCGCCGTCGAAGCTCGATCCGCGCAGTCCGGAGCTGGCGCGGAACGAGCGGCAGCGCAGCAAGCTCCCAGGCGACCGCGCGCCAGGACACGCGCAGCCGCACCGCGTGGAACCGCACCGAGACCCCGTGCTCGCGATAGAGCCGCCCGAACAACAGGCGTGCGCGAAGAAGATGCGTCTCGCTGCAGACGACGACCGCCTCGTCGATCCCACGCTCGGCGAGGAGCGGGAGCGTTCGCGAGGCATTCTCGGCGGTCGTGCGCGCGGTCGGCTCGACCACGAGCTCGACCTCGGGGCCGCGCCAGACATCCCTCATCTGCTCCGCCTCCGAGGGACCGCCGGTGGACGACCAGCCGCTGAAAACGACGAGCTTCGGCTCGCCGTGCACCGCGACGAGCTCGGCCTCGGCGACGAGCCGGTGGCAGCGAGCACTGATTCGGTGCGCGCCGTCCGCCCCGACGAGGCCGTGACCGGGGACGACGATCGCAGTGCGGATCGAGTGCACGCGTGCAGGATGACCGCTGCGCAACCGGCTCGGGGTCGGGCCGAGCAGGGGGGCTCGCTCATCCGGCGGCCTCCGAGCCTTCCGCGTCGCGCAGCTCCTTCTTCTCCCGGCGCTTCGCGCGTTGCTCCTCTTCGCGCCGCTTCGCGTCGTCGTAAGAGTCCCTGACGAGCTTCTTGCCTCCGGTCCAGCCCCACGCCCACACCATGAAGACGATCGCGAGGATGATGTTCCACGCCGTATTGAGGAGCTGGCTCGACACCGAGAAGGCGGTGGCATCGGTCGAGCTTGCGACGCCCTTCAGCGACGCGACGTTGAACGCCTGGTTGACACCGGCCCCTCCGGGCGTGACCGACGTCATGTTCGCGATCGAATTGCCGCCGGCCACGTGCATCAGGGTGTCGAACGTAACGGGGATGTCGTAAGCCGCGAGCATGACCCCGATCGAGGCGAGCATCGCCACCCAGGCGATGAACGACGGCAGTGCGACACGTGTGAGGTACACGCCGGGCCGTGACAGCACCGCGCCGCCCTCCTTCGCCTGGTCCCACCAGTGGACGACGCGCGGCCACAGCCGCCGGACGAGGAGGTAGACGAGCACGGCCCCACCCACGACGACCACAGTCGTCGCGAGCGGATGGTCCTGGAAGAACCCGAACCTGAGATCGAACGAGCCGCCGACCGTCAGGAATAGGTAGAGGTAGACGAAGGCGCCGGCGACGGTGAAGAAGATCTTCTGGACCGCATACGCACCGAGGATCCCCGCGAAGCTCGCGCCAGCGATCATCGCCGAGAGCATGACGAGCAGCACGAGCGTGCCCAGGTTGGCCGGCAGGATCCCGTTGAGCGCGACGGAGACCGCATAGCCCGCAAGCACGTCACGCCAGCGGGTCCCGTCCGGGTAGGCGAACTTGAGGATCGAGTACCAGGCGAACGCGGTCGCGACCATCTGCACGGTCCGCAGGGCGACGTTCGTCACCACGGAGCTCAGCGGGATGCTCGTCATCGTGTGCCAGAGATCCGAGAACCAGCCGCGAATGTCCCACCCGAGCACGTTCGCGAGCGCGCCGGCCACCAGGATGGCGAGCGCCCACACGAGCCAACGCCGCCAGCGCGGACGGCGCCGTTCAGCCCCCGGAGCCCCCTCGTGCATCGCGCCCGCTTCTCCGTTCACCCGGTCGACCTCCTTCGGAATTGCCGCAATCATGCAACTCTCAGCGCGGCTCGGCGGCCGGGACCGGTTCATCCCGTTCGGGTGAGGTCGGGCAGAGCCCGATCCGCTTTCCTTGTGTCCATGGCGAACCGCAGACGCACACTTCTCCTGGCCGTGATCGGCTCGGCCGTCCTCCTCGTGGCCGCCCAGGCCTGCGGATCGAGCAAGAACAGCGCGACGACGACCACGGGAACGTCTGCGGAGGCGTGGGCCGGGGATGTATGCACGGCGATCGCCACCTGGAAGACGGACGTGACCACGGCAGCCAAGTCAGTGGCGTCGGACCCGTCGAAATCCGGCCTCCAGACGGCGGCCGACGACGCGAAGCAGGCCACGGACACGCTCTCGAGCACCCTGAAGGGGCTCGGCAAGCCTGAGACCTCGTCTGGCACGACCGCCAAGGACACGCTCGACACGCTTCAGACGCAGCTCAAGTCGGGTGTCGACTCGATTCAGAGCGACATCTCGAACGCCTCCGGCCTGACCGGGACGGTCAACGCGATCTCCAAGGCCACCGCGACCCTCGCGACCATGAGCAGCGAGGTGAAGACGGCGACCACGACGCTCACCTCGCTCCCGAAGGGCGAGCTCCAGCAGGCGTTCGCCGACGCGCCGGCCTGCAAGTCACTGAGTGGGTCCAGCGGCAGCTCCTAACGCGCAGGTGGGGGCGCAAGCGCCCACGGCTCTCGGCTCCGGCCGCCGCATCGCAATCTGGGCCTTGATCGTCCTCGCAACGCTGCTCGCGTTTCTCTCCGTCCTCACGGTCTGGCTCAACCGCCAGTTGCTCGACGACACGGCCTGGAAGAACGCGAGCACGCAGGTGATCCAGGACCCGCAGGTGCGGAGCGCGCTCTCGGTCTATCTCGTCAACCAGCTCTACGACAACGTCGACATCGCGGCCGAGCTGAAGCAGCGCCTGCCGAAGAACGTGAAGTCGCTCGCGGCGCCCGCCGCGGCCGCGCTGCGCGGGCCTGCGGCGAATGCCGTAGAGCTCTTGCTCTCACAGCCCCGCTTCCAGGCGCTCTGGATCGACTCGAGCGTGCGGGCGCACCAACGGCTCGTCGCGGTGCTCGAGAACAAGACGGGCTACGGCATCTCGACGGGCAACGGCGTCGTCACACTCGACGCCGGGCAGCTCGTCACCGAGCTCGGCACCGAGATCGGGCTGCCCTCGGCGGTGTTGTCCAAGGTCCCGGCGAGCACCGGCCAGATCACCGTCATGCGGTCGAGCCAGCTCTCGTTCGTGCAACAGAGCGTCGAAGCCGTGCGGATCCTCGGTACCTGGCTGCTCGTGCTGGTGCTCGCGATGTACGCGGCGGCCGTCTACCTGGCACGCGGCTCCCGCCGTACGACGCTGCGGACGATTGCCTGGGCGTTCGTCCTCGTCGGCGTGCTCGTGCTCGTCGTCCGCAAGATCGCCGGCAGCTACGTGATCGACGCGATCGCCACAGCGCCGTATCGAACCCCCGCGCATCACGTCTGGCTGATCGCCACATCGATCCTCGGGCAGACCGGCTGGGCGTTGATCCTGTACGGCGCGCTCGGGCTCGTGGGCGTCGCCCTCGCGGGGCCGACCCAGCCCGCGCGGTCCACGCGGCGAATCCTCGCGCCTCTGCTGAACGACCACCAGGGCGCCGCCTGGGCCGTGCTCGCGTTCGCGTATCTACTCGCCGTGCTGTGGGGCGGAACGCATGCGCTGCGCACGATCTGGGGAGTGGTCGTCCTCGGCGGCCTGCTCGCGGCCGGGTTCGTGGCGCTGCGGCGGCAGACGCTCGCGGAGGCCGCGGCCGATCCCCAGGCGTTTCATCCCCAGTGGCACCGCCCCGACGTCTCCGGCTGGCTGGCATCGCTGCGCCGGCCGGTCGCCCGTTCGCATGCAGGCAAGACCACCTCTCCGGTGGACGAGCTCGCGCGTCTGTCGGAGCTTCACAAGGCAGGCGCGATCACCGACGAGGAGTATCAGCGAGGGAAGGAGATCGTTCTCACATGAGCGCGAAGCCGGAGACCGAAGCCGCGCACTCGGAGCGGGCGGCCGTCGTGCACGCGACGCTCGCCGAGCGGGTCGCTGCCGGGAAGGCAGAGCGGGCCAGGCTTCCACGTGCGAAGCACGCGGAGCTCGAGCCGGCGGCCAACCGCGACACCGTCGGCTTGATCGTGCAAGAGGGTGAAGGGCGCGTTCCGCAGCTGCTGCCGATTCGCTACGAACGCATGCTCGCCTCGGCGTTCTCGTTCTACCGTGGCACGGCGTCCGTCATGGCAGGCGACCTCGCCGCTTCCCCTCATTCAGGCCTGCACGTCCAGCTGTGCGGCGACGCGCACCTCTCGAACTTCGGCGGCTTTGCGTCACCCGACCGGAGCCTCGTCTTCGACCTCAACGACTTCGACGAGACGCTCCCCGGCCCATTCGAGTGGGACGTGAAGCGCCTGGCCGCGAGCTTCGAGGTCGCCGGCCGGCACCGCGGGCTCACGGCGGCGGAGCGCCGCTCGCACGTCCTCGCGGGCGTCGCGACGTACCGCAACGCGATGCGCGAGTTTGCGGCTCGAACGAACCTCGAGGTCTGGTACGCGCGTCTGGACGAGACGGTGCTGATCGCACAGTTGCGGGCGGCGGTCGGAAGAGGAGGAGCCAAGCTTTTCGAGCAATCGGCGGAGAAGGCTCGCTCGAAGGACAGCGCACGCGCACTCACCCGCCTCACGCACATCGTCGACGGCGAGCCGCGCTTTCTCTCGCAGCCTCCCCTTCTCGTGCCTGGCTCCGAGCTCGCGGCCGCCGTGGGCTTCGATCTCGAAGATCTCGAACGCGCGATTCGGGACCTGCTGCGCGGTTACAGGAGAACGCTGCAGGCGGATCGCCGCCGCTTGCTCGAGCAGTATCGGTACGTCGACCTGGGGCACAAGGTGGTCGGCGTCGGCAGCGTCGGAACACGGTGCTGGATCGTGCTCCTGCTCGGCAAGGACGAGAGCGACCCGCTGGTTCTCCAGGTCAAGGAGGCGTCCGAATCGGTGCTCGAGCCGCACCTCGGTCGCAGCGGCTTCGCGAATCACGGGCAGCGCGTCGTCGAAGGGCAGCGGCTGATGCAGGCCGCAAGCGACATCTTCCTCGGGTGGATTCACAACACCGCGACATTCGAGGGCGGCGAACGCGACTTCTACGTCCGGCAGCTCTGGGACTGGAAAGCGTCGATCGACATCGAGACCACGCCACCCGATCGCGTCGGTCTCTACGCCGCCGCCTGCGGCTGGACGCTCGCGCGTGCCCATGCACGCTCGGGCGACCGCGTCGCGATCGCCTCGTATCTCGGCAAGGGCGAGGTCTTCGACAACGCGATCGCCGACTTCGCGACTGCGTACGCCGATCTCGCCGAGCAGGACTTCCGCTCGCTCCAACAAGCCGCGGCGGACGGCCGCATCACGGTGGCGGCGACATGATCGACCTGCACGGCCGCAGCTTCCTGAGCCTCAACGATCTGAGCGCCGGCGAGCTCACGTACTTGCTCGACCTCGCGGCCCAATTGAAGGCAGAGAAGAAGGAGGGGCGCGAGCGGCGCCGACTCTCGGGCAAGGGCATCGCTCTCATCTTCGAGAAGGACTCGACGCGGACGCGGTGCGCGTTCGAGGTCGCCGCCTACGACCAGGGAGCGCACGTCACGTTCATCGGCCCGAGCAGCGGCTCGCACATGGGACACAAGGAGACGGTGAAGGACACTGCGCGCGTGCTCGGGCGCATGTACGACGCGATCGAGTTCCGCGGCTCCTCGGAGGAGACCGTCGAAGAGCTCGCGCGGTGGTCGGGGGTCCCGGTCTACAACGGCCTGACCGATGAATGGCATCCCACCCAGATCCTCGCCGACTTCCTGACCTTCCGTGAGCATTGCGGCAAGCCGCTCGCCGACGTCTCGTTCTGCTACCTCGGCGATGCGCGCTTCAACATGGCCGACACCTATCTGATCGGGGCTGCGAAGCTCGGGATGGACTTCCGGATCGCGGCGCCGGAGTCGCTGTGGCCGGCCGGCGAGATCGTCGAGGACGCCAGGCGGTTCGCGGAGCAGTCCGGAGCGACGATCACGATCACCGACTCGGTCGATGCTGCGGTACAGGGCTGCGACGTGCTGCTCACGGACGTCTGGGTCTCGATGGGCGAGACGGACGAGGTCTGGGCGGAGCGCATCGAGCTGCTCCTTCCCTACCAGGTCAACGCCCGCGCCATGTCCCTGACCGGCAACCCGGACGCCAAGTTCATGCACTGCCTGCCGGCGTTCCACAACGCGGACACGAGCGTCGGCCGGGAGATCAAGGAGCGCTACGGGCTGGATGCGCTCGAGGTCACCGAGGAGGTCTTCGAATCGGAAGCGTCCCTCGTCTTCGACGAGGCCGAGAACCGCCTGCACACGATCAAGGCGGTCATGGTCGCCACGCTCGCTACCTGACAGAATTGTCGCCGTGAACGCGCCAGCTCCGCTAGACGACATCGGCACCACCCCTGTCGGCTGATGACCGAGTCACCGCCGAAAGCACACCGCCGCCCCGGGCGGAGCCTGATGGAGCGGCAGATGAGCCGCCTCCTGCGCGAGCCCCCGACCGTGCGCACCGCGGCGTCCGTGATCGTGATCATCACGACGGGCGTCGTCGTGGTGAGCGCGCTCCTGATGAGAATCTTCGATCCGCACAACTTCCCGAACATCGGGGTTGCCCTCTGGTGGGCCGTGCAGACGGCAACCACGGTGGGGTACGGCGACGTCGTGCCGAAGACCGTCGGGGGCCGGCTGGTCGGCGCGTTCGTGATGCTCGAGGGCATCGCCCTCCTCACGATCATCACCGCCGCGATCACCTCCACGTTCGTCGCGCGCGCCCAGCAGGAGAGCGGCGTGCAGCGGCAAGACCTCGACGACGCGCGATTCAGCGAGCTCACGAGCCGGCTCGAGCGGATCGAACAGCTCCTCGAGGCGCAGAACGGCTCGCCGACCCAGGCCGGGGCCGCGCAGCCGAGTCGAACGGCGCCACCCGCCGACGAGCACTGATCACCCGATCTGGACGATGCCGGGGCACGAAAACCGGCCAGAGTTGTCTCCTGATATCGAGACTCCAATCAACGGGGAGGAGACAGCGGTAATGTCAACGACGGATTACGACGACACCCAGGGAGCCGGGTGGCTGGCGTTCGCGTCCATCATGCTCGGGCTCGGCGGCATCTGGGCCGTGTTCGAGGGGATCCTCGCGATCGGGCGAAGCAAGGTGTTCACCCCTAATGCCACCTATGTCTTCAGCGATCTTCGGACGTGGGGCTGGATCGTCCTGATCCTGGGCGTCTTGATGCTGATGGCGGCGGCCGCGATCGTTCAGGGCAGCAACATCGGACGCTGGTTCGGCATCTTCGCGGCCTCGATCAACGGGATCGGCCAGCTGATGTTCCTGCACGCCTACCCGCTCTGGTCCGTGACGATGTTCACCATTGACATCCTGATCATCTACGGCCTCGCCGCCTACGGCGGGCGCCGGATGGCCGGCTGAAGTAGCGTCGCGGCCCGCCCCGACATCGTCCGGGCGGGCCGCGACAGGACTACCGCCTGCCAGGGCTGTCAGCGGCGCCGGGAGACGCGGCGCACTGTGCGACGCGACGTCCGACGGGCGACTCTACGACCTCCGAGCATTCACTCACCCCCTCGACGATCGGACAAGACTGCGGTGCTCACGTCGTTGCGGTTGCACTCTCGTGCGCGGCGAGCCTGCGCGCTTCTTCACCCTCGATCAGCCCGATCTCGACGAGATCGTATGGGTGGATGAAGCCGTCGCTGATCGGGATCCCGCCGGCGCGGAGAACCGCGTCGCGCAGCCCGACGGCCCAGTGGTGCTCGATGAGGATGAGTGCAGCGGCCGAGTCGTTCGGGATCTCCTCGATGACGTCCCACGCCTCTTCGTCGCTGAAGAACGTGACGCCTTCGCTCGCGAGCTCCGCGCCGGCCACAGCGCCTTCTTCGAAGCCCTTGTCGCCCTCGATGCCGAGGCCCACGAGCGCCCCGACGACCGAGCCCACCTCCGCTGCCTCCTCAGGGCTCAGATTGCTGAGGTGCTCCACCGCGACGTCGCCGTCAGCGTCCTTGTAGACGACCAGCGAGTCGATCACCCTGACGGTGTCGGTCTCGCGCAGCCGCTCGAGCTCCGCGATCACCTCGCCGTGGAAGTCGGGCTGGTTGAAGGCGAGCACGAGAAGTTGAACTGGTCCAATCGCCATCTCGATCCCTTTCTTGGTCGGTCAGGGAGGGTCGGCATCCTGCGCCGAGCCAATGTCACGTCCACTGTTCCTCCGCCACCGGCCCGCAACATCACCCAGAAAGGATGAACAGGCGGCCGCTCAGACCAGGCCGACGAGGCCGAACACGACGAGGCCGACGCCGAAGGCAGCGAGCGCGGCAGCAAGCACGGCGGCGCCGTAGCGCTCGAGCGCCTCGCGCGCGGCGACCAGGGCGCGCTCGGCATAGCGGCCTCCGACCAGCCGCGCGAGCGCGATCACGAGCAGCGGCAGCACGAACGCAAGGTTGAAGATCGCGACGAGCTGAACCTGGACGAGCAGGCTCCGGTGCGCCGCCGAAATCGCGGCCAGCGCGGCGAAGTATGGGAATGCCGTCGGCAGTTCGACGAGGATCACAGCCGCGCCGAGGCCGAACACGGCGCCGAAGCCGCCGCCCGGATCCTTCCCGATCGCCTTGGTGACCCGTCCTCGCTGCAACCAGGCGATCGCCGCGAGGACGAGGAGTGCGCAGCCCGCGGCGACCTCGATGACGGCGCGAGTGTGCGAGCCGATGTGAGGGATCCTGCCCATGACGATTCGCCCGGGGCCGGCGACGATCAGCGCGCCGCAGGCAAAGGACGTCAGAAAGACGCCGGCGGCGAACAGCACGACGAGTGGCGCCCCTCGAGCCCGAAGCGCGAGGAGGAGAGCAGGCCCGACCGTGCTCGGATTGAGACTGTCGGCCAGGCCGATTCCCGCGACCAGCAGAACGAGCGCTGTCATCGCGTCCCCGCCCGGCGGATGGTCACCGCACCGCGCGAAGCGGCGTGGCCGCGTTGAGCGCCGCAAACGTCTCGCCTGCATCGAGCACGCTCACGCGCACACCGTACGCCTCCAGGCTCTCGGCGACGGCGAATGCGCGGCGAGTGAAGGTCGGCACGAGCAGCGTCTCGGGATAGGCGAGAGACGCTCGCCAGCCGGGCCCGTCCTGCACGACGTGCCCGAAGAGCGCGACCCGGCCGAGCACGCAGGCGGGCGCGCCACGCCCCATGCTCGCGCGTAGGTAGAGCCGCAGCTCCCGGTACGTCGAGCCGTAGACGCCGCACCGGCAGCTCTCGCCGGGCGCCTGATGCGCACGGCGGCTCGCGCTCCCGGGCAGCTCCACGCCGAGACAGGTTGCACGGAGCGGTTCGCCGACCGGCCAGGCGATCCTGCGGAACGGGCTCTGCAGGAGGACCTGGTCGTCCGCCTCGGTCAGATCCCAGAATCGCCAGGCGACGACGCGGTCGCGACGGCGTCGATCGTCGGTGCGGTCGTCGATCTCCTCACGTCCTGCTCCATTCCCCACCGAAGCCGCTCCCGTCTGCCGCGTGACCTCGCTCGCCGCAGGGAAGCCAACGCGAACGCGCCGCCGAAGCCATCGCCCAAACCGGGTGAAACCGCGTGCCCTGCTCAGACCGTGCTGCGCGTGGGCTCCGGAGCGTCCGCGATCTCCGACTCGGGCCGCAGGAGCCCGAGCTCGATCGCGCGGTCGATCGCCTCCGTTCGCGAGGAGACACCGAGCTTGCGGTAGACCGAGATGGCCTGGGTCTTGATCGTGTTCCTCGACACGTAGAGATGCTGCGCGATCTGCCGAAACGTCAGATGGGTCGTCAGAAGCGGGAGCAGACGCAGCTCGGCCGCGGTCAGCGCAGCAGCACGGCTCGCCGGCCGGCGGCGCAGGCCCTCGACGGTCTCCCGCAGCTCGAGCGCTGCAGCCCGCAGGGCTCCGAGATGGGGACGTGCCAGAACGAGTCGATCGATCTCGGACGAGAGCTCCGCCGCGGCACCGAGATCGTTGAGCGCGAGGTGAGCGGCCGCCAGCTCGACGCGCACCTGGACGGCAAGCCAGGGAAGCGCATCGTTCAGCCTCGGAAGCGCCTGGTGGACCTGCTCGATGTCGTCCCCGGCGCGCACCCAGTTCGAGTTGCGCAGGGCGCTTCGCACGCTGGCGATGTGGGCGAGCGCCCCGCCGGCGTGGCCCGTCGGTGCGAGCTCGGCCGCGTGATCGCGGGCGCGGCGAGCCAGGTCCTCGGCCTCGCCCCACTCCTCGCCGGCTCCCGCCAGCAACGACAGCTCGGCGAGCGCCAGCGACGCGACCAACGGCGCGTTCACGGCCTGTGCAAGCTCGGCCGCCTCGGCGAACCTCGACTCTGCCTCCGGAGCTCCCGCCAGCAGCTGCGAGACGCCGAGCAGGAAGACCGCGAACGCTGCCATCGGCGTGTGGTGCGCAACCTGATCGACGGCAACGGTCGCGTCCGCGCCCATACGGTCGAGCCCATCGCGGCACAACGCGGCCCGAAGGACAGCCCCCCACGCGGCAGACGTCGCGGTTCCATCGACGAGTGGTCCCGCCGGAGCACCTTCGGCGGCCGCGGATGCCCAGCGGTCGGCCTCGGCGGCGTGCCCAAGCAGCGCGTGCGACAGCGCGCCGACGATCGCGGCGGGCTGGTGCGCGACGAGGAGCTGCTCGTCGCGCAGATCGTCGATCGACGCGCCGATCGACGTGACGAGCCCGGGGCCGAACACCTCGGAGACCGTCGCGCCCAGGAGCTCCGTCGCGGCGTCGCGGTCACCGATCCCGCGCAGGTACTCGATCGCCGACGGCACGTCGCCGGCGTCCAGCGAGCCGGCCGCTGCGCGGCGGCTCAGCTCGGCGAAAAGCGAAGGCTCTCCGTGCTCGAGCCGCGAGAGCAGCGTCTCGCGGAAGAACGAGTGGAACCGGAACGCGGTGTGCTCGCGGTCGAGGGGGATCAGGAACGCCCCCGCAGCGGCCAGCGCGTCCAGGCGGGCGCCCGAGCCGCTCGTACCGAGCACGGCATCGCAGATCGGGCCGGCCATTCGCTTGAGCAACGCGGCGTGGAGCGCGAACTCGAGCGTCTTCGGCTCGAGCCGCTCGAGCACCTCGGAGGCGAAATACTCGGAGACGAAGTGGTCGGCTCCGCTGTTCCCTGCAGCGCCGCCGCTCGTCGTGGCGCCCTGGGCCTTGAGGGCGAGCGCACTCAGGTAGACGCCGGTCGGCCAACCCTCGGCATGGCGATTCAGGTCCTTCGCGCCGGCCGGCGAGATGTCGACTCCCTCGAGGTGGAGGAGGCGCACCGCCTCACGGTCGCTCAACCTGAGGTCGACCGCAGAGCGCTCGGCCAGGCGCCCTTCGGCGCGAAGCCGCGCGAGGGGAAGCTTCGGCGCAGATCGTCCGCAGAGCACGAGCTGCGTCTCCGGAGCAAGGTGGTCGCAGACAGTGGCGACGATCTCGAGCGTCTCGGGGGCAACGAGCACGTCGATGTTGTCCAGCACGATCACGAGCGGTGCGGGCTGTGAGAAAAGCGCCCGGCCGAGCCGGCGAGTGACACTGCGCACGGAGGGGGCTGGAGACGACAAAGCCTTTACCGTCGGGTCGTCGGGGCCGAGGGCCGCGGCGAGCGAATCGACGAGCAGGCTCAGTAGGACGCGCGGATCGTTGGCCTCCTCCGCGATGCGCACCCACGCGAACTCCCGCGCGTCCCGCAGCGCCCACTGGGCGAGCAGCGTGGTCTTCCCGTAACCCGCAGGTGCCGTGACGAGCAGGACCGCAGCGTGCTCGGCCCGCAGGCGGTTGATCAGGGCGCCTCGGTGAACGAGCCCGTCGCGCAGCACCGGGGGCCGCACGAGCAGATCGTCGGTCTGGTCGTGAAACGTCCAGGGGCCGGGGCTTGGTTGGGGGGTCGCGTGAACCAAACTGTCTCGCCGGTCTCGTGAAAACGTCGTGAACTCCGTCGGGGGCAACGCTACCGCGAGCAAGCCGGCGGAAACTTGTGGAAAAACCACATCCCTGCCCCCAGGTCAGTCGGCTCAGCGATCAGGCAACGAGCACTTCGCACTCGGCGTCGCGAACGAGATCTGCGGCAGTGTCCGTGCCGAGCAACCGGCCGAGGGCCGAGTGGTGATGGGTACCGACGACGATCGCGGCGGCGTTCTGCTCCTTCGCGACGCGGAGCAGCTCGAGCACGACGTCTCCGAGACCCCATTGCACCGTCCCCTCGACACCGGCGGCGGCGATGCGGCGCCGGGCGTCCTCGAGGAGCGGCTGGATCTCGAGGGGGCCCTCGGCGGGGATCGGCTCGATCGGGCCCGGGCTCATCAGCCCCGGCTGCAGCGGATCGGCGACCTCGTACGGGAAGTTGGCGACGACCACCGCGACGACCGCCACGCCCCGAGAGCGCGCCTCGTCGAAGGCACGCGAAAGAGCGCGCTCCGATTCCTCGCGACCGTCGTAGCCGACGACGATCGGCCCGCCGCCCGCCGCTCCCTGGGGCTCCGTCATGTGGTGGACCCTAACGAACCGCCGCGGACCGAAGCGGATGGAACCTCTTTCACCCCGCTGGCGTGATGAAAGAAGCCCCGCACTGGGATACGGCTCCCTCTGATGGATCACTCGACCCCGACGTTCGGCCCCGTGCAGATGCTCAGCGTCGCCTTCGACGGCAATCACTTCAAGGGAGAGATCCTGCCCGAGCTCGAGCGGCTGAAGGAAGCCGGCATCGTCCGGATCATCGACTTGCTGGCGGTCCGCAAGGACCGCAGCGGAGCGATCAGCGTCCTCACCTCCTCCGACCTCGACTGGGAGGAGGCCACGCAGTACGGCGCGTATGTCGGCACGCTGATCGGCTACGGGCTCGGCGGGCCGGCCGGAGCAGAGCGAGGCGCGCTGGCGGGCGCCGCCGAGCTTGCAGACGGCCATGTCTTCAAGGCCAAGGACATCGAGCACCTGACATCGATCGTGCCGAACGGGACGACGATGGCAGTCGTCCTCTTCGAGCACATCTGGGCGATCCCGCTCGCCCAGGCGATCGACCGCGCCGACGGCTACGAGCTCTCGAACGACTGGGTCGAGCCCGAGGACCTCGTGCACCTCGGGCTGCGTGCCTCGCTCGCCGCCGAGGTCGATCTGGACGACGACGGCGACAGCGCCGATGCCGACGCGGGGACTAGCGCGTGACGAGCAGGTGCGCCGAGACGCCGAGGTTGCCCCCGCCGCAGCGGGCGGTCAGCACGTAGCTGCCGGGACGGCGCAGGCTGGGGATCCACGCTTTCGCGGAGAATCTGCCCGCAGCGCCGACCTGCCCGTAGACCGCGGGCACGCCCGCGAAGGTGTGGGCCCGCGAGAACGCGCCCGACAGAACGGTCACCGTGTCACCGGCCGTGCAGGCTCCGGCGACGCCGCGAACGAGGACGGTCCCGCCGCGGTGCACGGTCTTCGGCGTCACCGTGAGCGCGATCGTGGCCGCCTGCCTGCGGCCGCTGACGTCGAGACCGCTCGCGACCACCGTTCCGAGCCCCTCGCCGAGCTTGCCGCCCGCGGTCGCGCTGAGCACGAGCGTCCGACCCCGCTTGTCCTTGACGCAGCGCCACGCCGTGCCGGTGCTCGCCGACCAGAGAACCTTGTTGCCGTCGAGCTGGAGGGTCTTGTCCGGGGTGCTCCAGGCCGAGCAGCCGACCCCGCTTCGGAGCGGCTCGACCTGCCAGCGGAAGGTCTGCGCGGTCCAGCGCCAGAGGCCCTGGCGGACCCGAACGCGGTTCGTGAAGGTGACGGAGAGCTTCCCGTGCGACACGCTCGCGCCCGAGCGGTAGCGGTAGAAGAGCGGCGTCCTGGCCGGCAGGAAGAGACTGCCGCCGGACTGCGCGGCGAGCTGGGCGCGAAGCGGCGCGGGCAGATAGCTCCAGGCCGGGGTGAAGCCGGCGTGCGCTTCCCCACCGGCCGCCGCCGCGGCCGCGAGGCACACGGCCAAGCCTGCAAACGTGCGGCGTGCGACGCCCATCTCGACACAAGCGTACGTCCGCGCTGTACGGGCGATGTGAGCGATCGGTGCGAGTTCTGCCTCTAGAAGAAGGCGAGTTTGAGGACGAGCACGATGATGACGAGCGCGACGACGAAGAGCACGAGGACCGCGATCCCGCCGGCCGCGAGCTTCACCGGCACCTTCGCCGGATGCCCGTCCGCCGAGAAGCTCTCCTCGAGCTGGCGCTCGACGTAGCTCTTGATGCGGTCCTCGAACCTCGACTCGAAGTCCGGTTTGGGCTCCGTCTTGAGCGGCGTGAACCGACGGGTCTCGCCGTCGACGGAGAGCTCGTAGATGTGCTCGTGCTGGATGTCCTTCAGGTGCTGCTCGCCCAGGTCGTGCACCTGGACGCCCTCGGGAAGCTGGTTTCCGAGCAGCGCCCGCGTCGTCTCGGAGACGAGGATCTGCCCGCCGTGCCCCGCGGCCGAGATGCGTGCCGCGCGCACCACGTCGAGCCCGAGGTACCCCTCATCGCCGACCTGCGGCTCACCGGTGTGCAGGCCCATCCGCACGCGAACGGTCGCGCCTTCCGGCCACACGTGATCGCGCAGCGCGCGCTGCGCATCGACTGCTGCGGCGACTGCATCGCGCGCGCGTGCAAACGAGAAGAAGAACGAGTCGCCCTGCGTGTCGATCTCCGTGCCACCGTGCGTACCGAACGTCTCGCGAACGATGCGGCGATGGTCGCGCGACACGTCTGCGTACGCGTCGCCGAGCGCCTGAAGCAGCCTCGTCGATCCCTCGATGTCGGTGAAGGCGAACGTGACCGTGCCGCCAGGGAGCGCGCTCATCGCCGCCGTACGCTACCCGCGAAGAATCGGCGCCGAGCGCCGGCTCGTTCCCGGTCGGCTAGATGTAGTTGCCGCCGTCGGTCGGGCCGGACGGCCCGTAGAGGGCGCTGTTGGCCTCGCGGACCGCGCTCACGTAGCCCGACCGCTCGTACTCGGCCTCGTCCGTCTCGGCGGGCACGGCGAGGAGCCCGCGCAGCTCGCCGACGTTCGAGAAGCCCTTGCTCCGCATCCAGACGCTGAGGTCGTCGAGGAGCAGCGCCGCATGCTCCGGCCCGTGCCGGAGCAGGGCGGACGCGCTCATGACCACATCTGCGCCCGCGAGCAGGTACTTGGCCACATCGGCGCCGGTCTCGACACCCGTGGTGGCTGCGAGCGACGCGCGCACCCGTCCGCGGAGAAGCGCGATCCATGTCCGCGGCAAACGCGCCTCGGTCGGGCTCGAGAGGCCGACCTGAGGCACGACGGCGAGGCGGTCGGGGTCGATGTCCGGCTGCAGGAACCGGTTGAAGAGGACCAGCGCGTCGGCGCCTGCCTCGTCGAGCCTCAGCGCCACCTCGCCGGTGGAGCTGAAGTACGGGCTCAGCTTGACCGCCACGGGGACCGTGACGGCGCTCTTGACCCGCGCGAGGATGTCGACGTGCCGTTGCTCCACCTCCCGTCCGGCGATTCGCGAGTCACCCGGTAGGTAGTAGATGTTCAGCTCGATCGCGTCGGCGCCCGCATCCTCGATCGCCCGGGCGTAGTCCACCCAGCCGTCCGGGGTGACACCGTTCAAGCTGCCGATCACGGGGACGTCTACGGCGGACGAAGCCCGCTCGACGAGACTCAGATACCGGCGAGGCCCGGTCTCCTCGTCCGCCGGCGCCGCAGGGAAGTAGGACAGCGATTCCGCGAAGCTCTCGGTGCCGGCGTCGGCCAGCCGCGCATCCTCTGCCGCCTCACGGCGCACCTGCTCCTCGAAGAGCGAGTAGAGGACGATCGCCCCGACCCCCGCGTCGGCGAGCCGCCGGACCCCGTCGACCGTCAGCGAGAGCGGAGACGCCGAAGCGACGAGCGGGTTGCGCAGGGCGAGGCCCATGTAGTTGGTCGAAAGGTCGGTCACCGGTCCCTCCGCGCGTCGGCGGCGAACTGCGTCGCGCCGCTGGTTGCCATCTGCTCGTACACGTCCCAGCGCTGGTCGACCGCCTGCTCGGCCAGCCCGTGCAGGCGCTCCGCCTCCGCCGGATCCGTGTTGGTCAGCGTGCGATAGCGCAGCTCCCGCTTGGTGTAGTCGGAGAGCGGGATCCGGGGCCGCGGCGAGTCGAGCAGGAACGGGTTGCCGCCCTCGCTGCGCACCATCGGGTCGTACCGGATCAGCGGCCAGTAGCCGCTCGCGACCGCGCGATACTGCTGGTCCAGCCCGTTGCGCATGTCGATGCCGTGCGCGATGCAGTGGCTGTAGGCGAGCACGAGCGACGGTCCGTCATAGGCCTCGGCCTCGCGGAACGCGCTCAAGGTCTGCTGCGGGTCGGCGCCCATCGCCACGCGGGCGACGTAGACGCTGCCGTAGGCGATCGCCTGCAGTGCGATGTCCTTCTTCGGCACCGTCTTGCCGGCGGCCGCGAACTTCGCGACTGCACCGAGCGGCGTCGACTTCGACATCTGGCCGCCGGTGTTGGAATACACCTCGGTGTCGAGCACCAGCACGTTGACGTTGCGGCCGCTCGCGAGCACGTGGTCGAGACCACTCGAGCCGATGTCGTAGGCCCACCCGTCGCCGCCCACGATCCACACGCTGCGGCGGACGAGGTGGTCGACGACGCTGAGCAGATCGCCGACGACCGGGCCGTCGAGCGCCGCGAGCCGGCGCTTGAGCTCGTCGACGCGCTCGCGCTGCGCCCGCAGCTCCGACTCCCGCAGCTGCGGCGCCGACAGGATGTCGTCCACGAGCTCAGCCCCGACCACGTCCCGCAGCTCGGTGAGGCGCCGGCGGGCAAGCTCGATGTGCTGGTCGGCGGCGAGCCGGAACCCGAGCCCGAACTCGGCGTTGTCCTCGAAGAGGGAGTTCGACCAGGCGGGGCCCCGCCCGTCGGGCCCCGAGGTCCACGGAGTGGTCGGCAGGTTGCCGCCATAGATCGACGAGCAGCCCGTTGCGTTCGCGACCATCAGCCTGTCGCCGAAGAGCTGGGACAGGAGCTTCAGGTACGGCGTCTCGCCGCAGCCCGCGCACGCACCCGAGAACTCGAACAGCGGCTCGAGGAACTGCGTCCCGCGCACCGTGCCGAAGTCGACCCGTGACCGGTCGCTCGCGGGCAGGCTCTCGAAGAACGAGATGTTGTCCCGCTCTGCGGCGACGAGCGGCTCGCGCGGCGCGAGGTTGATCGCCTTGCGGCCCTGCTCTCCCGGCGCGACGATCGGGCACGCCTGGACGCACAGCTCACAGCCGGTGCAGTCCTCGACGTAGACCTGCAAGGTGTACCGGGTGTCGGGCAGGCCCACCGCATCGAGCGGCGCCGACCGAAAACCGTCCGGCGCGCCCTCGAGGCTCGACTGGTCGTAGTACCTCGAGCGGATCACGCTGTGCGGGCAGACGAAGCTGCAATTGCCGCACTGGATGCAGAGGTCCTCGTCCCAGACCGCCACGAGCTCCGAGATGTTGCGCTTCTCGAAGGCCGTCGTGCCGCTCGGGTACGTGCCGTCGACCGGCAGGGCGCTCACCGGCAACTCGTCGCCGCGCCCGGCCAGCATCGCGGCCGTGACCGTGCGGACGAACTCGGGCGCGTCCGCCGGGACGACCGGAGGCAGAGCGCGCGTCCCGGTCGCCTGCGCAGGGACGTCGATGCGATGCAGGCCCGCGACAGCGCGGTCGACCGCGGCCTGGTTGCGCTCCACCACGTCGGCGCCGCGACGTGCGTAGGTCTTCGCTACCGCTGCCTTGATCCGGTCGAGGGCATGCTCGCGTGGCAGCACGCCCGAGACGGCGAAGAAACAGGTCTGCAAGATGATGTTCGTCCGGCCGGCGAGCCCGACCTCGCTCGCGATCCGGCCGGCGTCGATCGCATAGACGTCGATGTGCTTGGCCACGATCTGGTCCTGCACCGGGCGGGACAACGCGTCCCACACCTCGGCCGGCGGGCGGGCGCAGTTGAGCAGCAGCGTCGCACCGTCGGCCGCGCGGCCCAGCACGTCGACCTGGTCGAGCAGCGAGAACTGGTGGCAGCCGACGAAGCTCGCCTGCTGCACGAGATACGGGGCGCGGATCGGCTGGGGCCCGAAGCGCAGGTGCGAGACCGTCTGCGAGCCAGACTTCTTGGAGTCGTAGACGAAATACCCCTGGGCGTTCAGCCCCGCCTCGTCGCCCAGGATCTTGATCGTGTTCTTGTTCGCGCCGACCGTCCCGTCGGAGCCGAGGCCGAAGAAGATCGCGCGGACGGTCTCGGGCGACTCGATGTCGAGTTTCGGGTCGAACGGCAGGCTCGTGCCCGAGACGTCGTCGTTGATGCCGATCGTGAAGCGGCGCCGTGGTCGCTCGAGCCCGAGCTCGTCGAACACGGCCGCGACCATCCCCGGCGTGAACTCCTTCGACGACAGGCCGTAGCGCCCGCCGACGATGCGGGGCATCACCTCGCGCTCGCCGTCGGCGAAGGCCTCGGTCAACGCGGCGACCGTGTCGAGGAACAGCGGCTCGCCGAGCGAGCCCGGCTCCTTCGTGCGATCGAGAACGGCGATCCTGCGTACGGTTGCGGGCAGCGCCTCGACGAGCGCCTGCGCGGGGAAGGGCCGGTACAGCCGCACCTGCACGACTCCGACGCGCTCACCGCGCGCGGTGAGGGCCGTGACCGTTTCGGCCACCGTCTCGCCGCCCGAGCCCATGACGACGATCACGCGCTCGGCGTCGGGGTGCCCGCTGTAGTCGACGACGTGCAGCCGGCGGCCGGTCCGCTCGGCGAGATCCGCCATCGCCTGCTCGACGGCGCCGGGCACGCGGGCATAGAAGGGATTGACAGTCTCGCGCGCCTGAAAGTAGACGTCGGGATTCTGGGCGGTGCCGCGAATGAAGGGCCGCTCCGGTGAGAGCGCCCGGTCGCGGTGGGCCTGCACGAGCTCCTCCGGGACGAGCGCGCGGAGGTCGTCGTCGGACAGGAGCTCGATCGTGTTCAGCTCGTGCGAGGTCCGGAACCCGTCGAAGAAGTGGACGAACGGCACACGTGTCCGCAGCGTCGCAGCCTGGGCAACGAGCGCGAGGTCGTGCGCTTCCTGGACCGACGCCGACGCGAGCAGGGCGAAGCCGGTCTGACGAACCGCCATGACGTCGGAGTGGTCGCCGAAGATCGACAGTCCCTGCGCGGCGAGCGATCGGGCGGCGACGTGCAGCACCGCCGGCGTCAGCTCGCCGGCGATCTTGTACATGTTCGGGATCATCAACAACAGGCCCTGCGAGGCGGTGAACGTCGTCGCCAGGGCTCCGGTCTGCAGCGCGCCGTGCAGAGCCCCGGCGGCGCCGCCCTCGCTCTGCATCTCGACCACCGCCGGCACGCTCCCCCAGACGTTCGGGCGCCCGTGGCTCGACCACTCGTCGGCCAGCTCGGCCATCGGCGACGACGGGGTGATCGGGTAGATGCAACAGACCTCGTTGAGGCGGTACGCGACCGACGCCGCGGCTTCGTTGCCGTCGATCGTCGAGCGCATCGCGTCAGCGCTCCGCAACCATGTCGATGGCGTGCACCGGGCACTGCTCGAAGCACACCGCGCAGCCGGTGCAGCGGTCGTAGTCGAACTTGTAGCGATGGCCCTCGCCCAGCTTGATCACCGCGTCCTCGGGGCAGGCGCCGAGACAGCCGTCGCACTCGAAGCAGTTGCCGCACGACAGGCACCGACTCGCCTCGTAGACAGCTTCGCCGGCTGAGAGCCCGCCGAGCACCTCGTCGAAGTCGGCAACGCGCTCGTCGGGCGCGAGCTCCGGCTGCTGCCGGCGGGCGGCGTCGCCGAAGTACCAGAGGTGAAGCTTGTCGAAGGACGCTTCGGGGTGCTTCGCCGGGCTCGTCGAGGGAGCGCTGCGCAGCCAGGCGTCGATGTGGCGCGCCGCCTTCTTGCCGTGCCCGACGCCGACCGTGACGGTGCGCTCGCAGGGGACCATGTCGCCGCCCGCGAAGAGGCCCGGGCAGCCCGTCTCAAACGTGCTCGAGACTCGAACGATCCCGTCGCGCTCGACCTCCACCCCAGGCACCTGGCGCAGGAAGCCGGTGTCACTCTCCTGCCCGAGCGCGAGGATCACGGTGTCGGCAGCGAGCGTCTCGAAGCGCCCGGTCGGCTGGGGATAGCCGGACTCGTCGAGCTCCATCAACTCGACCTGGAGCTCGGGCCCGTCGAAAGCGGTGATCGTGCGCAGCCAGTTGATCCGAATGCCTTCCCGTTCGGCGTCCTCGGCCTCTTCGAGATGCGCCGGCATCTGCTCGCGGGTGCGGCGATACACGATCATGGCTTCGTCCACGCCGAGCCGGCGCGCGACGCGCGCTGCGTCCATCGCGGTATTGCCGCCACCGTAGACCGCCACTCGCCGGCCGAGAGCCGGCTGGTCGCCCGAGGCGACGCTGCGCAGGAACGCCACGGCGTCGACGATCCGGCCCGCATCCCGGGCGGGGATGTCGACACGCTTCGAGAGATGCGCTCCGACTGCGACGAAGACCGCGTCGAAGCCTCCCTCCTCCCGCTCGGCGACGAGGTCATCCACCCGGTGGTCGCTCGTCATCCGAACGCCGAGGGCTGCGATCCTGTCGAGCTCGCCGGCGAGCACGTCGCGCGGCAGCCGGTAGGCGGGGATGCCGTAGCGCATCATGCCGCCGGGCTCGGCGCCCGAGTCGCGGATCTCGACCTCGTGCCCGAGCCGCGCAAGATGGTAGGCGGCGGAGAGCCCGCTCGGGCCCGCGCCGATCACGAGCACGCGCTTGCCGCTCGAGACCTTGGGAGCGTCGAACTGCCACCCCTGTTCGAGGGCGAGGTCGCCGAGAAAGCGCTCGACCGAATGGATCGAGACGGCGCTATCGAGGCTCGCGCGGTTGCACACGCTCTCGCACGGGTGGTAGCAGACCCGCCCGTGAATCGCCGGCAGCGGATTGTCGGCCACGAGCTGGCGCCAGGCCTGCTCGTGGCGGCCCGCCTGAGTGTGCGAGAGCCACGCCTGGATGTTCTCGCCGGCGGGGCAACCGGCGTTGCACGGCGGCAGCAGATCGACGTAGACGGGCCGGCGCTCCCGGACGGGGCCGGTGTGCGGGCGACCGTGCAGCAGATCCGGCAAGGGCGTCAGATCGCGCACCGGCTCGCTCATCCAGACTCCCCTGCTCGAATCGCCACGTCAGCCAGACTAACCGCCCTACCGAGGCTCCACGGCTCGTTGAATCCGAGAGCCGCTTGCGGGAAACCCGCGGATTACGCAACGACTCAGCGCCGCTGCGTCCGCACGCGGCGGACATGCAGGGCGTAGGCGGGCAGCCCGACGATCAGGAACAGGAAGACGAAGCTCGCCCACGCCGACGGATGGCGGATCTTGTTGCGCTCGGCGTGAAAGAAAACGCCCGTCCCCACGCCTGCCGCGGCGAGAAACGCCACGAGAAACTGCCCGGTCGACACCTGGCCCACGTCCGGCACGGTAGCCGTGCAGCGAAGCGGCGGCCCCGCGGACTTTCTTATACGGGGTGGGGGTATGGTAGAATCGCGCGATGCCGACCACAGCCCACGCCGTTCACGGCTACACCGCGGACAAGGACAAGCTCCTCAAGCGCCTGGCTCGAATCGAAGGCCAGGTGCGCGGCGTCTCGCGCATGATCGAGGACGATCGCTACTGCATCGACATCCTCACTCAGCTCGGCGCCGTCGACACCGCGCTGGAGGCGGTTGCGATCAAGGTGCTCGAAGAGCACGTCAAGCACTGCGTCGCGGCCGCGCTCGCGTCAGGCGACAAGGCCGACGCGAATCAAAAGGCAGCCGAGCTGCTCGAGGCGGTCGAGCGCTTCGCGAAGATCCGCTAGACGGTTTCGCGGCGTGCGGCGAAGCGGCGGAGCCGCAGCGAGTTCGAGACGACGAAGAAGCTCGAGAAGGCCATTGCGCTGCCGGCGAGCAGCGGGCTCAGGTACCCGAGTGCGGCGAGCGGGAGCGCGGCGACGTTGTAGCCGAAGGCCCAGAAGAGGTTTCCCTTGATCGTGGCGAGCGTTCGCCGCGAGAGGCGAATCGCATCTGCCGCACCGCGCAGGTCTCCCGAGACGAGTGTCAGATCACTTGCCTCGATCGCGACATCGGTGCCCGTGCCGATCGCCAGGCCGAGATCGGCCTGCGCAAGCGCAGGCGAGTCGTTGACTCCGTCGCCGACCATCGCGACGACAGCGCCCTGTCGCTGCAGGTTCTGCACATAGGCCGCCTTGTCGGCGGGGAGCACATCGGCCGCGACGTCGGCGATGCCCGCCTCCGCTGCCACGGCGCGCGCGGTGCCCGCGTTGTCGCCGGTGAGCAGCACCGGTCGAAGACCGAGCTCCCTGAACGCTCGAATCGCTTCCGGCGTCGTGGGCTTGAGCGTGTCGGAGACCACGAACACCGCGCGGGCGGCACCGTCCCAGCCGGCGGCGATCGCCGTCCGCCCCGCCGCCTGCGCAGCTTCGATCGCGTCCGCGAGCACGCCGTCGCACGCAACGCCCCACTCGGCGACCAGAGACGGGCGCCCCGCGACGACTGCATGCCCGGCAACGACGCCCTCGACGCCGAGACCCGACCGGCTCGTGAACGACTCGACCGGGAGGAGCTCGTCGACGGCCTGCGCCGCGCCCGCGATCGCACGCCCGATCGGATGCTCGGAGGCCTGCTCGAGCGCGCCCACGAGCCGCAGCGCCTCACCGCGCTTGACGCCGGGCACAGTCACGATCTCGACCAGCTGCAACGCGCCCTCCGTTACGGTGCCGGTCTTGTCAAGAACGATCGTGTCGATGCGGCGCGTCGACTCGAGCACCTCCGGTCCCTTGATCAGGATCCCGAGCTGCGCGCCGCGGCCGGTGCCGACGAGCAGCGCCGTCGGGGTCGCAAGCCCGAGCGCGCATGGACACGCAACGATCAGGACGGCGACCGCAGTCGAGAAGGCGAAGGCCCACCCCGCTCCGGTCGCGAGCCAGCAGGCGAACGTCGCAGCGGCGAGCGCGAGCACCGCCGGCACGAAGACGGCGGAGACGCGGTCGGCGAGACGCTGAACCGGCGCCTTGCCCGATTGCGCCGAGGTGACGAGCATCGCGATCTGGGCGAGCGCGGTGTCCGCGCCGACTCGCTCTGCGCGGACGAGCAGCCGCCCGCCGACGTTGACCGCGGCGCCCACGACCTGATCACCCTCGCCGACTTCGACGGGCACGCTCTCACCGGTGAGGAGCGATTGGTCGACAGCCGAGCGGCCCTCGACGACGACCCCGTCGGTGGCGATCTTCTCGCCGGGGCGCACGACGAACAGGCAGCCGACCGTGAGCTGCTCGACCGGAATGAGCCGCTCCGTCCCGTCGGCGCCGAGGACCGCGACCTCCTTCGCGCCCAGCTCGACAAGCGCACGAAGCGCCGCACCCGCGCGGCGCTTGGCCCGTGCCTCGAAGTAGCGCCCCGCCAACTGAAAGACGATGACGACCGCGGCAACCTCGAGGTAGAGCTCGTCCGAGCCCGCGAGCACCGCTACCAGCGACCACCCCCAGGCCGCGAGCGTGCCGAGCGAGATCAGCGTGTCCATCGTCGCGGCGCGGTGGCGCAGGCTCTTCCACGCAGCGACGTGGAAGGGCCACCCCGCCCACCAGACGACCGGCGTGGCGAGCGCCAGCTCGGCCCACTGCCACTGCGCGAACCGCACCGCGGAGACAACTCCGAGGGCGAGCACCGGCAGCGCGAGCAGGGTGGCGACGACGAGCCGCCGGCGCAGCGCAGCGGTGGTCGCCTCGACGTCCGGGACGCGCGCGGCGTACCCGGCGTCCTCGACCGCCTGGACGAGAGTCGCCGGCGAGACCCGCGCCGGGTCGTACAGGACCGCGGCCTGCTCGGTCGCGTAGTTCACCGACGCGGCGACGCCGTCGAGCCGGTTCAGCGTGCGCTCGACCCGCGCGGCGCACGAGGCGCACGTCATCCCTTCGATCGGCAGCTCGAGCTGCTCACTCAGCACAGGACATATACCTCCAGGGGGTATGGGTGATGATAGCAGGCTCGCCGCCCGATCATCTAGGGTGAAGCTCCAAGCTCATCGTGGTCAGGAGGTCGGCATGAAGGGCTCCGACAAACCGAAGAAGCCGCTGAAGAAGGCACCACAGCGCTCGTTGAAGGAGAAGCGAAACGAGAAGCGCGCGGCCGAGGCGCGGAAGTCCGCCGGGCTCGGCTGAGCACGGGAAAATCGCCATCCTGCTACGCTCCTAGCACTTCGAGCGAGTACCGGTGGCGCCTTCTTGCGCCTCCCCTGCCCGTTCTTTCAAGGTGGAGGAGGTGTAAGTAATGGCAACAGGAACCGTCAAGTGGTTCAACGCCGACAAGGGGTACGGCTTCATCACCCCCGACGAGGGCGGCAAGGATCTGTTCGTGCACCACAGCGCGATCGCAGGCGAGGGCTACAAGTCCCTCGACGAGAACGCGAAGGTGCAGTTCGACGCGGCCGAGGGCGCCAAGGGCCCCGAGGCCCAGAACGTCTCGGTCGTCTCGGCCTAGAGCCGACCATCGGTGTGCGGGGGCGCGAGCCCCCGCACCCGCTCTTCCACTTCGAGGCGCGCACGTCGCGCAGGAGGGAGTCGCATGCGCGGCCGGCTGATCTGGTTCAACCCCGAGAAGCATCACGGGTTCATTCGCACCGAAGACGGCGAGCGCTTGCGCGTCGAGGAGGACGGCTTCGAGCCGGGTCACCTGCTCGGCGACCGGTGCGCCGGGACACACCTCACATTCGAGCGCGTCGAGCTGAACGGCAGCGGAGATGCGCAGGCGATCAAGGTGACGGTCGTCGACGACGCATCCGGCGGCCGCGCACGCGCGCGGAGAAGGGGCTGAGACATGGCATCGCGGAGACCGGAGACGATCGCGAAGCGCGAGAAGGAACAGGCCCGGCGCGAGAAGCGTGAGCGCAAGCAGGCCAAGAAGGACGCCCGTGCACTCGGGATCGCACCGCCGGGCGAAGAGGCCGACGGCGGCCGGGCGCCGCTAGACGATGTTCAGCTCGGTGCGGGCACTCCCGCCGGCGAACCGCTCGACTGAGAACGCCGCCAGGTCGAAGGTCGGGGCCTGTCCGAGCGTGAGCTCGGCGAGGTGCTCGCCGATCACCGGCCCCTGCTGAAAGCCGTGCCCGGAGAACCCTGTCGCGTAGACGAGGCCGGCCGGGCTCGCGGCCGCTCCGACGAGCGCGTTGTGATCGGGGCTCAGCTCGTAGTAGCCCCACCAGCTCGAGCGAACGCCCAGCTCCTCGAGCCCCGGCAGCCGTCGTGCTGCGTGCGGAGCGAGCTCCTCCAGCGACTGCTCTCGCCCGCCGAACGCGAGCGCCGCCCCCTCGCGGTGGAAGTAGAAGCCTGACGAGAAGTCGATCGTCAACGGCAACTCGCTCGGAAAGAACGGTGCGTCGTCCGTGAAGAACATGTGGCGCCGTTCGCGCGTCACCGGCAGATCGAGGCCGGCGGTCTCCGCGATCTCGCGCGACCACACGCCCGCGGCCACGATCACCCGGCCGGTGCGAATCGTCCCCCGTGCCGTCTCGACGCCGGCGACGCGGCCGTCCTCGACCAGAATGCGGAGCGCTGCACACGACTGCTCGATGTGCGCGCCGCGCTCGGCAGCGCGCCGGGCATAGCCCTGCACGACGAGGTCGGGGGTCAGATACCCCGCGCGCGGGCACAGCACGGCCGCGAGCAGGTCGTCGGTCGCGAGCTGCGGCACAACGGCGCGGGCCTCGCCGGGTGTGAGCATGCGCGTGCCCAGACCGAACCGCTCCTGCAGCAGCAGGTCGTGCTCAAAGCGCTCGACGTCGGCCGCATCGTCGAGCAGGAAGAGATAGCCCCAGAGCCGCAAGTCGAGCTCCTGCCCGACCTCGGCCTCGAACCGTTCGAGCCGGCGGATCGACTCGTCGGCGACGCGCACGTTGAGCTCGTCGGAGAACAGCGTGCGCACCCCGCCCGCGCAGTGGCCGGTCGAGCCCGAGGCGAGCGTCTCGCGCTCGACGAGCACCGGCTCGCTGCAGCCCAGCTCGACGAGGTAGTGCAAAGCGGCGGCGCCCATCACGCCGCCGCCGATCACGACTGCTTCGCTCCGCTCCGGCAGCATCGAGCCGAGGCTAGCGCGAGACTTGGGGCGATGCCCGACCTCGCGGCTCAACACCGGCGCGGCCGGCTCTTCGTGGCGCTCGCAGCCATCGCCTGGTCGACCGCCGGGCTCCTCCAGCGCGAGCTGACGGTCGACGTCGCGACACAGGTCGCCGGGCGGGCGTTCTTCGCCGTGCTGGGTGTCGGCGGCTACATCGTCGTGAGCCGGCGCGGCCACGTCCTGCAGGCGTTTCGAGCCGTCGGCCGCGACGGCCTCGTGGTCGCCGCCCTGCTCGCGGTCTCGTCGGCGTCGTTCTTCATCGCGCTCAACTACGCCTCCGTCGCGAACGTGCTCTTCATGCAGGCGCTCGCCCCGATCATCGCCGCCGTCCTGGGGACGACGATCGGCGATCCCGTCTCCCGCCGGACCTGGCTCGCGATGGCGGTCGCGCTTGCGGGGGTGTCCCTGATGGTCGGCGGGCCCGGGCACCCGAGTGTGCTCGGGCTGACGCTCTCGCTGCTCATGTCGGTGTCGTTCGCGGTGACCCTCGTGATCACACGCCACCGGCGGGACGTCTCGATGGCTCCGGCGATGTGCCTCTCGCAGATCGCCGTCTTCGTGATCGCCGCGCCGTTCGCCAGCCTGAGCCAGGTCGGCCCCCGCGACGTGGTGCTGCTTGCCACGCTCGGGATCGCGCAGATCGGGCTCGGCTTCATCTTCCTGACGATCGGCGCCCGCCTCATCCCGGCGGGAGAGGTGGCGCTGATCACCCTGCTCGAGATCGTGCTCGGCCCGCTGTGGGTGTGGCTGTTCCTGTCGGAGCGGCCGAGCACCGCGACTCTCGTCGGCGGCGCGATCGTGCTCGGCGCGGTCCTGCTGCAGGCGCGCGGCGCCGAGCCGCTCGAAACGGAGACGGTGCTCTAGCCGAGTGTGGCGATCGTCGCGCCGTCGTCGGCGTCGGTCTCGTGGCGCTCGACGAGTGGATGCCTGGTCAGCTCGTCGCGCACCGCCTTGCGCAGCGCACCCGTGCCGCGGCCGTGCACGACCCGCACCTCGTGCAGGCCGGCGAGCGCGGCGTCGTCGACCAGCCGCCGAACCTGCTCACGGGCCTCGTGCCCGGACAGGCCACGCACATCGAGTTGGTCGGACACGTCGCTGCGCGCGGACGTGCGCACCTGCACGACGGGAGCACGGTCCTCGGGGGCCCGCTCGCGGGACGGCCGCAGCCGAGCGAGCGGGATCCTCACCCGTTGCCCGGCGGCGCCGATCACCTCGGCGTCGTCGCCGCGGATCGACGCGATCGTGCCGCGTACGCCCACGTCCGGTGCCTCGACCGGGTCGCCCGCAGCCAGCGCGCCCGACGAGGGCAACGGCCCGCTGAGGTCGCGCAGCGCACGCTCCGCCCGCGTCGCGTGCTCGGTGGCAGAGCCGAGCAGACGATCCTGCTCGGGCGCTCGCTCGTGGCGGCGTGCTGCACGCACCTCGTCGCGCAGTGCTCGCAACTCCGCGCGTGCCTCCGCCAGATCGCGTTCGGCCTCGGCGACCGCTTCCTGACGAGCACGCTCGGCCGAGGCGCGCAGTGCGTCGCGCTCGCGTGAGAGCTCCGCTTCACGTGCGCGCGCGTTGCCGAGAGCCGTCGTCAACGCGTCCCGTGCGGCGGCTGCCTCGCGTTCTGCAACCTCGGCATCGGCGAGCAGCTCGGCTGTGCGCAGCCGCTCCGGCATGACGCGCGCCCGTGCGTCGGCGACGACCTCGCGGTCGAGGCCAAGCCGCTCTGCGATGCGCAACGCGTGCGACGTGCCCGGCCGGCCGAGAGCGATGCGATAGAGCGGCTCGTCGGTCTCGGGATCGAAGCCCGTCGCGCCGTTGACGGCGTCGTCGTGTGAGCTCGCCCACTCCTTCACCTCGGCGTAGTGCGTCGTCACGACGGTCAGCCGCGCCTGGCGCGCGAGCCGGGCGAGCAGCGCCTGGGCGAGCGCCGATCCCTCCTCGGGATCGGTGCCGGCCGCGACCTCGTCGAGGAGGACGAGCGAGCCGTCACTCGCCGATTCGAGGATCGAGACGAGCGTGCGCAGATGCGCGGAGAACGTGGAGAGGCTCATCTCGATCGACTGGCGGTCGCCGATGTCCGCGAGCACCTGGTCGAAGACCGGGAGGGCGGCAGAGGCGGCGGGCGGGCGCAGGCCGGACTGATGGAGCAGCGCGGCGAGGCCGATCGTCTTCAGCGCGACGGTCTTGCCGCCGGTGTTCGGCCCGCTGATCACGAGCGCGCGAACAGTGCCGAGGTCGACGTCGATCGGAACGGCGGTCGCCTTGTCGAGCAGCGGGTGCCGGGCACCGACGAGCCGCACGGCGTCGGTGATCTCGACCGGCGCCCCGCCCCAGGACTGCGACAGCCCGCCGACCGCGAGCGCCAGGTCGAGCGCGCCTGTCGCCTCGACGAGCGCACACAGCGCGGCTTCGCGCGCTGCGACGGAGGCGGACAGGGCAGCGAGGATGCGCTCCACCTCCTCGCGTGCGTCGGCTGCCGCCTCCGCGAGCCGGTTGTTCAGCTCGACGACGGCGAACGGCTCGACGAAGAGCGTCTGCCCCGTGCTCGATGCGTCGTGCACGACCCCGGGCACCTTCGAGCGTGCAGACGCCCGCACGGCGAGCACCGGACGGCCGCCGCGCTCGACGAGGAACGACTCCTGCAGCGCCTCTTGCACGTCGCTCGAGCGCGCGACACGCGCCAACTCGTCACGGACGCGGGCGGTGCCGTTTCGCAGCTCGGTGCGCAGCTTGCGCAGGAGCGGCGACGCGGTGTCCCGGACATCCGAGCCGTCTTCCTCGATGCGGCGGTCGATCTCGTCGGCGAGCCCAGCGAGCCCCGAGTCGACGGGCTCGAGAAGCACGGAGAGGACCGGCTCCCGGAGGACTCGCTTCGCCTCCAGCGCGACCCGGACCGACACCGCAATCGCCCGCAGCTCGTCGGGCCGGAGCAGACCGCCGCGGGCGGAGCGCTCCGCCGCGGTGCGCACGTCACGGATCCCGGCGAGCTCGGGCGCGTCGTCGCCGGCGAGAACAGCCACCGCCGCCGAGGTCAGCTCGTGGCGGCGTGCGACCGTCGCCGGGTCGGGCGAGGGCGCCAGCTCACGTGCGAGCGCGACGCCGTAGTCCGTCGAGGCGAAGGTTGCAAGACGATCGACGATCGCCGGCAGCTCGAGCGCAGCGAGCGCCGCAGCGTCCATAGCGCGCCAGTCTAGGCGGATCCGGAGGCGCGACGCCTACTCGGGGCGCTCGTCGCCCGGCCGCAGCCGGTAGACGATGCGGCCGCGGTCGAGGTCGTACGCCGACAACTCGATCCGGACGCGGTCGCCCGGGTTCATGCGAATGCGAAACCGGCGCATCTTGCCGGCGGTGTACCCGAGAGTCTCGTGACCGTTGTCGAGCTGGATCCGGAACATGCCGTTCCGCAGTGCCTCGACGATCTCACCGGTCATCTCGACCTTGTCTTCTTTCTGGGCGATGGTTCCCTCCCTTCTCTCTTCTCGGTGTCTGACACCACTTGCGGGGCGGCGGGCGGTGGCCCGCCCGCCGCCCCTCGTTCCTACGCGAGCAGGTTCACGTTCGCAGCCTGCGGGCCCTTGTCGCCCTGCTGCGCCTCGTATTCCACCTTCGCCCCCTCGGCGAGCGAGCGGTAGCCGCTGCCCTGGATGGCGCTGAAGTGGACGAAGAGGTCCTTGCCACCCTCATCGGGGGTGATGAACCCGTAACCCTTGTCCGCGTTGAACCACTTGACGGTTCCAGTTGCCATATCTGTCTTTCACCTCCTTGCCAACTTCACTGAACGGGCAAGAAAGGTGCAAGCCGGCACCATCTAGCACTCGCTCAAACTGCACTCGCGAGTGTAGCTATGCGCGGGGCAGGACGTAGAACGCGATCGCGGCGTATTGGCACCCCGCCGCGACGATCACGAGGACGTGGAAAACCTCGTGGTAGCCGAAGACGCGAGGGAACGGATCCGGCCGACGCCGGGCATACGTGATCGCACCGAGGGTGTAGGCGAGCCCGCCGCCGAGCAGGAGCAGCAGGCCGGCGAGTGGCAGCTTCAGGAGCTGCGTGAAGGCGACCACCGCCACCCAGCCGAGTGCCAGGCCGATCCCGGCCGACGCGACCTTCGGCAACCCGGGCCAGAAGAGCTTGAGCAGGATCGCTGCGGTGGCGCCGGTCCAGATGATCGACAGCACCGGGATCGCCCAGGCGCGCGAGAGCACGAGGAGACCGAACGGCGTGTACGTGCCGGCGATCAACAGATAGATGCCCGCGTGGTCGAGTCGGGCGAACCAAGAACGGGCGCGGGGCTGCCAGGTCGGGCGGTGATAGAGCGCGCTCGCCCCGAAGCACGCCGCGACGCACGACGCGAACACGATTGCGGAGATGCGGGCCTTGCCGGGGTCTGCGGTGATCGCGAGCGGGATCCCGACCGCCACTGCGACGAAGAACGCAACCTGATGGGAGACGCCACGCAGCCTCGGCTTCACCCGGGGCGTCACTGCAGCCATCGCCCGAGGTTAGCGGGAGATACGGTTGCCCGTCGCCGAATCGAAGAGGTGAGCCTCGTCTCCGTTCGGGCGCAGCCCGATCCGCGCGCCCCGCTCAGGGGCACGCTTGGCCTCGACTCGAGCAACGAGCTTCCCGACGTCGGCCGCCGCAAAGACGAAGGCGTCTGCACCGATCTCCTCGACGACCTCGACCTCGCAGGGGATCCCGGCGGCGTCGAGCTCGAGCGACTCGGGCCGCAGGCCGACGATGATCTCGCCCGACGGCGCTCCCGGCGGCACCGGGACGTCGACACCGGCCAGCGAAACCGCTCCATTCTCACAGCGCGCAGAACAGAGGTTCATCGCAGGCGAGCCGATGAACCCGGCGACGAACACGTTCGCGGGCCGTTCGTAGAGAGCGCGCGGGGCGTCGCACTGCTGCAGACGGCCGTCGGCGAGCACCGCAACCCGGTGGCCGAGCGTCATTGCCTCCGACTGGTCGTGCGTCACGTACACCGTGGTGATGCCGAGCCGGGCCTGGAGGGCGGCGATCTCCGCGCGCATCTGGACACGCAGCTTGGCGTCGAGGTTCGAGAGCGGCTCGTCCATCAGAAAGACGCTCGGCTCGCGGATGATCGCGCGCCCCATCGCCACTCGCTGGCGCTGGCCGCCGGACAGCTGGCCCGGCTTCCGCTCGAGATACGGCGTCAGGTCGAGCAGCTCTGCCACATCGCGCGTCCGTCGCGCACGCTCTGCCTTGGGCACCTTCGCGACGCGCAGCGGGAACGCGATGTTGGCGGCAACGGTCAGGTAGGGGTAGAGCGCGTAGTTCTGAAAGACCATGGCCACGTCGCGCTGCTTCGGCTGCAGGTCGGTGACGTCGCGCTCGCCGATCCAGATCGCCCCTGCATCGACCTCCTCGAGACCGGCGAGCATGCGCAGCGCCGTCGTCTTCCCGGAGCCGGAAGGGCCGACGAGGACGAGGAACTCGCCGTCGGCGATCTCCAGGTCGAGGGCGTCGACCGCCGCCACGTCGGTGCCGGGGTAGATCCGCGTCGCCTGCTCGAACGTGACCGTCGCCATCAGCGCGCGCCCGCCCGTTCGACTTGCCCGACAGCACCGACGAGCTGCTCGCGCGCCCGCGCCAGTGCATCCGGAGCGGCCCCGAGCTCGTCGAGGGCGAGCAGCGCTGCGCCGACGATCGGGGGGGCGGTCGTCCTCTTCACGGTCAGCCCCGGCGGGAGCGCGGCGGCGATCTCGGCGATCAGGGCATCGTCCGCCGACCGCATCAGGCCTCCGCCGACCAGCACCTCGGCCACCTCGAGGCCGAGCCGGTCGGCCGCGGCGCGGGCGAAGGCAGCAATCTCCTCGACCAGGCGCGCGACGATCCCTCGCGCTGCCGCATCGTCTGCGGCCGCGGCGCGTATCACCAGAGGAGCGAGCTCGATCGCGCGGCGACGCGCGAGGCGTCTCTCGTGGATTGCCCGTGCGAGCTCGAGCGGCGTGCCCAGCTCGAAGTGCGCGGGCACGAGCTGCTCGAGGACCGTGCTCGGCCCGCGGCCGTCCTCACTGCGAACCGCAGCGCCGATCGCCGCGAGACCGACGTCATAGCCGCCGCCGAAATCACCGGTGATGTCACCGAGCGCCGGGAAGCGGACGTGTCGCCCGTCGGGGGCGACACCGACGCAGTTCATGCCGGCGCCGCAGGTGACGGCAATCCCCCAGCCGCGCTCCGTGCCGGCGCGCAGGACGGCGAACGTGTCGTTCCCGACGCGCGTTCGGGCGGCCCAGCCACACGCCTCGAAGGCCTCCCGCGCCAGGTGCTCCTCCTCGGGGAAGTCAAGGCCGGCGAGCATGATCTGTGCGAGCTCGGCCTGGCCGTCGGGGCTCACCTGGTCGACGAGCGCCTGCAGCGTGTCGACGCAGCCCGCGAGACCAAGATGATGGGGTGAGCTGAGCGGGCCGCGCGCATGTGCGAGCAGCGAGCCGTCGTCGGCGATCAGCGCCGCGTCGGTCTTCGAGTTGCCCCCGTCGACGGCGAGGATCACGCGAGCACCTCCGCCGCCAGGCGGTCGAGCAGCTGTTCCGCGACGGCGTACTGCCCGATCAACGGGTGTGCGAGCAGCGCCTTCTTCACATCGACGGCTGCGTGCGAACGCGCCGCGGTCACCGCGAGCCGCTCGTAGGCGGCGACGTGCTGCACGAGCCCGAGCAGCTCGGGTGCCAGCGGCGGCTGTGGCAGAGGCTCCGCCCCGTCTCGCAGGACGCGCGCGGGCACCTCGACGACGTCGTCCTCGGCAAGCCCGGCCAGGGTGCCGCCGTTTCGCACGTCGACCTCGTGCACCGCGCCGTCGCCGGAGACGAGCGACGCCACGAGCCCGAGCGCCGCCTCGCTGTAGAACGCGCCGCCGCGCTGCTCGAGGAGCGCAGGCTTTTCGACGGTCCGGGGATCGCGATAGAGCTCGAGCAGCTCACGCTCGATCTCGGCCACGACCTGCGCGCGCGGCACACCGTCGAGCTGTTCGTGCAGCACTTCGTCGTGAGCGTAGAAGTAGCGCAGATAGTAGGACGGCACTGCGCCGAGCTCGTCGAGCAGGCGGGCCGGTAGCTCGAGGTCTGCCGCGATCTCATCTCGGTGTGCGACGAGCAGCTCCGGCAGGACATCCCGCCCGTCGAGCAGCACCCGGCGCACCCACGTGAGGTGGTTGAGGCCGACCTGGTCGACGACGAGGCGCGCCGGGTCGACGCCGAGCCAGCCGGCCCACCGGCGCTGGAAGCCGATCGCGACGTTGCAGAGCCCGATCGCACGGTGCCCGTCGTCCAGCAGAGCGCGGGTGACGATGCCGACGGGGTTCGTGAAGTCGACGATCCACGCGTCCGAGAGACTGCGCGCGCGCTCCGCGATCCGGAGCACGACCGGCACCGTGCGCAGCGCCTTCGCCAGCCCACCGGCACCGGTCGTCTCCTGTCCGATGCACCCGCAGGCGAGCGGCATCGTCTCGTCGGCCAGCCGCGCCTGCTGGCCGCCGACGCGGATCTGCACGAGCACGTAGTCCGCATTCTCGAGCGCTCGGTCGAGGTTGTCGGTGACGGCGAACGCGCCTGCGTAGCCCTGGCGGTCGAGCATGCGCCGCGCCAGGCCACCGACCACGTCGCGCCGCTCGGTGTCGATGTCGTGGAGGACGAACTCGGAGACGTCGAGTCGCGAGAGGCCGGACACGAGCTCCGGGGTGTACGTCGAGCCTCCGCCGACGACGGCGATCTTCATCCCTTCACCCCGGTGAGCGTGACGCCTTCGACGAAGGCGCGCTGGGCGAGGAAGAAGAGGATGATCACCGGAGCCATGACGAGCAGGGTCGCCGCCATGGTCAGGTTCCACTGCACCTGGTGGAACGACCGAAACTGTGCGAGGCCGATCGACAGGACCCAGTTGTGCGAGTTCTCGCCGACGTACAGCAGCGGCAGGAAGAAGTCGTTGAACGTGTACAGGAACGAGAACAGCGCAACCGCAGCAAGCGCAGGCTTCGCGAGGCGCGTGACGACGGTGAAGAGGATGCGCAGCTCGCCGCAGCCGTCGACGCGGGCCGCATCGAGGTACTCCTCGGGGATGGTGAGGAAGAACTGCCGGAGGAGGAAGATCGAGAACGCGTCGCCGAACCAGTTCGGAATGATCACCGGCCAGAGCGTGCCGACGAGGTGCAGCTTGGCCCACATCACGTAGAGCGGGACGACCGTCACCTGCGGCGGCAGCATCAGCGCGATCAGGACGACCATGAACGCCAGGTTCCGCCCTCGCCAGCGCACGCGCGCGAGCGCGTACGCGACGGGGACCGACGAGACGAGCACCCCGATCGTCGCCAGGCACGAATAGACCAGCGTGTTGAACGTCCAGCGCAGCAACGGCGCCTTCGTGAACACGTCGATGAAGTTCTGAGGGCGAAACGGATGCGGCCAGAGCTGCGACGAGAGCGCCTGCTCGTTCGTCATCAACGCCGTCAGCGTGATGAAGACGAACGGGAGGAGAAAGGCGATCGCGAGCGCGATCAGCACAGCATGCGTCGCGACCCCGCTGATCAGCCGCCTGCGGCGCACGTGCGCCGGCGGGCGGCGCCTGACGGGGGCGGCGGCGGCCGTCACCGCGGCACCGCCTGGTGCACCCAGCGCCGTGAGTTCAGGACGATCACCAGTGTGACCGCGAACGAGACTGCGAGCAGCAGCATCGCGAGCGCCGACGCGTAGCCCATCTGGAACTCGCTGAACCCGTGCTCGTAGAGCAGGATCGGGTAGAAGAGCGTCGAGTCGAGCGGATAGCCGAGGTTGACCGACGTCACGTCGGCCGCCTGCGAGGCCTGCCCGGCGGCGACACCGGCCGCGACGTACGCCTGCGTGAAGTACTGCAGGCCCTGGATCACACCGAGCACGACGGCGAAGAGGATGACGGGGCTGATGATGGGCAGCGTCACCCAGCGCAGCCGCTGGAACGGCCCGGCGCCGTCGAGCTCCGCCGACTCGTAGAGGTGCTGTGGCACATCCAGGACGGCGGCCAGGAAGATCACCATCACGTTCCCGATCCCCCACATCCCGAGCATGATCAGCGACGGCTTCGACCAGGCCGGATCCTGGAACCACAGCGGCCCGGTGATGCCGAGGTGCCCGAGGAGCGTGTTCACCGGCCCGGTGGCCGGATTGAGGATGTAGACGAAGCCGAGCGTCGCCGCGACCGGAGGCGCGAGGGCGGGCAGATAGAAGATCGTGCGAAAGACGCCGCCGCCCGACTTGATGCGGGCGACCGTCGCCGCGACCACGAATGCGAAGAGCACCTGAAGCGGCACGGCGATCCCGACCATCCAGATCAGCGTGTTCTTCACCGACGTCCAGAACTGCGGATCGAGCGTGAACATGTAGCGGTAGTTCGCGAGGCCGATCCAGCGCGGAGACGACAGCAAGTCGTAGTGGTTGAACGACAGGTACGCGCTCATCACGAGCGGATAGCCGAAGAACACCGAGAAGCCGATGATCCACGGCGACATCAAGATCAACACGAGGCGGCGACGGCGCCAGTCGCTCCGCCGACGTGCCCGCGTGCGTGGCGGCGCGGCTGGAGCCGAAGCTCCAGCCGCATTCGCCAGCGCGCTCTCGCTCACGGCACCCCGCCGCCCTTGGCCTGGGCGACCTGGGCGTCGAGTTGCGTGTCGAGCTTGTTCAAGCCGCCCGCGAGGTCCTTCACCTCACCCGCCTGCCACTTCGTGAAGAAGTTCTGCGCCAGGTTCGTGTAGGCAACTCCCGAGGCCATGATCGGCGATGTGCTCGACTTCGGGTTCCCGAAGACCTTCAGGAACGTTGCGAAGTGCGCATCCGGAGTCAGCTCGGGAGAGTGCAACGACGCGCTCGTCGTCGGCACGTTGCGCAGCCCGTTCGACAGCACTGCCAGCGCGTGGTTGTTCGTCGTCAGGTACTTGACGAGCGCCCACGCCTGATCGGTGTGGTGACCGCCTCTCGGGATCCCGATGATCGTGCCGTTGATGTACCCGGATCCGTAGAGCTCCGGATGCGCGTCGTCGACTGCCATCGGCGCGGTCCCGTAGTTGAGGCTCGGGTGCTCGTTCTGGATGAACGCGACGCGCCATTCACCGTCCAGGTTCATCGCGAGCTTGCCGGTCTCGAAGGCCTGGGACGCGGAGAACTCGTCGCCGAGACCGGCCTGGAACCGGACCAGGTTCTTGTAGCCGTACCAGTCGACCAGGCTCTTCTGCCATTTGGCCCACTTCGCCCAGGCCGGATCCTTGCCGAGGATCGCGTGGCCCTGCGCGTCGTTCCACTTGCCGCCGAACGACGTGATCCACCGCTCGGGGACGTTCTCGTAGAAGCCGATGATCGGATCGAGGCCGGCGACCTTGATCGAGCCGTCCTTGTTGCGCACGGTCAGCTTCTTGGCGTCGGCCGTCAGCTCGGAGATCGTCTTCGGCGGATGGGTGATGCCCGCCGCCTTGAACATCGACTTGTTGTAGTAGAGGCCGTAGTCGTCGGCGAGCAGCGGCAGCGCGCAGCGCTTCCCGCCGTACTGCGTGTAGTACCGCGGCGCCGGTGGGAACATCGACGCGTCGATGTTGTCCTTCTTCATGTATGAGGACAGATCGATCCACCCGCCCGTGCCGCAGTAGTTGCCGACGTTGTACGAGTTGAACGAGCTCACGACATCCGGTGCGGTGCCGGAGCGAATCGCGGCGACGATCTTGTTGTCATCGATCCCGCCGACAACCTTGACCGTCACGTCGGAGTGCGCGGCGTCGTACGCGGCTGCGACCTTCTTGAAGGTCGTCAGCTCGTGCCCCGCGCTCCAGCCGACCCAGATCGTGAGCGCCGTCGGAGACGCACGATGCGTGCTCCCGGCGGTGGCGGCCGCGGCGACCGCCAGCGCTCCGATCACGAACATCACTGCCGCGGCGTAGCGCTTGCTCATGCGGCCCTCCCGCTGAAACGGAGTTGGTAAAGGTTCCGAACTAGAAGTGACCATATTCGCTCCTGTTTGAGCCTGTCAAGCCGGGTCGGAGTCGGACTTCGGTTAAGCTTGCTTACTCAAATGACGACCGGACGTGCGACACCGCCGCTGCTCAAGGATCTCAACGAGCGCTCCGTCCTGGAGGCGATCCGCGGCGCAGCCCCGATCTCCCGCGCCGAGATCTCACGCCGGGTCGGCATCTCCAAGCCGACGGTCTCGCTCGCGCTCCAGTCGCTGCTCCGAGCAGGGCTCGTCCGGGAGACCGAGCACGACGGGAGGGGGCCGAGCTACGGCGCGACGTTCTTCGAGCCGGTGCCCGATGCAGCGTTCGTGCTCGGCCTCGACCTCGGCGCTCGCTTCGTCCGAGGCGCGGTGTGCGACGTGCGCGGCGAGGTGCGGGCGCGGCAGGACCTCGAGCTCGCAGAGCCCACCGCGAGTGCGGCTCTCGACACGATCGCCCAGTTGACTGCCTCCCTGCTCGAGACGAGCGGCGTCGAGCAGCGACTCGTCGACAGCGTCGTGCTGGGCGTTCCAGGCGCGGTGCAGGGATCGTCGATCCGGCTCGCGATGAACGTCTCCGGTCTCGAGGACGGCGACTTCGGCGGCTCGCTGTCGGGCCGGCTCGGCCTCCCGGTCGCGCTCGAGAACGACATCAACCTCGCGGCGCTCGGCGAGCGCTGGCGCGGAGTCGCCCGCGGCGTCGACGACTTCGTGTTCATCTCGATCGGCACCGGCCTCGGTGCCGGGCTGGTGCTGCGGGGCGAGCTGCACCGGGGGCACACGGGCGCCGCAGGGGAGCTCGACTACCTGCGGGTCGGCATGACCGAGGACATCGATCCCTGCGCCGGTGCGCTCGTCGCCTACGCACGCGAGATCGGCGCTCCGGTGCCACACGATCCGCGAGCCAGCTTCGCCGCCGCGCGCGCCGGCGATCCGGTCGCCGAGCAGGTCGTCGCGGAGGCAGCGCGCCGGATCGCCCTCCACCTCGCACCGATCGCCGCCGTCACCGACGTCGGCCTGGTCGTGCTGGGCGGCGGCATCGGCGCCAACGCCGACCTGACGGCGATCCGCGGCCTGCTGGCCGGTTGGCTGCCGCAGCCGCCGCGCGTCGAGGCCTCCAGCCTCGGCGACGCGGCGGTGCTGACCGGAGCGCTCGCCGTCGGCCTGCGTGCGGCGCGAGAGAACGTCTTCGTGAACCGCCGCGCGACGACCTCGGACTAACACTTTTGGGGGATGCGATCCCCCGCCGCTCCGGACGACTCAAACCTGTAGCGGTCATGTCGGTCCTCCTTCGCACCACACTCGCCGTCGCGCTCGCGGCCGTCTTCGCATGCTCCGCCGCCGCGGCTCCCCGCAACTGGGCCGCGCCGCAGATCCGCGCCGTGACTCAGGCGGGAGTCCTCGGCAACTCACCCGCGACATTTGCGCCGGGCGCGCCGCTGACCCAGTCGGCGCTCGCGGACGCCCTGAACGTGACCGATGCGGTCCAGCATCCGGCCCTCCCCGCGCCGCCTGCGCCCAACCCGGCCACGATCCTCTCGACCGTCCCGCCGGATGCTGTCGTCAGCGGCACGGTGCCGCTCGAGATCCAGGCGCCCAACCAGAGTGTCGACCACGTCGACTTCGCCGTCGACGGCACAGAGGTCGGCACCGCCGTCGACGCCCCGTACGAGCTCGAGCTCGACACGACCGCGCTCGCCGACGGCGCACATCGGCTCGCAGTGAACGTCGCCTTCACCGGAGGCGGCTACGCGATCGCCGTCTGGCAGGTCACCGTCGCGAACGCGAGCGGGTTGGCTCCCACCGCGCCAACCTTGCCGATCGCCCTCCCGGTTGCCAAGTCGCGGCTCCCCGCAAACTCCGCGGCACCGGTGCAGAACGCGGTGCAGCACTCGGTCTACAAGGCCGTCTCCCCCGCCCGCCCCGTCTCGCTCAAGCAACTGGACGCCGCGCTCGTCGCCTACCTCGGCCTCGGCGGCGCCGCGCGCGAGATCCAGGGGACGCTGCGGGACGCGGGGCTTCGGCCACCGCCCAACACCGGAACCGAGGTGGTCGCGCGAATGCTCGATCTCCGCATCAACCACCCGGCCGCTCAGGACGACCTCGAGCTGCTCCCCTTCCAGGCGGCGACCCGCGCCGAGGCGGCGTTCTCGTTCGCGCAGCTGCTCGGCCTCTCAAACTCAGCCGTGAGCTCGGTGCAGCAGGCCGCGGACACGTTCACGCTTCCCGAGCTCACCTCGTGGCAGCGGCAGATCCTCACGACCGCCGTCCACTACGTCGGGTACCCGTACGTGTGGGGCGGCACCAGCCCGACCGCCGAAACGTTGTTCGGCGTTCACTCAGCGGGCGGCTTCGACTGTTCGGGCTTCGTGTGGCGTGTCTACAAGTTGACGCCCTACCCCGCCGAGCGCGGCCTGGCGGGAGTGCTGCGTGGTCGCACGACCTACCAGATGAGCGGCGAGGTGCCGCGACGCGACCTGATCGCCGCAGCGAAACTGCAACCCGCCGACGTGATGTTCTTCGGCGCGCACGGCCCGCGCTCCAGGCCGAGCGAGGTCGACCACGCCGCGCTGTATCTCGGCAACGGCTGGTTCGTCCAATCGAGCGACGAGGGCGTCACGCTGCTTCCGTTCGCCGGGTGGTATGCGTCAAACTACGCGTGGGGCCGCCGCCCGCTGCGCGAGGCCGGTCTCACGGGCTGAGCCGAATCGGTTCAGGAATCGTTCAGTTCGGGCAAGGCCCGCAGGCGCCCGATATAGGGTAGGGCGCGATGTTGGCCCCTGACCTCTCGACCGAGCTCGCCCGTTTCGCGATCGGGTTCGATCACCGCGACCGCGCGCTCCTGCATCAGCTGTGGGATCGCGTCCTCGATTCCGAGCGCTGGTCCGAGGGCGAGCTCACGATCGAGTTCGAGCGCGAGTGGTCGACGTGGAACGGCCTCGAGGCCGTCGCGTTCAACGGCTGGACCGGCGCCGCCCTGGCGGCGCTCGAGTGGGCCGGCGTCCGCGGCAAGACGGTTCTCTGCCCATCGAACACATTCATGGCGACGCCGCTCGCGGCGATCAGCGCCGGGGCGAACGTCGAATTCGTCGACTGCAACCGGGACGACCTTTGCATGTCCTTCGAGGACCTCGAACACAAAGTGCGCGAGCACAAGCCGCGCGCGGTGTTCCTCGTGCACATCGGCGGACATCTCGCGTTTCAGTCCGACCAGATCGCCGAGCTCTGCCGGAGCGAGGGAATCGTCCTGCTCGAAGACTGCGCACACGCGCACGGCGCCGACTGGAACGGCCGCCGCGCAGGGACCTGGGGCGACGCCGGCATCTGGTCGTTCGCGCCGACCAAGACGATCTCCACCGGGGAGGGCGGCATGCTCGTCTCCCACAACCCCGAGGTGATCGAGTTCGCACGCGGGTTCCGCAACTACGGCAAGCCGGACTACGCGGTGCACGGACTGAACTTTCGGCTGAACGAGTTCACAGCCGCGATCGGCCTCGTGCAGACGACGCGGCTCGACGAGATCACGGCCTGGAAGGGCGAGGCGGCGAGGACGCACCTCGATCCGCTGTACGGCTCGCGGCTGCAGCTGCCGGACGGAATGACATCGGGTTTCTACAAGTACATCGTCTTCGAGCCGATCGAACGTTCGACCGGCAAGGTCTACGACGAGCCCTGCCATCGCGTGCTGGGACGTGCCGTCGACCTGCCCAACTCGGACTGGGTGGCGCAGAACCACTGGTGCGTGCCGCTCTACTATCGACCCGAGTCGAGAGAGGAGGCGGTGCAATGAGAGTGCTCGTGACCGGCGGTGCCGGGTTCATCGGTTCGCATGTGGTCGATCGGTTGCAGGCGCGCGGCATCGAGCCGCGGATCTTCGATCTCGTCCCGTCTCCTCACCACGACGTGGCGGACGTCGAGACGGTGCTGGGCGACCTCTGTGACCGCGACGCGGTTCGGTCCGCGCTCGCGGGCTGCGACGCGGTCGTGCACCTCGCCGCGCTCGCGGACGTCGATCAGGTCGAGAAGAGCCCCGCCGACGCCGATCGCGTCAACGTCCGCGGCACGGAGACCCTCCTCGCCGGAGCGAGGGAGCTCGAGATCGCGCGCTTCGTCTACGCGAGCACCATCTGGGTCTACGGCGACGCGGCCGGGCCCGAGGCCGTGGACGAGGACTCGCCTCTCGGCCTGCCGAAGCACTTCTACACCGCCACGAAGATCGCCGGCGAGATGTACACCGCGGCGTACACGGAGCTGTACGGCCTCGAGCACACGATTCTTCGCTTCGGCATTCCGTACGGGCCGCGCTCGCGGCCGACGGCCGTCGTCGCCGCCTTCACTGCAAAGGCGCTCGCGGGCCAGCCGTTGACCATCGCAGGCGACGGCACGCAGTCACGGCGGTTCGTGTACGTCGAGGACCTCGCGGACGGCGTCGCAGCCTCGCTCGTGCCGGCCGCCGCGAATCGCATCTACAACCTGGTCGGACGCGAGAACACGAGCGTTCGGTCGATCGCCCGCACCGTTCGCGATGTCGTCGGAGACGTGCCCATCGTCCACATCGAGGGCCGCGCCGGCGACCTCAAGGGCGGCAATATCTCGGGTGAGCGCGCCGCGCGCGAGCTCGGCTGGGAGCCGACGACGACGTTCGCCGAAGGCGTGCGCCGCTACGTCGACTGGGTGACGGACGAAGCCGGGATGCCGAGAGTGGCGACCGCGTCGAGCACGGACGGCAGCGCGGCCGCCGTCCTGCGCCAGGAATCCGCCGAGCTGTAGGCGTCGGAGTCGTGCAGCAGCACGACGTCGCCCGCACGTAGGCCTCTCGTCGCGCGTCGGGCGATCGACTGCGGCGTCGCCCGGCGCTCCCAGTCACGGCCCCATGTCGACCACAGGAGCGTGCGCCACCCGAGCGAACGCACATGGGCGAGCGCACCCGAGCTGAGGATGCCGTACGGGGGCCGGTACAGGGTCGGGCGCACGCCGGTTGCCTCGCCGATCGCGTCCACGGCGCGCGCGAGGTCGTCGGCGACAGCCGCCACCCGTCGTCTCAGGAGCAACGTGTGGCGGAAACCGTGCACGGCGACCTCGTGACCCGCCGCGACGATCTCGCGCGCGAGTGCGGGCCGCTGCACGACCTGCTCACCGACGAGGAAGAACGTGGCGGTCGCTCCACGACGCGCGAGCTCCTCGAGGACCGCGGGGGTTCCCTTCCCATGTGGCCCGTCGTCGAAGGTGATCGCGACGGCCTCGCGGTCGATCCGGCAGTCGAGACGCAGCCGGTCGGCGAGCGAAGGCACGTAGGCCGCCAGCGCCGGGGTGAACCAGATCACGCGACGAGCGCGAGCACGAGCGACGCTGCGGACGGCAGCGCTGCCAACGCGAGCCCCGGAGTGTTCCTTGTCGCGAGTGCCCCTCGCAGCGCGCGGTCGAGGTCACCCTCGCTCTCCACGACCTCGGCGATCCCGTAGCGTCGGAACGCTGCGTTGTTCACACGGATGTGGCCGCGGCCCCAGCCGTACGAGATCGTCGGGCAGCCGCGCACGTAGGCCTCGAGCACGGTCAACCCGCCGGTCGAGTGCACGAGCGCGTCGCTCGCGGCCAGCCACTCGTTCATCCGTTCCGTGAAGCCGACGACGCGGACGCGCTCCTCATCTGCATACCGCTCGACCAGCCTCTCCCGCAGCGCCTCGTTGCGGCCGCAGAGACATGCCACGACCGCGATGTTCAGCGCGAGGGCGGTATCGACGGCGCTCTCGAGATCGCCGACTCCCCAGCCGCCGCCCGAGACGAGCACCACCTTGCCCTCGGCCGGCAGCCCCAGCGCGGTCCGCGCCGCGACCGGGTCGCAGGGCGACGCAAACTCGGGCCGCGTCAGGCCGTGCACGGCGCGCACGTCAGAGTCGGCTCCGGCCACCTCGCGCACCTCCTCGATCGACTCGGGGTGGATCACGAGGTGCAGGTCGATTCCCGGCGCCGCCCAGTAGTGCATCGCAGCCAGGTCGGTGATCGCCGCGACGACCGGTATGTCGAGCTCGCCGGTCCGCCTCAGGTTGCCGAGCACCTCGGTCGTCATCGGATAGACCGAGACGATCACATCGGGCTGCACACGCTGGATGAGGCGCAGCACGCCCCGCGACCCGAACCGGTGCACGGCGGCCTGTGTCAACCGCCTCGTCGGCGCGAATCCGACGCAGAGCCAGAAGGTCGCATCCCAGAGCCACTGCAGCGGCAGCCGGAAGAACACGACCTCGGCCGCCTTCTGGTTCACGAGCACGAACAGGCGTCCCATCGCGCGCAGGCCGTCCTCGGTGACGATCTCCGCCTCGGGGGACTCCTCGTGCAACTGGTCGGCGAGCGTCCGTGCGGGCAGGTCATGGCCCTCCCCAACGGTCGCGGTGAAGATGAGTACGCGCGTCACGGCCGTGCGCGAGACTACCGCGTCGTTCGGCGGGAGGCGCCCGAACGGTTCGGGTGCTCACCCACGCGCGTTTCCGCCTCGCTGATGCAAAGAACCTCAAAGACAGTGAGAATGGGACACTCAGCGCAGGACGAGATCCGACGATCGGGGAGGAAGCGACATGACCACGGCACCAACGAAGCCCAAGGCGGAGAGCGCCCCGCCCGATGATTCGAGCCGCGAGGCGTCCGAGGCGCTCGGGAAGGCGGCTCGGAAGCAGGTCTCACCGGCCAGCCACGGCGAGTGGGAGCCGAGCGCCGACCGGCCTGATCCGGTCGAGGTACTGCAGCAGCAGGCCCAGTCCCGCGTGCCCGAGCTCGTCCCGCTCCGCTACGGGCGCATGCTCGTCTCGCCGTTCACCTTCTATCGCGGCGCGGCCGCGATCATGGCCGCCGATCTCGGCGCCGAGCCCGACACCGGCCTGCACGCGCAGCTCTGCGGCGACGCGCACCTCTCGAACTTCGGCGGCTTCGCCTCACCCGAGCGCCGGCTGATGTTCGACGTCAACGACCTCGACGAGACCCTGCCCGGGCCGTGGGAGTGGGACGTGAAGCGGCTGCTCGCGAGCCTCGCGGTCGCAGGCCGTGCGAACGGCCTCACCCCGGCGGAGCGCGAACGCGTGCTCCTCGCCGCGAGCGAGGCCTACCGGAGGGCGATGAGCGGCTTCGCGGCGATGGGCACGCTCGAGGTCTGGTACTCGTCGCTGTCGGTGGACGACCTGATGGCGGAGGTGCGCGACCGCGTGGCGCAGCGCCAGTCCAAGCTGAAGGAGAAGCAAAAGGCCAAGGTCAAGGGCAAGGGCAAGGGGGCAGGGGAGACCGACAAGCAGCGTCTCGCCATCGCCGAGAAGAACACCGCCAAGATGCGGACGAAGGACCACGAGGCGACCTTCCGCAAGCTGACACGCGTCGTCGACGGCAAGGTGCGGATCATCAGCGACCCGCCGGTGATCGTTCCGATCGACGAGCTGCTCGTGGAGCAGGCACATGTCGAGCGGTTCAAAGAGATGATCGATGAATTCATGGTCGGCTACGCCGAGACGCTTCCGATCGATCGTCGCCACCTGTTCGAGCAGTACCGCTTCGTCGACTTTGCCCGCAAGGTGGTCGGGGTCGGCAGTGTCGGGACACGGGCCTGGATCCTGCTGATGATGGGCGTCAACAACCATCCGCTCTTCCTGCAGCTGAAGGAGGCAGAGGCGTCGGTGCTCGAGCCCTATGCCGGTGAGAGCGAGTACTCGCACCACGGGGAGCGGGTCGTGGCCGGGCAGCGGATGATGCAGGCGTACGGCGACATCTTCCTGGGCTGGCACCGGGTGAGGGCCTTCGACGGCGTCGAGCGCGATTTCTATGTGCGCCAGCTCAAGGACTGGAAGGGCTCCGCGCTCGTCGACGACATGGGACCGAACGCGCTCGAGATCTACGCGGAGGTGTGCGCCCGCACGTTGGCGCGTGCACATGCGCGCTCCGGCGACCGGATCGCGATCGCTTCGTACCTCGGCGACGACGAGACGTTCGACCACGCCATGGCGAAGTACTCCGAGTCGTATGCCGACCAGAACGAGCGGGATTACCAGACGCTGCTCGACGCGGTCGAGTCCGGCAAGCTCGAGGCACAGACCGGCATCTAGCCCGACACCGGGTGGTCACTCCCCGTCGGTCGCACTCGGTTGGTGATGCGGCCGGCGGGGCAATGCCCCCGACTCACTGGTGCCGGGTCAGGACCGGCGGCCAGTGGGGCGAGATGTCCGGGTCGCCCAGCTCTCCGTATGGGATGCACGTGCCGGCGAGCAGACGGCGGTCGCTCTGCAGTAGCTCGTCGACCCGCCGGTTGGCCGGCACCGCGTGCTTCCACCGCTCGCGCAGCACCAGCCCTTCCTGGATCAGCGCACGCGGCGAGGCCGGCCGCGGGGACCGCACGACGAAGTAGTGCCCCCTGATCGGCCGTACGCCGAGCGCGCGCACCGCCGCAGTCGCCTCCTGACGCGACGCCGCGTAGAACACCCAGACACCGAACCGCCGCCCTGACACCTGGTGCAGGAACTGCTCGGCCCGCCGGCACGAGTCGTCGTCGACCAGCTTCACCGAGGAGACGCGCAGGGCGATCAGATGATCGAGGATGTTCGCCGGGTGCCCGTAGTCGAACGAGGAGAACAGAGCGCCCGACGTGCCCGTCGAGCCGAAGAGCACCGAGCCTGCCGGCCCGCGGGCGACGGCCTGTGTGACGGCGTCGACACCGATCCTGTGCACTGCGTTTCGGTGGCGCACGTCGATGCGAAGCTCGACCGCCAGCAGGCCGGCAACGAGGAGGACGAGCACGGCGAAGTGCCACCGCCCGGCCCAGCGCGCAACCGCGAGGCAGCCCGCGAGCACGACCGTGAGAAACGCCGGCGTGACCGGGATCATGTAGCGGTCGAAGAAGAGCGCCGAGTCCCCGTTCGCCGGGACGAAGGAGAAGAACAGCACCGGTGCGGCGACGGTGAGCACGCAGAACGCGAGCGTTCGGTGTGCGCGCCGTACGAGCAGCGCAACGACGCCGATCAGCGCCAGCACCGTGAAGTAGTTCAGATCGTGGCGGCCGGGACCGACGAAGTGCAAGGCGTCCTCCCAGACCGGACGGCCGGAGAACGTGCGGCCGCGAGCCTGCCCCGACCCGACGCCGTAGCGGTCGCCGAGGACATGCAGGGTGCGCACGTAGTACGGCACGAACGTGAGCAGGAGCGCGACGACGCCCGGCCACGCCTGCCGCGCGACCGCACGCGGCGCGTGCGGTGCAAAGACGAGCGCGCCGGCAAATGCCGTGAGCGCGTAGAGCGGCGCCGTGGGATGCACGAACACCGCGAGGCCGAGCGCGGCGCCCGTGGCGAGCCAGAGGCGCCGGCTGCCGTCCACCGCGGCCTTCAGCGCCAGTACGGTCGACCACATCAGCCAGGCAAAGAGCATCGTGTGTGGCCGGCCGAAGGTCGCGTAGAGCACGGGGATCGGCGAGGCCGCGGTCAGCACCACGACGGCAGCGCCAGCGTCGTCGTCGTCCAGCAGGCGGCGCACGACGAGAGCGACCGCAGGCAGGGCGAGGCACAGGAAGACGAGCGACGGAATGCGCAGCGCCGGCAGACCCGGCCACCAGCCGAGCAGGAAGTGCTCGAGCCAGAAGTGCACGGGCCCGCCGCCGCGTTGTGTCGAGACGATGTGGAAGATGTGGCGGAACGAGAAGTCGCCGATCCTCAGCGTCAACTCCTCGTCGACGTTGAGGGGCGACCACCAGACCGTCGGCAGCGCAAGCCAGGTCAGGAGCGCGGCGGCCCCGACGATCGAGGCGGGAAGAAGAAGGCGCCTACTCAGTGTGTGACGTCGCGACGACCTGCAGCTCAGGCGTCTCGGGCGCGGTGCGGTACGGATGCTCGTCGGCCACGTCCGTCTCGTGGTAGACGCTCTCCGCATTGACCGCCCAGATGTCGTGGTGCGCCCCCGTGAGGAGGTTGTCGACCGCGCGCATCGCCGTCAGCATCGAGTGATCCGAGTTGTTGTAGCGGTGCAGGCCGTTTCGTCCGACCTGCTGCAGGTTCTCGATCCCGTCGAGCCAGCTGCGGATCGTCTCGACACGGTCGGCGTAATCGGCGTCGTAGATCGGATACGCCTTGGGCACGCGGATCGCGAAGCCGCGATCGACGCGCGACGCCGAGCCGAGCTGAAGCTGCTCGAGCTCCTTCGCAGCGAGCGCGACGAGCGCGTCGTCGTCCATCGTCCAGAGATCGTCCCCCGCGAAACAGAAGTACTCGAGACCGACACATGCTTTGTCCGGGTCCGGGACCATCCACGGCGACCAGGAGCGAAAGTTCTGGATGCGCCCCACCCGCACACCGGGGTCGTGGATGTAGATCCAGTTGTCCGGGAACGGATCGGCGCCGTCCAAGACGAGCGCAACGGTCAGGAAGTCGCGGTAGCGGAGCCCGCGCGCCGCGTCCCGCACGTTGCGCGGCGCCGCCGGGCTGATCATCTCGACGACCTCGCGCAGCGGCAGCGACGAGATCACGGCCTCCGGGCTCTCGTACCACTCGCCGTCTACCGCGACCCGGGTGATCCGGTTGCCGGTGCGCTCCATGCTGTCGACGCGCGCCTCGAGCCGCACCTCGCCTCCCTGCTCCTCGATCGCGCTGCGCATCGCCTCCCACATCTGGCCGGGACCGAAGCGCGGGTAGTTGAACTCGGAGATGAGGCTCTTGACCTTGTTGTCCTTGTTGCCGAAGAACGCCGCCTTCGCAGCGGAGACGAACGACAGCCCCTTGATGCGCTGCGCCGCCCACTCCGCGCGAATCTCGGTGGTGGGGACTCCCCAGACCTTCTCCGTGTACGACTTGAAGAACAGCTGGAAGAGCCTGCGGCCGAAGCGGTTCGACACCCAGTCCTCCAGCGAGTCGTCGACCTTGTTGCGGCGGACCGCAGCGCGGCCGTACGACGCCATGCAACGCGTCAGCTCGACCGGGCCGAGCTTGCGGATCACATCCGGGCCGCGCAGCGGGTAGTCGAGGTAACGGTTGTTCCAGTAGATGCGCGACATCCTCGGACGCCGCAGGAACTCGTCGCCGAGCACTTCGTGCCAGAGCGTGTCCACCTCGATCGACTTCGTGAAGAACCGGTGGCCGCCGAGGTCGAAGCGGTAGCCGTCGCGCTCGACCGTCTTCGCGATGCCGCCGACCTGGTTCTCCGCCTCGAAGACGAGAGCCGTTCGATTGGCCTGGCCCAGGACGTACCCGGCGGTCAGACCGGCCGGGCCGCCGCCGAGAACAAGCGTCGTCTGGGAGGTGTCATGCGTCATGAGACCGGCCGCGACGGCAAGCCGGAGCCGAAATCTAGCCGACGCGGCGATAGACGAACGCCTGCAGCAGCTTGAAGTAGTTGTGCTGGAGCGCGATCTCGTCGGTGGACACGTGGCGAACGAGCCGAACGCGCGGGTCTCGCTGCAGCGCATTCGTATACGCGGTCGAGGTCTGCCACACGAGATGCGTCCAGGTGGCGTTCCACGCGTGGAAGTCGCGGAACACGGGCGTGACGACCACGAACTCGGCTCCGGGCCGAACCGCCGCGACCGTCTGGTCGGCTCGGGCCTGCATGTTCGCAGCCTGTAGACGGTCGACCGCATCGCGCCAGTCGAAGATGCGCGCGTCCGGGACCGGCCCCAGCGTCGTTGCCCAGCGAAGCCCGCCGCCGAGGTAGTAGCGCAGCACCGGCACCTGCTCCGGGTGAGTCGAGACGACGAGCTCGCCCGGATGCATCAGCCCGGCGACACCGGCCGTGATCTGGCGCGCGTTCTCCTTGTCGTCGCGCACGGAGTAGCCGGCCCAGAGAAACAGCACGACCGCGAGGGCGACGACCCCTCGCCGCTCGGCTCGCACGAGCCCGCGCGCAGTGACGAGCAGCACCGGGCCGAGCACGACCGCGAAGTAGCGCGTGGTCCACGCCGGCGAGAACTGCGCCGAGAGCCAGGCGAGGACGACCGTCACCCCGATGACGGTCAGCAGCGCAGACACGATCACGCGCTCGTCGTCCTGCCGGCTCGCCGAGAGCGCGAGCAGGCCGGCGCCGCCGACGAGCACGAGGGCGACGAGCGCCGCGTCGCCGTTGACGAGCGCGCCGGGCGCGAGCACCAGATCACGAAAGCCGGGCGACGTCGACCATGGGGCGCCGGTGTGCCGCACCTGTTCGAGCAAGGTCGGCACCCAGGGCAGGTACAGCAGCGCAACTCCCAGAGCGACGAGGCCGAAGCGCTTCAGACGCCGACGCGCGCAGATCACGGTGGCCGCCGCCAGGCCGCCGCAGAGGAACAGCGCCCAGTTGTGCAGGTACAACAGCGCGGCGAGCGCCGGCGCGAGCGCAACCGTCCAGGACGCGCGGCCGCGCAGAACGCCCTGCACGTACGCGTGCGCAGTGACGATCGAGAGCAGCGCCTCGACCTCGTACATGCGCGTCTCTTGTGCGTAGTAGGTGAGGAACGGGTCGAACGCCGCCAGGGTCGCGCAGACGAGCCCGGTTCTCCGGTCGAAGATCGCGCGCGCCGCCGCGTAGGCGAGGGGGATGCACGCGAGCCCGAACAGGAGCGAAAGCGTGTGCGTCGCGCGCTCGCCGTCACCGAACAGCCTGATCCAGAGCCCGAGCAGGAGGTAGTAGCCGGGCGGCGATCCGTCCTGGTTCAGGAGCCCGGGAATCGACGACCAGTGGTGGTGCGCGATCCCGACCGACAGGCCCTCGTCGATCCAGAAGCCGCCGTTCAGCTGGCGTGTGCGCAGGACCGCCGACACGCCGGTCAGCGCGATCAGGAACGCGGGGACGTAGATCCGGCGCGACAGCAGGGCCCGCCGCGGGGCTGCGAGCTGGACGCTGGCCACGGCCGCGAAGCTACCAGGCAGATCAGGATGGCCGGGTCGGCCGGAGACTGAGCACCGTCCGCCTGCCGTCGTCCGAGTACACGACGTCCACGGTGTCGTCCCGGCGATAGGTGCCGGCGACCCCGAAGAAGAGGCTCGCCCAGCGCCAGAACCCGAGCCGTCCCTCGGACGACAGCTCCTCCCGGAACACGAGCGTATGCCCCACCTGGTCGAAGTCCGACCCGCGCTGCTGGGGCACCCCGTTCACGAACACGTCGAAGACGTCGCCGATCTCGGGGGGCAGCTCCACATGGCTCCGGGCTTCCACGCTCTATACGATGCCACTCGGCGTGCGCCGGACCGCCTTTGCCACTCTTGGCACGACCCTGATCGCCTTGACGGCGACCGGGATCGCCTACGCCGGCAACGGCGGGTTTCTCCCAGGTCAGGCCCACTCGCCGAACGCGCACCGGATCGACAGCGCGTTCATCTTCGTCGCGATCTTCACCGGCATCATCTTCCTGATCGTCGAAGGCGCGTTGCTCACGTTCATCATCAAGTACCGGCGTGGCAAGCGCTCGCGCACGGCAGAGGGGCCGCAGATCCACGGCTCGACACGGCTCGAGGTGCTCTGGACCGTCGTGCCGGTCGTGATCCTGGCGATGATCGGCGTCTTCGTCTTCTGGGAGCTGCCGGGCATCGCCGACGCTCCAAAGGCGTCCGCCGCCGACGAGACGACGATCCAGGTCGAGGGCCACCAGTACTACTGGCTGTTCCGCTATCCGAACGGCGCGATCTCGATCAACCAGATGGTCGCCCCCGCCGACCAGGTGGTGCACGAGCGGATCATCGGGCTCGACTGGGAGGTCATCCACTCGTGGTGGGTGCCCGACCTCGGCGGCAAGATGGACTCGATCCCCGGCAGGATCAACACGACCTGGTTCCAGGCGCCCGTGGGCACGTACGTCGCGCGCTGCGCAGAGCTGTGCGGCATCCAGCATGCGCACATGGACGGGGTGGTACGCGTCGTGCCGCGCGCGCAGTACGACAGCTTCATTCGCCGGCGCCTTGCTCACGCGAGCAGCGCCGTCGTCGGCGCCGAGGAGTGGCAGGGCGTCTGCCAGTCGTGCCACCGGCTCGACCACGCCTACATCGGCCCGGCTCTGGCCGGGAACCCGCTGCTCGGTGACGTCGCCGGGATCACGACGCTCCTCCGCAACGGGGGGCTGCGGATGCCGCCGGTCGGGAAGAACTGGACCGACGCGCAGATCCAGGCGCTCGTCGCCTACACCAAGCAGTTCACGAAGTCGGGCGGCGCCTAGATGGCCGTGAACGTCGAAGGCGTCCAGCCGTATCGCGCCGACTGGCGGCAAGGTCGTCTGACCTCGTGGCTGACGACCGTCGACCACAAGCGCATCGGCCTGATGTACATCTGGACCGCCCTCGGGTTCTTCGCGTTCGGCGGGATCCTCGCACTGCTCATCCGCACTCAGCTCGCGACGCCCAACGAGCAGTTCCTCACCAAGGGCTCGTACAACTCGGTCGTCACGATCCACGGCACGACGATGATCTTCCTCGTCATCGTCCCGATCCTCGCCGGCTTCGGGAACTTCCTCGTCCCGCTGATGATCGGCGCACGCGACATGGCGTTCCCACGGCTGAACGCGCTCTCGTACTGGCTCTATCTGTTCGGCGGGATCGTCATCCTGCTCAGCTTCTTCGCAAAGCACGGGCCTGCGCAGGCCGGCTGGACCTCCTACGTCCCGCTCTCGACGCTGCACGAGCCCGGGAACGGCCAGGACCTCTGGATCCTCGGGCTGCACATCCTCTCGATCTCGTCACTCGTCGGTGCGATCAACATCGTCGTCACGGTGCACAACATGCGCACGCCGGGCATGTCGTGGATGCGCATCCCGCTGTTCGTCTGGGCGATCGTCACGTACGCATGGCTGCTGATCATCGTGCTGCCGACGCTCTCCGCCGGGCTGACGATGATGCTGCTCGACCGGCAGGCCGGGACGCACTTCTTCGATCCGGCACACGGCGGCAGTCCGATCCTCTACCAGCATGCGTTCTGGTTCTTCGGGCACCCCGAGGTCTACATCATGATCCTGCCCGCGATGGGGATCATCTCGGAGGTCCTGCCCGTCTTCTCGCGCAAACCGATCTTCGGCTACAAGGCAATCGCGATCTCGACGGCCGGGATCGCGTTCTACTCGCTGCTCGTCTGGGCGCACCACATGTTCGCGGTCGGGCTGCCGATCGGCCTGGACATCTTCTTCATGCTCAGCTCGATGATCATCGCGATCCCGACCGGCGTGAAGATCTTCAACTGGCTCGCCACGATCTGGCGCGGGAACATCTCGTTCGACGTGCCGATGCTCTGGGCGCTCGGCTTCGTCGGCGTCTTCACGATCGGCGGCCTATCGGGAATCTTCCTGGCGGCGTTCCCGATCGACTGGCAGGTAACCGACACGTACTTCGTCGTCGCGCACCTCCACTACGTCCTGTTCGGCGGCTCGATCTTCGGGATTTTCGCCGGGCTGTTCTACTGGTGGCCGAAGATGTTCGGCCGGCTGCTCGACGAAGGCCTCGGGAAGCTGCAGTTCTGGCTCGTCTTTGTCGGCTTCAACCTCACGTTCTTCCCCCAACACATGCTCGGACTGCTCGGCATGCCGCGCCGCATCTACACCTACCAGGCGCACGGGCTCTGGGAGGCGTACAACATGACGTCGACGATCGGGTCGTTCGTCATGGCTATCGGGATGTTCATCTTCGTGATCAACGTCGTGAAGACCGCGCGCTCCGGCCCGCGCGCCGGCAACGACCCGTGGCTCGCCGACACGCTCGAGTGGTACACCACCTCGCCGCCCCCGCCCTGGAACTTCGAGACGGTTCCCTACGTGACGAGCGCGCGGCCGCTGCGCGACCTGCGGCGCAAGCTCGAGGAGACGAGGGGCTTCTAGTGGGGAACTGGGCCCGCATCACGGCGATCGCGGCGGTGGCGGGGACCGCCCTCGCCGTCATCTCGGGTGCCGCCGGCTGGGACACCGCGCACCGGCTGCTCGCCGGACTGGCGCTGCCGCCTCTGGCCGCGCTGGCTGCGATCGCCTGGGTGTCCAACAGGCGGCTGCTGCCCGCAGCGCTCCTGTCGCTCGCGCTCTTCGGCCTCGCCGCGCTCCTCACCGGCCCGCGTGTGCACATGGTCGCCGCGTCGCTGGCGTTTGCCGCGACTGCCTACACGGCTGCGGTCACGTTCCGCGGCCACGTCGAGCAGGGGCCGCTGCGCGACTACCTGACGCTGACGAAGCCGCGCATCATGTCTCTGCTCCTGCTCACCGGCGCGGCCGGCGTATTCGTCGGCGCCGGCGGGATTCCCGCGCCCGGCGTGTTCGCCGCGACCATGACCGGCCTCGCACTTGCGTGCGGCGGAGCGTCGGCGCTGAACCACTATCTCGACCGCGACATCGACAAGCTGATGGGGTCGCGCACCGAGCAGCGGCCGGTCGCCTCGGGTCGAGTACCGCCCGAGCGGGCGCTCGAGTTCGGCCTCGCGCTGTCCGCCTTCTCGTTCGTGCTCCTCGACTCGCTCGTCAACCTGCCGACCGCGCTGCTCGCGCTCGCCGGGAATCTCTTCTACGTGCTGGTCTACACGCGCTGGCTGAAGCGATCGACTCCGCAGAACATCGTGATCGGCGGGGCCGCGGGCGCAGTGCCTCCGCTCGTCGGCTATGCGGGCGCGGCCGGTCACCTCGGCTTCGCTGCGCTCGTGATGTTCGCGATCGTCTTCGTCTGGACGCCGCCGCACTTCTGGGCGCTCGCGCTGATGATCAAGGAGCACTACGCGCGCGCGAACGTGCCGATGCTGCCGGTGGCACGCGGAGACGGTGAGACGGCGAAGCAGATCGTGCGCTACACCCTGGTCCTGATCGCCGTGACGCTCATCCCGGTCGGGCTCGGCACGTTCGGGCTCGTCTACGGCATCGCCGCGCTCATCCTCGGCGCGCTGTTCCTGTGGCTCGCGATCGAGCTTCGGCGCACACTCGATCGCGGCGTCGCCGTGAAGCTCTTCCACTTCTCGCTCCTCTATCTCGCGCTGCTCTTCGCCGCGATGGCCCTCGACTCGGTGGTGTAGATGGAAGAGCCGCTCACAGAGGCAGAGATCGCCCACAAGAACATGCTGTGGGGCTGGGCGCTCTTCGGCGTCTTCCTGCTGCTGTTCGGCGGCACGTTCGTCGTGGCGCTGATCTATCTCTGGCTTTCTTGAGCCGCTGAGCGCGCCGCCCGGGATCTGGATCACCGAGCTCGGCGGCGGCACGCCCGGACGCCGACTCGCCGTGAAGGATCTCTTCGACACCGCCGGGATTCGCACGACGTACGGGTCGGCCGTGTTCGGTGAGCATGTGCCGGAGCGGTCGGCCGAGGCCGTGCTCCGACTGGAGGCTGCCGGCTGGACGAACGTCGGGAAGGCGAACCTGCACGAGTTCGCGTACGGCGTGACCTCGCAGAACCTCCACTACGGAGTCGTGCCGAATCCCGCCTTCCCGGACCTCACACCGGGCGGCTCGTCGGGCGGCTCGGCTGCGGCGCTCGTGCTCGGCCTCGCCGACGGCGCGCTCGGCACGGACAGCGGCGGCTCGATTCGCATCCCGGCTGCGTGTTGTGCCGTCACCGGGCTGAAGCCGACATTCGGCCTCGTCCCGATCGAGGGGGTGTTCCCGCTCGCGCCGTCGTTCGACCATGCCGGGCCGATGGCGCGCGACGTCGCGGGCTGCATCGAGCTGATGCGTGGGCTCGTCCCGGGCTTCGCCGTCGACGAGGTGACGCTCGACGACCTGTCGCTCGCCGCAACCTGGGGCGCCGTCCCGGTCTCCGCAACGCCGGTCGACTTCCCGACCGCCGAGGCGGTCGTCCCCGCGTTCATGCGCGAGGTCGGGGACGTCCACCGGGACCTGTACCCCGAGAACGCCGAGCTCTACGGGGAGAACATCCGCGAGAAGGTCGAGCGCTGCATCGCGATCGGAGACGGCGAATACGAGGCGGCGGTGCGCGCGCGGGCAGAGCTCTCGGAGCGGGCGCTCGCCGCGTTGGCGGGCCACGATCTGCTCCTCGCTCCGACACTGAGCGTCGCGCCGCCTCCCGCCGGCGTCGTCGAGCTCGACATCCGGGCGGGGCTGACGCTGTTCACCTTCCCCTTCAACGCTCTGGGCTGGCCGGTCCTGGCGCTGCCGACCGGAGCCGCGACACCGGCCGGAGCCGGGTCGATCCAGGTGATCGGACGTCCCGGCGACGACGCCCTCGTCCTCGCGGCCGGCCTCGCGCTCGAGCGGCGGTTCGCGGGCGCGGGCGTCGAGTAGCGTCACGCCGATGGACGGAGATCTCGAGTTCGCGCACTTCCTCGCAGACGCAGCCGATGCGATCACGCTCGCCCATTTCCGCTCGCTCGATCTGCACGTGGAGACGAAGCCGGATCTGACGCCGGTGTCCGAGGCCGATCGCGCCGCCGAGGAGGCGGTGCGCGCGCTCGTCGCCGTGTCGGGTCGAGGCGAGGGCGTCATGGGCGAGGAGCTGGGCGACGACGGCGGCGACGTGAAGTGGATCGTCGACCCGATCGACGGGACGAAGAGCTACGTGCGCGGCGTCCCCGTGTGGGCGACTCTGCTCGCTCTCGAGCGGGAGGGGAAGATCGTCGTGGGCCTCGTCTCCGCGCCGGCGCTCTCGCGCCGCTGGTGGGCGATCCGCGGGGACGGCGCCTTCGTGAACGGAGAGCCCTGCCGCGTCTCCGCGGTCTCACGGCTCGAGGATTCGGTCGTCTCGACGACCTCGGCGCGCGGGATGCCGAACGGCTGGCGCACGATCGTCGACCGTTCCTGGTCGAACCGGGGGCTGGGCGACTTCTGGCAGCACTGCCTGGTTGCGGAGGGCGCAGTCGACGTCGCGTGCGACCCGGTGCTGAACCTGTGGGACTTCGCCTCCGTGCAGCTGATCGTCGAGGAGGCCGGCGGCCGCTGCACGACGTTCGACGGGGAGCCGACGACGCCGGAGGCGAGCTTCGTCGCCACGAACGGCCTGCTCCACAAGGACGTCGTCTCGCTGCTCGCCGCCTGAACGGGCCGCGCCTCTACCAGACAGGTCGGGGGTCTGACCCCGAACCGGCTCCCTCGGACCTGACGGTTTGCCCGACTCCCTTCCGCGGCGGAGACTCGAGATCCGGGCGATGCAGGCGGACGCTCGGCTTCAGATCGCGAGCACCGCTCCTTGTGACAGGTCCGTGGGTCTGACCCCGGTGGTGGCTCCTCGAGACGCGGCGCTCGGTCAGGCGGCGGCGCGAACGGCGGCTTCGTAGATCTGGTCGCGGCCGAAGCGATCGAGCTGCGCCGAGAGGACGTCGCTTGCGTTCGGCGGCTGCCCCGGCGGGAACGGCGCCGGTTGCCCGTCGAGGTCGATGCCCTCGAGCCGCTCGCGCTCCTCGATCTCGACGGCGACCTCGTGTCGGAGCCGTGACCGCAGCCAGCCGGCGAGCAAATGCCCTTGCGCGCGCGTGCCCTGGACGCGGATGGCACGAACCTCGCCGACCGAGGGCCAGAGCGAGGCCAGAAGCGTGCGCCACCGCTCCGTTCGCTCCCACGCGATGTCGGAGACGACCACTCTCGTGAACAGCTCGGCGAGGCGCGCGTAGGCGCCGGGCAGATCGGGCCATTCCGTCGAGTCGACGACGAGCCTGTCGACGATCCCGGTCAGCTGCTCGAACTCCGGCGAGTCCCAACGTGGCTGGCCGCGCCAGCGGCAGAACACCGGCAGGTCCGAGATGAGGAGCGGCAGCGCGATCGACGCCGGGGCCGACGCCCGGTTTCCTCGCAGCGTCAGCTCGATCACCTCGCCGCAGACGGCCCGGTCGCCGATCGGGAAACAGCGCAGCGACAGCAGCGCGTCGAGGCCGTCGGGGTCGTCCGGGCGCGGCACGAGCAGCAGCGTGCGAGACGGATGGCGCTCCGCCATCCCGGCGAGCGTCTCCTCAGCGGCGGTCTGCCACTCGGGCGGCGCCCACGCGATGTGGGTCATCACCGACGTGCGCAGGTTCGGCTGGGCGCCCTCCTCCGACGACTCGGACCGCAGGCGCGCCAGCTCACGCTCGATCTGGGCGATCGTGACGTCCTCGCCCGTCCAGTCGTTCTCGATCGTTACTAATGCCTTCGCCACGAACGCCCGTCTCGGTGCAGAAGCTCGTCGGAGGCTGCAGGGCCCCACGTGCCCGACGCGTAGTTCGGGAACGACGGGCGGTCACGCTGCCAGAACGACACGATCGCGTCGACGAGCGCCCACTGCTCCTCCGTCTCGTCCGAGCGCGTGAACAGCGTCGCGTCGCCCAGCATCGCGTCGAGGATCAGCCGCTCGTACGCCTCAGGCAGCCCCTCGCGGAATGCGCCGCCGTAGAGGAAGTCCATGTGCACGGTGCGGATCGTCATGCCCTGGCCGGGAACCTTGGCGCCGATCGCCAGCGAGACGCCCTCGTTCGGCTGGACGTGGATCAGCAGGACGTTCGGCCGCAAGCCCTCCGCGGCGGCATCCTCGAACGGTGGATGCGGGGCGCGCTTGAACTGGACCGCGATCGTCGTCTCGCGCCGCGCGAGCCGCTTCCCCATCCGCACGTAGAACGGCGTGTCGGCCCACCGCCAGTTGTCGACGAACAGCTTCGCCGCCACGAACGTGTCGGTCATCGACCCCGGCGCGACGCCGTCCTCCTCGCGGTAGCCGCGAACCTCCTCACCCTCGACGAAGCCTGGACCGTATTGCCCGCGGACGATGTGCTTCGGGCCGGGCGTGTGCATCGCCTTCAGCACCTTCACCTTCTCGTTGCGGACCGAGTCGGCGGTGAAGTCGATCGGCGGCTCCATCGCCGTGATCGCGACGAGCTGCAACAGGTGGTTCTGGAAGATGTCGCGGATCGCTCCAGCCTGCTCGTAGTACCCGGCGCGCCCCTCGATGCCGATCGACTCGGCGACGGTGATCTGCACGTGGTCGATGAACTGCCTGTTCCAGATCGGCTCGAAGATCCCGTTCGCAAAGCGCAGCGCCAGCATGTTCTGAACGGTCTCCTTGCCGAGGTAGTGGTCGATGCGAAAGACCTCGTTCTCGGCGAAATGCTCCTGCAGGCGCGAGTTGAGATCGCGCGCCGACTGGAGGTCGTGGCCGAACGGCTTCTCGATGATCAGCCTGAGCCACCCTTCGGCGCCGCGCCGTGCGGCGATCTCATCGACGATCGTCCCAATCGCGCTCGGCGGAACGGCGAAGTAGTAGACACGGTTGCCGCCCGTGCCCCGCTCCTCGTCGAGCTTCGTGAGCGCGTCGCGCAACTCGTCCTCGCCCTTGTCGTCGGCGAAATCGAGAGTGATGTAGTGCATGCCGGCGGCCAGCCCGTCCCACACCTTCTGGTCGAACTCGTCCCGGGAGTACTCCTGCACCGCGCGCTTCATCCGCTCCCGAAACTCGTCGTCGCTCTCCTCGCTGCGCGCGGCGCCGACGATCCCGAACCGCTCCGGAAGCAACTGGCGCACCGCGAGCGAGTAGAGCGCGGGCATCAGCTTCTTCGACGTCAGGTCGCCGGAGGCGCCGAAGATGACGAGGATGCAGGGATCGGGCCGCCGACGCAGGTGCAACCCGTCGGCAAGCGGGTTGTGCTCGACCTCGCTCATCACTCCGCCGGTTTCGCGGCCTCGACGGCGTGGCCGCCGAACTGGTTGCGCAACGCCGCATTCACCTTCGCGGCGAACGACTCGTCCTGGCGGGAGGCGAAGCGCGCGAACAGCGCGGCGGTGATGACGGGCACAGGCACGTCCTCTGCAATCGCCTCCGCGATCGTCCAGCGCCCCTCGCCGGAGTCCTCGACGTAGCCGCGGATCTTCTCGAGCTGCGAGCCCTCCTTCTCGAAGGCGGCGTGAAGCAGCTCGAGGAGCCACGAGCGGACGACCGAGCCGTAGCGCCAGATGCCGGCGATCTCGTGCAGGTTCAGGTCGAACTCCGAGGACTTCATCACCTCGAACCCTTCCGCGTATGCCTGCATCAGCCCGTACTCGATCCCGTTGTGGACCATCTTCACGAAGTGGCCCGCACCGGCCGCGCCGACGTGCGCGTAGCCGTCCTCCGGGGCGAGATCGCGAAACACGGGCTCGACCTGTGCAACGGCGTCGGCCTCGCCGCCGACCATCAGGCAGTACCCGTTCGCGAGCCCCCAGACGCCGCCGGAGACTCCCGCATCGACGAAGTGGATTCCCAGCTCCTGCGCCGCCGCGTGCCGACGCTGCGAGTCGTGGAAGTTCGAGTTGCCGCCGTCGACGATCACGTCGCCTGGTGCGGCGAGCCCGAGCAGCGTCCGGAACGTGTCCTCGGTCACCTTCCCGGCGGGGACCATCATCCAGAACGAGCGCGGCGCGTCGAGCTGGTCGCGCAGCTCCTCGAGCGAGGCCGCCGTCGACTCGACGACGGGGTCGAAGGTCTTCATCTCGTGGCCGCGCTCCGCGAGACGCTTCGTCATGTTGCCGCCCATGCGGCCGAGACCGATCATGCCGAGCTGCATCTCTCTATGCCTCCTCGAGCTGGATGCGCGCGACCCGGCGGCCGCGCTCCTGCAACGACGCGAAGTCACCCGCGGCCTGGGCGCGGATCAACTTGCCGAACCCGAACGGCTTGTCGGGGATCTTGAGCTCCGCGCCGGTGTCGTCGACGACCTGCAGGTAGAGGCCCGTCGCCGGCCCGCCCTTGTGCAGCTGCCCCGTCGAATGCAGGTAGCGCGGGCCGAAGCCGTGCGTGACGACGCACCCGGTTGCCTCGCGTGCGCGGGCGGCCAGGCGGTGCACACGCTCCTCGTTCGCGGCGGTCGGGTTGACGAACGCCTGGATGCACAGGTAGTCGCCGTCCTCGGCCTGCGCGAACAGCTCCTCGGCCGACCCCACCGGCGACACGTCGGGGTCGATCCCCGAGGCCAGCACCTCGTTCGTCTTGTCCTTCGCCGCCTGGACGTCCGGCTGGTCGAAGGGGTTGATGCCGAGGATCGAGCCTGCGACCGCGGTCGCGAACTCCCAGCGGAAGAACTCCTGGCCGAGCTCGTACTCGTCGCTGATGCGGAGAGCCTGCGCCTGGCGGTCGGCGCCGACCGCAGGTTCGCCGGGCGCAGGGATCAGACCCTTCCCGAGCTTCCCTGTCGACTCGGCGAGCAGCTGCTCGGCCCAGAGCCCGAAGCCGCCCGGGCTCGACTCGACGCAGATCTTGTCGCGGCCCGCCTGCCAGCCGTCGCCGAGCGAGAGCCCCAGGTCGAGCCCGGGGTTCCCCTCCCCGAGCCGGCATGCCTCGGCCATCTCCTGTGCACGCAGCAACAGGCGGGCGACGTCGACTCCCATCAGCGCGGCCGGCACCATCCCGAACGCCGAGAGCGCGGAGTAGCGGCCGCCGATCGTCGGCTCACCGGCGAAGATCGCGGCGAAGCCGCGCTTGCGCGCAAGGCTCTCCAACGACGAGCCGGGGTCGGTGATCGCCACCCAGAGGTCCCCCTCGGGCCGCTGCTTCCAGAAGAAGTCCGTGTGCGGCTCGCGTCTCCAGCGTCGAGCCCGACTTCGACGCGGAGACGAACAGCGTGCGCGAGAGGTCGATGTGTGCCTGCAGGTCTCTGATCGCCTGCGGGTGGGTGGTGTCGAGGACGTGAAACGTCTCGTTGCCGAAGGTTCGCCTGATCACCTCTGGTGCGAGCGACGAGCCGCCCATGCCGAGCAGCACGATCGCATCGACGCGGTCGACGACCGAGTCCGCGAACTGCAGCAGCAGGTCGACGTCCTCGTGCATGCGCCACGGCTCGTCGAGCCAGCCGAGCCAGCGGGCCTCGTCAGCGCCGGTCCAGACGGTCGGATCGCGTGACCAGATCCGCTCGACCAGGTCCCTCACGCAGCCGCCAGGGAGCCGCGCTTCGCGTGGATGCTCTCGACGATCTCGTCGAACGAGGCGGAGAACTTCTGCACGCCTTCTGCCTCGAGCGTGAGCGTGACGTCGTCGTAGTCCACCCCGGCCTCCGCGAGCCTGGTCAGAAGCCTGTCGGCCTTCTTGAGTCCCTTCAGCACCGTGTCGCCGCGCACCTCACCGTGATCCTGGAACGCCTGGATCGTCTCGAGCGGCATCGTGTTCACCGTGTCCGGGCCGATCAGCTCCTCGACGTAGATGACGTCGCGATAGTCGGGGTTCTTCGTCGACGTCGACGCCCACAGGCACCGCTGCGGGTTCGCGCCCTTGCCCGCCAGGTACTCCCAGCGCGGGCCCGAGAACGCCTCGAGGAAGTGCTGGTAGGCGAGCTTCGCGTTGGCGACCGCGAGCTTCCCCTTCAGCTTGGGATGGCCGGCGGCATCGAGGCGCTTGTCGGCCTCGGTATCGACGCGCGAGACGAAGAACGAGGCGACCGACACGACCTTCGACGGGTCGCCGCCACCGGCAACCAGCCGCTCGAGCCCGCGCAGATACGCCTCGACGACGGCCTTGTACCGGTCGAGCGAGAAGATCAGCGTGATGTTGATCGACGTGCCGTGTGCGGTGCAGTCCTCGATCGCAGGCAGCCCGGGCGCGGTTGCTGGGATCTTCACGTAGAGGTTCGGCCGGTCGACCTCCGCTGCGATCCACCGCGCCTGCGCAAACGTCTGCTCGGTGTCGTACGCAATGCCCGGCTCGACCTCCATCGAGACGTACCCGTCGATCCCGCCCGACGCGTCGTAGGCCGGCCTGAGCACGTCGCAGGCGTCGCGGATGTCCTGCAGCGCCAGCGAGAAGAAGATCGCCGTCGGATCGTCGGTCTCGGCGAGGAGCTTCTTCAGGTCCTCGTCGTAGGCATCCCCCTGGGAGAGCGCCTTCTGGAAGATCGTCGGGTTCGACGTGACTCCCGTGACGGCGTCCTCCTCCATCATCCGCTTCAACTCGCCGGTGCGGATGAGATCGCGCGAGAGCGTGTCGAACCACACCGACTGCCCGCGCCCGGCGAGCTCATGCAGCCGTGATCTTGCCTTCGCCATCCTTCATCACCCTTTCCATCTCTGCGACCTGCTCGAGCCGGGCGACATACCGCTCGCCGCCGTCGAAGGTCGCGTTCAAGAACGTCTCGACGAGCTCGCGCGCCAGCGACGGCCCGACGACCTCCGAGCCGAGGCAGAGCACGTTCATGTCGTCGTGCTCGACTCCCTGGTGCGCGCTGTAGGAGTCGTGGCAGATCGCGGCGCGAATGCCGGTCATCTTGCAGGCCGCGACCGCGGCCCCGACCCCCGAACCGCACACGAGGATGCCGCGCTCGGCCCGGCCGCGCTGGATCGCCTCGCCGACCTCGCGCGCCTTCTCGGGGTAGTCGATCCGCACCGCGTCCGTGTCGGTCCCGAAATCGACGATCTCGTGGTCTGTGAGAACCTCGAGCACCGCTTCACGCAGGTGCACGCCGCGGTGGTCGAACGCAACGGCGACTCTCATAGCACTTCGACGCGGGCGATCTTGCCTTCGTCGAACGTGAAGCGAAGCGGCAGGGTGCGGCCGTCGGCCTGCACCATGGCGATCGCGTGCCCGTCGTGCCGAACCTCGATCCCCTCGACGTGGACCGCGGGCAGCTCCCCCTCCATGCAGAACCCCGGCGAGACGAGCGCGAGGAACTCCTTGATCGCATCGGCCTGCCTCATGCGGGGTCCCCTTCCAGAAGCGGGCGCCGGGCGACCAGCGCGGTGGCACGCGAGACGATGTTGTCCAGGTTGTAGCCGAACTCGTTCAGGACGGTCGGGCCGGGAGCCGACGCGCCGAAGTGCTCGATCGAGATCGAGTCGCCGTCGTCTCCGACCCACTTGCTCCAGCCGAGCTCGACGCCGGGCTCGACCGAGAGGCGCGCCCGCACGTCCGGCGGCAGGACCTCGTCGCGGTAGTCGGAGGATTGCTCGGCGAAGAGCTCCCAGCACGGCATCGACACAACGCGCACGGCGGTGCCCTCGGCGGCGATCCTGCGTCCCGCCTCGAGCGTGAGCCCCACCTCGGCCCCCGTCGAGATCAGGATCAGCTCCGGCACAGAGGAGGACTCCCACAGCGTGTAGGCGCCGCGCTCGAGCCCGGAGGCCGGAGCGAGCTCGCTGCGGTCGAGGGTCGGGACCTTCTGGCGCGAGAGCGAGAGCGCGACCGGGCCGTCGGCCCGCTCGAGCGCGAGCTTCCAGGCGTACGCAGTCTCGTTCGCGTCGGCGGGCCGCACGAACCAGAGGTTCGGAATCGCCCGCAGGGCCGCATAGGTCTCGACCGGCTGGTGCGTCGGCCCGTCCTCGCCGAGGCCGACCGAGTCGTGCGTCCACGCCCACACGACCGGGAGCCCCATCAACGCGGACAGGCGCACGGCCGGCCGCATGTAGTCGCTGAAGATCAGGAACGTCGACCCGTAGGGCTTGACGCAGCCGCCGTGCACGGCGATCCCGTTGACGATCGAGCCCATCGCGTGCTCGCGGATGCCGAAGGCGATGTTTCGGCCGGCCCAGCGGTCGGAGAAGAGCCCGCCGCCCTCGAACTCGGTCTTCGTCGATTCGACGAGATCCGCCGCGCCGCCGATCATCGTCGGCACGGCGTCCTTGAACGCCTGCATGACCGTCTTGCCGGCATCGCGCGTCGCGACTTCTTCTCCGGCCTCGAACTCCGGCAGCTCCCAGGAGCCGACCTGTCCGTCCCACGCCGCGTCCCAGCGCTCCCGCTCGAGCGGGAACGCCTGCGACCAGTCCGTGAAGCCCTGCTCCCAACGGCTCTGAAGCTCGCCGCCGCGCTCGATCCCGCTCATGTGCGCCGAGACCTCCTCCGGGACGTAGAAGTGCCGGTCGGGGTCCCACCCGAGCGCCCGCTTCGCCGCCGCCACCTCGTCCGGGCCGAGGGGCGAGCCGTGGGACTTCGCCGTGTCGACGGCGTGAGGCGCACCGAACGCGATGTGCGAGCGGACGATGATCAGCGACGGCCGCGCGTCCTCGTCCTGCGCCTCGGCGATCGCCTCTCGCAGGCTCTGGAGCTCGTTCGGATCTGCGACGTATTGAACGTGCCAGCCGAGTGCCTCGAACCGCTTGGCCCGATCCTCCGTGAACGAGATCGACGTCGTGCCGTCGATCGTGATGTGGTTGTCGTCGTAGAAGTAGATGAGCTTGCCGAGGCCATTCGTGCCCGCGAGCGACCCGGCCTCGTAGGAGACCCCCTCCATCAGATCGCCGTCGGAGCAGATGACGTAGGTCCGGTGATCGACCACGTTGTGGTGCGGGCGGTTGAACGTGGCGGCCAGGAAGCGCTCGGCGAGGCCCATGCCGACGCCGTTGGCAAACCCCTGGCCGAGCGGCCCCGTCGTCACCTCGACGCCCGGGGTGTGACGGAGCTCGGGATGCCCCGGGGTCGCGGACTGCCATTGCCGGAACCGCTGCAACTGATCGAGCGACAGGTCGTAGCCGGCCAGGTGCAGTGCTGAGTACTGCAGGATGCAGGCATGGCCGGCGCTCAGGATGAACCGGTCGCGGTTCGGCCAGTGCGGGCTCACAGGGTTGTGCTGCAGCGTCTCCGTGTAGAGCAGGTAGGCCAGGGGCGCCAGCGCCATGGCCGTGCCGGGATGACCGGCGTTCGCCTGCTGCACGGCGTCCATCGACAGGGTCCGGATCGTGTCGATGGAGAGCTGTTCGATCTCCGAGTTGGCCAACGCTCCTCCTCGCCGGGTCGCCTTCCCTGCGAGCGTAACGACTATTCCTCGTCTGCCGCGCCGGCTCTGATCTCCGCCTTCAGCGCGTCTTCGCCGGCCTCGTCCTGACCGGTCAGGACGGCGGCGATCACCCGGCCGTCCTTGCTGAAGCGCAGCACGGCCGAATCGCCGTGGAAGTCCCCCTCCAGCGCCGTCGAGTCGTGCCCGGACGCATCGCCGAACGCCTTGAAGCTCTTCCCGAACTCCTCGGAGAAGAATGCCGAGACGATGTCGTACGCGACATCGTCTCCGGCGAGGATCCGGCCGAGCGTCGTCCCGTGATAGGCGGCATTCGACCAGTGCTCGATCCGCCGATGGCGCCGGTACAGCGGGTCGTAGAACTCGGCGACGTCGCCGATCGCGTAGACGCCCTCGCGAGCCGTCCGAAAGCGCTCGTCGACGATGACGCCGCTCCGCACCTCGAGGCCGGCGTCGCGGGCGAGCTCGACGTTCGGCACGACGCCGATGCCGGCGACGACGAGGTCGGCGGGCGGGATCTCGGTCTCGCCCAGCTTCAGCTCGACGCCGTGCGCCCGGTACGTGTCGTGGAGCGCCTCGGAGAGCGGCGGCGCCGCCAGCGGCGCGAAGACCATGTCTTCGCGGACGACCTGGGTCACCTGCACGCCGAGCTGGGTCAGCGAGGCCGTGACCTCGCACCCGATGAAGCCGCCGCCGACCACCGTCGCGGTCCGCGCGTCGCCGGCGAGGCGGCGCAGCTCGAGCGAGTCGTCCAGCGTGCGGAGGACGACCGCCCCGGGAAGCGCGCGCGGCCGCGAGCCGGTTGCGATCACCACGGTCTCGGCCCGCACGTCGTCCAGCGCTGCGACCGTGTCACCGAGCCGGAGCTCGACGTCGTGCTCGGCGTACCAGGCGTGCGGGTGGACGAGCGCATCCTCGGGCTGCGACTCGCCGCGCAGCAGCCGCTTGGAGAGCGGCGGCCGGTGATACGGGCCGTGCGGATCCTGGGACCAGATCGTGATCCGGTCGTCACCGCCTGCGCCGCGGTAGCCCTCGACGAGCTTGGCCGCCGAGAGGCCGCCTCCGATGATCCCGATCATGTGCCCTCCTTCGACATCGTCTCTCGGTGTTCTGCCCTCGCGGCCAGATGGATTTCGTGCCTGTCCGGGCGCGGCTCGACCGTGTGCGCCACCGGGGCCGGCGGCACCGGCAGGCCGAGCCGTTCGAGCGCGATCATTGCAGCACCCCTGGCGGAGCCCTCCGCGACCGCCGACACCTCGAGACTGCGGCCGAGCACGTCGGCGAGGATCTGCGCCCAGTCGGGGTTCGCGAGCAGTGCGCCGCCCGTGCCGACGACCTCCTCGACGCCACCGAGCGCATCGAGCACCTCTGCGAGCTGGTAGCAGACCCCTTCGAGTGCCGCCTGCGCGATGTCGAGCGGGCTCGTGGCGAACGAGAGGCCCCGAATCGCGCCCCGCCGGCCCGCATCCCAGCCCAGTGAGCGTTCGCCGCCGAGAAACGGCAGGAAGACGAGCCCGTGGGCGGCCGCTGGACGCTCGGCGAGGCCCGCGTCCGAGACCTCCCTCAGCGTCTGCCCGAGCCAGGCATGCAGGTTGCCGCCGTCGGAGAGCGCACCGCCCTCGCAGAAGCGCCCGTCGTCGACGCGGTAGAGGAAGAGCCCCGGCCGCGGCACCGCCGAGGCTGCCGGGTAGGCGACCCGCAGCGCCGCCGACGTCCCGATCATCACGGCGGCGCGTTCCCTCGTCGCGCAGCCCGAGCCGATGTTCGAGCACGCCCCGTCGCCGATCGCGGGGCGAACGCCGGCGACCGGCTCGTCGGAGACCGGCGGGAGCTGCGCATGCTGGACGCCGAGCGCGTCGAGCGTCTCCTCGTCCCAGTCGAGCCGGTTGGGGTCGAAGAGCCCCGTGCCGCTCGCTGTCGAGATGCTCGACCGTGCTTCACCCGCGAGGCGAAGCAACAGGTAGTCGCCGAACGAGAGGTAGCGGGCCGGGTGCAGACCCTCACTCCGCAGCTGACTGATCTTCGCCGGCCAGTACGCCGGATGCTCGAAGCAGCCGGTGCGGTCGTGGTAACCGCCGCCGAGCCCGGGCAGCGGGTGGGCTCCGAGATCGCGCCAGGTGAGCACGTGCGTCAGCGGCCGGTTGCGCTCGTCGACGGCGACGAGCGAATGCCAGAAGCAGCTGAGCGCGAGCTGGTCGCCCTCGCCGACCTGTGCCAGCACGGCCCGGCACGCCGCGACGAGCTCGTCCGCCTCGGGGCGGTCGCAGGCGAGGTGCGCCGCTCCCGGCTCCGCGATCCCGTGCTCGTCGTAGGCGACGGCGCGCACCGACGACGAGCCGACGTCCAGCGCGACGATGCGGAGACCGCTCAGGCGGCGGCCTCCTCGGGCTCGAGCGGCAGCTCGACGCGGAAGCAGGTTCCCGCGCCGATCTTCGACGTGACCGTGATCGTGCCGCCGTGCGCCTCGACGATGGCGCGCGAGATCACGAGCCCGAGACCGGTGCCGGGGATCGCCTGCTCCGTGGCGGTCGACGAGCGGAAGAAGCGCTGGAAGACCCGATCCTGCTCGGCGGCCGGGATCCCGATGCCGGTGTCGGCCACCTCGAGCACGGCCGAGTCGCCGTCGACGAAGGTGCGGACGGTCACGGTTCCGCCGGCCGGCGTGAACTTGAGCGCGTTCGAGAGGAGATTGCCGGCGAGCTGGACGAGGCGCTCGTGGTCGCCGAGGAGCGGCGGGGTCTCGGCGAGGTCGGGCTCGAGGTCGACCTCGCGGGCGCGCGCGAGCGCCGCCGACGAGTCCACGAGCTCTCGGGCGATCTCGTCGAGGCGGATCGGGGCGAAATGGAGCTGGAGCCCGCTCGCGTCGAGCCGCGCCACGAAGAGGAGGTCGCCCACCAGTCGCTGGAGCCGCTCCGAGCTGCGGTAGATGATGGCGAGAAAGCGCTTCTGGTCCTCGGTGAGCTGCCCCGCCTCACCGTCCCGGATCATCTCGAGAAAGCCCATCATCGACGTCAGCGGCGTCCGCAGCTCGTGGGAGACGGTGGCGACGAAGTCGTCCTTCAGCCGATCGAGCTCGCGCTGCTCGGTCACCTCACGCAGCGTCCAGACGCGACCGAGGGAGCCGCCGCGGTCGTCTCGCACGGGCGCGGTAAAGCCCTGGAACACGCGGCCGCTGAGGGTGTCCTCGAACTCGTCGAACGTCGACTCGTCGGGATTCGAGCGCAGGCTCTCCATCGCGGCGCGATACCTGTGCGGGTCCTTGATCCGGTGCTCGACGGAGAGCAGCCGGTCGACGACCGTGCCCTCGTAGCTCATCTCGAGCTCCCGGGTGAGAGCCACTGCCGGGCGGTTCGCGAGCTGGACGTTGCCGTCGGCGTCGGAGAGCAGGATCCCGTCGACCGTCGAGTCGAGCACCGCGCGCAGCACGTTCGCGAGCCGCTCGAGATGGACGTTCTGTTCCTCGAGATCGCGCTGCTGGCGATCGAGCGAGCGGCCCATCTTGTTGAATGACCGCGCGAGCTGCCCGATCTCCCCCGCGCCCTGCTCGGGAACGGTCACGTCGAGGTCGCCTCCCGCGACACGTTCCGTCGCCGTCGAGATGCGGCGAATCGGCGCGACCGCGAAACGGAGGAGGTAGGCGATGATCGCGACGAAGGCAAGCAGGCGAAGAGCGGCTCCGAGTGCGCTGACGTTGACCCCCGAGTTCACCGAGCTCGAGACCTTCGACCGATCGCGTTCGGCGAGTGCCTCGGTGCGCGTGACGAACGGGTCGATCCGCGCGCGCATCCGAGCAACACGCCGGGTGCCCCGGCCCGTCGCGATCTGCGACCGGGCCGCCGCGGGCGAGACCGCTGCCAGCTTGATCAACGGAGCCGCCCAGTCGCGGTCGTACGAGCGCCACTCGCGTTCGAGCCCGGTTGTCAGCGGCCCGGGCGCGAGCGACCTGAGCAGCTGGGACTGGGCAGGCAGCTCCCGCTGCGCGCGCAGGTACGGCTGCAGGAAGCGCTTGTCCCCGGTGAGCACGTACCCGTGCACGCCGGACTCGAGGTCGAGGATCGAGTTCTCGACCTCGAGCGCCGCGACCACCGATGCGTCCGAGCGCTGCTCGTGACGCGTGTTGTGGCGGATCGACCGGAACGCCCCGGTGGTGAGCACCAGCTGGAGCACGAAGACGGCGGCGATGATCCCGCCGCCGACCAGGATCCGACCTGTCAAGCCAAAGCGCACGTCCAGATAGTTTCCTGACCATGGCGGTTGTCATCGCTTCGTCGCTCCGCAAGGAGTTCTCCGGCAGCGTCCTGTTCGACGGGGTCTCGTTCAAGGTCGAGCGCCGCGACCGCCTGGCGCTGGCCGGCCCGAACGGCGCCGGCAAGACGACGCTGCTGCGCGCACTGGCGGGCGAAGGGTCGCTCGAGGGCGGCGAGCTCGCACTCTCCAAGGGCACCCGCATCGCCCTGCACGACCAGCGGCCGCCGGCCCAGAGCGGGCAGCTGCTGCGCGACTACGTGCTCACCGGGACCTCCGACCTGGCCGCCGTCGAGGCGCAGCTACGCGCGCTCGAGCAGTCGATGGCGTCGGGCACGCACGACGCAGCGACGATGCGGCGCTACTCGGCGGCACAGGCGAAGCTCGAGCACGCCGGCGGCTACGACTGGCGCGACCGGGCCGCCTCGTTCGTGCGTGGGCTGGGCTTCACCGATGCCGACCTCGACCGCCCGCTCGCCACGTTCTCGGGCGGCGAACTGACCCGCGCCTCGCTCGCACGGGCGCTCGCCTCGCAGCCCGACCTGCTGCTGCTGGACGAGCCGACAAACCATCTCGACATCGAGTCGCTCGAGTGGCTGGAGAAGCTGCTCGAGACGCTCGATGCGGCGGTCATCCTCGTCGCGCACGACCGCTGGTTCCTGGAAGCGGTGACCACAGCCGTGCTCGAGCTCGAAGGCGGCAAGTCCGTGTACTTCCCGGGCGCGTGGCACGTGTGGCGGCGCGAGCAGGCTGCACGCGCGATCCACCAGACGAAGACGGCCGAACGCCAGGCCGAGCAGATCGCGCGGCTCGAGCGCTTTGTCGAGCGCTTCCGGTACAAGAAGAGCAAGGCGCGGCAGGCGCAGTCGAAGCTGAAGCAGATCAAGAAGCTCGAGGCGGTTCGTGTCCACGCACCGGACGACAAGCGCAGGACACTCGGATTCGAGTTCCTGAAGCCCGCGCGATCGGGACGCGACGTGCTGGTCGTCGAGAACCTCTCGCTGCGCGCGGGCGACAAGCAGCTGCTCGACGGAGCGTCGTTCGCGATCGAGCGAGGCGAGCACGTGGCGCTTGTCGGCCCCAACGGCTCCGGCAAGACCACGCTGCTCCAGACGATCCTCGGCCAGCGGGAGCCGACGAGCGGGACGGTTCGTCTCGGCCACGGTGTCGAGACTGCGTACTTCTCACAGCACGAGGCGGAGCTCGACGAGCGCGGCTCGGTGCTCGACGCGGCAATGTCCGGAACCGGGCTCAAGCGGACGGAGGCACAGTCGCTGCTCGGCAAGTTCCTCTTCTCCGGCTGGGACGAGCACGAGAAGTCGGCGGCGGTGCTGTCGGGCGGCGAGCGCCGTCGGCTCGCGCTCGCGATCGCCGTCGCATCGGGAGCGAACTTCCTCGTGCTCGACGAGCCGACCAACCACCTCGACCTCGAGTCGCGCGAGGCGCTCGAGGGGGCGCTGGAGGCGTTCCCCGGCAGCGTGCTGCTCGTCTCCCACGACCGGGCGCTGCTCGACGCCGTCGCCGGTCGCATGCTCGCGGTCGAGGACCGCCGGATCGCCTCGTACCCCGGCGGCTGGGCGGACTACGCACGGGCGCAGGAGGCCGACGCGGCACCGCCCGCGCCGGCGCCGACGAGGCCGAAGCGGGCGAAGCCGAAGCGCCCGGAGAAGCCGAAGCCCACCGCGCTCGAACTGGTCGAGCAGGAGGTCGCCCGGGCCGAGACACGCGTGTCCGAGCTCGAGCAGAAGCTCGCAGCCGACTGGGGCGACGCCGATCTGCTCGCCGCGCACCGCGAGGCGCGGGAGGACCTCGGAGCCCTGCTCAGCCGCTGGGAAGCGCTGTTCGAACAGAGCGGATCGACGACTCCGTGATCGGGTCGAGGACGAGGATCGCCTCGTCCGCGCCCGCCTCGGCCAGCGATCGCAGGTGCTCCCCGAGCCGATCGGCGTGCACCGCTTCGACATCGCGCGGCCGCTCGCCGGCGGGCTCCACCTCGACGAGCACGCACGCGCTGCGCTCGATCTCCATCGGGTCCCGGCCGATGCGCTCGGCCGCCTCCGTGATCTCGGCACTGCGCTCGGCGAACCCCTCGGGCGTGTTTCCGTACTGCACGTACCACGTGTTCCACGCATCGACGTGCGGAAGTGCGATCGAGAGCATGCGCGGCGCATTGGCGCCGATCATCAGCTTCGGGCGTCGCAGCGGCGGCGGCAGCAGCACCGCGTCACGCACGCCGTGGAAGCGTCCCTCGAAGGTGACGCGCTCTGCGGCGAGCAGGCGGCGCACGATCGTGAACGCCTCCTCGAAGCGCGAGACGTGGTGGTCGAACGGGACGCCGAACGCACGGAACTCCTCCTGGTTCCAGCCCGCGCCGAGTGCCGCGACGAGCCGGCCGCCGCTCAACTCGTCGACCGTCGCGATCTGCCGCGCGAGCACGCCCGGTGGGTGGAACGCCGTGCAGGCCACGAGCGGGCCGAGCTCGACCCGCTCGGTGACGGCGGCCAGCCACGCGAGGGTCGTCCAGCAGTCCCACGGCCCACGCTCGTCCCGGCCGTCGCCGCGGTAGAGCAGGTGGTCGCCGACCCACACCGAGTCGAAGCCGCACTCCTCGGCCGCCCGCGCCATCGAGACCAGCTCCGCGCGACGCACGATGCGCTCGACCTCGGGGAGCTGGACGCCGACCTTCACCGGTGCTCGCCTACGGGGCCCAGAACGCCTCGAACGCGGGCGGGTCGGACGGGATCGCAATGATCCGGCGCCACGTCCCCTGCTCGTGATCGATCAGAAGCACCTGGTCGATGTCCAGCTCGCGGCCGAGCCGCCGGCCCTGCGCGCGGTACACCGCGACGGCATGCTCGTCGTCGGCGAGCGACCAGCGCAGCGTGCTCAGGTAGGTGCCCTCGGTGAGCTTCCGCGTCTCGCGAAACAGGTCGAAGATCCGCTCGCGCCCGACGTAGTCCTGCGCGACGGGGACCGTGCCGTTGACGATCCAGGTCGCGTCGGCGGCGATCACTTCGAACAGCGCGCGCGGGTCCCCACCGCGAAACGCGGCGAAGACCCGGTCGATCCCCACGAGGGCGTCAGCGTTCAAGCGGCGCGAGTGTCAGCCCGTAAGCCTCGAGTTGGGAGTGGTAGAGCTCGGCGAGCTCTCGGTGGCCCGACCACACGATCACCTGCCCGGTCGAGTGGATGGTGTTCGCGAGCGCCATGCCTCTGTCGTAGTCGACGCCGGGGATGGTCTGTGCCAGCGCGAACGCCACGCCCTCGAACGTGTTGTGATCGTCGTTGAGAACGATCACGCGCCATGCCTCGCCGAGCCCGGATCCATTCGTCCGGCGCGGCCTGACCTTCGGAGGAGTGAGCGTCTGGGTCATTCCGCTCCGAGCGTAGCGATCAGCGCCTCTGCGATCACCTTCAGAGGCCGGCCGGAGACCTGGCTCGCTTTGCGCAGCCGCGCGAACGCCGCCTCTTCCGTCAGGCCGTCCCGCTCCATCAGCAGGCCCTTGGCGCGCTCGATCGCCTTGCGCGCCGAGAGAGCCTCCGCCAGCGACTCCGCCTCCTCGCGCACCGCTGCGAGCTCGTCGTGGCGGGCACGGGCAGTGGCGATCGCCGGCACCAGGTCCTGCTCGCGGAAGGGCTTGACGAGGTAGCCGAAGACGCCGGCCTCGACCGCGCGGCCGACCAGCTCCTCCTGGCCGTAGGCGGTGAGCATCACGATCGGGATCGGCCGCTCCGCGAGGATGAGCTTCGCCGCCTCGATCCCGTCGAGCTTCGGCATCTTCACGTCCATGATCGCGAGCTCCGGCTCGTGCTCACGCGCGAGCGCGACCGCCTCCTCGCCGTCGCGCGCCTCGGCAACGATCTCGTGGCCGCTGCGCTCGAGCAGATCGCGCAGGTCGAGGCGGATGATCGTTTCGTCCTCGGCGATCAGGATCCTCACGTCAATAGAATCGCACGATGCTGCAGATCGATGAGGATGCCGTCGCCGCGCTGGCGCAGATCGGGACGATCCGCATCACGGCGGAAGAAGTCGACGACGAGGTCGAGCTGTCGATCGACGAGGCGTCCGAGCCGAGCGAAGGCGACCAGGTGATCGAGCGCGGCGAGGCGCGGGTCTTTCTCGATCCGGCCGCCGCGGAGGCGCTCGACGACCAGGTGCTCGGCGTGCACGCTCACGGCGACCACTTCCATTTCTCGTTCGAAGACCAGCCCGCGTAGCCGTCACGTATCCACGCCCCTGCGATCGGGACACGGCCGGCTCAGGCACGTCCGGTGGCAGCCACCCTGACGAAACGCGCACAAGAGTGGGAAAAGAGTGGAACTTCGCCGGCTTCGGAACGGCTTTGGGGACGCGCGGTGGGTACGTTCGAGGCGCCTGCCCGCAGCCGGCCGCGGCGGTGTGGCGGAACGGACTGGTCACGAATCGCGGCGGCGTGACTCACCCTGCCGCGCCCGCGGCCGGCTGAGGGCGGACGGACGGACCTAGGTGCGCTCGTCCTTCTGGTCGAGCGTCTGCGCGAGCATCCAGGACGTCCCGTCCGGGTCGTAGAACGTCGAGAGCCTGACCATGCCGGAGATCTCGTGCCAGTCCTCGACCTTCACGTCGTGGCCACGCAGATGCTCGATCGCGGCATCGATGTCGTGCACGCCGAACGTCGGAGTGACGTTCCCCGGCGTGACGGTCTCGGTCTGGCCGAGCCCGATGTTGAAGCCGAACGGCGTCGACAGCTCGCACCAGCCGTAGTCCTTCAGCTCGTACACCAGCTCGAAGGAGAGCACGTCGCGATACCAGGCGAGCGAGCGGTCGTAGTCGGTCACCCCCACCGAGATGACGCAGTTCTCTGGGTTGTAGTTGATCGTCATGTGCTGTTTTTATACTTCCTACTGTTTTATGTCAACCGGCGAGCTGATCCGGCTCTTCCACTACCGCTGGGCGGCACCCGCCCTCGTGCTGCTCGACGAGCGAGGAGGTGCTCGCTTCGTCGAGCTGCAGCGCCGGCTCGGCGTCGGCCGCGAGTCCCTGCGACGCGCGCTCGAAGCGCTGATCGACCTCGGGTACGTCCGCCGCAACACCGGGTACGGCCACCCGCTGCGACCGGAGTACCTGCTCACGCCGACCGGCCGGCGGCCGGCGGCCCTGGCCGGACGGGTGCTCGCCGCCGGCGAGCCGGAGCTCCTGCTCAGGAAGTGGACGGTGCCGCTGCTCGCCGAGCTCGGGACGGAGCGCCGCTTCTCGGAGCTCCGCGCCTCGCTCGGAGTCACGCCGCGGGCGCTTGCGCTCGCACTGCAGGACCTGGAGGCCGGTCGTCTCCTGCGGCGAGAGGTCGTCGCGACCCGGCCGCCGTCGACGCTCTACCGGCCGACCGCGCGCGGACGCAGGATCCAGGCTGCCCTCTAGCCGGGGAAGACGACCTCGGCCCGGGTGCCGCCGGCCGAGCTCAGCTCGAGCCGGCCCCGGAGCTCGTCCCGCACGAGCGCCTGCACGATCGACAGCCCTGTCCCCGCCGCGCTGGCGCCGACGCCCGAGCCGTCGTCGGCGATCGCGAGCACGATCTCCTCGCCGCGGCGGGCGAGCTCGACGGAGACCCGGTCACCTCCGTGCTCGAGGGCGTTCTGGAGGAGCTCCGAGAACACGAGCGCGAGCGCTGTCGCGCGAGCGCTCGGGAGTGACACCGGCTCGAGCTGGGCCAACACCTCCTTGCCTCCGCCGACCCCCTGCACGAGCATCGCCCTCAGGCGGTCGATCAGATCAGCGAGCTCGACATCCTCGTCACGGCGCTCCGTCAGCAGCTCGTGGACGGCTGCGATCGCGAGGATGCGGTTGACCGAGTGCTCGAGCGCCTCCCGCGGGTCGATCGCGTCGGCGGAGCGCGCCTGCAGACGCAGGAGCGAAGCGACCGTCTGCAGGTTGTTCTTGACACGATGGTGGATCTCCTGAGCGAGCACGCCGCGCAGGACCGCGCGGCCGTGCTCGAGCGCGACCGCAGCGTGAGTGGCGATCGACGCGAGCAGCTCACGGTCCGGATCGGTGAACGGCCGGTCGCGATCCGCCACGAGCTCTCCGATCTGACGGCCGCGCCAGCGCAACGGCTGGCGGATCGCGTGCGTCGACGCAACACCCTCAGGCCAGGCGATTTGCCCGTCGTCGAGCACCAGCGCGGCACCGGCCGCGTCGAGCGCGTCCATCGTCGTCTTGACGATCGCCTCGAGCGATTCCTCGAGGTAGAGCGCGTCGGACACCGCCTCGGAGATGCGCGCCAGCGCTTCGAGCTCGTGCACGCGGCGCTGGGCCTCCGAGTAGAGCTTCGCGTGCTCGATCGACTGAGCGACCTGCGCGGCGATCGCGAGCAGAAGCTCCACCTCGTCGTCCGAGAAGACGCGCGGCTCACGGGTGCGGACGTTCAGCGCGCCCTCGAGCGTGCCGTCGCGGGTGAGGATCGGCACCGCGAGGATCGACTCGTACTCGTCCTCGGGCAGGTTCGGGAAGTTCTTGAAGCGCGGGTCGAGGTGCGCCTGCGACTCGAGCATCACCGCCGCACGCGCGGCCGCGGCGGAGCCGGTGATCCCCTCACCGGGCCGCATCCGCGGGCGCCGGGACATCTCGTCGATCGGAGTCCCATGCGTCGCGCGCAGGACGAGCTCGTCGGCGCGCTCGTCGTAGAGGTAGACGAAGCACGCGTCCGCGACGAGCGCCATCGCCACCTTGGACGCGACCAGCTCCATGACCTCCTGGAGGTCGAGGGTCGAGTTGACCGCCTCGATCGTCTCCGTCAGAAGCCGCAGATGACGCTCGCGCGTGTCCATCCGTCGGCAAGCGTACGCTCGCCCCCGTGACGACGGTCCAGTGGCTGCTGATGCTCCACATCACGGCCGCCTTCCTCTTCGTCGGCGGCTCCGTCGCCGCCGCGATCCTCAACACGCTCGCGGTCCGGTCGGAACGCCCGAGTGAGACCGCCTACCTCCTGCGGCTCGTGCGCGTGACGCTCCCCATCATCGGCCTCGGGGTCGCCGGGACGCTCATCTTCGGTCTCTGGCTCTGGCACGACCTGGGCTACGGCCTCGACGCCTGGTGGATCTGGGCGTCGCTCGTGCTCTGGGTGGTCGCGAACGCACTCGGCGGCATCGGCGGCCGGCACCAGGAACGCTCGCGCAAGCTCGCCGAGCAGCTGGCCGCAGCCGGCGACACCTCGACCGACGACCTGCGCGCACTGCTGCGCGACCCCAAAGGAAACGCGATCTCCTGGCTCGCCGGGCTCGCCACGCTCGGGATCCTCGTCCTCATGATCTGGAAGCCGGGCTCGTGATCGTCCTCGCCTACAGCCGCCCCTTCTGGCCGCTCTTCCTGCACGTGCTCGGGGCGATGACGCTCTTCGGCGCGATCCTCGCCGCGGTGATCCTCTCCTACGCCGCCTGGCCGAAGCCCGAGCTCGCGTTCCTGCCCAAGGCGGCCTTCTGGGCGCTCGTCTCCGGCATCCCGGCCTACATCGTGCTCCGGGCGGGCGCGCAGTGGATCTACTCGAACGAGGGATTCAGCGGCAAGGACGACCCCACGTGGATCGGGATCGGATCCGGGGTCTCGGACGCCGGGCTCCTGCTACTGCTGCTCGCGATCGGCTGCGCCTACTGGTGGATGCGCAGCAACAAGCCGATCGCGGGCCGGATCGTGGCGGGGATCTCCACCTTCTACCTCGCGCTCCTGGCCGTCGCCTGGCTCGCGATGTCCGGCAAGTGGGGCTAACAAAACGTTTACGCCGAGAGGGGGAAACTCCTCGCAAACGGGGAATAGGTTCACCTCAGTGAGCGCCCTCGCGATCGACCTCCGTGGAACCGCCGGCTTCCTTGTCGCAGATGCCAAGGGCCGGGTGGTCGGAACGGTCGAGTGCCCGATGTACGGCACCTCTCCCGAGACGCCGGATGCCCTTTCGGTGCGCTCGGGCTGGCTCGCCCGCCGGCGGCGGCTCGTGCCGGCGGAGACGATCGAGCAGATCGACGGCGGCTCGAAGGTGATCGGCCTGCGCGTCGAGCGCGAGTCGATCAGAACCTTTCTCTAGAAGGCAGGTGTCTGACACCCGCAGGTGTCAGACACCATTCGCTTTCCGTCAGAGAACTCCGAGGTAGCGGTCGAGCTCCCACTGCGTCAACTGGACGCGGTACTCGTCCCACTCCTTGCGCTTCAGCTTCACGTAGCTCGTGAAGATGTGGTCGCCGAAGGCGCGCCGCATCAGCTCGGACCCCGCGAACTCGTCGATCGCCTCGCCGAGCGTCTCGGGCAGCGAGACGATCCCCTGGTCGCGCCGCTCCTCGGCCGTCAGGTGGTAGAGGTTCGTCTCCATCGGCGACTCGAGCTCGTACCCCTGCTCGATTCCCTCGAGGCCCGCGTGCAGGAGCGCTGCGAACGTGAGGTACGGGTTGCACGCGGGATCCGGGCAGCGGATCTCGGCGCGGGTCGCCTGCTCGGAGCCGGGCTTGTAGAGCGGGATCCGGATCAGGGCCGACCGGTTGCGCTGCGACCACGCGACGTAGACCGGGGCCTCGAAGCCCGGGACGAGCCGCTTGTACGAGTTGACCCACTGGGCAAAGACGCCCGACAGCTCCCGCGCGTGCCGGAGCAGCCCCGCGATGAACTGCTTGCCCGTCTCGGAGAGGTTGTACTGGTCGCTGCCGTCGAAGAACTGGTTCCGGCCGTCCTTGAACAGCGACATGTGCGTGTGCATGCCCGAGCCGTTCTCCCCGAAGAGCGGCTTCGGCATGAACGTCGCGTAGACGCCGTGCTTCGCAGCGACCTCCTTGACGATCAGCCGGTAGGTGATCGTCTGGTCGGCCATGTCGAGGGCGGACGAGTAGCGCATGTCGATCTCGTGCTGTGACGGGGCGACCTCGTGATGGTGGTACTCGATGCCGATCCCCATCGACTCGAGCGCGCGGATCGTCTCGTTGCGTAGCTCCGTCGCCGCGTCGAGCGCCGTCATCGCGAAGTACCCGCCCTCGTCGAGCGTCTCGGTGCCGTCCTTGTCCTTGAACAGGAAGTACTCGAGCTCGGGGCCGATGTTGAACGTGTCGAAGCCCATTGCCTCCATGCGCTCGAGCGCCCGGCGCATCACGTAGCGCGGATCGCCCTCGTACGGCTGCCCGTCCGGCTTGACGACGTCGCAGATCAGCCGGCCGACCTTTGCCTCGCCCTCGCGGGTCGGCATCAGCCGCCACGTGGCGGGGTCCGGGATCGCCACCATGTCCGACTCCTCGATCGCGTTGAACCCCGTGATCGACGAGCCGTCGAAGCCCATCCCGTCGTTCAGCGCACCCTCGATCTCCGACGGAGTGATCGCGAAGCTCTTCAGGTGGCCCTCGATGTCCGTGAACCAGAAAAGGACGTACTCGACGCCTTCCTTCTTCACCTCGTCGAGCACGGCCTTGCGGGCCTTCGGATCAGACGTGGCCCGGTCCTTGCTCTCGATCATTGCCATTCCGCCAGCTCCTCTCGGGGGGAGAACAAAAGAGGCACCAGTCGTATCACCCCGGGAGTGGCCCTTGGAAGGTGATCACCTTCGACCGGTCGACATACCCGAGGCTGCGGTTCAGCGCCTGCATCGCCTCGTTGCCCTTCTGCGTCCACGTGACGAGCCGGGCGACGCCCGCCTCGGCCGCCCACGCGAGCTGCGCCTGCTTCAGCGCCCGGGCGATGCCGCGACCACGCCGGTCGCGCCGCACCACGGTCAGGCCGTGCTCGGCCGTCGCCGGCCCGTCCGCGTGCGCGGCGAGCCCGGCGTAGCCCACGACGTCCGGCCCCTCGAACGCGATGAACGAGCCGTCGGGCCGCGTCGCCTCCTCGCGCAGCCACGCCGCGAGCTCGTACGAGACGTCGCCGGGCAGCGGCAGGTCGGCGTAGCCCTCGAGGGCGACGGGCCACGCCGCCCGCAGGAGCTCGTCGCGGCGCTCTCCGAGCGGCAGCAGCTCGACGCCCGCGGGCACCCTCGGCGCAAGCTCCTTGCCGATCGAGCGGACCTGTTCGAGCTGGGAGTCGACCTCGACGAGCCCGTACGACGCCGCGAAGGCGAGCGAATGCGGCTCGTCGGCATAGACGAACGCGTTCACGCCGTCGCGCCCGAGCGCGCGCCCGTGCGCCGCGAGTGCCCTCACCAGCTCCCGGCCGACCCCGCGGCGGCGAAGCTCGGGCAGGACGCGCGCCGCGACGAAGACGCGCCCGCCGAAGCTCGAAGGCGACGCGATCCCGCACCCGGCCGGCCGGCCGTCGAGCTCCGCGAGCAGCAGCAGCGTGCCCGGCTCGAGGTTGACGCGCAAGAGCTCCGCCGTCACCGGCTCGTTCGGGACGACCGTGCTCTTGATCGCGGCCCAGGCGTCGAGCTCCGCGTCGGTCTCCGCGACGCGGAGCTCGATCATCCCGACCGCTTCAGCTTGCCCTGCTTCTTCGCATACCGCTCGCCTGCCTTGAAGACCGTCAGGCCGATCGGGATCGAGAACACGCCGATCACGAGCAGCGGCCAGACGTCCGCCCACCGCAGGCCGGTGCCGAGGAGGATCGAGTGCCGGCAGCCGCGGAGCGCGTACGTGGCAGGCGAGATCTTCGCGATCCACTGCATCCACTCGGGCAGGACGCTGACCGGGTAGTAGACGCCCGACACGACGAGCATCAGCCCCTGCGCGACGAAGCCGAGCTGCGCGCCTTTCTCGGGGGAGATGAGCGGCAGGACCGCGGTCATCATCCCGACGCCGATGAACGACACCGAGGCGATCGCAAGCAGCGCGAGGGCGGCGCTGTAGTTCGCGAGCGGAACGTGGATGTGGATGAACGCCACGACGACGACGAAGATCGCTGCTGCCCGAATGAGGCCGTAGATCACCGCGTAGACGCCCATGCCGATCAGGTGGACCGAACGCGAGATCGGCGCCATGAACGTGTACTCGATCGTTCCCTCCCAGCGCTCCCAGGCGACCGTCTCGGTGACGATCTCGAAGATGATCCCGAGGAACGCCCAGATCACGCCGCCGACGAGCAGCTGGGCAGCGAGCACGTTCTCCCGGACCGGGCCGAGCGCGACGCCGCGCGAGATGAACACGATCGTCAGCGTGTTGGCGATCGTCCAGACCAGGAACGCGAGGTCCCAGAGGAAGTACCGCCTGGTCAGGTACAGGTTGCGCTCGACGACCCCGTAGAGGCCGACGAGCTCGTTCCGCAGGATCTTGCGGCGCGTGAAGGTCGTATCGACCGCAGCCATCAGGCGAACACCTCTCTCTCCTCGTCGTCTTCCGTCTTCTCGTCCTCGAACGTGCGGCCGGTCGCCGCGAAGAACGCCTCCTCGAGAGTCTCGACGCCGTGCCGGTCCTTGACGTCCTCGACCGGCTCGAGGAACAGCAGCTCGCCGCGGTCGAGCAGGCCGATCCGGTCGGCGAGCTCCTCGGCCTCCTTCATGTCGTGCGTGCACAGCAGGATCGTCGAGTCGTGCTCGAGCCGGATCTCGCGGATGAACTCCTGCACCTCCTGCTTTGAGCGCGGGTCGAGGCCGGTGGTCGGCTCGTCCAGCAGCAGGAGCACGGGAGCCGTGAGGAGCGCTCGCGCGAGCGCGACCTTCTGCTGCATGCCGCGTGAGAGGTTCTCCATCGGCTCGCCACGGCGCGCCGACGGGAAGCCGACCCGCTCGAGGATCGCCGGGATCTTGGCGTGCGTCTCGCGTGGCCCCATCCCGTAGAACCGCGCCGCGTAGGCGAGGTTCTCGGCCGGGCTCATCTTCTTGAAGAAGCTGGCCTCGACCGAGACGCGGTTGACGAGCCGCTGCACGCGGCGCGGCTCCTTGAAGACGTCGTGGCCGAAGATGTGCGCCGTCCCACTGTCCGGCAGGAGCAGCGTCGAGAGCAGGCGCACGAGCGTCGACTTCCCCGAGCCGTTCTGACCGAGGATCGCGATGCACTCACCGCGCTCCAGCGTCAGGCTGACGTTGCTCAGCGCGGCGCGGCGGCGCCGGTGAACGCCCTTGCGGCGGACGAAAGCCTTGGAAAGATCACGTACGACGACTGCGGATGAAGAAGACAAGCCATGCTCCTTGGGATCGCGGGAGGAGAAGAACCGAACGGAGACGCACTGACGCCGCTAGAAGCGGCGGCGAGTGACGTCTGCGTTGGTGATCCCGGACATGGCTGCGGGCAAGAGTAGGCGAAGTCGCCCCCAACCGCAAATCAAATACCGTAATTTCAGCGATCAGCCCGCGCGGCGGCGGCAGGCCTCGATGATCGCCTGCGCCTCGGCGCGGTTGCCGAACCCGCTCGTTTCGGTGTTGCCCTCCTCGAGGTCCTTGTAGACCTGGAAGAAGTGCTCGATCTCGTTTCGGAGCTGGGCCGGGACGTCGTGGATGTCCGAGATGCCGCTCCAGGACGGGTCGTTGAGCGGCACGCAGATCAGCTTCTCGTCCGGGCCCTTCTCGTCCGCCATGTGGAAGACGCCGACCGCGCGGACGCGGATGCGGCAGCCGGGAAAGGTCGGCTCGCCCACCAGCACGAGCGCGTCGAGCGGGTCGCCGTCCTCGGCGAGCGTCCCCTCGAAGAAGCCGTAGTCGGCGGGATAGCTCATCGATGTGAAGAGCCGGCGGTCGAGCGCGATCCCGCCCAGCTCCTCGTCCCACTCGTACTTGTTCCGCGACCCGGAGGGAATCTCGACGAAGACAACACCGTCCATCCGCTACGGCGCCGGCAAAGCCGACACCTTCGCTCCTTGATCGGCTCCGTCCAGCCTACGCCTCATCGCTGCGGCACCGGCAAAGCCGGCACCTTCGCTCCTTGATCGGCTCCGTCCAGCCTACGCCTCATGGCATAAGACTATGACGATGAGCGATCACCAGGGTCACGACCACGGCGTGGGGGCCGACACCGAGATCCGGCCGCTCGCGACGGCACTCGTCCTGATCCTCGCCTTCATGGCCGCGGAGGTGGCGCTCGGCCTGATCGCCGACTCGCTCGCCCTGCTCTCGGATGCCGCGCACATGCTCGTCGACGCCGCAGCGCTCGGCCTGAGCGTCTGGGCGGCGCGGCTTGCCCAACGCCCCGCCGGCGGGCGGATGACGTTCGGCTTCCGGCGCGCCGAGATCCTCTCGGCGCAGGTGAACGGCGCCACCCTGCTCATCCTCGGGCTGCTGATCGTCGTCGAGGGCGTGCGCCGGCTCGTCAACCCGCCGGACGTGGACGCGCCGATCGTCGTCGCGACCGCAGTCGTCGGCGCGCTCGTCAACGTGATCGCACTGCGTCAGGTCGCGCGGGCGAATCGCGCCAATCTGAACGTGGAGGGCAGCTACCGCCATCTGCTCACCGACCTGTACGCGTTCGCGGCCACGGCAGTGGCCGGCGTCGTCATCTGGGTGACGGGCTTCGACCGGGCCGATGCGATCGCCTCCCTCGCCGTCGCCGCCTCGATGCTGGCCGCGGCCTGGCCGCTGCTGCGTGCGTCGGGGCGCGTGCTCCTCGAAGCGGCACCAGAGGGGATCGACCCGGCCGAGGTGGGCGCCACGCTCCGCTCCCACGAGGGGGTGACCGACGTGCACGACCTCCACGTGTGGGAGATCAGCTCGGGCTTCACGGCGCTGTCGGCACACGTCCTCGTCGAGCGAGGCGAGGACTGCCACAGAATCCGCCGCGAGCTCGAGCGGACGCTCGGCGACCGGTACGGGATCGCCCACACGACCCTGCAGGTGGAGCACACCTCCGACCGTCTGCTCTCGATCGAGCCCTTGCGAAGAAGCCGCAGGGACCGCTAGATTGTGGTCACGTGCGGCGCCGACGACGGCGCGCGCGGAGGCAATGAGGCCTCGTCGCTCCTTGGAGTGGCGGGGCCTTTTTTCGTTCTCGACCACAAAACACAAGGAGTGAAGGGATGCCCAAGTACAAGCTCGAATACATCTGGCTCGACGGCTACGAGCCCGTCCCGAACCTCCGCAGCAAGACGAAGATCGTGGAGTTCGACGGCGAGCCCGTCCTCGAGGAGCTGCCCGTTTGGAACTTCGACGGCAGCTCGACCCGGCAGGCGGAGGGCAGCGACTCGGATTGCCTGCTGCAGCCGGTGGCGCTCTTCCCCGACCCCGCGCGACGGCACGGGCTGCTCGTGATGTGCGAGGTGCTCCTGCCCGACGGGACGCCGCACCCGTCGAACAGCCGCGCCACGATCCCGGACGATCCGGGCACGTGGTTCGGCTTCGAGCAGGAGTACTTCCTGTATCAGGACGGCGCCCCGCTCGGCTTCCCGCGCGAGGGCTTCCCCGCGCCGCAGGGCGAGTACTACACCGGTGTCGGCTACAAGAACGTCGGCGACATCGCGCGCGAGATCGTCGACGCCCATATCGACATCTGCCTCGAGGCGGGCATCAATCTCGAAGGCATCAACGCCGAGGTGGCCAAGGGCCAGTGGGAGTTCCAGATCTTCGGCAAGGGCTCGAAGCGGGCCGCCGACGAGGTGTGGATCGCCCGGTACCTCCTCCTCCGCCTCTGCGAGCGGTACCGCGTGGACGTGAACTTCCACCCGAAGCCGCTCGGTGCCGAGCACGACTGGAACGGCTCCGGGATGCACACGAACTTCTCGACCAAGTACCTCCGCGAGGTCGGAGGCGAGGAGTACTTCGAGACGCTGATGGCGGCGTTCGACGACTACAAGCACGAGCACATCGCGGTCTACGGGCCCGACAACCACATGCGCTTGACCGGGCTCCACGAGACACAGGCGATCGACAAGTTCAACTACGGAGTCGCAAACCGCGGCGCCTCGATCCGCATCCCGCACAGCTTCGTCGGCAACGGCTATCGCGGCTACCTCGAGGACCGTCGTCCCAACTCGCTGGGCGACCCCTATCGGATCGCCGGCCGCATCCTGCAGACGATCGAGACGGTGCCGACCGACGCCGCGGCCGAGCCCGAGCGCGAGGAGATCGCCGCGTAGGCCTGCGGGCGACTTGACACCACTCGCATACTGAATGACCGATGCGCGCACTCCCGTCGACGATGGACGCCAAGCAAGTCGCTCTCACGGCGATCATCGTCGCGCGCTTCAACGTGTGCTAGCCGGCGCTTTCGTCCACCCCGCCGTCGCCGGCTAGCTGATCTCCCTCGCGGGACACACGTTGGAAGACGAAGGGAAGTGGTTATGGACCGCGCACAGGAACCGACTCCGTTGTGGTGCACCTGCGAGAAGCCCTTGCCGGTGCACATCGCAGAGCGCAAGGGTGCCGCCCGCAGCGTCTGCGCACGCTGTGAACGGCCCCTGCGCCTGCAGCTCCGGGTCGGCTAGGTGATTGATCTAGGTGATCCGGAAGGTGACGGTGACATCGGCGGTGACGTCCTGTCTGCCGGGCTCGATCGGTGTTGCGTCGCTCTTGGCGGCGGCCGTTTCGTACACCGGCACCGGGGCGCTCGCCGTCTGCTCGGTCACCGACGAGACCTGGCCGACGCCGAAGCCGCCCGCCTGCGCGAGTGCCTCGGCCTTGGCCCGGGCGTCCTGCACGGCCTTGCCGAGCGCATCGCGGTAGCGCGCGTCGCGATCCGAGACGTCGAGGCTCGGGCCGTCCACCGTGTTCGCGCCCGCAGCGACCGCGGCGTCGATCAGTGCGCCTGCGCCCGCGATCTTCGTCTTGGCGGACACCGCGTTGTCCGCGACGTATCCGATCACCCGATTCTCGCTGTTCGTCTGCGGAGAAAGCGAGACCTGCTGGGTCTGCAGGTCCGAGCCGCCGGCAGCTTTCAGGGCGGCGACGACAGCGTTCATCAGCTTCGCGTTCTGCGCCAGCGCAGCGGCCGCTGACGCGGCGCGGGTCTGCACTCCGGACGTGACCGACGCTTCGTCGGGCACCACCGTGACGACGCCGTGACCGGTCGTGGTGACGGTGTCGGAGGACGAAACATCCCCGCGGGCCGCGTCCGGCCGGCCGACCCCGGCAAAGGCAGCGACGGCGACGAGCCCTACGGCGACGAGCGTGAATGTCAAGAGGCGTCTCATGACCGTCCTACGCCGCTGCTCTGCTTTCCTGTCACAGGTGCACTACCGCTTCGTCGATTGCCGCTGGTCGCTCGATGACCCTGAAGCGGGGCGCCGGGCGTACCTCGCAGGGCACATCCCCGGCGCAGCTGTTCCTGGACGTCGAGCAGGACCTCTCGTCCGCGCCGGGCCTCGACGGGTCGTCACCCGCTCCCGACCGCGGAGCGGTTCGCGGGGGCCGCAGGACGGTCGGGCATCGACGCCCAGACGTTCGTGATCGCCTACGGCTCGCTCGGCGGCGCAGAGCGCCTGTGGTGGCTCTTGCGCCACTTCGGCCACGAGCAGTGCGCCGTGCTCGACCTCGCAGGATGGCAGGGGCCGCTGCGCACAGGCGACGAGACCGTCGCCCCGGCGACGTTCGACCCGGTCGAGCGCACGGGCGACACGATCGGCAGGGAAGAGCTCGAACGCCGGCGATCCGAGTTGACGGTCGTCGACGCACGCGTCCCGTCGCGCTGGCGGGGCGAGCCGAATCCCGTCGACCGCGTGCCCGGGCGCATCCCCGGCGCGGTCAACGCACCCTGGAACGAGCGGCTCGCCACGCTCCCCGCCGGAGAGGTCGTTGTCTACTGCGGCTCAGGCGTGACGGCGTGCGTCACCCTGCATCGCCTCCAGCTCGCGGGACGGGAGGGGCGCCTCTACCCCGGCTCGTGGTCGGAGTGGGAGCAGCACCCCGAGCTCCCGGTCGAGCGCTGAGCTTCTAAGCCGCCGTCGCCGTCGCGAACGGGCCGAGGTACTGCTCCCAGCGTTGCGGGATCTTCGGAGTCGCGAGGCGGATGAAGAGCACAGGCGCGGGCGGCCGCGGGCGCGCGGGCAGCACCATCTGCACCTCGTGCGGCAGCCGGTTCCCCTTGCGCAGGTTGCACGGCGCGCACGACGTGACGACGTTCTCCCAGGTCGAGTCGCCGCCCTTCGAGCGCGGGATCACGTGGTCGAGGGTGAGCCGTCCACCCGCTGTGCCGCAGTAGACGCAGCGCCAGCCGTCGCGGGCGAACAAGGCCCGGCGCGAGATCTTGCGCTGGACGATGCGCGGGACGCGAACGTAGTGGACGAGGCGAATCACGTGCGGCCACCGGAACGTGTCGGTGGCCGAGCGAAGTGGTCGGTCGAGCTCCTCGACCACCTCTGCCTTGCCCTTGAAGACCAGCACGTGGGCGCGGCGCAGAGAGCACACGTTCAGCGGCTCGTAACTCGCATTGAGGACGAGTACATGCTGCACCTTGCGCGCAATGTACCCAACAGCCCGGCCCCGAACGGCCCGCGCGCTGTGAGCCCGGCGCTCAGCGCCCCATGGCGCGCTCGACGGCTTCCTGCTCCTCGGGGGAGAGAGCGGTCGAGGCGCGGCCGCGGTCGAGCTCCTTCATGTAGATGCGGGCGTAGTCGCGGCCCTGGATCGCAGTCACGATCAGGCCGGTGCGCACCGCGTCGAGCAGTGCCAGCGACGCCGACTGGTGACCTCCCGTGTCCTCGTAGGCGTCGTAGCGGACGATCGACATGTTCGTGATCGTCCCGTCGATGCGCCGGTCGACCCGTGCGAGCCCGGCGGCGACCTCGTCGACGGCGCGGTGGAGGTCGTCCACCCGCCCCTGAAGCGAGACCGAGAAGTCGACGAGGTCCCTGCGTCCGCCGCCGAGCAGCAGGCGCTGCGCCTCCCGCACGCGCCGCACCTTGATCCACGCCCACCACGCGAGCCCGAGCCCGATCAGGGCCAGACCGACGCCGACGAGGGCGACGACCAGCGCAGCTGTCGCCGTGACGTGCACGACGTCGAGGCTAGCCGAGCGAGAAGATGACCGGGTAGCTCGCCCGGTTGTTCGTCGAGTCCTTCTCCGACGGCACCGGCGCCACGGCGATGTCGACGCTGGTCTGCTTGGCGAACGGCACGCCGCCGAGATCCGAGAAGGTCACCGTCGTGTCCTGGCCCGGGTTGATGACGGCGATCGTCTTCGTCCTCACGATCGAGCCGCTCGACTTGGGGATCGTCAGCGTCACCTTGATCCCGACCTCCTGCGAGTCGCCGCCGTCATGCACGGTGACGACGAATGCGAGGTCGGTGCTCGCGGTGACGGTGTTCAGGGTCGTCTCGGACAGCACCTTGCCGCCCGGGTTCGCCTTCGTCGAGACGATGTTCGTTCCGTGCACGCCGGTCGGCGTGCCACCCGTGGACGCACCGCGGAGACGCTGCAGCACGAGCGCCATCGAGTGCTCCGTGGTGAAGTCCGCGCTCGCGACGAAGTTCGAGTCCGGCGGGACGACGCCGCTGACCCCCTTGGCCGCCATCACGGCTGCCGACGGGGCGCGGAAGAAGTCGTCCCAGACGACGTCGCTCGCGAGGAGACGCTCCGCCTGGGTGGCGAGGAGCGCCGCGTCACCCGTCGATTTCGAGGTCGCGGTCGCCGAGAAGGTCTTTGCGAGCCCTGCCACACCGCTCACCCGGAGCTGCAGCGCCTGGATGATCGCGCGGTTCTCGTCGCGCAGCGGGCCCGGCGGGTGGAGGCGTTGGGCGGCGGCGACGTTCTGCCGTTCCTGCTCGGCGATCCCGGCGAGCTTGACGGTCAGGCTGGCCACCTTGGTGCCCGGAGTGGTCAGGGCGTTGCCGACGGCCGCACCGTCGGCCTCGGAGCTGTGCGCGATCGTCGAGACCTGGCTCATGTAGTGCTCGTAGCGGGCGTGCTTGGACGTCGCGGTGCACGACTGGAGCACGAGCCCGAAGAAGACGAGCACCGCGATGATGATCACGACCAGACCGAGCAGCCGCAGGAACGGGGTCATCCCGCGAGACGGGCCCGCCGGACGGCGCATGCCGGTCCCGCTGCCTCCGCGCCGCGGCAGCCGGCCACGGGGCTGCGTCGAAGCCTGCTCCGTGGTGGCGGCCTCGTCCTCGAAGAAGTCGAAGTCGATATCGTCGTCGCGGGGGTCCATGTGCAGGGCGAATCTACCGCGTTCCTTCGCTCCGCAAAGGAAATGTCCTGGCAGCACCGTAGAAACGCATCGTGTCTTCGGCTGCGCACGCGCAGGACCTCTTCCTCGGCCGGTACCGGCCGCTCCGGCCGCTCGGCGCCGGCGGAATGGGCCACGTCTGGCTGGCGCGCGACGAGCGGAGCGGTCTCGACGTCGCTCTGAAGATCGTCCCCCGGGAAGGCAAGTCCGGCCACAGGGCCGAGCGGGAGGCCCGGGCGGCCGCCTCGCTCCGGCATCCGCGCTGCCAGCGGATCCTCTCCCTGGCGCGGGACACGTCCCACGTCTACATCACCTACGAGTACATCCCTGGCCGCACCCTGCGCGAGGCGATGCGCGCCGGCGAGCTCGACGACCGCGCGGCGGTGGAGGTCGCGGCCCAGATCTCCGAGGCGCTCGCCCACGCCCACGCAAAAGGGATCGTGCACCGCGACGTGAAGCCGTCCAACGTCCTGCTCGCCGAGTCGGTCGAGATCGATGTGCGCCTGCTCGACTTCGGCCTCGCGCAGATGGCCGAGTTCGACACGCTGACTGCGCTCGGGGACATCCCCGGGACGTTGGCCTACATCTCCCCGGAGCGCCTCCAGGGGCTCACCGCCACGACCGCCGCGGACATCTGGGGCGTCGGCGTCCTGCTCTGGGAGGCGCTCGCCGGCGAGCATCCGTTCTGGGGCGGCGACCTCGTGGAGACCTCACGCCGGATCCAGCACGGGGCAGAGCCGCTCGCCCGCCTGCGTCCCGACCTGCCGGAGCACGTTCTCGACACCGTCTCGAGCGCCCTCACCGTCAACCCGCAGCGCCGCCCGGCGGCCGAGCGCCTGGCACAGGAGCTCCGCTCGCTGCCGAAGCGCCGCCGCACGAAGCAGGGCGGCTCGAAGCCGGCTGCTCCCCCACGATCGCTCGGCTCCGTCGCCTCCGACCGGCTCGTGCCCGGCGCCCTCACCGGCCTCGCCGCAGGCTGGGTGGCGGCCACCGTCCCCTTCTACCCGGCCGGCTGGCCGCTGGCGATCGCCGGGGCCGGAGCGGTCCTCGGGTTCGCCGCCCCACGGGTCGGCCTGCTCTACGCGCTCACGATCGCATTCTTCCCGCTCGCGAACATCTCGCTCGGCCTCGCGCTCGTCTACGCAGTGCTCGCCGCCGCCTGGCTCGCCCTGAGCTGGCGCGACGCACGAGCCGGCCTGCTGCTCGCGCTCGGCCCGCTCCTCGCCCCGCTCGCCGCGCTCGCGGTGCTGCCGCTGGCGACCCAGTTCGCGCGCGGCCGTGCACGGCGGGCAGCCCAGGCGGGCTGCGCCGTGCTCCTGGCCGCGCTGGTCGCAGGGCTCCGACGAGTCTCGCTGCCCTTCGACGGCTCGGTGCCGCCCCTGGGGCTCGGAATCACCGGCTCCGCCCGGCCGAGCGCCGTCGCGCACGCGCTCGGTGCGCAGCTCACGGCGCACCCGATCCTGATCTGCGAGGCGATCGTGCTCGCCGCGGCCGCGGCGCTCCTGCCGATGGCCCGCAGGCGCGGCCCGTGGCCCGCCGCCTTCTTCGGTGCGGCGCTGCTCGCCGGGACCGCGCTGCTCGCGCCGGCTGCAGCCGTCCTTCCGCTCGTTGCGGCTTCCTGGCTGACCGCCACCGTCCTGGCGCTCGAGCCCCGGACATAAACTTCCGTCGTCGGGGTAGATCCCGCCGCCCATGTCAGTGCTGCGCAACATCGAATCCAAGCTCGAATCGCTCTTCGAGGGCGTCTTCGGCCGCGCATTCCGCACGAACGTCCAGCCGGTCGAGTTGGCCCGCAAGCTGATCAAGGAGATGGACGACCACCGCAACGTCTCGGTGTCGCGCGTGTACGTGCCGAACGAGTACACCATCTACCTCGCGCCCGCCGATCGTGAGCAGTTCGAGAGCTACCAGCAGCAACTGCAGGGCGAGCTCGCCGACTACCTGGCCGAGCACGCACGGCGCGAGAGCTACGCACTGCTCTCGCCGCCGCGGGTGCTGTTCGAGACGGACGAGGACCTCGACGTCGGCGTCTTCGGCATCGCGACGCGGATGGTGCAGACCGATGCCGAGGAGGAGGCCGTCATCGACTCGGAGCCGGGCGCGACGATGGTCTACAAGCCCGCGGCGCCGGGACAGCCGACGGAGGCCGCCTCCGCCGTCGACCTCGGCGTCCAGCGCGAGATCGCCGTCCTCAGCTGGGACGGCCAGCGGCACGAGGTCGCCAAGCGCAGCGTCGTGCTCGGGCGCTCGAAGGACGCCGACCTGCAGGTCGCCGACCCGAACGTCTCGCGGCGGCATGCCGAGCTGAGGCAGGAGGGCGCCACGTACTGGATCGTCGACCTCGACTCGACGAACGGCGTCGAGGTGAAGGGCAGACGGGTCAAGCGGCTGAAGCTCGAGAACGGAACCCGGTTCACGATCGGCTCGACCGAGATCACATTCGACCGGGAGCTGCAGTGACGGTGCTCGCCTCGGCGCAGGTCGAGACGACGCTCCTCGTTCTGAAGCTCGCCTTCCTCGTACTCCTCTATCTCTTCATCTGGCGGATCGTCCGCTCGGCGGCGCGCGATCTGCGCCTGCCGCAGGAGTCGATGATCCTCGCGCCGCAGCAGGCCGCCGCAGCCGGGCTGCTGCCGCAGCCGTCGGCCCGCGAGACCGGTCGGCTCGTCGTCCTGCACAGCCCCGCGCTCGGGGAGGGCGACGTCTTCACGCTCGACTCGCACCCGTTCACGGTCGGCCGTGGCGCGACGAACGACGTGTCGCTGCCCGAGGACGAGTATTCCTCGACGCGCCACGCCCGCCTCGAGCCGAGGCGCGACGGGATCTGGATCGAGGACATCGGCTCCACGAACGGCACCTTCGTGAACGGAATTCGGCTGACCCGGGAGCGCCGGCTCGTGCCGGGCGACGTCGTGCGGATCGGCGAGACCGACTTGCGGTTCGAACCATGAAGCTTGGCGCGTATGCAGCGAGGACCGATCCCGGGCGCAAGCGGCGCGGGAACGAGGACTCGTATGTCAGCCGGCCGCCGCTCTTCGCGATCGCCGACGGCATGGGCGGTGCGCGTGCCGGCGAGGTCGCCTCGGCGCTCGCCGCGGGCGCGCTCGAGGAGTCGGGAGCCGGGCGCGGCGGCGAGTCCCATGTCGTCGAGCTGATCCAGGAGGCAAACCGCCGCGTGCACGAGCGCGCCTCGACCGACGCGGAGACCTCCGGTATGGGAACGACGATCACCGTCGCCCTGATCGAGAACGACGGCACCGTGACGATCGGCCACGTCGGCGATTCGCGCGCCTACCTGCTGCGCGGCGACCGGCTCGAACAGCTGACCGACGATCACTCACTCGTCGCAGAGCTCGTGCGCCGCGGCGAGCTGTCACCGCAGGCCGCGGAGGTTCATCCTCAGCGCTCGGTCATCACCCGCGCGCTCGGCACCGACCCGGACGTCGACGTCGACGCGTTCTCCGTCGACGTGCAGACCGGTGATCTCTTCCTGATCTGCTCGGACGGGCTCTCGGACATGGTCGATGCCGAGGAGATCGAAGCGGTGTTGCAGGGCCATCGCAGCGATCTCGACGCTGCCGCGAAGGCACTCGTCCAGGCAGCGAACCGCGCGGGCGGCGAGGACAACATCACCGCGCTCCTCTTCGAGCTCGTCGACGGCGAGCCCACCGAGCCGGACGAGCGGACCCGGGAGCTCGTGGTCCCGATCGACGAAGAGGACACGCTGCATCCCGAGGACGGCATCGTCCCACCGTCGCCCACGAACGGATCTGCCCCGGCCCCGGCGGACACGATGGTCGTGTCCGCCGCCGACATCGACGCGGCCGTTGCAGCCCCTGAGCTTCCGGAGCCACCGCAGGCAGGCCTCGGCAGGCGCCTTCTGGCACTCGCCGTGATCGCGGCGCTCGTCGCCCTGATCGTCGTGCTCGTCTGGTGGGGGCTCGCGCGCTGAGCATCAGCTACCGCAACAGAGAGCTGCTCTACCTCATCGTCGTCGGCGTCCTCACCGGCATCGGCTTCGCGTCCGTGTACATCGCCCGTCAGTCCGTCGTCAGCTGGGGATCGCTCGGCTACGCCGTCTTCTTCTTCGCGCTCTACCTGGCCGCGCATCTCGTCACGCGGATCACCGTGCCGAACGCCGATCCGTACCTGCTCCCGATGGCGGGCCTGCTGACGGCGGTCGGCGTCACCGAGATCTACCGCCTCGGCGTGAGCGACGCCTTCAAGCAGGGCCTGTGGATCGTCGTCGGCGTTGCGCTGTTCGCGCTCGCCCTCTGGCGCCTGCGACGGGACTACAGGATCCTCGAGCAGTACAAGTACGTCTTCGGGATCGGCGCGATCGTGCTGCTCTTCCTGCCGCGCGTCCCGGGCCTCGGGACGACGGTGAACGGGGCGCGGCTGTGGGTGCACGTGGGCAGCTTCACGTTCCAGCCGGGCGAGTTCTCGAAGATCTTCCTGATCGTCTTCCTCGCCGCCTACCTGCGCGAGAAGCGCGAGCTCCTCGCCCAGGCGCGCCTGAAGGTGATCGGGCCGCTGCTCGTGATCTGGGGCGCCTGCATGCTGGTGCTCGTCTCGTCGAACGACCTCGGCTCGGGCCTCCTCTACTTCGGGATCTTCCTCGCGATGCTCTACGTCGCGACGGCGCGCCTCTCGTTCGTCGTCGCAGGCATCGTCCTGTTCGTCGCGGGAGGCTACGGCGCGTACGAGCGGATCCCGCACGTGCACGAGCGCGTCACGATCTGGCTGCATCCGTGGACGTCGCAGAAGGTGTACTGCCCGTCCACCGGCGGGCTTGCGCTGCGGCAGGACTGCGAGAGTTACCAGCTCGTCAAGTCGCTCTACTCGATCGCGAACGGCGGCTTCGGCGGCGCCGGGCTCGGCAAGGGCACGTTTGCGACCACCGACGGCCACCCGCTGATCCCGTACGTCAACAGCGACTTCATCTACTCCGCGCTCGCGCAGGAGCTCGGGCTCGTCGGCGCCGCCGCGCTGCTGCTCGTGTTCATGCTGTTCGTCGCGCGCGGCATGAAGATCGCGCTGCAGGCCGACGACGGCTTCTCGAAGCTGCTCGCCGCGGGGCTCACGTTCGGCTTTGCGCTCCAGACGTTCATCATCGTCGGCGGCGTCCTTCGGATCATCCCGCTGACGGGCATCACGCTTCCGTTCGTCTCGTACGGCGGCTCCTCCGTCGTCGCGAACTTCCTGCTGCTCGCCGGGCTCCTCCTCGTCTCCGACCGCGCGAACACGGCCAGATGAACAAGCAGATCTCACGGGTGGCAATGTTCTCGCTGCTGCTGCTCGCGTCGTTGATCGTCGCGACCACCTACTGGCAGTCGTGGGAGGCACCGAGCCTCGCGGCGAAGCAGGACAACGCGATCCAGCGCGTCGCGCAGTTTCGGATCAAGCGCGGGCTGATCTACGCCGCCGACGGCAAGACGCTGCTGGCGGCGAACGTGGCGGTGAAAGGCGCGGGCGGGACGCTGTACTTCCGCCGCTATCCGGCCCACGGGCTCGCCGCGCAGGTGGTCGGCTACTCGACGCAGGGCCGCTCGCGCGCCGGGATCGAGCGCCAGGAGAACGCGTACCTGACCGCCGCCAACGCGAACCTCGGCACGATCTTCGACAAGCTCACCGACCACCTCAAGGGCACGACCGTGACGGGCAACAACCTCGTGCTCAACCTGAAACCGGGCGCGCAATGGCTCGCCGAGAAGGCGCTGCGGGGAACGTGCGGCGCCGCGGTCGTGCTCAACCCGAAGACCGGCCAGGTGTATGTGATGGCATCGTCGCCGGGCTACGACCCGAACAAGATCGAATCGTCGAGCGGGTTCGCGAGCATTCTCCGCTCACCGAGCGCCTGCCCGGGCTCGTCGTCCGCGCTGTTCAACCGGGCGACCGAGGGCCTCTACGCCCCGGGCTCGACGTTCAAGACGATCACGGCGGCGGCAGCGCTCGAGTCCGGCAAGTACACGCCCGGCTCGAGCTTCTACGACCCCGGCTACTGCACCGTTTACGGCGTCCAGGTGCACAACGCGCTCGACCAGAACGGCCCCGAGCAGTTCGGCAACGTCGACCTGACCCAGGCGTTCATCCACTCGATCAACGCGGTCTTCTGCGACCTCGGGCTCAAGCTCGGTGCGAAGACGATCCTCGACAAGGCGAAGCAGTTCGGGTTCTACTCGACGCCGCCGATCGAGCTCCCGCCCAGCGAGGTCGCGCCGAGCGGCCTCTACGACTTCCGCAGGCATCGGCTCTACGACAACGCGGCCAGTGTCGACCCCGGCCGCCTGGCGTTCGGCCAGGAGCGCATGCTCGTGACGCCGCTGCAGATGGCCCTCGTCGCGGCGGGCGTGGCGAACAAGGGCACGATCATGGTCCCGCACCTCGTGAAGAAGGTGACGAGCGCGAGCGGCGGCACCGTCGTGACCGTGCACCCGCAGGTCTGGAAGCACGCGATCAAGCCGGCGACGGCAGCAGCGCTGAACACGATGATGCAGGGGGTCGTGCAGTCCGGGACCGGGACGGCCGCCCAGATCCAGGGCGTCAAGGTGGCCGGCAAGACCGGCACCGCCGAGACCGGCGTCAAGAACGTCTACACGGCGTGGTTCATCTTCTTCGCTCCCGCCGACGACCCGCAGGTCGCAGGTGCGATCGTCGTGGAGCACCAGCTGAACGGCTTCGGCGGGGCGATCGCCGCACCCATCGCCAGGGAGCTGATGCAGGCGATCCTGACCCCGGCGTCGAAGCACTAAAGCCGGAATCGTATGACCTCGACAGACACCATGATCGGCCGCACGTTCGACAAGCGCTACGTGATCAAGCGCAAGCTCGGCTCGGGCGGAATGGCGGTGGTCTACCTCGCGGAGGACCAGGAGCTCGGGCGTCTCGTCGCCCTGAAGCTCCTCGACGACCGTCACGCCTCCGACGAGCAGTTCGTCGAGCGGTTCCGCCGCGAGGCCCAGAGTGCCGCCGGGCTCAACCATCCGAACATCGTCTCGATCTTCGACCGCGGCCATGCCGCGGGGACGTACTACATCGCGATGGAGTACCTGGACGGGCGTACGCTCAAGGAGCTGCTCGTCCGCAACGGCCCGACGCCGATCCCGATCGCGATCGACTACGCGCGCCAGATCCTCGGTGCGCTCGCATTCGCACACCGCAACGGGATCGTCCACCGCGACATCAAGCCGCACAACATCGTCGTCGGCGGCGACGGCCGGCTGAAGGTGACGGACTTCGGCATCGCGCGCTCCGGCGCGTCGCAGATGACCGAGGCGGGCTCGATCGTCGGCACGGCGCAGTACCTCTCACCGGAGCAGGCACGCGGCGCTCCCGTCGATCCCCGCTCCGATCTCTACTCGCTCGGCATCGTGCTCTACGAGATGCTCACCGGCGCCGTGCCGTTCACCGGCGACACGCCGGTCGAGATTGCGATGAAGCATCTCTCGCAGATCCCCGAGCCGCCGTCGACCCTGCGGCCGGACGTGCCCCACGACCTCGACGCCGTCGTCATGCGCGCGCTGGCGAAGGATCCCGAGCAGCGCTACGCCTCGGCCGAGGAGATGGACGCCGACCTCGCGCGCGTCGCCCGCGGAGTCTCCGTCTCGCGGGAGACCGAGGATGCGATGACTCAGGTGCTCTCAGGCGCCGGCGCCGCGACCGCGCAGACGATGGTCCAGCGTCCGCTGACCGCGGTGGCGCCGCCTCCCGTGCCCCCTGCCTACCGCGCGCCGGCGTACTACGACTACGAGGAGCCGCCGGGCGGCCGCTCGATCTGGCCGTGGCTGCTCGCGCTCGGGCTGATCGTGGCCGGCGCCGCCGGCGGCTGGTTCCTCTACACGAAGATCCAGCACCAGCTGAACAACAACAAGCCGGTCGCCGTGCCGGACGTGATGCTGATGGCGCGCCCGCTGGCGGTGCAGATGATCCTGGATGCCGGCCTGAACCCGATCGTGATCAGGGCGACGAGCGACACCGTCGCGAGGGGGCAGGTCTCGGACGAGAACCCGGGCGGCGGCTCGAAGGTCGGCAAGGGCTCGACGATCACGCTCACCGTCTCGACTCGGCAAGCCGCAGGCGATCGTGCCCAACGTCGTCGGCCTCGACGCGACGAGCGCCGTCGCATCGCTGGCGCAGCTCGGGCTCAATCCGAAGATCACGCGGATCTACTCGGGCTCGCAGGTCGACACCGTCACCGCGCAGCAGCCGCACGCCGGCGACCGGGTCGACAAGGGGACGATCGTCCACATCAACGTCTCACGCGGCGCCAAACCGGTGACGATTCCCGATGTCACGACGCAGCCGTTCGCGAATGCGAAATCGGCACTCAACGGGCTCGGCTTCGTCGTCGCCCGCGTCGACGTGCAGTCGGATCTCCCGCAGGGGACCGTCGTCGCCGAGGATCCGCCCGCCGGCACCGCGGCGCCGAGCGGCTCGACCGTCACGCTCTCGGTCTCGAAGGGGCCGGCGAGCACCCAGGTCCCGGACGTCACCGGGTCGAACCAGGCGAACGCCGAGGCGATCCTGACGGCCGCGGGCCTGACTCCGGCCGTGATCTACGACCCGGTCACGGACCCGAGCCAGGACGGCATCGTCCAGTCGACCGACCCGGCGGCGGGATCGCCGGCGAAGGCGGGCGAGGTCGTGACGATCCACGTCGGCCAGCTGCAGAGCGGGGCCCCGGGCGGCACCACGACCACGACGCCGACGACCACGGGATGAGCCGCCGGATCGCCGTCATCCTCGGCGGCCGCTCGAGCGAGAACCCGATCTCGATCGCCTCCGCCGCCAGCGTGATCGCGGCGCTCGAGCAGGCGGGCAACGACGTCGTCACCGTGCAGATCGACCGCGAGGGCCGCTGGGAGCTCGGCACGGCGACGAAGGCGCTCGAGAGCGGCGAGCGCCTGCCGGACCGGCTCCCGGGCAACGAGGTGACGACGACGCTGGCCGACGTCGACGTCGTCTTCCCGGTGCTGCACGGGCCGTTCGGCGAGGACGGGACGGTGCAGGGCCTGCTCGAGCTCGCCAACGTTCCCTACGTCGGCGCCGGCGTGCTCGGCTCGGCGCTCTGCATGGACAAGGACGTCTTCAAGGCCGTGCTGCGCGACCGCGGCGTGCCCGTGACCGAGAACATCACGCTGCGCCTGGGCGACGAGCCGCGCAATCCGTTCGGCTATCCGGTGCTTCGTCAAGCCGGCGCGCCTCGGCTCGAGCGTCGGGATCACGAAGGCGCACGACGACGAGGAGCTGCGCCGCGGCGTCGCGATCGCCTTCGAGCACGACGAGAAGGTGCTCGTCGAGCGCTTCGTCTCGGGCATCGAGGTCGAGGTCGGAGTGCTCGGGAACCAGAGGCCGATCGCGTCGCTCCCCGGCGAGATCGTCGTCACGCACAACGAGTGGTACGACTACGAGGCGAAGTACGACGACGGTGAGATGGATCTGGTCGTCCCGGCCCGGCTCACGGAGGAGCAGATCGAGCGCGCCCAGGAGCTCGCGGTCAGTGCGTTCGTCGCCACCGACTGCGAAGGAATGGCTCGCGCCGACATGTTCGTCCGCGACGACGGCGAGGTCCTCGTCAACGAGCTCAACACGATTCCCGGCTTCACCGCGACGAGCGTCTACGCGCGGCTGTTCGAGGCGTCGGGCATCGCCTACGGCGAGCTGCTCGAGCGGCTTGCAGATCTCGCGGTCGAGCGGTTCGAGCGGCGGAGGCAGCTGCGCTTCTAGTGTCTGACACCATGGGTGTCAGACACCTTTGGAACCCGTGGCGCCTGCTCGTGCAGCGTGACCCGTCGCTGGGCGAGGAGTTCCGTCCCCGCTCGAACCTCGACGCGCACAACCAGAACCGCGTCGAAGGGGTCTTCGCCAGCGACGACGCCGTCTGGCCGATGTACTTCGCAGTCGTCAACCGCCCGGTCGCCCAGAGCTACATCAACTGGTGCGAACACGTGCCCGGTGCGTCGCGTTACCTGTTCTCGATCGGCAGCGATCCCCGCGAGCCCGCGTCGTGGACGACCGGGACCGTCTACGTCCTGCCGCACAAGACGTTCGCGCCGACCCCGGAGAGCCGCGAATTGATCAGCCGTGTGCCCGTACGGCCGCGGGCACGACTGACGGTCGACCCGAGCGACTTCCCGTTCATGCGCGAGACACGCGGGCACCGCCGCGGCGAGTCGGTCCGCAGCGTCACGCTGCGGAACCTGTTCAGGTTGCCTTCACCTCGTTGATGCGGACCGACGGGCCGCCGGGCGGCAGGCTCGTGATCCAGATCAGGTAGTAAGAGTGCTTCCCGCCGCTGATCGCGAACTGCGTCCCGCTCGAGACGATCTGCGACGCGGACACCGTGTCGGGGAACGAGCCCTGCGATTCGCCGGCGCGAATGACGGCTGTGAAGCCCGGGGTGGTGGTCACGATCTCGATCCGGTGCAGCTGCACCGGCTGCTTCGCGGCCAGGACCAGGCCGACGCCCTGCTTTCCGATCTCCGCGAACGTGGCGCGGTAGTTCTCGGTCTGCCAGTACGTGCCCGCGTTGCCGTCGGTCGCCCTCGGTGCCTCGGCGTTGTTCTCCTCACCGGGCGGTGAGCCGAACGGGTCGTACGCCGTGACACCCGACAGATGCACCGGCGCCCCAGAGCCCCCCGTCGAGGAGTGGTGGAGCGAGAACACGTTGGTGCCGCTGTGCCAGGCGAGAGCCGCGACCACCGCCCCGATCGCGATCAGGGCGGTGAGGACGAGGAGCAGGGGCCAGGGAGAGACGCCGCGCCTGCGCCGGCGGGAGCGCCGCGGCGCTCGTGCGGGCGAGATCACCTGCGTAGCGCCCTGAAGCTCCGCCCGGCACTGTTCGAGCTCGCGGCGGAAGGCGGCCATCGTCGGAAACCGGTCGCCCGGGTCCTTGGCCATCGCCTTCTGGACCGCTTCCTCGAGCCGCGGCGAGACGTCGGCGCGCCGGTCGCGAATCGGCGGCGGCGGCTCGTTGATGTGGCGCATCGCGACCGCGACGAAGTTCTCCCCGGTGAACGGCACCTCGCCCGTGAGCAGCTCGTAGAGCACGACGCCGAGCGAGTAGACATCGGTGTGCTCATCGACCCGCCCGCCCTGCGCCTGCTCGGGGGCGATGTAGTCGGACGTCCCGAGAACCGTCCCGGTCTGGGTGAGCCCCTGCCGCACCTCGAGCGAGCGGGCGATGCCGAAGTCGGTCACCTTCGCCCGTCCGTCACCGTTCATGAGCACGTTCTGCGGCTTGACGTCGCGATGGACGAGGCCCTGGCGGTGGGCGAACGAGAGACCTTCCGAGATCTGGATCGCAAGCTCAAGCGCGGTCGCGACCGGCACGCGTCCGCTCCGTTGGATCAGCTGTTTGAGGTCCTCGCCCTCGACGTACTCGAAGACGATGAACTGGCGCCCGTCGTGCTCACCGCGATCGATCACAGTGACGATGTTCGGATGCGAAAGCGTCGCGACCGTCCGCGCCTCGGCGCGAAAGCGATCGACGTACTCGGCGTCGCCCGTGTACTGCTCGTGGAGGACCTTCAGCGCGACCTTGCGGTGGAGGAGGCGGTCGTGCGCCCGGTAGACACTCGACATGCCACCGCTGCCCACCAGCTCCTCGAGCTCGTAGCGGTCTGAGAGGACCTCGCCGACCATCTACGGGGTGACCCTACCCCCGGCTACGTCCTACAACACGGCCTCGAGGGCGGATTCCCAGGCGTCGAGCGCCTCGTCGAGCTCGGAGTCGGAGATGACGAGCGGCACCAGCACGCGAATGCAGTTTCCCGCCACGCCGGCCTTCAGAAGCAGCAGCCCGCGCGCGAGCGCCTCGTCGACGACCCGCGACGCGAGGTCGCTCGCGGGCACCTTGTCGTCCTCGACGAGCTCGATCGCCTGCATCCCGCCGAGGCCCCGGACGTCGCCGATCTCCGGCCACCGGGCCTGCCACGACCCGAGGCGGGCCTGCAGCGTCTCGCCCAGCGCCGCCGACCGGTCGATGAGGCCCTCCTCCTCGATCACGTCGAGCACGGCGAGGGCGGCGGCGATGGCCACCGGGTTGCCGACGTAGGTGCCGCCGACACCGCCGGCGACGGGCGCGTCCATGATCTCCGCCCGGCCGAGGACGCCCGAGAGCGGGAGCCCCATCGCGATCGACTTGGCGACGGTGATCAGATCCGGCTCGACGCCGAAATGCTCGATCGCGAAGAAGCGGCCCGTGCGCGCGAAGCCGCTCTGCACCTCGTCGCAGACCATGACGATGCCGTGCTCGTCGCAGATCTCGCGCAGGCCCTCGACGAACTCGCGTGACGCCGGGATGAAGCCGCCTTCGCCCTGGACCGGCTCGAAGACGATCGCAGCGACGTTCTCGGCGGCGACCAGCGTCGCGAAGGCCCGGCGGAGCGCGGCCAGCGCCTCCTCGGTGGTCGGCCCGCGGAACGTGTTCGGGAAGGGCACGCGGTAGACCTCGGGGGCGAACGGGCCGAGCCCCTGCTTGTACGGATGCGTCTTCGACGTGAGCGCGAGCGAAAGGTACGTGCGGCCGTGGAACGCGCCCTCGAACGCGATCACCGCCTGGCGGCCGGTGAAGGCACGAGCGAACTTGACGGCGTTCTCGACGGCCTCCGTCCCGGCGTTGAAGAACGCTGCCTTGGCCGGGCCGCCGAGCGGCGCCCGGGCCAGGAGGCGCTCCGCGAGGGACGCATAGTTCTCGTAGGGGACGATCGTGAAGTCGGTGTGGCTGAAGCGCTCGAGCTGCTCCTGGGCCGCCTGGACGACGTGAGGATGCGAATGGCCGACGTTCAGGCACCCGACGCCCCCCGAGAAGTCGATGAATGTGTTCCCGTCGAGGTCGGTGATCGTCGCGCCCCGGGCGTGGGAGGCGACGAGCGGGAACGTGATCGCAAGCGGCGAGGCGACGCTCGCGGACAGCCGGTCGAGCACCTCGCGTGAGCGAGGCCCCGGAACCTGCGTCTGGAGGTCGATCGCGCGCGTGATGGCCATCGAGACGAGCGTAGCGAAGCCGGCGGCTCGCCTGCATACCTGAATAGTCAGCTTCCAACAATCCGTAGCTCTTACCGTCTAAAGAGACGTACATCCAGCCCATTGCAGTAGTTCGTACGGGCTATCTAGACTGGCGACGGAGCCCGCCCCCAGCTGGCCCGCGCGTTACTCGTTTCCCCAAACGACTGGAAGGTTTTCATGCACAACTCGCTCAAGCGCATGTGGGCGCTGCTCGGCGTGGTCGCGGCGATCGGTGCCGTGGCCGCCACGTCCGCAATTGCGTCACACAAGGCGGGGCCGACGATCGTCATCTGGACCGATGCCAATCGCACTGCCGCCGTCAGCAAGGTCGCCAACCAGTGGGCGTCCGCAAACGGCGCCACGATCCAGGTCGTCACCAAGAACTTCGGCGACATCGAGACGTCGCTCGGCACCGTCGCCGCGAGCGACGCGCCCGACGTCGTCGTGGCCGCCCACGACTGGACCGGCCAGCTGGCCGCGAACGGTCTCGTCGAGCCGCTCTATCCGAGCAAGGCCGTCGCAGCGCAGTTCCCGAAGTACACGCTCGACGCGTTCTCGTACGGCACCGCCGTCAAGAAGCTCTACGGCATCCCCGTGCAGGTCGAGAACATCGGGCTCCTCGTGAACACGAAGCTCGCTCCCGTCCCGACCAGCTTCGCGGCGCTCGAGGCGAACGCGCTCAAGTGGAAGAAGAAGAACCACCTCGCCTTCGGTCTCTGCGTCCAGCAGGGCTCGGGCGGCGACGCGTACCACATGTACCCGTTCTTCTCCGGGCTCGGTGGGTACATCTTCGGCACGAACAGCGCCGGGAACCTCGACCCGTCGGCCATCGGCGTGGCGAACCCGACGTTCCTCAAGAACGCGCACCTGATCGACAAGTGGAACAAGGAAGGCCTGATCAACTCGAAGACCGACTACTCCACCTGCGACAACGCGTTCACGAAGGGCCAGACGCCGTACTGGATCACCGGCCCGTGGGCCGTCTCGGACGTCCAGAAGGCCGGCGTCACGTTCAAGGTCGTGCAGGTGCCCGCGATCGCCAAGCCGTCGGTGCCGTTCCTCGGCGTCAACGGGATGATGGTGACGAAGTTCGCCAGCACCCACAACGTCGACTCGGCGGCGAAGGACCTCGTCGTGAACTTCTTCTCGACGCCTTCGGCTCAGACGCAGCTCGCTGCTGCCGGCGGCCGCGCACCGGCGAACAAGAAGGCCAGGGCAACCGACCCGATCCTGGCGCAGTTCGGTAACGCCAGCAAGGGCGGCGTGCCGATGCCGAACATCCCCCAGATGGCCAGTGTCTGGACGGACCTCGGCGCAGCGTGGGTTCGCTCGACGAAGGGCGCAGGCGCGATGCCGGCCGCGCGCTCCTTCAAGGGTGCAGCCCGCTCGATCGCTGACAAGATCGGCTAGCACGAATAGCATGCGGAGCGGGCGCCCCAGAGGCGCCCGCTCCGACCTCTCTCGCGTCCCCCACCACGTGAGCACCGCCCCCGCGCCCACCCCGCACGATGCGCAGCCGACCTTCCGGCCAGGGGTGATCGCCCGGGCGATCGCCTTCTTCTCGGGCAGCGTCGGCTTCGCGATCAAGATCGCCCTCCTCTGCGCCTCCAACGCGCTCGCGGTGTGGGCCCTGTACGTCCTCCTCACCCATCACCGCTATCCGGCGGTCGTCGTGCTCGCCGTGGCGACGCTGCTGATCGACTGGATCTACCTCGTGCCGCGGCGCTGGTCGCTCCCGCTCAAGTTCCTGATTCCGGGCACCGTCTTCCTGGTCGGGTTCCAGATCATCCCGATCCTCTTCACGATCAACGTCGCGTTCACCAATTACTCGACCGGCCACATCCTCACGCAGGACCAGGCGATCGCGGCGATCCAGATCAACTCGCTCGAGCCGCCGGAGAACGGCCGCCAGTTCGACATGGCTCCGGCCCGCGACTCGTCGGGGGACCTCGTTCTGCTGATGCACGACGAGGCGAGCGGCAAGGTGTACGTCGGCACGAAGAAGGGCCTGACCGAGCTGCCGAAGAGCGCCGTCACCATCGATTCGAACGGACAGCCGACTGCTGCACGCGGCTACACGGTGATCACCGGTGCAGCCCTCTTCGCGCTCGACCAGCAGCTGCGCGACTTCAAGGTCCCGACCACCGGGAACGCCGCCATTCAGCCGCAGGGCACGGCGATCGGCGTCGAGCTGAAGCCGACGTTGCGCTACGACGCGAAGCACAACGTCTTCATCCGGATCACCGACGGCAAGGTGTTCCACGACAACGGCCTCGGCTCGTTCGTGAACGGGCGCGAGGAGCTCGAGCCGGGCTGGAAGACCTATGTCGGCTTCCGCAACTTCAGGCGGATCCTCAGCGACCCGCTGGTCCGCAAGCCGTTCCTGTCGATCTTCCTCTGGACGTTCGTCTTCGCAGCGGCGACCGTCTTCTTCTCGTTCGCCGTCGGGCTCTTCCTGGCGATCGCGCTCGACAAGCGCGGCCTGAGGTTCCAGAAGCTCTACCGCTCCGCGCTCGTGATCCCCTACGCGATCCCGGGCTTCCTCTCGCTGCTCATCTGGGCGGGGCTCCTGAACGACGACTTCGGGGTGGTCAACCATGCTCTTCGGGATCCACGTGCCGTGGCTCTTCGGCAGCAACGTCTTCTCGTGGCTGCCGTTCATCAGCTGGCCGCGCATCGCGGTGGTGATGGTCAGCGTGTGGCTGACGACGCCGTACTTCTTCCTCGTCTCGATGGGAGCGCTCCAGTCGATTCCCGGCGAGCTCACCGAGGCGGCCAAGGTCGACGGCGGCGGCGCCTGGCAGATCTTCCGCCGCGTGACGCTGCCCCTGCTGCTCGTCGCGGTCGCGCCGCTGATGATCGCGTCCTTCGCGTTCAACTTCAACAACTTCAACAACGTCTATCTGCTCACCGGCGGCGGCCCGTACAACGGCACGTCGTCGATCGCAGGCAACACCGACATCTTGATCAGCTACACGTACAAGCTCGCGATCGCTTCAGGGAAGGGATCCGACTACGGCCTGGCCAGCGCCGTCGCGATCATCATCTTCTTCCTCGTCGCAGCGATCTCGGGCGTGTCTTTCTGGCGCACCAAGTCACTGGAGAACGTGCGTTGACCCAACGGCTCGACGGAGGTGGGAGATGAGCAGCAGCGAGCTCGCGCCAGCCGCGGTGGCAGCCCCACTCGCGACGACGACGGTCAAACGACCGAAGAAGCGGCTGAAGCTGAAGGACACCTGGTGGCGGCACGCCGTCGGCATCATCGCGACCTGCGTCGCCCTGTTCCCGGTCGTCTACGTCGTCTCCTCGGCCTTCAACGCCAACAACTCGCTGCAGAGCGCGCAGGTGATCCCCACGAACCTGACGCTGCACAACTTCGGGAACCTGCTGCACAACACCGTCAAGGGCAACACCGGGGCGAAGCAGGACGCGCCGTATCTGCACTGGTACCTCAACTCGATGCTGATCGCGCTGCATGACGGCGATCGCGTCGACGGTGCTCGGTGCGCTCGCCGCCTACTCGTTCAGCCGCTTCCGCTTCCGGGGCCGCCGCGGCGGGATGCTCGGCCTGCTGCTGATCCAGATGTTCCCGCAGTTCGTCGCGGTCGCGGCGATCTACCTGATCGTGCTCAACGTCGGGGAGGTGTTCCCGCAGATCGGGCTCGACAAGCAGGCTGCGGTCGTGATCGTCTACCTCGGCGGCGCGCTCGGCGTGCAGGCATGGCTCATGAAGGGGTTCTTCGACACGATCCCGACGGAGCTCGACGAGTCGGCGAAGGTGGACGGCGCCACCGCTGCGCAGATCTTCTGGGGGGTCGTGCTGCCGCTCGCGGCGCCCGTGCTCGCGGTGGTCGCGCTGATCTCGTTCGTCTTCACGCTCAACGAGTTCGTGATCGCCTCGGCGATCCTCCAGACGACGAGCCACAAGACCCTGCCGGTCGGCATGCAGCTCTTCATCAGCAACTCGTACGACAAGGTCTGGGGGCCGTTCGCGGCAGGCGCGCTGCTCGCCGCGGTGCCCGTGACGATCCTGTTCATGTTCCTGCAGCGCTGGATCGTCAGCGGACTGACGGCAGGCTCCGTCAAGGGATGAGCCTTCAGGAGCACCAGGTGGGCGCACTCCTCGACGAACCGCATCACGACGGCTCGGAGCTGTACGTGCTCGAACGACCGAAGGAGCTCGGCGACAAGGCGGTCGTCCGCCTGCGCGTCCCGCGCGCAGCCTCGGCAGACCGCGTCGTCCTGCGCTACGAGCGCGACGGGGAGCCTCGCAACGCCGAGGCATTCGTCGACGAGGAGACCGAGACCGACGTCTGGTGGCGGGCCTCGTTCCCGGTCGCAAACCCGATCTCGCGCTACCGCTGGCTGCTCGCCGGCGGCGAGGTCGGCTACGCCTGGGTGAACGCGCTCGGCACGACCGCGCACGAGGTGGCGGACGCCGACGACTTCGCGATCGCGGCCGGGGAGTGGGCGCCTCCGTGGCACCTGACGTCCGTCGTGTACGAGATCTTCCCCGACCGCTTCGCGGCGTCCGGCGCAGCCGTCGACCTGCCCGACTGGGCGATCGCGCGCGAGTGGGACGAGCTCCCGACAGGCCGCGGACGCGCGACGCCGTTCGAGCTCTTCGGCGGTGACCTACGCGGCATCGAGCTGCACCTCGACCACATACGAGTCCCTCGGCGCGAACGTGATCTATCTGACGCCGTTCTTCCCCGCGAGCTCCTCGCACCGCTACGACGCGACCACGTTCTCCCACGTCGATCCGCTGCTCGGCGGCGACGACGCGCTCGTGTCACTGGCGGACGCGGCGCACGCGCGCGGGATCAGGATCCTCGGCGACCTGACGCTGAACCACACCGGCTATCGCCACGAGTGGTTCCTGGCCGCGCAGGCGAGTCCGAGCGCGCCGGAGCGCGAGCTCTACTACTTCGACGACTCGCTGCCGCACGGCTACGAGTCGTGGCTCGGCCATCCGACGCTGCCCAAGCTCGACTGGCGCAGCGAGGAGCTGCACCGCAGGTTCGGCGAGGTGATCCGGCGCTACCTCGACCTCGGCCTGGACGGCTGGCGGATCGACGTGGCGAACATGGTCGGCCGCTACCGCGACCTCGACCTCAACCGCGAGGTCTCGAAGTGGGCGCGAGAGCAGGTCGGCGACGCTCTGCTGATCGCCGAGCACGGCCACGACTTCCGCCCCGACCTGGGTGCGCGCGGCTGGCACGGGGTGATGAACTACTCCGGGTTCCTGCGCCCGCTCTGGACCTGGCTGATCCGCGACGACCCCGACGCCGAGCAGCAGGAGCAGTTCTGGGGCATCCCGGTCGGCGTGCCGAGCCTCGACGGCGAGCCTTCGGTCGCCGCGCTGCGGCGGTTCCGCGCAGGCGTGCCCTGGGAGTCGGTCGTCCATTCGTGGAACCTGCTCGACAGCCACGACACCGCGCGCTTCCGGACGATCGCCGGCACGCCCGAATCGCACATCGTCGGCATCGGCTTGCAGATGACCACGCCCGGCGTGCCGATGCTGTTCGCCGGCGACGAGCTCGGGCTGGCCGGAGCCTGGGGCGAGGACGCGCGCCGCACGATGCCGTGGAGCGCCCCGGAGACCTGGGACACGGACTTCCTCGAGCAGGTGCGCGCCCTGGTCGCGCTGCGCCGCTCGAACGACGCGCTCGCGCACGGCGGCATCCGCTACGTGCACGTGTCGGCCGACGCGATCGCGTTCCTGCGCGAGACACGCGAGGAACAGCTGCTGGTGCTCGCGTCGCGCGCGGCGCACGAGCCGATCACAACTCGCTTCAACACGCTCGAGACCCTGTACGGCGAGGACGCCTCCAACGGCGTGCTTCCCGCCGACGGCCCCGCGTTTCACATCTGGAGGGTGACTGGCTGATGGCTGACGTCGCGTTCAACGAAGTCGACAAGATCTACGACAACGGCGTGCAGGCCGTGTTCGGCCTGACGCTCGAGATTCACGACGGCGAGTTCCTGGTCCTCGTCGGGCCGTCGGGCTGTGGCAAGACGACGGCGCTGCGCATGGTCGCGGGGCTGGAGGACATCTCCGGCGGGACGCTCTCGATCGGCGGCCGCGTGGTCAACGAGGTCTCTCCGAAGGACCGCGACATCGCGATGGTGTTCCAGAACTACGCGCTGTACCCGCACCTGAGCGTCGCCGAGAACATCGCGTTCGGCCTGCGCCTCCGCAAGGAGCAAAAGAGCGTGATCAACGAGCGCGTCGCCTGGGCCGCGCAGCTCCTCGACCTCGCGCCGTACCTCGATCGCAAGCCCAAGGAGCTCTCCGGCGGCCAGCGCCAGCGCGTCGCAATGGGCCGCGCGATCGTGCGCAAGCCACAGGTCTTCCTGATGGACGAGCCGCTCTCCAATCTCGACGCGAAGCTGCGCGTGCAGATGCGCGCTGACATCGCGCACCTTCAGAAGGAGCTGGAGACGACGACCGTGTACGTCACGCACGACCAGGTCGAGGCGATGACGATGGGCGACCGCGTCGCGGTCATGGCCAAGGGCGTCCTGCAGCAGGTCGACGCGCCGCAGCGCCTCTACGACCGCCCCGAGAACCTGTTCGTCGCCGGCTTCATCGGCACGCCGCCGATGAACCTGCTCGAGGGAACCGCGATCGTCAACGGCAGCGTGTCGGTCAACCTGGGCGGCAACGTGTTGCCGATCGCGGACGAGGCGCTCAGGAACTACCCGCGCCTCCGCGAGTGGGGCGGCCGGGCGGTGATCGTCGGGCTGCGCGCCGGCGACCTGCACCCGGCCCAGGGCCGCGACGACCTGCCGCAGATTCACGCGCGGGTCGAGCTCGTCGAGTCGCTCGGCGGCGAGTCGATGGCCTACTTCAGGGTCGACGCACGGCACATCAAGAGCGAGGCCGCGGAAGAGGAGGACACCCTCGCGAGCGGCGGCACGCCCGAAGCTGTCGTCGGCTCCCGCCCGAACCTGGTCGCGTCGTTCCCGCCCCACGTCCACCTGACCCTCACTGACGAGGTCCCGATCGCGGTCGACACGAAGAATCTCCACTTCTTCGACGAAGCCAGCGGTGCGCCGCTTCGCTAATTGGCCGCTGGGCGCGGTCGTCGCGTGTGCGGCGATTGCGCTCGTGGGCGGCGCGACGGCGACGAGCGTCGCCGGGCCGCCGACCGGAGCCGCCCTGACAGCGTTGTCGCAGCCGCCGACGCAGAGCAGCCTGGCGTCCCAGCGCATCTACTTCGTGATGCCGGACCGCTACGCGAACGGCGACACCGCGAACGACACCGGAGGGCTGAGCGGCCCCACGGGCGTCACGGGCTTCGACCCGTCGAGCACGGGCTACTACCACGGCGGCGACCTGAAGGGCCTGACGGCCCATCTCCAGCGCATCAAGGATCTCGGCTTCACCGCGATCTGGGTGACCCCGGTGCTCAAGCAGGACCCGGTCGAGAACGGCAGCGCCGCCTATCACGGCTACTGGGGCCTCGACTTCACGACGGTCGACCCGCATCTCGGCACCGACCAGGACTTCACCACGTTCGTCGACTCGGCCCACGCCCTCGGCCTCAAGGTCTACCTCGACGTCGTCGTCAACCACACCGCCGACGTCGTCCAGCTGACGGGCGGCAGCACCTACACCGACACGCCCTACCGCGACTGCCACGGCAAGCGCTTCGACCCGGCGCGGTACGTGACCTCGAAGCACTTCCCCTGCCTCAAGGCCTCGACCATGCCGGAGGTGCCGCTGCTCCTGAAGGCGGACAGCCACCTGAAGAAGCCGGACTGGCTGAACAACCCGCTCAACTACCACGACCGCGGCAACATCGACTTCGGCTCCTGCAACCAGCAGTGCTTCGAGCAGGGTGACTTCTTCGGGCTCGACGACCTCTTCACGGAGAAGCCGAACGTGATGAACGGCCTCGCCCAGATCTATGCGTCATGGATCACGCGCTTCCACGTCGACGGGTTCCGAGTCGACACGGCGAAGCACGTGAATGCCGCGTTCTTCAAGCTCTGGGTGCCGAGGATCCGCGCCGCGGCGCGCTCGGTCGGGATCGGCGACTTCCCGATCTTCGGCGAGGTGACGCTGAACGACGCCGTCGATCTCTCCGTGTTCGTCCGCGACCGCGGCGTGCCGCAGGTGCTCGACTTTCCGTTCCAGCAGGTGGCGACCGCGTACGCATCCGGCGCGTCGGGGGCCAAGGGACTCGCTCACCGGCTCGAGGACGACGACTACTTCCGAACTCCGAACGGCGTCGATCCGGCCTTCACGACGTTCCTCGGCAACCACGACATGGGGCGCGGCGCGCAGCAGATCTTCTCGCAGGCGCCCGGTCTCGCGAGCAGCGCCCTCGTCCAGCACGTCCTGCTCGGCTACGACGTGCTCTACCTCCTGCGCGGCGCCCCCACGCTCCTGTACGGCGACGAGGTCGGGATGATCGGCTCGGGCGGCGACCAGGCCGCACGTGAGGACATGTTCCCGACGCAGGTGAGCGACTGGCAGACGGAGCCCCGCGTCGGCTCGCCGCCGATCGGCAAAGGGTCGTCGTTCGACGTCACCGACAACCCCGTCGAACTGCAGGTGAAGCAGCTCTCGGCCCTCCGGGACGCCTACCCCGCGCTCTCGACGGGCGCCTCGATCGTCCGCTACGCGAAGGACGCCGTGCTCGTCGTCTCACGCGTCGACTTCGCGACCGGCCGCGAGGTGGTGACAGCGTTCAACAACGGGGACGTGACCGCGCATGTCACCGTGACTGTCGCGACACCCAACAGCACGTGGCAGATCGCCTTCGGGAGCGGTGCCGCCACCTCGTCCGGCTCGACCCTCTCCCTGACGGTGCCGGCCGTCTCGGCGCTGGTCGCGGCGCCGGGCACCGCGATCCCGACGGCCGTACCGGGTGCGCCGAAGCTGAAGGAGTCCGCCGACCCACTCACGTCGTACGACCTGCTCGCCGCAACCGTCCCGGGCGGGCCCGTGAGCGTCACCTTCGCCGTCCGGCGCAAGGGCGGGACCTGGCAGCGCCTCGCGATCGACGACTCCGCCCCGTATCGCGCGTTCGTCGATCCGGGCCGGTACGCCAAGCACGAGCGGATCGAGGCGGTCGCGGTGGCGCGCGCTCTCGACGGAACCGTGTCGGTCTCGCAAATAGCGACGTTCACGGCAAACGCCTAGGCGCCTCCACCAGGCACGGACGATGCGCGCTTCGCTAGCCTCCGCGCGGTCTTGAACACGACGGCGGCCACGACGAACGACGCCCCGACCTGGTGGTCGCGGAAACGGGACGACGACAACCTGCTCGTCGCGTACTTCAGCATGGAGTTCGGCGTCGACCAGCGCCTGCCGATCTACTCGGGCGGCCTCGGCATCCTCGCAGGCGACCACCTGAAGGCCGCCGCGGAGCTCGGGCTGCCGCTCGTCGGGGTCGGGCTCCTCTACCGCGGCGGGTACTTCACGCAGGGGCTGAGCGACGAGGGCCGCCAGACGGAGACGTACACGCCGATCGACCCCGAGGCGCTCGGCCTCGCCCGGGAGCCCGTCACCGTCGAGGTCGACCTGGCGGGCGAGACCGTCACCGCGGCGGTGTGGCGCTACGACGTCGGCACGGGCGATGCGACGACGCTGCCTCTCTACCTGCTCGACGTCGACCTGCTCACCGATGCTCTCTACTCCGGCGACCGCGAGCACAGGATTCGCCAGGAGCTCCTGCTCGGTGTCGGCGGCGTCCGGGCACTCGCGGCACTCGGAATCGACCCGACGGTCTTCCATGTCAACGAAGGGCACTCGGCGTTCCTGGCCGTCGAGCGCGCGCGCATGCTGGTCGAGCAGGGCAGCTCGACCGACGATGCGCTCGAGCAGATCCGGCGCTCGACCGTCTTCACGACCCATACGCCCGTGCCTGCCGGCAACGAGGTCTTCGGCGACGACCTGGTCCTCCGCTACGCCGGCGGCCTCGCCGACGCGGCCGGCATCTCCGGCGAGAAGCTCCTCGCGCTCGGCCGCAGCCCCGGCACCGACGGCTTCGGCCTGACGCCGCTCGCGCTGCGCCTGTCCGCCTACGCAAACGGCGTGTCGGAGCTGCACGGCGAGGTCGCGCGCGAGATGTGGGCGCCCCTCTGGCCGGGCGAGGAGGCACCGATCGGCGCCGTGACGAACGGTGTCCATCTCGGCACGTGGCTGGCTCCGGAGCTCGACGAGCTCCTCCGCTCGGTCGGCGTTCGCCCCGAGGCTCCACCCGCACTCGGCAACTGGGACGCCGTGCACGAGCTCGACCCGGACACGCTGTGGCAGACGCACCTGCTCCTGAAAGCACGCCTCGCAGCCTTGAGCGGGCTCGAGCCGGGGCGCCTCACGATCGGCTTCGCGCGGCGCTTTGCCACGTACAAGCGGGCCGGGCTCGTCTTCTCGGATCTCGAGCGGCTGCTCGCGCTGCCCCTGCAGATCGTCGTCGCAGGCAAGGCGCATCCCCAGGACGCGCCGGGCAAGGACGTCATGCAGCGGATCGTCGAGCTCTCCCGCGACCCCGCCGTCGCCGGGCAGGTGGTGTTCCTCGAGAACTACAACATCGAGCTGGCGCAGGCGATCATTCCCGGCTGCGACCTCTGGCTGAACACGCCGCGCCGGCCCTACGAAGCGTCCGGCACGAGCGGGATGAAGGCGGCGGTGAACGGCGTCCCCAACCTCTCGGTGCTCGACGGCTGGTGGGCCGAGGCCTACGATCCCTCGGTCGGCTGGGCGCTCCGGGGGGAATCCGACGAGGCCGACGCGGCCGAGCTCTACCGCCTGCTCGAGGAGGACGTCGTGCCCCGCTTCGCCGACCGGGGCGCCTGGCTCGAGCTGATGAAGAGCTCGATCGCCCGCCTCGCGCCGGTCTTCTCGATGCAGCGCGCCGTGATCGAGTACACCGAGCGGTACTACCTGCCGGCATCGCTCGGACGCACCGGCAGGTAGACAGCCCGGGGTCTACGCGCTCTCGGTCGGCTGCGGCGCCTCGCCCAGCCGCTCGATCAGCTCCTGGACGTTCTTCAGCTCGCCCTCGAGATGCTCGCGGTAGGACTGAAGCCGCTCGACCCACTGCTCCCGGTTCGGGTAGCCGCGACGGCCGCGACGGTGATGGTGTCCTCCACACATGTACGCTCACCTCCTCTCGTTCACTTCCGACAATAGTTATCCGATGATAACCAAAGAGCAGCAGCTGACGGAGCTGCAGCAGAGCCTCAGGCGCGTGATGCGGGGACTGTGGGCGCGCCGGCGCCCGAGCGGCGAGCTGCTCGCGCTCGCCGACGGCGACCCGCCGCTCGGCCGGCGGCACATCGCGCTGCTCACCCACGTCGCGGCCGAAGGCGAGCAGACGGTCTCCGCGCTCGCGGCGACCGCCGGCCTGTCGCTGCCTGCGACGAGCAAGCTGACGGGCGAGCTCGAAGATCACCGCCTGATCGAGCGGAGCGAGGATCCCGCCGACCGCCGCCGGACCGTCGTCCGCCTCCACGCGGCGACGAAGCCGGCCGTGCAGCGCTGGCTCGAGCAGCGCAGCAAGCCGCTCGAACAGGCGCTCGACGCACTCGACGCCGGCGAGCGCGCGGCCTTCCTGAAGGGACTGCGCGCGCTCGGCAACGCGCTGATGGAAGAATCAGGCCGTGGTCCTCTCCGATCGCACCATCGAAAGGCTCATCGGCGACGGCCGGATCAAGATCGATCCGTATGAGCCGTCGCTGCTGCAGCCCTCGAGCGTGGACGTCCGAGTCGACCGCTACTTCCGCGTCTTCCACAACGCGCGCTATCCGTTCATCGACGTGAAGCAGCCGCAGGAGTCGCTCACCGAGGCGGTCGAGATCGGTGACGACGAGCCGTTCATCCTGCACCCCGGCGAGTTCGTGCTCGGCTCCACACTGGAGCGGATCACGCTGCCGGACGATCTCGTCGCGCGCCTCGAGGGCAAGTCGTCACTAGGCCGGCTCGGCCTGCTGATCCACTCGACGGCAGGTTTCATCGACCCGGGTTGGGACGGCCACGTGACGCTCGAGTTGTCGAACGTCGCGAACCTCCCGATCACGATCTACCACGCGATGAAGATCGGGCAGATCTCCTTCATGCAGATGACCGAGCCCGCGGCATCTCCGTACGGCAGCTCCTCGCTCGGATCGAAATACCAGGGCCAGCGCGGGCCGACCCCCTCCCGCTACTGGCAGAACTTCCCGCAATGACGAGCGCCGGCGAGGCGGGGCCGATCCTCGTGACCGGAGCGACCGGGTTCGTCGGCCCGAAGATCGTGCACGCCCTGCGGACGCGAGACCGCGCGGTGCGCGCCCTCGTTCGCCGGCCCGAGAGCGCTGCGCATCTCCGCGCGCTGGGCGTCGAGGTCGTCACGGGGGACATCACCGACGCCCAGAGCCTGTACGCGGCCGCGGCCGGCTGCAGCCAGGTGATCCACCTGGTCGCGCTCATCCAGGGCAGCGCCGAGGACTTCCAGCGCGTGATGACGCAGGGCACGAAGGACCTCGTCGCGGCCGCGCAGGAGGCGGGCGTAGGGCGGTTCGTCCTGATGAGCGCGCTCGGAACGACCGCAGCCGCGAACGCGGTTCCCTACTACGCGGCGAAGTGGGCAGAGGAGCGGGCCGTGATCGAGTCCGGTCTCGAGCACGTGATCTTCCGGCCCAGCTTCATCTTCGGACGCGACGGAGGCGCACTGTCGACGTTCATGAAGCAGGTGCGCTACTCGCCGGTCGTCACGGTGATCGGGCCCGGGCTGCAGCGCTCTCAACCGATCTGGGTCGACGACGTCGCCGAGCACTTCGCACTCGCGACCGAGAGGACCGACGTCGCGAATCGGACGTTCGAGCTCGGCGGCCCAGACACGGTCGACTGGAACGAGCTCTACTCGACGATCGCGCAGGTGCTCGGCAAGCGGCGGCGACTCGCCCATCTCCCGTTCGGACTTGCGCGAACCGGCGCCCGGTTGACACAGTGGCTGCCGGGCGCTCCGCTCCATGTCGACCAGGTGGCGATGCTCCAGGGCGCCGACAACGTCGTCTCGAACTCCGATGCCTCCGACACCTTCCGGCTCCCGCTCGTCCCGCTCGAAGAGCAGATCCGCCGCGCCGCCTGAACGGCGGCTGTCGCTGCTCCTGCTGCTCGTCGCCGCGAACCAGCGGATGACGCAGGTCGTGGAGCGCGAGCTCGCTGCCGACGGCGTCGAATCGAACGGCTACGCCGTCTTGAGCCTGATCGGCGCTCGCGGGACGATGCGACTGACCGAGGTGGCGCAGGAGCTCGGCATGCCCCTGACGACAGCGTCCGATGTCGTACGCCGGCTCGAGGGCCGGCACCTCGTACGCCGGCGGCCGAATCCCGAGGACGGCCGCTCGTTCCTCTTCGAATTGACGGCGCGAGGCGACCGCGAGTGGCGCCGGGGCTGGGGTGCCCTGCAGCGCATCAACGCCGCCCTCGACGACCGGGTCGACGAACTGGAGATGCGGACCGCGCTGACGAGACTCGGCCGCGCGTTCGAGGAGGCGTTAACCGAGATTTAATACGATCTCGTAGCACTTACTCCGATTCCGGACTATCTTCGCGCGCATGCGCACGCTGCTCGCTCTCCTCGCCGCAGCGGTCTCCGCCGCCGCGGCGCCAACGGTCGTCGCCAAGATTCCACTGTCCGTCGCGACCGCTCCGTGCGCGGCCGCGGCCGGTGGCCGATTCGTCTGGGTGAGCGAGTACGGCTCTCCGTACCTCGTGAAGATCGATCCGAGAACGAACAAGGTCAAGGGGAAGACGAAGATCGGCTTCGGCTCCTGCGGCCTGGGCTTCGGCGCAGGCTCGCTGTGGGTCGAAGATACGAGCTCGTCGACGGTCAGCCGAGTCTCCGCTGCGTCCGGCAGGCGCCTGAAGGCCATCCCGGTCGGGAGCACGCCGTACGACGCCACGTTCGCCTACGGCGCCGCCTGGACGACCGCCTACGGCGCCGGCGAGCTCGAACGCATCGATCCCGCGACGAATCGCATCGCAGCTCGCTGGAAGCTGGCGCAGGCAACCGGCGTCGTGGGCGCGTTCGGCTCGGTCTGGGCAGCCGGAAGCGACGGTGTGATCAGGGTCGATCCGGCGACGAACAGGCTGCTCGCGTCGATCGCGGTCACCGGCGGAGCGGGCTGGACGGCCGCCTCGACGGATGCGGTGTGGGTGACGACGCCGACGGGCCTCGCGCGCATCGACCCACAGACGAACGCCGTCGCCGCCGTGGTCCGGCTCGCCGGTGCGCCCTACCTCGGCGACCCCGACGTCGTCGACGGCCTCATCTGGGTGCCCCAGATCCGCAGGAACTCGATCGCCGTCGTCGATCCCGCCACGAGCTCCACCGCTCGGACGGTCCCGGCCGGGGCCGGTCCCTTCGTCGTCACGCAGATCGGCGGCGAGGCCTGGGTGCCGAGCTGGAAGGGCCACGACGTCTGGCGGATCAAGCCGTAGACGCGGCCGGGGTGCATCGAAGCTACTCGGAGAGCGCGCGCCAGCCGATCGCGGCGGCCCCGGCGAGCGCGAAGCCGGCGAGCGCGTAGCCTGCGCGCGGCCCGACGAACTGGGTGGTCGCACCGATGATGATTCCGGTGATCGGGCTGAGCCCCGGCAGCGCCATCGTCCAGAGGCCCATCACGCGGCCGCGCTTGTCGCTGTCGGACCGCACCTGCACGAGGGTGTTGGCGAGCGCGATCATCCAGATCGACAGGAATCCGACGACCACGATCAGCGGAAAGGCGACAGCGGCGGCAGGGGCACTCGCGACCGCCACGACGGCAAGTCCGGTGAGGAGGCACAACAGCCTGACCATGCGCCCCATCCGCGCGCCCCTGGAGTACGCGGCCGCGAGGCCGCCGGGAATCGCACCGATCCCGAAGCAGCAGATCAGCGCGCCGTAGCCCGCCCCTCCGAGGCCGAACGTCCTCGTGGCGAGCACGGGAAGCGCCGTGCCGACGTTGAACACCATTCCCGCCGCGACGGCCATCACGAGACAGGCGGCAATCGCGGGCGACCGGCTCACGTAGCGAACGCCCTCCCGAACGGCTGTCCGGCTGGGCAGCCCGGCTACCCGCGCGCGCTGCCTCCGTTGTGGCGGTCGGAACCAGAGGAGCACGAGCACGGCCGGCACGAAGCTGACCGCATTGACGTAGAAGCAGGCTGCGACTCCGGCGGTCGCCAGCATCAGTGCGCCGACCGCGGGGCCGATCACACGAGAGGCGTTGAGGATCACCTCGTAGAGCCCGACCGCGCTCGCGAGGCGGTCTCGGCCGACCAGGTTCACGACGTACAGCTGGCGCGCGGGCTGGTCGACAGCGAAGACGAAGCCGTTCGCGACTGCCAGGGCGAAGACCATCCAGACCCGCACCGCCCCGGTCGTCACGAGCACGGCGAGGATCAGCGCGCAGGAAGCAAACGCGATCTGCGTCCCGATCAGCGCCTTGCGCACGTCGAGCTCGTCGAGGAGCGCACCCGCCCACGCACTCGCAAGCAGAACAGGCCCGAACGTCGCCGCCGAGAGCAGGCCGAGAGCAAGGCCACTGTTCGTGAGCTCCAGGACCAGCCACGCCTGCCCGACGGCTTGCGCCATCGCCCCGGAGCCGGACAGGATCTGGGTCAGGAACCACCAGCGGAAGGACGGGATCCGCAACGACGCGAACGCGCGTCCGGACGGCCCGATCGATGAGACGGCCCCGGTCACTCTGCGACTACCGCTGCCGAAGGAACGGCCGATGGTGCCACGAGGCCACTGTAGGGCCGCCGCGGCCGTCCGCCATCCGGGAATCCAGCGATGCGGTGCGAGCACCAGGCCGGAGTCAGGACAAACAGTAAGGGGCCCCGGAGGGCCCCTTACCACGGTTACCAGCTTGGACTTCGTAGAGGCGCTTCCGGCCGTTGTACGGCGGCGCGTTCACGCGAGTCCCCCACGCTGGCTAGGCGATTCCCCGTCAGGTCCCGGGGACACACCTCTACGAGCTGGTACCTCCACTGCCCGTACTTGAAGTCTCCAACGCCGGACCACCTCCTTTCCGCGGTTGTCGGAAATCTACCGAATCGGGGAGGACGGACGTCGGGCTCGCTCGGCCTCGACGGCCTCGCGCACGAAGCAGCCCGCCAGATGGTCGTTGACGACGCCGCATGCCTGCATCGCCGCGTACACCGTCGTCGGGCCGACAAAGCGGAAGCCGGCCTGCTTCAGCCGCTTCGAGAGCGCCGTCGACTCCGGCGTCGAGGCCGCCCAGTCGCCGTGGCTCCGGGGGACGTCGTGCCGGGCCGGCGCGTACGACCAGAAGAGCTCGTGCAGCGGCTCCGTCTCGCGCAGGGCGACCGTCGCCTGGGCGTTGGCGATCGTGGCCTCGATCTTGCCGCGGTGACGGACGATCGCCGCGTCGGCGAGCAGACGGGTCACATCGCGCTTCCGAAACGACGCGACGCGGTCGGGGTCGAAGCCTGCGAACGCGGCGCGAAAGCCCTCGCGCTTGCGGAGGATCGTCAGCCACGAGAGCCCCGACTGGAAGCCCTCGAGGCAGAGCCGCTCGTAGAGCCCGCGCTCGTCGCGGACCGGGCGGCCCCACTCCTCGTCGTGGTAGGCGTTGTACCGCTCGTCCGTCGTCTCCCAGCAGCGTTCTATGCGACTTCCACCTTCACCACGCCGTCCTCGACGACGACCGGGTACGTCTCGACGGGCAGGTAGGCCGGGAGCGAGAGCGGTGAGCCCGTCTCGAGGTCGAACGCCGAGCCGTGCCGCGGGCAGATGACGCGGCAGAGATCCTGATCCCACTCACCCTCGCAGAGCGGGCCGTCGTCGTGCGAGCAGCGGTCCTCGAGCGCGTAGAGCCTGCCGTTGCAGTTGTAGACGCCGATCGACGTCCAGCCGAGGGTGACGATCTTGACCGAGCCGGGGCCGAACTCCCCGAGCGGTGCGACGTCGATCTTGGCCGCCACTAGTCGAACTGGAGGTCGTCGCCGAGGTTCTGCCACTCCGCGGGGAGCGGCGTGCCTTTGGCCTTGTGCAGTGCCACCTTGAGGACGCCGAGCCCGAGAATCGCGCACTTGAGGCGGATCGGAGTAAGCGGGATGCCGATCTCGTCGAGGAGCTCCTCCTTCGGCAGCGCGGCGACGTCGGCCGCCGTCCGGCCCCGCACGAGCTCGGTCAGCATCGAGGTCGCCGCCTGTGAGATCGCACAGCCGCGGCCCTCGAAGCCGACGGACTCGATCGTCTCGCCGTCCTCGCCGAACTTGACCGAGATCGTCACCTCGTCGCCGCACAGCGGGTTCTGCCCCTCCGCCTGCGCGTCGGGATGCTCGAGCAGCCCATGCCCGCGCGGGGACTTGTAGTGATCCAGGATCACCTCGCGATACATCTGCTCGAGTTCGCTCATACGAGCGAACTCGATTCCCGCTCCGGCGCCGGCGAAGCCGGCACCTGCGCTCCTGGGCGGACTCCGTCGAGCCTACGTCCGCGCTCGCTCATGCGAACGTCTCCTTCACCTTGAGCAGCCCGGCGACGAGGCGGTCGACCTCTTCCTCGATCGAGTAGAGGTAGAAGCTCGCGCGCGTCGTCGCGGCGACGCCGAGGCGGGTCATCAGCGGCTGCGTGCAGTGGTGCCCCGCGCGCACGGCGATCCCCTCCCAGTTCAGGATCTGGGCGACGTCGTGCGGGTGCACGTTCTCGAGCTCGAAGCTGACGATCCCCGTGCGGCGCTCGGCCGGCGGCCCGAAGATCCGCAGGCCGGGGATCTCGCCGAGCCGCTCCATCGCGTTGACGACGAGCTCGTGCTCGTGCGCCTCGATCGCCTCGAGGCCGATCTCGGAGACGTAGTCGAGCGCGACACCGAACCCGTACGCCTCCGCGATCGCAGGGGTGCCCGCCTCGAACTTGTACGGCAGCTCGTTCCAGCTCGTGCGGTCGAGCGCGACGGAGCGGATCATCTCGCCGCCCAGGTTGAAGGGCTGCATCTCCTCGAGCAGCTCGCGGCGGCCCCAGAGCGCACCCGCGCCCGACGGGCCGCACAGCTTGTGCGACGAGAAGACGAGGAAGTCGCAACCGAGCGACTGCACGTCGATGTGCCGGTGCGGCGCGGCCTGCGCGGCGTCGACGACCATGATCGCTCCCTGCTCGTGCGCCCAGGCCGCGAGCTTCTCGACCGGGTTGATCGTTCCGAGCGTGTTCGAGACGAGGTTGTTGGCGACCACCCTCACGTTGCCGCGCGAGGCGATCCCGTCGAGAGCGTCGAGCTGCAGCTCTCCGTAGTCGTCGATCGGGATGTGCGCGAACTGCGCTCCCGTCTTCTTCGCGATGAACTGCCAGGGGACGAAGTTCGCGTGATGCTCCAACTCGGTGATCACCACCACGTCGCCGGGGCCGAGGTTCTCGAGGCCCCACGCGTATGCGACCAGGTTCAGCGCCTCCGTGGAGCTGCGCGTGAAGATCACCTCGCGGTTCGACGGAGCGTTGATGTAGGCGCGAACCTTCTCGCGGGCGCCTTCGTACCCCGCGGTGGCGCGCTCGGCGAGGGTGTAGACGCCGCGGTGCACGTTCGCGTACGAGTGCTCGTAGAACTCGCGCATCGCGTCGAGCACCCGGCGCGGCTTCTGGCTCGACGATGCCGAGTCGAGGTAGGCGACCGGCAGGCCGTTCGTCAACTCTTCGAAGACCGCGAAGTCGGCGCGCAGCCGGTGTGCGTCGAGCTTGTGAGTGGAGGCGACTGCCACTTCGACACTGTACCGAGGCGCTCCGGCCTGACCCCGAGCCGAAGGCTCCGGGCCACGGACGCCGCGCGGGTATCTTCAGGCCCGTGAGCAGCGAATACATCTACACGATGTACAGGGTCGACAAGTTCTACGGCGCCGAGCGGCAGGTGCTCGCGAACATCTCCCTGTCGTTCTTCCCCGGCGCGAAGATCGGCGTGCTCGGGCCGAACGGCGCCGGCAAGTCGACGGTGCTGCGGATCATGGCGGGCAAGGAGGAGCCCTCGTCGGGCGTCGCCGAGCTCGCCCCGAATGCGACGGTCGGACTGCTGGAGCAGGAGCCCGAGCTCGATCCCGCCAAGACCGTGCGGGAGAACGTCGAGGACGGCGTCCGTGAGCTGCGCGACCTCCTCGACCGCTTCAACCAGATCTCCGCGCAGTTCTCCGAGCCCGACGCCGACTTCGACGCTCTGCTCGCCGAGCAGGCGAAGGTCCAGGACCAGGTCGACCGGCGCGGGGCCTGGCAGCTCGAGGAGCAGCTCGATCACGCGATGGATGCGCTGCGGCTCCCGGACGGCGACAGGGACGTGACCTCGCTCTCGGGCGGGGAGCGACGCCGCGTGGCGCTCTGCCGCCTCCTCCTCAGCGCACCCGACCTGCTGCTCCTCGACGAGCCGACGAACCACCTCGATGCCGAGTCCGTGTTCTGGCTCGAGCGCTTCCTGGCCGAGTACAAGGGCACCGTCGTCGCCGTCACCCACGACCGGTACTTCCTCGACAACGTCGCCGGTTGGATCCTCGAGCTTGACCGCGGCCGCGGCATCCCGTACGAGGGCAACTACTCGGGCTGGCTCGAGCAGAAGCAGGCGCGTCTGCAGATCGAGGAGAAGCAGTCCTCGGCGCGGCAACGCACCCTTGCGCGCGAGCTGGAGTGGGTCCGGATGGCGCCGAAGGCGCGGCACGCCAAGTCGAAGGCGCGCCTCGGCGCCTACGAGAAGCTGCTCGCCGAGGAGGATGCGGTGCGCCTCGACAAGGTCGAGATCCACATCCCGCCGGGGCCGCGCCTGGGCGACGTCGTGATCGAGGCAAAGGGAGTCTCGAAGGGGTACGGCGAGCGCCTCCTCTTCGAGAACCTGGACTTCTCGCTGCCGCCCGCCGGCATCGTCGGTGTGATCGGCCCGAACGGAGCCGGCAAGACGACGCTCTTCCGGATGATCGCCGGCGAGGAGACGCCGGACGCAGGGGAGCTGCGGATCGGCGACACCGTGCAGCTCGGGTACGTCGACCAGTCGCGGGCGAGCCTCGATCCGAAGAGCACGGTCTGGAAGGAGATCTCCGGCGGCCAGGACATCATTCTGCTCGGCAAGAAGGAGATCAACTCGCGCCAGTACACCTCCTGGTTCAACTTCCGCGGCGGCGACCAGCAGAAGCCCGTGGGCAAGCTCTCCGGCGGCGAGCGCAACCGCGTCCACCTGGCGAAGATGCTGAAGAGCGGCGGCAACGTGCTTCTGCTCGACGAACCGACCAACGATCTGGACGTCGACACGCTGCGCGCGCTCGAAGACGCACTGCTCGACTTTGCCGGGTGCGCGGTCGTGATCACCCACGACCGCTGGTTTCTCGACCGGGTCGCGACGCACATCCTCGCGTTCGAGGGCGACAGCGAGGTGACCTGGTTCGAGGGCGACTGGGCCGAGTACGCCGACTGGGTGCGCGAGACGCGCGGCCCGGAGGCGCTGGAGCCGCACCGGATCAGGTACAAGCCGCTCGTGCGCGCCTAGGACGTTGGTCGTCCACCGTCTCGATCCCGTTCAGCTGCGCGTTCTGGGCTGCCTGATCGAGAAGCAGCGGACGACGCCGGAGCAGTACCCGCTGACGCTGAACGCGCTTCGGCTCGCCTGTAACCAGGCGACGAACCGCGATCCCGTACTCGAGCTCGACGAGTCGACCGTCCGTGGCGCAGCGCAGAGCCTCGGCACGCTCGGGTGGGCGCGGCTCGCGACCGGGCCGGGCTCGCGCACGGCCAAGTACCGGCAGCTCTTCTCCGAGGCGCTCGACCTCCTACCCTCCGAGGTGTCGATCATGGCGGTGCTGATGCTGCGCGGCCCGCAGACCAGCGCCGAGCTGAAGACGCGCACCGAGCGGCTGCACCATTTCGCGTCGACCGACGAGGTCGCGACCACGCTCGAGCGGCTCGACGGAAAGGAGCTCGTCCGCCTGCTGTCGCGGCAGGCGGGCCAGCGCGAGGAACGCTGGACGCACCTGCTCGCCGAAGAGCGCGCGGAGGAGAGGGTGGTGCGCGAGGCCGAGGGGCCGGCGACACTCGAACAGCGCCTGGCGCAGGTGGAGGCCCGCCTGCTCGAGCTGGAGCGGCGGCTCGCCGAGCGCCTCTAAAGACCGTACTGATCACCCGTGGGTGAATCCGCAACGAAAGGGGCCGCGTCGCCGCGGCCCCTCCGCCCCAGAGCACGCTCGTCCTAGACGAGCGCCTTGATGAAGAGCTCGACCTCCTCGACCGGGAAGGTCTCGACCTCGATCACCTCGAGGGTCGCAACCTTCGCGTGCGCGCGGAACGCGGCCTCGACCGTCGGATACTTGACGATCGCGAAGAAGTCCCACGGGCCCATCATCGCGAACATCTCGCCGAGCTCGCCCTTCTCCTTCTCGACGAAGAGCTTGATCTTCTCGAGATAGCGCGGAGCCTCCTTGAGGCCCTCGCGGCCTTCCGGCGTCAACTTGATCAACGCCACATAGGTGAACATATCCCTACCTCCAGATGCGACTCCGCCGACCATCGCGCAATGAACCGCAATCGTCATCCGGGCAGGCCCGGATCGCTCGGCTCCGACTACTGCGTCGGGAGGTCCTACAGGGATTCCTAGAGTGACGCCGAGATCGAGCCGTCCTTGTGGCAGTAGTGATGCGTGACGTGCCAGTTCGTTGCCTGCGGCTTCATGGGCAGGAGCTTCGGCGGCTGCAGCGTGTGAGAACTGCCGTGCGGCACCGCGAGGGCGACACCACCGCTGAACGCCGCGGCGCTGGTGAGGACGACGGCAAGAGCGGCCCTGCGACCGAGCATTCGCTGCTCCTTTGCTCGTGGAGCCGCGAATGCTGACAGAAAGCGCTCAGGCCTGTGGGATACGGGCCTCGAGCGCCGCGCCGAGCGCGTCGCGCACGGGCTCCAGCTCGATGCGGTCGAGCACGTCCTGGAAGAAGCCGCGCACGATCAGGCGCTCGGCCTCGGCACGGCTCAGGCCGCGGGCCATCAGGTAGAAGAGCTCTTCGCGATTGATGCGGCCGAGCGTGGCGCCGTGCGTGCAGCGCACGTCGTTCGCCATGATCTCGAGGCCGGGAATCGAATCGGCGTGGGCCTTGTCGGAGAGCAGCAGGTTCCGGTTCTCCTGGTAGGCGTTCGTCTTCTGCGCCTTCTCCTCGACCCGGATCATCCCGCGCCACACCGCACTCGCGTTCTCGCGCAGCGCACCCTTGAAGGCGAAATCGCTCTCGGTGTTGGGCGCGATGTGCTCCTGGAACGTGTCGTAGTCGAGATGCTGGTTGCCGTCGGCGAAGTACGCGCCGGTCACCCGCGATGTCGCACCCGGCCCGGCGAGGTCGTTCTCGATCCACACCTTGCCGCGCTTGGAGCCGAACCCGCCGATCACCCAGTCGAGCTCCGAGTCCCGCTCGAGCCATGCCTTGTAGCGGCCGAAGTGCCACGTTTCGCGCGAGAGGTTCTGCAGGGAGACGTACTCGATCTTCGCAGCCGGGTGGACGAACAGCTCGACGACGGCGTTCGTGTACGCGACGGTGTCCGGCGCGGCAGACGAGAGGTCCTCGATCAGCGAGAAGCGCGCGCCCTCGTCGGCGACGACCACCATCCGCCAGAAGAGCGTGCCGCCGCTCGAGGTCACCTGAACGTACAGCGGCTTCTCGAGCTCGACGCCCTTTGCGACGTGGACGAGGAGACCGTGCTCCCAGTTGGCGAGGTTCTCGGCGGCGAACCGGTCGTCGTCGGGAATCAAGGTCGCGGCGTGGTCGCGCGGCAAAAGCTCGAAGCGGACGCCCTCGGGCGCCGAGAGGATCTCGATCCCGCTCTCGGTGACGACCGCGCGCGCGGCCACATCGAGCTCGAGAGCGGCAGTGCTGGTACCAGGTACCCGACGGGTACCTGGTACCGAATCGGGGTCGAAGCCGCGCAGGTCGGTGAAGCGCCAGTGCTCGTCCTTGGTCGACGGCAGCGGCAGCTCTGCGAACCGCTTCGCCGCCTGCTCGCGTGTCAGCGTCGTCATGCGGGAGGGGCGTAGCGGCGGTGCAGCATCAAGGCGTTCCCGTCCGGGTCACGGAAGAACGCCATGTGGCAAACCGACGAATCGAACGTGTCGCCCGCGAAGACGACGCCCTTCGCCTCGAGCTCGCGCCGTGTCTCCTCGACGTCGGCGACACGCAGCGCGATCGATGCGGTGTGCGGCGCAGTGAACTCCGACCCGATGCTCTTCATGTCGAGCAGGTACATGCTGACGTTGTCGCCGAGCTGATACTCGGGAAAGCCCTGCTCCTCGCTGTGGCGCACGAGCGGGAGACCGAGTGTCTCTCCGTAGAACTCCCTCGACCGCGCCATGTCGGTGACCGGCACGGAGATGAAGTCCGTCCGCTCGACGATCAACCTACCGATCCCTCCATCTGCAGCTGGATCAGGCGGTTCATCTCGACGGCGTACTCGAGCGGGAGCTCCTTGGTGATCGGCTCCACGAAGCCGCTGACCACCATCGCCGACGCGTCGGACTCCGAGAGGCCGCGCGACATCAGGTAGAAGAGCTGCTCCTCGCCGATCTTCGACACGGTCGCCTCGTGGCCGATGTCGACGTCGTTCTCGTCGATGCGGATGTACGGATACGTGTCGGAGCGCGATTCGTCGTCGAGGATCAGCGCGTCGCAGACGACCTTCGACCGCGCGCCGCGGGCTCCCTTCGCCACCTCCAGCAAGCCGCGGTAACCCGCCCGGCCGCCGTTCTTGGAGATCGACTTCGACGTGATCACGCTCGTCGTCTCCGGCGCGATGTGCACGCACTTGCCGCCCGCGTCCTGATGCTGGCCCTTGCCCGCGAACGCGATCGACAGCACCTCTCCGTGCGCGGCCTTGCCGGTCAGCCAGATCGCCGGGTACTTCATCGTCAGCTTCGAGCCGAGGTTCCCGTCGACCCACTCCATCGTCGCATTCTCTTCCGCGATCGCACGCTTGGTGACGAGGTTGTAGACGTTGTTCGACCAGTTCTGGATCGTGGTGTAGCGGCACCGGCCGCCCTTCTTGACGACGATCTCCACGACCGCGCTGTGCAGCGAGTCGGACGAGTAGATCGGAGCGGTGCAGCCCTCGACGTAGTGCACGTAGGCGTCCTCGTCGACGAGGATCAGCGTGCGCTCGAACTGGCCCATGTTCTCCGCGTTGATGCGGAAGTAGGCCTGGAGCGGCAGCTCGATGCGAACGCCCTTCGGCACGTAGATGAAGGAGCCGCCCGACCACACGGCGCTGTTCAGCGCGGCGAACTTGTTGTCGTTCTGCGGGATGATCGTCCCGAAGTACTGCTTGAACAGATCCTCGTGCTCGCGAAGCGCAGTGTCGGTGTCGAGGAAGATCACGCCTTGCGCAGTGAGGTTCTCCTGCAGCTTGTGATAGACGACTTCGCTCTCGTACTGGGCGCCGACGCCGGCGAGATAGTTCTTCTCCGCCTCCGGAATGCCGAGCTTGTCCCAGGTGTCCTTGATGTCCGCGGGCAGGTCCTCCCACGAGTCCGCCTGGGCCTCGGTCGGCTTGATGTAGTAGAAGATGTTGTCGAAGTCGATCTCCGTGAGAGACGGCATCCCGCCCCACGTCGGCATCGGGCGCGCCAGGAAGTAGTCGAGCGACTTGTGGCGGAAGTTCCGCATCCAGTCGGGCTCGTCCTTGTGCGCCGAGATCGCGTCGACGAGCTCGTGCGAGAGGCCGCGCCCGCTCTTGAAGAAGTAGTCCTTGGCCTCGTCGGGATTGGAGAACCCGTACTTCGTGCTGTAGTCAGCGCCGATCTCCTGGACGATCTCGGATTCGGTCTGTGCCATTAAGCGACCGCCACCTCTTCCCACTGCTCGTAGCCTGAGACCTCGAGCTTCTCGGCGAGCTCAGGCCCCCCTTCCTCGACGATCTTGCCGCCGACGAAGACATGGACGAAGTCGGGCTTGATGTAGTTCAGGATCCGCTGGTAGTGCGTGATCACGAGCGCGCCCATGTCTGGGCCGACGAGGTTCTGCACACCCTCGGCGACGACCTTGAGCGCGTCGATGTCGAGCCCCGAGTCCGTCTCGTCGAGCACCGCGATCTTCGGCGACAGCATCGCCATCTGCAGGATCTCGACGCGCTTCTTCTCGCCCACCGGAGAACCCGTCGTTCAGGTAGCGCGAAGCCAGCTCGCGGCTCACCTTGAGGTCGTCCATCTTGGCGAAGAAGAGATCGCGGAACTCACGCACCGGCATCGGGTCGTCGACGCCGCCGTTCCGGGCCTTGCGGACGGCGTTCATCGCCTGCCGCAGGAAGTTCGTGACGGTCACGCCCGGGATCGCGTGCGGATACTGGAAGGCCAGGAACAGGCCCGCCTGGGCGCGCTCGTCCGCGCCGGCGTTCGTGATGTCACGGCCGTCGAGCAGGACCTGCCCCGCGGTGATCTCGTACGCCGGATGCCCGGCGATCGCGTAGGCGAGCGTCGACTTCCCCGAGCCGTTCGGGCCCATGATCGCGTGCACCTCGCCCGAGGAGACCGTGAGGTCGACACCCTTGACGATCTCCGTGCCGTCCTCCAACGCGACGTGCAACTGCTTCAGCTCGAGCTTGGCCATGGTCTCCGAGTCCTGGAAGGGCTGTCGAAACGGGCTTCGAGGCCCGTTCACCTGCGAGCTCATCGTAGCCCAGGGGCCCCGGCATGCCGAGGTTAATACTTGGTTTTCGGTCCGGAGGACGCCGAAAACGCTGATACGCTGGCCGCATGTCCAACATCGGTCCTCTCGAGATCGCCGGCCTCCTCCTGCTCGCGCTCCTGCTCTTCGGCGCCAAGCGGCTCCCGGAAATCGGCCGCTCCCTCGGCAGTGGAATGCGCGAGTTCAAGGACTCGGTCACCGGGCACGACAAACCGGAGCCCGTTCAGACGACGCAGCTGCCCGTAGGGACGACGGAAGACTCCACCGCCCCCGCGCCCCCGCGCGAGAACGAAACCGTCCACTAGGCGAGCATGCGGGTGCGCTTTTGGCGCCCGCCGCGCCGCCTCGGGCACGGCGAGGAGGCGACACTCGTCGAGCATCTCGAGGAGCTGCGGCAGCGACTCTTCGTGTGCATCGGCGCGGTCGTCGTCTGCTGGATCGTCGCTTTCATCGAGCACGACCGCGTCATTCGCGCACTGAGCGACCAGCTGCCGCCGCAGCACCGCCACCTGCTGACGCTGGGCATCGGCGAGCCGTTCATGACGTCGGTGTGGGTGAGCCTCTACCTCGGCGTCCTGCTCGCGCTCCCGATCATCCTGTGGCAGGCCTGGGCGTTCTTCATCCCGGCGGTCGAGACGTCCCACGCGCGCATGTTGAAGGCGTTTGTCTTCCTCGCTGTCGTGCTGATGGTGACCGGCGTCCTGTTCGGCTACTACGTCGCCCTGCCGGCGGCCGCCAAGTTCCTCACGAACTTCGACTCGTCGCTCTACAACGTCCAGATCCAGGCGCGGCCCTACATCACCTTCGCGACGAAGGTGCTCGTCGCGATGGCGATCGTGTTCGAGCTGCCCCTGTTCGTGGTGGGGCTCACCCGCCTGGGGATCATCAGCACCGCGAAGCTCCGCCGGAACCGTCGCATCGGCTACTTCATCGTCGCCTGCATCGGCGTTGCGCTCCCCGGCGTCGACCCGGTGACGACCTTCTTCGAGACGGTGCCGCTCGTGATCCTCTACGAGCTCTCGATCTGGCTCTCCGTCCTGCTCGACCGGCGTTCCGCCCGCGCCACCGCCGCCGCCGGCACGACGTGATCGAACGCTCCGCGGACTGGGTGCTGCCCCTCGACGGGCCGCCGATCGAAGGCGGACGCGTGCGCTGGGAGAACGGCGAGGTCGTCGAAGTCGGCCCGGGACGCGCCGGCCGCCACTTCGACGACGCGGTCATCCTCCCCGGATTCGTCAACGCGCACTCGCACCTCGAGTACGCCGTGTACGCGGGCTTCGGCGACGGGACGTCGTTCGGGTCGTGGCTGAGAACGCACGTCGAGCGCAAGAACCGCCTGGCGCCCTCGGACATGGTCGCGATCGCCCGCTGCGGGGTCGCCGACTCGCTCCGATCGGGGATCACGACGACGGCCGACTACAGCTTCTCCGGGGCCGGGGCGATTGCCGCCGCCGAGCTCGGGCTGCGCGCGACGGTCTACCTCGAGGTGTTCGCCGACGACCCGGAGGACGCCCGGCGCCGGTTCGAGGAGCAGCGGGCGCGCGTCGAGGAGACCGCTCTGGTGCGGATCGGCGTCTCCCCGCACGCGCCGTACACCTGCTCGCTCGACACGTATCGCTGGTGCCTTTCCCTCGGCATCCCCGTCGGCACTCACCTCGCCGAGAGCGCGGGCGAGAACGAGTGGCTCCAGCACGGCCGCGGCGTGCTCGCAGGGATCCCGATCCTGGTCCCGCCGACCGGTCAGCGGGCCGTTGCCACACTCGAGCCGGTGCTCGGCCCCGACCTCCTGTGCGCCCATTGCGTCGAGGTGTCGGAAGGCGAGATCGCGCTGCTCGCCGAGCGCGGGGTCCCCGTGGCGCACTGCCCCCGCTCGAACGCGCTCCTCGGCTGCGGCGTCGCGCCGGTCGCGGCGATGCGCTCGGCCGGGGTCGTCGTCGGCCTCGGCACGGACTCGCCGGCGTCGGTCCCTTCCTTCGATGTGTTCGAGGAGATGCGGGCAGCCGTCTACGCGGCTCGAGCCCTCGCCTTGCGCCCCGAGGCGCTCCTGGCCGGGGACGCGCTCCGCCTCGCCACCCTCGACGCGGCCCGCGCCCTGCGAGTCGACCACCAGGTGGGTACCCTGTCGCCCGGCAAGCGCGCCGACCTGACGGTCGTGTCGCTCGCGGGAAGCCCCTACCATCCGGTTGAGGATCCCGCGGCGGCCGTCGTCTTCGGGGGCTCGCCGGATCGAGTGCTCGAAACGATCGTCGACGGTGAAACCCGCTATCTGAAGGAAGCAGAGGAGCAGTGGCAAGAGGTACGCAGCACCGCAAGCGCCGCCCGGCGCAAAATGCTCGCTCGGCATCCGTAGCGGCACATCCGCACAAGCAGAAGCCGCCGCAGTGGCAGGAGGAGCTGTTCTTCCAGCGCCTGCGGGTGCACGCGAAGTGGGCCTTCGTGCTGCTGGCTGTCGTCTTCGCACTCGGCTTCGTCTTCTTCGGCGTCGGCTCGGGCTCGACCGGGATCAGCGATGCGCTCCAGAACGCCTTCAACTTCGGGAACAAGGGCGGCTCGTCGATCTCGAACCTCCAGAGCAAGGCCGACAAGCATCCGGAGGATGCAACGGCCTGGCGCAATCTCGCCACCGCGCTCGAGCAGAAGCAGCGGGCCGCAGACGCGGTGGTCGCACTGGAGCGCTACACGGCACTGAAGCCGAAGGACCAGGGCGCGCTCGCAGAGCTCGCTTCCCAGTACGGGACGCTCGCGACGAACTACTCGAACGACTACGCCGCCGCCCAGCAGTCGATGGCGGAACAGGAGTCGCCCGCGTCCGCGTTCGGGCCGGCCTCGTCGACTCCGTTCGGCAAGGCGCTCGCCAGCGCGGGAGCGCTCAGGGATCCGATCTCGGCCGCTATCGCGACGCTCGCCGCGGCGAAGCAGCAGACCGCCTACTCCCAGTATCAGAACGCGCAGCGCAACGCCGAGAGCGCGTACAGGAAACTCGTCATCCTGAATCCGCGCGACGCGACCTCGCAGATCCAGCTCGGCCAGGCGGCCCAAGCCGCCCAGGACCCCGCGACGGCCATCGCGGCCTTCAAGGCATTCCTGAAGCTCGCGCCCACCGACCCGCTGGCCGCGCAGGTGAGGGCGGCGCTGAAGGCGCTCCAGGCCCAGGCGGCTGCCGGCACCTCGAGCAGCACCTCCGGTTAGACTCACGCGGCAGTTGCCGCCACCGATCGCCTCCCGGGGAACCCCATGAACTTCGACATCAAGACCGAGCAGCTCTACGACCACGCGTTCGTGATCTCGCTCACGGGTGAGATCGACCTCTACACGGCGCCGGAGTTCAAGCAGCAGCTCCTCGAAGTGATCGCCCGGGGCGCGAAGCAGGTGGTCGTCGACCTCTCAGCGGCCACGTCCATCGACTCCACCGCGCTCGGCGTGCTCGTCGGAGGCGTGAAACGGCTTCGGACGAACAACGGGCAGCTGTCGCTCGTCTGCCACGACCACGACATCACCGAGATCTTCGAGATCACCGGCCTCGACCGCGCATTTGCGATCTACCCGACGCGCGAACAGGCCGTCGCGATGCTCGACGGCGTCCCGCAACCGTCCGGACACTGACCCTGACAACGAGCCGATCCTGAACGCGCGCCGACTTCTCGCTCCAGCTGCGGTCTTGCTCGTTGCGGTCACCGCGTCGGGGTGCGGCGCCGTGAAACGCGTCACCACCGGCGACCCGAGCCAGGGCAAGGCGCTCTTCCAGGCGAAGTGCGCGTCGTGCCACACGCTGGCGGATGCCCATGCGACCGGCACGATCGGCCCGAACCTCGACGATGCGTTCGCCTCCGACAAGGAGCAGGGCTTCTCGCTGCAGACGATCGCGGATGTCGTGCGTGGGCAGATCGCCTACCCCGAGCCGCCGATGCCCGCGAACCTCGTGACGGGCAGTGATGCCGACGACGTCGCGGTCTACGTCGCCAAGTGCTCGGCGAACCCGACCTGCGGCGTCACGGCCGCGAACCCGCTGCCGCCGCCGTCGTCCACCACCACGTCCACGACCACCACCACAGCGCCGTCCGGCACGTCGCCGTCGGCGGTCGGCAAACAGGTCTTCGCCTCGGCCGGCTGTGGCGGGTGTCACACGCTGAAGGACGCCGGCGCCACCGGCAACGTCGGGCCGAACCTCGACGCCCTCAAGCCGTCGGCAGCGCGCGTCGCCCATCAGGTGACGGTCGGCGGCGGACAGATGCCTGCCTTCAAGGGGCAGCTGAGCCCCGCGAAGATCCTCGCCGTCGCGGCGTACGTCAGCTCCGTCGCGGGCAAGTAGCCGGCGCCGGCCCGGGCTACCCGCGCAGCCGCTTCCCGAGCACCAGATACGGCGGGTAACCATGACCGAAGTCGACGTCGGCGAGCTCGGTCCAGCCGTTCTTCGCGTAGAACCTGCGGGCCTTCTTCGAGCCGGTCTGCGTCGAGAGCAGAGCCCGGTCGTGCGGCTGCCGGCTCAGGAGCTGTGCGAGCAGCAGGCTCCCCGCGCCGCGCCGCTGCTGGGAGGGCCGGACGTGCAGCTCGACGATCTCGAAGTGCGGCGGGTCGAGCCACTGCTCGCGCTGTACCGCACTGAACGCCCGGGCCACGTGCTCGGTCCACCACTGCTTGTACGCGCCGGTGTACCCGTACCCGAAGCCGGCGAGCTCGGTGCCTTCGCGCGCGACGAGGAACACGAAGTCGTCGCGCTGAACGTGGAGCGGCAGCCGGTTCGCCGCCCACTCGTCGGACAGCGCGCCGGCGCCGAGTGCAGCACGGTGCACCTCGCGAAGCTCGGCCCGAAGCGGCAGCGGATCGACCTGCTCGATGGTCAGCACGCCGCCCGCCTCCAGCATCGTCAGCTCGTCCGGCTGCGGCGCCGGAGGACCGCCCAGAGCGCGACACCGGTCACGACCAGGAACACGGCGAAGCCGACCCACGAGTTGATCTCCGACCCGATCACGATCAGAGCGAAGTAACCGATCGTCAACAGGACGAATCGGAATGCATCCGCCTCGCTTCGGAGCGGATTGCGCACGGCGCTAGAGCAGGTAGACGGTCACGTAGACCACGATCCACATCACATCCACGAAGTGCCAGTAGATGCCGCCGATCTCGATGCCCTGGTGATGCTCGGGCGAGAAATGCCCGCGGAAGGCTCTCACCCCCATGACGGCGAGGATCGTCAGGCCGATGAACACGTGCACCGCGTGCAGACCGGTGAGCCCGAAGAAGACCGAGGCGAACGCCGTGTCGCTCGTGTTGAAGCCGATGCGGTGGTACTCGATCACCTGCGTGAGCAGGAAGGACAAACCGAGCAAAAAGGTCAGCGCCATGCCGGCGCAGAGGCCTTTGCGGTTCCCCTTCTTGATCGATGTGTCGGCCCAGTGCATCGTGAAGCTCGACGTGACGAGGATCATCGTGTTGACGCCCGCGACGAACGCCGGGCGCTCGTAGCCGTTGGGCGGCCAGACGCCGTCGACGGCGTTGTTGACCACGCGTATGAAGAAGTAGACGGTGAAGAACGAGCCGAACAGCATGATCTCCGACGCGATGAAGAGGAACATGCCGAGCACCGCCGGCGACACCCGCGAGCTGTAGTGGACCGGCGGCGGTCCGTGGTGGTCGTGGGCTTCGGCGGCTGCGGTCATGAAGCGGAAACCACGTGATCGACGGGAAGGCCGGTGTCCTTGCGCAGCCTTTGCACGAGATCGCGGCGAAGCCAGCCGCTGCGCTCGCCGGGGAAGGTCGAGACGATGATCTCGTCGACGCGCTCGTCGTTCACGACCTGCCTCGCGGCCGTGTACGGATCGGGGTGCACGACCTGTCCGTGCGCGTCGATGCCCGCTCCGCGCAGCTCGGTGAGCGCGCGGCGGAGCCGCTTGTCGGCGTCGGCGTGCTCCTCCTCGTCGCTCTGCGGCGCAACGATCAGGAAGCTGGCCGCGCTCTCCGCGGCACGCAGACGAATACGGTCGAGCAGCTCGTCGGAGACGACCGTCTGGTTGGCGATCACGAGCACGTTCACCTCGCCCTCGGCCGTCGGCTCGACGACGACGTGCAGGACCGGCACGCTTGCGATGCGCTCGATGTCCCCGAGCACGTCGCGGCGCATCCAGCCCGAGCGCTCCTGGCCGTGGGTCGCGAGCACGATCTCGTCGATCTGCGGCTCGAGCTGCGCGAGAGCATCCTTGACCGCCTGCACCGGCCCGGTCTCGACGACGAAGCCCTGCGCCGCGAGGCCCGCTTCGCGGAGCGCCTTCAAGGTCTTCTCGAGCCGCCGCCCCGCCGACGCCCGCCGGGTGTCCTCGTAGACGACATATCCCTGGCTCGGCTCGTTCACCGGCGCGATCACCGTGACGCGGTCTTCGCCTCCCGCCTCGGCGCGCACGGCGTCGAGCAGCGTCTGCGATGCGACCGTCTCGTTCGCGATCACGAGGATGTGGCTCACGTCAGTCGGCCCCGACCGGATCGGCGTGCAACGGGGCCGGGGCACCGAGGATCGCGTGCTGGGCGCCGGGGACGCCGTACTCGTACGGGTTGCCCACGACCTGCGGGATCTCGTCGAAGTTGAAGATCGGCGGCGGCGAGCTGACCTGCCACTCGAGCGTCAGCGCGCGCCACGGGTTCCCCTCGGCCACGGGCCCGTGCGCCCAGGAGTTGATCATGTTGTAGAGGAAGACGAGCGTCGAGGCTCCGAGCCCGAAGGATGCGATCGAGATGAAGAGGTTGATGTCGGCGAACCTGTCGGCATAGTCCGCAACGCGGCGCGGCATCCCCTGCAGCCCGATGTAGTGCATCGGGAAGAACGTCAGGTTGAAGCCGATGAACGTGAGCCAGAAGTGCAGCTGGCCGAGCCGCTCGTTGTACATCCGCCCGGTCATCTTGGGGAACCAGTAGTAGATGCCGGCGAAGATCGTGAACACGGAGCCGCCGAAGAGCACGTAGTGGATGTGCGCGACGATGAAGTACGTGTCGGAGGCGTGGATGTCGATCGGGACGGAGGCGAGATAGATGCCGGAGAGCCCGCCGATCACGAACATCGACAGGAAGCCGAGCGCGAAGAGCATCGGCGTGGTGAATCGGATTCGCCCTTCCCACATGGTCGCCAGCCACGAGAAGATCTTGATCCCGGTCGGAACGGCGATCACCATCGACGTCACCATCATCGGGACGCGCAGCCACCCCGCCATGCCGGCGACGAACATGTGGTGCGCCCACACCGAGAAGCCGAGCACGAGGATCGCCATCAGGCTCAGCGCCATCAATCGGTAGCCGAAGACAGGCTTGCGGCTCATCACCGCGATCACCTCGCTGATGATCCCGAAGCCGGGCAGCATCATGATGTACACCGCCGGGTGCGAGTAGAACCAGAAGATGTGCTGGTAGCCGAGCACGTAGCCGCCGCCGGCGGGCTCGAAGAAGTTCATGTGCATGACGCGGTCGAACATGACGAAGAACTGCGAGCCGGCGATGAACGGCGTCGCGATCACGACGAGCAGGCTGGTCGTGAAGTTCGCCCAGACGAGGAGCGGCATGCGCCAGAACGTCATGCCCGGGGCGCGCATGGTGATGATCGTGACCAGGAAGTTGAGCGCGGTCATGATCGAGCTCGCGCCCGCCCACTGGACGCCCATGTTGAAGAACACCTGCCCGAACGGCTGGTGCGAGCAGAGCGGGGCGTAGCACGTCCAACCCGCCGACGGGCCGCCGCCCGGCGTGACCATGCCGACGATCAGGATCGTGCCGGCGATCGGCAGCAGCCAGAACGACAGCGCGTTCAGGCGCGGGAACGCCATGTCGGCGGCGCCGATCATCAACGGGATCACGTAGTTCCCGAGCCCGGCGAACGCAGGGATGACGAACAGGAAGATCATCAGCGCCGCGTGATTCGAGATCAGGACGTTGAACGTCTGCGGGTTGAAGTACTGGTCGCCCGGCTGCGCGAGCTCCGCGCGGAAGAGCATCGCGAGCAGGCCGCCGATGCAGAAGAAGACGATCGTCGTGACGACGTACTGGATCCCGATCACCTTGTGATCCGTGTTGATGCGGAAGTAGTCGCGCCACGACCGCGCGCCGTGGCCCGAGTGATCCTCCGGGCGCGTAGGGCGGCCGGACCCGTAGTACGCCCAGTAATCGAACCCGCCGAGACCGACGAGGAAGCCGAGCGGCGTCATCACGAGCTCGACGGTGGTGATCACCGAGCCCTTCCAGAACGGCTGCCAGTCGGCCAGCCAGCGATAGAGCAGCACGATGCCGATCCCGAGCAGGAAGAAGATCGGCGTCACCCACAGGACACGCAGCCAGCCGGGCGCGGTCCAGCGGTGCCAGCCGGTCGGGGCCGGCGGCGCTTCGTGGAGATCATGGGCGTGTGCGACGTCGGTCACGGCGTGGTTCCCTGCGCGAGATACTGCACGAGCTGCTTCAGCTTGTCCGGCGGAATCTGCGCGGCGAAGATACGCGGCATCGCGTCCGAGAAGCCCGGTGCGATGTACGCCTCAGGCTTGACGATCGACTCCTCGATGAACGCGGCGAGCGCGCCGCGGTGCGCCTGCTGCGCCTCCTTCGCCAGGTTGTCGAGGTCGGGGCCGACGGTCCCGGTCGCGGCCGCGGGCTTGAAGGTGTGACAGCCCGCGCAGCCGTTCTGCTGGAAGACCGCGAGGCCCGGAGGCCCGGCGCTCGCAGCACCGCCCCGCTGCACCCACTTCGTGTAGTCGGCCGCGGAGACGATGTCGACGTGGCTGCGCATGAGCGCGTGGCCGAGACCGCACAACTCGGTGCAGATCACGGGATACGTGGCGATGTGCGTCGGGGTGACGATGATCGAGGTCTCGTGGCCCGGCACAGCGTCCTGCTTCTGCGAGAGCTGCGGCACCCAGAAGGAGTGAATGACGTCGTCGGCGGTGAGCTCGAGCTTCACGTGGCGGTTCTGGGGCAGCGTCAGATGGCCGTAGCTCTGGCCGTTCGGGTACGTGAACTTCCACGCGAACTGGCGTGCTTCCACCTTGATCACGAGCGGGTTCGTGCCCGCGTGCCCGTTCTGGGCGAGCACGATCGCGCTGACGATCGAGATCGCCGTCACGAGCACGGCGGGAATCGCCGTCCAGACGATCTCCAGCGTGGTGTGGCCGTGGATCGGCGGCCCGTCCGAGTCGTCGTCCGGCCCGGCCCGGAACTTCCAGACGGTGTACACGAGCACCGCGGTGACGACCGAGAACACGCAGATGCAGATGATCGTCGTGAACCAGTAGACGAAATGGATCCTGTGCGCCTCCTGGCCGCCGGCGACGGGCAGCCACGGGATCGCCAGCGCGACAGCGGTGCAGATCGCACCTGCGATCAGCCCGATCGCGGTGAGCTGAATGATCGATCCCCTGCGCACCCGCGCGAAGCCTAGTCCAACCGGAACCGGCGCGACGCTGCTCCCGGTTGCGGATCACCGTGGCTGCCCCGAGACTCCGGACATGCCCGCCCGTCGTCCCTGCTTGCCCGTCGTCCTCGCGCTCGCCGTCACGGCGGGGGCGCTCTCCTTCGCGGGACGGGCCGCCGCGGCCGGCGGCGAGCGGGCGCTCGCTCTGAAGTACGCGCCTGTCGTGCGCCTCGTCACGCAGGTGGCCGGGTGCGAGCACGGGGAGCCTTACCTACCGACGGACGTCGACGTCCTCTTCGGGAACCACGAGGTCGTCCTGCGCGGGCCCTGGGATCGCGTGAACGTCGTCAAGATCGCCCCGCTCGTCTCCGACGTCGCCGCCGGCCTGGTGGACTACCACCTCGACTTTCCAGGGGACGCGCTCAACCCCGGCTGCTCGTACGTCCACTGGTCGGCGCGGCTGAACCAGCTGGCGCCGCCGACCGTGTACGCGCACGTGGCGACCGATCCGGCATATCCCGGGAAGCTCGCGCTGCAGTACTGGCTGTTCTACATCTACAACGACTTCAACAACCTGCACGAGGGCGACTGGGAGATGATCCAGCTCAACTTCGACGCGGCGAGCGCGGCCGAGGCGCTGTCGCAGAAGCCGGTCGAGGTCGGCTACAGCCAGCACGAGGGAGCCGAGCGGGCGCACTGGACCGACGGGAAGCTCGAGCTCGTCGACGGCACGCATCCCGTCGTCTATCCCGCGGCCGGCTCGCACGCGAACTTCTACTCGCAAGCGCTCTACCTCGGCCGAAGCGCCGCCCAGGGAGTCGGCTGCGACGACACCGAGGGGGCCTACAAGGAGATCCTCCCGCACGTCGCCGTGATCCCGCAGGCGAGCGCCGACTACCTGCGCACGTTTCCCTGGCTCGCCTTCCAGGGCCGCTGGGGCGAGCTGCGGCCCGCCTTCTTCAACGGGCCGACCGGCCCGAACCTGAAACGGCAGTGGACCGCGCCGATCAGCTGGTCGCAGGGCTGGCGCAACCGCAGCTACGCGGTGCCGGGCGGCGCGTCGATCGGCCCGCGGGCGACCGAGTACTTCTGCGGCGCGGTGGCCGCCGGGTCGGGACTGCTGACGTGGATCGTGCGCGATCCGTTCCCCGCCCTCGTCGTGCTCGCCGCGCTCGTCATCCTGCTGGCCTTCCTCGCCACGAGGACGTCGTGGCGGGGCGCCGCCCCGCTGCGGCTCGCCCGCCGGCGGGCCTGGGGCGAGATGATCGCCGCCGCCGGCCAGATGTACGGCCGGCGCCCGTCCCTGTTCCTGACGATCAGCCTGCTCTTCATCCCGTTCAGCATCGCGACCGCGGTCGTCCAGTACCTGCTGTTCCGCGTCGTCGGGCTCGTTCCCCTCGTCGAGACGGCCGGTGAATCGAATGTCGCGGTCGCCGGTCTCGCCTTCAGCCTCGGTCTGCTCTTCACGATCGTCGCTCTCGCTTTCGTCCAGGCCGCGACCGCGCACGCGATGGCCGCGATCGACCGGGGCGAGCCGGCCGCCGCACGCGCCGCGTTCCGCGCCTCGCTGCGCCACCTGCCGGCTCTGCTCAGCGGCGTCCTTCGGGCCGCGATCGTGATCACCCTGCTCGACCTGACCACGATCGGCATCCCCGTCGGGCTCTGGCTCCTCGTCCGCTGGTCGCTGCTCGCGCAGGCCGTCGTCCTCGAGCCGGAAGGCGACCGCAGGCCGCTACGGAGCAGCGCCGCCCTCGTCCGCGGGCACTGGTGGCGGGTCGCGATCTTCACCGTCGTCGTCGCCGGCCTCGGGCTCGTCTCGGGCCCGCTGTTCGGGGGCCTGCTCCTGCTGGCGACCAACGCTTCCTTCGACATCGTCAACGTGGTCGCCGGGCTCGTCTACGTGGTGACGATGCCGTTCGTGGCGATCGCCACCACCTATCTCTACTACGACGTCCGCACCCGCTCGGCGCTCGTTGCCGTCGAGGCCCCGCTCGGGCGCGAGCTGCCGGCCGAGGCGTAGGCCGATTTCGGCTCATTTCGCGCCAAACACAGGGATGCATCACGAGAGACTGCGTTTACGCATCCAAGTGCCCTTGACATGACTCATTGGTGATGTCATAGTGATGTCATCATGAACTTGACGATCGTCCTCGAAGATCTCCAGCAGGACCTCCAGAACCTCGGCGAGCTCGGCGACGAGCGTTCCGCGCAGATCGCGGTGCGCCTCACCGAGGCCCTCGGGTCGAACCTGCGGCTGAAGCTGCTCGACCTGCTCTCGCAGGCGGCGGTGGAGCTTTCTTCGAAGCTGCCTTCCGGCCACATCGAGGTTCGCCTCGCCGGCCAGGAGCCCGAGCTCGTGTTCGTCGATCTCCCCGGCGAGGCCGCGGGGATGGCGGGCGAGGAGCTCTCGGCGCGGATCAGCCTGCGCCTCCCAGAGTCCCTGAAGGCGGCCGTCGAGACCGCGGCCGACCGCGAGGGCGTCTCGACCAACGCCTGGCTCGTGCGTGCGATCGCGCGTGCGGCGGAGTCGCGCCCCGTGAAGGTCAGTGGCAAGCGGCTGTCGGGCTACGCCCAGAGTTAGGAGGAGAACGCCAGATGCAGAAGACATTCGAAGTGGCAGGGCCGGCCGAGCTCGAGATCCGGGTCGCCGCCGGCGACGTCAGGGTCGACGCGGTGCCCGAGTGCCTGTCCGTCGACGTCGAGCTGATTGCGCACGACGAGGAGTCGCAGCGCATGATCGACGAGGCCACCGTCGAGTTGCGCGAGCACAGCGGCGGCTCACAGGTGATCGTCGATGTGCCGTCGAAGCGCGGGTTCAACCTCGGGCAGATGTTCGGCCGCCAGGGAGTCACCTGCCGCGTTCGCTGCCCGGAGGGATCGGGCCTCAGCGCGAAGACGAAGTCCGCCGACGTGGCGGCGCACGGTTTGCTCGGCGGACTGCACGTCCAGACCGCGTCCGGCGAGGTCGAGGCCGACCGCGTGACCGGCGGCGTCAACGTCAAGAGTGCGAGCGGCGACGTGAGCATTCGCGAGGCGGGCGACGCGGTGAACGTCCAGAGCGCGTCCGGCGACCTCGACATCGAGATCGTGCGCGGCCCGATCAACGTCAACGCCGTCTCGGGCGACGTGACGATCGGCGAGGCCTACGACAACGTGAACGTCAACACCGTCAGCGGCGACCAGGACCATCGCGCAGTCATGCGGGGGAAGGTCTCGGCGCACGCCGTCTCCGGCGACGTCTCGGTCGCAGTCCGGCGCGGCTCCAAGGTCTTCCTCGACTGCAACACCGTGAGCGGCGACACGCGCTCGGATCTGGAGCTGTCCGGCGACGTGCCCGACGGCGACGGGCCGCTCGTCGAGATCCGCGCCAAGACCGTCAGCGGCGACATCAGGATCACGAGGGCGCCCGCGCCCTCCGACACCACACAGGGGGTGCACGCATGAACCGTCTTTCCTGGGATACGACCGCACCGCGGCGCGTGAATCGCAAGCGCTCGTCGGGCGACCCTCGCCCCGACCTCGGCCTCGTCGAGGAAGCGGCCGATCTGATCCGCGTCGCCTGGGACAGGCGCGGGCGGGTGTCCAACTTCTAGCCCGACTCCGTCCCGTCCGCGAGCTCAGCTCGCGGACGGGTGCAGGAGCGGCACCCCGCCCGACCACCCCGCGCGCAGCACCTCGACGAGCAGCGGAGGCGTCACGATCCGGGCCGCGCCCGACGGGCGCCGACGGCGGTCGGTGTAGCCGGCCGGAGCCCAGCGCAGCAGCTCGGCGCCGTGCACGAGCCACGGCTCACCGTCGACGAGCACGAAGGCACCGTCGGGCAGCTCTTCAAGAGCTCCGACGCGACAGGGGCCGAGCCGCTCGGCATGCAGCCGCTCGTCGATCGCATCCGCCCGTGTTTCGCCGACGAGCTCCCTGAAGCGGTTGTAGTCCTCCCGGCGGCACTCTGCACACGGGCGGTGGCCCGCCGCGAAAGCGGTCGCCTCGTCGAGGAAGAAGAGCTCCGTGAAGCGGCCCGGCTGCAGCTTCCGAATCCGGCGCCGGCCCTTGAACTCGAGCCGGCACGCGATCCAGCGCTTGACCTGGAAGCGCCTCACGATGTGCCCGCTCGCGTCGTGCAGACAGCCGCGGTTCCCGTAGACGAGCCCGCGCGCCGGGTCGGCGATCAGGTCCCCGAGCGGTGTGACGCGGTTCTGCAGCGGCACCGCGCGGGCCTCAGCGCCCGCGGTCGCGCCCGTAGGTGTGGGGCCGGGACGCGAGGAGAGCGAGCAGCGCGACCGCCACGAAGTTGCGGAAGGTCGGCTCGGGCCAGCGGACCTCGGCCGACCCGTGGAACCACGCGGGATCGACGAGGAAGACGATCCCGGCGATCACGACCTTGCCCAGCCAGCCGATGACGAGGAACAGCGTCGCGAGCAGGATCCCCCAGAACCCGAGCTCCGGCAGACCGACCGCGGACGCGAAGTCGAGCACGTTCCACGCGAGCCAGAAGATGAGCGGCCCGAGCAGGATCACGAAGAGGATCACCATGGTGGTGATCACAACCCCGCCTGCAACGAGAGCGCCGAGCCCGAGCAGGCGCAGAAGCGCGCGAAGCGACGCGTTCATGGTCGGTTCCTCTCAGGCGTCGAGGACGACCTCGCCCGCCGAGACCTGCGGAACGACGCCGGCCACTCCCGGCAGATTCTCCTTGATGAACTCGGCCGCGGCCCTCGTCGACTCGGCGGCGCCTGCTTCGTCCTCGTAGATGCTGACCGACACCGCGCCGTCGGCGGTGCGAACGAGGTAGTAGGCCTTGAAGCCGGCGATTCCGCTGATCAGGCTCTTGACGTCGGCCGAACGGCCGACGAGCGCCTCGGCGAGCTCCGGGGCCGCTGTGTACGTGCGAACGGTGGCATACATAAGCGTCCTCTCTTCGACTGTGCCGCGAAAACGGCTGACGGTCAGTCTCTCACCCCTCGGGGCTTGGAGAGGAGATAGACCCGCCGGTCGAGCGGAAGCGATCGGCCAGCCGCAGGCTGTGCCGGCCTTCCCCGCAGCCGACGTCGGCCGCCACCGACCCGGCCGGGAGCTGCATGTTCGCCACCAGGTCGTAGAGCAGGCTGGGAGCACGGGGCGCGAGGCTGGCGTCGAGCGCCGCCTGAAACTCCTCCTCGATCCGGGGATAGGCGTCGTAGGACCACTCGAGCCAGTCGGCGTCCGGCTTCACGAGGCGATCATGCCCAACTCGGCCAGCCGCCCCTGGGCGAGATCGTGTGCTGCCTGGTGGACCTTCGCGTGCCCTGTGAGCGCGAGCAGGAAGTCCTCGCGGTCGAGCGCGTACAGCTGGAGGTCGCTGCGGGCGGTCACGGTCGCGGTTCGCGGGACTCCGTACATGAGCGCGATCTCGCCGAACCCTTCGCCACGGACGAGGGTCGCCACCCGTTTTCCGAAGACAACGACATCGGCCTCCCCGTCGCCGATCACGAAGAAGCGATCGCCGTCTGCTCCCTGCTCGATCACATCGGTGCCTGCAGGCACAGCGAGCAGCTCGACAGCCCGGGCCAGCGACTCGAGGGTCGGTGGGGAGAGCGGCGAGAACAGCGGTGTCGACCGCAGCAGCGCGATCTCGACGACAGGCACGTTCGCATGCCGGTCGATCTCGAGCAGGCGGCGGCCGGCGATCAGCGCGGCGAGCGGCAGGATCGCCCCGACCCCGACAAAGGCGGCGGAGGGCCCGCCGAGCGCCACGAGAGCGGGAGCAAGCAGTGCGCCGATCGCGTAGCCCGCCATCTCGAAGCCTTCGAGCAGACCGAACGCGCGGGCAAGGACGCCCGGCCGTGCGACACGTTGGAGCAGCGTCCGACCGGTGACGCGGAAGGTTGCCTGGGCGCCGCCTGCGAGGACGAGCAGCGCGAGCGACGCCGCAACGCCCGGCAGGACGGCAAGCCCGAGAAACGCGACCGACCAGGCGGCGAGCGACAGGGCCAGCGGCCCCATGAGCCGCGGCCGGCCGACGAGACGCGCGGTCACGCCCACCGCCAGCACGCCTCCGGCGCCGACCGCGCCGCAGAGGTAGCCCGCCCAGTTTCCGCCGAGCTGCAGCACGCCGCGTGCGAGCTCGACGTAGAGCACGTCGAGCGCACCGAGCGCGATGCTCAGCGCGCCGAGCAGCACGACGATGGTGCGGGCCGACGCGTCTCGCTCGACGATTGCGACCCCCTCCTCGAGCGTCGGGCTCACTTCGTCGGGATCGCCGCTCGCGGCGGGCACCTCGTCTCTCAACGGCGCGACGAGAAACGCTCCGAATGCGCAGGCCGCTCCCATCACGGCAAACACGAGCCACGGTGAGCCGACCGCCAGCAGGATGCCGGCGACCACCGGTGCGACGAGCACGCTCACGCTCTCGATCCAGCCGGATGCGACGTTCGTCGCCGCGAGCTCACGCGGCGTGCGCGCGAGGCCGGGCGCGAACACCGACTGTGTCGGCCGCGTCATCGTGAACGCCACCGCCGGCCCGACGAGCAGGGCGTACACGACGGGCGCCGGAGCGTGGGTGACAAGCGCGACGGCGACCGCGCTGCAGGTCACTGCCTGTGCGACGTACCCGACGACCAGTGCGCGCCCGGGCGGATAGCGCTCGCCGAGAGCCGCGAGCACCGGTGCGAGAACAGCGGCGGGCACCAGCATCCCGCAGGCGACGAGCCCGCTCTCGGTGACGCCGCCGCGCGAGTACGCGTACACGAGCATCGCAATCCACGTCGCCCACTCACCGCTGTTGAACGTGACGAACGCCAGCTCGACGCGCCGGAGCGCCGGATTGCGCGCGACCGCGCCGAGGACCGAGAGAATCGAGCTCACGCCCGGGACTTCAGAGGAGTGGGAAGCGCCCGCGCGACGATCGAGCGATCATGTCAGCTGCCTCCAGGAGCGGGACGTCGAGCCCCGGCTGCGCACAGGAACGCGCGCTCTGCGGTAGAACCGAGCGGACGCATGGGCTGGGAGAATCAGGGTTGGGCCGAGTTCGACCCGCCGGAGGCGGCGGGCCCGATCGACCCAGGCCCGGCTGGCCCGGGACCGCGCGGGGCACGCCTCCTCGTGGCCGGGCTCGGCGCGATCGCGGTGGTCGCTCTCGGCTGCCTCCTTGCGGGACAGCTGCCCCGGCACCATCCGCTCGTGCCCGCCCTTTCGTTCGCCCTCCCGCATCTGCACCGCTCATCCCCTCGGGATGCTTCCTCGACCGCCGGCAGCCGAACGATCCCGCTCGGCGGGCCGACGAATGCGATCGCTCCGTCGACGTACACACTGCACGGGCGAACGGCCTCGACCGACGGCGCACACACAACCGGAGCCGTCGTGCTGCGCGGGCGCTGGAATCACGGGGCGTGGCTGGTGCTCGCAACCGCGAGGACCGACAACGCCGGGAACTTTCGCGTGGCCAGCAAGCTCCGACAACGCGGACTGCTCGAGCTGCAGCTCCTGCTGCCGGACGGCGTCGTGGGGCTGAAGACGCTGCACGTCAGCTAGAGCCGCGCCGGTTGCCCCCCGAGGGGTGGGCGGTCAGACTCGCTGCGTGGCCGTGGTCTGTCCTGCTTGCGACAAAGAGCTTCCGGGCGAGTTTCCGTTCTGCCCGTTCTGCGGAGCGGAGCTGGCTGCGCCGGCGACGGCGCCGCTCCAGGAGCGAAAGGTCGTCTCCGTGCTCTTCTGTGATCTGGTCGGATTCACTGCTGCGTCGGAGCACGCTGATCCGGAAGATGTGCGAGCCAGAATGCAGGGCTACTACCAGCGGTTGCGTCCGGTGATCGAGTCGTTCGGCGGAACGGTCGAGAAGTACATCGGGGATGCGGTGATGGCCGTGTTCGGCGCACCGGTCGCCCATGAGGACGACCCCGAACGAGCGGTTCGCACGGGTTTGGCGATTGTCGAGGCGATCGGCGAGTTGAACGCCGCGGATCCCTCACCGAACCTGGCGGTGCGAGTGGGCGTCAACACGGGTGAGGTGCTGGTCACCCTCGGCGCGTCAGCGCGGGGCGAGGGTGAGGTGCTGGGCGACGTGGTGAACACGGCCGCGCGAATCCAGACGGCGGCGCCGGTGAACGGGGTCGCTGTCGGAGTGGCCACGTACGACGCGACCGATCGCGTCTTCGAGTACGAGCAGCTGAATGCAATCGACGCGAAGGGGAAATCGGAGCCTGTCGCTCTGTGGCGAGCCGTCACTCCGCGGGCGCGACTCGGCAGCGATGTGATCCGCTCGATGAGCACGCCGCTCGTCGGCAGGGAGCTGGAGCGGTCACTGCTGACCGGGACGTTCGAGCGGGCATCCCAGCAGGCCTCCTGTCAGCTGGTCACGATCGTCGGTGAGCCGGGCGTCGGCAAGAGCCGCCTCGGCGCGGAGCTTCTTGCCTATCTGGACGAGCGCCCGGGGCTGGTGCGCTGGCGGCAGGGACGCTGCCTTCCTTACGGGGAGGGAATCGCGTGTTGGGCGCTGGGGGAGATCGTCAAAGCCGAGTGCGGCATTCTCGAATCGGACAACCCGGCGCAGGCGGCTGCGAAGCTCGCGAGAACGGTTCCCGCGGACAGGGACCGGGCCTGGCTGCTTGCCCGGCTGGCGCCGCTCGTTGGTGCGCCCGCAGAGCCGGCCGCGCAGGAGGAGTCGTTCGCAGCGTGGCGCAACTTCTGCGAGCGCCTCGCCGCCGAGCGGACGACGGTGCTCGTGTTCGAGGATCTGCACTGGGCCGACCCCGCGCTGCTCGCCTTCCTCGAGCATCTGGCCGACTGGGCCGACGGCGTGCCGCTCCTGCTCCTGTGCACGGCGCGGCCGGAACTGTACGAGCGCCATCCGACCTTCGGCGCCGGTGCCCGCAACGCACAGCGGATCAACCTCGCACCGCTGACCGACACGGAGACCGCGCGGCTGATCGCTTCGCTGCTGCAACGATCGGTGCTTCCCGCCGAGAAACAGCAGCAACTCCTGGAACGCGCAGGCGGCAATCCTCTGTACGCGGAGGAGTTCGTGCGCCTGCTCGCAGACCGCGGCCCGAAAGCCGACGGCGTCGAAGTGCCCGAATCGGTGCAGGCGTTGATCGCAGCGCGCCTCGACACCCTGCCGCCGGAGCGGAAAAGCCTGCTCCAGGATGCCTCGGTGCTCGGCAAGGTCTTCTGGGCGGGCGCGCTCGCCTCGATGGGTGACCGCGACCCGGGAGCGGTGGAGGAGGCGCTGCACGAGTTGGCCCGCACGGAGCTCGTTCGCCCCGCCCGCTCGAGCTCGATGGAAGACGAGCATGAGTACGGCTTCTGGCATGTACTCGTACGGGACGTGTGCTACGGGCAGATCCCGCGCGCCGCCCGCGCCGCCCGCCACCGCGCCGCCGCTGCCTGGCTCGAGGAGAAGGCCGGCGACCGAGTGGAGGACCTCGCCGATGTGCTTGCCCACCACTACCAGGCAGCAGTCGAGCTGAACCGGGCCGCCGGCATCGGCGAGGACGAGACAGAGCTGAACGCGCGAGCGGTCCACTACCTCGCCCTCGCCGGCGGGCGAGCGCTCTCACTCGACGTCGACCAGGCGGAACGCCAGCTCGCCCACGCCATCGAGCTCTGCCCCGCCGATGATCCCGACCAGGCATTCCTGCTCGAGCGGTGGGCGCAGGCCGTCCAGCAGCAGGGCCGGCTGCAGGAGGCGAGAGGGGCCTTCGAACGGGCTCTCGAGCTCCACCGTGCCCGGAGCGAGCCGGTGGCCGCCGGCCGCGTCCTCACCCGCCTCGCTCTCGTCGTGCACCGGCTCGGAGAGTGGCGCAGTGAGGAGATGCTGGCCGAGGCTCGTGAGCTGCTCGAGGCGCAACCCGCCGGGCCGGAGCTCGTTGCCACCTACGCCTATACAGCCGGTCGATATGCCCTCACCGGCCGATACCCCGAGGCGGCCGCTGCCGCCGAGCGCGCGCTCGCGCTCGCAGCCGATCTCCACCTCCCCGAGCCTGCCTTCGCTCTCCACTGGCGCGGCCTCGCCCGCTGCTCGCTGGGGGACGCGGGCGGGATCGAGGAGATGCGACGGGCGCTCCAGCTCGCCCTCGAGCAGGGGCTTGGACGCGAGACCGCTGTCATCTACGGCAACCTCGGCTGGATCACGTGGACCTACCAGGGGCCGGCGACTGCGTCCGAGATCCAGCGCGAGACGATCGCCTTCTGCGCGCGGCGCGGCATCGCCGACGTCGCGCTACAGAACCGCTCGGAAGGGCCTCTCCTCCTGGCCGAGCTCGGGCAGACCGCCCAGGCGCTCGCCGAGGCGGAGGTCGTCGGCGAGCTGCTCGAGGCGACAGGCGACATGGCGTGGCTCGAGCCACGCGCGCTGCAGCTGCGGCTGCTCGCCGAGACAGGCGACGTGCAACACGCCCCGGACCCTGAGCCGCTGCTTGCCGCCGCACGCGAGATCGCCCTCCCAGCATCGGTGGTAATGGTGTTCGCCGCCGCTGCCCAGCTGCTGATCGCCCAGGCTCGGCACGAGCAAGCGAAGGTGCTGCTGCTCGAGCTCGACCAGCTCATTTCCCGGCCCGCCGACCTCTTCGCGGAACTGCCGCCCCTCGTGCGGAGCGCGCTCGCCCTCGGCGATCCACGGCTCGCGGAACGGTTCACGGACAGCGCCGAGCCCCTCACGCCGCTCAGCGAGCACACCCTGGCCTCGGCCCGAGCCGAGCTTGCCGAAGCCGCCCGCCGGCATGCCGACGCCGTCGATCTCTACAGTGATGCCGCTCAGCGCTGGCAGCAGTTCGGAACCGTCCCCGAGCGCGCTTACGCCCTGCTCGGCCAGGGCCGCTGCCTCGCCGCCCTCGGCGACCGGGCCGCCGACGCGACGCTGCGCCAGGCGCGTTCGCTGTTCGACGAGCTGGGCTTCCGGCCGCGGGTCGCCGAGTGCGACACCTTGATCGAGACTCTGGCCAGCCGCGCCTCATAGACGGCAGATTCCAGACGCGACTGAAGGCGGGCCGGGATCACCCCGGCCCGCCGAGTGCCGCGTTACTTAGCTGCCGAGCGGAAGACCCGCGACTGCAACCGTCAGGCCGTTCCCAGTTCGGGCACGGCGTCGGGCGCGGTCTGGACGTCAGCGGCCTCGACCGGCTTCGACTCGAGCATCACTGCTGCGATCAGCGCACCGGCCGCGGCCATCCCGGCCAGGACGTAGAAGGCGATCTGGAACCCGTGCGTCAGCGCCGCCGGGGTGAGGGAGCCAGAGCCGGCGTGTGCGTCGATGTAGCGGGTGGTGAACGTCGTCGCCACGGTCGTCGCGACCGCAACGCCGATCGCACCGCCGATCTGCTGCGTCGTGTTGATCAGACCGGACGCGATGCCGGCGTCAGACTGGCGCACGCCCGTCAGCGCGCCGATCGACATCGGAACGAACGCGAGCGCCAGTCCGAGCCCGCTGATGATGAACGGCGGGAACAGATCGCTGAAGTAGTGACCATCCACCGGAAGCCGCGCGAACCACACGAGCGCGACCGTGGAGAGCGCGAGCCCGAGCGGCAGGACCCGCCGGATGCCGACGCGGGTGACAACCGCCTGGGCGACCACCGAGAAGAGGATGATCGTCAGGGTCAGGCCGATGTAGGCAACCCCGGTCTTGATCGCCGAGTAGTGCAGGACCTGCTGCATGTACAGGGTGAGCAGGAAGAACTGCGAGAAGATCGCCCCGCCCATCAGGAGACCGCTCGCATTCGATGCCGAGAGTGTCCGCAGGCGGAAGATCCGAAGCGGCAGGAGCGGCGCCTTCGAGCGCAGCTCCACGATGACGAACGTCACGAGCAGGAGCGCCGAGACGCTGAGCAGGACGATCGTCTCCACCGTTCCCCAACCGTGCTGCGCGGCTCGCGTCATCGCGTAGACGAGCAACATCAGCCCGCCGGTGATCGACGCAGCGCCGGCGAAGTCGAAGTGGCGGTGCGCCAGGTCGGCCTTGCTCTCGCGCAGCAGGATCGGGGTCAGAGCCATCACGACGATCCCGACCGGCACGTTGATGAAGAAGATCCACGACCAGTTGAGGCCGCTGGTCAGCGCGCCGCCGAGCAGCACGCCGGCCGCGCCGCCGCTGCCGGATGCCGCACCCCAGATTCCGAGCGCCGTGTTGCGCTCCTTGCCTTCCGTGAAGGTCGTCGTCAGGATCGACAGCGCGGCCGGCGAGAGCATTGCCGCGCCGAGGCCCTGGAGCGACCGAAACACGATCAGCGACGCCTCCGACCACGCGAGGCCGTCGAGCAGCGAGCTGACCGTGAACAGGGCCAGGCCCGCGATGAACAGCCGACGCCGCCCGAGCAGGTCGGCCAGGCGCCCGCCGAGCATCAGGAAGCCGCCGAACATGATCGCGTAGGCGGTGATCACCCACTGCAGGCTCTCCTGGGAGAAATGGAGATCGACCTTGATCGACGGCAGTGCCACGTTCACGATCGCCACGTCGAGCACCACCATGAACTGGGCGGTCACGATCAGCGCCAGCGCGAGCCACTTCCTGCGGTCATGGCTTCCAGCGGGCGCCTGTGTCAAACTTTCTGCAGTCATTCCTTGCTCACCTCATCCCTCGTTCAGCTCTATCGTTACAACCAGATATCCTTGCTCTGCACAACGATAACAAAACTCCACCATTACGCGCTACACTGATCTCCGATGACATCGATTCCTGCTGCTGAGACCGTCACCTCCCGCCCGCTGGCTCGGGTCGCACGAGAGCTCTCGGAGAGCAGCGGCTTCCTGCTGGCGCGCCTCGGCATGGATATGAAGGCGAAGGCGATCGCCCGCGTGGAGCAGGCCGGCTTCGAGCTCTACGACTACAGCGTCCTGGCGATCCTCGCCGAGGGCGACCGCGAGACACAGTCCGCAATCGCCGAGGCTCTCGGGCTCGACGCGAGCCGTCTCGTCGCGCTCCTCGACTCGCTCGAGAAGCGCGGGCTCGTGATCCGGCAGCGCGACCCGCACGATCGGCGGCGCCATGTGGTCAGCATCACCGCCGAGGGCAAGCGCATCCACGCTCGGCTCCGCGAGCTCACCCGCGAGGTCGAGGCCGAGTTCTTCGCGCCGCTCGACCCCGAGAGCCGCAAGCTCTTCCACAGGCAACTGATCGAACTGGTGGCCCACCACGACCCGCGGTGCGCGCCCGAGCTGGACCGCGACACGCCGAGCCTCACCTAGCGCCCGCTCCGAATCGGCGGTTCAAGAGCGCGAGCCGAGCCCGATACACTGGCCACGTGAGCGAACACGTCCCGACTCTCGACGGCGCGAATCAGGAGACGCTCGCACTGGCGATCTCCGCAGGTGGCGTCGCGGCGCTGGTCGTCGGTTGGATCATCGGGTCGCGCCTCTTGCGATTCGTCGGCTTCGGCTCGGCCGTGGCAGGAGGCGTCTTCTACGGGCGCGTCAAGCTGACCGAACGGAACGAGAAGATCGAGGAAGCCGAGGACACCGTTCGCTCGGCACTCGACGACCTCGACCCCGTCGCCCGGGCTCAGGTCCTCGCCGACGCCGCGAAGTCGCAGCTTTCCTGATCCCTCAGGTGCGTTGTCAGGCTTCGGCTTCGACGACGATTGCGGGCGGGCGGCGCCTCACTTGCGCCGTTGACTCCAGTGGCAAGGGCAAGCGACGGATGGGCCGTGAAGGATTCGAACCTTCGACCTTGGGATTAAGAGTCCCCTGCTCTACCAACTGAGCTAACGGCCCGAGAAGCGCCGCGTATCGTAGCGAGGGTGACGAAAGTCCTTTCCGTCGTGGGCAACCGGCCGCAGTTCATCAAGTCGGCGCCCCTGTCGGTCGCTCTCCGCGAGGCGGGGATCGCCGAAGTGGTGCTCCACACCGGCCAGCACTGGGACCCGGACATGTCCCAGATCTTCTTCGATGAGCTCGCGATCCCCGAGCCGGCCTACAGGCTCGACCTTCGCACCTCCGATCCACAGGCGATGACGCAGCCGATTCGCGAGGCGATCGAGGCAGAGCGGCCCGACTGGGTGCTCGTCTTCGGCGACACGAACTCGACGCTGGCGGGCGCTCACGCCGCGGGAGAGGAGGTCCCGGTGGCGCACGTGGAGGCGGGACTGCGCAGCTTCGACCTGTCGATGCCCGAGGAGCGAAACCGGATCGAGGTCGACAGGCTGTCAGCGCTCCTCTTCTGCCCCGACGAGCGCTCGGCGGCGCAGCTCGAGCAGGAGGGAGTGCCCGGCCGGCGCGAAGTCGTCGGCGACGTGATGGGCGATGCAACCCGGCTCTTCGAGCCGCTGGCACCGCGCGCAGAGCTCCCCTACGAGCCGCCGTACACCGCGCTGACGATCCACCGGCAGGCGAACACTGAGCCCGACCGCCTGGGCGCGATCGTCTCCGCGCTCAACGCAGTGACAGGCCGCCGGTTCGTCTTCCCCGTGCACCCACGAACCCGCCACGTGCTCGACGAGCACGGCCTGCGCCTCGCCGCCCACGTCGAGGCGATCGAGCCGCTCGGCTACCTCGAGATGCTCGCGCTCGTCGCCGGCGCCGCAGCCGTCGTCACCGATTCGGGCGGACTGCAGAAGGAGGCGTACTGGCTGCGCGTGCCGTGCGTGACGCTGCGGCCGAGCACCGAGTGGGTCGACACCGTGGCGGCAGGCGCGAACATCCTCGCCGAGCCGGCGCAGCTCGGCGCGGCTCTCGACGAGGCGCGCTTCCCGGAGGACGCACCGCCGCTCTACGGCGACGGCCATGCCTCCGAGCGCATCGCGGCCGCCCTGTACGCTTGACCGCCGTGCCCGAGTCGACCCTCTACGACGTTGCCGTCATCGGCGCCGGCTACGTGGGGCTGCCGCTCGCCGTCACGTTCGCCGAGGCCGGGAGCCGCGTGCTCGTCATCGACGTGCAGCCGCGAATCGTCGAGGCGCTGAACGCCGGCACGAGCCACATCGAAGACGTCACGTCGGAGCGCCTGGGCGCTCTCGTCGACAAGGGGCTCGTCGTCGCAAGCGCGGACTACGAACAGGTGAAACAGGCGCACGCCGTCCTGATCGCGCTGCCGACGCCTCTGTCGCGCCAGCGGGAGCCCGACCTCTCGTACATCGAACGCGCCGCGCAGAGCCTCGCACCCGTCCTGCAACGCGATCAGGTCGTCGTGCTCGAGTCGACGACCTGGCCCGGGACGACACGCGAGATCCTGCAGCCGATCCTCGAGCAGGGCTCGGGCCTCAAGGCAGGAGTCGACTTCCACCTCGCGATGTCGCCGGAGCGCGTCGATCCGGGCCGCGAGGACTGGACGACGAAGACGACGCCGAAGGTCGTCGGTGGGATCACCCCGGAGAGCACCGCGGCGGCGGCCGAGGTGTACCGGGCCGCGCTCGACACGGTGCACGAGGTCTCCACTCCCGACGCGGCCGAGCTGACGAAGCTGCTCGAGAACATCTACCGCGCCGTCAACATCGCGCTCGTCAACGAGCTCGCGCAGCTGTGCGATCGCATGGAGATCGACGTGTGGGAGGTGATCGACGCCGCGTCGACGAAGCCGTTCGGGTTCGCCTCGTTCAAGCCTGGCCCGGGCCTCGGCGGACACTGCATCCCGATCGACCCGTTCTATCTCACGTGGAAGGCGCGCGAGTTCGACTTCTCGACCCGCTTCATCGAGCTGGCGGGCGAGGTCAACAACAACATGCCGTACTTCTGCCGCTCGCTGATCTCGCAGGCGCTGAACCACGGAGCGAACAAGTCGGTGAGCGGGTCGAAGATCCTGATCATCGGCGTCGCCTACAAGCCCGACATCGGCGACTGGCGGGAGACGCCGGCCGAGAAGCTGATTCAGCTGCTGCGCACCGCGGGCGCGACCGTCGACTACCACGACCCGTTCGTCCCTGAGTTCGACGGCATGACGTCGGCGGCGCTCGAGCCCGAGGCATACGACTGCGTCGCGATCGTCACCAATCACTCACACATCGACTACGCCGACCTCGTGCGCCGCGGCAACGTGATCGTCGACTTCCGCAACGCGACGAAGGGCCACGAGGTCGACGGCAAGGTCTGGAAGCTGTGACCAGGGTCGCAGTGGCCGGCCTCGGCTACTGGGGACCGAACCTCGTTCGCAACTTCGACGACCTCGCCGAGCTCGCCTGGCTCGTCGACGTCGACCCCGACCTGCGCGAGCGGTTCGCCGCCCGGCACCCGGGCGCGCAAGTCACCGCCGACCTCGACGAAGCGCTCGCGGACGACTCCGTCGACGCCGTCGTCGTCGCCACGCCGGTGCCGACGCACCACGCACTCGCGAAGCGCGCGCTCGAGGCCGGGAAGCACGTGCTCGTCGAGAAGCCCCCCGCCATGCACGCCGTGGAGATGGACGAGCTCGTCACGCTCGCCTCGCAGCACGACCGCGTGCTGATGCCGGGTCATCTGCTGCTCTACCACCCGGGCGTGCTCAAGCTGAAGGAGCTGATCGACGCCGGCGACCTCGGCGAGGTCCTGTGCGTCTACGGCAACAGGCAGAACCTCGGGATCGTGCGCACGAACGAGAATGCGCTCTGGTCGCTCGGCGTCCACGACCTCTCCGTGATCCTGTATCTCCTCGACGAAGACCCCGAGGTCGCCGTCGCACAGGGGCGGGACTTCCTCACACCGGGGGTCGAGGACGTCGTCTTCTGCTACCTGCGCTTCCCCAGCGGCAAGATCGCGCACATGCACCTCTCGTGGCTCGACCCGCACAAGATGCGCAGGATGACGGTCGTCGGCCGCGAGAAGATGGTGGTGTTCGACGACATGGAGCTCGAGCGCAAGGTGACGATCTACGAGAAGTCGCCGTGGAAGCGCGCCGAGACCTACGGCGAGTGGCAGACCCGCTCGGGCGACATCTCGATCCCGAAGATCTCGACCGCGGAGCCTCTGCGCCTCGAATGCACGTACTTCCTCGAGCTCGTCGCCGGGCAGCACGATCGAGGCAAGGTCGCACGCGACGGAGCCCGCGTCGTGCGCGCCCTCGAGATGCTCACCAACTCGCTGCATGGCTGAGATCCACCCTTCGGCGATCGTGTATCCGGGCACGATCCTCGGCGAGGGGGTGCGCGTGCTCGAGAACGCGGTCATCGGCAAGCAGCCCTCCCTCGGTTCTCGATCCACCGCGAAGCGCGAGCCGTTGCCGCCGGCGGAGATCGGCAACGGCACGATCGTCTCGACCGGCGCGATCGTGTTCGCGGGGTCGACGATCGGAGCGAACTGCATCGTCGGCGACCAGTCGTGCATCCGCGAGCGCGTGCGGATGGCGGACGACTGCGTCCTGGGCCGAGGCTCGCTGATCGAGAACGACACGACCGTCGGCGCCGGCACGCGGATCCAGGCCGAGGCGTACGTGACCGCGTACTCGACGCTCGAGGAGGACGTCTTCATCGCGCCCTGCGTCGTGACGACGAACGACAACTTCATGGGCCGCACCGAGCAGCGAAAGGCGCTGCTGAAGGGCCCGACGATCAGACGCGGCGCGCGGGTCGGGGGCGGCGCGGTTCTCTGCCCGGCCGTCGAGATCGGCGAGGAGGCATTCGTGGGCGCGGGGGCGGTCGTGACCAGGGACGTCCCGGCGCGCAAGGTCGTGGTCGGCTCACCGGCGCGCGTCCTCCGTGACGTCGACCCGGCCGAGCTGCGCGAGAACGGCGGCTAACTCGAGTCCGGCTATGCGCCGAGCGCGACGGCCAGGCGATACCCGAGCGGGTCGCGTGCAGGCCGGGCGAGCCTGAGCTCGAGGTAGTAGGTCCCGGTGCGGGTCGCTCGATAGGCGAGCCGCGACTGCGGGCCGGAGACGTGGGACTGCGCGATCAACGACTGCTGGACGTCGAGTGTGTCGACCCGCTGCGTGCCGGGGGCCCACAGGCGCATCCGCACGGTGCCGGGGCTTTCGGGTGTGACGCGGGCGTAGAGCGCACGACCCTTCTGCAGGTAGACGCGATAGACGTCGACGTCGTCGTCCCAGTAGTCGAGCGTCGCCTGGATCGTGTGCGGGAGCGGCGGGAGCGCGTGCGCCCAGGGCCCCGCGTTGTCGTTCGGCTCGTAGTGGTCGACGGGCGGCAGGTGCCCCGCCGCCAGCAGCGTGAGGGCGTTCTCGACGTCGAGCGTCCCCCAGCCGGTGAACCGGTCGCGGCCGCTCGGGCACATCGTGCAGCCGGTCGCGGCGTTGGCATCGTCGGCGCTGCGCTCGAGCAGCCAGGCGACCTGCTCCGGCCGAAGCATCGGGTCCTGGCCGAGGAGCAGCGCGGCTGCGGCCGAGACCTGCGGAGCCGCGAACGACGTCCCGATCGCATCGCGGAACTCGAACGGGCCGCAGTCCGAGTACGGCTCGCCGGTGCAGCCCGCTCTCGCCTCGGCGAGGTTGGTGGGAATCGTCGAGAAGATCGCATCGCCCGGAGCGGCGAGGTCGTTGTAGACGGCATCGCGATTCGAGTAGTCGGGCACCGACCCGTCCTGGCGCACGGCGCTGACGCCGATCACGTGGGGCAGCGACGCCGGGTAGTGGGCGAAGCCCCACGGCGTCGCCGGCGACTGCGGGCCGTTGCCGACCGCCGCGACGACGACAACGCCTCTCGAATAGGCGTACTCGACGGCCGCCTGCTCGAGCGGTGAGTAGGTGTCGAGCTGCGGGTTCAGGGGATCACGCACGCCGCCGAGGCTGAGATTGATCACGCGCGCACCGTTGTCGACGGCCCACCGGATCGCGGCGACCTCGGCCTGGAGCGAGACCGCGCCGCTCGGCTCGACGACCTTGGCGATCATCAGCCGCGCATTGAAGGCCAGGCCGGCAATGCCCTGGCCGTTGAAGGGGTTGGCGCCGATCTCCCCGGCGACGAAGGTGCCGTGGCCCTGCTCGTCGTGGTACGGGGAGCCGCCGACGAACGACTTCGCGGCGACGACGCGGCCCACGAACTCCGGATGCGTCCCGTCGATGCCCGAGTCGATCACGGCGACGCTGACCGGGAAGAGCTGCGGCTGGGTCGGCCAGTAGGTCCAGGCCCGGTCCTCGGTCAGGTACCACTGGTGGGCGGCGAGTGGCTCGAGGTTGTCGAACGCCGCGGCCGCCGCCGGCAGCACGAGCGCGGCGAGCGCGACGCCGACCGCGATGCGGCGTCTCACTGGACGAGCAACGCCGCGGAGAGCCCCGGCGCCAGGCCCTGGCCCGGCGCGCACCGGACACGGTAGGTGCCCGCGGGCAGCGCGCCCTGGAAGCTCCAGGCACCGGCGGCGTCGGTGGCCGTCGTGGCGATCGTGCTCCAGGCCGAGCCCGCCTGCTGCTGCAACTGCACCGCCGCGGCCGGGACGACGGGGCGAATCGACCCGCTGACCGCGCCCGCACCGAGCGTCGCGTCGACGCGCGGCGCCACCGCGATCTTCGCGAGCCCGGCTCGCACATCACCCCAGGCGAGCCGGTACTGCGTCGACGCCTGCGGGTGGACGACCGTCGAGAACGAACCGTCGGGCGCGACCACGAGATCCGCGGCAGGCGCCCACACCGGCAGTCCCGCCGCTTTCGCTTCGAGCGTCACGACGTTCGCGTCCGCTCCGTGTGCGACACCGGTGAGCGCAACGCCGCCGCCGTAGGTCATCGTCTTCGCAACGGGCAGGAGCCCGAGCAGCGTCGACGCAAACCAGGTCGAGCGGAGACCGAGCGCGGTCCGAACCTGGTTGCCCGTCATGGTCACCTGCGAAGCGTCGTCGCCAACGAGCGTCACCGACCGCACTCGGCCCGACGGCCCGGGCGTCAGCTCGAGGTCGGAGACCGGCGCCGAGAGCTTCAGCGCCGTCGCGGCCTTCGCCGCATCCATCACCACCGGGCCCCAGTCGTGATACGGCGACAGCGCGTCGTACGGGTCGGCGACCGAGATGAGATACGGCACCGCGATGCCTGTCGACTCGAGCGCGGACACCGTGCGTCCTCCCGACGTCGAGAAGAACAACGTGTCGGCCACCACGCCGTTGTAGAGCACGACCTGGCCCCTGGTCGCATCGACGGCTGAGCTGGTGCTCGGCGACTCGACCTTGACCCCGCCGTAGACCTGGCTCCGTGCGTCGCCGTAGAGGTCGAACGGGCGTCCCTTGGCGAGGTTCGCGAGCGCGTAGGAACGAGCTGCGACCGCCTGAGCCCGCAGCGCCTGCGCACCCCAGTTCGACGGCATCTCCGCCGGAACGACGCCCTTGAGGTACTGCTCGAGCCCGACGATGTCGACGACCTGCACGAGCTTCCCATCACCGGAGACCACGAGCTTGCCGCGATACGGCGCGCCGTCGACCGACACGGGCTGGGCCGCCGCGAAGGTATAGGGCGGGTGCAGGGCGGGCCTGGCGGCGAGCGCCGGCGCCCCCTTGAGCACGAGCGCTCCCGGCGCGAGCGTCGCGCGGCGGCCGTTTGCGTCGGTGACGCTCCAGGGCACGGTAGAGCTCACCGTCGTCTTCTTCTCGGAGACGAGCAGAACCCGCACCGCCCTCGGCGCGGCCGACCCGAGTGTCGTTCCGGGGTAGTAGTGGGCGAGAATGCGGGCATAGCCCCAGCCGTGCTGCGCGTAGCCGTCGGCCCCCCACTGGCTCATGCCGATGCCGTGCCCCCAGCCGTGCCCGGCGAACACGAGCACCGCCTTGGCCGGGCTCGTCGTCACGGGAGTCGTCGTCGCGGTCGAGGCCGACGTCGTCGGGCCGACACCGAGCGCCGGGCCCGCGGCGAGCACGGACAGCGCAAAGCCGCCGGTGAGCAGCAGCGTCGCGGCGACGAGCCGGAGGGCTGGGCGACCCACAGGGGTCACGGTAGCCGAGGTTCCAGCGAGGTCCCGCGAGGCTTTACCGAACGTTTCCATACCGCAGCGACGGCCCGAAGCCGCTCTCCGGCGACTTCTTCGTTGCCAGCCGAGGCATGCCTGCCGGCTTCGGGCTGTGAAGGCTCCTAGCCGAGCCGGGCGGCGTACTGCTCGTCGTAGTAGCGGCGGTACTCGCCGGACTTGATCGGCTCCCACCACTCGCGGTTCGCCCGGTACCACTCGACCGTCTCCTCCAGCCCGCCCGCGTCGAACGAGTGGACGGGCGACCAGCCGAGCCCGCGGAGCTTCGTCGAGTCGACGGCGTAGCGGCGGTCGTGGCCCGGCCGGTCGGCGACGTGACGCACGAGATCGGGGCTCGCGCCGGTCAGCTCGAGAATGCGCCTGACGACGTCCATGTTCTCGCGCTCCTGGCCGCTGATGTTGTAGGCCTCGCCGGCCGCGCCCTGCCGTAGCGCGATCTCGACACCGTCGCAGTGGTCGTCGACGTGGAGCCATTCCCGGCGCTGCCTGCCGTCGCCGTAGACAGGCAGATGCTGGCCGTCGAAGGCGTTGGTGATGAACAGCGGCAGGAACTTCTCGGGGTACTGCCGCGGGCCGTAGGTGTTCGCACCGCGCGTGACGAGCGCGTCGACACCGAATGTGCGGACGTAGGCGAACACCTGGAGCTCGCCACCGGCCTTCGACGCGGAGTACGGGCTCGATGTGCGCAGCGGAGCGTCCTCACCACACGCCGGCGCGCCGAGAGGGATGTCACCGTAGACCTCGTCCGTCGAGACATGGACGAGGCGAAGCTGCGCGTGGCGCGCGTGATCGAGCAGAACCTGCGTGCCGAGAACGTCGGTGAGGATGAACTCAGCCGGGCCGAGGATCGAGCGGTCGACATGCGTCTCAGCGGCGAAGTTGACGATCGCGTCACAGCCCTCGGCGGCGCGCGCCACGGCTTCCGGGTCGGCGATGTCACCCTGATGGAACTCGTGCTCGACGCCCTCCAGGTTCGCGCGGTTGCCGGCATACGTGAGCTTGTCGAGGACGACGACGCTCTCCCCGCGCTCGGCCAGGCGCCTGGCGAAGTGCGAGCCGATGAAGCCCGCGCCGCCGGTAACGAGAACGCGCATCGCTACAGGGTACTCACAGCCGCGCCAGGCATTCGCGCAGGCCCTCGCGCCAGTGCGGCAACTGCGGCGCCCCGCGCTCGCTGCGCAGGACGGAGTTGGCCGGCCGCGGTGCCCGCGCACCGAACTCGGCGGTCGTGATCCTGCGCACGCGGGTCGCGAGGCCCGCCTCCTCGAAGATCGCCTCTGCGAACTCGGCCCACGTGCAGTCTCCGGCCGCAGCGACGTGGTAGAGGCCGAACGGCAATCCCAGAACGTCTCTGGTGGCACTCGCGAGGTGCCCGACGTAGGTGGGGGCGCCGCGCTGGTCGTCGACGACCGCCACCTCGTCGAGCTCCGCCCCGACCCGCAGCATCGTCCGGACGAAGTTCTTCGACGTCCAGCCGAAGAGCCAGGAGGAGCGCACGATCCACGCGCGGTCACCCGCGGCCGCCTCGCCGTGCAGTTTCGTGCGGCCGTAGACGCCGAGCGGCGCCGGAGCGTCGGACTCGAGATAGGGCTCGCCCTTCGCACCGTCGAACACGTAGTCGCTCGAGAAGACGACGAGCGGTGCTCCGAGCTCGGCGGCGTGCTGCACGCCGCCGACGTTGACCGCGGCCGCCGCTTGCGGATCGTCTTCGGCGCCGTCGACGTCGGTCCATGCCGCCGCGTGGAGAACGAGCTCTGCGGTGAGCTCGGGCGGCGGCGGGTACGTGACGTCCCAGTCGGCGCGCCTCAATGCGCGCGCCTCGGGAAACGCCTCGGCGAGCGCGTGGCCGAGCTGACCGCCGGCGCCGGTGATCACAGCGCGACGCGCTGGTCCCGCTCCGAGAGGATCGGCGATTGGGTGCTCCAGAGGTGGACGACTCGGGGATCGTTCCAGGGAACGCCGTGCTCGTCGGGGCTCGCGGGGTCGTACTCCTCGGTGACGAAGTAACAGAAGAGGCAGTCGGACAGCGCTTCGTAGCCGTGCGCGTTTTGCCCTTCCACATAGATCGCGACCGGGTTGTCGTCGCCGATGTCCTCCGTGAACGTCTCCCCGGTCGCGCGGTCGAGCACGACGATGCGCACCATTCCCTCGAGACAGACGAAGAGGTCGTCCTGGCCGCGCTCGTGGTAGTGCAGCGCGCGAATCACCCCTTTGCGCGAGCGCGCCAGATTGGCCTGGCGAACGGGCTTGGGCAGCGTGCTCGCGCGCATCAGCTCCTGGAACCAGCCCCGATCGTCCTCGTGCCGCGTGAGCGGGATGCGCGTCACCACTCCTTGTTCGCTCCCGTCTCTTCGATCAGACGGCCGAGCTCGGCCAGGTCGGCCCAGTGCTTGCCGCCGTCGTGCCACCAGCCCTCGACCCGGTGCACGTCGAGCTCTCCGCGCTGCGCATAGACACGGTTGACATCCGTGATCTCCAGCTCTCCACGGCTGGACGGCGTCAAGCCGTCGATGATCTCGAACACGTCCGGGGGAAAGCAGTACAGGCCGACGACGGCGTCACTCGACGGCGGGGCGTCGTAGCGAGTGTCGACCTGTCCGGCCTTCTCCACGACGTCGGTGACGTTCCGAGCGTCGTCGTACACGACGACGCCGAAGTTTTCGGGGTCCGGCACCTCCTTGACGAACACGAGCGCGCCCCGGTCCCACGATGCGACGGCGCTGGCGTGCGCATGCTCGAAGATGTTGTCGCCGAGGCACACGACCAGCTTCTCCCCGGCGGCGAAGTCGCGCGCCATGCCGACGACCTGCGCGATCCCTCCCGCCTCGACCTGCACCTTGTACGACAGGTCGAGGTCGAAGAGCGGCTCGTCGCCCGAGCGCGAGCGAACATGACCGTTGCCGAGCAGGTCGATGAACTGGCCCGCGTGGTGCTGGCCGGTGACGAGCAGCACGTCACGTACGCCGAGCCGCTGCAGCAACTGCAGCGGGTAGTAGACCATCGGCCAGCGCCCGACCGGCAGCAGGTGCTTGTTCGTGACGCGCGTCAACTCCTCGAGCCGCGTCGCGCTGCCGCCGGCACAGATCAGGCCCTTCACGCCGGTGATCCTACGGCAGCCGCCTCCGCGTCATGCCCTCGTGCGGCGACGAAGCCGGTCAGGCCCGCGATCCCGCCGACGACTGCGACGCACACCCACATCGTCGCGTCGCCGTACGCGCTCCGCACCTGAAGGCCGAGAAACGGCGTCGCCGCCCACCCGACCGACCACGTACCGCTGAAGGCGCCCATGTAGGCACCCCGGATGTCCGCCGGGGCGAGCGCCGCGACCACGGCCTGCGAGGTCGGAACCCACAGCATCTCGCCGAACACGAAGATCACGATCACCACCGCGATCACGACGGCGGAGCCGTTGACGTTCAGAAGCAGGAACGGCGCGCCCATCATCGGCATCGCGATCCCCAGCTTCAGCGACGACGGGACCGACGACGTCCAGCGCGTCACCCGCAGCTGGAGCAGAGTCACGAGCAGCGGATTGGCGATCATCAGGAACCCCCACGCCGCCGGAGGGAGGTGATGCGTCGTCGTCACCGAGATCGGCAGCAGCGTCTCGGTCGCGACGTAGGTCATCGTCGCGAAGACCGAGGAGAGCATGAAGAGCAGGAACGGCGTGTCGCGGATGATCACCCCGAACGAGCCACGCTGAGGCGGGCCGGCGGGCGCGTATGCCCCGCCCCGCGGGATGTACCGGTACGCGATCAGGAACCCGGTCGCCGAGAGGACGAGCGTGCCCACCCAGAGGTACGACCAGTGGCCGCCGATCAACAGCAGGCCTCCCACCACCGGCCCGATCGCCACTCCGAGGTTCGACGCGACGCGCACCGATGCGTAGGCGGCCTCGTGCCGCTCCGGCGCGACCAGGTCGGCGACCATCGCCTGGTCGGCGGCGCCGCCGAGCGAGCCGAAGACGGGCAGGAACGCGAGCAGCGCGAGCCCCCAGTAGGCGTGGTGGCCGACCGAGAGCAGGAGCAGGGGCACGAGCGCCTGGAAGCCCCAGCCGATCAGGATCAGCGGGCGGCGCCCGAACCGGTCCGAGAGGTGGCCGCCGACGTAGCCCGTCGCTCCGGCGAGCACCGCGCCGACGAGATACGCGACGGCGAGCGACGACTGCGGAGCATGCAGCTCCTTGATCGCCCAGATCCCGAGAAAGGGATACGCCGACGCGCCGGCGATCGAGCCCACGAGGCTGACGGCCAGCACCGGCCGCAGGGCGCGATCGACGTCGTCACCCCAGATGAGACGGAAGAGTCGAGAGACAGCTGTCATGTCACGAGCGGCGAGCGCGAGATCAGCCAGAACGACCCCTCGATCACCGGGCCGATCAGCACCGCGAACGCCAACGTACCGATCCCCACGCGACCGCCCAGAGCAAACCCGACAACCAACACGGCCCCTTCGAGCGTCGCGCGAACCACCCCGATTCGCACGTGCGTGCGGAACGCGCCGACGAGCATCAGCGAATCGCGCGGCCCTGCGCCGTACGCGGCGCCGATGTAGAAGGCGGATCCGACGCCGAAGCACACGAGACCGGCCACGAGCAGGGCGGCACGCGCCGCCAGGGGCCAGGTCGCCAGGTGCTGGACGAAGCCGAGCGGCTGCACGAGCACGATGAAGAGGCCGATCAGGACCGCGTTCGCAACCGTCCCCGCGCCGGGCCGGGAGCCGAGGCGCCAGGCGAGGAAGAGCACGAGCACGGCGACGAGCTCGTTCGCGGCCCCGAACGAAAGCGGCGTGTGATTCGCGAGGCCCTGGTGGAGCACGTCCCACGGCGGTAGGCCCAGGCGCGACTCGAGGAACGCGACGATGCCGCAGGCGCAGAGGAAGAGGCCGGCGACGAGCCACACCGCCCGTGCGGGCCGCCCGCCACGCAGGACGGGAGCCGCGTGCACCGTCGGACGTTAGTGGAATTGGCTAGCGTCGCCGCATGTCGATACGCCGCAGACGATCGTGCCTCACCGTCCCGGGCGACGACGAGCGCAAGCTCGAGAAGGCGGCCGGCCTCGAGGTGGACGAGGTGATCATCGATCTCGAGGATGCCGTCGCGCACGCGCGAAAGGACGTCGCTCGCGAGCTCGCCGAGCGTGCCATCCGCAGCGGCCGGTGGCGCGCACCGACCGTCGCGGTGCGGGTGAACCGCGGCTCGAGCGAGGATCTCGAGCTCGTCCGAGCGGCCCGCCCCGACGTCGTCGTCCTGCCGAAGGTCGAGTCACCGGAGGAGCTCGCGGGCCTGCCCGTCCCGGCGGAAGCTCAGATCGAGACGGCTCGTGGGCTCGTCGAGTGCGAGCGCATCGCCGCCGCCCCGGGTCTCGAGGCGCTCGTGCTCGGCCCGGGCGACCTCGCCGCGTCACTCGGAGTGCCGGAGTTGACGATCGGGACCGGAGCACACGTGGACTACGCGCTCGCGCGGGTCGTGGTGGCAGCCAGGGCGTTCGGGCTCGCCGCCGTCGACGGGCCGTTCGTCGCGCTCGCCGACGAGCCGGGCCTGCGCGCCTCGGCACTTCGGTCACGCGCACTCGGCTACGACGGCAAGTGGTGCATCCACCCGAGCCAGATCGAGCTCTGCAACGAGCTCTATTCGCCGACACCGGCCGAGATCGACCGCGCACGCCGGCTGCTCGAGGTCGACGGCGTCGCGCGGCTCGACGGTGAGATGGTCGACGCCGCGAACCGGCGCATGGCCGAGGCGATCCTGGCGCGGCTAGGGGGCAGCGGTCGCAGCTGAGCTGCGGCGACCGAGCAGCAGTCCGAGGGCGACGAGCACGAAGCCGAGGCACGTGAAGACGAGGGGCGCGGCCCAGGCCCGCGTCGACCCGCTGCCGCCGTTGACGAAGAGCACGTGGACGTGTGTCCACTCGAGGGCGAAGTGCGCCGAGGCGAGGAGCAGGCCGACGGCGCCCAGCACCGCCCAGCTGGAGCGGCCGACGGGCTGGGAGAAGAGCACGTAGGCGACCGAGGCGATCGCGATCAGCGTCCACTCGAAGTTGCCCCCGTGCCAGAACCACAACAGGGCGCCGCCGATCAGGAGCCCCGCGCCCGCGTGGAGCCAGAAGCCGTACGGCCGGCCGGGGCTCGCATCGACCGCAAGCGCGACCGCGAGATACACGACCCCGACAAAGATCGTCACGATGGCCGTCCAGCCGCCGCCGTTCGAGATCAGGTCGGTGAAAAAGATCCAGCCGGCGGCCACGATCTGGGCCATCAGGAACGGGAAGCGGAACCCGCGAATCGCGACGACGGCGGCGAGGAGCCAGAGCAGCTCGAGCGTGAGCCGAGCGACGCTGAAGCCGGCGAAGGTCGAGGACGTGCCCGACCCCGAGTCCCACCCGAACCACCTCCACAGCGCAGCGACGAAGGCCACGAACGCGATCACGGCGGCGAACGCGAAGATCCCGGCCGCGAGCGGGTGCTCCGTGCGGCGAAGGCCGGTCGCAACAGCCGCGAGCACGGCGAGCACGAGCAGCGTCCAACCGACGTAGCCCGCCGCACCCGACTGCGACGCGAAGTAGGTGAACCAGCTTCCCGTTGCTGCGAGCACCGTCAGGCCGCCCGCATAGACGAGGAAGGTCCAGGCCGACCAGCGCGGCTGAATGACCGTCACCGGTTCATCGTCTGCGGCGCGTCGGACGGACCGAGCGGGGCTTCACGCGGGGCTGACGGGGTACCGTTCCGGTTGATGGCGCGCAGAGACGTCGACAAGCTGCAGGAGGAGATCGAGGAGCTCTTCGCGGACCTCTGGCAGGTGCCGCGGTTCTCCGGGCTTCGCCACGGATTCAGGCCGAACGTCGACTGCTTCCACACGGACGACCCGCACGCGCTCACCGTCGTCGTCGAGCTGCCCGGAGTCGAAGCGCAGTCCGTTCGCGTCGTCGCGGGGGAGCGCCTGCTCGTGATCACGGGCGAGCGAAAGCGGCCCAAGCTGCCGGGACGCGTCTACCAGCAGATGGAGATCGAGTACGGCCCCTTCCAGCGGCAGGTCCGGCTCGTCGAGGACGTCGATCCCGAGCGGGCGCGGGCGCGCTTCGACCACGGCGTGCTGACGATCGAGCTGCCCGTGGTCGAGCAGCAGCCCCCCGCCGGGCGCTACAGGATCACGGTGGAGCGGATATGACGGAGGTCTTCGACGCGGCGGAGCCGGAGGAGCAGCAGCTGGAGTTCCCGGCGGCGCTGCCCGTGCTGCCGTTGAAGGAGACGGTCGTCTTCCCGCAGTCGATGTCGCCGCTCGCGATCGGGCAGGCGCGCTCCGTCCAGTTGATCGACGACGTCGTCGCAGGCGACCGGCTGCTCGCGTTGATCACCGCCAAGGACGCAGCGACGGAGTCGCCCGGCTGGGACGACATCTACGAGGTCGGCACGATCGCGCTCGTCCACAAGATGATCAAGGTGCCCGACGGGACGCTGCGCATCCTCGTGCAGGGGATCGAGCGTGTGCAGCTCGAGCACCGGCTCGACACCGACCCGTATCTGCTCGGAGAGTTCAGCGCGCTCCCGGACGTCCTCGAGGAGACGCCGGAGCTCGAGGCGCTGACCCGCAATGTCCAGAGTCTCTTCGCGCGCATCATCGGCCTCGCGCCGTACCTGCCGGAGGAGCTGCAGCTGGCTGCGGCCAACGTCGACGACCCGAGCGCCCTGTGTCATCTCGTCGCCTCCACGCTGCGCACGATCAGGACCGACGAACGGCAGGAGATTCTCGAGCAGGTGAACGTCGAGCAGCGGCTGCGCAACGTCTCGGCCATCCTGAGCCGCGAGCTCGAGGTGTTCGAGCTCGGGTCGAAGATCCAGTCGCAGGTCCAGTCCGAGATGGAGAAGGGCCAACGGGAGTACTTCCTGCGCCAGCAGCTGAAGGCGATCCAGCAGGAGCTCGGTGAGGACGACCCCGAGCAGGCGGAGATCGCCGAGCTGCGCGGGCGTCTCGATACGCTCGGCGAGCTGCCGGAGGAGGTGCGCAAGGCGGCCGACCGCGAGCTGCAGCGACTCGAGAAGCTGCCGTCGGCGGCGGCCGAGTACGGCGTCATCCGCACGTACCTCGAGTGGATCCTCACCGTTCCCTGGTCGACGTACACCGACGACAACCTCGACCTCGAGCATGCCAGGACCGTCCTCGACACCGACCACTTCGATCTCGAGAAGGTGAAGGACCGGATCATCGAATACCTCGCCGTCGCCAAGCTCCGCAACGAGATCTCGGGCCAGATCCTCTGCTTCGTCGGGCCGCCCGGTGTCGGCAAGACGTCACTCGGCCACTCGATCGCGGGCGCGCTCGGCCGGAAGTTCGTGCGGCTCTCGGTCGGAGGCGTGCGCGACGAGTCGGAGATCCGGGGCCACCGCCGCACCTACATCGGCTCGATGCCGGGCTCGATCATCCGCTCGCTGCGCGACGCGGAGTCGGCGAATCCGCTCGTCCTGATCGACGAGATCGACAAGATGGGGAACGACTGGCGCGGTGACCCGGCGAGCGCGATGCTCGAGGTGCTCGATCCCGAGCAGAACCGCACGTTCCGGGACCACTACCTCGATCTGCCCTTCGACCTGTCGAAGGTGCTGTTCATCTGCACCGCGAACACCCTCGACTCGATCCCCGGGCCGTTGCTCGACCGCATGGACGTGATCCAGCTGTCGGGGTACACCGAGGACGAGAAGCTCGGGATCGCGAAGCGCTATCTCCTGCCGAAGCAGCTCGGCCTGCACGGCCTGCAGCGGTCACAGCTGACGTTGTCGGACAAGGTGCTGCGCACGGTGATCCGCGAGTACACGAGGGAGGCGGGCGTCCGGAACCTCGAGCGCCGCCTGGCCGACATCTGCCGCAAGGCCGCCACTCAGGTCGCCAAGGGCCGCGCACAGAAGATCCGCGTCGACGACGCCAGGCTGCGTGAGTGGCTGGGGGCGCGCCGCTTCTCGGGCGAGGTGCGCAAGCGCACCTCGGACCCCGGCGTCGCCACCGGGCTCGCCTACACGGCCGCCGGCGGCGACGTGCTGTTCATCGAGGCGACCGCCTACCCCGGGAAGGGCAAGCTCACGATCACGGGACAGCTCGGTGACGTGATGCAGGAGTCGGCCCAGGCGGCGCTCTCGTGGGTGCGGTCGCACACGGAGGAGATGGGCCTCCCCGAGGACTGGTTCGGGAGCCACGACCTGCACATCCACGTGCCGGCCGGCGCGGTGCCGAAGGACGGTCCGTCGGCCGGCGTGACGATGGCGACGGCGATCGCGTCCCTCGTCCGCGGTGAGCCGGTGGCGGCCGACGTCGGCATGACCGGCGAGATCACCCTCACCGGCCAGGTCCTGCCGATCGGCGGCCTGCGTGAGAAGTCGCTCGCGGCGCAGCGCGCAGGGCTCAAGCGCGTGATCTTCCCGCGGGAGAACGAGCCGGATCTCGACGAGCTCCCGCCCGAGGCGCGTGCCGCGATCGAGTTCATCCCCGCGGACACGATCGAGGACGTCTTCGCCGCCGCGTTCGACGGGAAGCGGCGAGCGCGCCCGCGGGCAGCTCAGGGGATCGAGCGCCAGGCGGCTATGCCGTCCGAAAGCCCGTGAGCAGCTCCGTGCAGAACGCGTCGCTGGACGACGTGCGAAAACGGCAGAGCAGCTGGTATTCGCGCTTCCCGATCAGGACGAACGTGTATCGGTCGACGTGGCCGTCGACCTTCACGTCGAAGCTGTGCGACTTGACGCCGCCGGCGGTCACCGTCTTCGCAGCGGACAGCGTCCCGTCGGTCTCCTGGGCGATCGCCTTCATGCGGAGAGCGAGCTCACCGGCGACCCCGTCGAAGAGCGCAGGGGTGTACGGCCGGACGAGCGGGAAGGTCGCCACCTGCACGAGCTCCGAGTCGTGCGAGGCGACAGCACCCCTCGCCGTCCGCTGCACCTGCCAGCCGACGGGCGCCCGGAAGCTGAAGCCGCTGCCCTTCACGAGCTGAAACTGCGCCTTCGGCTCCCCCGAGCCCCCGCAGCCTGCGAGGATAAGCACAGCCAACAGGAGCGTCTGTTTGCGCCGGAAGGGCCGGGGCAGCAGGCGCGAGGTATCGAGGCGAAAGGATCCAGTACGCATGGCCAAGACAAGAGACAAGGTTTACGGGGCGGCGGAGAACGTCAAACCCTACGTCGAACGCGCGATGAACGACGACAAGCTACGCGAGGACGTGATGAGCGCCTTTGCGACGGCGAGGGATCTCTACACCGAGTTGATCGGCCCGCGCGGCGCGGTCACCCTCGCGACACGGGTCGCGACGGATGACGACATCCGCGAGAAGCTCCGGGCCGCGGTCGACGACCTCAGACGCGCAGCCGACCGGCTCCAGGGGAAGCGCTCGCACAGTGGGCGCAACACGACGCTGCTGATCGCGGGCATCGCGCTCGGCATCCTCTTCAACCCGGTGACGGGGCCCGAGACACGCAGGTGGGTGAAGGACATGCTCGGCGGTGGAGACGACGAGTTCGGCGGCGACTACTCGTCCTCGAACGGCGGGCCCGCGGCGTAGAGGCGGCGCGTTCCGGCTACCCGCGACCGAGATCGGTCGTCGGCGCGGGCACGGTCGGAACGAGCGTCTGCATCAGCGCTGACGCCTTCAGCGGCGTCAACGCGCGCTCGAGCGAGGCCGGATCGAGCCCGTCCGCGGAGGAGATGTCGTTCATGCCGAGCAGGATCGCTCCGGGCTCCGGCGCGGACGGGCCGCCCGGAACCTGCGGGGCCCAGCCCGCCGCGACGGGGAACGGCAGGTCCTGCTGGTGCTTCCAGGCATCGAGGTACGGCGTCGGGTCGACGGCGCCGTCGTAGCCGAGGTAGAGCAGCGACACCGGGTGCACCTCGAAGTGCAGGTGGTACGGCGTGCCCTCGGCATCGCCGGTATTGCCCATGAAACCGACGACCTGGCCGGCCTTGACATGCGCGCCGTTGGTCGCGGCCGTCGAGAACGCGGAGAGATGCGCGTAGTAGAACTGGTTCCCCTGCTGGTCGAGGAGCCAGAGCCGGTTGCCGCCGATCTTGTTCCAGCCGACGGAGAACACGGTCCCGTCGGCGACCGCGAGGAGCGGCTGGCCGAGTTGGCCGAAGATGTCGTCGCCGTGGTGGTAGGTGACGTCGGCGCGCGCGGCCCCGTACGAGTCGATGTACGAGGCGGCGCCGTAGACCGGGAAGACGTAGTGCCCGGCCGTCAGCTTCGGGTGCAGCTTCAGCGGGACGGGCTTCGACGTCGCACCCTGCTTCGGGCGAAGCCGGGGTGCGTCGCCGGCGCTCGGATCCTCGGCGGGCGTCGGCAGGGTCTCGGTGGTCGTCGTCGTGCCGGTCGCAGCCGGCGGCGGGGCTGTCTGCACCGCGGCCTCGGCGTAGGCGATCTGGATCTCGCTCGTGGCGGGCAGGCCCCCGTGGTCGGCCGTCAGATGGACGTCGAGCTCGGTGACGATGCCGCGGTAGCCCTGCGTCCCCGGCGCCGCGCTGCGCTCGACCGTCTGAGTGCCGATCGTCAGCTGCCCCCAGTCGCCGAGGGCGACCTTCGTCACACCGGGCGCGACCGGGACGCCCTCGACCTTGAGGTTCAGGATGCTGCTCCCGTTCGCATTGCCGCCGGCGCCCGAGTAACCGGTGCCGGCCGAAACGCGGGCCGTGACCGCGTCAGCGGTCAGCTCGCCCTTGAACAGCGAGAGCGCGGTGACGACGCTCCCCGCATTAGCCGCCGCGTTTGCCTGGACGGCGGTCGTCGCGGTCGCAGTCGTCGACTGGGCCGAGACGATCGAGCCGTCGGAGGGGTACGAGAACACGCCGCCTGCCGAAGGCGCCGCGCCCGGCGGCGCGACGACGGTGGGCGTGGTCACTGCGGCGACCCCGGGCGGCGAGATCTTGATCGCCCAGGCGGTGGCGGCCGCGCTCGGGGCGCGGGCGGGGCCCTCCGCGCCGGCCGACCCGTAGGCGAGCAGTGCAAGGGGGAGGAGCAGGGCGAGTCGGCGGCGCACCGTCCCTGATTCTGCCAGGGATCGAGGATTCCTCACGACGCCCTCTCCGGCGGCCTCACGAGCCGCGCCGTAGCCGCCAGACGAGATGGGCGGCTGTGACCAGGAGCAGCAGGCCGAAGAGCCTCCGCAGGGTCGCGTCTGCAAGTGACTCGGCGACGGTCACCCCTGCAACCACCCCGACGATCGACGCGAGACCGATCGGGACGGCAGCGCGGAGGTCGACGTTGCCGTACCGCCTCTGCCGCCAGGTCCCCACGAGCGCCGTGGGCAGGATCGCGAGCAGGGACGACGCCGCGGCGTGGTGCTGCGTCAGCCCGAGCACGAGCGCGAGCGTCGGCACGAAGACGATGCCGCCACCGACACCGAAGAGCCCCGCGAGCACGCCGACCAGCACGCCGAGCACGATGATGAGCACGACCGTCATACGAGCAGCCGCACGCCGACCACGGCCAGCAGCACCGCGAAGCCGTACGAGAGCCGCTGCACCGGGATCCGCTGCTGGAGGCTCGTGCCGAGGATCACGCCGAGCACCGCGGGGAGGCCGACGAGCGCAGCCGCGCCGACCTTGACCTCGCCGAGGAAGCCGTACGCGATCGCCCCTGCAAGGGACGAGACGAAGATCGCCGCGAGCGACGTCGCCGCGGCGCGGCGCTGGTCGAAGGCGAGCAGCAGGGTGAGCATCGGCACGATCACGATTCCCCCGCCGACACCGAAGAGGGCGCCGAAGAAGCCTGCTACGAGCCCGATCGCAAGCAGCTTCCACAGCACCTCTCGTACTCTACGCCGGGTGGATCCGCTCGAACTCGTCACCGTCGAGCCCGGTCGAACGGCGCTCTTCTTCGACGTCGACGGCGTCCTCGCGCCGATCGTGCCGCGGCCCGAGGACTCCTCCGTGCCGCCCGAGACGCGCGCCGAGCTCGAACGGCTCGCAGCGCGGTACGCCCTCGTCGCGTGCGTCACCGGTCGAACGAGCGATGTCGCGCGAACGATCGTCGGCGTCGACGGCCTCCGCTACGCCGGTCAGCACGGCCTGGAGCTCGAGCCCGCCGCCCTCGCATGGGCCGAACGCGTGCACGCGTTCGCGGACGCGTGGCCGTGGGCCTGGCAGGAGCGCAAGCCGCTGACCGCCGCCTACCACTTCCGGCTTGCCCCCGACGAGGCCGAGGCGCGCGCCGACCTGGCGCCCGTCGAGGCGGCGGCGCTCGCCGAGGGGCTGCGCACCCGCTGGGGTCGGATGGTGCTCGAGGTGCTCCCTCCAGTCGACGCGACGAAGGGCACCGCCGTCCTGCACCTGCTCGAGGAGAGCGGGCTGCGGCGCGCCCTGTACGCCGGGGACGACACGACCGACCTCGACGGGTTCGCGGCGCTCGACGGCCTCGAGGCGGCCGTCCGGGTCGCGGTCATCTCGGCGGAGGGCCCGTCGGAGCTCGGCGAGCGCGCCGACGTGGTCGTCCACTCGACGGACGCGTTCGCCGGCCTGCTGCGGCGTCTGTAGAGCCGAGTCTCTAGAAGCCGAGCCGGTCGCGCAGCTGCCGCGCCTGGCGGCGCGCCACGTCGAGCTCGGTCTTGTGTGCGTCGCCGAGCTGCAGACAGAGCCGCTCCGGGGCGACCCTGCGAACGGCCACCACCTTGCTGAGATTGACGAGGTAGGAGCGATGGATGCGCGCGAAGCGACCTGCCGGCAGCCTCTCCTCGAGCTCCCCGAGCGACGCGGTACAGAGATACGAGCGGTCGTAGGTGTGGACGCGGCTGTAGTCACCGTCCGCCTGCGCGTAGTGCACCTGGTCGTAGTCGAGCAGCTCGGTGCCGCCGGCCGACACCACCGCCACTTTCTCGACCGGCGCGGCGTTCTCCACCGACCGCTCCCGCAGCCGCTCCACCACTCGGGCGAGCCGATCCGGGTCGACGGGCTTCAGGAGGTAGTCGAACGCCTCGACGGCGAAGGCGTCGACCGCATAGCGCTCGTGAGCGGTTACGAAGACGACGGCGGGCGGATCGGTCCGCTCGCGAACGAGCGGGGCGGCCTCGACGCCGGTCAGGCCGGGCATCTCGACGTCGAGGAAGACGACGTCCGGCTCGTTCGCGCGGGCGAGGTCGATCGCCTCGCGCGACCCGGCCGCCTCGCCGACGACCTGCACGTCCGAGTGCGCCGCCAGCAGGTAGCGCAGCTCGGACCGCGCCGGGGCCTCGTCGTCGACCAGCAGCGCGCGGATCATGCCGCCCCGCGTTCGACGTCGACGGGAACCTCGAGGCGCACGACGGTCCCGAACGGAAACGAGCGCAGACGCACGCTCTCCCCGTAGTGCGCGATCAGGCGCTGGTTGACATTCGTGAGCCCGAGACCCGTGCCGTCGCCGACGCCCGGTTCGAGCACGCGCTCGATCACGTCGCGCGCGATGCCCCGCCCGTCGTCGCGCACGGTGACGTGCAGCCGCCCGCGCCGGACGCGGGCGCGGACCAGCAGGTGCAGCGGCCGGTCGGTCTTGCCGTGCTTGATCGCGTTCTCGACGAGCGGCTGCACGAGCAACGGCGGCAGGCGAACCGCGAGTGCGCTGGGGGCTGCGTCGATCGTCACCTCGAGCTGTGCGCCGAAGCGAGCCTGCTCGAGCTGGAGATAGCTGCCCACATGGCGAAGCTCCTCTTCGAGCGTGATGAACTCGCCCGGCCGGGCCAGCCGGCTGCGCAGGTGATCCGCGAAAGCGAGCACGAGGCTGCGCGCCCGCTCCGGCTCGGTGCGGATGAATGCCGCAATCGTGTTCAGCGCGTTGAAGACGAAGTGCGGCTCCATCTGTGCCTGCAGCGCGGTCGTGGTCGCGGAGTGGAGCTCGGAGAGCTGGAGCTGCGCGGAGAGCTGGGTGCCGAGGAGGTAGAGCGTCTCGACCGCTGCCTCGTCGATCGGCGAGCCCGCGGTGGCGTAGGCGACGACCGCGCCGGCGGGGCCGTCGGTCAACTGCAGGGGGACGACCGCAGCGGCGCCGAGCGGGCAGGCGGGGTGCACGCATTCGGTGCGGATCCCGAGCGGAGCCAGCAACGGCCTGCGTTGGGCGAGCGCCTCGTAGACCGGGCGGATCGGCTGGTCGCCGGCGCCGTGATGGTCGGCGCCCGCCCCGACGAAGGCCAGCACCTCGTGCGTATCGGTCACGGCGACCGCGCCGAAGCCGAGCTTCTCGAAGAGCTCGTAGGCGATCGTGCGAGCAGCCGACTCGGTCAGGCCGCGCCGAAGCTCGGGCAGCGTCGCCTCGAGCAGCTCGAGCGCCGGCGCCTGGCGCCTGGGCCTGCGCACACGGGGCATGATCCGGATTGTGCACGTGACCGACGAAGTCCTCGCGCCGCTACGCGCGGCCTACGGCGATCCGATCGACCTCGAATGGGCCGGTGAGGTGACCGACCGGGAGTACGCGCTCGCGACCTACGACCCGGGGCGCCTGCACGACGTGACGCTTTTCATCCTCGATCCGCGCGAGCGGCTGGCGCTGATCCGCAAGCCCCACTTCGCCGCCGGGATCTGGCGGCCGCCGGGCGGCGGCATCAAGCCCGGCGAAGGCTTCGTCCTGGGCGCGGAGCGCGAAGGGCTCGAGGAGACCGGGCTCCGGGTGCGGCTGACGCGCTACCTCGTCGCGACGCGCGCGTCGTTCACCCACGGCGAGCGGGCGGTGGCCTGGCAGACGCACGTCTTCCTCGCGGAAACCGAGGACACGGTGCTCGCGCCGCGCGACGCGGAGGAGATCGCGGGTGCCCGCTGGGGGTCGCTCGCCGAGCTCGCCGGGCCTCTGCGGGAGCGCCTGCTGCAGACGGGGCACGCCCTGTGGCGATACCGAGTCGCGCTGCACGACGCCGCGCTCGAGGCGCTCGGCTACGGCTCTTCGCGCACGAGCACGTAGCCGACGTCGAGCGGCTGCGGTGGATACGGCACGACACGGGTGTCGCCGCTCAGGCGCCAGCCGCGCCGCTCGTAGAACCGCCGGGCGCGGTGATTCGCCTCCAACGTCCAGAGATGCAGCTCGGGGCAGTCCGGCATCGCCGCGAGCGCCGCATCGTGCAGCTCTCCCGCGACCCCGCTGCCCCATTCCTCGGGCGCGACGTACAGTCCGTGCAGCCAGCACGCCTCGAACGCGGCCAGGCCGACAGGACGGCCGTCTCGCTCTGCGAGCAGCCTCCCACCGGTGAACTCGCGCCAGCGTGCCCGAACCGCGTCGTCCGGGAACGGGTAGAGCTCCGGCGGGAAGACGTGCGCGACCCCGGCGAGCGACGCAGCACGCTGGAGAGCGAAGTGGGTCTCCGCCTCCTCGCGGCCGGAGGGCCGGATCGTCAGGCTCACGCGAGCACGTCGAGCACGCCGGGGATCGAGGTCACCCGCGGCCCGTCCCAGACCTCGAGGCCGGGCCAGAGCGGGTCCTCGCCGTCGCGGTGGATCAGGATCGCATCCATCCCCACCCGGCGGGCGCCGGCGAGCTCGTCGTTCGCTCCGTCACCGACGAACACCGCCTCGGCCGGTTCCACGCCGAGGAGCTCGCAGCAGCGCAGGTAGATCCGCGGGTCCGGCTTCGAGAACCCGACGTCCGAGGAGAACACCTCGGCGTCGAAGAGCCCCGCGAACTCGGACTCCGGCCACAGCACCTCGATGTCCTCGCTGCAGACCGTGATCAGGCCGAGCAGGTACCCGTCCTCACGCAGGCGGCGCAGCGTCGCCACCGCGCCGGGGCGCGGCACGAGTGCGACCCGATGGTGCCGCAGCCGCAGCGCGCAGATCTCGTCGTGGAGGCGCTCCGGCACGCCGGCCTCGGAGAGGGCGACGCGAATCGGCGCGTTGTAGCGCGTCGTGGACCGGCTCCACCGCGCACCGAAGCCTCCACCGACCAGAGCGTCGACCTCGGTCGCAAGCGCGGCGGCCGCGTCACGGTCCCAGTCGATCAGGGTCTCCCAGAGGTCGAACGCTACTGCGCGATATCTGCGGCGCACGCGCGCAGCACCTCCCAGGAGCGGCGGATGTCGTGCTCGGTCGTCTGCGCGTTCCCGATCGCCAACCGGATGATCTCCTGCCCGCGCAGCCCCGCCGGGGCGACGAAGAGCTCGCCCGTCGCCGTCGCCGCACGCGCGAGCTCGACGTTGTCCACCCCGACGTGCCGGAAGCACACGGTCGAGAACGGATGAGGGGCAACGACCTCCCACCCGGGCTCGGCCTCCACGAGCGACGCGAAGAGCTGCGCCAACCGCACGTGCTCGCGGATCAGGGCGCGTAGTCCGTCGGCGCCGTACCAGCGCAGCACCGCCCAGAGCTTGAGGGCCCGGAAGCGCCGTCCGAGCGCCGGCCCGTAGTCCTTCAGGTCGATCGCCGCATCCGTCGCCGCCAGGTAGTCGGGGACGAGCGAGAACGCCTCGTGGAATGCCTCCGGGCGCCGCGTCCAGAGCGCCGAGCAGTCCATCGGAGTGAAGAGCCACTTGTGAGGGTTGACGACGACGGAGTCGGCGCGGTCGACACCCTCGAGGCACCAGCGAAGCTCGGGGCACACCGCCGCGGAGCCGGCGTAGGCGGCATCGACGTGCAGCCACGCCCCGACGTCCTCACAGCGCCGCGCCAGCTCGGGAACGGGATCGACTGCCGTCGTGCCGGTGGTGCCGACGGTTGCGACCACAGCTGTCGCGTCGGCGAGGTCGAGATCGGCGCGCATCCGGAACTCGTCGTCGACGCCGACCTTGCGAAACTCGAGCCCGACCAGCCGCGCCGCCTTCTCGACGCTGATGTTCGCCTGCTCCGAGGCGTAGACGACCCCACCGGGCCTGCGGGTGCGCGCGGCCGCGAGCGCAGCGACCGTCGCGGTCGATGCCGTGTCCTCGAGGTGGCCGTGCCAGCCGCGCGGCAGGCCGAGGAGCTGCGCGAGCCAGTCCAGGACCGTCACCTCGAGCTCGGTCGCAGCGGGCGAGGAGAGCCACGTCATGTTGTTCACGTTCAGGGTCGCGATCAGGAGCTCGGCGAGGATCCCCGGCTCGGAGCCGGTGTTCGCGAACCACGCGAAGAACCGCGGGTGGTTCCAGTGCGTGAGGCCCGGCAGGATCAGTTCGTCCAGATCGTGCAGCAGCGCCTCGAACGGCTCGCCGTGCTCGGGAGGCGACTCCGGCAGGCTCGCGCGCACAGCCCCCGGCTCCACGCGCGCCGCTACCGGCAGGTCGCCGACCCGCTTCAGATACGCGTCCGCCCAGTCGGCCGCGCGGTTCAGGTCGTCGCGAAACGTCATCGCTTCTTGCGCAGCCTCTCGATCTGCTTCCACGTCCGCGTGTTGAGCACGTCGTCCTTCGTCAGCCACGCACGACGGGCCTGGCCGACGCCGAGCTCGACGTAGTCGAGTGCGCCGATCTGGTGCCCGTCGGAGTCGATCACCAGCTTCAGGCCGGCCTCGCGGGCGGCGCGCGCGTGAACGTCGCTCAGGTCGAGCCGGTCGGGCTGGGAGTTCATCTCGATGAACGTCTTGGTCTCGAGCGCCCGTTCGATCACACGCTCGAGATCGATCGCCGCCGGTGCCCGTTTGCCGATGCGCCGGCTGGTCGGGTGGCCGATGCAATCGACGTACGGGCTGTCCATAGCCGCGAGGATCCGCTCGGTCGGGTTGTGATCGAACCGCGAGTGCGCGGAGGCGACGACCCAGTCCAGCGTCGCCAGCTCGGCATCGGAGACGTCGAGGGCGCCGTCGGGGCGGATGTTCACCTCGATTCCCTTGAGGATGCGAAAGGGAGAGACCGCGGCGTTGAGCTCGTCGATCGCCTCCGACTGCCGCTTCAGCAGGTCGCCGCGGAGCCGCTGCGAGTGGTCGCAGATCGCGTAGTAGGAGTACCCCCGCGAGCGAGCGGCGGCCACCATGTCCTCGAGCGTGTCCTTACCGTCGGACCAGGTCGTGTGGGTGTGCAGGTCGCCCCGCAGGTCGCCGAGCTCGACGAGCTCCGGCAGCGAGCCGTCTCGCGCGGCCGCCAGCTCGCCGCCGTCCTCTCGCAGCTCCGGCGCGATCCAGTCGTAGCCGAGGAAGCGATACACATCGTCCTCGCGCGCGAAACGATGCTCGTCGCCCGACTCGACGTCCGTCACCGAGTACTCGGAGACGGAGTAGCCGCGGCGCACAGCATCCTCGCGTAGCGCAACGTTGTGGTTCTTCGATCCCGTGAAATGCTGAAGCAGGTTGCCGTAGCTCTCCGGCGGCACGACGCGAAGATCGAAACGTGAGCCGTCATGTGCGACGACTGTCGCCTTCGTCGGCCCTTTGGCAGCGATGTCGACGACCCAGCGCTGCGAGCAGAAGAAATCGACGAGCGCGGGCGGGTCGGTCGCCGTCGCGATGATGTCGAGGTCGCGCACGGTCTCGCGCATGCGGCGCGCCGAGCCGGCGAGGGACACCTCGACCGATGCAGGGTGATCGCGCAGCACCTCGACGACTCCCCGCAGCTTGGGCAGCGTCGTTCCGAGCAGCGCCCGCCGGGGGCCTTCGGTCGCCTGCGGCTGGGCGAGCGCCGCCGCGATCTTCGCCTCAGTCCCGGGCCCGATGCCGGCGTGCCCGCGCAGCTGCTCCGCCTCCGCGGCCGCCTGCAGCTCGGCGACGGTCGTGATTCCGAGCTCCTGCCAGATCCGGCGTGCGGTCTTCGGGCCGAGACCGGGAAGGCGCATGAACACGGCGACCTCTTCCGGCACCTCCGCCTTGCGCTTGGTCAGCGCATGGATCTCGCCGTCGTCGACGACCTCGACGATCTTGGCCTCGATCGTCTTCCCGATCCCCTGCAGCTGCTTCGCTTTCCCGTCGAGTGCAAGCTGCGCGACGGACGTCGGGGTCTCCCGGATCCGCGCCGACGCCTTGCGATAGGCGCCGATGCGGAAGCCGTCGGCGCCCTCGAGCTCCATCAGGTCGGCGAGCAGGTCGAACTGCTCCGCGAGCAGTTCGTTCCGCGGAAGTTCGGCCACGTAGCGATCATAGGCGCGCCGATGCGCGCGACCGTCTGCCTTCCGACCTACAACGAGCGGGCGAACCTCGAGCCGATGCTGACCGCCCTCCGACCGGTCCTGCGGGCAGGCGACCGGGTCCTCGTGATCGACGACAGCTCCCCGGACGGGACGGGCGAGATCGCCGACCGGCTCGCGGCAGAGCTCGACTTCGTCGACGTTCTGCACCGTCCGCAGAAAGAGGGGCTCGGGCCTGCGTACCTCGCCGGGTTCCGGCAGACGCTCGCAACCGACGCTGAGCTCATCCTCGAGATGGACTGCGACTTCTCACACGACCCGCAGGACGTGCCGCGCTTGATCGCGGCGGCCGAGGCGGGCGCCGATCTCGTGCTCGGCTCCCGGTACATCGAGGGCGGAGGCGTCAGGAACTGGGGCATCGTCCGGCGAGCCATCTCGCGCGGAGCGTCGCTGTACACCGCGCTCTTTCTGCAGATGGGCGTGAAGGACCCGACGGGCGGATTCAAGTGCTTCAGGCGGACCGTCCTCGAACGGATCGACCTCGACGCGATCCGGCCGCGCGGCTACGCGTTCCAGATCGAGACGACCTACCGTGTGAAGCGCGCCGGGTTCCGCGTCGTCGAGATCCCGATCACGTTCGCCGACCGCACGGCTGGACAATCGAAGATGAGCAAGGCGATCGTGCTCGAAGCCGCCTGGGCCGTGCCCCTGCTGCGCCTGCGCGGGTAGCCTGGCTCGAGTGCGCAGCGTCACCGACGACACCTTCGACACCGACGTCCTGGCCGCGGACAGGCCGGTCGTGGTCGACTTCTGGGCGCCGTGGTGCGGGCCGTGCAAGGCGATCGAGCCCGCCCTCGTCGAGCTCGCCGCAGCTCACGCCGGGGTCGAATTCGTCAAGCTCGACATCGACGAGAACCCCCGCACCGCCAGCCGCTTCGGCGTGCTGTCCCTGCCGACGGTGATGCTCTTCCAGGACGGCGAGGCCCGCGAGACGGTGTACGGCGCCCGCCCGATGAAGCATTTCCAGAAGACCTTCGAGCCGTACTTCTAGCCGCGAAAGTGCTCCCAGCCGGGGAGCGCGTACGGCGCGCCGCCGCGAAGAATGCCGACGCCTTCGCCGGCATCGACCCGGCCGATCACGGACAGTCCCTGCGGGTCAGCGACGGACGCCAACAGCTCGAAGTCCTCGCCGAAGCCGAGGTCGTCGATCGTCGCGCCCGGCGCGAGCGGCACGTCGTCGAGCTCGAGCTCGATCCGCACGCCCGAGCGCTCGGCGAGGTGGCGCGCGTCGACGGCGAGGCCGTCCGAGACGTCGAGCATCGCGTGCGCGCGGCGACCGAGCGCCAGCCCTTCGGCGATCCGCAGCGGCGGGCGTGCGTAGGACTGCGAGCGAAAGGCGGCTCCCGCAGCGCCCAGCGGGCCGGTGACGACGAGCACGTCGCCCGGCCGGGCACCGGACCGGCCCGGGACCCGCTCGCTGTGCCCGAGCGCCGTCACGGAGATGACGACCGTGCCAGCGGAGGTCGTGTCGCCGCCCACGACGGGCACCCCCGTCTCGGCGATCCCCTCGTAGAAGGCGATCACGTCGGCGGTCTCGGTGCTCGCGGGCACGGCGAGCGTCACGAGCAGCGCCTCGGGTCTCGCGCCGGAGGCGGCGAGGTCGCTGAGGTTGACGGCGGCGGCACGGAACCCGAGCTCGCGCCACTCGAGCCAGTCGAACCGGAAATGGACACCCTCGACGAGCGCGTCCTGCGTGACGACGAGACCGCCGACGAGCGCGGCGTCGTGCTCGACGCCGACGATCAGGCCGCGGCGCTCGAGCTCCGCCAGCAGCCCGAGCTCACCGCTCGCCGAGAGCCGCGTCAACCGCCCTCCTCACGTTCGGATCGAATGCAGCGCGAATCGTTGCCACTCCGGCGGCCCCGGCGTCGATGCACGCGCGCGCGTTCGACGCATCGATGCCTCCGATCGCGACCACAGGAACGTCCACGGCGCTGCTGATGGCGCGCAGTCCCTCGAGCCCGATGGCCGGCTCGGCGTCCGCCTTCGACGGTGTCTCCCACACCGGCCCCGCCCCGAGGTAGTCAGCGCCCGCGGCAAGAGCCTGCTCGAGAGTTGCGACGGAGCGGCCGAGCAGGAGCCCGTGGGCCCGCGCCTCGAGAGCTCCGGGGTCGTCCTGCCCGAGATGGACGCCGTCCGCGCCGAGCGTCACGGCAGCCTCGACGTCGTCGTTGACGATGAACGTCACTCCGAGGCCGGCAAAGCAGCGCCCGCTTGCCACGACGTCCGCCGTCGGCGCCTTCACGCGCAGCTGCACGACGGTCGCTCCGGCCAGGACGGCTCGCCGGGCCGACTCAAGATCCGCAACGAGCGCATGCACTCTCACGATGTTCGGGCCCGGGCGTCCAGAGTTGCGGGGTCGAGCGCAGCGAGCGCGTCGTAGAGCGCGACGTGGAAGGAGCCGGGGCCGCGCGCACCGCGTGCGGCATCCTCGCCCGCCACGCCGAAGGCGACGAGCGCCTCGGCGGCGGCCTCGAGCGGCCGCTCACGGTTGACTGCGAGGAAGCAGCCGGTGAGCGCGGACGACATGCACCCGGTGCCCGTGATCGTCGCCAGCAGGGGATCGCCGTTCGCCACGGAGACGACGGTCCCCCCATCGGAGACGTGATCGATCGGCCCGGTGACCGACGCGACCGTGCCGAGCCGCGCTCCGGCGGTCCGCGCGAGCTCGGCGGGATCACTGCCTGCGTCGATCGACTCGACTCCGCGCACCTCCGCCTCCACGCCCACGAGTGTGGCGATCTCGCCCGCATTCCCTCGCACGACGGTCACCTGCACCTCGTCGAGAATGCGCTTGGCCGTCTCGGTGCGATACGTCGTCGCTCCGGCGCCCACCGGATCGAGGACCACCGGGACACCGTGCTCGTTGGCCGCGCGGCCCGCCAGCACCATCGCGTCGACCCAGTGCGGTGAGAGCGTGCCGATGTTCAGCACGAGCGCTCCCGCGATCGCCACCATCTCCTCGACTTCTTCGCGCGCGTGCGCCATCACCGGCAGAGCACCGAGGGCGAGGGTCGCGTTCGCGGTCTCGTTCATCACGACGTAGTTGGCGATCTGGTGAACGAGCGGCTTCGCTTCACGCAGCCGCCGGAGAGAGTCACCTGTCTGCATGCGTTCCTTTCACGTTGAGGACGTCGACCGGGCCGTCACCGGCACCGAGCTCGGGCAGGCCGTTGCGAACCGCTTCCGTCGCGACGCGCGCCGCTGCGCGCGCCGCGTCCTCGAGCGCCAAGCCGCGCGCGAGCAGCGCGGCAAGCGTTGCGGAGTGCGTGCAGCCGGCGCCGTGCGTCGCCGCGACGTCGAGACGCTCGACGGGGATCGCAACGTGCTCGCAGCCGTCGAAGAGATGGTCGACCGCGTCGTCGCCGTGGCCGCCCGTGACCAGCGCGGCCGGAGCGCCGAGGGCGACGAGCCGCTCGGCGAGCTCCGCACGCGTCCCGTCGCCAGCCAGTGCGCGAGCCTCCGGCAGGTTCGGGGTGACGACGGTGGCGAGGGGGAAGAGCTCGCTCACGAGCGCCGCGACCGCATCGTCTTCGAGTAGCTTCGCGCCCGATGAGGCGACCAGCACCGGGTCGACGACGAGCGGCGTCCGGTGCGTCGCGAGAAAGGCCGCGACGGCCTCGATCACCCGCCGGGAGTGGAGCATCCCGGTCTTCGCAGCATCGACGCCGATGTCCGAGTAGACAGCTTCCAGCTGGGCGACGACGAACGCCGTCGGCACCTCGTGGACGGCGGTCACGCCCGTCGTGTTCTGAGCCGTCAGGGCGACGATCGCGGACATCCCGTGCGCGCCCGCGGCGGCGAACGCCTTCAGGTCGGCCTGGATCCCGGCACCGCCGCCGCTGTCCGAGCCGGCGATCGTCAGCACTCTCGGAACGGTCACTCTGAAACGCCACTCCCTTCGCCGGTACGAGCCGGATCAGGTTCAACGGGTGTGTTCTCAGCCCCGCATCGGGCACCCCGGTAGGGCAAGGCTAGCCGACCGTCCTCCGCACCGGCACGAGCTCGGGCGCGCGCTGCGTCGGCAGACTGAGGACGTGAGCATCGACGTGCTGTGCTGGGAAGGGCTGCTCCAGGGCGAGGAGCTCGCGCACCTCGTCACCGAGCCGGAGCGCGAGGCGCGCTTCGCGCCGCTCCCCGGCGAGCTCGATCCGCGCGTCCGCGAGGCGATCGGCGTGCCGCAGCTCTACGCACACCAACGCTCGGTCTGGGACGCATCACGGCGGGGCGAGCACGTCCTCGTGACGACGGGCACCGCGTCCGGGAAGACGCTCGCCTTCAATCTGCCGGTCTTGGACGAGCTCGCCCGGCAGCCCAAGAGCCGCGCGCTCTACCTCTATCCGACCAAGGCGCTCGCGCAGGACCAGTTCCGCGCGCTGTCCGAGCTTCGCGTCCCGGGGCTCAAGCCGGCCATCTACGACGGTGACACCCCGATCGAGCGGCGCCGCCAGATCCGCACCTGGGCGAACGCCATCCTCACCAACCCCGACATGATCCATATCGGCCTGCTTCCCAACCACGACCGCTGGGGAGACGTGCTCGCGAACCTGCGCTACGTGATCGTCGACGAAGCGCACGTCTACCGCGGCGTCTTCGGGTCGCACGTCGCGAATGTGCTGCGCCGGCTGCGGAGGCTCGCCGGCATCTACGGCTCGCAGCCGCAGTTCGTGCTCGCATCGGCAACCGTCTCGAACCCCGGCGAGCTCGGGACGTCACTGACCGGCGAGAGGGTGACGGTGATCGGCGACGACGCCGCGCCGCGCACCGAGCGCACGGTCGTCCTCTGGAACCCTCCGCTGCTCGACGGTGAGCTCGGCCTGCGGGGATCGGCGCTCGCCGAGGCTGCGCGGCTGCAGGCGATGTTCGTCGACCGCGGCCTGCGCACGCTGACGTTTGCGAAGAGCCGCAAGGCCGCCGAGCTCATCCACCGCTTCACTGCCGAGCGGCTCGGCGACGACACGCACCTCTCGCCCTACCGCGCGGGCTACACGGCGCACGAACGGCGCGAGATCGAGCGGCGACTCGCGGCCGGGGAGCTCTTGGGCGTGTCGGCGACGAACGCGCTCGAGCTCGGGATCGACGTCGGATTGCTCGACGCGGTCATCTCGGTCGGGTTCCCCGGCACGGTCGCGTCACTGCGCCAACAATGGGGGCGTGCGGGCCGGCGCGGCAACGGGCTCGCAGTGCTCGTCGCGACGGAGGACGCGCTCGACCAGTTCTTCATGCGCGAGCCCGACAAGCTGCTCGGCCGCCGCGTCGAGGCGGCGATCCTCGACCACGCGAGCCCGCGGGTGCTCGCCGGTCACGTCCGCGCCGCTGCGTACGAAGCGCCGCTCACGGACGACGACGCCGCGGTCCTCGGCCCCGAGGCGATCGCCGCCGCACGGACCGACCCCGAGCTCAAGGAGACCCCCGCCGGCATCGTGTGGGCCGGCCGGGACCACCCTGCCGCACGAGTCCCGCTGCGGTCGACGGACCCCGATGCCTTCACCGTCGTCGACGCGGCGACGGGCTCCGTGCTCGGCATCGTCGAGCGGAGCCGCGCCTACACGACCGTGCACGAGGGCGCCGTCTACCTTCATCGTGGTGAGGCGTTCCTCGTGCGGGAGCTCGACCTCGCGACCCTGCACGCGGTCGTCGAGCCGTTCACCGGCAACTGGTACACGCAGGCGAAGCAGGAGACGATGACTCGGATCGTCGAGCCGCTCCGCAGCGAATGGCGGCTGGGCCTGGAACTGACCTTCGGCGAGATCGAGGTGACCGAGCAGGTCGTGGGATACGAGCGCAAGACGATCTCCGGACAGGACCGGCTCGAGCTCGTCGCGCTCGAGCTGCCGCCGACCACGTTCTCGACCGAGGCGGTCTGGTTCCTCCCCGAGCCGCACCACCTTGCCGGGCTCGACGAGATGCCGAGGCTCCTGGGCACGCTCCACGCCGCAGAGCACGCACTGATCGCGCTCCTGCCCCTGTGGGCGATGTGCGACCGCTGGGACATCGGCGGGCTCTCGACGAACCTCCACCCCCAGACCGGACGGCCGACCGTGTTCATCTACGACGGGCACGCCGGCGGCGTCGGGATCACCGAGCGCGGCTTCGAGCAGTTCGAAGGGTGGGCCCGTGACACGGCCGCGCTGATCCGCGGCTGCCCCTGCCACGACGGCTGCCCCGCTTGCGTGCAGAGCCCCAAATGCGGCAACCTCAACGACATGCTCGACAAGCGCGGCGCGCTGACCTTTCTCGAGCGGCTGCGGTGAAGCCGCGGGCGCTGCTCCTGCACGGCGGGCCGGGACTGCCCGACTATCTCGACGCGCTGGCGGACGAGCTCGCTCCACTCTTCGAGCTCGACCGCTACACCCAGCAGCGGCATTTCGACGTCCCGGGATTCGTCGGGGAGGCGCTCGCGCACCTGCGGCCGCCCTCGTTCATCGTCGGTCACTCCTGGGGCGGGTACCTGGCACTCCACACGGCTGCTGCCGCTCCCGACCGCGTCCTCGGCCTGGTGTTGATCGGGTCGCTCGGCGCGGTCGGAGACGGAGGCTGGGAGGCGGCGGGCCCGCGGCTTCTCTCCCGGCTCACGACCGACGAGCAGGCCGAGCTCGAACGGGCGGCGCCCGCGGAGCGCCTGCCGATCATCTGGCCGGCGTACTTCTCACGCCGCGAGCTTGCGCCGCCCTATCCCGGCTGGCGAATCGACGCAGAGGTGCTGGAGGCGATCTACCAGTGGGTGCAGGAGCACGGGAACGAACTTGCGCCGACGCTCACCGCGTTCGAGCGGCCGGTCCTGATCCTGCACGGGACCGACGATCACATCCCGCTCGAGCCGGTCGCCGAGACCGCCGCCCTGTTGCCGGCTGCGGAGCTGCGGGTGCTCGACGGCATCGGCCACTTCCCCTGGCTCGAGCAGCCCGGCATCGTCCACGACGCCGCTGTCGATTTCGCGGCCGCTCGTTCGTCGTAGAGACGACCACACCGCCAGAAGGAGGCAAATGTGAAATACGCACTGCTGATCTACTCGAACGACACGGAGTGGGAGAGCCTCTCCGAGGACGAGAAAAACGGCATCTACGGCGAGTACGGGGCGATCTCGGCGACGACCGGCGTGCTCGGCGGCGAAGAGCTCGCCGGCACCGACACGGCGACGACCGTCCGCGTCCAGAACGGCGCGACCCTGACAACCGACGGGCCGTTCGTGGAGACGAAGGAGTCGCTCGGCGGCTTCTACCTCTTCGAGGCGGGCAACCTCGACCAGGCACTCGAGCTCGCCGCCCGCATTCCCGCCGCGCGCCGCGGCGGCGCTGTCGAAGTGCGGCCGGTGGTGGAGCACTGACGGAGCTCGAGCGCGTCTTCCGCAACGAGTGGGGTCGCGTCCTCGCCTCGCTGATCGGCTTCCTCGGCGACTTCGACCTCGCCGAGGAGGCCGCCCAGGAGGCCTTCGCGATCGCAGCCGAGCGCTGGCCGCAAGACGGCGCCCCGGACAACCCGGGCGCCTGGCTGCAGACGACGGCGCGCAACCGTGCCATCGACCGAATCCGCCGCGACCGCACGCTCGCCGTCAAGAGACAACTGCTCGACGTCCCGGAAACGGCCGACGACGAAATGGACGAGACGACGTTCCCCGACGAGCGCCTCGAGCTCATCTTCACGTGCTGCCACCCGGCGCTCGCAATCGACGCGCAGGTCGCGCTGACACTGCGCACACTGGGAGGCCTCACGACGGACGAGATCGCGCGCGCGTTCCTCGTCCCGGAGCCGACGATGGCGCAGCGCCTCGTTCGGGCGAAGCGGAAGATCGCGGCTGCGGGGATCCCGTTCCGGGTGCCGCCCGCCCACCTGCTGCCCGAGCGCCTCGCGGCCGTGCTGGCCGTCGTCTACCTCGTCTTCAACGAGGGCTACGGGGGGCGCGGCGACCTGGCGGCCGAGGCGATCAGGCTCGGTGGAGCGCTGACCGAGCTGATGCCCGACGAGCCCGAAGCGCTCGGCTTGCTCGCTCTGATGCTCCTGCACGACGCGCGCCGCGACGCAAGGATGCACGACGGCGAGCTGGTCCTCCTACGAGACCAGGACCGAGCGCTCTGGGACGACGCCGTGATCGACGCGGGCCGAGCCGCTCTCGGTCGTGCGCTCGCGCTGCGCGGCCGAGGGCCTTACGTCGTGCAGGCCGCAATCGCGGAGCTGCACGTCGACGATCCGGTCGACTGGCCGCACATCGCCGCGCTCTACGGAGAGCTCTCGCGACTGACGGAGTCGCCGGTCGTCGAGCTGAACCGAGCCGTCGCGGTCGCGGAGGCAGAAGGGCCTCTCGCAGGCCTCGAGCTCATCGACGGGCTCGACCTCGACAACTATCACTACCTGCACGCCGCCCGGGCGGAGCTCCTGCGGCGACTCGATCGCGGCGATGAAGCGCGCGCCGCGTACGGGCGGGCGCTCGACCTCGCCCACGCCGAGCACGAGCGCCGGTTCCTCGAACGGAAGCTCTCGGAACTGCAACCGCCAAGATAGGGCGGTGAGCGTCGAGCGCATTCGATCCTTCCGCCGGGCCCTCGAGCTTGCCGCAGCCGAACGGCGGGTGCCCACCGCGCACGGGATCGGCCTGTTCGCGGACTCCGTGCCGAACGTCTACGACGCGAACTATCTCTCCAGTGAGGAGCCCGCCGGGGTCGCCCGCGCGCTCGCAGCCGAGACGGACGACGTCATGGAGAGCTTCCACCACCGCCGGGTCGTCCTCGAGCAGGGAGACGACGCGACCGCGGCTGCGCTCGTCGAGCACGGCTTCTCCTGCTCGACCCACCTCGTGTTCGCACACCTGCGCGAGCCGGACCGCCGGGTCGACACCGCGATGGTGCACGAGGTCGAGTTCGAGCGGCTGATCCCGGCGCGCACCGCGGCCACCGTGGCCGAGTCGTGGGGCGACGACGAGATCGCCGCCCAGCTGAACGACGCCAAGCGCCTGATCATGCGCGCTGTGCCGACGCGCTTCTACGCCGCGATCGTCGACGATCGCGTCGCCGCCTACTGCGAGGTGCGCAGCGCCGGACGTGTCGCGCAGATCGAGGACGTCGAGGCCGTGCGCGCCTACCGCGGCCGCGGGCTCGGGCGCGCGATCGTGCAGCACGCGCTCGACGAGGCGCGTCGCGACCACGACGTTGTCTTCCTCGAGGCGCTCGCCGAGGATTGGCCCCGGCAGCTCTACGCGAAGCTCGGCTTCGACATCGTCGACCGGCGCCACTTCCTGACCAAGTTCCCGCACCCGCTGACCCGGCTGCAGGTCCGCACGCCTCGACTCGAGCTGCGACTGCCCACCGTCGCCGAGCTGCGCCGGCTCTACGCCGTCGCGGCCGCCGGTGTTCACGACCCGGCCGAGATGCCCTTCGAAGTTGCGTGGACGGACACGCTCGAGGAGGAGAGCTTCGTCACCTATCACCGGGAGAAGCTGACCGCGTTCGCGGCGAACGACTGGTCGCTGCCGCTCGTCGTCTTCCACGACAGCGAGCCGATCGGCGTCCAGGAGCTCGGGGCGGCGCGGTTCGCGGGGCGGCGCACGGTGAGCACCGGGTCGTGGCTCGGATCCGCATGGCAGCGGCGCGGCTTCGGGACCGAGATGCGCTCGGCCGTGCTCTCGCTGGCGTTCGACGGGCTCGGCGCCGACCTCGCCGTCTCGGGCGCGATCGAAGGGAATGAGGCGTCTCTCGGCGTGTCCCGGAAACTCGGCTACGAGGTCGTCGGCTCCCACCCCGTCAGCCCGCGCGGCACTCCGGTCGAGCACACCGATCTCGAGCTCACCCGTGCACGCTTCCGCTCGCCGGTCCCGGTAGACCTGCTCGACCTCGACGCGCTCCTGCCGTTGTTCGGCGCGGCTCCGTGAGCTAGGCTCGCGGCTCAAGCGGAAAAGGAGGGCACGCCATGACGATGCGGCTGCCCCGCCCGCGGCACGGGGATTCCCAAACGACGACGACCGAGCTGCGCGAGCTCGCAGCGTCGGTCCTGCGCGACGACGTGGAGACACTCGCGCGAACGACCGCGTACCTGCGCCGCTCCTACCGGGTGGTGTTCATCGGCTACGTGGCGATGATGGTGTTCGGAGTGACGGCGATCGCGGCAGCGTTCGTCAAGGGGCTGACCGCCGCCAGTCTCGGGCAGGCGGCCGCGGCGATCGGGCTCGCCGGCCTGACGGTCGGCATCTTCGTCGCCTTCAGCATGCATCCGAAGTACCGTCAAGCCCTGGCGGAGTAGTTCCGGGGGTTCTGGCGAAAGGACGCTGTGAGTGTGTCTGGGTCCCGTCTGGGGCGTTTGTCAGGTTGGTGTCGGTGCTCTTTGTTCGTGACTCTGTAAGGACGTGACTCCGCCGGTGTGCGGATGTCTTTGGCTAGATGTGTCCGGGTGAAGAGACCGGTGCCGGCCTGGCGCCCGCTTGCTGGCCTGATCAGAAGCCTGTCCGCCTTTCGGGGCGTGACCCGTCACAGTGTTGCCGCCAGCGGTCTCTATCCCCAGACCGGCACCGGAGATGTCCCCCAAGCTTGGTTGGAGGTAGACGGATGCTTGCAGATGAGGTGGACTTCGTGGTTGGTGTCGACACGCATCGTGATTGGCACTCGCTCGCTGTTGTTGAGGTGCGCAACGGCGCTGTGGTGGACGAGACGCGTGTACCGACAAACAGCGGCGGCTATGCAGAGGCGTTGCGTTTTGCTGAGCAGCTTGGGGTAGGGCGACGCGCGTTTGCGGTCGAGGGCACGGCTCCTACGGGGCGGGCCTTGCCCGCTTCCTGGCAGACCGTGGCGAGCGTGTCTTGGAGGTCGGTTTCGTACGGCGCGAGTCTCGCTCGGCCGGCAAGACCGATGCTCTTGACGCTGTGCGGGCCGCGCGGAGTGTGCTGGCCAACAAGAGGCCGACGACCCCGCGCAGCAGCAGTGGAGAGCGTGAGGCGCTGCGGACGCTGACGGCGGCCAGAGAAGGAGCGGTGAACGCCAAGCGGGCAGGGATCTGCCAGCTGCGCGATCTGCTCGTCACCGCGCCCGAACCGCTGCGCAGCGAGCTTCGCGTGCTCTCGCGAGCCCGTCTCCTTCGCCGCCTGGTCGCGACTCGCCCTGAGCGCCGTCAGGACTCGGTGCTGCGCGGGACATTGCTCGCGTTGCGGGCAGTCGCTCGTCGAGTGCAAAGCTTGACGAGCGAGGAGCGCGAGCTCGCGCGCGAGATCGAGAAGCTCGTCCGCAGCCTCGCACCACAGCTGCTCGACCAACCCGGAGTCGGCCCGCTCGGAGCTGCACAGGTCATCATCTCTTGGTCGCACCAAGGCCGGGTAACGAGCGAGGCGGCCTTCGCCCGGCTCGCCGGCGCCGCACCGATCCCCGCCTCCTCCGGCCAAACAATCCGCTACCGCCTCGACCGCGGCGGCGACCGCAAACTCAACCGCGCCCTCCATCAGATCCTGATCACGAGACGACGTATGCACGCACCGACCAACGCCTACATCGAACGCCGCCTCAACGAAGGCAAGAGCAGACGCGAAGCGCTCCGCTGCCTCAAGCGCTACCTCGCCCGCAACCTCTACCGGCTACTCGAGAACCCGCCAATGCCAGCTTGACAAACATAGGAGCACGCTAGCGCAGGCGAGGACTTGGTCGACACCTTCATGCTGCGCTGGCAGGAGCCACTGCTCGGCGTAGAACGTGTCGATGTCGCGCACTTGCAGTCGGGACAACGTGTGTGGGACGATGCCCGGCGGGACATGACTCTCCGTGGTCTCTCCGAGCAGGTTTCCTCGATGTTGTGAGGGGTTCAGGCCTCCGTTGGCTCGCATCTGGGTCGTCCGCCTTGGTGCTTGGAACCGTCGTCGCGGGTGCGGGCGAGAGCGAAGCCTCGAGGCTGCGCCTCCAGGGTGGTTCAAGCCAATGCGCTCCGGGGTCTGTCTCAGCCGTCATAGCTGGCAAGCACCGCTGCCTGAAGGCCGGACAGACTTGTAAGCGGAGCCTCGACAAGCAGTACCACCGCTACAGGTTCCACTGCCATACGGGTCGGCTCGCTCGCGTGAAGGCCGCGCCCGCGCCGCAGCCGCCTGCATCGCCTCCTCCCGCGCCGCTGCCGGGACAGCGGGTCGACGTCGGCGGGTACCGCCTCTACATCGAGTGCACCGGCACCGGCAGCCCGACCGTAATCTTCGAGGCCGGGCAAGGAGGCGCAGCGGCCACCGTTCCGTTGGAGGGGGCGACCGGCATCCGTCAGACGATCGCCGCCGAGACTCGCGTCTGCGCGTATGACCGCGCCGGGCTCGGCGCGAGCGAGGCGCGTCCCGCCGCCATCGCACCCACCGGTACGCAATACGCTCGAGAGTTGCATGCGCTGCTCGCCGGCGCCAACGTCCCCGGGCCATACGTCCTCGTCGGCCCCTCGTACGGGGGCCTGATCATTACCGCGTACGCGTCGAGCTTCCCGACCGACACTGCCGGGCTCGTCTTCGTAGACGCGGACACCTGCGACCAGATATGCAGTTTCGGCGCCCCCGAACCCGGGACGTTCGATCTCGCTTCGACCACCTTCGGAAACCGGCCAACCGCCGTGCTACGGGCCGAGTTCGGCTTCCAGACCGACGGTCGCAGCCTCGCCAACCGTTCGACCAACCGGATCCTCGCGACCGCACTCAACAGCGGCCATGCGATCATCCATGATCAGCCTCAGGTCGTGACCGAGGCAATACGTCTCGTTGTCGCAGCCGCCCGCACAGGCACGACCCTACCGCCGTGTGAGCAATCAGGCCTTCCTGCCGCAGGCGGCCGATGTGAGGCGACCGGCTAAAATCGCGAACCTGCGGGAGACGCGGCTGGCGTCGGGTCCTTACGACCATAGCGTCGAGGGACATTCCCACACGCTCGCCCAGCCGAGGGTTCGGCTTCGGCGCTAGCGTTCGCGGCACTTGAGAGTCCGCGACCTCAACTGGATGCAGCTCGAGGCCTACCTGCGGGGAGACGACCGGATCGTGCTCCCCGTCGGCTCGACCGAGCAGCATGCATACCTCTCTCTCGAGACCGACAACATCCTTGCCGAGCGTGCGTCAGTCGAGGCTGCCGAGCCGCTGGGAATCCCGGTGCTGCCGGTGCTGCCATACGGGGTGAACGGCTTCACCGCGTACCCAGGCAGTCCCACGCTCCGGGAGTCGACGCTGGTCACAATTCTCGCGGACGTCATCGATTCGCTGGTGGACCAGGGGTTCGCCCGGATCCTCGTTGTGAACGGGCATGGCGGAAACACCGAGTCGGGGAAGGCGTGGACACAGCGCCGGCCGGGCACGGCGATTGCCTGGCATGAGCTCTGGGAAGGAGGACCGGACGAGGTTGCGGCCGCGATCGATCCTGAGTACGACCATGCGTCGTGGTCGGAGAACTTCCCGTGGACGCGCCTTCCCGGAGTCGTGATGCCTGCAGAGCGCAAGCCGCCGGTCGTGTGGCCCGAGGACGGAACTCCGAAGGCGTGGAAGGAAGCCCTCGGCGACGGTTCGTTCGGCGGCCTGTATCAGCGGTCCGCGGAGGACGAAAGCCGGCTCTGGGAGGCCGTTGTCCAGGCGATCCGCACGCATCTCGAAGCCTGGGACTTATAGGGAGGCGGCTAGCCGCTCGGGGGTCTGTGAGACTCGGCTGGTCGGTCCGTCAGGGGCCGTTGCCAGGCGAGGTGCCTCCGTGCTGTTTGTGACTCTTCAGGTGTCAGGCCGTGTTTGCGTGCCTTCGAAATGATTTGTCCGCGCGCACGCGCCGAGGGCGGTCGTCTCCCGTTTGACGTACAGACGAAGTACCGTCAAGCCGTGAGGGAGTAATCCCGGGTTCTGACGAAAACCCAAGCCCAGCCGAAGGCGAGCAGCGAGTACTGCTCTCTTCATCTGTCGGTTCTCCCGCTTCGGTCACTGGTATCCGCGTCGCTTCATAGCTCCTCCGTCTCTGCTGCGGTCTGTGGTGGCGAGGGGATTGCGGGCGCTCCTGCCAGCTCGGCGTGGAACAGAAGCAACAGCGCTTCGTCGTGCGAGAGCGGCATCCCATGCACCTCCCAGGCGTGACGGCGAACCTCGGTGGCGAGTCCGGCGTCGTCGGGGGCCTGGGCGGTGAATCCGCAGTCGCAGGTGAGCGTCTTGTCCACGATTCCCTCGCCGCGGAGGCTAGGAATGGGCGCCTAGGATCGGGCAAGTTCACGCCTAATCCGTGGCTAAGCCATTGGGGCGCGATCGATACTGGCGTCGCCTTCGACCCTCTCGGTCGCCGTCACGGCCTTGCTGTCAGCGCTGTCCTACCGCACCCAGAGCTGGTCGATGAGCATGGCGACCGCCGCCGGGCTGTATTGGTAGTTGCCGACGCGCTTCGAGAGGACGCTCACGTTCTTCGACGCGATGAGCGGCACCCACGGTGCCGCGTCGGTGATCTCGCGGTCGACCCGTTGCCAGAGTGCGCGCGACCCGGTCGGGTCGCTCAGCTGCTCTGCCTGCGCCCTGCGCATCTGGCGGTCGATGCGCGGGTCGCAGAACTGGCTCGTGTCTGGGACGGTCGGGCTCCCGGGCAGAGACCCTGGACAGCTGAAGAGGCCAACCAGGAACGACGCCGGGTCCAGGCCCCCCGCCC
>CAWGEJ010000008.1:0-124024 GCA_963821575.1 uncultured Thermoleophilia bacterium
TTGCACGGTTCCTTGAGTAGCGCAAGTCCTTGAAATGTGGTGATGCTCGCACTGGGCCAATGTTCAGGAAATGAGGTTCCTATGACTGTCAAGTGGTCAGCGGGGTGGAGTTCTGCATGACGCGGTAGAGGTGGCGGGCGAGGTAGCGCTTGAGCAGGCGGACAGCCTCGCGGCTGGTCTTGCCTTCGCTGATGCGGCGGGCGCGGCGACGATCGGGCCGACGCCGGGCTCATCGAGGAGGTGGGGTACGAGCGCCCGGATGTGCGTGACGATCTCGCGCTCGAGCGTTTGCAGCCTCCTCGGTCGCGGCCTGGATGCGGCGTGCGAGTGTGCGCAGGACGAGGACTGTGGCGAGCTCGTCGGGTGTGCGTGAGTTCGAGCGGCGGAAGCTGTGTGCGTGAGTTCGAGCGGCGGAAGCTGCTGCAGCGCTTAAGCAGAACGCCGAGCGGCCGCCGCCGCAGCTCGGTGCGGAGCTCGTCCGGTGCGGTGACGATGACGCTGCGCAGCTGGACGAGAGCGACGCGTCGAGTGTCGACAGCGCTTCGCCTGGCGAGCAACAGCAGCCGCAGCGCCTCTTGGTGCTGCCCGGCCCGCGGCGTCGCGCGTTGCTTGGTTGCGAGCGCGGAGCGGGCGGCGCGGACAGCGTCGAGCTGATCATCCTTGCCGCGCAGCCGCCGTTCGGCGCGGCTTGTGCGCTCGACTTCGTGTACCTGCTCGCCGTTGCGCTGAAGCAAGCGCACGAGGCCGGCACCGTAGTGGCCGGCGCCCTCGACAGCCCACACGCGTGCGCCTCGCGCGTGTCGATCCGCGAATCGCAGCGCCTCCGCGTAGCCGCGCCCGCGGGCCGCCGTCGTCGGCTGCGCGATCAGCGCGCCAGTACGCGCGTCGACGATCGCAAGCGCGTGCTCGTCACGATGAGTATCGACGCCGACCACGTAGTCCAGTTCGTCTGCAAGCATCCCAACCGATCCTCCGACTCGTAGGGTCCGGTACGCCGGTCTGGAGCAGGGAAACCGCGCGGCAGGTCTGTGATGAGTCACGCCGAGAAGGCGGACAAGCTCCTGATCAAGCCAACAGCGGGCGCCAGGCCGGCGTCGCCGTGCACACCCGGACGATTCATTCCCAAGGCACGCAACCGCGGCCTGACGCCTGATGAGTCACGAGCGGCACGGAGACCACCTAGCCTGGCAACGGCCCCTGACGGACCGACCAACCGACTCTCACAGACGCCCGACGAACGCCATTGGCGTGGGAATCGCCCCGCGCCGATGCGGAATGGCTGCCAAGCGATAAAGGTTCCATCGCCCGTCAGACTCTCTCTCTTGATGGGGTCGATCGAGCAGCTTTACCGCGACCGCTTTGACGGCTTCCTAAACGCGCTTGCGCCAATCGTCAGGTCGACCGAGGTTGCCCGCGACGTCGTTCAGGAGGCATTCGCGGTCGCGCTGCGCGAGCAGCGAAAACTCCGCCGCGAGGAGTCGCTTGCCCCGTGGGTGTGGAAGATCGCGTACCGGCTCGCACTCCAGGAACGGGGCCGCAGCAGCGAGGCCGCGCTTCCGACCGAGCTGACGATCCTCGACGAGGAGCGCGACCCGACCCTGGCGGCGGCGATTCGAACCTTGCCGCCACAGCGACGCCTCGTTCTGTTTCTCAGGTACTTCGCTGATTTCTCGTATGGCGACATCGCCCTGGCGTTGGACATCTCGGAAGGAACCGTCGCAGCGACGCTCGCTCAGGCACGAGCCGCGCTGCTCCAGGAGTTGACACTGAAGGAGGTCGCGCAATGACGGATCTACTCGCCGAGCGGTTCGCCGCTCTCGTTGAACCGGGCGAGAAGGATTGGGCCGAGGTGCTGCAGCGCGCCCGCCCGCACAGACGCCGTGCCACGATCGCTTCCGTGACGGTCGCAGCCGCCTTCATCACGGCAGCGGCCGTCGCAGCCGCCGGGGGCTGGCTCTTCACGAAGCACGGCGACAGCGTGAGCGGCCAAACGTCGGTGCAGTTCCACGGTGCGAAGTACACCGTCTGGGCTGACGTTGTCTCCGGCGGCCGTTACCTCAGCCTCGTTCTCTTGAAGGACAAGCAGGCGCTCGCGCCAGGGGAGTTGGGAGTCGCGTTCTCTAGCGGCAGCTACGTCCTCGCCGCACCGGGGGTACCCGCCGAACCCGTGCTGCCAAATCCCCCGGCCCCGTCCGGGCCGCCGATCGCCGGAACCGCCTACGTTCGAGGGGGCGGCGAGATCGTGTTCGGCGATGCCCGACCCGACGTTGGGCGAGTCGAGCTTCGTGACCGCAAAGGTCACGCGTTTTCGACCGCGACGGCTGCTGCGCCATTGCAGTTCCAGGACGCATTCCGCGTCTGGGTGATCGCACTACCTTCCTCGACCGCCGTCACGATCTCGGCATACGACCACCACGGGAAGCTGATGATGCGCGCGCCGTTCTACTCGACCAGAGACATCTCTCTGCACTAACCCCGGACCCACTACAGCACCGAACGTCGAGAGCCGTTTGGCGGCATCCGTCGGCTGGACGAGCGTTCACCGGTGCACCCTGAGCGCACCTCATTTCGAAGGGGTGTCTGACACCTTCAAGGTGTCAGACACCAGTGCCGCTGGGCTGGGCCAGCGTTCCGCAATGCACTCTGACGCGCCTGGCCACGGTTACTGTCAGTCGCTGGATGGCTGATCCCGGCTCCGTGATTCAACCAGAGGCGGCGAGCCGGTTCGGGCCGTTGCGCGAGCGGCAGTTTCGCCTTCTCTTCACGGGCCGAACCGTCTCGATGCTCGGCAGCGCGATGGCTCCGATCGCGCTTGTGTTCGCGATCCTCAATACGCTCGACGGCTCTCCAACGGACGTCGGGATCGTGCTGGCCGTCAGGCAGGTGACGGTGGTCGCGCTGGTTCTCTTCGGCGGTGTTTGGGGTGACCGGCTTCAGCGCAGTCGCGTGATGGTCGGCTCGAACGTCGTCAGCGGGGCGAGCCAGGCGGTCGCAGGCGTGCTGCTTCTTGCCGGGGGAGCGAAACTTTGGCAGCTTGCGGTGCTGGCTGCCGTGAACGGTGCGTCGTCGGCCTTCTTTGTCCCGGCCAGCACAGGGATCATCCCGCAGACGGTTCCGCCGACAATGTTGCAGCAGGCGAATGCGGCGTTGCGACTCGGGTTGAACGCGACGACCGTTGCAGGCGCAGCGATCGGCGGGATCATCGTGGCGGCGACGAACCCCGGCATCGCCATCCTCATCGACGCGCTCTCCTATGCCGTCGCTGCCGCTGCGCTCTTCTCGATGCACCTCCCTACCGGGCTGCGAATGCAAGGAAGTTCGGTCTTGCGTGAACTGCGCGAGGGCTGGCACGACTTCTGGTCACGTACCTGGCTGTGGGCGATCGTCTTGCAGTTCGGTCTCCTCAACGCAGCAGCGAGCGGAGCCATCAACGTTCTCGGGCCGAACGTCGCCAAGCATCACCTTGGCGGCCCCGCAGGTTGGGGGCTGATCCTAACGGCACAGACGCTCGGGCTGATCGTCTCCGGAGTTGTTCTCCTCCGGTGGAGACCTCGACGTCTCCTGCTCGTCGCAACCTGTGGTGCCTTCGGAATCGCGCTGCCGTGTCTGGCGCTCGCCAGGCCGCTACCACTACCGGCCGTGCTCGTCTGCGCGTTCGCAGCGGGCCTGTGCCTGGAGATCTTTGGTGTCCTTTGGGGCACCGCCGTGCAGCAAGAGATCCCACAGGACAAGCTCTCCCGGGTGTCGTCCTACGACGCGCTCGGATCGTGGGCGCTCATGCCGCTCGGCTTCGCAGTCGCGGGCCCGATCGCGGCCGTGATCGGAGATCGCGCAGCCTTTCTCAGCGCTGCGGCGGTCGTGATCGGTGCCTCCGCACTCGTACTCCTCTCCCACGACGTCCGCACGCTCGAACGACGCGTGCCCTAGCGCGAAGGCCCCCGACTGCGCCAGTGTTTCGCAATGACGCCCGGTAGTTCGTCCTACTTGGTGCGCCGCGCGGTCAGTGCAGCCTCCGTCAGGCGCTGGTCATCTGGCTTCAGGTCGATGCCTTGTGATGCAAGGACGCCGGCGACGAAGGGGCGCTTTGACAGCGGTGGGCTTGCGGTGCGCCCGTAGTTCTCCAACTTCCAGTCGCTGTATTCGCGTACCAGGCCAGGGTCTGCCCGCAATGCGTCACGAAACGCAAGTCGCTCGCGCCACAGATCACTGCCAGGAACCGTCAGATGGAGGTGATGAGTCTCCTCCCACTGGGTCGGCGCGTTCGGCGGCGTGAAGAAGGCATGGGAATCACTCCGATGTTCGCGGTAGGCGTAGCCGAGTTCGCTCAGTGGCTCGAATGCTGCGCGGGCTTCGGCATTGACGTCGAACCGACGTGGTGTATTCCCTCGGCCAACCACGGCGCGAGCGCGTCACGAAGCACTGCGGCCTCTTCCTCGAAGCGCGTCGCCCATTGCGGGTCATAGGGGTAAGGCCGCCTTGGGTTCGCTACCGCTGCTACCGCTGCTTAGAGCGCTCGCACTTCGGCGAGCCGCTCGGCTGCGAACTCGTGATACCCGCTGGTGTAGCAGAGGGCGGCGTCCCATGCGGCCCATGCTTGCGCGGCAACGTCGTGCGTGTCGTCGTCGAGATCGGCGGCGTTGTGGGGCAACACCAGGTCGAGGTCGGGGACGTCGACGCGCGACTCGTCCCAGTCGATCAGCCCGACCCGATCCGCGGTCATGCGGATGTTGCCTGGGGTGGGATCGCCGTGGACGACGCACCGCTCTCGTCCGCTGAGCCGCGCCCAAATTGCTCGACATCGAGCGACACCCTCGGGCGGCATTACGCCGAGGTCGATCCTCGTCCCGGTCTCCGCGTGCAGGAAGTCGATCGACGATCGCCAGCCCGGACGCTGGGGCCAGCCGTGCGTCAGTCCGTGCAGCTGGCGGAATGTGTCGGCGACCCGACGCCAGTCGGCCTCCGTCTCGGGCGGTCTGCCCTCCACGTAGGTCATCACGACCAGACCATCGACGAAGTCCCGGCCGTCCGCGGTCGTGATCGGAACCGGCACCGTCATCCCTTCACGATTGAGGTATCGCAGCAACTCCATCTCCCACGCGAGGTCGACGTCGCTGCGCCGGTCGCTGCGCCTGCCAAGCCGACCAACGGCGAGCTGCCCGTTGATGCGCACGCTCCACACATCGTTGACGCCTCCGGCAGTGAGCGGTTCTATCCGAGCGACGTCGTCGCCCCACCGATCGAGTGCCTCCCATCCCACGCCCACCATCATGGCGCGACTTCGACTGGGAGGCGTACTACCGACGGGCGTAGGTCGACCGCTTGGGCGTCCTTACGATCCCCATAGCGGGCCGAGAATCGAGATTCGCTGCCCTGGGCCAGCGTGCGGGTATGACTCCTGACGACTTACGCTCCGGACGAAGAACTAGAGGCGCGAATCTGGCTCACTAGCGCATCGACGTCTACCTCGGTTGAGGTGTCGACTTCGATGACCAGGCCGAGGCCGAGGGGCTTCAGTAGCTCCTCGTTCCAGAGTTCCGATTCTTCGCGCAGGGCGTCGAGATGACCCGGGTGGCGATGCGTCGCTCGTTCTCGATAGCGAGCTAATGCAAGTTCTCTTGGACAGCGACAGCGAACCTCGATGATCGCGCCGGGCAGACTCCCAAGGGCGGGGATTGCGTATGTCGAAAAGTTGCTTTCCAAGACCGCGCCGGGACTCGTCTGCGCCACCGCCAGCATTGTCTCGACGGCAGCTCGACCGAGGACTCTGCTCTGCTCGACCGTCGCGGGATGGCCAAGCGCCTCCATGAGGACCTCCTTGATTACGTCCTTCGCGATCAACGGAAGGCCGAGCTCTGCTGCGAGGGGGACAGCGAGGGTGGACTTGCCTGAGCCGGGTGGGCCAGCTACCAGAACGAAGACGGGCATCCGACGGCAGAACCTACGTGGTCCCCGCTCGCCTGGGCCAGCGTTCCGGGACGACGCCAGAGGTTTGGGTTGCTAGGTGGTTGCCGACGCGGCGATGTGCAGGAACATCGGCAACCTTCCGACAGCGCGCCGCTGTGATGGAACCTCGACTATCCGCGCAATCACAAACCCCGCCGCTGACAGTGCGGCGGCGTAGTCACTGAGCGGTCGGTGGTACTGAACGACCTGCGTTTCGAACAGTGGTCGCGTGATGGGTCGTGCCGGGAAGTAGCTGTCGAGTACGAACCGCTCGTCCGCGTCGAAGCCGCCCGCGCTAGAGACTGGATGAATGATCGAGAAGCAGAAGCCGCCGCTTGGCGTCAGCACTCGGCGCGCCTCACGACACGTCGCTTCGAGTTCTGCGATGTCATGGAGCGCCATGAAGGCGACGACGAGTTGGGCAGCGCCATCCGCCACGGGAAGGGCAGACGAGGACGCGACGCGATAGTCGCCTTGCGGGTCAGCTTCCGATGCGAGTTGGATCAGCGTCGGTGATGCGTCCGTTGCCAGGACCGAGTAGCCGCGCTGCCTGAGCGTTCGGTCGAGTCGACCTTCGCCGCACCCGATATCGACGGTAAGTCCGTGTGGCGCGGGCAAGAGCGAGAGGAACTGCGAGACGTTCTCCGCGTAAAGCACGTCAGCGTCGGAGCGAACGTATTCGGCCCAGGCTGCAGCTGCGTCTTCCCATCCCTGATCGGCACCCGCAGTCACAACAAGATTCTCGCTCATCCGGGGAGGTACGCATTCGCCTGCGCCAGTGTTCCGCAATGACGCCAGAGCGCCGACCTCCCTGTGGGTCTACCAGTCTGAGCCTCTCGGCCCGAGGAGCGGGCTCGGCCTGTGTTGGTGGATTGCAGCTGCGGCGGATGTGCGGGTGTGGACGTCGAGTTTTGCGTAGATGTTGTCGAGGTGCTTGCGGACGGTCCCCGTTGAGATGACGAGCTCAGCGGCAATCTCCCTGTTTGTGAGGCCGCGGGTGACGAGGCGGAGCACCTCGGCTTCTCGTTCGGTCAGCGGGTCCGGATTTTGTCGTTGTTGCCAGCGTTCTCGGTGAGCGGCGAGATGTGGGGCGAGGAGGCGGGCGAGGTCCCTTTCGCGTTCGCCGAAGTCGCGGTGGTGTTTGCTGCGGCAGAACCAGAAGTTGCGTGCCTGCCGTTGCGGAGCCGGCAGCCAGATCTTCAGTTCGTCTTCGACGTCGAGCGGAACCGAGAACACGTTGTGGAACAGATTGTGCCGTCGTCTCTGCCGCGTCAGCGACTCGCTCAGGCTGCGCGCTGCCACCGACTTCCTACCCAGATGATCGCGTAGCGGCCACGACCAGAGCGCCTCGTTGGCGGACGCGATCAGGTGCTCGACGTCGATCCAGGGTGACTCGACGGCGTGGATGTTGGGTAGCGAGTCGGGCTGGGACTCGACGTAGCCTGCACGGTTGGCACCGACCAGTTGCTTGAGCAGGTCGATGACGTGGAGCGGGAATGGCGTCGCGTCATTCGAGACCGCAACGCAGGCCACGATGTCCAAAGCCTGGTGGATGTCTGTCCTACGAATACTCGCGGCATTCCGCACAACCGCAAGATACGTCAGGTGACGTATTGCCTCAAGCACTCAATTTGACGATCTTCCGGACGCGAGAATAGGCGCGAAACGAGGTAGGAGCACCCCTGGATGCCAACGTCACGGAGGCGTTCGAACGGGTCGGTCTCGAATCGAGGCGGATCGGATCGTGGAGGCCGTGGGCCTGCAGGCGCCCGCGGCCGTCGAAAACCAAGGGAGGAAGTTATGAGCAAGCGCTTCGTCGCACTGATCACAGTCCTGGTCGTGGCCGCAAGCATCGCAGCGGTCTCGGCCCAAACGCAGACCCGGAAGGGCCAGGACCGAAGGGGGCCCGCCGGCCTCGATCTCACCTATACGAAGTGGTTCGCACCCGGCTACCCGAACATGGTCGGCGTCGTCGGAGGCGACATCGTCGGCAAGTTCGGAGGAGCGGTTACCGAAAAGACCGGGCCGGACTCCAACGGCCTCGTACACCTGACGGCCATCTACATCGTGATCGCTCCCGACCCGGCGCAATCATTCACCGCGCACGTCGAAGGAATCGAAAACCTCAATACCAAGACGGCAGTACTCGACGGCCGCGTTGTCGACGGCTCGCTGATCCACGCACGCGTTCACGCGGAGTTCAACATCGTCACCCCATGCGCGCAGGCACCCAGCGGTACCTGTTTCCAGGGCACGATCAGCGTCAAGCGTGGTTCCGACGACTGATCGACAGAACCGGGTCCAGCCTGGCGTCCGCGTTGCCAGGCTGGACCGGCAGCGTGAAGCAGGAAGTGCCGATCAGCTGACGGCAGCCACCCTGGGAAGCGGACTTGCCGACCACCGTCACAGCGGGGTCGGCGCCACGAAATCCACGACGCGTAGGACACGCGCACGCGACGAGAGGAACGCACACTGGGATGGGCGAGCGTGTGGGAATGTCCCTCGACGCTATGGTCGTAAGGATCCGACGCCAGCCGCGTCTCTCGCAGGTTCGCGATTTTAGCCGGTCGCCTCACATCGGCCGCCTGCGGCAGGAAGGCCTGATTGCTCACACGGCGGTAGGGTCGTGCCTGTGCGGGCGGCTGCGACAACGAGACGTATTGCCTCGGTCACGACCTGAGGCTGATCATGGATGATCGCATGGCCGCTGTTGAGTGCGGTCGCGAGGATCCGGTTGGTCGAACGGTTGGCGAGGCTGCGACCGTCGGTCTGGAAGCCGAACTCGGCCCGTAGCACGGCGGTTGGCCGGTCTCCGAAGGTGGCCGAAGCGAGATCGAACGTCCCGGGTTCGGGGGCGCCGAAACTGCATATCTGGTCGCAGGTGTCCGCGTCTACGAAGACGAGCCCGGCAGTGTCGGTCGGGAAGCTTGACGCGTACGCGGTAATGATCAGGCCCCCGTACGAGGGGCCGACGAGGACGTATGGCCCGGGGACGTTGGCGCCGGCGAGCAGCGCATGCAACTCTCGAGCGTATCGCGTGCCGGTGGGTGCGATGGCGGCGGGACGCGCCTCGCTCGCGCCGAGCCCGGCGCGGTCATACGCGCAGACGCGGGTCTCGGCGGCGATCGTCTGACGGATGCCAGTCGCCCCCTCCAACGGAACGGTGGCCGCTGCGCCTCCTTGCCCGGCCTCGAAGATTACGGTCGGGCTGCCGGTTCCGATGCACTCGATGTAGAGGCGGTACCCGCCGACGTCGACCCGCTGCCCCGGCAGCGGCGCGGGAGGAGACGATGCAGGCGGCTGCGGCGCAGGCGTGGCCTTCATGCGAGCGAGCCGACCCGTATGGCAGTGGAACCTGTAGCGGTGGTACTGCTTGTCGAGGCTCCGCTTACAAGTCTGTCCGGCCTTCAGGCAGCGGTGCTTGCCAGCTATGACCGCTGAGACAGACCCCGGAGCGCAGTGGCTTGAACCACCCTGGAGGCGCAGCCTCGAGGCTTCGCTCTCGCCCGCACCCGCGACGACGGTTCCAAGCACCAAGGCGGACGACCCAGATGCGAGCCAACGGAGGCCTGAACCCCTCACAACATCGAGGAAACCTGCTCGGGGAGACCACGGAGAGTCATGTCCTGCCGGGCATCGTCCCACACACGTTGTCCCGACTGCAAGTGCGCGACATCGACACGTTCTACGCCGAGCAGTGGCTCCTGCCAGCGAGCTCATCCGGCGAAGCGTTCAACTTGACAGACGGTGTGATCGGCCTGCTTGCGGGGATCGGAATCACCTTATTCGCTGCCGCCCTGTTGTTCATCGCTCACAAGTCCCCGCTGACTGCCTAGTAGGAAGGCGCCCAGCGGGTCTGGGGGGCGGCCAACACCGCCCCCGCCGATCTGTGATGCCGAGGATGCTCGGCTGGGCGAGCGTTCACCGGTGCACCCTGAGCGCACCTCAGTTCGAAGGGGTGTCTGACACCTTCAAGGTGTCAGACACCAGTGCGGGTGGCATGCGCCAGCGTTCCGGGATGGCCCCTGGGGGGCGACGTGGGATGCCTTGGCGGCTTGCTATGGGGTGTCGAGTGCGACCCAGAGCCGGCCGTGGCCGACGGCGATGCCGTTGCCGACAGATCCGTTGGGGCAGCAGGGAAGGTGGTTGAGTCGGGTGGTGGCGGTTATCTGGCCGCTGCTCGGGTCGGCGCGGACGGCTTTGGCGGAGCGGACAAGTTGGGCGTAGCTGAGGGGCGTGCCGGGGTAGCCGATCCCCCAGATGCCGCTTGCCGGGTCGACTGCGAGGTTCGAAAAGCCGACGTCGTTGACGATCCTCTCTGTCACCTCCCCGCTGCTCGGATCGAGACGTGTCAGGTTTCTCACTGCCAGGCCAGTCTTGGTATCCACCGTGGAATCGCCGATCCAGTACGAGTCGAAGCCGGCGGCCCAGTTCGCTGAACCGAAGGTTTGTTGGGTGTTGATCACTGGGCTCGTGGCGATCGGCGTGTATGACCGTGAGCTCAGGTCGACTGTGCCGATCGACTGGTCCGGGTTGCGGATCGCAACCAACCGGCCGCCGCTGTAGCGGAGGCCGTAACAGGTCAGGCTCGGCGGGTACCCGGCCGCGGTTGGGAGCAGCAGCTTGTGAAGAACGTTCCCGCTCGTCGCGTCGATGACGGCGACGTCGCGGCCTTGCGACATCCACACATTCCGACCGTCCCCAGTGACGTACGCGAAGCAGGCAGTTGCGTCGAGGCCCGGTCGGTTGGTGGCAGACGGTTTCCAGAGCGCGACCTTGGTCACGCCGCTGCTACTGATCTCGTCTACCCCTCCGGCGAAGGCGACCCACTCCGTGCCGCCGGTCGCGTACTGGCTGTCGGGGGCGCCGTCGACGCCAACCGACTGGACGACCTTGAGCGTGTTCGGGTCGATCGCGGTTGCCGTGCGCGCCGACCTGTTCAACACCCAGACCTTGGCCCCGCCGGCGTCAACGTCGCTGGGTGTAAACCCGAGCGGCACGTCATCGACCGGCTTGCCGGTCTTCGGGTCAAGAACGGCGATCGAGTTCGCGGCCAGCGGCACCTGTTTGGCGGAACCGGAACCGGTTGTCAGCAGGACACCCGTCACGGCAACGCCGGCGATGACCAGTGCCGCCACGACCAGCACGAGAGACGTGTGTCGACTGCGACCGGGCGGCAACGTTCGCGGGGCGGGAAAGCGATCCGCGAGACCCGAGGTGACAACTTGGTAGAGCCGCGTCGGCTCATCGATGTCCTTCAGTCGATGAACACCGAGGTCGCGGAGCGACACGCCGACAGGCAGGTCGTCTGCGACGAGCGCACGAGCTGTCTCGGACAGCAACACCTGCCCGCCGTGCGCCGCCGCGCCGACCCGTGCGGCTCGATGCACCCCGATCCCGACATACCCGGCCTCACCTGTCTTCGGCTCCCCGCTGTGTAACCCCATCCGCACCGGCACCCGGACTTGCTCGGGCCACTCGTGCGCCGCCAACTGACGCTGCGCCTCGATCGCCGCAGCCACGGCGTCGCGCGCCGAACGGAATGTGCAGAACAACGCATCACCCTGCGTATCCACGACCTGGCCGCCCGCCGCATCGACCGCCGCCCGCAGCAGCCGCGTGTGCTCAGCCAACACCGCCTCGTAGCGGTCGCGGCCGAGCCGCTTGAGCAGCTCAGTCGACCCCTCGATGTCCGTGAACAGGAAGGTGACCGTGCCACTCAGAAGCGCATCGCGAGAGGCCACAGGCTGTTTCTACCACTCGCCCTTGCGCACGCCTACTAGCCGGGCCGTCGCCTGGGCCAGCGATGCTTCTATGTTTGTCAAGCGTTCATGGGTGGCGGGTTCTCGAGTAGGCGGTAGAGGCTACGGGCGAGGTAGCGCTTGAGGCAGCGAGTTGCTTCGCGTCGTGTCTTGCCCTCTTGTATGCGCCGTTCGATGTAGGCGATCGTGGCGGGGTGTGAGCGCTTGCGGGTGGCGAGGATCATGTGCAGCGCGCGGTTGAGTTTTCGGTCGCCGCTTCGGTCGAGGCGGTAGCGGACTGTCTGCCCGGAGGAGGCGGGGATCGGTGCGGCGCCGGCGAGTCGTGCAAACGCTGCCTCGGAGGTGCGTATCGACCTCGACACCGCCCTCGGCACCGAATGCGCTGCGCAGGACGCCGCGGTGCGCTGCGAGCGCTTCTGCGTATCGAGCCTCACCCAGCTCGTGCAAGAGCCTGGTTGACCCCTCGATGTCCGTGAACAGGAAGGTGACGGTGCCGGCCGGGAGAGCCACCGGCAGATGCTCTCACGGTTCCGCGCCGGCTTGGCGACATCGGCGACTGCCGCAGGTTTGCGGAAGTGGGGGTGTGCTCCTACACCCGGTTGATGGCTGACGTCTCTTTCGGCCGGGCCTCCCGGCCCGTTGACGGATGCGACCTCCTGGTCGGCGCGAGATACTAGCCCGTGTCCTCGAGCGAGATCGAAGCGGGGCTTTCGACCGAGCCGGAGGATGAAATCGTCCGGGCCGAGCTCGACGAAGCGCACAAGAAGCGCCGCACCGGCCGTGCGCGAATCATCGGCATCGTCGTCTCCGTCCTCGTCATCGGCGGAGTCTTCGCCTTCGCATTGCCCCGGATCGCAGACTACGGCGAGGTCTGGGATGTCGTCCAGACGCTCTCGTGGCAATGGATCCTCGCGCTCGTGCTCGCCACTCTCCTCAACCTCTCCACCTACGGGCCGCCGCTCGTCGCGGCGCTCCCCGGCCTTCCGTACCTTCATGCCACGCGCGTCACGCTCGCCTCGAGCGCGCTGTCTTCTGTCGCTCCGGGCGGCGCCGCCGTCGGAATGGCGACATCGTTCGCGATGCTCCGTGTGTGGGGCTTCGAGGGTCGCCGGGTTGGGCTCGCCGTTGTCGTGCAGGGCGTCTGGAACCAGTTCGTGATCCTTGGCTTTCCGATCATCGCCGTCGCCGGCCTCGCTGCCCAGGGCGGGAGCAACCGCACGCTCGAACTAGTCGCGGTCATCGGCCTCGCCATCTTCGCGGCGATCGTCGCCGGCTTCGCCGTCGGTCTCTCGAGTGCCCGCGTTGCGCGCCGCGTCGGCGACCGCGCCGCGCGTCTCGCGAGCCGCGCAAAGGCGCTGATCCACAAGGCTCCCGTCAAGTGGAACGGCGCGACGTTCGCACGCTTCCGCGTCGAGACGATCGAGCTGATCCGCCGGCGCTGGCTCTTCCTCACGGCGGCCACGCTTGCCGGGCACCTGACGGTCTTCCTTGTCCTGCTCGCCTCGGTCCGAGCGATCGGTGTCCCTCGCATCGAGGTGACGATCGTCGAGGTGTTCGCCGCTTGGACGCTGGCCCGAATTCTTGGCGCGATCCCGATCACGCCCGGCGGTGTCGGCTTTGTCGAGTTGGGGCTGACGGGCGTGCTCGTCGCGTTCGGCGCGAGCAACGCCGAGGCGGTGGCGGCAACGTTGATCTACCGCTTCCTTACCGTCCTGCCAACGATCGTCGCCGGCCTCGTCGCCGCAGCGACGTGGAAGCTCGGCCACCGCCCGGCAACGGAGGCTGCGTTGCCGGACTAGAGCACCTCACCGAGAGAGTGACTAGACGCGGGAGGCGGACCAATACCGGCTACCCTCGATGCGGGATCTCGGAACTTTTCAACATCACTGCACGGCCGATCGGATGAGAGCGGTTTCGGCGCCGGCCGGCGAGACGTCCTTGCGGGCGGCCCTCGCGCCTTACGCGGTGCCGCGCCTCGGTCGGGGAATCTCGAATCTCCTCACCTCGGTCATCCCGTACGTCGTGCTCATCGCAGCGGCATGCCTCGCGCTGAGGATCTCCGACGCGCTCGCGGTCGCGCTCTCGCTGCTCGCGGCCGGTTTCCTCGTTCGCACGTTCATCGTCTTCCACGACTGTGCGCATGGCTCGTTCCTGCCGTCGAAGCGTACGAACGCCGTGCTCGGGGCCGATGTTGGGCGTGCTCGTCTACACCCCCTTCGCGGTGTGGCGGCGCGAGCACGCCGTTCATCACGCGACCGCCGGCGACCTCAGACCAGCGCGGCGTCGGAGACATCCAGACCCTGACAATCGACGAGTATCGGGCCCGGTCGCGGTGGGGTCGGCTCGGCTACAGGCTGTTCCGGAACCCGCTCGTGATGTTCGGGCTCGGCCCGCTCTGGGCCCTCATGCTCGAGCCACGGGTGGTCTCCTGGTCGGCCCCCCGGCGGCTTCGGCGGAGCGCCTTCGGGACGGACGTCGCCCTGATTGTCCTCGTGGCCACGCTCTGCTTGGTGCTCGGCTGGACGGGATTCCTGATCGTGCAGCTGCCCGCACTCCTCGTGGCCGGCAGCGTCGGCATCTGGCTCTTCTATGTCCAGCACCAATTCGAGGGCACCTACTGGCAGTCGAGCGAGGCGTGGAGCTACGACGACGCGGCGCTCAAAGGCAGCTCGTACCTGAGGTTGCCGAAGATCCTGCAATTTCTCACGGGCAACATCGGCCTGCACCATGTCCACCACCTGAGCGCACGGATTCCGAACTACAACCTGCAAGCAGCCCACGACGAGAACCCCGCTCTCCACACGGTCCCAACAATCTCCCTGCTCGACGGCCTCCGAGCGACACGCTTGAAGCTCTGGGACGAACAACAAGGGAAACTCGTCGGCTTCGCGGCAGCACGCGCCTCCCAGGCAGGCGCCGAGATCGGTACAACCCCGCCCCTCCCGACCGCGCAGTAGACGAAATAGCGCCCGGGCGAGAGGCCTTCTAGCGAGATCGACGCGGCCTCCTGGCTTGTCACCCGGAGGCGGGTCGGCCGCGATTCGCTGTCTAGTCGCGAGCCGCGTGTTCGGGTGGCGTCCGGGAAGCTGGCGGTACCGTCTGGGCTCCATCCCATCGTGCTCGAGGAGGGAGATCGTGAGCGAGCTTCTTGAAGGTGGTTGCTCGTGCGGATCGGTGCGTTACCGGCTGGGGTCCGATCCGCTCTTCGTCCATTGCTGTCATTGTCTGAACTGCCAACGGCAGACCGGAAGTGCCTTCGTGATCAACATGCTGATCGAGGCAGACCGGGTGGAGATGCTCGCTGGTGTTCCCGGGCCGGTCGACGTGCCGCGTGACAACGGCAGTGCGCAGCGGATCTTCCGCTGTCCGGATTGCCAGGTCGCCGTCTTCAGCGAGTACGGACGACCCGAACTGCGGTACGTGCGCGCGGGAACGCTCGATCGGCCGTCAGCGGTCACGCCTGACGTCCATATCTTCGCGAAGTCGAAGCTGGGCTGGATCGCAATCCCGGAGTCGGTACCGGCGTTCGACGTGTACTACGACATGCAAGCGCTGTGGCCGGCCGCGAGCCTCGCGCGGTTCGCCGCGATCATTGCGCCGCCGGATTCCGCCGCCTGAGCTGCTCGGCACGACCTACGCGCGCTCACTTCCCACCAAGAAGTGAGGTACCGCACGGCGCTCGTCTCATTCATGAGGTGAAGGCGCCCGCTGACTTGCGATCAGCAGTCCCAGCCGAGCGCTCGGCGGGGCGTGCGGGATGGCGGCCGGAGCCGATGAAGATCGACCGCTACGGGCTCTGCTGACGCCGCTGAGCGAGCGTCCCGTACGGCGCCGCTGTCATGTACTTGAAGCCGCTGTCCACCGCGAGCGTGACGACGACCGCGTCTGGCCCGAGCTGCTCCGCCAGACGGCGCGCGCCGACCACGTTCGCTCCGGTCGAGACACCGGCGAAGATCCCTTCCTCCTGTGCGAGCCTGGCGGTCATGTCGATCGCCTCGCCGTCTTCGATCGTCCAAACGTCGTCGACGTGCGCGGGATCGAACTGGGGCGGCACCAGGCCGCTCCAGCCTTGCATTGCGAACGAGCCGCGTGCGCCGCCGGTGATCGCCGGCGAGCCGTCGGGCTCGAGCCCGACGATCCTGATCCGGCTGTCGCGCCCCTTCAGGGCCTCCGATACGCCCATCAACGACCCGGCGGTGCCGACGCCCTGGCAGAAAGCGGTCACACGCCCCGAGGTCTGCTCCCAAATCTCGCGGCCGAGCATCTCGCGGTGGCCGGGCACCACATACGGGTTATTGAACTGATCCGTCGCATAGGTGCCCGGTTGGCTTGCGAGCTCCGCGGCACGTTCAATCATGTTGGCGATGTCCCGCGCGGTCACGCGTCCCGGCCCTTCGACCCCAGGGATGACCTCGAGCTCTGCACCCAACGCGCGCATCAGTTGGAGCCGCTCCTCGGTGAAGCAGTCCGCGATGACGATACGAGCGCGATACCCCTTCGCGCGACAGACGAGTGCCAACGCAGGACCCGTGCTCCCGCCCGTGTACTCGATCACGGTCATCCCCGGCTCGAGTAAGCCGTCACGCTCGGCGCCCTCAATCATCGATAGAGCCATCCGGTCCTTCATCGAGCCGCTGGGATTGAGGTACTCGAGTTTGACCCAGACCTCTGCACCGTTTGCAGGCGCAAGCGCGCGCAGACGGATGAGCGGTGTGTTCCCGATGGCGGAGAGAACACTCACCTACGACATCGCTGAAAGCGCCAACGCCACAGGCCAGTGAACGCCGTTGGTCGCAAGTTCATTCCTAGGCGAACTCTGACTCGAGACGCAATGGAATGCCCGGGGCGGCAGCGTTGAGCTTCGGAGCGACAAGCCGATCGGATTGGGGTAGCGTTTGTGAGCGCTGATTCGCGTTGCTCCGGCGATGATGGATTCGGCTGCCTCGGTGTTCGGGACTGTCGCCAGCGGCGACTCGGTCAAGAGCGCCGCGGTTCGGCCGGGCGCATCGTTGCGCGGCCGGCCTCGTCGACCTCCACGACAAAGCGACCGGGGTCGTCGCCGCTCGTGAACCGGCGCAAGCCTTTAGGGCGGCGGAAGATGATTGCGTGGGTGTCGGTCCGGGTCTCGACCGTGAAGCCTTCGGCGACCTTGTCGTCGAGGAAGGCGTCGAGCCCATCCTTCCGCTTGCCCATCGCATCGATATCGTCCGCCATCTCGTCGGGAGTATGGATGAGCCTGCAGCCGAGTGACTGGCCCGCCGGCTGCGCGAGTGGTCGTTGAGGACGCCCGACGCGGGAGCTCAATCGATGCCGACCCAGATCAGTCCTGCGGCGAACGCGACAGCGTTCGGGCTTTCGCCAAGCGGATTGTTGTTGTCTTCCGGCTCAGCACCGCCGCCCTTTAATGGACGAAAGCGGCATCCGCACCGCCGTCGAACAGGCACCCAAGTGCTGCGAGCCGGTGCTTGTGCGGTAAGCGACTGGCGGCCGTCGGGGTGAGCCTTGACAGCTGCGGCCCGTCCACGTCCCCCGCCTCCCGCGATGCGAACCTTCGCTGCGGTGATGTGCGCGGTCGAGTACTGATGCCTCTCCGAGCGGATCAGTGAATGCTGCCCGGATGCTGGGTCCGCGCGAGTCGGAACCCGTCCGCTTTGGTGTCGTCTTCAGAATCGGGACGAGTGGCGCGACGGCGGGGGAACTCACTGTCAACGAACGGAGCTTCGCGCTCGTCGGGGGAAGCGTCGACGAGCCGATCGAACTAAGTGTCGCCTACTCCGGGCTCGATGAGGTTCGAATCGGTCGGAGCACCGAGGAGCGCCTGAACGGTCGCCCGGCGCTCCAGCTTGTTCGCCGAGATGGGCCGCTCGTCCAGCTCGTGCCGCTTGGCTTTGGGCTGTTGTACGAACTCGCAGACCTGCTCACGGCGCTTGCGATTCAGCAGGAAGAAGGCAACGAACAAGTTGTCGTCGTGATCCCGCTCAAGACGGGCTGCCTCGAGAGGGCCAAGGAGCTCGTCGCGCAGGGGCCGCCCTTCGACCCAGCGACGCTCAGCCTAAAGCGGCATCAGATCTTTGTAACCGGCCACAGCGCTCTCTTCGTCTTCGTCGGGCCGAACGTGCGCGAGAAGCTCCGACAGGCGACGCGCAACCCGAGCTTTTGGCGCGCCGGACTCGCCTGGAGAGCTTGCATCGCCGGGAGACCCCACGTCACTAACCCCGGCGAGGCTCTGCCGGCAGACCGCGGCCGGCCACTCTATAGCTGGGCGGCCGACGACAAGCCGAGCTAACCAGCGCCCCGCGTCTTCGGGAGCGACGCACTCACACGCCATCACCACCCAACCCGGTTCGTCCGTTGAGCGACGAGAGCTGCCCGGCCGGCTAGCTGAGCTCGGCCGGTGCAGACTGCGCGCGCGCAACAGCGTCGAGTAGCGTCTGCTCTGTGACCGGCGTCGGGACGAGCGTCACATTCTCCGTTGCACTGTCGTAGCGCTCGAAATCCGGCTTCGGCGCCTCGAACACAACAGGGGTCGACCCTTCGGCCGAGAGGACGGCGAGCAATTTGTCTCCGCGCGGGATCGAGCACGTCGAGACGACGACGTCGGCACCTTCAACGAGTTCGCACCGCCCGACCTCGAGGAGAGGACAGCGATCGTGCCCGTCGGGGTGCTCGCCCGTGCACGTGGCGACGTTGTAGCCGGCGTCGCGCAGCGTCTCCGCGTACGCCCACAGCTGCCCTTGGTCGGGGTTCTCGACGAGGGCCCGCTTGCGGCCGTCTCGTACCGACCACTCTCCGGTCTCGATGATGTGCTTCTTGCGGCGCCCGAACATCCCCGAACTATCGATCAGCAGCCGAGCCGGCGGAACGGTACCTACCCGAATCTCCCGTGCGAAGAACTACGTAGATTCGTCGCGACGGCCGCTCGATGAACCAACGTTCTCGGGAACGACATCTAGCCGGTTCGCGAGCCGCCGGCTTCCCTCGTCCGGCGGGCGACCCCGTCCTGGACGGCTGCTGCCGCGACGGCTTCGGCGACGCCGGCGACGACGTTGCGGTTGAACACGCTCGGCACGATGTAGTCGGGTGCGAGCTCGTTGTCGCCGATCACTGCCGCGATCGCCTGTCCTGCTGCGACTTCCATCGCGGTGGTGATCGCCGCCGCCCGGACGTCCAGGGCGCCGCGGAAGATGCCCGGGAAGGCGAGCACGTTGTTGATCTGGTTGGGGTAGTCGGAGCGGCCGGTCGCCACGACGGCGGCCAGACCTTGGATCTCTTCCGGTGAGATCTCCGGCACCGGGTTGGCCATCGCGAAGACGATTGCGTCGTCGGCCATTCGCGCGATCCCGTCCGCGCTGACGGCGCCGGGTTTCGAGAGCCCGATGAAGACGTCGGCTCCGGCGAGCGCCTCGTCGGCGGTTCCGGCGAGGCCGTCCGGGTTCGTGTGCTCGGCGTAGCGGGTCTTCACCGCGTCGAGCCCGGGGCGGCCGGCGTGGATCGCGCCCTTGCTGTCGCAGCCGACGATGTTCGTCACTCCCGCCGCCTGGAGTGTCTCGGTGACGGCGACGCCGGCCGCACCCACCCCGGTGATCACCACGCGAATCTCCTCGATCTGCTTGCCGACCACGCGCAGGGCACCCAGGAACGCCGCGAGGACGACGACGGCCGTGCCGTGCTGGTCGTCGTGGAAGACCGGGATGTCGAGCGTTTCGCGCAGCCGGCGCTCGATGTCGAAGCAGCGCGGCGCCGAGATGTCCTCGAGATTGATGCCTCCGAAGCCAGGCGCGATCGCTGTGACGGCGGCGACGATCTCGTCGGGATCCTTCGTGTCCAGGCAGATCGGCCAGGCATCGACACCGGCGAACTCCTTGAAGAGCAGTGCCTTGCCTTCCATGACGGGCATCGCAGCCGCTGGCCCGATATCGCCGAGCCCGAGCACCGCCGTGCCGTCGGTCACGACCGCGACGCTGTTGCGTTTGATCGTCAGGTTCCACACGCTGTCCGGGTCGGCGGCAATCGCCTGGCAGACGCGCGCGACACCGGGCGTGTACGCCATCGACAGGTCGTCACGCGTCTTCACTGGCGCGTTTGCATCCATGTGGATCTTCCCGCCGAGATGCAGCAGGAAGGTGCGGTCGGAAACCTGCTCGACCGCGACGCCGGGCAGCTCGCTGCAGGCAGCCGTGATCGCGCCCGCGTGGGCGGCGTCGGTGGCGAGGACGGTCACGTCGCGCACCTTCGTTCCGTCCTCGACGCGCACGAGGTCGATCGCGTCGAGCAGCCCACCCGCATCTGCGATCGCTCGAGCAAGGTCGGCGAAGCTTCCTGGCTTGTCGTCGAGGCGGACGCGCAGCGTCAGGCTGAACGAAGCCGAGTGATGCGAAGGCGCTGGGGGTTTCACGCCGGAAGTATCGATGGCCCGAGGTTCGCCGCGTATGAGGGATTTCCCGCACATGATCACGCGACCGGGGTTCGTAAGCTTGAGCCCGATGAAGCGATGCTTGCCGATCGTGGCGCTGTGTGTGATCTCCCTGGTGGCCGTCGCGGGAACCGCTGAGTCGACGACCGCCACACCGATCGGGCTCCGCGTCTTCCGTCTGGTCGACCACACGCGGGCGGCGCACTTCCGCAACGGCACGGCCGGCCCGCGCGTGCTCGTGACGTACGTGCGGTACCCGCGCGGGGGCGATGGCCCCTATCCGCTCGTCGTCTTCGGCCACGGGTTCGCGGCCACACCGGGGCTCTACGGGCGACTCCTCGACGCCTGGGCGCAGGCGGGATACGTCGTCGCCGCACCGGTCTTCCCGGTCGAGAATGCCGGTGCGCCCGGCGGGCCGGACGAACGCGACCTCGTGAATCAGCCGGGCGATGTCAGCTTCGTCATCTCACGGCTCCTCTCGGCGAATGCACAAGGGCGGAGCGTTCTGCGCGGGCTGATCGACCCGGCGCGGATCGCCGTCGCCGGCCAGTCCGACGGGGCGGAGACCGCGCTCGCGGTTGCTTACGATCGTCCGTTTCTCGACCGCCGCGTCCGTGCAGCGGTGATCCTCTCCGGGTCTGCGCTGCCGGGCGGCCCGCTCGAGTTCGGGGCCGGCAGCCCGCCGCTCCTCGCCACGCAGGGCACGGCGGACACGACCAACCCGCCGCGCCTCACGAGCGCGTTCTTCCGGGCAGCGCACCGCCCGAAGTTCCTGCTCGCGCTGCTCGGAGCCGGCCACGTGCCGCCGTACACGAGCAACGATCGTGAGTTGGCGGTCGTCGAGCGCGTGACCATCGCGTTCCTCGATCACTACCTTGCGCGCGGGTCGCTGCAACAGCTGATCGACGCCGGCAACGCCCCGGGCGTCGCTCGACTGACAGCCGATCCCTGACCGGTCTCAGCGGAACGGCACGGAGCTGCCGCCGCCGAGGCGTGTGTAGACGGCGAAGAAGTCGCGGGCGTCAGGGGTCAGATAGCGATAGGAGCTCTGCTGGTAGTTCGGGACGAGCTTGACCGGGCTGCGGCCACCCCGCTGCGGATAGGTGATGAAGCTCGGCCACTCGGGGTTGATGTCCAGCTCGACCGCCCGGACCGCGCCGATCCGGATGAGGACGCTCGCGAGTGACGCCGCCGTCTGGTTGTCGCCGGCCGCGTAGACGAGATCGCCTCGGCGAGTCACGCCGACCCCGGTTCGCCATGCCGACACTCCACCGCCGAGGGTCGTGCCCCAGAGCGACGAGACGGCGGCTTGGGACGACGGCTTTCCGTTCCAGACGAGCGGCGGGAGATTCTGCCGGGCGAGGACCAGTGTTCGCGGGTTCGTCCGTCCGAGCCAGTCGAGGATCGCGACCGTCCCGTCCCGATAGGCGACGATCGTGCCCATGCCGGTCCGAAGGGGCTCTTCGACGATGCCGTTGACGACCATCCCGCCTGCGCCCGAGTTCGCCTTGAACCCGCCGTTGAACGTCGCGAGCAGACGCCAGCGCTGACCACTCGGGATCTGCATCGGTCCTCGGACCGCCACGTTCGGCGGCTCGGTCGAGCCGGGGTAGAGCGCCAGGCGGGTGGCCGTATGGTTGATCCACGCGACGTACTCCGGCCCGAGCGGGCTCGGCAGGGTCGCTGTCACGATCGGGCTCAACCCGTCGACGGCATACGTCGCCGGGTGCCACGGGATCCCGGCGGGCCGCGGCTGCTGGGCCGATGCAGCGGCGCTCCCGGCGACGATCAGAACGAGAGCCGCGAGGGCGACGAGTCTGCGGGCGATCACGGCCGAAAGGAAACACACTCGTCGGCAGGCGGTTGACTCAGTTCTCGTTAGGGAATTGCCTAGAGCGTTCCGGCTCCGCGCTCCTCTGGGCGCAAGAATGTGGGGATGCGTGTCAGAGCGGGTGCGCTCGGCGTCACCGTGTTCCTCGCAGGAGCAGCCTCGCTCGGCACGGAGATCGCAGCGTCCCGGCTGGTCGCGCCGTACTTCGGGAGCTCGAACGTGGTCTGGGCGAACGTGATCGGCCTGATGCTCGCGTTTCTGGCCGTCGGATACTGGATCGGCGGCAAGGTCGCGGATGCGTGGCCGACGCGCTCGGTGCTCGCAGCGATTCTGCTCGCGTCGGCTCTCCTGCTGACCGCCGTCCCGTTCGCAGCGCACCCATTGCTGCACGCGGCGCTCCGGGGTGTCGATTCTGTTTCGGTGGGCATCGTCGTCGGTTCGTTCGTCGCGGTGCTTGCGCTCTTCTCGCTTCCGGTCGTGCTGATGGGTGCGGTGGCACCGTTTGCGTTGCGGCTCGGTTTGTCGAGCGTCGACGAGTCTGGTCGTGTCGCAGGAAGGCTGTATGCGCTCTCGACGACCGGCAGCATCCTCGGAACCTTCGTCGCGGCTCTGATCGCTATTCCGCTCGTCGGCACGAAACGGACGTTGCTCGGGTGCGCGGTGCTGCTGGCGCTCGCAGCCGTGCCGCTCGCTCCGCGGCGGTCACTTCTCGTCGTGGCATTCGCGGGAGCGCTCGCCGCACTCCCGCCGGGCGGCGTCAAGCGGACGGCCGGCGTTGTGTGGGAGGGCGAATCGACGTATCAGTACGCGCGGGTGCTCCAATACGCCGACGGCTCGCGTGCGCTCGAGTTGAACGAAGGGATCGCGCAGCAGTCGGTCTGGTACCCGCACACCGTCCTCACCGGCGGCTACTGGGATCTCTTCGATGTGCTGCCCACGCTCGTCGGTCGGCCCGTACGCACGGTGCTCGTCCTCGGGGATGCGGGAGGGACGATCCCTCGGGCCTACGCGCGTTTCTTCCCCAAAGCCCGGATCGACGGCGTCGAACTCGATCCGATGGTCACGGCTGCCGCTCGTCGGTTCCTCGGTCTCGGATCGATCCGCGGGCTGCACACGATCACAGCCGACGCGCGCCTCTACCTCGAGCAAACGACCAAGCGCTACGACGTGGTGATCGTCGACGCCTACCGTCAGCCGTACATTCCCTTCCAGCTTGCGACCGAGGAGTTCTTCCGGCTCGTGCGCGATCACCTCACTCCCGGCGGCCTCGTCGCGCTCAACGTCGCTGCCACCCCGCACGACCGCGGCTTGACGCGAGGGATCGGGACGACGCTCGCGGCCGTCTTCCCGCAGGTTTGGCGATGGACGGCACTGCGGTTCAGCGACCTCGTCTTCGCCTTCGGGCAGCCGCACTCGCGAGCGGCACTGGTCGCCCGAGCTTCCACGGTGTCGCACCAGCTCGCGTCGCTCGTCCCGCTGTTCGCGCGAGAGCTCACACGAGTCCACCCCTGGGGCGCTGCCTGGACCGACGATCGGGCCCCGGTCGAATGGGTGACCGACAGGATGCTCGCCGAGCAGATCGCGACGGGCAAGGGTCTCGACGAGCACTACCTGCCGACAGCACCCCGCTGATGCGTCTCTTGCGGACGGGCTTTCGGCAGTTGTCGGCGGCTCGCGGACTCTTGTACGATCGTCGTCCGCATATCCGCCGCAAGAGGAGGGGTCTTGATGGCTCGACGGGCATGGACGGGTGCCGCGATGGTCGCAATCGTGGCAGTGGCGACGTTTGGGGCCGCAACGGGGGCGCGGGCGACGCCGACCGCCGGGGCGGTGTGCAAGTCGTTCTCGCAGTCGGGCCTGAAGTATCAATGGAGCGCGATCGGCAGCGTCACTTGCAAGCAGGCGAAGCCGTGGCTGTTGAAGCTCCTCGCCGACCGCTTCCGCAAGACGGACACGAAGGTCGCTCTCAGCAACGGCCCGAGAGGCTTTCACTGTTGGGCGACGACCGACCTGAAAGGTCGACCGACGGCCGGCGCCTGTTACACCGGCACGCTCGCCTTCCCGAAGAACGGGTTCCAGTGGTTCGCCGGCTGATCGCCATCCTGTTCGCGGCTCTGACGGCAGCCTCGGTGGCGGGAGCCCGCTCGAACTTCAACGGCAACGTCTGTCAGCTGGCCTCCGCGAAGCAGATCACCGCGATCCCGGGCGTCTCGACGAAGTGCGCGAATGCGAAGCCGACGAAGGGGCCCGGCTCGACGATCACGACCGGGAACTGGGCCGGCAAGACGCCGACGTCGCCCCAGCTGCAGGTCACCGTCGCCTCCTACACGGACACGGGCGCCCTGAAACTGGCGAAGAGCAACCTCAAGCAGGGCCTTCCCGGGGGAACGCCCAAGAAGCTGACCGGAATCGGGAGCGCCGCCTACGAGGCGACCGCGGCCTCGTCAACCGGAATCCACTTCGCGGTCGGCAGGTACGTCGTCTACCTCAACCTCACCTCGATCGGCAGACCGCCGCGGGCGACCGCTCCGCTCGAGGCTCTCGCTAAGACGATCGCGGGGCGGCTCTAGCGACCGAAACTTCGAGCTCGGGTTTCGCCTCGCGGCGGCCGGCACGTCGCTCCGGGCGCTTCGGCGGCACCACGGCTCGCCAGAAGATCGCACCGATCACGAGTCCCAGTGTCCCGGCGTACATCGCGCGCGCCCACGGTTGCGACGTGTCGGTCCCGCTCAGCACGCCGTGGGCGAGCATCGCCGCGAAGACCGCGTACGTGAGGAAGTGCAACCGCCGCCAGTTCGCAACTCCGATCCGCTTGCGCTGAGAGAACGACGCATACACGACGAGCATCACCTCGGCGCCGACGATGCCGATGCTCGTCGCCACCGGGCGGTAGTGGATCCCGCCCGGCACGAGCAGGTCGGCGACCGTGATCCGGATCGACCGGTCGAGCACGAGCGTCACACCGTGGACCGCGGTGGCGCAGAGCGCGAGCAGCGCGATGAAGCGGTGAATGTCGGTGACGCCGGCGGGCTTCGGCTTGCTGCCGAACGGCCTCGACTTCAGCAGCAGCCCGGCCAGCACCGCCGAGGTGACGAGGAGGTACGCGAGGATGCCGCTCGCGCGCGCCTGGAGCCAGAACGTCGGGTCCTTCATGCGAGCCCGCCCGTGACGATCGTCCGGCCCGAGCTCGAGACGAGCACGGCGGGGATCTCGTCCGCGACGGCACGGGCCTCGGCGTCCTTCGTCCCGAGGAGAAAGAGCGTCTTGGCGCGGGTCTCTGCCTCCATTGCGCTCGGCGCCCACGCGGTCGCGCGGACCAGGTCGGACTGTGAGGGTGCACCGGTTCTCGGGTCGATCAGGTGATGTGCCTCGCCGTCACCCACCTGCCAGTGCCGCGCATCGCGACCCGACGTCGCGAGCGCGCCGCGCGCGAGCTCGAGTGTCAGCCCACCCTCCGGCGTTTCGACGCCGACCGGCCACGGCACTGCGTCGTCGGCGAGCACCGCGAGATCGCCACCCGCGTTCACGACCGTAGGGCCGATGCGTGCGAGCAGGGACAGAGCCCGATCGACCGCATACCCTTTCGCGAGCCCGCCGAAGTCCAGCCGTGTCGCGCCTTGCAGCTCGACCACACCCGCGTCGACGTCGACGCGGAACGCGCCCCCGCATGCGGGCGTCGCAACCGGCGGCTCGATGCGCCGCCCGGCGAGCTCGGAGTAGGTTCGGTCGTACCCCCATGCGACGAGCGCGTCGTGCACCGTCACATCCACAAGTCCCGCGCTCCGTTCGCGCGCCGCGAGAGCGTACGTCGCGAGGTCGATGAGCTCGGCGCTCGCCCGTCCACCGCGAGCCCGGTTGAGGTGGGAGAGCTCGCTCTCCGAGTCGAACCGCGAGAAGATCGACGCGAGCCGTGCGAACTCGGCCTCCGCCGCCGCAAACGCCGGGGCGGCTACCGCGGGGGGAGCTGAGGTCAGAAGCTCGACCTCGACACCCATCGCGCGGAAGTGATGGCGGGCTCCAACTGTCGCAGACCGCCTCGGGGCGGCCTGCCCGGCGATCGTGTCGGTGATCAATGGTGCGAGCTCGACGTCGTTGTCACAGGCGCTGTCGCGGGCGGTGCGACCGTGACCGCGGGCGCGGCAGGCGCGGGAGTCTGCGTCACCGCAGGCGTCGACGTGTGGGTTGCGCCGGCTGAAGGTGCAGTCGAGCCGGCAACGCGCGTCGAGCCGGCGCTCCCCGGCGCGGAGCCCTGCGCAGGCGCCGTCTGGAGACCGCCTCTCGCGCCGCCTGACTCCGCCCACGCAACGACCTGCGCTGCATAGGCCTGCGCCGCTGCGCTGCGTGCATCGGCGGCGCGGGCGGCCGCGACCGCAGAGGAGTAGGCGAGCTCGAGATCATGAAGATGGCGCTGCTCGGCGAGCGCAATCGAGGCCTGGCGGCGGGCGAGCGCAACGCGGTAGGCGGCCCAGCGGCGCTCGACGATGCGGTTCACCGCGGCGGCGTGCCTCTTCAAACTGCGCTCTCTACTGGCAAGCGCGATCACCCGCGGATCGGTGGCTGCCGGTGAGCTCTTCGCCCACGGCCGCGCGGCGATCGCCGCCCAGAGCACGAAGAAGAGCAACACCGTCGCCGCGGCCGTGATCGCGCGCGCGCCGAGGTTACCCATCGCCGCCTGAACCGTCTCCGCCGTCGTCGCCGCCGCCGGGTTGGCCTGGGTCGGCAGGGGTCGCGGGTGTAGTGGAGGTGGGAGTCGGAGTGCCGGTGGCGCCCCGCTGCGAGCTCACGTGCGTGGGTTTCACGACGTGTGGGGTGGAAGCCCGGCGGGGCGGGGCCACGGCGGCCGTTTGCTCGGAGACCGGCACGACGAGCTGCGGCGGTACATATCTGCCGGAAGCGTGAATCTTCGGGACGGCTGCATAGTGTGGAACGGGAGGCAGCTGCGGCGGTCGTGCGCGGAGCGAGCGGGCGAGCGAGGCCTCCCAGGCATCGAGCTGCTTCGACCGTTTCGCGAGGGCCTGTGCGTCTGCCACCTCGGGCTTCGACGCCTGAGCCCGGAGGGCGTTCGTGGAGCTCACCACCCACATGCCTGCAACGGTCGCGAGCACGAGCAGCATCGCGACGATGAACGCCTGCAAACGACTCATCGCACGATCACTGGTCCCGACAAGGTCTTGAGCACGGCGAATTCCTCCCCGTACGCGGCGGCCAACCCTCCGGAAGCTGTCGGCTTCTCCATCCTGCGGGTTAATACCCCGATCGAGTCATCTCGTACCCCGAGCCACGCGGCGGGCGAGTGGCCGCGCGACGTTCTAGGCGGCGAATCGACGGCGGGTCAGATCTAATATACGACGTCCTGCGCTTTTCTTCGAAAGGGAGATCCGCATGAGCGATCGCATTGTCATCGCCAACGGCACGGTCGTCACGATGAACGACGACAACGACGTGCTCTTCGACGCGTCCGTGGTCATCGACGGGGACAAGATCGTCGATGTGACGACGTCCCCGGTCGATGGACGCGACGCACGTGTGATCGACGCGGCCGGGAAGATCGTCATGCCCGGGCTCGTCGACTTCCACTACCACACTGCCCTCGGCAAGGGGTGGAGCGACCATCTTCCGCTCTGGGAGTACCTGCAGACCTGCTGGTATCCGATGATTCGGGCGCTCGATCCGGAGTCGGCCTACTGGGCTGCGCTCGCGAGTTACAGCGAGTCGATCAAGTGCGGTGTCACCGCAGTCAACGACATGTACCGCCAGCTCGAGGCACTCGCGGACGCCGCAGAGAAGATCGGCATTCGGGCGGTGCTCTCGAACGACGTCGCGACCGACGAGCACAACCTCGACACGCTCGCCGACAACGCTGCGGCCTTTCGGGCCAAGAACGGCGCCGCGAACGGCCGGATCAAGGTGCTCGTCGGGATCGAGTGGCTTCCGCTCGCCTCCGAGGAGTTGTTGCGCGACGCCCGGTCGCTCGCGAACGAGCTCGGCACGGGGATCCATATCCATCTGAACGAGTCGCTGAGCGAGGTCGAGATCTCGAAGGAGATGTTCGGGCGCAGGCCGACCGAGGTCGCCTACGACTGCGGGATCCTCGGGCCCGACTGCATCGCCGCCCACTGCGTCTGGCTCTCCGATACCGAGATCGCGTTGATGCGCGAGACCCACACGCACATCTCGCACAACCCCAGCTCGAACGCGAAGCTGGGAAATGGTGTCGCCCGCGTGCCCGAGATGCTCGCGGCTGGCCTCAACATCGGCCTCGGACACGATGCCGCGGAGTGCAACAACAGCCGCGACATGTTCGAGGTGATGAAGTTCGCGTCGTTGATGCACCGCGCGGTGCGGGTCGATGCGAGCCTGCAACAGGCTCCGGACGTGCTCCGCATGGCAACGAGGAACGGCGCCGCGGGGCTCGGGTTCGACAGCGGCGAGCTGTCTGCCGGAAAGAAGGCGGACGTCGTCGTCGTCGACACGCACAGCCAGATGTTCACGCCGCTGATGCCCGAGAGCCGCGATCACGTCTTCTCGCACCTTGTCTTCGCTGCGAACGGGAGTTGCGTCGAGACCGTCGTGATCGACGGAAACGTCGTCTACGAGGACAGGGAGTTCACGACGATCGACGAGCAGGAGGTGTTGGCGCAGGCCAACCGCGCCTTCCGCGAGGTCCTCGAGCGCATGGAGGTCCCGTCGTTGGAGTCAGTGCGGCGAGGCTGACGTCCGGGCCGCGGCTGTTAGGTACGGGCGCCGTCCGGGAGGGGCGCAGGTCCCCTCCCGGACGGCGGGCTTTCAGCAGTTCGGGTTGTAGGCGTTCGTCTCGATCGTCGACGGGGCGATCGGCTTCTTCAGGAGCTTGTTCTTCAGCATCCAGTTGGCGAAGGTCTGCCACTGGCTGCTGCTGAAGCAGGTCACCTTGGTCCCGTGGGTCTGGCCGAGCGCCTGCAGCGTGAGCGGGACCATCTTCGCGAGGTCCTTGGACTTGTACTGACTGTCCTTCTTCATGATCGCAATCGACCCAGCCGGATCGTTCCGCGAAGCCGTGATCCCATGGCGCAGGCCGGCGAGGAAGTGGCGGATGGACGTCGCGTAGGCCGGGTCGGACTTGAGCCGGTCCTTGTTGGCGACGATGATCAGCTCGTCGTAGTTCGGAACGCCGAGCTGGTTCATCTTGAAGACGACCGGGCTCTTGCCGGTCTGGTTTCCGACCTGGACAGCTTCGATGTTCCAGTAGCCGCCGACGATCGCGTCGGCCTTGCCGGTCAGGAGCGCGGGGACGAGGTTGTAGCCGACGTTCACGCTCTTGATGTCACCCGAGGCGAAATGCTGGCCCTTGGTGATCGTCTGCACGACTGCGGCGTCGAACGGCAGTCCGGCCGACCCGACCGTCTTGCCCTTGAGGTCCGCGAGCGTCTTGATCGACCCGCCGCCCTTGGCGATCATCGAGTTGAGCGGAGTCGGTACGAGCGCGCCGACCGCCATCACCGGCAGTCCCTGAGCGCCCGCGTAGAACAGGTCCCCCTCGTAGTAGATAGCGAGGTCGAACTTGTTCGTCGCAACCAGCTTCAGCCCAGCGGACGGATCCGACGGCGTCTGCGGTTTGACGTTGACACCGGCCGACGTGAAGTAGCCCTTGTCGCGGGCATAGAAGAGTGCGGCGTGATCCGGGTTCGGGAACCAGTCGAGCGCGATCTTCAGGGTGGGCAGGCTCGCCGCCACGGCGGTGGGCCGTGCCTTGGCGGCCGCACCCGCGCCGAGCGTGATCGCGGTCGCAGCGACGAGGAGAAGCACCAGCCCGAGCAGTTTGCGGTCTTGCGAGAGAACCCTCACGTTGCCTCCTTTGGGCGCGAGCGCCCGGCTCATTTGTTGGGCGAGCGCCCGGCTCACTGGTTCGACGAGCGCGCGACTCATTGGTTGGTTCCACCTCTGGAATTTCCGGTGCGTGCCCACGGGATCATGAGGCGCTCCGCGAGCGAGACGAGGACGAACAGGAACACGGCGATCCAGGTGACGAGCAGCACCGCCTCGAACACCAACGGGGTCTCCAGCTGGCCCTGCGCCTGCTGCATCTCGTAGCCGAGGCCGCCGCTCGAGCCCGACCACTCCCCGAAGACCGCGCCGATCGCCGCGTAGGTCGCGCCGATCTTCATCCCCGAGAAGATCAGAGGCAACGCGGCAGGAAACTCGACGCGGCGGAAGATCGACCAGCGGGACGCATCGAGTGTCCACATCATGCGGATGTACTCGTGATCGACCGACTCGAGCCCGTCCACGGTGTTCACGACGATCGGGAAGAACGTGAACAGGGCGATGATCGCGAGCTTGGGCCAGATCGAGAAGCCCATCACGATCACGAGCACAGGTGCGAGCACGACGGTCGGCACGCTCTGCGAGGCGATCAGGATCGGGTAGATCGCGCGGCGGAGTGTCGCGGAGAGATGGAGGGCGGTGCCGATGCCGAGCCCGGCCACGATTGCGATCGCGAAGCCGTAGAGGACCTCGCGGACGGTGATCCAGCCCGCGGAACTGAGTAGGCCAACATCTCCGTAGAAGCCGCGTGCGATCACCGAAGGCTCCGGCCAGAGGTACGACGGAACGTCAAGCCACCGGCAGATCAGCTCCCAGAACGCGATCGTGAGCACGACCAGGATCGCCGCAGGGGTGTAGTTCCACGCACCGGAGAGCACACGGCGAGTTCTGGGAACACGGGCGAGAGGCGCAACGTCCTGCGTCAAACCTCGAGGGCCTCCAGCGCGCGTTCCTTCATGCTCGCGAACTCCGGCGACGTGATGATCTCGCGCCGGGGAAGATCGTGCGGGAACTTCGACTCCAGACGCTGGAGGATGCGGCCCGGCCGCGCCGACATGACGATCACGTGATCCGAGAGCAGGAGCGCCTCGTCGACATCGTGCGTCACCAGCAGCGTCGTGCGCGGCTCCTGGTCGAGCGCGGACAGGAGCCACTCCTGCATCTGGCCGCGTGTGATCGAGTCCAGCGCGCCGAAGGGCTCGTCGAGGAGCAGCACGTCCTTCCCCGCCAAGAGGGTTCGCAGGAACGCCACCCGTTGGCGCATGCCGCCGGAGAGCTGGGCCGGCAGCTTCTCTTCGAACTCGGCGAGCCCGAACCGCTCGAACAGCGGACGCGCCTTCGCTCGAGCCTGCGACCGCGAGGCGCCGCGATTCTCGAGCGCGAGCCCTCCGTTGTCGATCGCCGTCCGCCACGGCAGGAGCAGATCGCGCTGCGGCATCAACGCGCACCGGGCGAGCCGCTCGCGCGCTCCGCGTGAGTCGCCGATCGAGATCGTGCCCTCGGTGGGCTCGACGAGGCCGGCGACCAGCGACAGGAGCGTCGACTTCCCGCAGCCGCTCGGGCCGACGATGCCGAGCCGCTCGTGCTGGGCCAGCGCGACGTCGACTTGCTCGAGAGCGAGAACGGAGCCGAATCGCTGCCGCACGCCGACGATCTCCACCGCCGATGCACCTGCCGGATTTCGCGACGTCGACATCGCCATCTGCTGGGAGACCTGCGGCACCTTTCCCCTCGACACGGGATTTGGTATATGAGATACGGAAGCTGAGTCGAAACCCTAGAGCGGTCGCCCGGAGGTGTCAATTGCCCGCGGCTGCCGTACCTGCGAGGAGCAATCGTGGTGGCCGCCGTCTGCTGGGATGACCGATTCGCGACACACGACATGGGCCGCGGAGGGCTCTACCTCCCGGTCGGCGACCTGATCGAAGACGACATCTTCGTCGACAACGTCCAGCGCATCGTCAGGACCCGGAATCTCCTTCGCGCTGCCGGCCTCGATCAGGTGCTGAGGTTCGTCCAACCGGAGCCGGCGACCGTCGACGACATCGCGCGCGTGCACTCCCCGGAGCACATCGATCGGATGCGCCGGGTCTCGGCGGCTGGTGGAGGAGACGCGGGTGGCGGCTACACGCCGATGGACGCCCGCTCGTACGATCTCGCACTCCTTTCGGCCGGATCCGCGCTGACCGCAACCGACCTCGCGCTGTCGGAAGGCCACAGCGCAGCGCACGCGATGCTCCGACGCTCGGGACATCACGCTTGGCGAGACTCGGGCTACGGCTTCTGCATCTTCAACAACTGTGCGATTGCCGCCGCGAGGGCGCGAGCCGTGCACGGGCTCGAGCGGGTGGCGATCGTCGACATCGACGCGCATCACGGCAACGGGAGCGAGGCGATCTTCCTCGACGACCCGAGTGTGCTCACCATCTCGATCCACCAGGACCGCAGCTTCCCCGTCGAAACCGGCGGTGTCGAGACCGTCGGCCAGGGCGACGGTGCCGGGTTCAATGTCAACGTCAACCTGCCCGCCGGGACCGGCGACCCCGGCTACCTCGACGCCGTCGACCGGATCGTCGTTCCGATCCTCCACGAGTACCGGCCGCAACTGCTCATCGTTGCCTGCGGAGTCGATGCGAGCGTGTTCGATCCGATGGCGCGTCTCAGCCTCACTGCGCAGGGCTTCGCCGGTATCGCCGGACGACTTGCCGCCACGGCCGACGCGACCTGCGACGGGCGGATCGTTTCCGTGCAGGAGGGCGGCTACAGCCCCGTCTACTCGCCGTTTTGCTGGCTCGCGTTCATCGAGACGATCGTGCAGTTGCCGCCGCACGACGATCCCTGGGAGGCGTTCATCGCGGGCCAGGCGGGCTGCCGGGAGCTGGCCGCCTCGCAGCGCGAGGCGAACGACGCCACGAGCCGCGCGCTCGCGCCGTACTGGAGCTCGCTGCGCTAGACGGTGGACGCAGGGATGCCCGAGTACGTGTCGCGCTCGACCGAACGCACGTGGCGCGCCGTCGCGGCGACCGCGGCCTCGACGTCGCCCTTGCGCAACGCGGCGACGATCCGCGCGTGCTCGTCGAGCGAACGGCGGTCACGGCCGGTGGCGCGCATCGACGTCGTGCCGATCAACAGCATCACGCTGCGGAGGCTTCGCAACACCTCGGCGAGCCGACTGTTCTCGCAGGCGTCGGTGAAGATGTCCGAGAACGCCGTCAAGGCGTCCGCGACTCCCTTCTCATCTCGTTCCTTGAGTGCTCGGCGGCCTCGGCTGACCGTTCCTTCGAGGGCCGCGAGGACGGCCTCGGGCCGCGTGGTCGCCAGCTCGCGGGCGACATGGCATTCGAGCAGCTCGCGGAGCTCCAGGAGCTCGCGGATGTCCTCGACACTCGGCTCGAGCACCCGGGCGCCGCGATACGGCTCGATCTGCACGAGCCCGTCGCGTTGCAGTCGGATCAGCGCCTCGCGCACCGGGGTCTTCGAGACGCCGAGCTCGCCGGCGAGACGCGCCTCGACGAGCTGGTCGCCCGGCCGGAGCTGGCCCGAGACGATCTCGTCGCGGAGCCGCTCGTAGACGCGCCGCTCGAGCTGGGCGGGGAGGATCTTGCCGTTACCCGACATTCATACATCATATATCTGAGTTGACAGGTTTGACGCGCGCCGCATAGAGTCGCTTCGTATCTCATATCTGATCGAGGTAGCAGATGTCATCCACATCGACCAACGAACCCGTCGCCTCCGTCATCGCCGCGGTCGACGGGGCTGAAGCTGTCCAGCTGACGCAGGAGCTTGTCCGCATTCCGAGCGTCGTCGGCGAAGAGGGGCCGATCGCCGAGGCGCTGCACGCACGGATGCAGGGGCTGGGGTTCGACTCGCTGGCGCTGCAGAGCGCGCTGCCGGGTCGTCCCAATGTCGTCGGCGTCGTCGAGTCGGGCCGCCCGGGGCCGACCATGGTCCTCACGGGCCACATCGACACGAAGCCCGTCTGCCACGGCTGGGACGACGATCCGTACTCGGGCAGACTCGAGGACGGCCGGCTCCATGGGCACGCAGTCATGGACATGAAGGCGGGCGTCGGAGCATTCGTCGAGGCAGGCGCTGCGCTGGCGCGTGAGCGCGAGCGCTGGTGCGGCAAGGTGATCGTGGCGGCGGTCGCCGACCACATGGGCGATCAGACCGGTGCGATCCGGTTCTTCGAGGAGTACTCGGCGGACTTCTGCATCCTCGGGGAGTTGACCGACAACGTGATCTACCTCGGGCATCGCGGCCGCATGTACTGGGACATCACGTCGATCGGTCACTCCGCGCACACCTGTCACCGCCACGACGCGACCAATGCGATCGCGAAGATGGTCCCGCTCATCGAGGAGATCGAGGCACTGCGGTACATGCCCGAGCTCCCGGACTGGGTGGCGGAGCTCTTCGGGCCCGAGCTCTACACCGCAGTCGGCCGGATCTACGGGGGTCTGCCGCCCGGCGGGCCGTCGATGATCCCGGACGAGTGCACGATCCGGGTCGACTCCCGGCCTCAGCCCGGCGTGCCGGAGGAGGAGGTGCGTCGGCTGATCGAGGGCGCCGTCGATCGCGCGCTGCGATCCGACCCGGAGGCCAGGTACGACGTCGTCCTCGCGGACGCGAAGTCGTCGCACATGATCGAGCGCGACCACGTCCTCACGACGGCGCTCGCAGCGGCGTATCGCACGGTGACCGGGGAGGACCCTCGCTACGGCGGCGGTTCCTGGCTCGCCGACACGGCCAGCTTCGGACGGCTCGTTCCGACCGTGATCTTCGGTCCCGGGCACGAGCCCGTGTACATGCCGAACGAGTGGCTCGCTACCGACGACATCGAGGTCGCAGCACGCGTGTACGCCGCGACGACCGCGCTCCTGCTCTCACCCGACGGCGGCCGTGGTTGAGCTCTAGGCGCGACTGCCTCGAGGCCCTGCGCATCCTCGCGACGACGTGCGGAGGTGTTCGCGAGGGAGAGACGGCGCTGGTTGTCACCGACACCGGCGCGGACGGCGCCGTCGTCGAGGCACTCGCTTCGCTTGTCGCGACGCTCGGCGCGTCGGTGATCGTGATCGAGTCCACGCCGGCAGAGCTTCCCGGCGACGACCCTCCGGCAGCGGTCGGTGCGGCGATGCTCGAAGCCGATGTGATCTTCGAGCTCACCTCGGTCTTCATCGGCTCCTGTCAGGCGCGCCGTGACGCCTGTGCCGCGGGCGCGCGCTACCTGACAGTCCCCGGGCTCGGCTGGTCGACTCTCCGCGCCGGTGGGCCGTTCTCGGTGGACTTCGACGCGCTCGGCGGCCACGCGCGTCGGCTCGCCGAGCTGTTCGACGTCGCCGGCGAGTTCCACCTGACGAGCCCGCTCGGGACGGATCTGCGCGGTAGCTTCGACGGCAGAAAGGGCCGCCCGCTCTGGGGCGTCGCGAACGAGCGTGGCGGCTACGCGGCGCCCCCTGACATCGAGGTCGGCGCAAGCCCGGTCGAGGGTACGACCTCAGGGCGGGTGATCGTCGACGGCTCGCTGCTCTTCCTCGGCCCGGACCAGCTCGCCGCGCCGGTCGAGCTCATCTTCGACGGTGGGCGTCTCCAGGCGATCGAAGGCCCGGATGCCTGGCGGCTGCGCGACGCACTCGAGGGCTCCGGCGACGACAGGATGTGGTCGATCGCAGAAGTCTCGATCGGACTGAACCCGAGCTCACGGCCGGGAGGCTCGGCACTCGAGCTCGAGGGCATCGTCGGCGGCGCTCACGTGGCGGTCGGGAACAATGTCCCGTACGGCGGCTCCAACGACGCACGATCGCACATCGACTGCGTCCTGCTGCGCGGGCAACTCGCGCTCGACGGGGTCCCGGTCGACCCACGGATGTGACCGCATCCTTACTCGACGACCTGCTCGAGTTCGCAGCGATTCCTGCACCGACCTTCTCGGAGCAGCGGCGCCTCGACTGGCTCGAGCAGCGGCTGGCCGACGCAGACGGCCGTCTCGCGCGAGACGAGGTTGGGAACCTCATCTGGTCGTTCGGCGAAGGCCCCCCGGCGGTGCTGCTGCTCGCGCACGTCGACACGGTCTTCCCGTTCGACGTCGCGTTGGCATTCGAGCGGAGCGGCGGGCGGCTGACCGGGCCGGGGATCGGCGACAACGCCGCAGCCGTCGTCGCGGTTGTGCATGCAGTGGAGGTCGTGCTCACGCGCGGAGTGGCCAAGGCGGGAGCGGTGGCATTCACCGTCGGCGAAGAGGGACTCGGAAACCTTCGGGGCGCACACGGGGCCTGTGAGCAGTTACGGCCGACGTGCGCCATCGCCGTCGAAGGGCACGGCCTCGATCAGGTGCTCGTCGACGCCGTCGGCAGCGTGCGGCTGCGCATGCAGGTGACCGGCCCAGGCGGTCATTCGTGGGAGGACCGCGGCGCACCGAGCGCCGTCCACGCCGTGCTCGAGATCGGCCGGGAGTTGACCGCCCGCGGAGCGCCGGACGCCCCGGTCAACATCGGCCTCGTCTCCGGGGGACAGTCGATCAATACGATCGCCGCGTCGGCCGAGCTTCTGGTCGAGTTGCGCGCCGTCGATGAGCACGGGCTGGAGGACTTTGCCGCCGCCGCGAGGGCGATGACGGTCGAGCCACCACTCGCGCTCTCCGTCGACGAGGTCGGCCGGCGCCCGGCCGGCCGCCTCGACCGCAGCGACCCGCTGCTCGCGACGGTGGGGCGCATCCGCTCGAGTCTCGGATTGCCCGACCGCCTGAGCGCCGGCTCGACGGACGCGAACGCTGCGCTGGCGCGCGGGATCCCGGCGCTCACGCTCGGAGTCGCGCAGGGAGGGCTCATGCACACCACGTCTGAATGGATCGAAGAAGCCTCGCTCGAGCTTGGAGTGCAGCAGGTCGAGGACGTCCTCACCGCACTCCTCGGAGCCGCTTGACGGCTTGCGCCACCCCGGCTAGGGTCGCGTCGTATCTCATATCTTAAGAGGTGGAGCGATGTCGACGACACAGGTGATTCCGGCGCGGGGCGGCCTGCGGCACGTGGGCTTCAAGCTCCGGGTCGATCTGTCCTAGCCCGATGCCCGGCGCCGCGACCACCTCGACCTCGGCTGCGCTTCGCGAAGGCTATCGCGACCTCTGGGAGACCCTCGTCGACCACCCGTTCGTCCTCGAGCTCGCTGCGGGCTCGCTTCCGTTGCCGACCTTCCGTTTCTACATCGAGCAGGACCTGCTCTTCCTCGACGACTACGCGCGCGCGATCGGGTTCGCGGCCGGTCGCGCTGCCGACGAGGATGAGCTCGGCGAGCTTGCGCGACAGCTCGCAACTGTGGTCGGCGAGGAGCTCGACAAGGAGCGCGCCCTCTTGCGGCACGTGGAGGAGATTCTCGACACGGGGCCTCGTGAAGTTGCCGCGGCGCCGACGACGGCCGCCTACTCGAGCTTCCTGCTCGCGACCGCGGTACGCGGCGACGCGCTCGACGTGATGACGGCTCTGCTCCCGTGCGCGTGGAGCTACGCGGACATCGGCCGGAAGCACATCGACGCGGCCCTCGTGCACCCGGTGTACACCGACTGGCTGAACCTCTTCGGCGGCGCCGACTACCTGGAGTACGTCGATCGCAGGCTCGCGAGCTTCGACCGCTTCGCTGCGCGCGCGCCCGAGGGCCGCTTCGCGCGACTGACCGAGCTGTTCGGCACGGCGACGCGCCTCGAGCGCGCATTCTGGGACATGGCGTACGCAGAGGAGGAGAGATGAAGGCGGCCTTGTTGTACGAGGGAGGCGACCTCCGGGTCGAGGACACCGAGCCTCCCGTCGCTGACGGATGGGCGCTCGTCGAGAGTCGTTGCGCCGGCGTCTGCGGCACCGAGCTCCACTTCGTCGACGGGATGATCCCGCCCCCCGGCTACCCGTTCCAGCTCGGGCACGAGTCCGCCGGAGTGGTTCTGGAAGCCCCGCCCGGCAGCGCGGTGCAGCCCGGTGATCGCGTAGCCGTCTACAACTTCGTGGGCTGCGGCCGCTGCCGGCCGTGTCGGACCGGCCGTGAGTCGCTCTGCATCGATCCAGTCGGGCAGCTCGGATTCTCACTCCCGGGCACGTTCGCCGACATCGTGCGAGCGCCCGCCGAGAACCTGATCGTGCTGCCGGAGAACGTGTCGTTCGAGGCAGCGGCCCTCCTCTCGTGCAGCGGCATGTCGGCCGTGCACGCCTGCCGGCTCGCGGACGTCGGGCTCGGGGACGTCGTGATCGTGAACGGGATCGGCGGAGTGGGGACGATGGCAGTCCAGGTCGCGGTCGCCGCAGGAGCACGGGTGCTCGCGGTCGCGGACTCGGAGGAGCGCGGAGCGCTGGCGCGCTCGCTCGGCGCGTCCGATGCGATCGTGCTCGAGCGGGGAGAGGGCTACGAGGAGCTCCCGGACCGCGTTCGCGAGCTGACTGCGGGTGTCGGCGCGAGCCACTACATCGAGCTGGTCGGGACCGGGGCGACCTACCTCGCAGGGATCCGTTCGCTCGGCCGCGGCGGGAAGGTTGTGATCATCGGGTACACGGACCAGAATCTGGACGTCCACCCGATCGAGCTGATCCTCTCCGAGATCCAGATCGTCACCTCCGTTGCCGCGTCGCGTCGCGACCTCGAGACCGCGATCCACCTCGCCGCCGCAGGTCGGCTCGACGTGATCGTGGACACGCAGTACCCGCTTGCCGAGATCGGCACGGCGATCGATCGGCTCAAGGCGCGCCAGGTGCGCGGACGCAACGTCGTGGTCTGGTGATGCGCTACGGCGTCACCCTCCAGGGTGTCGACGAGCCGGCCGAGTTCGTCGCGCTCGTCCGACGCATCGAGGAGCTCGGCTTCGACGACCTCTGGCTGACGGACTCGTCCTTCCACGCGGGTGACTGCTACGTGTACGCCACCCTGGCGCTCCAGGCCACCTCGCGACTTCGAGTGGGGACGGCCGTGACGAACCCGCTCACCCGTCATCCGGGAATCACGGCCAACGCGGTTCGCTCCCTTGCCCTCGTTGGGCCGGCGCGCGTTGTCTGCGGGATCGGGGTCGGCGACCGCCCACTGGGAGAGCTCGGCCTGCCGATGGCGAAGCTGCAGACGCTCCGCGAGACCGTCGACGTGCTCCGCCTGCTCTGGAGTGGCGAGCTCGTCGAGGCGAGAGCCGGACGCTTCACGATCGAGCAGGGGAAGCTTCTGTCGGCGGTCGACCCGGTGCCGCCCGTAGCCGTCTCGGCAAGCGGTCCGCGCGCCCTCGAACTGACCGGCGAGATCGCCGACGGCGTGATCCTGCTCACCGGCCTCTTTCCGGAGGGGCTCGCGTTCGCGCGAGAGCAGCTCGAGCGGGGTCGCCGTAGCTCCACGCGCGCAGAGTTCGAGGAGACGCTGTTTCTCTACGGCGCGATCGACGACGACGAGCAGCGCGCCCTCGACGCAACGCGTTCGATCGCCGCCTGGTTCCCGAAGACAGCGCCCGACTATGCCCGGCTCGCCGGCATGTCGGAGGAGCTGATCGATGCGGTGAACGCCTCCTACGGCGGCGGCGAGTTCCAGCACGCGCAGAACGCCGCGAGCCTCATCCCCGACGACCTCGTGCGCAAGATCGCCTTCTGCGGGACTCCGCAGCAGGCCGAGTCGAAGCTCGCCTGGTTGCACGAGGAGAGCGTCCGGTCCGTGAGCATCTTCCCGCTCGGCCCCGATCGTCGAGGCACGATCGAGCGGTTCGCAGAGATCGCGCTCGCAACCACATGAGCGAACCGGTCTCGCTCACCGATCGCCTTCGGGCGAGCTGCTCGGAGGACTGGGACGCCCTCCACGCGCATCCGTTCATACGCGAGCTCGCGGGCGGGACGCTTCCCCTCGACGCGTTTCGCTTCTACCTCGAGCAGAACCTGCAGTACCTGGTCGAGTACGCGCGCGCGATCGCGCTCGGCGCGAGTCGTGCCGACGACACGGCGACGATGGGGATGTTCTCCGCCGAGCTCACGAACGTCCTCGCGAGCGAGATCCCGCAGAACGAGGCGCTCCTGCAGCGGGCGATCGACCTCGGTGCAGCGGACGCGGGCGGGGCGAGAGGGATGGCTCCTGCGACGGTCGCCTACACGAGCTTCCTCGTCGGCACGGCCGCGCGAGGCGGGCCGCCCGAGATCATGGCGGCGATCGTTCCCTGCACCTGGAGTTACGGCGACATCGGGTCCCGGTTGCACGACGAGATCGCGGAGCATCCGCTCTACGCGGACTGGATCCGCTTCTTCGGAAGCCCGGCGTACGCAGAGATCGTCGTCGCGATGCGGCGCGACTTCGAAGCGCTCGCGGCCGACGCCGGCCCTCAGCTCGAGGCACGGTTGTGCGCGCTCTTCGAGCGGGCCGTGCGCCTCGAGCTCGGGTTCTGGGACATGGCATACGACCGGCAGCACTGGCCCGACCTGAGGGCCGCGACCCAGAGCTGAGTCACCCGAAGCCGACGTCGTTGTCGGCGCCGAGGAGCGGAGGAGAGTCGGTGGAGGTCGTGTTCCCGCTACCGAAGCTGACCGGCAGGCGAACGGCCGGCACGTTGCCTGCTTCCGGGTGAGCGATGGAGCTCACCATGGAAAGAGCCTGCGCCTGGTCGGAGGCGAGGACCTGCGAGAGCCGCTGCACCGGCGCGCACGCAATCCCGGCGGCGTCGAGTAGCGCCTCCCATTCCGCGCGAGGACGGGTGGACAGTACGGACTCGATCTCGAGCCTCAGCTCCTCCGCGTTCGCGACTCGGTCGGCATTCGTCGCAAAGCGCGGATCGTCGCGCAGCCGCTCGAGCCCGAGCGTCTCGCAGAGAGCTCCCCACGCATCGCGACCGCCGGTGCCGACCAGGACGAGGTAGCCGTCCTGTGCGCGATACGCCTCATAGGGAGCGAAGAACGGGCTGCGGGAGCCCAGGGGCTCCGGCTCTCCCCCTCCGAGGAGATACGTGACGATGTGCATCGAGAACCAGGCCAGAGACGTCTCGAGGAGCGAAGTCTGCACCCACTCGCCGCGGCCGGTCCGCTCGCGCTCCGCGAGCGCGGCCAGGATCCCGATCACCCCATACAGAGCCGCTCCGAAGTCGAGCGCCGCTACCGGGATCTTCGCCGGCGCCTGATTCGGGTGCCCCGTCGCAGCCATCAGACCGGAGAGCGCTTGGATCGTGACGTCGTAGCCGCCCGTCTGCGCGAGCGGGCCCTCCTGGCCGTAGGCGGAGATAGAGCAGTAGACGAGCCGCGGATGATTCGCGGCCAGCGTCGCGTGGTCGAGGCCGTGCTTCGCAAGCGCGCCCGGGCGCATGTTCTCGACCAGGACGTCGGCCTCGCCGATCAGCTCCCGCAGACGCGTCCGATCGCCGTCGTCGTTCAGGTCGAGCTCGATCGAGCGCTTGCCGCGGTTGAGTGTCAGGAAGCTCGCGCTCACCCCGTTCGCGAAGACCGGTCCCTGCCGGCGATAGACGTCACCGGTTTCCGGCCGTTCGACCTTGAGGACGGTCGCCCCAAGGTCGGCAAGAACCTGCGTGCAGTACGGCCCGGCGACGTACTGGGTGAGGTCGAGGACGCGTATCCCTTCGAGCGGTGCGCTCACGTGGGACGCGGTCCTTCGACGAGCTCGATCAGCACGCCACCGGTTCCGGATGGATGCAGGAAGACCGACGGCCGGCCGTCCGAGCCCGGCTCGATCGCGCCGACGGGATCGATGCCGTCGGCCGCGAGCCGTTCCAGCACGTCGGCCAGCGGCTCGTCGACTCGCAGTGCGATGTGGTGAAGACCGGGACCGCGCCGCTCCAGGAACCGCTCGATCGGGCTCCCCGCCCGGCTGGGCGTGACAAGCTCGAGTCGCGCGCCGGGCCCGAAACGACCGACTGCGACACCGCTCGGCATCTCCGTCATCGCAGCCGGCCGCCCGATCAGTTCGGCGAGCGGCGACTCCGGCGATGCGACCGCAATTCCGACGTGGTCGATCTCGGAGAAGGGCAGGCGGCTCACGTCACTGTGGAGGCCCGATGGCGGCCGAACACATCGGCAAGGGTTTGTGAGATCTCGCCGACTGTGGCGTACGCCCGGACCGCGTCGACGATCGGCGGAACGACGTTCGTGCCGCGGGAGGCCGCTCCACTCACATCGGCGAGGGTGCGTTCGACGGCGGCCGCGTCCCGATCGGCGCGCAGCCGCGCGAGTCGCGCCAGCTGTCGCTCGCGAACGGACTCGGGAACCGCGAGAAGCTGGATCTCCTGCGCGACCGTGTCCGATTGAAAGCGATTCACGCCCACGACGACATGGTCGCCCGACTCGATCGCTGCCTGCTGGCGGTACGCAGCATCGCCGATCGCCCGTTCGAGCGACCCGCTCGCAATTCCCTCGACGACTCCGTCGCGTTCCACCTCCGCGAGCAGGCGTTCGGCGCGGTTCTCGAGCTCGTCCGTCGACGCCTCGAGGAACCATGATCCGCCGAGCGGGTCGACGGTGCGGGTGACTCCGCTCTCGTAGGCGATGATCTGCTGGGTTCGGAGCGCCAGCAGGGCGGCTTCGTCGCTCGGAAGCGCAAGCGCCTCGTCCCAGGACATCGTGTGGACGGCCTGTGCTCCCGAAAGCACGATCGCAAGGGTTTGCATCGTGGTGCGGACCACGTTGTTCAGCGGCTCAACGGCGGTCAGAGACGTGCCGTCGCCTCCCGAGAAGAGCCGGAGTGTCCACGAACGCGGGTCCTGGGCTCCGAAACGCTCGCGGACGATTCGCGCCCAGAGACGCCGCATTGCACGATGTTTGGCGACCTCCTCGAAGAAGTCGCGCATCGTCGAGACGTTGAACGAGAACCGCGGTGCGAACTCGTCGATCTCGAGGCCCCGTTCGAGCACTGCCTCGACGTAGGCGCACGCATTCGCGAGCGTGTAGGCGATCTCTTGCACGGCGTCGCATCCGGCCTGGCGCATGTGGTAGCCGCAGACCGAAATCGGGTTGAACTTGGGCAGATGTCGCGCCGAATACTCGATCACGTCCGCGACGAGACGAAGAGACGGCTCCGGCGGGAAGATGTACGTCTTGCGCGCGAGGAATTCCTTCAGGATGTCGTTCTGGACCGTCCCCTGGAGTCGGTCCGGCCCAACCCCCTGCTTCTCACCGACGACTTGATACATCGCGAGCAGGATGGGTGCAGTGGCGTTGATCGTGAACGAGGTGGAGACGCGGTCGAGCGGGATGCCTTCGAACACCGCTTCGAGATCCGCGAGCGAGTCGATAGCGACGCCGACCTTTCCCACCTCGCCTACCGCGAGGGGATGATCCGAGTCGTACCCCATCTGAGTCGGCAGGTCGAGCGCGACGGAAAGCCCGGTTTGACCATTCTCGAGCAGGTAGCGGAAGCGTGCATTTGTGTCCTCCGGACCTCCCCAGCCGGAGTACAAGCGCATCGTCCAGAGCCTGCCCCGGTACATGCTCGGGTGAATCCCGCGGGTGTACGGATAGGAACCGGGCACTCCGACGCCGTCCAGCGCCTCAGCGGATGGACCGTAGAGCGGCTCGATCGAGATCCCCGAGTCGCTGACCGCCTCGGCCAGCTCGCCGACCTGATCCCGCCACCGAGCCAGCGCAGTTTCGAGCTCTTGCTGCGCGCGGTCTTCGGCGGGAGCCATCAGACAATCATATATCGTATCTTCAGGCGCTCTAATCGATTCGAGGCGCGTCGCCGGCGGCTCGGTGCGCAGTGGGGCATGAGGCAGATGGGAGGTGAGGGTGGGAGCAATCCATGTGCATGAGTTCATGAGTCTCGATGGCGTGATCGACGCGCCGACGTGGACGTTCGACTACGGCTTCGATCTCCGGATGGGAGAAGCGATCAGTGCGTTCACCGAACGTTCCCGGGGCATCCTGCTCGGCCGCACGACCTACGAGATGTTCGAGCCCGCCTGGTCGAGGCGAACCGTGGAGGACGATCCAGGAGCGCCGTTCTTCAACGACACCACCAAGTACGTCGTCTCCGGCACGCTCACGACCGCAACCTGGCGAAACTCGAAGCTCCTCGGAGCGTACGATCCCGACGGCATCCGCAGCCTGAAGGACGAGGTCGACGGCGACATCTACGTCAGCGGCAGCGGAACGCTCGTGCGAGCGATGATCGCGGACGGACTCGTCGACGAGCTGCACCTGTTCGTCTACCCGCTGACGCGAGGCTCCGGCCCACGACTCTTCCCCGAAGACGGCAAGCCCGCCATCCTGTCGCTCGCGACCTGTGAGATGTACGAGAACGGCGTGGTCTACATGGCCTATCGGCCACAGCCCTGACAGCGTCGCGCGACGTCGCGGGCAGGCGGCAGGATCCGCTGCCTAATCCTCGTTCTCCCTCGCCACCAGTTCGTTGAGCGCGAGCAGCAGTTCGCCGAGCTGGGTGAAGCGCTTCTCGCCGATCTCGGCTGCCCACGCGCGTTCGGTCTCTCGAACGGCTCGTCGAATGACGGGGACGGTCTCGCGGCCGCGCGGGGTGAGGAAGATGCGCCGCGACCGCTTGTTCTCGGGATCGGGTCGCCGCTCGAGGTAGCCCAGGCGCTCGAGCTCGCCGAGTTTGTAGTTGAGCGCCTGCTTGCTGATCTGCAGCCGCGCGGCGAGGTCCGACGGTCGTGTGTCGTCCGGGCCGGGGTACTGGAGCACGCTCAGGTGGTGTGGCTCGAGATCGTCGAAGCCGTGGGCGTGGAGGCTCTCGAGCATCCTCTGTCGCACCGTCTCGTACGGCATCCGCAGGAGAGCGCCGATCAGCGGCGGGCCGACGGCCGGGGTCTTCCGGGAGATAGTAAAGCCATTTGACTTACGTGGAGGCGTCATGTACGGTAAATCCACTTTACCAGTTTGACGAGAGGGAGTGATCACTGATGTCGACGGCAACACGTGAGGAGATCAGGATCGGTGGGATCGTCGTCCGGTTCCTGCTCGAGGGCGACGCCTCGAACGGATCGGTCGCGGTCTTCGAGTTCGACGTGGCGGCGGGATCGCCGGCTCCGCCTCCGCACAGTCACGACGGCTATGAGGAGACGCTGTACGGCCTTCGCGGCACCGTCACCTGGACGGTCAACGGCAAGCGTGTCGAGGTCGGAGAGGGAGACGTCCTCTGTATCCCGCGCGGAGTCGTGCACCGGTTCGAAAACGAGGGAGACGTCGGACGCAACCGCGCTCGCGGTCGTCACTCCCGGGATCCTCGGGCCTGACTACTTCCGCGAGCTTGCAGCACTCGCGTCGGCCGGCGGGCCGCCCGATCGCGACAAGATCGCCGCGGTCATGCAGCGCCACGGCCTCACGCCCGCCTGAGCCCTTCCTGCCGGAGACTCCTAGCGCGTGGAGTGTGCCGGCTCTCGCCGCGCGCCACGATGCGGCACGTCCCCGATGCCCTGCGCGTGGCAGCGTGCGAGCGTCAGGAACAAAGGAGGTGATGAGATGCCCACGATTCAGCAACGCGCCGAGCACCATGCGGACGAGGCTGAGCGGCTGCTCAGGAGCCGTCTCATATCGTCCCATGTGAAGGCTCAAGCTCACGCAACACTCGCGCTGTACTACTCGACGGCGTCCAACCGCCGCTGAACCGGCACTTCCGCCAAGCAAGGAGACACATCGTGAGAATGAAGTCGATCGCATGCAGTGCAGCCGCACTCGCCGGCGTGACCGCGCTCTACCGCATCTACGTACGCGACTCCATTCTCAACTGGGGAGCAACCCGAGACGAGGCAGCCGCGCGTCTGCCAGGCGACGAACTGCTCGAGGACGCAGACGACGTCGCAACGAGAGCGATCACGATCGATGCGCCACCGTCGACCGTCTGGCCCTGGATCGCGCAGATGGGTCCGTATCCGCGGGGAGGCGCCTACACCTACGACTGGATCGAGAACCTGCTCGGCCTCAACATGCACTCGGTCGACGCGATCCTTCCCGAGTTCCAGAACCCCCAGGTTGGCGACGGCTTTGGTTACGGCAGAAACACGATGAGCTACGCGATCGTCGAACCCGGGCACGTCCTTGCAACTCGGTCAGCCGACGGCAACTGGGTCTGGACGTTCGTCCTCGAGCCGCAAGCGGACGGGAAGACGCGGCTGATCAGCCGCAACCGCTTCCGCTTGCCGAAGCTCAAGGACAAGGTCGGGATGGCCCCGATGATCCCGGGGTCGCTCGTGATGGAGGCAAGGATGCTGCGCGGAATCCGCGACCGCGCCGAATCCGAGGCGCGATCGAGCTGATGAGGAGGGCCGGGGTCTCGAGGAGAGCGCTACCTTGTCCGAAGGATGGCGCAACGGATACTTCACGGTTTTGTGGGACTCTCACGGCCGGTCCGCTTCCTCTGGCTGTTCGCGGCCTTCGAGGCCCTGAGCATCGGCCTACGTCTAGCCGGCCTTTAGGCCGGGAGCCCTCGCCTCGGTTCTTCACACGGCGGCGGTTCCGAGCCGGGGTGTGTCGCCGGTCGGGGCGGGTGGCGTATCGATCAGGGCGAAGCAGCGGGCGACGCCTCCCCGTACGCTCTGCATCGCGAGACTGAGGTCGACGATGCCGTCGAAGCCCCAGAATGTGCGTTGGGAGAGCAGGTAGAGCGAGATCAGCGTGCCCATGTGTGGCGTTCCGGTGAACGCCGCCACGACGACAACGGCGATCGGGCCGAGCTTGGCGAGCCCGCCTGAGCCCTGTCGGTTGACAGCCTGGAGCCATCCGAGGCGGACTTCCGCCGAGAGGACGCGCTCGGCTGCGACGCGAAATCTAGTCGGCGCTTGCCTTCGGGGCCGACATGCCTGCCGATGCGACTTCCGCGCGCACGAATGAAGACTCACCGGGAACAGCGCAACGCGTTGCGGGCCTCCGCGTCACGGACCCGCCGGACATCCCGGCGTGCCGGCTAGAACGCGCCGGAGGCAACCCTGACACCTTGGCCCGTCTGCACTGAAACGCTCGTGCCTGTGCCGACGTGTGGGACTCGCTGCGCGAGTTCGCTGTTTCTGCTCAGCTCGGCGACCCCGCGGCTGTTGACTCGCGCTGCGCCGATCTTTGCCCCGCCGATATAGACGTTCACTGAGTGGCCGGCGAGGGATCGAATGTGGTCGACCTCGACCTGCAGCTCGCGCTGACCAGGCTGTGACTGGTACTGCGCTGTTCCATGCGCGGACGGATATGCCGCCGACGACTTGAGCGCGATCTGGCTGTTGCCGGCCGCGAGGAGTGCGGGAGTGACAGCCAGTGCAAGGCCCGAGGCGAGCAGCAAGCTTGCGATCCTCGATGAGCGAGTCATCGTCCACCTCCACTTGACGAGTGCGTCGTGATCCGCTGCTCACGCTAGGCCTCCGACTGCCAAGACCGGGCCAGGTAAAGGCAACGATTCGACCTCGGACTCGTGAAGACAGATTCGCGCCTAGTTGTGCTGAAACGGTCTCTGATCAACCAGGCGCGGCGGCGTTCTGGTGCGGCGACGAGACGAGACCATCAACCGCCGTTCGTGCCGACGCGGCCAGCCACGGCCACCAGATCACGGCACAGCCGATGGCAAACGCAAATAGGTGCTCGGTCGTGAGGACGGACGGGTCGGGATGAAGCCACCACGCGACTCCAGCGAGCGCGCAGACGCCCGCAGCGACGGCGGCCCGGGCACGGCGGTCGGCTCGAGCCCAACTCCATGCCGTCGCCGCGATCGCGCCAGCCCAGGCACCCTGCATCGCCGAGACGCCGAGATCCTGCTTTGCCACGGCGCTCGTGAACAGATCCGGATCTGTCAGCCGCGCCCCACCAATGATCGCGTAAACGGCCAGCGTGGAACCGATGTGGCCCAACACTGCCGCGATCCAGAAGATCCTTGCGCCGCAGATCAGCATCGCGGCGAACCCGAACAGGCCAAACGCAACAAGACCTACATACACGGGTCGGTCGACCACCAGGGCGCTGGCGGGCAAGAGCCAGATCTCCCCCGCCGCGACCTTCGCGGCGCTTGCCGCGAAAGGCCAGAGAGGCAGCTCCTGGGCGCGGACCGAAAGCGTCGACACGGCCACCACACCCACGAACGACAGCCCGCTCACCCAGCCGACCAGCGACGCCCGGCCGATCAGGCCAGCCGCCTCGGTCCCAGACTGCGCTCGCGACCGAATGAGCGAACACTCGGGAACCGAAGTGGCAATCGGCGCGGCAGGTTGCTGGGGCCGCGTCCGGCGCTGCGCCGCCGCAAGCGCGTTGCGGGCATTGCCTCAGCGCTGGTTCGTCGAAATGGGGCCGGGCGTACGTGAGGACTGGTACAGCCGTGCATCCTCGCGTGCTGCCTGCCGCAGGAGCCGTTGCAGGCGTCGCCGTTCACGGACATGCCAGTTCGGGTCGTGGTCGGTCATCGATCGCTCACCTCGCCGGCGCGGCTCGTCGACTCGTGACGGAACCAGGTCTGCTTGCACATCGAGGTCTCCTTGGTCGCGGTGTGTCGATGCACTTGCGTTCTACGCCCAGATACGTCAGCGGCAGGCTCGAGAAGATCGAAGGGATCGCCAAGAAACCGTGCATGCCCCTCAACAATCGAACGGGTGCCCCAACCGCAACCGCGCCCGGGAATTACTTCCTGAGGCCGGCGGCGGTAAGCGCCCGATCGATCACGGCGCGCGCGACGAGCGGCGCGACGGCCGGGGCGTAGTGCGTTCCGTCCGGTCTGGCGAGCGAGCCGTCGGGTAGCCGATCGTTGCACGGGCTCGCGTTGTCCTTGCAGACGAGGCTCTCGATGCTGATCGACCGGACTGCTCCGCTCGTGTGCGACGCGAGGAAGGCGTTCCAGGTGTCCTGCGCGGCGGTGTCCTTGATCAGACGCTTGAGGAACGGGCCGCACTTGGTGGGGGTGCACCGTGTCGACATCCCGAGGCCGGAACGTTCGATCTGCACGGCGACGACGGTCGCCCCGAACCGGGTCAGCGCTTCTGTGCGGGCGGCGAAAGCCTGCTTCTGCAACGTCCAGTACGCGGGTGTCGCGAACGGGACCGGGTTGCCGTTGGCATCGACGCGGTCGGCGACCTCGTACCTGCTCCACCAGATGACGAGTGCTGGGCGGTATTTCGCGATCGCAGCGTCCTGTCGTGCCGGGACATCGGTCGCGCATTTCACGCCGGCGCCCCAGGGTTTGCCCATGCGGTCGACGACGGCAACACCGGTCGCGGGGCAACTCCCTCGTGTGGCGGAGATGACGACGTATCCATAGCGTGTTGCCGCTCTCGCCAAGTCTGGGGCCAGGCGTTGCGGAACCGAATCGCCGACCAGCACAATCGTCCGTGTGACGCTGCCGACGGCGGCACCGGCTCGTGGCTGGACGAGGCTGCTGTTGATCAGGAACAACGCACTGAGCGCGAGCGGCACGGCGACGAACGCACGACGAGGGACGAGGAAACGCGCGATCGTGCCGTACCGAATCGGCGCCTCGACGAGGTGGTACGACAGCGCTGCAAGCGCGACGGTGAGGACAGTGAGCAGGGACGCGCGCAGCGGCAGGCCGAGCCGGGTCAGGTCGAACCAGCCATAGCGTTCGGTCCACACCTGCAGCGGCCAGTGCCACAGGTACATCCCGTATGACAGTCGTCCCAGGTAGGCGACTGGGGCGAGGGCGAGGGCCCGTGTCGCGGTGCTTTCTCTCGTCGCCAGGGCGGCGATGACGGCCGCGGTGCTCGCGGTTGCCACCAGGGCGCCGCCGTTCGCATATCCACTCGTCGCACCGCCGGGGCCGCCGAGCGTAGCCAGTGCCCACAGAGATCCGATCCCGCCTGCGGTGAGCAGGAGCCAGTGTCCGCGCGCCATGCGAGTCCGTACCGTTGCCGACGTCATGATCACTGCGAGGAGCGCACCGGCGAGCGGCTCGAAGATCCGGCTGTCGGTACCCAGATAGGCGCGATCCGGGCCGGCGCTCGCCCACAAGGCACTGAGCCTGATCGCAATCACCACGAGCAGCGCGGGGATCAGGCGGCGCATCCGCCGGGTCCAGAAGTCGAAGACGCCTATGTGGCCGCGATCGAGCTGCACCAGGAGCAGCGACGTGATGAGGTAGCCGCTCAGCACGAAGAAGACGTCGACGCCCAGGAATCCGCCGGCGGCATGCGGAAGGCCGAAATGGAAGGCCATGACGGCGGCAACGGCGAGAAGTCGCAGTCCATCGAGCGCGTCGTTGCGCGACGGCGTCCCGCCGGGATCCGAAGTCGATCGGAGGAGCGACTTCATTTCCTGAGGGTAGCGGCGCGCCGCACGCGAGTGTTCACGGGCAGGAGCGCCGGCCAGAGGCCGGTGGCCGAATCCGCGGTTTTCCACGATGCAGTGCCTGGCGTCTGCGACGGATACTTCGGGCGGTGTCCCATTCACGTCAGCTCCCATCTGCCGCGCTAGCGGCAACGGTGGTTGTGCTCGGGGTGGTGTTGGTCTCGGTGGCGTCCGGCTCCGCTGGGAGCTCGAAGTCCGTCACCACACCCGCGCCGCCTTCGCCGAAGGGGTCGGGGCGAGCGAGCTGCCCGGGCCGGACCCGGCGCTGCGCGAACTGATCGGGTTCAAGGTTCGCTACAGGGATCTGCTCAAGCGAAACGTCAGGCTGGTACGGACCGTCTCGGTCTCGTACACGGCCTGGAACGGAGCGAAGCGCGGCGCGCGTCCTCGTCCTCCCGAAGTGGTACGGGCCGAGGACGCATCCCGCGATTCCGCTCGTCATTTCGCCGCACGGACGCGGCGGTACCGCCAAGGGGAACGCCAGACTATGGGGCGGGCTGCCGGCATTCGGCCCGTTCGCCGTCGTCAACCCGCAGGGGCAGGGCAGGAAGCTGACCGCCTACTCCTGGGGCTGGCGCGGCGAGATCGACGACCTCGCCCGCATGCCCAACATCCTCGAGGCGGCGCTGCCCTGGTTCCATGTCGATCGGTCGCGCGTGTACGCGGTCGGAAGCAGCATGGGCGGCCAAGAGACGCTGCTGCTCGCCGCGCTCCACCCGAAGCTCTTGACCGCGGCCGCGCCACTCGACTCCGCGACCGACATGGCCGCGCGCTACTACGCCTTCGCGACGACGCCGGGCGAAGCAGGTCTGCAGCGGCTGGCACAGATCGAGATCGGAGGCACACCCGCCACGGCCCCACGGGCCTACGCCGCCCGCAGCCCCATGTCGTACGTGCACCAACTCGCGACCGGCGGTGTTCCGATCGACATCTGGTGGAGCCGCAACGACAAGATCGTCGTCCACCAGAACCAGGAATCCGGCCGCCTCTACCGCGCGATCAAACGCGCGAACCCGAAAGCCCCCGTCGAGCAGTTCGTCGGCACCTGGGCACACAGCCACGAAATGCACCCCCTCGCACGCCTCCCCCTCGCACTCGTCGACCTCAAGATCGTCGAGCTCGACGAGCCCCTCTCGAAGACCGTCAAGCCATAGCGACGCGAGCCGGCAACGTGAGGATGCAGCCGGGCGCCCTGCGCCGGACGCCCCAACCGCGGCGAGGGGCCGCGCTCTTCGTCGTCGCCGTCATCGCGGCGCTCACGGCCGCGCCGGCGCACGGCCAGTGCGCCCTGCGTCGGGCGAGCGCCGGTTATACGGCCCGCGTCGACCGCGCTCTGGCGGCGAAGCGAGACGTCTGGGGCGAGCACATGATCGCGGCGCCGGGCGGGCCGACCTTCGCGACCGCCAACGCGTACCTGGCACCGTTGCTGCTCGCCCGGACGAGCGGGGGCCGCCCGCTGACGGACTCGGGCGTCTACTACCTGCCGTTCGCCGAGCCGAGCGGCCCGCAGGGCGGCGGGACGGTCGCACTGCACGTCGCCGACGGCGGCGAGATCCTCTGGAACCACGTCGGCGGGCAGCGGCTGGCGATCGGGGTCGGCCCTTACGGTCGCGAGCGCTACGGCTCCTGTCTCGCACGTCTCTCCACGCCGACGCTTGCCGGGGGCTACCTGCCGATCCTCGAGACCCGCTACGTCGACGCGCGCGGCGTCCACTACCGGCAGGAGTCGTTCTCCACGCGGGCCGGCGGCACCGAGCCGCTGACGAGCTTCGTCCAGCTGGCGGCGGACGCCGGGCGCGCACGCGTCGGCGCAACCCGGCTTCGATTCGCCGCGTCCGGTGGAGGCGCGCTCGCCTACGCCGTGCCCGCCGGCGTCGCGCGGACCATCTACATCGCCTGGAGGCCTCCGAGCCGGCCTCGGCAGGTCGACGAAGCGGCGTATGCGACCGCGCGCGCGGCTGTCGAGGCCTACTGGGGGCGCCGCCTGGCTGAGGGGACGATGTTCGTCGTGCCGGAGAAACGTGTGCTGGACGCCGAGCGCGCGCTGCTCATCCAGAACCTTGCGCTCTCGTGGCGCTACAGCGTCGGGAACCCGTACCAGGAGTTCTCGTTTCCGGAGAGCATCGACACCGCCGAGGTGATGGGCGAGTACGGCTTCGGTGCTGTCGCGAACGCGATTCTGCGGACGTCGCTCAGCCGACGGCCGACGCCCTATCCGAACTGGAAGATGGGCGAGAAGCTGCTCGCCTCCGCCGGGTACTACCGCCTCTTCGGCGACGCCCAGTACCTCGCGCAGGTGACGCCCGCGCTGCGCGGCTACGTGGACGCACTCGGGCGCCAGATCGACGGCGGCGGGGGCGGGCTGCTCGGGCGGGAGCGCTACTCGTCGGACATCGGCGATTCGGTCTACGGCTTCCACTCGCAGGCCGTCGTCTGGCAGGCGCTCCAGGCGATCGGGAGTGTTTGGGCGCAGACGGGGGAGCGCGCGCTCGCCGCGCGATGCCGGAGCCTCGCTGCGCGGCTCGAGACGGCGCTTCGGCGCGCCGTCCTCGAGTCGCAGCGGTGGCTGCCGGACGGCTCGCTCTTCGTCCCGGCGCGCCTGCTCGACGACGAGGCCCCGTTCGATTCGCTCTCGAACTCGGTCGGCGGGAGCTACTGGAACCTCGTCACGCCGTACGCGCTTGCATCCGGCCTGTTCGCCCCGGGAAGCGTGCAGGCACGGGGCGTCCTCCGCTACCTGGAGCTCCACGGCTCGCGCCTGCTCGGCCTCGTCCGGGCCGGCTCCTTCGCGCTCTACCGCGGGACGCCCGGGACGGGGACCGACGAGGTCTACGGCCTCAACCTCGCCCGCTTCCTCGCCGCCAACGACCAGGCCGACGAACTCGTCCTCGGCCTCTACGGGCAACTCGCGGCGGCAATGACCCCGAACACGTTCGTCGCGGGCGAGGGCGCCACGGTCGGCCCGCTTCGCGGCGCGTACTACCGCGCGATGTATCTGCCGCCGAACACCACAAGCAACGCGTCCTTCCTCGAGACCTTACGGCTGATGCTGATCCATGAGACAACCGACAAGAACGGCGCGCCAACAGGTCTCGAGCTCGCATACGCGACGCCGCGCGCCTGGCTACGACCCGGACACCGGATCCTCGTACGCGCAGCTCCGACCAGCTTCGGGCCGATCACGTTCTCGATCGAGGCCGCCGCCGGCTCGGCCCGCGTCCGTCTGAGCGTTCCGAACCGGTCTGCGCTGCCCAGCCTCCGCCTCCGCCTCCGCGTTCCGGGCGGGCGTCCGATTACGAGCGTCAGCCTCGACGGGCGAGCCTGGCGCCGATTCGACGGCGCCGACGAGACAATCGACCTTTCCAAAACCAAGGGCTCTCTCTCGTTGCTCGTCCGCTACGGACGTTGACGTCGCGCAAAGGACTGCGGGCGGCGTCGGCGTCCTGCGCGAAACGTTCCCGGCCGGGTTATGCGTTGCGATAAAGACGTGACCTGACTTCCTAGCGCGTGTTGATGTACTCGGTCAGGTACTCGATCTTCACGCTCTGCTGCTTCGACGTGAACTTGACGACATCCCCGATCGAGACGACGCCGACGATCTCTCCGCGCTCGGCCACCGGCAGGTGACGGATCCGCTGCTCGGTCATGATCGCCATGCACTCCTCGACGCTGGTGTCGGGCGCGACCACGATCAGTGGCGACGACATGATCTCGCGCACCGCTGTCTCGCTGTCGTTCCGACCCTCGAGCGTGACGCGGCGCAGGTAGTCGCGCTCGGTCACGATGCCGGCGATTCGACCCTTGTTCGAGACGAGCATCGCACCGACGTTCGCGTCGATCATTCGCTGTGCGGCCTCGATGACCGACGCGTCGGCGTCGACGGAGAGAACGGAAGCTCCCTTCGACGCGAGAATTTCCGAAACGGTGCTCACGGCGTCCTTGAAAGCCTTGCAGATTGTGTCGACCCGTCAAGCGCTATTTGCGCGAGCGCCAGGCGAAGTAGGCGCGCTGGAGCCGTTCGTCGATCTCCTGATCGTCGAGACGCAGCCGCTCGAGCAGATCGCGCGCCTGGAGCTGCCGGATCACGGACTCGGTCAGCCCCAGGCGTTTGGCGATCGAACTGTCTTGAGCTCGTTCATGCCCTGGTGGAGAGCCGCCGGTGACGAGCGTCTTGCACCTCGTGTGACAGCCGAGGCAGACGTGACGGCAGCCGCAGACGGCGTGGCAGGGACAGCCGTGGCCTAGCCATCGGCCGCTGCGCGTCGTCGGCCAGCCGCTGCACGTGCTCCTGGTGGATCAGGCGGCTTACTTCTGGTTGGTGAGAAAGCATGGGACCCTCCTCTCGTGGTGTCGGCGTTGCTGTGGCGGTCTCTGTTCGGTTTTGCCGGCATTGGACGTGCGTTCTCCTTCCGCTGCGGATCGATGGTTTGCGCCGCGTGTGCGGCGACGGTGGATCTCGCGGTGGGCCGGCAAGTTCGTCCGTGCGGCGCTTCCGCACGTGTCGACTCGCAGGGACCGCGAGCTGTCGGAGGGGGCTCTAGCGAGCCCGACGCTGCGTGTTAGCTACGCAGCGACAGGAAGCCAGAAGCCGAAGATCGTGCTGCACATCGTGTTGGACATCTGACCTCCTTTCGGGAACGCGACCGGGCATCAGGCCCGCGCGAAGTGAGCGGTTCTATCAACAACGAAACGCGACGTCAAGTGCAGCAGTCGTCGTTCTGCGTCTCGCGTGACGCCGGCTCGCGGTCTACGCTCACCGTGACATGAGCGCGTGCCCCTCCTGCGGAGCCGAGAACTCCGGCTCGCGCAAGTTCTGCGGCGAGTGCGGCTCGGCGCTCGCGCGTGTGTGCGGGGCGTGCGGGTCGGCGAACGAGCCGGGCGTCCGCTTCTGCGGCGAGTGCGGCTCGGCGCTCGACGAAGTGCCCGCTCCCGCCCAGGGCGCGCGGCTCGCGGAGCGTCGCCTCGTGTCGGTGCTCTTCGCCGACCTCGTCGGCTTCACGACCCTGTCGGAGGGGCGCGACCCGGAGGAGGTGCGCGAGCTCCTCTCGCGCTACTTCGAGACCGCGCGAACGCTCGTCGGGCGCTACGGCGGCACGATCGAGAAGTTCATCGGCGACGCGGTGATGGCCGTCTGGGGCACCCCGGTCGCGCGTGAGGACGACGCGGAGCGTGCGGTCCGGGCGGGGCTCGAGCTCGTCGCGGCTGTCGCCGAGCTCGGTCACGACGCCGGAGCGGACGTCCGGCTCCGGGCCGGGGTCGCGACGGGCGAGGCAGCGGTCACACTCGGCGCGGAAGGGCAGGGAATGGTCGCCGGCGACCTCGTCAACACCGCGGCCCGCGTCCAGTCGGCAGCAGACCCGGGCTCCGTGCTCGCGAACGACGCGACTCGCCGCGCCTCGAGCGCGGCGATCGGCTACGAGGATGCGGGGAACCACGTCCTGAAGGGCAAGGCGGAGACGGTGCAGCTGTGGCGCGCCGTCCAGGTGACGGCGTCGCGCGGCGGAGCGGTCAAGTCGGCGGTGCTCGAGCCGCCCTTCGTCGGCCGTGACCGCGAGATTCGCGTCCTCAAGGAGCTCTTCCACAGCGCCGCCGACGACGGCGCGTCGAAGCTGCTCACGGTGGTCGGCATCGCAGGGATCGGGAAGTCCCGGCTCGCGTGGGAGTTCGAGAAGTATCTCGACGGCCTCGCGGAAGAGGTCTGGTGGCACCGCGGCCGCTGCCTCGCCTACGGCGACGGCGTCGCGTACTGGGCGCTCGCAGAGATGGTGCGCATGCGTGCGCGCATCGCCGAGGACGAGCCTCCCGACGAAGCGCTGCCGAAGCTGCTCGCGACGTTGGACGAGGCGATCCCGGACGAGACGGAGCGCTCCTGGGTGCGGCCTCGGCTCGCCCATCTGCTGGCGCTCGGCGAGCCGCAGTCGTTCGAGCGGCAGGATCTCTTCTCCGCCTGGCGGCTCTTCTTCGAGCGGCTCTCCGATGCCAGCCCGGTCGTGCTCGTGTTCGAAGACCTGCAGTGGGCAGACGTGAGCCTGCTCGACTTCGTCGAGCATCTCCTCGACTGGTCGAGGTCGCATCCGATCTTCGTGCTTGCCCTGACCCGCCCCGAGATCGCCGAGCGCAGGCCCGGCTGGGGAAGTGCGGGGCGGAGCTCGACGACGCTCTCACTCGACCCGCTCTCGGATCGAGCGATGGGTGAGCTGATGGACCGGTTCGTTCCCGGGCTGCCCGATGAGCTCGTGGCGGAGATCCTCGAGCGCTCGCAAGGCGTGCCCCTGTATGCGGTCGAGACGGTGCGCATGCTGCTCGACCGCGGTCTGCTCACTCCGGAGGGCGACCGCTACTCGATCACCGGGCCGATCGGCTCGCTCGAGGTGCCGGAGACGCTGCACGCGCTGATCGCGGCCCGGATCGACGATCTCGCGCCCGACGAGCGCGCGGTCGTCCAGGACGCTTCGGTGCTCGGGAAGTCGTTCACCCTCGCGGGCCTGATCGCTCTGAGCGGCCGCGCCGGGGAGGAGCTCGAGCCGCTGCTCGGCTCGCTCGTGCGCAAGGAAGTGCTGTCGGTCGAGGCCGACCCGCGCTCGCCCGAGCGTGGGCAGTACAGCTTCCTGCAGGATCTGCTCCAGCGCGTCGCGTACGAGACGCTGTCGCGTGCCGACCGGCGCTCGCGCCATCTGGCGGCGGCGGAGCACCTGGAAACGGTGCTGGACGCGGAGGCGTCCGAGGTCGTCGCCGCGCACTACGTCGATGCGTACCGGGCGGCGCCCGACGCTCCCGACGCAGCGGCGATCCGCACGAAGGCCGGGGAGGCGCTTGTCCGCGCCGGCCGCCGGGCCGCGTCGCTCGGGGCAAGCGAGGAAGCCGACCGCGCGTTCGTGCAGGCGGCCGAGCTGATCGACGATCCGTCCGCGCAGGCGGAGCTGCTCGCCGAGGCAGGCGACGCGGCGTTCGGCGTGGGCCGCTACGACGCGGCACGCGAGCGCTTCGAGAAGTCGATCGCGCTCTACGAGGAGGCCGGCCTGCCGAAGCGGGCGGCGCGCGTCGCGGGGCAGCTCGGCTGGTCGACGTGGTTCTCGGGCGACCTCGCAGGCGGCGCCGACCGCATCGAGCAGGCCCTGAAGGTGCTGGCCGACGAGGAGCCGGACGCCGATCTGGCGGCGCTGATCGAGATCTACGCTCGCCTGCGCTTCTTCCTCGGCGACGTCGACACCGCGGCGGAGCGCGTCGAGCGCGCGCTCGAGATCGCGGAGTCGCTCGTCCTGCCCGACATCCTGGTCGACGCCCTCAACACGAAGCACCTGGTGCTCGGCGCCCGGGGTCGTGTGGAGGAGGCGCTCGCGCTGCTCGAGCACGCGATCGCGATCGGCCGCGAACGCCCGCCGACCCGCGCGTTCATCCGTGCGCTCTACAACCTCTCGTACCAGTTCGCAGCGCGCGATCGCCATCTCGACGCCATCGAGACCGATCGCGAAGGGCTCGAGGTCTCGAGGCGGCGTGGGGAGCGGGTCGAGGAGCTGATGTCGCTCGGGCACATGGGGACCTCGCTGACGATTCTCGGGAGGTGGGACGAGGCGCTCGAGCTGATCGAGAACATCGACGTCGACTCGTCCGTGCGGGCGGCGGCCGACCGGTCGATGAGGGTCTGGATCCTCGTGCAGCGCGGCGACGTCACGCAGGCCCGCAGCGAGCTCGACTCGATCATCGGCCACTTCGACGACGCCGAGCTGCAGATGCTGGCGGGCAAGCTCCACATCGAGGCGTGGGTCCTGCTTCGGCGAGGGTCGGTTCGCGGAGGCGTTCGAGAGCGCGCGGCGCGGCTACCGCATCTGCATCGACAACGGCTTCTCCTTCCATCACCCGTTCACGAAATGGCTCCTGAACGTGTCGCTCGACTGCGGCGTTCGAGCTCGGCGACCGTGAGGCGGTCGACGAGCTGCTTGCCACCGTCGCTGCGGCGGCGCCGGTCGAGCGCACGCCGCTGCTCGTGGCGATCGAGGAGGCCTCCCGCGGGCGAACGGAAGCGCTCGACGGCAACCTTGCCGAAGCGGAGGACCTGCTCCGCGACGCGGCTCGCCGCTTCGAGCAGCTGGACATGCCGCTCGAACAGGGGCGCGCGCTCTACCACCTCGGTCGCGCCCTCGCCGCGGCCGGGAGCCCGGAAGGCGCCGCCACGCTGCAGGAGGCACGCTTGATCTTCCAACGGCTGGGCGCACGGCTCTGGACGGATCGAGTCGACGCGGTCGGAACGGCCGTCGGCGCCGAGAGCCGGTGAGAGCTGCCGGGCTCGTTGCGCTCGTCCTCGCGGGGGTCGTCCTCGCGGGTTGCGGCGGGTCGAAGCACAAGCCGGCGACGACCTCGACTGTTGCCGCTCCGCCGGGCGCGGTGGCACGCGATCGCTGGGGGACGACCTGGCTCTGCCGCCCGGGCCTCGCCGACAACCCGTGCTTCTCCGACCTCGCGGCGACGGTTGTCGGCCGGACCGGCGCCACGCGGATCGAGCGGCCGCGGCCCGCGAAGGTTCCGCGCGTCGACTGCTTCTACGTCTACCCGACGGTCAGCGGGCAGCCGACGATCAACGCGAACCTGCAGGTCGGGCTGCGCGAACAGGAGGTCGCGATCGCGCAGGCCTCGCGGTTCTCGCAGGTCTGCAAGGTGTACGCGCCGGTCTACCGCCAGATCACGCTCGCAGGGCTCGCGCACCCGAGCCGCATCACGCGCGCCGATGCGCAGATCGCCTACCGCGGGGTGCTCACCGCGTTCCGCGACTACCTCGCGCACTACAACGCCGGCCGCGGCATCGTCCTCTTCGGCGACTCGCAGGGCGCGTCGATCCTGATCCGGCTGCTCCAGCAGGAGGTCGACGGGAGCCCGGCGCTGCGCCGCCGCCTCGTCTCGGCGCTCCTTCTCGGCGGCAACGTCACCGTTCCGAAAGGGCGAACGGTGGGGGGTGACTTCGCTCACCTGCCGGCCTGCGCATCCCGCACGCAGACGGGCTGCATCGTCGCCTACTCGAGCTTCACCTCCAAGCCCCCGGTGAACAGCCAGTTCGGGCGCACGACCTCGAACTCCGGCGTGCCGTTGCTCGTTCCCCGAGCCCGGCCGGCGCGCCTCGAGATCATGTGCGTCAACCCGGCGTCGCCCGGCGGCGGAACGGCCCCGCTTCGCCCGTACATCCCCACGCTCGTGCTCGCGTTCGCCGGCAGCAGCGTCCAGGCGACGACGCCGTGGGTCGCGTTCCCGCACGACTACACCGCCCACTGCGAGTCGTCGGGCGACGCCAGTTGGCTGCAGGTGACCCCGACGCACCGCGGCGCCGCGAGCCTCCCGGTGATCACCCGTGTCCAGGAGCCCGTCCTCGGCCTGCACGTCCTCGACGTGAACATCGCTCTCGGCGACCTCGTCCGGCTCGTCGCCGGCCAATCCGCCGCTTACCAGCGGCGCTCCTAGCCGCGGCCGCTCCGGCCACGAACGATCACGACCGGGCAGTTGGCGTGGTGGGCGCACTCCCGGCTGACCGAGCCGAGGAGAACGTCGGCGACTCCGCCGTGACCGTGGGAGCCGACGATCAGCAGCTCGGCGGTGCGCGCGGCAGCGAGCAGGGCGGGCGCCGGGTCGTCTTCCACGATGGACCTGCTGATCTCGACGCCGGGGGCCTCACCGACGATCTCGTCGACGAGCCCGTCCAGCCATGCTTCGCGCTCCTGAGGTTCGCGATCTTGCTCGATCTCCTCTGTCCCCGGGACGGGCTCCCACTCCCAGAACGCGTGGACGACATTCAGGTTCGTCTGCCACCGCCTCGCCTCGTCGAGGGCAAAGCGCAGTGTCTCCTGCGACGTCTGCGAGCCGTCGACTCCGACGACGATCACTTCAAGCCGCCACTCGTCATGGTCCGAGTCAAACACTCCAGCGGTGAAGCGCGGGTGAAGGCTCGGCCAAGGTCCGGAGGACATGCGCACAAGCTCTGGATGTGGCGTTAGGATCGGCCGGTGCCGGCTGCGACCGTCTGCATCTCTCATGCGTCCGGAGCGTGGGGCGTGGAGGTCGGTCACCTCGTGGCCGAGGCGCTCGGGTTTCGCTATGTGGACGAGGAGATCCTGATCGCGGCGGCGGAGAAGGAGGGGCTCGACCCGCAGCAGCTGGCCGCGGTCGAGCGACACCGCTCAGGTCTGGCGCGGCTGCAGGTCGATGTGGTCACCGGTGGTGCGGTAGACGAGGTCTTGCGCTCGATGATCCGGCAGTCGATCAGGGAGACCGGCGCGTCGGGAAGCGTCGTGATCGTGGCGCATGCGGCGGCCATGGCACTTGCCGGTGACCTACGAGCGTTGCGCGTCCTCGTCACGGCGTCGGCCGATGTTCGGGCGCAACGCGTGGCGCAGGCGGAACAGCTCGACCGTCGAGAAGCGGGAAAACGGATCGAGCGTTCCGACAAGGCGCGTGCCGCGTACTTCAAGCACTTCTACGACATCGATCACGAGTTGCCCACCCACTACGACGTCGTCGTGAGCACCGACCGCTTCTCACCGGAGCAGGCCGCAGCCCTCATTGACAACGCCGCAGCGCTCCTGGACTGAGTCGACCGCGCATTCGTCCTACGGCGCGAGCGCCAGCAGCGTTGCGGGTCCGACGATGCCGTCGGGTGTCAGGTGGCGGCTGCGTTGGAAGGCGGTGACTGCCTTGATGGTGGCCGGCCCGTAGGAGCCGTCGATTGTGCCGACCGTGTAGCCGAGGCTCGCGAGCTCCCGCTGGAGAGCCTTCACCTGCGAGCCTGTGTCACCCGGCTTGAGCGTCGTCGTTGGTGGGGCCGCGGTCGGCGGTGGCGCTGTAGTCGTTGTAGCTTGGGTGACAGGCGGTGTCGTCGCAGTCGGCACCGTGGCCACCGGAACGGATACCGGTGGGGGGCTGCTGCTGAAGACGCCGAAAGCGGCGAGCAGCGCAACGAGGAAAACAAGGATGCCGCCAACCGGCACGAGCACCCGCCGATCGGCGAGCGACCACGGATCGAACGACGTCGAACGCGGGGGCTGGTCGTCGCCGACGAGCCATTCATCCTGGCTTCGTTCGCGCGACTCGTCCTGCGAGAGGCTCGCGTCGGGCTGGGGGAACCAGTTGTCCTCCGGCGTCTCCGCCATGGTCGACAACCTAGCGCGCTTTTGCCCGGCATTCGCCGCGCCGGGGTTCGGGTCTAGCGAAGTCGCAGGCGATGCAGCGTCCCGCTCAGGTCGTGGGCGCTTCCGAGGTGGGAGGTGACGGCGTCGTACAGGTTTGCGCCGACCAGCTCGAGGCAGTCGACGTCCCCGGCTGCACAGGTCGCTCCGGGAGCGAGCTTGCGGAGGTAGTGGTGGTAGCCGCCTGAGATGCCGTCGAGTCTCAGGGGGCCGTGGCAGGTGGCGCTGAGCCTCCAGCTGCCGCCCGTCGCACCGGCGTTCACGACGATCACGATGCGATCACTCCGGACGCCGCTGCCGGGCTGACCGGAGATCTCGCCACTCCAGGTTCCCGTCAGAGATCGGCCGGTGTGGCCGGACGCGCCGCTGGTTGTACCTGCGGACCGAGCCGCGTGACCGGTCGCCGCGACGGCTGCGCCGACGAGCATGGACGTGATCACGACGACGGCCGTTCGAGCGATTCTCGTTCGCGCGAGCTCCATGGGGTTTCATCGGCCAGGCTTTCGCGCCGGAGGTGACTCCTTCGAGGGAACGAGTCGATCCGTGTTGCCCGCGGATCAATTCTGTGAGCGTCGGCCTCGGTGCGTGGAATCGGTACCTGACCCCTCGGGGTCAGGTACCTGCTCTGCGGATTCGGCCACGGCCGCGTCCGCCACAGGTTCCTCGACCACTGCGGGCGTCTCTTGCTCGGCGTGCGGCGATACTGGGAGGGATGTCCCGGTACCTCGCTGTTCCACTTGCAGGCCTGGCCGTGTTGCTCGCCGTCGTGGGAGGCGCTCCCGCGGCGCCCGCTCGCGCGCCGGTCGTGTACGGCTATCCGTATGCGCCTCGCTGTCCCGGCGCGGGAATCGGTGAAGTCGTCGATCGGTGGGGGATGTATGCGTGCAACTGCACGTCGTACGTCGCCTGGGCGCTGTCGGCGAATCACCAGCGCACCGACTGGTTCATTCCCGGTTCCATGGACGCGTGGAATTGGCCCAACGTCGCCTTGCATGCGCGGCTGGTCGTCGACCGACGTCCGGCGGTCGGGTCGGTTGCGGTATGGCCCGAGATCTCGCGTCCGTTCGGCCACGTGGCGTACGTCACCGGTGTGCACGCAGGGCATACGATCGACGTCGCCGAGTACAACTACCCCAGCGTGACAGGGGCGGAGACGTTCGCCTTCGAGACTCGGTCGTTCGTTCGAATCGGCGACGCGGTCTTCATCCACGTGCCGCGGCGTCTCAGCGGGCGGTGATCCGTCGGACGGCTGCGGTGGTCGTGCCAGTCGCACCCGCTCCGCCGACGACGAGAACGGATTGCCGTAGCGACGCGGTTGCTCCGTCTCTCACCGGCAAGGAGCCGGTGACTCGCGCGATCCGCCCGGTCGTCGGGTCGATTCGGATGATGGAGCTCGTGACGTTCCCGTTCGCGTCGATGCCGCCCGCAACGTAGACCGCAGGTCCGAGCACGAGCGCCTCTGCGTGGGCGACAGCTCTCGGCAGCCTGCCGATTCTGCGAATGCGACCCGTGGACGTGTCGAAGACGAAGACCCCGTCGCTTGTCCCGCTCGGCGATGTGCCGCCGGCGATCACGATGCTCGTGCCGACGGCACCGACTGCCGGATAGCGCAGGCCGACCGGCAGTCGTCCCACCTCTGTGAAGTGCGTTCCATCGGTCGTGCGGTAGACCTCTCGCCGGGGCACGCGCCCGTCGTAGCCGCCGATCAAGAAGACGCCGTTTGGCCCCTGCGCCGAGGCGAGATCCGACAGGGCGCGGGGGAGGTGGGCGACGACGCGGCCCGTGTTCGTGCCGAGATCGAACCGCTGAACACTCGCGCTGCTCTGTGCCGCACCGCCGCCAAAGACGTAGAGCGCGTTGCCGAGGATCGCACCGGCGGCGTCGTGGAACGCCTGCGGAACGATGCCCAGAGAGCGCAGTGCCCCGGATGCGGGGTTCATGCGGAACACGCCGTCGGTCGACCCGCTGTTGGAGTCGAGGCCTCCGGCGAGGATCACTGCGCCGTTGTGGGCAACCGCGATCTCGCGTTCGACGGGTGCCGGTAGCCGATACGCGGCGCTGACCGTCAGCCCGGTGCCCGTCGCTCGCGAGGGGGTGCGGCGCTCGTGCACCGACAGAAGACGCACGAGCACTCTGGAGGCCTGGGCGGTCCGCGTCTTGAGGAGATCCAGCCCGTCGGGCGTGTTCAAGTAGCCGGGAGCGGTTCCGGGCTGATCCGTGTGCCCGTACTGCCAGACGATCCGGTGCTCGCGGATGCTGACGATGACGACGCGGTGGCGATAGTCGTCGTTGATCGCGATCAGTCCTGGCGCGATGGAGGTCGCGAGCGACGGATGGTTGAGCGCGCCGGGCCCGCTCGGCGGCCCGTAGCGCCAGAGCACGTGACCGGTGCGGGTCATGATGATCGCGTGCCCGGGATTTGCGTAGTCGGCGAGCAGGATCCTGTTCGGCCCCAGGAGCTGCGGGTCCGATGGATACGAAACGGGCGCCTGAACCGACCATCGCAACTTCCCCGTCGGGCCGATGTCGTCGACCCATGAGCCGGCGATCTCGCTGACGAGGGTGCCGCCGTCTGCGAGCGGCGTTGCGCCGTTCACGGCGCCGAGGTAGCGCGGCGGATCGTGTCGGCAGACCCCGGTCGTTCCGTACTGGCGGACGATTCGATGCGCAAGCGTCATGAAGAGGACCCGGCAGTTGTAGGCGTCCGCGACGGTGACCAGGTTCGACGGCAGCAGGTAGGCATCGTCGGGTGTGTTCAGGTAGCCGGGTCGGCCGCTCTTCACATTCACGTGGCCGTAGCGCCAGAGGATGCGCCGACCGGGGAACGAGATGATCTGAATCGTGTTCTGGTCTTCCTGGTTGGAGATGATCCGGTCGAACCGGGGACCGAAGAACGTGTCGTCGCCGAATCTGAACGGCATCGCGAGTGCCCTGCCGCCGGGGTAGCGCCAGTAGATGTGGCGCGAGCTGTCGACGAGGAGCATGCGGTTGTTCCCACGGTCGGCAATCAGGAGGTACCCCGGGATCGGCCCGGGCGGATGGAGCGTCACGGCCGCTTCGTGGCGCGGCTTCACGGCCGGCGAGGCGGCCGAGTGGCCGTTGCCGCCGATCGCTGCGAGCCCGGCGAGGACGGCCGCAGCCAGTGCGATCGCCGCGACGGCAGAGCGGAAGAGCGCTCGCCGGCGCCGGCGCCGCGACAGGTCGAGGCGGCGCCGTTCGCTGCGGTCAAGGGGCACGCGACCCATCATCGCGGGCCGATTCTGAGGAGTCCATGAAAGGCCAGAACACGCCGGGCCCGCCTCTTCCCCCCAGGGAACGAATGAATGGAGGCGGCCCCGGCGTGTTTGGTGGGGTTATGTCGCGCAAACGCTAGAAACAGGCCGCTCACGCGGATCGGGGAATTCGCGGATTGCGCGCGTCGGCGTAGCCGCGGCTTACCCGGTGAGCTCGAGCTCGCTGTCGCGGGCGACGAGCGTCGCGTAGCGGCCGCCGGCCAGGACGAGCTCCTCGTGCCGGCCGATCTCGATGATGCGGCCCCGGTCGAGCACGACGATCTGGTCGGCGTCGCGGATCGTCGAGAGACGGTGCGCGATCGCGATCGTCGTCCGTCCCTCCGAGAGACGGTCGAGCGCCTCCTGGACGAGCCGTTCCGTCTCGGTGTCGAGCGAGCTCGTCGCCTCGTCGAGCACGAGGATCTGCGGGTTGCGGAGGATCGTTCGCGCGATCGCCATCCGCTGCTTCTCGCCGCCCGAGAAGCGGTAGCCGCGCTCTCCGACCATCGTCTCGTAGCCGTCCGGCAGCGCGGCGATCAGGTCGTGGATGCGCGCCGCCCGCGCCGCCTCCTCCACCTCGTCGTCGCTCGCGCCCGGTCGTGCGAAGCGGAGGTTCTCGCGCACCGACGCGTGGAAGAGGTACGTCTCCTGGGAGACGACGCCGACGAGATCGGAGAGTGCCTGGAAGGTGAAGTCGCGCACGTCGACGCCGCCGATCGTCACCGCGCCGCGGCCGACGTCGTACAGGCGCGCCGCGAGGTAGCCGAGCGTGGTCTTGCCGGAGCCGGTCTCACCGACGATCGCCGTCGTGGTGCCGGCCGGGACGACGAAGCTCACGTCCTCGAGCGTCCAATCGTCGCCGTAGCCGAACCACACGTGCTCGTAGACGACGTCGCCCGCGCGCGCCACGGTGATCGCATCCGGCTTCTCCTCGATGTCGACCGGGTGGTCGAGGTACTCGAAGATCCGGTCGAAGAGCGCGAGTGAGGTCTGCACGTCGAGGCCGACGCCGAGCAGCGACCCGACGGGGAAGAACAGGCGCGTCTGCAGCGTCGTGAAGGCGACGAGCGTGCCGATCGAGAGGGCGTGCCAGCCGTTGGCCATCGAGAGCCCGCCGAACCAGTAGACGGCGGCGGGCATGACGGCGAAGCTCGTCTGGATCGACGCCATCACCCAGCGGCCCGCCATCCTCTGCCGCACCTCGAGGTCGGCGAGCCGCAGCGAGTCGGACTCGAAGCGATCGGCGAGCTCCGAGCCGCGGCCCATCGTCTTGCCGAGCATGATCCCCGAGACCGACAGCGACTCCTGGACGAGGCTGGAGATGTCGGCGAGCGTCTCCTGCGTCGTCTTCGCGATCCGCCGTCGCTCGTTTCCCACCCGGCGCGTCAGCAGCACGAACAGCGGGATCAGCGCGAACGCGAACAGCGCCAGCTCCCAGCTGAGCACGAGCATCGCGATCATCGTCGCGACGACCGTCGTCACGTTCGAGGCGATCGAGGTCGCGGTGTTCGTGACCACGTTCTGCACGCCGCCGATGTCGTTCGAGATCCGCGACTGCACCTCGCCGGTGCGCGTCCGCGTGAAGAACGCGAGCGACAGGCGCTGCAGGTGGCGAAAGACCGCGGCGCGCAGATCGTGCATCACGCGCTGGCCGACCTGGTTCGAGAGCAGGGTCTGGGCGACGCCGAGCGCGCCGGTCGCAACGGCGATCGCGATCATCCCGGCGGCGAGGAGCGAGAGCAGGCGCGTGTTGTTGTCCGGGATCGCCGTGTTGAGGATGCCCTTGAGCAGGAACGCCGGGATGACCCCGAGCAGCGCCGTGAGCACGATCAGGCCGAGCACCGCCCCGAGCCGCGCCTTGTAGGGCGCGAAGAGCGACCCGACCCGCCTCAGGTTCGCGCGGCGAACCGCCGGATCAGCAGGGCGGTCCGGGGCGGCCTCGCTCGAATGGAAGAACATCCCCACGCGGGCCAGGATAGGCGTAGACCCCTGGTCGCCCGGGAGACGGCTAGAGGTGGCCGAGCCGATCGGCGCGCTGCGCGAGCGCGCGCGGATCGAGCAGGATCGTCTGGCCGCGGCGCAGCTCCAGCGTCCCGCGTTTCGCCTCCGCGCGGAGGACGCGGTTGACGGTCGCCCTCGAGGTTCCGGCGAGGCCGGCGAGCTCGCTCTGCGAGAGCGGGATCACCGTCCCGGCTGTCACGCCGCCGTACAACAGAGCGATCTCACCCAGGCGTCTGAGGACGCGGCTCTCGGCCGAGAGGAAGAGCGCCTCGGCAAGCAGTTCGCTCGTCCGCCGCACCCGTTGCGCAAGCAGGCGGACGAGCACCTCGTTGACGGTCGGGTACTCCTGGCGCAGCCGGTCGAAGTCGTCGCGATGCACCGCATACGTCTCGGCTGTCTCGAGCGCTGCGATCGTGGTCGAGCGGGTCTGCTCGCCGTCCAGCACCGCGAGCTCGCCGAAGGCATCGCCCGGGCCGTGCAGCGACACCGTCACCGTGTCGCCGAGCGGTGTCTCGAGCCTGGCCGCGAAGCGGCCGCTGACGATCAGGTGCAGCGTGTCGGCCGGATCGCCGCGGTGGAAGACGACCTCGTTCCGGGCGAAGCGGCGGCGGCGTGCGATCGCGACGAGTCGCCGGAGCTCCGGCTCGGGCAGGTCTCGGAACAGCTCACCGCCGACCATCAGGGACTGAGTGTGACGCGCGCGACACTCGTTGTGTCAAGCGCGTTCGCCTCGGGAAGCTGCAGGACACCCCTCCCGTCCTCTGATCATGCAGGGGCACACAGGCATTCGGATCGGAGGAGGTAGCACGATGCGTCGCAGGACTTTCAGGTTCAGGGTTTGGTTCGTCTTCGCCACCGCGACGATGTCGCTCGTGCTGGCCTCGGCCGCGTCCGCGGCGCTCAACGCCGGCAACTCGGATGGAATCGGGCCGGGACCGCACACCGGAGGAACCGGGACGGCAACGCTGGTCTCGACAGGCGGTTTCAGCTGGGTCGACGCCACGGCGGGCGCCGCGGTCGCGCTCGGGCTGATCGTCTGCTCGATCGCGCTCGTGTATTTCGGCCGCACCCGCGGCCGCGTCGTACCGTCGCACTGAACCGACGGCACCCAGGCGGGGGATCTCGCTGCCTGGTTTACCCGGGGACGCCGGACCGACTCCGCCGGCGTCCCCGGGCCCCTGGTCCCCGGCTCGAGATCGACGTGGGCGGGTGATCTGCGCCGTCTGCCCCGGATTCGAAGAGACTGGAGCCGATGACGTTCGGCGTTCTTGCTCTGATCGTCCTCGCGGGGCTGGCGGGGCCGCTGCTCTCGTCGGGGCGACGCGCGCTCGTTCCCGTCGTGGTGGGCGAGCTCGTCGCCGGGGTCGTCATCGGGACGAGCGGCTTTCGCTGGCTCGATCCGAACGAGCCGACGACGGCGTTCCTGGCCCAGGTCGGGTTCGTGATGCTGATGTTCGTCGCGGGCATGCACGTGCCGCTTCGGCAGCCGGGACTCGCCTCGGGGGTGAGACGCGGCGGTCTTGCGGCTGTTGTCGCCGGCCTGCTCGCCCCGCTCGGAGGCATCGCGGTCGGCGTGGAATCGGTACCTGACCCCTCGGGGTCAGGTACCTGCTCTGCGGATTCGGCCACGGCCGCGTCCGCCACAGGTTCCTCGACCACTGCGGGCGTCTCTTGCTCGGCGTGCGGCGATACTGGGAGGGATGTCCCGGTACCTCGCTGTTCCACTTGCAGGCCTGGCCGTGTTGCTCGCCGTCGTGGGAGGCGCTCCCGCGGCGCCCGCTCGCGCGCCGGTCGTGTACGGCTATCCGTATGCGCCTCGCTGTCCCGGCGCGGGAATCGGTGAAGTCGTCGATCGGTGGGGGATGTATGCGTGCAACTGCACGTCGTACGTCGCCTGGGCGCTGTCGGCGAATCACCAGCGCACCGACTGGTTCATTCCCGGTTCCATGGACGCGTGGAATTGGCCGAACGTCGCCTTGCATGCGCGGCTGGTCGTCGACCGACGTCCGGCGGTCGGGTCGGTTGCGGTATGGCCCGAGATCTCGCGTCCGTTCGGCCACGTGGCGTACGTCACCGGTGTGCACGCAGGGCATACGATCGACGTCGCCGAGTACAACTACCCCAGCGTGACAGGGGCGGAGACGTTCGCCTTCGAGACTCGGTCGTTCGTTCGAATCGGCGACGCGGTCTTCATCCACGTGCCGCGGCGTCTCAGCGGGCGGTGATCCGTCGGACGGCTGCGGTGGTCGTGCCAGTCGCACCCGCTCCGCCGACGACGAGAACGGATTGCCGTAGCGACGCGGTTGCTCCGTCTCTCACCGGCAAGGAGCCGGTGACTCGCGCGATCCGCCCGGTCGTCGGGTCGATTCGGATGATGGAGCTCGTGACGTTCCCGTTCGCGTCGATGCCGCCCGCAACGTAGACCGCAGGTCCGAGCACGAGCGCCTCTGCGTGGGCGACAGCTCTCGGCAGCCTGCCGATTCTGCGAATGCGACCCGTGGACGTGTCGAAGACGAAGACCCCGTCGCTTGTCCCGCTCGGCGATGTGCCGCCGGCGATCACGATGCTCGTGCCGACGGCACCGACTGCCGGATAGCGCAGGCCGACCGGCAGTCGTCCCACCTCTGTGAAGTGCGTTCCATCGGTCGTGCGGTAGACCTCTCGCCGGGGCACGCGCCCGTCGTAGCCGCCGATCAAGAAGACGCCGTTTGGCCCCTGCGCCGAGGCGAGATCCGACAGGGCGCGGGGGAGGTGGGCGACGACGCGGCCCGTGTTCGTGCCGAGATCGAACCGCTGAACACTCGCGCTGCTCTGTGCCGCACCGCCGCCAAAGACGTAGAGCGCGTTGCCGAGGATCGCACCGGCGGCGTCGTGGAACGCCTGCGGAACGATGCCCAGAGAGCGCAGTGCCCCGGATGCGGGGTTCATGCGGAACACGCCGTCGGTCGACCCGCTGTTGGAGTCGAGGCCTCCGGCGAGGATCACTGCGCCTTTGTGGGCAACCGCGATCTCGCGTTCGACGGGTGCCGGTAGCCGATACGCGGCGCTGACCGTCAGCCCGGTGCCCGTCGCTCGCGAGGGGGTGCGGCGCTCGTGCACCGACAGAAGACGCACGAGCACTCTGGAGGCCTGGGCGGTCCGCGTCTTGAGGAGATCCAGCCCGTCGGGCGTGTTCAAGTAGCCGGGAGCGGTTCCGGGCTGATCCGTGTGCCCGTACTGCCAGACGATCCGGTGCTCGCGGATGCTGACGATGACGACGCGGTGGCGATAGTCGTCGTTGATCGCGATCAGTCCTGGCGCGATGGAGGTCGCGAGCGACGGATGGTTGAGCGCGCCGGGCCCGCTCGGCGGCCCGTAGCGCCAGAGCACGTGACCGGTGCGGGTCATGATGATCGCGTGCCCGGGATTTGCGTAGTCGGCGAGCAGGATCCTGTTCGGCCCCAGGAGCTGCGGGTCCGATGGATACGAAACGGGCGCCTGAACCGACCATCGCAACTTCCCCGTCGGGCCGATGTCGTCGACCCATGAGCCGGCGATCTCGCTGACGAGGGTGCCGCCGTCTGCGAGCGGCGTTGCGCCGTTCACGGCGCCGAGGTAGCGCGGCGGATCGTGTCGGCAGACCCCGGTCGTTCCGTACTGGCGGACGATTCGATGCGCAAGCGTCATGAAGAGGACCCGGCAGTTGTAGGCGTCCGCGACGGTGACCAGGTTCGACGGCAGCAGGTAGGCATCGTCGGGTGTGTTCAGGTAGCCGGGTCGGCCGCTCTTCACGTTCACGTGGCCGTAGCGCCAGAGGATGCGCCGACCGGGGAACGAGATGATCTGAATCGTGTTCTGGTCTTCCTGGTTGGAGATGATCCGGTCGAACCCGGGACCGAAGAACGTGTCGTCGCCGAATCTGAACGGCATCGCGAGTGCCCTGCCGCCGGGGTAGCGCCAGTAGATGTGGCGCGAGCTGTCGACGAGGAGCATGCGGTTGTTCCCACGGTCGGCAATCAGGAGGTACCCCGGGATCGGCCCGGGCGGATGGAGCGTCACGGCCGCTTCGTGGCGCGGCTTCACGGCCGGCGAGGCGGCCGAGTGGCCGTTGCCGCCGATCGCTGCGAGCCCGGCGAGGACGGCCGCAGCCAGAGCGATCGCCGCGACAGCAGAGCGGAAGAGCGCTCGCCGGCGCCGGCGCCGCGACAGGTCGAGGCGGCGCCGTTCGCTGCGGTCAAGGGGCACGCGACCCATCATCGCGGGCCGATTCTGAGGAGTCCATGAAAGGCCAGAACACGCCGGGCCCGCCTCCTCCCCCCAGGGAACGAATGAATGGAGGCGGCCCCGGCGTGTTTGGTGGGGTTATGTCGCGCAAACGCTAGAAACAGGTCGCTCACGACGGATCGGGGAATTCGCGGATTGCGCGGCTGCCGGCCCCGCGGCTCACCCGGTGAGCTCGAGCTCGCTGTCGCGGGCGACGAGCGTCGCGTAGCGGCCGCCGGCCAGGACGAGCTCCTCGTGCCGGCCGATCTCGATGATGCGGCCCCGGTCGAGCACGACGATCTGGTCGGCGTCGCGGATCGTCGAGAGACGGTGTGCGATCGCGATCGTCGTCCGTCCCTCCGAGAGACGGTCGAGCGCCTCCTGGACGAGCCGCTCCGTCTCGGTGTCGAGCGAGCTCGTCGCCTCGTCGAGCACGAGGATCTGCGGGTTGCGCAGGATCGTTCGCGCGATCGCCATCCGCTGCTTCTCGCCGCCCGAGAAGCGGTAGCCGCGCTCTCCGACCATCGTCTCGTAACCGTCCGGCAGCGCGGCGATCAGGTCGTGGACGCGTGCCGCCCGCGCCGCATCCTCGATCTCGTCGTCGCTCGCGCCCGGTCGCGCGAAGCGGAGGTTCTCGCGCACCGACGCGTGGAAGAGGTACGTCTCCTGGGAGACGACGCCGACGAGATCGGAGAGTGCCTGGAAGGTGAAGTCGCGCACGTCGACGCCGCCGATCGTCACCGCGCCGCGGCCGACGTCGTACAGGCGCGCCGCGAGGTAGCCGAGCGTGGTCTTGCCGGAGCCGGTCTCACCGACGATCGCCGTCGTGGTGCCGGCCGGGACGACGAAGCTCACGTCCTCGAGCGTCCAATCGTCGCCGTAGCCGAACCACACGTGCTCGTAGACGACGTCGCCCGCGCGCGCCACGGTGATCGCATCCGGCTTCTCCTCGATGTCGACCGGGTGGTCGAGGTACTCGAAGATCCGGTCGAAGAGCGCGAGTGAGGTCTGCACGTCGAGGCCGACGCCGAGCAGCGACCCGACGGGGAAGAACAGGCGCGTCTGCAGCGTCGTGAAGGCGACGAGCGTGCCGATCGAGAGGGCGTGCCAGCCGTTGGCCATCGAGAGCCCGCCGAACCAGTAGACGGCGGCGGGCATGACGGCGAAGCTCGTCTGGATCGACGCCATCACCCAGCGGCCCGCCATCCTCTGCCGCACCTCGAGGTCGGCGAGCCGCAGCGAGTCGGACTCGAAGCGATCGGCGAGCTCCGAGCCGCGGCCCATCGTCTTCCCGAGCATGATCCCCGAGACCGACAGCGACTCCTGGACGAGGCTGGAGATGTCGGCGAGCGTCTCCTGCGTCGTCTTCGCGATCCGCCGTCGCTCGTTTCCCACCCGGCGCGTCAGCAGCACGAACAGCGGGATCAGCGCGAACGCGAACAGCGCCAGCTCCCAGCTGAGCACGAGCATCGCGATCATCGTCGCGACGACCGTCGTCACGTTCGAGGCGATCGAGGTCGCGGTGTTCGTGACGACGTTCTGCACGCCGCCGATGTCGTTCGAGATCCGCGACTGCACCTCGCCGGTGCGCGTCCGCGTGAAGAACGCGAGCGACAGGCGCTGCAGGTGGCGAAAGACCGCGGCGCGCAGATCGTGCATCACGCGCTGGCCGACCTGGTTCGAGAGCAGGGTCTGCGCGACGCCGAGCGCGCCGGTCGCAACGGCGATCGCGATCATCCCGGCGGCGAGGAGCGAGAGCAGGCGCGTGTTGTTGTCGGGGATCGCCGTGTTGAGGATGCCCTTGAGCAGGAACGCCGGGATGACCCCGAGCAGCGCCGTGAGCACGATCAGGCCGAGCACCGCCCCGAGCCGCGCCTTGTAGGGCGCGAAGAGCGACCCGACCCGCCTCAGGTTCGCGCGGCGAACCGCCGGATCAGCAGGGCGGTCCGGGGCGGCCTCGCTCGAATGGAAGAACATCCCCACGCGGGCCAGGATAGGCGTAGACCCCTGGTCGCCCGGGAGACGGCTAGAGGTGGCCGAGCCGATCGGCGCGCTGCGCGAGCGCGCGCGGATCGAGCAGGATCGTCTGGCCGCGGCGCAGCTCCAGCGTCCCGCGTTTCGCCTCCGCGCGGAGGACACGGTTGACGGTCGCCCTCGAGGTTCCGGCGAGGCCGGCGAGCTCGCTCTGCGAGAGCGGGATCACCGTCCCGGCTGTCACGCCGCCGTACAACAGAGCGATCTCACCCAGGCGTCTGAGGACGCGGCTCTCGGCCGAGAGGAAGAGCGCCTCCGCAAGCAGCTCGCTCGTCCGTCGCACCCGTTGCGCCAGCAGGCGGACGAGCACCTCGTTGACGGTCGGGTACTCCTGGCGCAGCCGGTCGAAGTCGTCGCGATGCACCGCATACGTCTCGGCTGTCTCGAGCGCTGCGATCGTGGTCGAGCGGGTCTGCTCGCCGTCCAGCACCGCGAGCTCGCCGAAGGCATCGCCCGGGCCGTGCAGCGACACCGTCACCGTGTCGCCGAGCGGTGTCTCGAGCCTGGCCGCGAAGCGGCCGCTGACGATCAGGTGCAGCGTGTCGGCCGGATCGCCGCGGTGGAAGACGACCTCGTTCCGGGCGAAGCGGCGGCGGCGTGCGATCGCGACGAGTCGCCGGAGCTCCGGCTCGGGCAGGTCTCTGAACAGCTCACCGCCGACCATCAGGGACTGAGTGTGACGCGCGCGACACTCGTTGTGTCAAGCGCGTTCACCTCGGGAAGCTGCAGGACACCCCTCCCGTCCTCTGATCATGCAGGGGCACACAGGCATTCGGATCGGAGGAGGTAGCACGATGCGTCGCAGGACTTTCAGGTTCAGGGTTTGGTTCGTCTTCGCCACCGCGACCATGTCGCTCGTGCTGGCCTCGGCCGCGTCCGCGGCGCTCAACGCCGGCAACTCGGATGGAATCGGGCCGGGACCGCACACCGGAGGAACCGGGACGGCAACGCTGGTCTCGACAGGCGGTTTCAGCTGGGTCGACGCCACGGCGGGCGCCGCGGTCGCGCTCGGGCTGATCGTCTGCTCGATCGCGCTCGTGTATTTCGGCCGCACCCGCGGCCGCTTCGTACCGTCGCACTGAACCGACGGCACCCAGGCGGGGGATCTCGCTGCCTGGTTTACCCGGGGACGCCGGACCGACTCCGCCGGCGTCCCCGGGCCCCTGGTCCACCGGCTCGAGATCGACGTGGGCGGGTGATCTGCGCCGTCTGCCCCGGCGAAGAGACTGGAGCCGATGACCTTCGGCGTTCTTGCTCTGATCGTCCTCGCGGGGCTGGCGGGGCCGCTGCTCTCGTCGGGGCGACACGCGCTCGTTCCCGTCGTCGTGGGCGAGCTCGTCGCCGGGGTCGTCATCGGGACGAGCGGCTTTCGCTGGCTCGATCCGAACGAGCCGACGACGGCGTTCCTGGCCCAGGTCGGGTTCGTGATGCTGATGTTCGTCGCGGGCATGCACGTGCCGCTTCGGCAGCCGGGACTCGCCTCGGGGGTGAGACGCGGCGGTCTGACGGCTGTTGTCGTCGGCCTGCTCGCCCCGCTCGGAGGCATTGCGGTCGCTCGGGCGAGCGGGACACATCACGCTGCGATCTATGCGCTGCTGCTCGCGAGTGGTTCGGCGGCGATCCTGCTGCCCGCGCTTCAGGAACAGAAGCTTCTGGGGGACCAGCGTGCGCTGGTCGTGATGGCGCAGGTGGCGCTGGCCGACATCGCCGCGATCGTGCTGCTCCCGATCGTGCTCCAGCCGGGGCGCGCCCTCCGCGCAGCGGGGGGCGGCGTTCTCGTCGCTCTGTGCGTGCTTGCGCTCTACGGTGTCGTGCGCGTCGTGCGTCAGCGGCCGTGGATCCGGCAGGTGCGCCGTCTCTCCAAGTCGCGCGGGTGGGCGCTCGACCTCCGCCTCTCTCTGCTCATCCTCTTCGGGCTGGCCTGGTTGGCGCAGAGCAGCGGCACCAGTGTGCTCATCGCCGGTTTCGGCGTCGGCCTGATGGTGGCTGCGATCGGTGGGCCGAAGCGGCTCTCGCGCCAGGTGACCGGTGTCGCGCAGGGCCTGATGGTACCGCTCTTCTTCGTCGTGCTCGGGGCGCGGCTCGACCTGCGGGCGCTCTTCCGGCACCCCTCGCTGATCGCGCTCGCGCTGGAGCTGCTCGTGCTCAACCTCGTCGTGCACGCCGCGGCGGCCCTCCTCACCCGGCAGCCGTTCGCGTCGGGGCTCGCCGCGACCGCCCAACTCGGTGTGCCGGCGGCGGTCGTCACTCTCGGCCTGCAGAAACACATCCTCACGACCGGCCAAGGCGCCGCCATCATCGCGGCAGCGCTCGGATCGCTCGCCCTGACGGCGGCCGGAGTCACACTGCTCGGGCGCTCGACGCCGCAGGCGCCCGCCGGCCCGTGATGTCAAGCCTTCGCCGTTACAACAACGGATCGCGCGGGTAGGACAACAGCGCAGACGATCCAGCTACGCGGGAGGGAGATTCGTATGGCTTCGCATCTCGATACCGTCGGGTGCCGGCCGCGGCGCGCATTCGCGCAGCGCGCAGGCCGTTGGGTGGGTGCGATCGCGCTGGTCTATGTTGCGCTCGCCGTGACCGGCAGTGCAGCCGCCTCGCCCTCTGCCGTCCCGAACTTCGGGCCGAACGTGCTCGTGTTCAACCCGAGCATGTCGACGAGCCAGATCAAGGCGGCGGTCGACGCGGTCTCCGCCCAGCAGGTCCCGAACCAGTTCGGGACGCAGCGCTACGCGCTGCTGTTCGAGCCGGGCACCTACGGCTCGAGCACCGATCCGCTCAACTTCCAGGTCGGCTACTACACGGCCGTCGCCGGCCTCGGCCGGTCGCCGAAGGACGTTGTCATCAACGGGTCGATCGACGTCTACAACCAGTGCGACGCCAACGGCTGTATCGCGCTGAACAACTTCTGGCGATCGCTGTCGAACCTGACGATCAACGTCACGACCCCGAACGCCGGCTGCTACACCGGCAACTTCTGGGCCGTCTCGCAGGCGGCGCCGATGCGCCGTGTCAACATCACCGGCGGCAACCTGACGCTGATGGACTACTGCACCGGTCCGTCGTTCGCGAGCGGTGGCTTCATCGCCGACTCGCAGTTCTCCGGTGGCACGGTGATCAACGGCTCGCAGCAGCAGTTCTTCGTGCGGAACAGCAATCTCGACGGCTGGACGAACGGTGTCTGGAACCAGGTCTTCTCGGGCGTCGCCGGCGCGCCGGCGCAGTGCTTCCCCGCGCAGGCGTCGTGCGGCGGCCCGTACACGACGCTTCCCTCGAGCCCGGTCACGCGGGAGGCGCCGTACCTCTACCAGGACGGCGGCGGAAACTACAACGTGTTCGTGCCCTCGGCGCAGACGAACTCGGTCGGCGCGACGTGGGCGAACGGCCAGACACCCGGCTCGTCGCTTTCGATCGGCAAGTTCTACGTCGCCTCGCCCGCGGACTCGGCGGCGACGATGAGCTCGGCTCTTGCTTCCGGCCGCAATCTGCTTCTGACGCCGGGCGTCTACCACCTCGACCAGCCGATTCTCGTGACGCGCCCCGACAGCGTCGTGCTCGGTCTCGGCTTCCCGACGCTCGTCCCGACCCACGGGAACGCGGCGATGACCACCGCGACCGCGAAGGGGATCCTGATCTCGGGCGTCATGTTCGACGCCGGGCCGACCAACTCGCCGGTGCTGCTTCAGGTTGGAGCGACTCGCGCACGCAGCGATCACGTCGCCTCCGACCCGTCGGCTCTCACCGACGTGTTCTTCCGCATCGGCGGCGCGACGCCGGGCAGGGCGACGACGAGCCTGATCGTCAACAGCGACAACGTGATCCTCGACGACGTGTGGGCGTGGCGCGCCGACCACGGCAACGGCGTCGGCTGGACGAGCAACACCGCCGACACCGGCCTCGTCGTGAACGGCGACAACGTGACCGCGTACGGCCTGTTCGTCGAGCACTACCAGAAGAACGAGGTGATCTGGAACGGCAACGGCGGCACGGTCGTCTTCTTCCAGAACGAGATGCCGTACGACCCGCCGAGCCAGGCGGCGTGGATGGAAGCGCCCGGCGTCGACGGCTTCCCCGCCTTCAAGGTCGCCGACAGCGTCCACACCTTCAACGGCTACGGCATGGGGAGCTACAGCTTCTTCAACCAGGGCGTCGACATCTTCGCCGCGAACGCGTTCGAGGTGCCGTCCACCCTGGCGGCGTCGAGTCTCCACGATCTGTTGACGATCTTCCTCGATGCGTCGAACGGGAAGGGAGGCATCCTGAACGTGATCAACGGGACGGGCGGCTCGTCGACGATCGCCAACCCGGACGCCCCGGTGACGGTGGTGAGCTACCCGTAGCGATCGCGAGCTAGGAGAAAGTCCGAGGCTAGGGTTTCCCGCGCCGTCTTGTCTTTACGCGGCGTCGGCGCGACCATGAGTGGTGCCCGCGGAAGCAGCGCTCCGGCGGCCCGGGGCGAGGCTTCCGCGAGCCCTATCCGATCGTGTAGATCTGCGCGAGAAACGTGCGCTGCTTGCGCGATTCGGCGTCCGGGCCCCGTAGACAGCAGCCGTCGCCGCTTCGTACGATCGCTTCGAGTCAGCGAGACGTCGATGAACGAAGACTGCAGGCCGTCGCCGAGGTTGATCACCAAATCGAGGGACTCTGCGCAAGTACGTCCTGTCGATAAGCAGGACGTGCCGAGCGTCAGGATCCGGACCACTAAGCAGGGTTCGCGAGGATGCCGCATAGCGTCCCAGCCGGCCCCCCTTTGCGGCCGGGGGAACGGCGTTCGGCATCCTGGGCCGGCTTCTCGGGTGGCCGCACTCGAGGGCCGGCCCGCCCTTTCCTGAACTGCCCGGGCGGGCTTCCGGATCAGCGGATGGTCACGGACGCGTCGACGAGCGGGCTCCCGACGCGCGCACCCGACTTGCCGAGCGCCCAGACCCGCCAGTGATAGCGGCCCGGCGGGAGTCGCGCGGCCGCCACGTGGAGTTTCGGAGCCGTCGTCCTCGCCGCGTAGACGACGCGGGTGCCGACGGAGGAACTCGATGCGGTAGTGGGCCGCGCGCTTCGCAGGGACCCAGACGAAGTTCGGAATCGTGCGTGGCGTCTGCGAGTGATCCGCAGCCGTCGACGTCCCGGGTGACGACTTCGACGCCTGCTTGCCTCCGGAGTCGAATGCGAACCACACCGCCGCCGCCGCGCACAGCGCGACGACTGCGGCCAGGACGACGAACATGCGCCGGCGAAATCGCCGGCGCCGCCGGGCGAGCTCGCGTCGGTTCGCCACTTCCACCAGCCCAAGGATCCGCTCGACGCTCTCCTCGTCGAGCTGCGCCTGCATCGAGTCCTCGGTCAGCGAGACACTGGGCAGCGCCTGACGAGCGTGCTCTCCCGCAGTCGGATCGACGAGCGCGAGCTCGGGGCTCAGCAGCTCCTCTTCGGGAGGCTGGCTATCGTCTTCCCGGGCCACGCGCGAACGTTACTCCGATCGAACCTCCACAAACGAGCGGTTAGCATGGTCGTCGATGCGGGTCGGGGTCGTCGGCGGAGGCATCATCGGCCTCGCCGTCGCGCGGCGGATCGTCGCCGCCCGACCGGACGCGACGGTCACCGTGCTCGAGAAGGAGCGCGACGTCGGGCTCCACCAGACCGGGCACAACAGCGGCGTCGTCCACGCAGGGATCTACTACCCGCCCGGATCGCTCAAAGCACGTCTGTGCCGACGCGGCGGCGAGCTTCTGCGCGCGTACTGCGCCGAACGTGGGCTGCCGCTGAACGAGTGCGGGAAGCTCGTCGTCGCGCTCGACGAGTCGGAGCTCGAGCGGCTGCGCGAGCTCGAGCGGCGGGCGAAGGCAAACGGGGTGCCGGACGTTCGGTGGGTCGAGCGCGACGAGCTGCGCGAGATCGAGCCGCACGCCGCCGGCATCGCCGGTGTCCACTCGCCGACGACCGCGATCACCGACTACGTCGCGATCGCACGCGCGCTCGCCGACGACGTGCGCGCCGCGAGCGGGGAGATCCTGCTCTCGGCCGAGGTGACCGCGATTCGTCGCGCAGGAACGCGAGCCCGCGTCGAAACGAGCGAGCAGGCGTTCGAGTTCGACCGGCTGGTCATCTGCGCCGGGCTGCAGTCCGACCGGATCTCACGGCTCGCCGGCGACGAGCACGAGCCGAGGATCGTCCCGTTCCGCGGCGAGTATCACCGCTTGCGCCCCGAGCGGTCGGGCCTCGTGCGCGGGCTTCTCTACCCGGTGCCCGACCCGGGGTACCCGTTCCTCGGGGTGCACTTCACGAACCGCATCGGCGGCGGCGTCGACGTCGGCCCGAACGCCGTCCTCGCGTTCGCGCGCGAGGGCTACCGGAGGCGTGACGTCCGCCTCGGCGACCTCGCCGAGGCACTCGGGTCCCGCGGCTTTCGCGCTCTGGCGCGCGCGAACTGGCGCATGGGCGCACATGAGCTCCACGGGTCGCTCTCCAAGCGCGCGTTCGCTGCCGAGGCACGGCGCTATGTTCCCGAGGTGACGACGGCGGACCTCGTGCGGGCGAAGGCGGGCGTGCGCGCCCAGGCGCTCGATCCGGACGGATCGCTCGTCGACGACTTCCGCATCAACGAGCTCGGCCCCGTCACCGCGGTCCGAAACGCACCCTCTCCCGGAGCGACGTCGTCTCTCGCGATCGCCGAGCACATCGTGGACGTCGTCTTCGGCGCTGAGGCGGCCCCGGCCGGGCGGAGCCAAACCCCCCGAACGGCCAGGAGTGAGTAGGGCGATTCCTGTCGAAAAGGAACCTATGCACGAGAACTCGACGACCGTCACCCAGACGCCGTTGTGCCAGGAATGCCGCCAGGAGTGGACCGACGCGAATGAACGCTGGCGTCTCTACGTGACGTTCGACGATCCCGCCGAGACGCTCATGTACTGCCCCACCTGCGCGATCCGGGAGTTCGGCGACTGACGTCGGCTCAACCGTCCCCCCGTCCAGTTGCGGACGGCGCGTGGATGCGACGACAAGTAGCAGACGGCTCAATCGCACGCGTCAAAGGAGGAAGGGCGTGGAGAGACGGATGCGGCAAGGACCCTCGGCACGGACGATCGCGTTGCTCGCGGGGACGACGGCGCTCGCCTACGCCGGCTCGGTGGCCGCGGTCATCTGGCGCGTTGCGCGATGAGAGCTTCGGAAGCGACGCGCGCGGACACGATCCGGCTCGTTCTCGAGGACCTGATCCACCAGCAGAACACGCTCGAGATGACCGCGCGCGAGCCCCGATCTGCTCGATGCGAATCGCGCCGCCATCGTCTACTGGCAAGCGCAGCTCGCGCGGATCGGCAGGTCGGGATCAGCGCGGTAGCGCGATCGCGCCGGGGGGTGCGCCTCGGCGCGTGGCGGGTGCTGCCTCTCGTCTGCGCGTGCGTGGTCGCGATCGTCGCCGTGGTCGACCACCGGCACAAGCAACAGCGGACCGATCGTGCAGAGCTCGCGGAGTGGTACTGCTCGCACCAGGGCACACGGTGCGGCGGTGCCAGCTCGACCAACATCGAGCGCCGATGGAACGAGCGCGAGGTCGTCTACAAGGGCGCGTTCTCCGTTCTCATCGTCGTCGGCGCCGCATCGGTGCTCGGCTTCCGGCTTCGTAGAAGGTGACGACGCCGCGAGGGGTGCGCCGGCAGGAGCCCGGCCGCACCCTCGCGTGACGACTTCGGTCAGGCCGCGGAGACTTCCAGGTCGCCCTGGCTCGAGAGCAGGCCGTTGAGCTGCGCCCAGCGGCTCGCCTCCGTGCGGTTCGCGACGTCGAGCTTGCGGTAGATGTTCGACAGGTGGAACTTCACCGTCTGCTCGGTCACCCAGAGCATCGCCGCGAGCTGGGAGTTGGAGTGCCCCTCCGCGACGAGGCGCAGGATCTCGAGCTCACGACGTGTCAGGTCGTGGGCGGCGGCCGAGGGCTCGATGCTCTTCGGCCTCGGCACGAACTCCGTCGAAATGCTTGTCGCGAGGTAGATGGACTGCTCCAGCGCCTGGCGAATCGCCGATGCCAGATCATCCTGCTCAGCCGTCTTCACGCAGTACACGCACGCACCGGCGGCGAATGCCGCGTCGACAAACTCGAGCTCGGTGTTGTCGGCGAGCACGACGGACCGCAGTCCGGGGTGGTTCTCCGTCGCCCGCCTGACGCAGTCGAGTTGCTCGGAGATCGACGGGTCGACACCCGCGATGAACAGATCGGGGCGGTGCTCGTCGATCATCGCGACCGCATCCTCACCGTCCGTCGCGCGTCCGACTACCTCGACGCCAACCCCCTCAACCAGCTTGTCCATTGCATTCAGCCAGAGCGGATGCCTGTCCAGAATGACAGCAGACCTGTCTCTCGTTCCCCTCATCGAAAGGGCCGCCTTTCGATCGTTGACTACTGATGCCGCTACCTGAATCGGGAGCGGAGCTTGTCATTCGTTGTACAGGCCCTATTCGACGGTGTAAAGTAGGCGCCGCGGAAACCTAGACCTTCATCCGGCCAGGCTCCGTACGTTCGGCGCGCCCCGTTCGGGGGGCCGATTGTTCGTTGCGGCGAGGACGTCGCGGCACGCGGCGACACCGACGAGTGGGTCGACGATCGCAGGCTGCGCGGGCGGCTTCGAGATCGAAAACCCCGCGCGAACCGAATGCGAACTAGCCTGGTGGCTAGGCGCCCGAGATGACGGCTCGTCGATCGAGAGCCTGGCCGCGCGCCGTGGAGCGCCGTCACCCCGGCGGGAGGCCGAGATGCAGTAGCAGGCCTTGGTTTGCCGCACAGCTCGGTCGAGCATGACGAGGGCGCTGCTGCCGGCGACGCCCGACTTCGAGCGGTCATCGCAGGTCTGGAGCGCGACTGAGGACTGCACGATCGTCGTATGGTGGCCCGGCACGGGCGCGGCTAGCGTGAGTGCATGTCGTCGTTGAACGAGACCGACACTGCGTCCCGGCGGGACGCATTGCCGCTTCTGCGCGGCGCCGCTCGAGCTGACGATGGTCGACCTGGGGAAGTCACCGCTGTGCGAGAGCTTCCTGCCCGCCGATCGCGTCGAGGAGATGGAGCCGTTCTACCCGCTCCACGTTCGCGTGTGCACGACGTGCTGGCTCGCGCAGCTGCCGGCGTTCGTGGCACCGGACGAGATCTTCACCGAGTACGCGTACTTCTCGGCGTACTCCGACTCGTGGGTCGAGCATTCGCGGCGGTACGTCGACATGATCACCGACCGCCTCGGCCTCGGCTCGGACAGCCTCGTGGTCGAGCTCGCATCGAACGACGGGTACCTCCTGCAGCACTTCGTGCCGAAGGGGATCCCGGTGCTCGGGATCGATCCCGCGGCGAACGTCGCGGCGGCGGCGGAGGCACGCGGCGTGCCGACCCTCGTCGAGTTCTTCGGCGTCGAGCTCGCGAAGCGGCTCGTCGCAGAGGGGATGCGCGCCGACCTCGTTCTCGGCGCCAACGTGCTGGCCCAGGTGCCGGACATCAACGACTTCGTCGGCGGCGTCGCGTTGCTGCTCGCACCCGGGCGGCACGACGACGTTCGAGTTCCCGCACCTCGCGCGGCTGCTCGAGGGCATGCAGTACGACACGATCTACCACGAGCATTTCTCGTACTTCTCGCTCGCCTCGATCTCGGCGATCTTCGCGGAGCACGGGCTCGACGTCGTCGACGTCGAGGAGCTGCCGAGCCACGGCGGCTCGCTCCGCGTCTACGGTGCACACGCGTCCGAAGGACGCGAGCCGTCGCCTGCGGTCGCGGAGCTGTTGGCGCGTGAGGAGGAGGAGGGGCTGCGCGATCCGGATCGGTATGCGCAGTTCGCCGAGGACGTCGAGGAGTCGAAGCGCGCGCTGCTCGACCTGCTGATCGGGCTCCGGCGCGACGGCAAGCACGTCGTCGGCTACGGCGCGCCGGGCAAGGGGAACACGCTGCTCAACTACTGCGGCATCCGCACAGACTTTCTCGACTACACCGTCGACCGGAACCCGTACAAGCACGGCCGGTTCACACCCGGGACGCACATCCCGATCGAGTCGCCGGAGCGGATCGCCGAAACGCGTCCGGACGCCATCGTCATCCTGCCGTGGAACCTCGCGCGGGAGATCGCGGAGCAGCTCGCGTACACGAGCGAGTGGGACGCGCAGCTGATCGTGCCGATCCCGACCGCACACGTTCTCGAGCCGGCGGAGGTCGCGTCGTGAAGGTCGTCCTCTTCTGCGGCGGCTACGGCGTGCGGATGGGCGAGGAGACGCGCAGCATCCCGAAGCCGATGATCGAGATCGGCGGCAAGCCGATCCTCTGGCACATCATGCGCTACTACGCCGCGTGGGGGTACAACGACTTCATCCTCTGCCTCGGCTACAAGGGCGACGTCGTCAAGCGGTTCTTCCTCGAGTACAACGGCGCCGTCCTGAACGACTTCGTGCTCGACCGCAGTGCGGCCGGCACTAAGGTCGAGTTGCTGTCGCGCGACCTGGAGGAGTGGCGGATCACGTTCGTCGACACGGGTCTGAACGCGACGATCGGCGAGCGGCTGAAGGCCGTGGCCCCCTATCTGAGCCAGGAGGAGACGTTTCTCGCGACCTACGGCGACGGGCTCACCGACGCGCCTCTTCCGACGCTCGTCGAGACGTTCCGCCGGAGCGGGAAGACCGCGATGTTCCTGTCGGTGCGTCCGCAGTTCAACGCGCACCTCGTCTCGACCGACGCGGCGGGCAACGTGACCCAGGTGAAGGACATGAGCCGCTCCGACGTGCGGATCAACGGTGGGTTCTTCGTCTTCCGACAGGAGATCCTCGACCTGATCGAGCCCGGCGACGAGCTCGTCGAGGAGACCTTCGCCCATCTGATCGCCGAACATGAGCTGGTCGCGTACCCGTACGACGGCTTCTTCGGCGTCATGGACACGATCAAGGACAGGCAGCTCCTCGAGACGATGCACGAGACCGGCCAGGCGCCGTGGCAGCACCTGCCGCTCGACGGCGTCCTCGCCTGAGCCTGCGCTCGAGTCGTGCTGAGCCTGTCGGCAGCCGAGCCTGTCCGCCGAATCCTCGCGATCGGCTGCCATTCCGACGACATCGAGATCGGCTGCGGCGGAACGCTGTTGACGCTCGGACGGGCGAACCCGGAGCTCGAGATCGACTGGCTCGTCCTAGCAGCGCCGGGCGAGCGCGCCGATGAAGCACGCGCCAGCGCGGAGGCGTTCACGGCCGGGGTCGCCGCTGCGCGCGTGGAGGTGCATGCGTTTCGCGACGGGTTCCTGCCGTACGTCGGCGGCGAGGTCAAGGAGGTGTTCGAGGATCTGAAGTCGCGGGTCGACCCGCAGATCGTCTTCACCCATGCCGGCTATGACTTCCACCAGGATCACCGGCTCGCGTCCGAGCTGACGTGGAACACGTTCCGCAGTCACCTGATCCTCGAGTACGAGATCCCGAAGTACGACGGCGACCTCGGCAGGCCGAACGTCTTCGTCCCGCTGAGTCAGGCGATCGTGGACGAGAAGCTCGCGCTGCTCGAGGAACATTTCGCCTCCCAGCGCGACAAGCACTGGTTCGACCGCGAGACGTTCCTCGCCCTGATGCGTCTGCGCGGGCTGGAGAGCGTTGCGCCCGAGTGGTTCGCAGAGGCTTTCACCGCGCGCAAAGTGGTGGTCGCAGCGTGAGGTTCGTGCCGCTCGAACTGGACGGCGCGTTCCTCGTCGAGCTCGAGCGGCACGAGGACGAGCGCGGGTTCTTCGCCAGGACGTGGGACGGAGACGAGTTCGCCGCGCACGGTCTGGATGCCGAGGTGGCGCAGTGCAGCTTGTCGCGTAACACGAGGGCTGGGACGCTCCGGGGTATGCACTTTCAGAGAGAACCGCACCAGGAAACGAAGATCGTTCGCTGTGTGCGCGGGGCGATCTTCGACGTGATTGTTGATCTCCGCACGGGATCTCGAACACGAGGCGAGTGGATCGGCGTGGAACTCGACGCGTTGGGAGGCAAGGCGCTGTATGTCCCGAAGGGCTTCGCACACGGCTTTCAGACGCTGGCGGACGATACGGACGTCCTGTACGTGATCTCCGTCTCGTACGCGCCAGACGCGGCAGCCGGCGTGCGTTGGGACGATCCAGTGATCGGGATCGAGTGGCCGGATATAGCGGAGCGGGTGGTCGCTCCGCGGGACCGAGCGTGGCCTGATTTCAAGTGAGCGTCACGTCGATCGAATGATCGGAATACATGTCTTGCGGCGACGCTGGTTGACGACGTTCATTGTTGTCGCTGCTGCGGCGGCCATCTCGGCCGTAGCCTTCGCGGGGTCTCATGACCACCCGCATCGCGTCATGGTGCATCGCGCAGCGGTCTTTCCGGCTCCCAACGCCGTGTTCCCGCTTGCGGTCTCGTCGAACAGGCGATACGTCGTCGATGCCCGCGGTCGCCCTTTCCTGATTGTCGGGGACTCACCTCACTCCATGCTCGCGAACCTGAGCCTCTCCGACGCCGCCACGTACATAAGCGATCGGAGAAGTTCGGGCTTCGACGCGTTGTGGATCGAGCTTCTTTGCGTTGATTACACGGGTTGTCGTGAAGATGGCACCACCTACGACGGCATCGTGCCGTTTCTGAAGCCGGGCGATCTCTCGACACCCAACCCGGCGTACTTCGCACGCACGGACGCAATGTTGAGACTCGCCGCCAAGGCACGGCTGGCGGTCTTCCTCGATCCGATAGAGACTGGTGGTTGGCTCGATGTTCTACGCCGGAACGGCACCGACAAGGCGCGCGCGTATGGACGCTGGGTGGGGCGGCGCTTCGCGCACTTCACCAATATCGTCTGGATCAGCGGCAACGACTTCCAGACCTGGCGCAACAAGCGCGACGACGCAGTCGTCCGAGCCGTTGCCGAGGGGATCCAGTCGGTCCAACCAAATGCCCTCCAGACGAGCGAGCTCAACTACCTCCAGAGCTCGTCTCTCGACGACCCGCGCTGGCGAGCGCTCCTCGACCTCGACGGTGCATACACCTACGCTCCGACTTACGCGGAGGTACTCGAGGAATACAATCGGCCACGCTTCCTTCCTGTGTTTCTCGAGGAGGCGGGGTACGAGTTCGAGCAGAACCTCTCGTACCTGTCGAAGGGGGATCCGCCAATTCTCCGCCGTCAGGAGTACTGGACGATGCTTAGCGGCGCGACTGGGCAATTCTACGGGAACCACTACACCTGGCCCTTCTCGAACGGTTGGAGGGACCACGTCGACTCAACGGGAACGGAACAGTTGGGATACCTGGTCAAGCTGTTGGTGCAGCTGCCTTGGTACAGTCTCGTCCCCGATCAGCATCACAGGTTGATCACCAGCGGATACGGCAGCTTCAGTGCGACCGGCAACGTTGGGTCCAGCAATTACGTCACGGCTGCCGCGACACCCGGAGGAACCGTGGCGCTCGCTTACCTGCCGGCGGGCGGCACTGTCACCGTCGACATGTCACGGCTCCTGAATCGTGTTACGGCGCGTTGGTTCGACCCAACTACCGGGCGGTTCACGCTCGTCGTGGGCTCGCCCTTCGTTCGGGCGGGCGCTGTGAAAGTCACTGCGCCGAAGCAGAACGCAGGAGGCGACCAAGACTGGGTGCTGGTGCTGACGGCGCGCAAGTTGTAGTTCACACGGAGGTTGCTGATCCCTGCTGAGGTCCTGGGTGCCGAGTTTCGCAGTCGTTCTCATGCCGTCGTTCGTCGTTGTAGGAGTCGGTACCGAGCGCTGGCATGCGCTCCTAGCGGCGCGGCAAGTGCCGTGCGATCGCTGCGGTCGGCCGTCGCACGCGAGCTCGACGGCCAGCTTCGGTGCTAGCCGCGATGGAGCCGCTTGTTGTTGACTTGGTCACGAGAGCACAACGACGCAACGGCTCGAGCGGCGACCATCCGAGGCGAGCGCTGGATCAGTGATCGCTCAGCCGCAACAGCGAGCGCCTCCACGCTAGGGCAGCCGCTTGAGCAATTCGCGCTGCTCGAGTATCTGCGCCGCCTCGCGAACGGTCTCGAACGGGAGTCTGGACCGCTCGGCGATCTCCAGAAGGTCGTGCGACCCCTCCGAGAGGTTCAGTACCCACAGGTAGGCGGTCTCGGGATTCGTGCCGTCGGGGATGCTCTGGTAGAGGCCCCGGCGCCCGAGCTGTGGCTCTCCGTACGGGGAGAGGTTTCGGTATCGCCCGTTTGTCTCGATGATGTCGATGATCTGCAGGGCGTGACGGAAGGACGACTCAAGCGCTTCCGCGGTGACGAACGACAGGTCGTCGGCGGACGAGTGATACTCGGGAAAGAGGCCGTGTGGCGTGCGGGAGAGAGTTCCGACTGGGAGGTCGAACCCGGGTGAGCAATATTGTCGCTCGTCGCCGCCGCCTGGATGCCAGTCGCTCAGGATCCCGGCGTTACGCTCCACGACGTGTGCCGCCGCCCGGTCGATGGGCGCGTCGCCACGTCGGCTGCGCTTGTAGCGGAGCGGGCCGGGGTCGCCGACGCACGAGACGACGAGACCGTTGCGAACGCGATCGAGCTGGGCGCGGTTCCGGTCCAGCCAACACAGCGGACCGAGTGTCCCGGGGCTCCAGAGCAGACGGTAGGTGTACTGAAGAGGCTGCAGCAGAAGCGCACGGCCGACCGCCCAGAGGACGACGACGCCCGAGAGGTTGTCGTTTGCGAGCGCCGGGTGGCAGACGTGGGTGCTGAGCGAAATTCGTCGTCCCTCCGACCCGGGATCACGATCTCGCCCGACGTCAACGATCCTGCCTCGAGGGTCGCGTCGACGACCACGTGGTAGTCACCGTCCGGGAGCCCTTCTAGCTGGCGGCTGCTCATGCAGAATCCCCACTGCTCCTCCCAGTACGACGTCCGGAAGGGGACGAGGTCAGGGTCGTCGCGATGGGTATGGACGTGTGCGCGCAGCTCCTCGAGCGGAATGACGGCGTCGACTGGTGTGCTGTAGCCGAGCACGTGCAGAGGGGAATCGGCGGCGTCCACGACCCTGATCCCGTCCGGCCCGTCGATCCACGCGCCGCGGAGGTTCCATTCCCGCGGGACGACCCAGTCGAAGACCGGCGTGCCGGTGGGGGTCTCAATGATCTCGAGGGGCAGTTCGCGAGCGAGAACGCCGAGCGTGGCACGCACCCCGTTCCCGGTCAGGCTCCGTGGCAGCGTGAATAGCTCGCGCACGAGAGCGACCAGTTCCTCGCCGATCGTCACGGAATCCGGGACGCGTTTCCAATCGATCACCATTGCTCCTTCGACTGAGGATACTCACCGAACGGACAGCGACCGTTGCCATCGGTTCGGCTAGCGTCAGTGTCATGAAAGTCCTAGTCACCGGGCATCACGGCTACATCGGCTCCGTCCTCGCGCCCTACCTCGCGGAAGTCGGCCACGAGGTCGTCGGATACGACACGCAGCTTTATCGCGGCTGCGATTTCGGTGAAGGCATCGACTCGGTTGGGGGCTGCATTGCCGATCTCCGAGATGTGACGTCCGCGGATCTTGACGGTTTTGACGCTGTTGTGCACTACGGTGCGTTATCGAACGATCCGGTTGGTGACCTGGACTCGCACCTGACAGAGGCGATCAACAACCACGCTACGATCCGGCTCGCCAGCGCCGCGCGAGAAGCCGGCGTCCGCCGCTTTGTCTTCGCCTCGTCGTGCTCGATGTATGGCGCGTCCGGGACCGACGACGCGCTCGACGAGCGGGCGCCACTCAGGCCGCTGACTCCTTACGCAGAGTCGAAGGTCTCGGCGGAGGAGGGCATCTTCAAGCTCGCGAGTGACGAGTTCGCGCCGGTATCGATGCGCAACGCGACGGTCTTTGGCGTCTCGCCGCGGCTACGTCTCGACATCGTCCTCAATAACCTGGCCGCGTACGCCGTCACGACTGGAAAGATCACCTTGCTGAGCGACGGCATGGCGTGGCGGCCTCTCGTGCATGTTCGAGACGTCGCGAGAGCCACGCGGGCGATGCTCGATGCTCCGATCAACTTGATTCGCGGCGAGGCGTATAACGTCGGTACCAACGAGCAAAACTACCGCGTCCGCGACCTCGCACAGATCCTTGCCGAGGTCACCGGCTGCGAGGTCGAGATCGCGGAAGGATCGTCTGCGGACAGTCGCTCCTACCGCGTCGACTTCTCGAAGATTGCGCGATCGTTCCCAGAGCTGATCTTCGCTTGGAACGCGGAGGGCGGTTCCCGGGAGCTCGTCGATGCGTATCGAGCGGTTGGTCTGACGAAGATCGACTTCGACGGGGACCGCTACGTCCGGATTCGGCGGATTCTGTCCCTTCGGGAAAGAGGTCAACTTGACGCAGATCTTCGCTGGCGCAACGACGCGGGTCGGCCGGTTGAATGCCAAGACCACGGAATGAGATGTTGCATCGCACAACCTGCCTGAATTCGCTCACACTCAATGCGTTCGTAGGCGTTGCGATCTCCTGACCGCTACGCCGGACGAGGCTCTCGCGCACGTCGACGGTCGGCTCGTCCCTTGCCTTCCACCATGTCCGCCGTCTGTACATGACCGTTCTGTGCTCTGAGTGGACAGCGAACGTTTCATGATGATGTCGTCGGTCACGATCGGTATTCCGACGTACAACAGGTCTGCCCTCTTACGAGAGGCAATCGAGAGCGTTCTCGCTCAATCGCACCAGGAGTTCCGTCTGCTCATATGCGACAACGCATCGGAGGACGATACGGCTGACTTGGTGACGTCACTGGGCGATCCGCGGATCGACTACCGACGCTGGCCGACGAACATCGGGATGGTCGGCAACGTCAACCGCGTCATCGAGCTCACCAAGACTCCCTATCTCGTCATCCTTCCCGACGACGATGTTCTGTATCCGGACTACTTACGCGCAACCGTCCCGATCCTCGCGCACAATTCCGACGTGGGGGTCGTACACACTGCATTTGATTTGATTGATGCGTCCTCGTGCACGCGCGAAACCGCACGAAGCCTTATTGCTTTGAGTGAGCCCGTTGAGTTCGAAACCGGGTCGGAGTATCTCGAGCGCGCAATGCGATCCAGCTGGACGATCTGCTGGCCAACAGCGCTGTTCCGACGCGAGGCAATCAGCTTTCGCCGGCGGCCTCCGAGCCGACGAAGAGCCGCTCGTGGATTTCCCTTTCTTCATGCGAATGGCCCTGAAGTGGAATTTCGCCGCCGTGGCTCGTTCGCTCGTCGGTCTCCGTATGCATGCCGAGTCCGCGACTGCCGCCGTCGGCTCCTATGTCGACGGCGGCTACTACCTCCTCGACAATCAGGCGCGGATCCTCCACCATCATCGAACTCGGTTCCTCGACGAGTGCGGGTTACCCGACGCAATTGCACGCCGCTATCGGACGATCTCGGACCGAGCACTGACGCGCGACATCGTTCATCTGATGGCAAACCGGGCTGGAGCGGGTCTTGAGCGTCATGTGTTGTCTGACCTGTTCGCGCTGATCCGCGATGATCCGCACGCAGTAATGCTGCCGAGCGTGTGGCGTCTGATTGGGGCCGAGTGCGGTGGCCGCCACGTGATGCGAACGCTCGCGCGGTTGACCGATTGGAGAGACCGACCCAGCTCGTAGCTGAGATGGGTCCACTGCTCGTCACCGTCACGGGACTCGCTGATGGAGCCAGCGGGCAAATGCCTCGTTCTTACTCGATCGAACGCTCCTATATCGCGACCGAAGCGTGGCGGGGTACCTGCGCGCCAGCCTGCGGCGGATGCCCAATTTACCACGGATGCGCTTCTGAACCCATAGCGAGAGATGGCGTGGCGGCGTGCGGCGGCCCCGATTCCTCGCCGCAATGCGCACGGGATCCTCGCCGCCGGAAGGCGAATTGAGAGATCGGAGTCGCATAGAAGGCGGATCATCAGGCTGGAGTACGCGTTTGGCGCCACCGGTGTGTTCCATGGCTTGTCGAGGATGTGGTGGAGTAGAGTTGGCCGGGTTCCATCAGAAGCCTCCACCTCGAGCCGTTCTGGGTCGAGGACGCGAAGCCCACGGAATGGCCAGTAGGCGACGGTCGAGGCATCCGCTAGGGCATAGCTATCGAGTGGAAGTGCGGTACCGATCATCGCGTTCAGGACATCCATGTCGGGGTAGTAGAAGGCGTCGTCTTCAGGCGAGAGAGCGCGCGCCCCAAGTGCCGGCTCGGCAGCGAATCGGCCGAGGCCCTCCGACCACGTCTGCAGGAACCCGAGGCTGCTCCCCAGCGGCAGTACGAACTGGCCCGACGCGACGTACAGGTGCTTGACCGGCGGACCGTACCCAAGCTTCGCCCACCCGGTGTGGAACCGCGCGGTTTGGTCGTTGGGAAACAGCAGCGGCTTCTCGACGGCCGCGGCAACTAGAGCATCGAGGCGGCCGGTGACGATGACGTCGACGTCAACAACCACCATGACGGCCGACGGACGGCGCAGAGGCAGAACCGTCTTTCCGAGGAGTGGATGGATACCAGCCTCGGCCGCGGTGATCACGACTTCAGCGTCTTGTGAGAGTGCGTGTTGCTGCCAGGTGGCGAGCCCGCAGTCCAAGACGTAGACAGGCTCATCGTGGCCCACCAGTCGTAGCGAGTTCACGAGGGCCACGAGACCCCAGAAGTGACGCGAGTCGACAACGCAGTAGAAGGCGAGGGGGTCCAAACTCGGTTTAGGTTCAGGGATGGCTGTTGGGAACTCGCGAGAGATCTGCGTCCACCGAGATTGGGAGGCTCTCATCGAATCGCAGCATCCCGACTGAACGAGACCGCGTCGTCTGAGCCAAACCGAAGACGCGATCGCACGTCGGGCACCTAGGTCATTCCACCGCTCTGGCGCACAGTTCGCGGCGGAGTCCCGGCGACCTCCTCGAGAGGACCAAACCACGAGAATCGCGCATTGAGAGCCGGTACGCCAGGAAAGGCGAATAAGAGACGCTTGATGAAGTTCTTTCGCCTGACTGTACGCCAGTGGTCTCTCCAGTATGCGTCCTTCGCTGCCGCACCACCTGCGTACTCGCCTCCTGTGTGTGAGACTCGGAGGTCGGCGAGGATTGCCTTTCGAAGACCAAGCGCCTCGACGCGCGCAATGTAGTTAGCCTCCTCCTGAAAAAAAATCCTCCTGTTCTGCGGAAACCCACCTGCCTTGTCGTAGATAGCTCGCGACGTCATCGCACAGGCACCGCCGGTCGGCCCGGATAGCAGTCGCACGTCGTTGACGTACTCCTCCTCGTAATGATCAGCGCGATCACGGTGGCGGAGCCGCGAAGCAACATCGGCGTCGTTCTCCTCCAGGTCGGCGGCGAGGAAACCGACAGTAGGCAGTCGCTCGAGTGCGTCGAGCAGCATCCTGTCCCACTCCAGCGGCGCGTTGGTGACGTCGTCGTCGAGTTCGACCAAGTACGCGGCGGTCGTGTGTTCGAATGCCCTCGCATATGCGCTCAACCCGATGTTCTTGGGGTGGTGAACGACTCTGAGCCTTGAATCGTCGAGTGAATCAAGGTAGTCGGACGTCCCGTCTGTTGATCCGTTATTCCAGATCACGATCTGCGTCGTCAACGGCGAAGTGCGCGCCAGAACGCCGTTAACGCATGCGCGTAAGACGCCAACACGGTTGTGCGTGATGACTGCGATTGCGATCGATCGGTCGCGGTGGGGCAAACTAGAGACGGTGTTGTCGATGTTCATCGAGTCTCGGTTGCGCGGCTGGGCACTGACGAGAAGTCTCCGGCGAATCAAGGGCAGGACGATTCGTGTCGCGTCCTTCAGAGCGTAGGCTCCCGCGATCCGGGACGACACTGACCAAATGGGTAGTTAGAGGTCTGTTCCTGCGAAGGTGAACGTCGGCATCCACAGCGCTACTCTGTGAACCCGCCATGTTCTTCTGCTACGTCACCTGCGGCTGCATCGCAAACGCGGCCGGAAATGCACACTGCGTCCAGGATTCTACGGCGTGAGGTCCGGCGACCGCGTTGCGCTTCGTTCTCCGGAGGAGATCCTTGCCACCCTCGACGATACGGGGTGCCTTGCAGGGATGCCTTTCATGCCTGAGATGCTGCGGTTCTTCGGGCGGTCCTTCGTCGTTGATGGCCAAGTTCGGCGAGCCTGCGACACCGTCAACTATACGGGGGTTCGCGAGCTGCGCGACACGGTCCTGTTGGACGACCTGCGCTGCGATGGCAGCGCACACGCCCAGTGCGGGGCGCAATGTCGCATCTACTGGAACGAGGCCTGGCTGAGGCCCGCCGGCGAGAATGCGACTGTCAACGAGGCGGCGCTTCGGCACCTCGAGCGCTTCGTCGGCGAGCGTGTACACGCTCGCGACTCGACGCGTCACGTTCCGACATTCCGTTGCCAAGCGACCGAGTTACTCCGTTCGAGCGAGCTGGTTCCGGGGTGGAGCGCTCGTTCGTTTCTCCGAGAGCTCACGAGCGGCAACGTCTGGACCCGGGCGGTTCCTCGGGGTGGCGACACGAATTGTCGTCGAGAAGATCGGCCGTCGCCTCAAGTTGCTCTCGAACAACCCATTCCGGCCGTCCGAGGTCGGAGGTTCGAGTTACGTCGCGACCGAACCGCAGCGGTTCGCGCCGGGCGACCTTGTCCAGATCAGGAGTAAGTCCGAGATCGGCCAAACGCTGAACGCGAATGGACGTAATCGGGGCCTTTGGTTCGACCGCGAGATGGTGCCGTACTGCGGACGGCCAGCGCGGGTGAAGGCGAAGGTCGAGCGCTTTATCGACGAGGCAACGGGACGCCTGGTCGAGTTGAAGACCGACTGCTACATCCTGGACGGCGTCGTCTGCCAGAGCTCTCGGAGCGACGGACGTTGGTTCTGCCCTCGCGCGATCTACCCTTGGTGGCGCGAATGCTGGCTGAGTCGCCTTGATGAGGACGTGGCGCCTGGCGAGCGCGTGGTTCAGCCTTGAACGCGATGGCCAGCTAACCCTTCGCGAGCCTGGCGTCCGATGAGCGATCCCCATCGTGAGAGCTTCCGGCCGAACGAGGAATCCCAGTGACACGGGTGTGTCAAGATGATCGTCTTCGTCCCCGGTCCCAGCGCGTCGAAACTCAGGCTATCGGTGTGCCAGCGCCGACCGTTCTCGTCGAATGACGCATCCGAGAAATACAGGTTGTTGTCGAGTTCGTAGGCGTCGTACTCGAATCCGAAATCGGCTAGTGACATCTTCGGAATCTCGCAGATGTTCCCGTCGACCTCTATGGCTGTCCGGTTCGGAAAGCCTGGAACCAATCCATCGAGATCGGTGAAGAAGTAGCTGTTGTGGTATCCGAAGCGGTAGCAGCACGGGGAGCCATGTGCGGCGACCCCGGTGATATCAATCCCAGATGAGCGCAGCCGCTCGAGTTCGTGACTCAGGAAAGCGACAGCGTCGACCCGATGTACGCACTGCAGGGTGACCAGATCGTTATGCCAACCGATCTCGTGACCGAGGTCGTCCTGCAATCTGTGCAACTTCTTGATCAGCTGTGGGTCGCGCCAATACTCCGCGGTATGAAGAACGAAATACGTCGCGCGCAGTCCCAGACGATTCTCGATCGTCGCTAGTTCAAGAGCGTTGTCGAGTCGCGTGTCGACATCGTGGCGAAGCCCGACGACTGGGCGGGGAGTGCATGGAACCGAAGGGAACTCTCGAAGAGGCACGACGTTGTACCGCCGCTCGTCTGCCAGTCGTTCGACCATCGCGGTGTAACGAGCCAGTGTGAAGTTGCGCTCGACTAGCGGGAATCCGAGACGCAGCAGTCGCGCGTGCGTGCTCAACGGGCCGGGGGCACAGTTTGAAGGTCGCCGCGAAGTATCCCTATTTCTGACCGGTCGGTGTTCCAATCCCGAGGTATGATCGCCGCCATGGGGGGCGAAGCGTAGTCGGAAGCCGCACCCGCTGGCTGTCCGCACGCATCCTCGCGATGAAGCGAGTCCTTTATCTCGCCTACCACTTTCCGCCGATCGGTGGCGGCGGCGTGCAGCGACAACTCAAGCTCGTCCGGTATCTCCACGACTACGGCTGGCAGCCCACCGTTATCACGGGGCCTGCTACTGCGTCGCATCGTTGGACCCCGGCCGATCCGACGATGATCACAGAGGTGCCTACAGACATCAGCGTTCGGCGTCTCACCGACGATGAGCCTGGACCGGGGGGTCGTTGGCGCGGCCGCGCCGAACGCTGGCTGCAGCTGGAACCGGCATGGAACGCGTGGTGGAAGGACGGGGCCATCCGCGTCGGGCTCGAGGTCGGCCGTGACGTTGACGCGATCTGCGCGTCGCTTGTGCCGTACGAGGCGTGGCAGCCGGCGGCAGTCCTTGCGCAACGCCTCAGAAGGCCATGGGTCGCAGACCTTCAGGATCCATGGGCCATGGACGAGATGATGGTCTATCCCACAGCTCTTCACCGACGTCTCGGGTTGCGGAGGATGCGAGAGGCGCTGAGTTCGGCGAGCGCCGTGATCATGAACACGCGTGAGTCCAAGGAGCGGTTGTTGGCCGCATTCCCAGAGTGGCGACATCGACCGGTGTACGCCATCCCAAACGGCTTCGATTCGGAGGACTTCGACGAGCCTGTTCCCGAGCGCAACGATTCGACATTCCGTGTGGCGCACGCTGGATACCTTCACACCGTTCTGGGGGATGAGCCGATCGCGAAGCGGTACTCCCGTCTCATCCTCGGCGGTCGAATGCGTGGGGTGAACATCTTGACACGCTCGCACGTTTTCCTACTCGAGGCGATCAGCAGGCTCGCAGAACGCGAACCGGAGCTTGCGTCTGTTATCGAGCTGGATCTTGCGGGTGTAACATCCCCTCTCGATCTGGAGGTTGTGAAGCAGCGCGAGGTCGTACACTTTCACGGTTACCTGTCACACGCCGACACGCTTGCCCTGCTGCGCTCGTCAAATCTGCTGTTCTTGCCGATGCACGACGTCGCCCTTGGGCACCGCGTAAGCATTGTCCCGGGCAAGACGTACGAATATCTCGCGACTGGGGTTCCGATACTTGCTGCCGTTCCGGACGGCGACGCGCGAGACCTGCTGGCCCTCGGCGAGGAGGTTTACCTGACTCGCCCAAGTGACGTTGGAGCGATGGAGCGCGTGCTGGAGGATCAGGTTCGCAGGTTTCTAGACTCGGGCGAGATACCGCGCGTCTCACGGCGCGCATTGATGCAGCCATATGAGCGTCGGCATCAAGCCGGTGAGCTTGCGCGCGTGCTCGATGGGATCTCGGCATAGCCGACGAATGCAAACTTCTCAGGATCTTGGTGCCTTCTCGCGAATCGACTTGGACGACGTACGCTGGTCTGCGTTCGTCCAGAGTGCCCCGGTGACGCACCCGTTCCACGACCCATAGGTGGGCGCGGATGGTTGCCGATTGCTACGGCTTCGATGCTTTTGTCCTTGCAGCAACAGACGCCTCAGGAAGGATTGTCGCCGGGCTGCCTGTGATCGAGACCGATCTGCCGTTCTCGCACCGACGTTGGGCCTCACTGCCGTTCACCGATCATTGCCGCCCGGTCGTGATCGACTCGGTTCAGCGAGATCAGGTCGCGCTTCGGCTCGACGAGGCGCGGTTGGCGGCTGGGATCGCTGCGTTCGAGGTAAGGGGCGACGTCGGTGCCCCAGGTTTTCCGGGCGCTCGGTCGCTGCTCCACACACGTCGGCTGGAGCCTGATGTCGACGCGATCTTCTTCAGTCTGGACAAGAAGGGCATTCGCTGGAGTATCCGGAGGGCGGAACGCGAGGGGGTGCGTATCACGCGGGCGACGGACGAATTCGAGATGACCGAACTCTTCTACTCGCTCCACCTCTCCACCCGGCGCCGTCAAGGTGTTCCGGTGCAGCCGAAGCGGTTCTTCTCGCTCTATTGGCAGCGGATTGTAGAAGAAGGCCTCGGGTTCCTCTCGATCGCGCGGATCGGTGACACGGCGATCGCCGCTTCGGTGTTCATGGCGGCGGGAGACTGTGTAGTCCACAAGTACGCTGCATCCGACCGGCGCTACTGGAAACTTCAGGCGAACAACCTCGTTCTCTGGGATGCGATCAAGTGGGCTTGCGAGCACGGCTACACCGAGTTTGACTTCGGACGTACAGACATCGCCAACTCAGGCCTTCGCGCGTTCAAGCGTCGGTGGGCCGCCGACGAGCATGATTTGACCTACACGGTGTTTGCCGCAGCCGCGCCACGAGCGCGACGCTCAAGATCTGCCAACGTGATCGGCTCCGTTATCCGGCGTTCGCCAACCGCCGTCTGCCGTGGCGTCGGCGAGGCGCTCTACAAGTATTCCGCTTGAGTCTGGTCCCGGGCGCACAAGCTCGATTACCGCATCGGCGGCGGCAGGACCGATTACAGCGAGAGCCCCACCCTTCACCTGAATCGAGGTCTCTGCACGTTGCCGCCACCAGATCGCTACTTCGCACGGCAGCGCGTGCCACACCGTCGGGTCAGCGGCGAACGAGTCCAGGAACTCACCGTAGGCAGCGCCGAGCAGACCGTCATCGTTGTAGTCCGGATGCGTAATCAGCAATGCCATGCCACCTCGGGAGCGAAGGTAGGCCGCCTTCTCGATCCAGGTGCTGGCACCGTTTCGGCGGAGAATCGTGAACAAGGTGTGATCCTGCGGAAGCGTGATCGGAAGTTCGACGAGCTGCTCGATGAGGAACGGATACCAGGTGCATGCCCCGCCCGGCACCGGCTCGAAAGGATCGGTGTCGGGATAGGACGAGTCGTACAGGAACGGCAACAGTGGCATCAGCCGCCATTGGCGATGTGTAGCCGGCGATCGGAAACCTTTGGCAGACCAGTGGCTGGCGTACTCAAGGATTTCCGGCAGCCTTTCGAGCAAGCGCTCGCGGGACTCGAGATCCCGGCCGTCGTGATACAGGCCATGAACGCCGATCTCGCACCCCTCGGCATGTAGCTCCTCGACGAGCGGCAGTGGAACGTCGTACCTCCTCGGGACGAGGTTCCACGACGACCGCAGCCCATGCTCCCGTTCCACTGCGCGAAGCTGCTCGATCATGTCGCGCCCCGTCGCGTTTTCGACATCGTGTGTCAGGACAAGTGCCCACCTTCGTCCCGCCGGCCACGCACCGAGTCGCGGAACTGGCGTATCCACAACTCGAGCTACGCAGTCAAAGAGAACGTCGTACATGTCGTGGAGTGATGGCTCCACCGGCCACCGCGGAAAGGGCTGGCGTCGCTGCACAAGCGAAAAGGCTCGCCGCATTCCGATCTGGACGCGCCTTGGTAGGAGGGGACGCAGCGCGTAATACACCCGAAGCGCAGCGTAACCCAGAGTTGATCTTCGAGGCGTTGCGGTGTCACGGATGTACCGCTCGCTCCAGTAGTTCCGAATCGCCTCCGAAGGGTCGAACGGCAGGAAGAGATCCCCGTCGCTGTTCACCCAGATCGATGCGACGTGAGTGCCGGCATCGGTCGTCAATTCACGCCATCTCCGCCAGCTACCTCGCCCCACTAACGCTGGGACGGCGTCGTCGTTGACGGCATGGACTGGCACGATGACATCACCAAGTCGAAGGAGCGGCGGCCGGCCGCCTGATGGCGGACGAGCCCAGAGCATCGTCCTTGTGCCCTTCAGCCTGCCTAGGGTCTTGTCCTCGTACGCGTCCGAGATCTCGTACGGCACACGAAAATAGTCGAACAGGAGGAACGGCTCGGACGTCTGGAACATCTCTGTGGTCAACGACACGCCGAGAGTACTGTTGAATGATGGAAGGTGATTGCGCGGATCGCCCAGTTCGGCCCGAGGTCTGAACGTCAATCCGACTGCCGTTGCGTGTCCCCGTCCATGAGTGTGAGCATTCACGCCACCGGAATCGCCTCGGCTCGTCTACGCCGCTCATTCGTGAGCCCACGCCGAACCCGGCGAGAGTTGAGTAGTACCTGCTACGCGTGCTGAGCGTGACCACCTTGTTGTCGGCACCGTACGAGACGATAATCGTCTCGCCTGACCGGCCGTACGCGACTACGCGACGGCTGCGACGACTGCCGTGGTTGAAGGCGGTGCTCTCGCCGGCCTCGACACGCGACCTGGTCATCCCGACTGATAGACCGCCCATTGATCTTCCAAGCACAAGGCGCGCGTCCTGGTGCTGCCAGGCGCCTAGGTCAGCCGGGACGTTTCGCGGCCGGAGCGTCCCGAAGATGTCGGTGGACGGTCGGAAGAATGGATCTCCGTGGCGCAATCCCGGCGACCCCGACCGAAGCCGCAGGTCGATGCCTGCGGCGCGATCGGTTGCGTTGACGTACCTCACATCTCCGTTGTAGTTGACGCCGCCGCAGGCGCCTGCATCACCAGCGAAGAGATTGTACTTCACGATCGACAACGGAACGTCGGGGTTCCCGTTCGTTCCCTCGATCACGCAGCGGCCATGGTTCGGCGAGACGTCGCCGAAAATGTTCCCGATTATCTCGTAATCCCCGCCGGGCTGCCAGTCCTGGAAGTAGCTCCCGTTTGGGATCGTGTTGTAGTAGAGGTGGACGTACGTCTGTTGTCCCGTGGTTGGATCCTTCGCGAGGATCATGAACTGCCCACTCGCATCGCAGCCGCCGCCGCACGTCATCTGCAAGACATGGCCCTGGAAGAACGTATTCTGGACCGTGATATCCCAATACGCGGCGCCTTTCCCGACCCCATTCGCCCAAGTACCTCCATCGCAGTTTACGAATTGAGATGCATTGATCATGATGTGATCACCGCCGAGCATTTGCAGACAATCGATGTGTTCTCCGCGGTTTGGGTCATGGTCTGTCGGGCATTTCGGCCACTCGCCGTTGGGTATTGCGGCGCACGAAGACGCAATGTCGTGCACGCGGACGTGGTCCAGAGTCACGTAGCTTGATTGCGGATCACCGTCGTCTTCCTCGCCGATGACGATCCCGTCGTCGTTGCAGCAGGTTGGCCCGACGTCGACATGCGAGAGCGTGAAATGGAAGACGCTTGCGACCGAGACCGCTTGAGCAGACTTCGCACCGAGATTGAGGTTGCGCAACGCGATATACGCCGGTCGAATCCCACCTTCGTACCACGCCTCAAGGATCCCGTCCACGTCGATTCCGTCGACCGCGACGTGCTGTGCCGGAGCGCCACCCGCGTTTCCAGTGTTCGACCCGAATGAGAGGTAACCGCCAATTCTCGGATGCTTTCCTTGCGCAGATCTGAAAGTGACGGCGTGTCCCGAAGATTTCGACCTGTCATACAGGAGTGTCTGTGATGGATAAGTCCCTTCCGCCACCTGAACGACGTCGCCCGGACTTGCGATCTTGTACGCACGCTCGAATCCCGCGCACGGATGCGCCGGGTCCCATCGACGGCACGACACGTCGCTCCCGCCAGGCGCTACGTAGACCGCCGGCCCATTTCGCGCCGCGTGCGCCATGCCGAGGTTGGCGTTACCCCCGACGTACGAGAGTCCGCACGTGGTAGCCGAGACAATCGTCGCCGACACAAGGAAACGCCGGACGTAAGCCATCAGAGCCCACAGTAGCGGCCGACCAGAGAAACGCCGTTCTCCGACGTCGGTCCAGACCTTCGGCCGATTGCGGATCGAGACTTCCTCCGCCATGGTAGATCCGTGACCAGTGTGGACGCTGTGACTGTGGCGTACAACAGCGGCGGGACGCTCCGCGGCTGCGTCGAATCCCTGCTCGCAAGCTCGAGGATCGATGTCCGGGTCATCGTTGTTGACAATGCGTCGTCCGACGGAGGGATCTCGACGATTGCCGACCTGCCAGTTCACTCAATCAGGTCGAACATCAATGGCGGCTTTGGATACGGCTGCAACCTCGGCTGGAGGGCGGGAGAGGCGCCGTTCGTGCTCTTCGCCAATCCGGACGCGCGCGTAGACGAAGACATGATCTACCGTCTCGCAGCACGCCTCGAAAACGACACGAGGATGGGTGCCGTTGGACCGCGGATCTATGACGCTGGGGGCGGCCTCGATTTCTCGCTGCGACGCTTCCCGAGACTACGCTCCACTTTCGCTCAGGCGCTCTTCTTGCACCGGATCTTCCGTGGCGCTGAGTGGGCCGGCGAAGTCATCAGCGACCCGGCTGCGTATTGTACGACGTGGGACCCCGAATGGGTATCAGGCGCCTGCTTGCTTGTCCGTCGCGAGGCTCTGGAGTCCGTCGCCGGTTTTGACGAAGCCTTCTTCCTGTACTGCGAGGACAAGGATCTGTGCAAGCGGCTGTGGGACGTCGGCTACCGAGTCACCTTTGAGCCGTCTGCGCGTTGCCATCACGTTGGAGGGGTCTCAGGCGACCGTTCGCTTCTTCTCCCGGTTCTGGCAGCTAGTCGGGTGCGATACGCGCGCAAGCATATGTCACGCATGTCCGCGACAGCCGAGAGAGTCGGGGTAGCACTTTCTTCGCTGACGCACATAGTCATTTCGCGCGCCGAGGGTCGACGGCGTAGAGGTCACCTTCGGGCGCTCCTCGTCGCGCTGCTTCCGCGGCTAGCGGGGCCGCCGAATCGCTCAGTCTCGGCGCCGTATGAGTGTCATCATTGATGTACGCCCTCGTCACCCCGGCCAGGGACGAGGCAGATAACCTCATTCGTCTTGCCGACGCGGTCCTCAGCCAGACTGTGCGACCTGCGACTTGGGTGATCGTGGACAATGGGTCCACCGATGGCACGGTCGAGTTCGTCCGCGCTCTCGCCGAAGCCGAGCCGTGGGTCGAGCTCGCCTCAGCTCCGCCGACAGACGGCCCGCGGCCCGGCGCGCCGATCGTGCGAGCGTTTCATCGTGGTCTAGAACTCGTGCCCGGGACGACCGACGTCATCGTGAAGCTCGACGCCGACGTATCGTTCGAGCCCGACTACTTCGAGCGGCTCCTTGACGCCTTCGCAGCAGACCCCGCTCTTGGGATCAGTAGTGGCACCTGCGTCGAACTCGTCGGTGACACGTGGATCGACGTCCATTCGACCGGTCTTCACGTTCGCGGCGCGACTCGTGCTTACCGAACGGATTGCCTTCGCGCAATCCTGCCGCTGCCCGACGTCGTCGGATGGGATACCGTGGACGAGATCAAGGCGACTCTCCTCGGGTGGCGGGTGGCCAGCCTGCCGAGCCTCCGTTTTCGGCACCACCGGCGCGTGGGCGAACGGGACGGCTCGACGTGGGCACGCTGGACAGCTCAAGGACGTGCGTCGTATCACCTAGGCTATCGCCCGTCCTACCTCCTGTTGCGCAGCCTTTGGCGGGCCCTGAGGCGTCCGGCCGCGATCGCGATGCTCGGCGGCTTCGTGAACGAGGCCGTCAGGCGCAGACCACGGTACGTCGAAGCAGATGTCCGTGAATACATCAGGAGCACCCAATCGCTTGCGCGCCTCCCGCGGCGGATGCGCGAGGCGACCGGTCGACGCTGAGGCCCCAGGCCGGTCAGTGTGTGCAGGGCCGCGGGATCGCTCGCAGGCGTGCCGCCCGGAAGCGTTAGGACGACCGAAACTCGTTGGCTCACAAACTCTGAGGAGCGGTTCCGCCACCCGTGTTCTCGACGGGTCGGGGCCACGCGTAGATCGAGCTCGCGATCCCGATGAATATGAAGAGAACGAACGTCACCTGAATGAACGAGAACGCGTCGTAGGTGAACATCGAGACGCCGAAGGCTGCGACCGACGCTGCGAAGCTCGCGAGGAGCACCCCGCGGCTCGAAGTGTCATGTCGTGCTTCACGCCCGATCTTGCAGACGAACACGATGAAGAGTCCGAGCAGGCTGACGGCGCCGAGGACGCCTGTCTCGATCAACACGCCCGCCCACTCGTCATCGAGAATCGGTGCATTTGGGGCTGGCGACGACGGGTCATGACCCGTCACACGCGTGCCGAACCCTTCTCCCGCGAGCATGTGCGGGTAGAACTCGACTCGCAGAGCTGGTCCGAGTGTCGCCAGCCGACCGCTGCCGACGGGTGCGTTCGCTTGCTGGGCGACAAGTCCGCCTTTAGGGAAGAAGGATGCTTTCAACGTCCCGAGCGTCCCCGGGAGAAGCGCGTGGATTCCGAGAACGCCGACGACCGCCACAGGCAGGATTAGCCGCTTGAGGTCTTGTGGTCGCAGGAGACCAAAGACGAGTCCGGAGACAGCGAACATGATGATCGTCGTGCGGGACTGACTCGCCGCCGCGCCGGCGAGAAGGAGGAAGAGCACGATCCACCACTTGCGCCGTTTCTTGTCCACCACGCGCGAGAGCGCCAACGGGATCAACATTGCCAGCATCGCGCCAAGCGCAATCGGATGTTGCGCGGATCCGAAAACGCGTAGCCGCCCTTCCCGGCTTACCTGCTCGGGCGCCGCGACGGCGCGAAGCAGCGGAATCCACCGGTCGAGATGCTGAAAGACATTGAAACCGGTTCGCTGTTCGACGAGACAGAAGGCCGCGACAACTCCGCCGCCGAGCAGGATCGTGCTGATGATGAACTCAACGTCGCCTCGTCGGACGATGAGGCTGGGCACGATGTACATCATCGCTACGAAGCTCACGAAGAAGAGCAGCGACTTCACGACAACGCTCGAGACGGACGCCACCCGGGCTGGATTCGCCATGAGCGAGGCAGCGATGCATAGGACGAATAGGGTGACTGGGGCATCGACGATCCCCGTGCGGCGCAGCCGGACCCGCGGGTCGATCAGTGCGGAACTGAGCCAGCACACGACGACAATCCCGACGACGAGACGATATGGCTCAAGACTGATCGGAAGAGTGACAGGTAACGCGTATCGCTTGATCGGGATGAACATGATGATGCAGACGATGCAGGCGATCTGCGCCCGCCACGACAGCAGCTGGCGCGCGATGATTGGGGCAGCCACGCAGCCAGCGACCAGTGGTACCGCCTTCGCCGTATGGAAATTCACGGTCACGACAGCGGTCATCAACGCGCCAGACCCGAGGAGATACAGGCTCAGACGACTCCGCGCGAGTGCCGAAGGAGACTGCTCAGCAAGCAGTCTCAAGCGCTACCCTTGCGTGCGTTGAATCCCCAACCGATCGCCTTTGAACCAGGTCGCGTTCCACCGCACTTCAGCGTACGCCCGACCGCCGTTCCAACCACGTCTGATCGGGGGGAGTCATGACCCCGGGGGCTAGCCATTTGGCTAGACGTCGGGAACGGCGTCGAGGCGGTGTGTGCATGGTCGTTCATGGGCCGTACCCAATCGGTGAGACGCGGGTCGAGCGCCAAGCGCTAGCCGCGCTTGACGCGGGGTACAGCGTCGACGTTGTCGCGATGGCGCTTCCGGGGGAGCCCGGCTTCGAAATCTGCAATGGCGTGCACGTTCACCGGCTCCCGGACGTGCGCGGCAGCCGATCCGGGGTCGTCCCACTCATCGCCGAGTACATCGGCTTCACGCTCCTGGCGACGTTCAAAGTCGCCCGAGAGCATGCGCGCCGTCGTTTCTCCGTGATCCACGTCAACAATCCCCCGGACTTCCTGATTGTGGCTGGTGCTCTGCCCCGTCTCTTCGGAGCGAGGCTCGTCTTCGATGTTCACGACTTCGCACCGGAACTCTTCGAGATGCGATTCGGCGATCGAAGCGGCGGAGGCGCCGCGGCGCGCCTCCTAATGCGCGTCGAGCGCGCGGCGATTCGCGTGGCAGACGCTGTCATCACCGTTCACGAACCGTACCGACGCGAGCTCGTGCGGAAGGGAGCACGGCCCGAGCGCGTGTGGATAACGCTGAACACCCTTGATGATCGACTGATTCCGGCACGGACTTCCGACACATCGTTCGACCCATTCCGAATCGTGTACCACGGAACCCTGACGTGGCACTACGGGGTTGACTTGCTCCTCTCCGCTCTTCCGTCGGTTCGGCGCGAGATTCCTTCCACACGAGCCGAGATCTTCGGTGCGGGCGACGAGCTCGCCGCCCTTCAAGAGCAAGCGGCCCGCCTACAGCTAGACAACGTCTACTTCGAGGGCCGATTTCTTCCTCAGCAGGAGGTGATGGCAAGGGTCGCCGGCGCCTCCGTCGGCATCGTCTACAACCGTCCACTCGAGCGGAACAAGATCGCTGTCCCGACCAAGCTTTTCGAGTACGCGGCATTGCGAATCCCCGCCATCGCCGTCGATTTGCCTGGAATCCGCGAGTACTTCGACGACGCCGAGGTGCTCTTCGTCAAGCCGGAGCGGCCGGATGAACTCGCGGCAGCGCTCGCCGAGACATTCCAGAATCCGGATGCCACATTGGCGCGCGCCGCCGCCGCGTTCGAGCGGTTTCACGCGTTCTATCGGTGGGGTGATTTCGCCGAGGCTTACGTCGAGCTCTTGAGGAACTTGTCCAACCATTCGTGACAATTCCTGCGGGGCGTCGGAGCTCCTCAGCTCGGGGCACGAGAGGTCGCGGGTGAACGCCCCGCTATCACGCTCTGGAGTTCAGCACGTACCTCGGGAGCGCGCCAGCCCAGGAAGGGAAAGTAGATGATCGCGCCCGCGGCGATGCAGATGGCGAGACGTGGTCCGGGCCCGACACCTGCATGGACCAGCAGCACACGGGTTATGACCACGCCGACAGTCATCACAACCCCTGCCTGCACCACACCGGCGAGGCAACGAAGCAGCGAAAACACCGAGATGCCAAGCGCCCGAGTCGTGAACATGATGTACACCGGACGCACGAATAGTTCGACGACGGCGTAACACGCTGCGACGCCGGTGATCCCCCATTGAAGTCCAAGCACGAAGGCGGGGATCGTCAAACTCAACTCGAGAAGCGTGAACCGGAGAATCGTCTTCGGCAGGCCGAGCGCGACAAGCACCTTGTCGCCGAGCGAAGAGATCGACTGGATCAGAGCTACCCCTGAGAGGATCTGCAGGACGGGGATCGCCGCGTGCCACTTCGGGCCGAGAACAACCACAACGAAGTCCGGTGCCACCACGATCAGACCGAGTAGCGCCGGGACGACGACAGCCGCAACGACGCGTGCAATACGGAGCCAAACCGCGGAGAGGCGCTCTTTGTCGTCCTGCCACCGGGAGTATGCCGGAAACAACGCGTCCTGAAGCGGCAGGATGATGCGGACGAGCGGCATGAGCATGATGTTGTACGCAATGGAGTAGATTCCGAGAGCAGCTGATCCGAGATACCGAGCCACGAGGAGGTTGTCGGCGTTCCGGTTCAGGTACTCGATCGTCGAGGCGATGACCATCGTGATGCCCATGCCACCGAACTCGCGGAGGCTTCGGAGCGAGTAGGTCCGGTGCGGCCGCCAGTCGGAGAACCGCCACAGGAGAATGACCGAGACGGCTCCAACCGCCAGTTGTTGAAGTACGAGCGCCCACGCACCACCACCGAGGGTGGCGACGGTGAGTCCGACGGCGCCGCCGGCCGCGACGGAAACGAGCACGCGGAGGTTGAGGAACCGAAAGCGCATCTCGCGCTGAAGGATCGACGCCTGCGTCGTCTGGAGGGACGTCAGCAGGAAGCCGAACGAGACGGCAACAAAGAGCGGTTGCACCTTCGGCTCGTGATAGAAGGATGCGACAGCGCCAGAAATACCGACGCCGACCACCGTCAGGGTAATCCCGACGCCGAGACTCGTCCAGAAGACGGTCGACTTGTCGCGCTCGGTGACGTGCTGGCGCTGCACGAGGCCGGTGCCGAGCGAGAGGTCCGAGAATGCCAGCACTAGAGAGGACAGGATGAGGGCCATGTTCGCGAGCCCGTACTGATTTGGCGTTAGCAGTCGGGCGAGCAGGACGGCGACGGCGGCCCGCGTGACCTGCATGGCGATCGAGCTTGCCATGCCCCACGCGAACCCGCTCAGCACGCGCGAGCGCAGATCGTGCGCTGCTATCTCGGCGGGGGCGCCGGCGTTCGCAGCCATCAGGTTCTAACGGTCGACGCCTACGCCGTGTCCTGCGCCCGCGACGTCATAGGCAACTCGCGCGGCCGCTCGATAACCAGGTTCGGCCGGAGGTTTTCGATGAGAAGCATCACACCAAAGGCGGCTGCCGCGATGACGAAGAAGACGAGGCCAGGCAGCGTTTTGCTCGGCCCGGTGAGTTGCAACGCCTTCCGCGGCGTGCTGATCACCTGGAGTTGAACCCGGTCGGCAGGCGCGATCCCGGCTGACGCCTGCTGGTCGATGACGTACTGGCGAAGCTCAGCTGCAGCCTCTTTGGATGCCTGGATGGACTCCGCGGCTAGCGGCGCGACGGCGATGAAGTCGATGAACGGAACGGTTCCAAGGTTGCCGCTCGCGTCGGGGTGAGGCGCCACTATCACCTTTGCCGGGAAACCCAGCTTCTGCAAGAGCGTCGCTTGCACGACGTCGCCGTTTGCGAACTGCGAATAGAAGACAGCGAGGCTTGCGAGCCGTCCGACATCACCGGGCGGTGTCACGTTCGGACCCGAGGGCGCTGTACGGCCCCAGGGAAAGCCGCTCTGCGTCACGAAGACCGTCGTTGTGCTCTGGAACGTCTTCTGACCGCGGTATGACAGGAATGCGAGCGCTGTGGCGGCGACGAGACCGGCGATGCCGATGTACCAGAACCGGCGTACAACTCGGGTGTAGTGCCTCAGATCCATTGAAGTGGATTTCCTTCCGACCTTAGGCCTTCGCACTTAGGAACTGGACCGCGGCTTCGGTGCGGTTCCCAACGCCGAGTTTGCGGTAGATCGATGCGAGGTGGAATTTCACCGCGTGCACAGACAAGCCGAGCCGCGTCGCAATCTCGCCGTTCGTGAGGCCTGCTGCAACCATTCCGAGCACTTCGAGTTCACGCGGCGTCAACTGGGCGAGCACCGGCGGCTGTGGGCTCTGGTGGGGCGGCTCGGGCTGGGCGGACATGGCACGATCGTATGTCGGCGATCGCCCCTGGCCCACGGGCGAATGGCCGGAGTTCGGACGCCGTACGCTAGCCCTTCGGCTAGTCCGATACCTCGTTGGCGACCGCCGCTAGGGGCCGCAGTTGGCCTCGTAGGGGCCTACGTCCCAGGCGGCACCGCAAGGGCGCGTGTGGCTGTCGAGGTCGGTCGGAACGCTCGTCGCGCCCGAGGTCGTTGGGCCGGCGTCGATGCCGGATGAGCCGTTTGCGAGGTGGTAATTGAGGTGTGCGAGGTCGACGTAGGTCGCTGCGGCGTTGATGTTGCCGACGCCGTACCCGTTGCACGCGGTTGCTCCACCGTGCGCGAACATGTTGTAGCTCGCGATTGTAAAGTGGGCTGTCGTGCCGCCTGGGACGTCGGTCGGTGCGATGTCGCACGAACCGGCCGATGGTGAGACGTCGCTGTCGATGTTGCCGATGAGTTCGTAGTCTCCGCCCGGCTGGAAGTCGTTCAACGAGGTGCTGGCACCAAAGTTGTTGTAGAGCAGCTTGAAGAACGCCGGTGTTCCCGAGTTCGGATAACCCGGCGGCACAACGGCCTTCACTGCGTACTGGTTGCCGTTGACGGTGGTGCACGTCCCGCCACAGCTGATCTGCACCTGGTGCCCGTCGAAGACATTGTTCTCTAGCAAGATGTTGAAATACGTGTTTCCGGTATTGAACACACCGGTCGTGAACGAGCCTGCCGGGCAGTTCAGCAAGAGTGAGTTCGTCATGGTGAGATTGCCCGCACCCACCGACTGAATGCAATCATTGTGGTTGCCGGTAAATGGTGATGAGTCCGTCGAGCACGTCGGCCAACTCGCAAGACTTGACAGCCGCGCACAGCTCGTATCGACGATGTCGTGGATATAGACGTGGTCGATGGTAATTCCGTAGGAGACACCCGACGGCGAGCCGAACTCGACCCCGTCGATGTCGCAACAAGACGGGCCGATCTCGAGATTCTTCAACGTGATGTAGTTCCCGGTCAGCCCAAGCCCCGTCCCCTGCGTCTCACCACCAAAGTTGTGCTCGAGCTTCGCGTTCTCGAAGGTGATGCTCGATGGATTGTCCGATGGGCCTGTCTTCGCCAGCAGTGCGATAACCGCATTGATGTCGATCCCATCGAAGGTCAGACACGTAGCCCGGATCGGGATTCCATACCCCGACCGACCGTTTTGCGGAGACTGGAACAACGGATTCGCTCCCCCCGACGCTTTCCGGAACGTGACGCGGTCCGTATCAGCACACGGCTGCATCAACGTCGAATTGATCTTCGATGCGTCATAGGGGATCGGCTCATCCGCTGGCAACACATACGTTCCCGCCGCAACCTGGATGACATCACCCGAATGCGCAATAGCATAAGCACGAGTCAACGTCACACACGGCTTCGACGAATCCCCACGCGCACACGTCAAGTCGTTGCCACTCGGCGACATGAACACGTTCGCCGTCGAGCCGCCACTCCGAACACGCCGCTGTCGATCCCGACACGGTCGCCGTCCCGGACACATTCCCGGCACCGTCGACTGCGGCAACACCCAGCGTGTAGGTGGTGCCGCACGTCAGGCCGCCGAAGATGTAACTGGTCGAGATCGAGGTGCCGACCTGGCTGCTGTTCTGGAACAGGCGATAGCCGGTCACCCCGACATTGTCTGTCGACCCGTTCCACGACAGCGCAACCGACGTCTGGCCGGGCGACCCGGTCGTCAGGCCGGTCGGCGTCGACGGCGGTGTCGTGTCGGGGCACGCCGAGGTCGTGACGCTGGTCGTTGCGGTCGAGGAGACGTTGCCGGCGGCGTCGGCGGCCGCCACGCCGAGCGTGTAGGTCGTCCCGCACGTGAGGCCGGTGAACGTGTAGCTCGTCGTCGCCGGTGTTCCGACCTGCGTCGCACCGCGGAACGTGCGGTAGCCGGTGACGCCGACGTTGTCCGTCGACGCCGTCCAGGAGAGCGTTGCCTGGGTCTGCCCGACAGCGCTTGTCGCGAGCCCCGTCGGCGTCGAGGGCGGCGTGGTATCCGGGCACGCGGTGGTCGTGACGGTCTTCGTCGCGGTCGCCGAGGCATTGCCGGCCGCATCGGCGGCGGCGACGCCGAGCGTGTAGGTCGTGCCGCAGGTCAGGCCCGTGTAGCTGTAGCTCGTGGTCGCCGAGGTTCCGACCTGCGAGCCGCCGCGGAAGAGCCGGTAGCCGGTGACGCCGACGTTGTCCGTCGACGCCGTCCAGGAGAGCGTCGCCTGGGTCTGCGTGACTGCGCTCGTGGTCAGGCCGGTCGGCGTCGAGGGGGCCGTCGTGTCGGGGCAGGCGGCGGTGGCGACGTTCGCCGTGGCGGTGCCGGAGACGTTGCCGGCGGCGTCGACGGCGATGACGCCGAGGGTGTAGGTCGTGGCGCAGGTGAGGCCGGTGAAGTTGAAGCTCGTCGTCGTGGCGGTGCCGACCTGGCTGCCGTTCTGGAGGAGCCGGTAGCCGGTGACGCCGACGTTGTCCGTCGACGCCGTCCAGGAGAGCGTCGCGGCCGTCTGAGTGACCCCGCTCGTTGTCAGCCCGGTCGGCGTCGACGGTGGGGTGGTGTCGGGGCAGGCGGCGGTGGCGACGTTCGCGGAGGCGGTGCCGGAGACGTTGCCGGCGGCGTCGACGGCGATGACGCCGAGGGTGTAGGTCGTGGCGCAGGTGAGGCCGGTGAAGTTGAAGCTCGTGGTCGCCGAGGTGCCGACCTGGGTGCCGTTCTGGAGGAGCCGGTAGCCGGTGACGCCGACGTTGTCGGTCGACGCGGTCCAGGAGAGCGTCGCGGCCGTCTGCGTGACCGCGCTCGTCGTCAGGCCGGTCGGCGTCGACGGCGGCGTCGTGTCCGGGCACGCAGCAGTCGTGACGCTCTTCGTCGCGGTGCCCGAGCTGTTCCCGGCGGCGTCGACGGCAGCGACGCCCAGCGTGTGCGCCGTCCCGCACGAGAGCGACGTGAACGCGAAGCTCGTCGTCGCCGAGGTCCCGACCTGTGAGCCGTCCGCGAAGAGCCGGTAGCCCGTGACCCCGACGTTGTCCGTCGACGCGGTCCAGGAGAGCGTCGCGGCCGTCTGCGTGACCGCGCTCGTGGCGAGCCCGGTCGGCGTCGACGGCGGCGTCGTGTCGGGGCAGGCGGTGGTGGCGACGTTCGCGGTGGCGGTGCCGGAGACGTTGCCGGCGGCGTCGACCGCGGCGACGCCGAACGTGTAGGTCGTCCCGCAGGTCAGGCCGGTGTAGCTGTAGCTCGTGGTCGCCGAGGTGCCCACCTGGGTGCTGCCCTGGAAGAGCCGGTAGCCGGTGACGCCGACGTTGTCGGTCGATGCGGTCCAGGAGAGCGTTGCAGTCGTCTGCGTGACCGCGCTCGTGCCCGAGCCCCGTCGGCGTCGACGGCGGCGTCGTGTCCGGGCAGGCGGCGGTGGCGGCGCTCGTCGAAGCGGTGCCGGAGACGTTGCCGGAGGCGTCGACGGCGGCGACGCCGAACGTGTAGGTCGTGCCGCAGGTCAGGCCGCCGAAGACGTAGCTCGTCGAGCTGGACGTCCCCACCAGCACGCCACCTTGGAAGAGCCGATAGCCGGTGACGCCGACGTCGTCCGTCGATGCGGTCCACGACAACGGCACGGACGTCTGGCCGGCGCTGCCGGCCGAAAGCCCCGTCGGCGTCGACGGCGGAGTCGTGTCCGAACAGGCGGCAGTCGTGACGCTCGTCGTTGCGGTCCCGGAGACGTTGCCGGCGGCGTCGAAGGCGGCAACGCCGAGTGTGTAGGTCGTCGCGCAGGTGAGGCCGGTGAAGTCGTAGCTCGTGGTCGAGGAGGTGCCGACCTGCGCGCTGCCCTGGAAGAGCCGGTAGCCGGTGACGCCGACGTTGTCGGTCGACGCCGTCCAGGAGAGCGTCGCAGAGGTCTCGGTGACGGCGCTCGTGGACAGGCCGGACGGCGTGGACGGCGGCGTCGTCTCCGGACAGTCGGCGGTGGCGACGTCCGTGGAGGCCGTGCCGGAGACGTTGCCGGCGGCGTCGACCGCAGCCACGCCCAGCGTGTAGGTCGTGCCGCACGTCAGCCCGCCGAAGATGTAGCTCGGCGCGATCGACGTCCCCACCTGCACGCCGTCCTGGAAGAGGCGGTAGCCGGTGACGCCGATGTCGTCCGTCGACGCGGTCCACGACAACGGCACCGACGTCTGGCCGGCGGTGCCGGTCGACAATCCCGACGGGGTCGACGGCGGCGTGGTGTCGGGGCACGCGGCGGTCGTGACGTTCTTCGAGGCAGTGCTCGAGATGTTGCCGGCGGCGTCGACCGCGGCGACGCCCACCGTGTAGGTGGTGCCGCACGTCAGGCTGGTGAAGCTGTAGCTCGTGGCCGCCGAGGTGCCGACCTGGTTGCCGTTCTGGAAGAGCCGGTAACCGGTCACGCCGACGTCGTCGGTCGACGCGATCCAGGAGAGAGTGGCCGAGTTCTGCCCGACGCTGCTCGTCGCAAGGCCCGTCGGCGTCGACGGGGGCGTCGAGTCGCCTGCACACGCCTGCGTCGAGACGCTGGTCGAGGCAGTGCCGGAGACGTTGCCGGCGGCGTCGAACGCGGCGACTCCGAGCGCGTAGGTCGTCGCGCAGGAGAGTCCCGTGAAGGTGAAGCTCGTGCCCGTGCTGGTGGCGACCGCGATCCCGCCCCGATAGAGCCGGTAGCCGGTGACACCGACGTCATCCGTGGACGCGGACCACGACAGCGTTGCGGCGGTCTGGCTCACACCGGAGGCAGACGACGCCGGCGGGCGTCGAGGGCGGCGTCGTGTCGCTCGGCGGCACGGGTGCGTTCCCGCCGCCGCCACCGCCGCCGCCGCCGCAGGGGCCGGGCGTGGCCGTGACATTCGAGCGCGACGAGGCGTTGCCGGCCGCGTCGATCGCCTCGACGCCGATTGTCACCGTGACGCCGCACGCGAGGTTCCCGACCGTCTCCGGGCTCGTCGCTGAGCCGTCGAACAGCGCGCCGCCGACGTAGAGCCGATAGGCGGTGACACCGACGTCGTCGACCGAGGGCAGCCACCACACGGTCGCGGAGGACGCAGTGACTTCGACGAGGCTGACGCTCGGTGCGCTCGGAGCGGTCACGTCCGGCCCCGAGCCGGTGCCCGCGGTCGAGCCCGTGGCGGAGAGGGCCGCGCCGAAGCGCTGGACCGACGACGACCCGACGGTCGACACCGGCGCCACCGCCAGGTCGACCGTGGACGAGGCTGCGGCCGATGCGATCACGGGGCCCCAGACCTTGTCGTTGAACGTCGAGTAGAGAGGGGCGATCACGAGAATGCGGCGCCGCACGGACGTGAGCGACGAAAGCTGAGCGAGCATCGACGGCTTCGACACGTAGACCGCAACCAGCGGCCGCGTCGAGTTGGCCGCGCGCGACATCTTCACCGCGGCCGCTACCGAGGGCGCAAGCGAGGCGCAGTGAACCGCGGTGGCGCGGCTGCACAGCGGCAGCACGTGACGCAACGCGGGTGTGGCGCGGCCTCGCTGTGGGACGACGAGGACGAGCGACATGCTCAGCGAGTGCGCGAGATCGCGCATGGCCTCGACGCGCCCGACGGCCGCCTTCGACCGGCCGAGTCGCGGTACGTCCACGACGAGCGCGTTGATGCCTTCCTCGCGCAGTTTCTGCAGCGCCGTGGTTCCCGGCGTCGCCGACTCGCTCGGAGCGATCCCCCAGAGTGACGTCGCCCGAAGCGGAGCCGGGCCGGCGGTGCCTACCGCGGGCACGACACACGCGAAAATCGCGAGCACGACGACAACCCTGGTCAAATGACCAGTTCCTCTCCCAAGGTTCCTGGACATTACGGGAGGCGGCGGGGGCGCGCCGACTCTGGGTGCGGCGGCTCCCAGCACGGCATCGCTAGTGATCGGTCGCAGGGCACCTGCAACACGTCCCCCGTCCGGGGTATTTCAAAACTCACGGTAGTTCACCCCCGTTTGGGGGGTTGTCCGTGCTTAGGCGGCTACGGGGCGGAGCGCAGAGCCGCTTCGACCGCCGCCGAGACGTCGATCACCCCATATCCGAGCTCCGGTGACCAGGCGCCGTGACCGCCGGCGGTCTGCTCGAGCACCGCGGCCACCTGGTGCGCCGTCAGCCGCGGATTCGCCGCCCAGACGAGTGCTGCCGCGCCGGAGACCTGCGGCGCGGCATACGACGTGCCGCTCGCGAACCCGTAGAGACCCGCAGCGCCACCGGGGAGCGCGGTGCGAGAGAAGAGCGAGGACCGGGCCTCTCGCGCGAGTGCGCCGAACACGGCCGTGCCCGGTGCCGCCAGGGAGATGAACTGCCCGTGCTCCGAGAAGCGCGCCCTTCGTCCGTCCATGTCGGAGGCCCCGACGGCGAGGCCGAGGCCGTGGAGGAGGGCGGCCGGGTATTCGGCCGGATTGCCCGCCAGGGCGTCGTTGCCTGCGGCCGCGACGACGAGCGCGCCGTGCCTGGCGGCATAGGCGACCGCGCCCGCCTCGGCCGCCGAGCGGGTGGGCCCGGCGATGCTCACGTTGACGATTCGTGCGCCGCCCTGAACCGAGCGGACGATTCCCGCTGCGACGTCCACGTCGTTCACGCGGGTCCCGTCCCCGACCTTGACGACGAGCAGGCGCGCGGCTCCGCCGAACCCGGCGACGGCTCCGCCGGAGGCAGTCGAGCCGCCGGCGATCGAAGCGACGAACGTTCCGTGCCCATTTGCGTCGTCGACGCTGCGCCTGCCGGACCGCACATCGAACGCCCGTTTGACCTTGCCCGCGAGCGCCGGGGCCGAGAGATCCGCACCGGTGTCGACGATCGCGATCGTCGTCCGCGCGGCCGCGGCAAGGATCGCTGCCGGGACGCGGTCGACGCCTGTCGCATACCACTGCCACTCGTAGGCGCCGCCGGCCGGGGTCGAGACGAGGCCGAGCGTCAGCCCCGGAGCCTCCGCTTCGGCGCGGGGGAGAGCGCGGCGAACAGCGACGATCCCGCGCTCGCGTCGCAGCGCGCGGATGTAGACGGCCGGATCGCCGGACGGCCTGACTTCCGCAAGGCGGAGCGCGGGCACGTCCTGCACGAGCGTCGCCGGACGGCGGACGAGAGCAGCCCGGAGCGCGGCGGCGGACGCGTAGGTGACCTCGACGGTCCCGGTGCCGCGCGCCGCCGGCCTCCGGGCGCCGGTCGAGACGGAGAGCGCGAGGGACGTGACGAGGGCGAGCGCTCCCACCAGACCCGCGGTCCGTGCGAAACGCCCGGGTGCGGCTGCCCAACCCACGCCACACTCACCTGTAACAGCGAGAAACGGCGGGGTCGACCGGCTGAACGACCAGTCCTCGTGCGGAAGCTGAACCTTCGGACGTGGCGGCTGCGAGGGCGCGGGGCTACGTTCGAGGCATGGCTTCACGCTCGGCGACTCAGGCTGGACCGACCGTTCCGTTCCTCGACTTCGCGCCGATGCACCGGCCGCTCGAAGCGGCGATGCTCGACGACGTCGGAGAGCTCCTCCGCAGCGGGGCGTTCACGAACGGCCCGGCCGTCGCCGTGTTCGAGGAAGCCTTCGCCGCTTATTGCGGCGTCGACCATTGCGTCGGCGTCGGCAGCGGGCTCGACGCGCTACGGCTCGGCCTCCTCGCGACCGGGATCGAGCCCGGCGCCGAGGTCGTCGTTCCCGCCGCGACGTTCGTCGCGACGCTCGAGGCCGTCACGCAGGCCGGCGGCGTTCCCGTCGTCGTCGACATCTCCGAGGACGACTACTGCCTCGATCCAGCAGGAGTTGCTGCGGCCATCAGTCCCCGCACGCATGCGCTGATGCCGGTGCACCTCTACGGCCAGCTGGCGGACATGCGCGAGCTGCGCCGTGTCGCCGACCGTGCAGGCGTCGCGATCGTCGAGGACGCGTGCCAGGCGCACGGCGCGACCCGCGAGGGCGAGCGTGCCGGTGCCTCCGGCGTCGCTGCTGCATTCAGCTTCTACCCGGGCAAGAACCTCGGCGCAGCAGGCGACGCCGGGGCACTCGTGACCCGTGACGGCGAGGTCGCCACCCGCGTGCGTGCACTGCGCGAGCACGGCCAGACGGCGAAGTACGTGCACGCGTACGAGGGCTGGACGTCCCGGCTCGACACGATCCAGGCGATCGTGCTCTCGCACAAGCTGCCCGAGCTCGACGTGTGGAACGACCAGCGCCGCTTCGCGGCTGCGTTCTACCGCGACGCGCTCTCGGACCTCGGCGACCTGCGGCTGCCGCCGGTCGCGGCCGGCAGCTCTCCGGTCTGGCACCTCTACGTCGTCCGGACGAGCGACCCCGACGGCCTCGGAACGTGGCTTCGCGAGCGCGGGATCGGGACCGGCCGGCACTATCCCGACCCTGTGCACCTGACCGACGCGTACGCGCGGCTCGGGTATCGCGCCGGCGACTTCCCGGTTGCCGAGGCGCTGGCGCGCGAGTGTCTCTCGCTGCCGATGTTCCCCGGGATGACGGAGGAGCAGCTGACCGCCGTCTCCGACGCGGTCCGCACGTTCTTCGATGGCTGACACACCCGCGAACGACGCGCCCTACCGTCTCTTCTCCGACGTGACGTTCGGCGACGACGTTCACGTCGGCCCGTTCACGAACCTCTACGGCTGCGAGATCGCCTCGGGCAGCCGCGTCGGGCCGTTCGTCGAGATTCAACGGGATGCCCGCGTTGGTGAACGGTGCAAGATCCAGAGCCACACGTTCGTGTGCACCGGTGTCGTGATCGGCGACGAGGTGTTCGTCGGCCACGGCGTGATGTTCATCAACGACAAGCGTCCGCAGGCGACGAACGACGACGGCAGCCTGCAGGGCGCGGACGACTGGGAGTGCCTGCCGACGATCGTCGAAGACCGGGCGTCGATCGGCTCGGGCGCGGTCGTGCTGGCGGGCGTGCGCGTCGGCGCCGGCGCGCTGATCGGGGCAGGAGCGGTGGTGACCCACGACGTCGCCCCCGGCGAGGTCGTGGCAGGCGTCCCGGCGCGCGCGCTGGCGCGCAACGTCTAGGCGCTCGGGCCGCGCGCGGTCCAGCCGTCGGCACCACCCGAACGGCTAGCTCCCCTCGCCCGACGGGTTTTTCCACTCTGGTCTGGCCTCGGGCCCGAGCCCGCCATAGCCTCGGAGTGGGTGTGAGTTCCAAGGGAGAGGGGAACTGGCTTGCGGTTCGAGAGGTGCGGTAAGAGCCCGACGGCTCCGGACGGGGGCCGAAGGGCGTGAGCGACTTCCAGCAGGCTACGGCGGGCCTCGACCTCGACGCGCTCGTGTTCGAGCATCCGACCGCGTCGCTGCTCGAGCGTCACCGCATCACCGCCACCGAGCACTCCACTCGCCGGCGCGGCTGGCTCGTGCGGCGTGCCCTGCTCTGCGCCGACGCCACCGGCCTGATCCTCGCGTACCTGCTCGCGAAGCTGATCGTGTCCGGCGGGAGCGGCACGCATCCCTGGGCTTCAGTTCGCGGTGCTGGTGCTGACGCTGCCGCTGTGGGTCGTCGCGGCCAAGCTGATCGGTCTCTACGACCGCGACGAGGAGCACGTCGACCATTCGACGATCGACGAGGTCGTCGGCGTCTTCAATCTCGTCACGCTCGGTGCGTGGCTGTTCTTCGTCGGCTCGTGGCTCGCGGGCTTCGCGAGCCCGCACGTGCCGAGGCTCATCGTCTTCTGGCTCCTCGCGATCCTGTTCGTGACGACGGCACGCGGGCTGGCGCGCGCGACTGCGCGGCGCAGTTCGCTCTATCTGCAGAACACGATCATCCTCGGAGCCGGCCACATCGGCCAGCTCGCTGCTCGAAAGCTCCTCCAGCACCCGGAGTACCGCATCAACCTCGTCGGCTTCGTCGACTCGCACCCGCGGCCGCGCAGGCCCGAGCTCGAGCAGCTGGAGCTCGTCGGCCCGCCCGACCGCCTGACCGAGATCATCTCGGTGCTCGACATCGACCGCGTGATCATCGCGTTCTCCGACGCGAGCCACGAGGAGCTGCTCCGCGCGGTCCGGGAGCTCCGGAAGCTCGACGTGCAGATCGACGTCGTGCCGCGCCTGTTCGAGATCGTCGGGCCGAAGGCCGACATCCACGCGTTCGAGGGCTTCGCTCTCGTCGGCCTGCCGCCGAGCAGGCTGTCGCCCTCCTGGCGCTTCCTGAAGCGCAGCCTCGACTACGTGGTCGCGCTGATGATGATCATCGTCTTCGCGCCGTTGATGGCGGCGATCGCCGTCGCGATCCGGCTCGACTCGAACGGGCCGGTGCTGTTCCGCCAGCAGCGGCTCGGGCGCGACATGCGGCCGTTCACGGTCCTGAAGTTCCGGACGATGCGCGTCGACACGGACCAGGAGGAGCACCGCCGCTACATCGCGAACACGCTCACGCACGACGCGGCGCCGAACGCCAACGGGCTGTACAAGCTCGATCGCTCCGCATCGGTGACACGCGTCGGCCGCTTCCTGCGGAAGACGAGCCTCGACGAGCTGCCGCAGCTGTTCAACATCCTCGGCGGCGAGATGTCGCTCGTCGGCCCGCGGCCGTGCCTCGACTACGAGACGGAGGGCTTCGCCGAGTACCAGTTCGAGCGCTTTCTCATGCCGCCCGGCCTGACCGGTCTGTGGCAGGTGACCGCTCGAGCACGGTCGACGTTCGGCGAAGCGGTCGACATGGACGTCGAGTACGTGCGCGGGTGGTCGTTCAGCCTCGATCTCCGACTCCTTCTGAAGACCCCGTTCTCCCTCATCCGAATGCGAGCAACCACATGACACCGTCACCGCTGCCACTCGACCTTCCGCACGAGCCGGCGCGTGTCGGCGTCGTCGGCCTCGGCTACTGGGGGCCGAACCTGATCCGCAACCTGAACGACCTCGAGGAGGCCGACCTGCGGTGGATCTGCGATCTCGACCAGTCGAGGATCGATACGTTCGTCCGCCGCTACCCGACCGTGCGCGGCACTCGGTCGTTCGAGGATCTGCTCGCCGATCCAGAGCTCGACGCGGTCGCGATCGCCACGCCGGTGTCGACGCACCATCCGCTCGCCCTCGCCGCGCTCGAGGCCGGCAAGCACGTCTTCATCGAGAAGCCGCTCGCGGCCTCGGTCGCACAAGCCGAGGAGCTCGCAGCGTTGGCGGAGAGGCGCGGACTGACGCTGATGCCCGGCCACACGTTCCTCTACAGCCCGCCGGTGAACACGATTCGCGACCTGATCCACAGCGGCGAGCTCGGAGACATCTACTTCATCTCGATGAGCCGCGTGAACCTCGGGCTGCACCAGTCCGACGTCAGCGTCGCGTGGGACCTCGGCCCGCACGACTTCTCGATCCTTCGCTACTGGCTCGAGGCGACGCCGTCCCACGTTGCGGCGACGAGCCGCAGCTGCATCTTCCCGACGATCCCCGATGTTGCGTTCATCAACCTCGAGTACGGGGAAGGGATGATCGCGCACGTCGAGCTCTCCTGGCTCGCACCGAGCAAGCTGCGCCGGACGACGATCGTCGGCTCGCGGAAGATGGTCGTCTACGACGACGTCAGCAACGAGCCGGTCCGCATCTTCGACTCGGGCGTGATGGTCAACGACCCGCAGTCGTTCGGGGAGTTCCACCTGTCCTACCGCACCGGCGCGATCGTGTCGCCTGCGATGCGCCCGCTCGAGCCGCTCCACGTGGAGATGGCCGACTTCTGCCGTTCGATCCACACCGGGGAGGTTCCGCGGGCGTCGGCTCAGCTGGGCGTGGAGGTGGTGCGGATGATCGAGGCGGTCGACGTCTCCCTCGGCGCACAGGGAGCACGCGTCGAGCTCTTGCCGGCGGGCAGGGCAGCCGCAGCCTGACCGCCGCGACAGCGCGACCGGCGGTGTGCGCCGGCCGCGCTCGTGCGTCCGCTAGGACTGCGGCTCGACGACGATCAGCGAGTTGCCGTCCGGGTCGCGCAGCCAGAACATCGGCGGCACCGGTCCGCCGAAGCGCGTGACCTCGTCGTCGACGTCGACGCCCGCCGCCTTGAGGGCGGCATGGTCCGCGTCCACGTCGGTGGTGTCGAGGCAGATCCCGGTCTGGCCGCCGCCGGCCTCCTGATCCTGCGGCGGCGGGGCGAGCGCGATCGTGGTCGGTGTGCCCGCGAGTGCGACCTCGACCCAGCGCATGTCCTCGCCCATCGGGACGTCGACCACCTTCTCGAAGCCGAGCGTGTCGACGTAGAAGTCGATCGCGCGGTCGGTGTCGGCGACGGTGACACAGACGCGGCCGACCTGCGTGAGACTGAGCTTGGCTGTCACCTTTGACATCTGAACCTCCTGGTCGTCGGGACTTGTCTTCTAGACGGATGCCGGGAGCGAAACTCATCGCTCCGGCGTGCGTGAGGGATGATCAGATCGGGAGGCCCTTTCGCGCGGGGTGGGGGAGGCTCACGCAGTGGGGGCGGTGAGCCGGATCGAAGAGCAGCGTGACCCCTCGCAGCGCCCCATCGGCCCGGCGGGGCGGCTGCAGTCGCTCTCGCCGGATTCTCCCTGCCGGGGTGACCACGAACACTTCGCTGCACGTGCCGTCGACGACGCGCGACATGCGCAAGACGGGCTGCCTCGGCAGGTACCACTCGAACGGCAGGCGGTAGCGGTAGGGGTCACCGAACACGAGGATCGGCTTCGAGAGGCTCCAGCCGTTCTGCACCAGCGAGCGGGCCATCACGTTGTACGGAGGGATTCTCTCGGCGTTGGACGTGGCGAGCGAGAAGGCGAGCGCCGCGACGAGCGCGAATGCGGCGAGCGGTGCCAGGCGACGTGAGAGCGAATCGAGGACGACGACGGCGAGAACGGCGAGGTAGGCGCCGATGCCGATCAGGTTCCTGAGGTCGAAGATCGGCATCCCGGCCGCCCACACACCTGCCGCCGCGACCAGGGGAAAGGCGGCAAGACCGACGATCAGCCGGCCCGCGGGCGAGGTGCGCGCGAGTCGGATCCCGCCGATCGAGAACACGATGAGCGCCAGCACCGAGACCACCGGGCCCGTCGGGAGGCCCGTGTAGGCGTAGGTGAAGAGGCGAAGCGGAACGGCGGCGGCCGTCCGCCATTGGTAGGAGCCGATCCAGTCGAACCGCCCGTGCTGGTACTGCGTGAGCATCACCGGTATCCACGCGGCCGCGGGAACGGCGCCGAGCGACACCGCAGTCGTGCCGCGCCGCCGGATGACGCGTGCTCCCGGCTCGAGCCACAGCCACCCGAGCACGGCCGCCACCGAGAACGCGAAGAAGTAGTGAGTGAGGCAACCGGCCGCGACGGCTGCTCCCACTGCGACGTCCCAGCGGCGCGACTGGTGGTCGAGGAGGCCGAGCACCGACGCTCCGAGCACCACCGAGAGAAGCGCGAACAGCTCGTAGGCACGGAGCTCCGCGCCGTGCAGGACGAACTCGGTGCCGAGCGCGGTCATCAGGCCGGCGACGATGGCGAGGGGCAACGCGACGAAGCGATGCGCCAGGCCGACCACCGCGGCGGCCAGCGCGGCGCCGAAGGCGATCGAGAGCAGCCGCTCACTCTGGAGCGGCACACCGAGTTGATGAACGAGCCACGCGATCGCGTACCAGAGCGGCGGCGTCGATTCGGTTTGCGCCACCCGCTTGAGCATCGCGAGCATCGTCGGTTGGACGAGGATGCGGGCCGAGGCGACCTCGTCCTCCCAGAACGGCCGGCCGTAGACGAACGGGAGCCGCACCAGGGCCGCCGTCACCGCTACCGCCGACATCGCGAGCCACGGCCGGCTCGCCCAGCCTCGTGCCATCGACACGTCGCCACGATAGGCCGACCGCGACGTGTCCAAGGTGAAGACCGTGTGAAGCTCGTTCGCCCTCTTCAGAGTCGGGGTTTTGCCGGATGGCGGCCCATCGTTACTGACGGAGCATTGACCCATGACGGAGGCACGAGTGCCGGCAGAGCTCGTGGAGCTGACCGTTGGGCCGGCCCTGTGGACGCGGACCTTCGCGGTTGCGCCGCTCGTACTTGTCGGGACGAAGGAGGGCGACGGCTACGACTTCGCGCCGAAGCACATGGCGATGCCGCTCGGGTGGGAGGGCTACTACTGCTTCGTCTGCAGCCCGCGCCACGCGACGTATCGGAACGTGCGTGCCCATCCGAGCTTCACGGTGAGCTTCCCGCGGCCCGAGCAGATCGTCGAGGCGAGCTTCTCCGCCGGCGGCAGGTTCGCGGCCGGTGAGAAGCCCGGGCTTGCCGCCGTTCCGGTTGTCCCTGCACGGGTCGTCGATGTCCCCGTCCTGGACGGATGCGCGCTTGCGCTGGAGTGCGAGCTGGAGCGCATCGTCGACGGCTTCGGCCCGAACAGCCTGATCGCCGGTCGCGTCGTTGCTGCGACCGCCGCACGCGACGCGCTGCGAGGAGCCGAGGTGGACGACGCGGATCTCGTCCAGCGGCTCGGTCTCGTCGCCTACCTCGCACCCGGCCGCCTCGCGATCGTTCGCGAGAGCACCGCGTTTCCATATACCTCGGACTTTCGGTTGTAGGCGCAGAGATGGCCGCGCAGACGGCAAGCCGGCTGTTGCACTGGTTCGCCGAGCGCGAGGGGGAGATGGTCGAGCTGCTCGAGCGGCTCGTGCGGGCCGAGTCGCCTTCGGTCGAGCCCCCGGCGCAAGAGAGAGCGTTCCGCATCCTCGCTGCCGAGCTGGAACGGATCGACTACACGGTGCGCTCCGTTCATCACCGCGCGGTCGGCAGCCATCTCTATGCGCGTCCGAGGCAGCGCGTCCGGGGAGAGCCTCGCCAGCTGCTGCTCGGGCACATGGACACCGTGTGGCCGCTCGGGACGCTTGCGGAGATGCCGTTGCGCCTCGAGGACGGGCTGCTGTTCGGCCCGGGCACCGCGGACATGAAGGGCGGGCTCGTCGAGATCGTGTTCGCGCTGCGAGCGCTCCGCGAGCTCGGCCTCCGGCCCACAGTGACGCCGGTGGTGCTCATCAACACCGACGAGGAGATCGGCAGCGTCGATTCGACGTCGCTGATTCGCCTGCTTGCCCGGGGAGCCGAGCGCGCCTTCGTGCTCGAGTCCGGCGAGGGCCCGGACGGCAAGCTGAAGATCGCTCGCAAAGGAATTGGCAGATTCACGCTGACGATCCACGGTCGAGCGTCGCATGCGGGCGCCGACTTCGACGTCGGGGTGAGTGCGATCCACGAGCTGTCGGTCCAGGTACAGCGGCTGTTCGCGCTCAACGACCCCGCCCGCGGCATCACTGTCAATGTGGGGACGATCGACGGCGGACTGCGGCCGAACGTCGTGGCCCCCACGGCCAGCGCGCTCGTCGACGTGCGTGTTCCGACCACTACCGCGGCGCATGAGGTCGAACGCGCCCTTCGTGACCTTGCGCCGGTGCTCGAGGGTGCAACAGTGGAGGTCGAAGGTGGCTTCCGCCGGCCCCCGATGGAGCCGCTTCCGCGCAACCGCTCGCTGCTCGCCGCGGCCAAGCGGCTTGGCTCCGAGCTCGGCGTCACCGTCGAGGACGCCGGCCTGGTCGGAGGCGGTTCGGACGCGAACACGACGAGCCTCTACACCGGCACTCTGGACGGGCTCGGGCCGATCGGCGAGGGCTCACACGCCCTGGACGAGCACGTCGACACGACCACACTGCCCGAGCGAACAGCGCTCCTGGCTCTGCTCCTGCTCGAGCCGGCCGATCCTTCGCCGACCGGGCGCCCGCGGCGCCGGCGCACCCCGCGGCGAGGGACGCCGGCCACGACGCGGCTTGCGCTGCTCGGCTCCGACGCGAACACGACGAACACCGAGATCGTCTCGGCCTGGCGCGCGCTCGGCATCGACGCCGAGTTCGCCGGGCCGGGCTTGATCAGGTCGAGGACGCGGGAGGGCGACGTCGTGCTCGGCCGGCTCGACATCCTGCCCACGATCGACGGCGTCGAGCCGGGGCTCCTCGAGCTGCTCGGGCTCGAGCGGAGAGGCGTCCGTGTTCTCAACTCGGCCCCGGCGCTTGCCGCAGCGCACGACAAGCTCCTCACCGCGCGGCTGCTCGCCCGCGCCGGCCTACCGCATCCCCGCACGAGATGCGTCCGGCGCGAGGAGGACCTCTCGGGTCTCGAGCCGCCTGTTGTCGTGAAGCCGCGGCTCGGCAGCTGGGGGATCGACGTCTTCCGCTGCGATACCCGTCCTGAGCTTCTGCGCTGCCTGGACGAGCTCAGTACGAGACGGTGGTTCCGCAAGCGGGGGGTGGTCGTCCAGGATCTCGTTCCCCCGGTCGGTTACGACCTGCGGCTCCTCGTCGCCGGTGGCTCCGTCGTCGGCGCGATCCGGCGCGCTGCGAGACCGGGCGAATGGAGGACGAACGTCAGCCTCGGTGCGACGCGGCACCGCATTGTTCCCCCGCCCGCCGCGTGCGCGCTCGGGGTCGCCGCCGCGGCTGCGATCCGCGCCGACTTCGTCGGCGTCGACCTGCTCCCGGTCGGCGACGGTCACTCGATCATCGAGCTCAACGGCGCGGCCGACTTCAACGTGCAGTACTCCCTCGGTGATCGCGATGTGTTCCACGCAGCCGCGGCTGCTCTCGATCTGCTGCCGGCCCG
>CAWGEJ010000009.1:0-288092 GCA_963821575.1 uncultured Thermoleophilia bacterium
TTCATGCCCAACTCCCACCTGTACCTCGAGAGCGGCGAAGACATCGGCGTGTTCCGCACATCTGAGTGGTCGTGGTCGATCGGCGATGCGCTCGTCACCGAGGATCGACGCGCTTTCGGAACGTCGACATCGTCACCAACCTCGACCTCGGTGTCGAGGAGTTCTCACCGTTCTCCGGCCTGTTCGATCGTCACTCCTATCGAACCTGGGGAACCCGGCGGTGACGCGACCAGCTCATGTGGGAGAAGCTGTCGCCGCAGCCGCGTCGCGGATCGCGCTAGTCCCAGTGCGTGACGACGTCTCCTGCTTCCATCGTCTGGCCGCATTTCGGGCAGTCGAAGCGATCCTCGGCGGCGACTTCGGCGGCGCCGCCGATCGGCAGGCGGGTCATTTGATTTTCGCCGCTTCCCCAGGGCTCGAAGCGGCGGCTCCGGCAGCGTGGGCAGCGCCGGCGTTTGCTCGACGGCGGGTCGAGCGACTGAGCGGGACCGGTTGTGACGTCAACCAGCTCGCGGCAGCCGAGGCAGATCATCGTCTGGGTGCTGACACGCATGCCGCGGTCGGGGCCACCTGAGACCTCGGCGGTGTAGCCGCAACCCGGGCAGCTGAACTGAACCAGGGCACCCACCTTCCCGAGAGTCTCGCAGCGAGCGCCGACGCCGACCAAGGCCAGGGCTGGTTGGCTAGTACATCTCGACGAAGACGACGCCGTAGCGGTCCTCGTCCCGCAGCCCGGCGAGCAATTCGCGCTGTCTTTCCGCTGATGGCGTGTGCTGCAGCCAGTCAGGCTCGTCGGCGAGTTGTTCGACCTGCTGCCTGCTCAGCTCGTAGAGGACAGCTCCCCAGTCGAGGCGTCGCTTGACGGGCTCGCCTTCTACTTCGTGCGAGAGCCGTGCCAACCGTGCACCCACTCCAGCTCGCCGAGCCGCTCGACGTGGTCCCACCAATCATCGCCCCAGGCATCCCAGTCCTCATCGCCGTGCAGGCGGATCAGCAGGTGAGACATCATCGTCATCGCTGTCGGTCACAATTCCCCGTGTGGCCGGCAGTTCCTCACCCGCCCTGACGGCGAGGTTCGCGGAGGCGCTCGCCTACAGCGCCCAGCTCCACACGGGCCAGGTTCGGAAGGCGACGGCGATCCCCTACGTCTCGCATCTGCTTGCGGTTTGCGCGCTCGTGCTCGAGGACGGCGGCGGTGAGGACGAGGCGATCGCCGCGCTCCTCCACGACGGCCCCGAAGACGCCGGCGGACATGCCGCCCTCCAAGAGATCCGGGAGCGCTTCGGCGACCACGTCGCCCACATCGTCGAGGAATGCTCAGACACGCTCGAACACCCCAAGCCGCCCTGGCGTGAACGCAAGCAGCGCTACCTCGCCCACCTCGAACACGCATCCGACGAAGCGCTGCGCGTCTCCCTCGCCGACAAGCTGCACAACGTCCGCTCGATCAACCGCGACCTCGCGATCCACGGCGAACAGGTCTGGAAACGCTTCAACGCCAGCCGCCAGGAAACGATCTGCAACTACGTCAAGCTCGCCGAGGTCTTCGCGCGCCGCCGACCCGGCCCAATGGCCAACGAGCTCACCCACCAGGTTGAGAAGCTCAAGCAGCACTCAACGCAACCGGGCGGCTGAGGACGACTCACGTCGTCGAAAGCCCGCAAGGGCCTCGGCTCACATACCCTCGCAACACCGAAGCGAGAAGGGAGCGAACAACTATCGCTGCCGCTCGATCGCGAAGACCACGCCCCTCCACGACAGCCATGAGGAAGTCTTCTTTGCGACCCGTCGCCGCGCAATACTGCTCAGGTGGCGGATGAGAAGCCCGTTGAGGCGACCGATGGCGAAACCGGCTGCACCCGCTGCGACGCGCCGCTGATCTTCCTCGGCCGGAAAGACTTCCACGAGGGCGGCATCTTCTTCCTGCCCGCGCTGTTCGAGGGACGGACGAACGTCGAGATGTGGGCGTGCTCTGACTGCGGTTACGTTCACCTGTTCATGCCGCAGAAGCGCCACTCAGACGACGCTGATGTCGCAGACCAGTCGCCCTAGTCGAGTCCGCTCCGATCAGCCGGGCGAGCTTTGCCCTCGAGGAAGACCTGTGCGTAGTTCGGCACCGGCCCGAGATCCGCGTCGGCTTCAGAGGTTTGTCAACTCAGAGGCAGGAGGCGGGGTTGAGTCGTCGTCGCCGAACTTTCCGCAGTCGCGACATAGCCTGTGCCAGCCGTCGCCAGCTTTGTTCTTGAACCGCTGCCACCGATGGAGGCCGAGGTAGCACCTCAACTTCTTCATGGGACGCAATGAAGAAGGTCGGGAACGCCGGCCCAGCCGAGTGTTACCGGCGTGGGTTCTTGGTCAAATACCAGTACCGCCGTACCACCACCCCCTGTCAGCGCTCGAGTCGAGGTCGGGTCGGGCGTGTTCGGTGATTCGGAGGGCTGTTTTGAAGTCGTGAGCTTCGGTAAGGGTGTCGAATTCGCGGTGGCGGTCGCGGTCGCGTTCGTCGCTGTAGGGGACGATGTATCGGTGGTCGGCGTGGTAGACGCCGCGGTGGCGGGTGCGGGCGAGTTTGAAGCTCAAGAGGTCGAGCGCCTTGGCGGCCTGGTGGAGGGCCTGGTCGAGCTGGTCGGTGGCGCTGCTGATGTGTTCGTGGAGCTGGCTGATCTCCTCTTCTGTGTGGAGCGCGTCGAGTCTTGCGGGGAGTTGGGGTGCGAGCCTTGCGAGTACGTTGTGGCGTTCTTCGAGCTGCTCGACACAGCTGATCCGCGTCTGCAACAGCTCGGCCTCTTGCCGCGCGTGCTCCGAGTAGATGCTCAGCTCGCGTTGTCGGCTGAACCTGCGTGTGAGCTGCTTGTGGTCGACCCGTGCGAGGAAACCGTGCGCGCCGGCCAGCGCGCGGTCGGCGGTGAACAGGGCGGCGCCGAGCTCGACCAGCGGCCGCTGCAACGGCGCGGCGGCCTCGGGCAGCCGCTGCCGCACATGCCAGGCGGCGTCTCCGAACGTCGGCTGGCGGGAGCTGCTTCTCGGCAGCCTGTCCGTCAGACGGCGGCGCTGACCGCTCTCGGCCCGCAGCGGCGGGAACTCCGAGCGCAACCCCACAACCAGCAGCTGGAAGAGCCGCTCCGGCGCAGGCAGCCCGGCCAGCGAGTAGCTGCCGAGATCCTTCACCTCGAACCCACCTGCGACCAGCTCACGGGTCGTCTGCGAGAACAGAATCTGGCCGCCATGCCCGGCTGCACAAATCCTGGCCGCCCGATGGACATCCACACCGAGGTAGCCGCCGCCCTCTACTCCCGGCTCGCCCGTGTGCAGACCCATCCGCACGCGCAACGTGATCCCCTCCGGCCATCCGTGCCCAGCCAGCAGCCGCTGCGCCGCAACCGCCGCCGCCACCCCATCCTTCGCTCGCTGAAAGGCCGCAAAGAACTCATCGGCGCGGCACTCGACCTCGTGGCCGCCCGCCTCCGCAACCGCCTTGCGCAGTAGACGCCGGTGTTGTTCCCGAACGGCCCCGTAGGCGTCTCCGAGCCGATGCACAAGCGGCGTTGACCCTTCGATGTCCGTGAAGAGCAACGTCACCGTGCCGGTCGGCAGCCCAGCCATCCGAACGCCCGAGTATAGAACCGTCCAGGCGACGGGCATAGAGGCGCTCCTCCCTGCGCTGTCGAGAAAGAACGCGGTTGGCAGCGTCTCCGTTCGCCGAGTCGCCGCGAAGGCGTCTTCCCTCCGACGTAGCCGAGGCGTAGCGTGACTTGTGGGCCGGGTCGGTGTTAGCGCACGGCGTTCGGATCGCCGCCCGCCCACGTTCTTCAGGCCGCCGAGCCAACGTGCGCTTGAAGAACGCCCGTCGGCAGATTCCAACTAGTTCGTTCGGCTGCTGCGTCTGACGCGCCTGCGTCGGTTCTCCGCGAGTCGCTTCTCCTTGAGCGTCGCCAACTCCTCGCCTAGTGCCGACCCCTTCTTTATCTCTTGGACGGCGATCAGCCCCATCAGCAGCACCTCACGGAGCTTGTCGCCCTCCCGGCCCCAGCGGAGGCGGTTACAACTCGTGCAGGCAGGAAGGTAGTTGTCGAGGTTGCTCATCCCTCCCTTGCGTCGCTGCGTCACGTGGTCAACCTCCCAGTGGCCGCTCGGTCGGCTTGACCATCCTCTGTTTCGGTAGGTGAGCGGGTCGCCGCAGAAGTTGCAGCGGCCGCCGGTCTTCGCAAAGACCTCGCGCAGAAACTTCAGGTGCCGACGCCGGCTTGCTGAAACGGCAGCAGACATGCCGCCATCCCAGCAGGCAGGAGCGAATCTTGCAACACGACGGCGGCTCGCATGACGAGAAGTCGACCACGCTTCTCGACAGCCGGTCCAGCTTTGCGACGACGATCCCGCCGACCTCGCCCGAGCGGCAGGCGTCGAGAGCCGCCTCGAGTCCGGGCCGCTTCATGTTCTTCCCGCTGAGCACGTCCATCTCGATCCGCGCCAGCTCCCAGCCGCGCCGGTGGCACTCGGCACGGATCTCCTTTCGCTGAGCCTCAAGGCCGGCGCCGTGCTCGCCCTGCAGATCGGTCGAGACCCTGACGTACCCGATGATTGTCGCCCCATCTGTCACGGCCACAGACTGGCATGTGGACGGCGCGGGCCGTACAGAAAACGCTCGGTTTGTGTACGCGACTCAACTCGGGACACCGAGCACCGACAGCTCGCGACGGTAGTTGCGGGCAGACGGGTTCAGCGCAGGCGCGGATAGCGGCCAGACTCGCCGGGTCGTAGCGTTGCGGGTGGGAGGGAGGCGCTGATGCGCCGCTTGACGCTGCTCGTGGCTCTGATCGTGGGTGTCGCGGTGGCCCTGGGTGTGTCTGGGGCTGCGAGTCCTTCGGGGTCGGCGAAGGCGCGGTGGGTGATCCGCGATCTTGGGACGCTTGGCGGTGTCAATAGCTCCGCGCTGGCGATCACCGGGCGCGGCCAGATTCTCGGCTGGAGTGAGTTCATGCTGGCGAAGCCGGGCAGCCCTGCGCGTGGCTTTCTCTGGCAGAGCGGCAAGATGACCGATCTCGCCAGGCTCGCGATCCTCAATCGCACGGCCGACGTGAACTACCACCCCGCGGCCGCGATCAACGAGCGTGGCCAGATCATCGGGACGAGCACACGCAGGCGTTCGCACGCGTTCCTCTGGCAGCAGGGCACGATGACCGATCTCGGCACGTTGGGCGGCGACGTAAGCAAAGCCATCGCGATCAACGAGCGCGGCCAGGTCGTCGGGTACAGCGAGACCGCGAAAGGCGACTGGCACGCGTTCTTGTGGCAGGACGGGAAGATGGCCGACCTGGGTACGCTCGGCGGCGAGAGCAGCTTTGCTGTCGCGTTGAACGACCGCGGCCAGATCGTCGGCAAGAGCGACACAACGACCGGCGGAACCCAGGCGTTTCTGTGGCAGAACGGGAAGATGACCGCCTTCGGCGCCCTCCCCGGCGGCAGGACCTTCGATCCCGTTGCGATCAACGAGGGCGGCCAGGTCATCGGGTACAGCTACGCGAAACGGCGCTTTCGTGCGTTCCTGTGGCAGAACGGTGCGATGACCGACCTCGGCACGCTCTTCGGAGGAGACACCTGGCCGACCGCGATCAATGAGCGCGGCCAGATCATCGGGAACAGCTGGAAGAAAGGCCGCGGGTCATCGTCGCACTCGTTCCTGTGGCAGAACGGGAAGATGCTTGACCTCGGCACGCTCGGCGGCGAAGTGATTTCGGAGAGGGCGATTAACGACCGCGGCCAGATCGTCGGTCAGAGCGAGACAAAGGCAGCCGGCGAGTACCACGCGTTCCTGTGGCAGAACGGGAAGATGCTCGACCTCGGCACGCTCGGGGGCGACATGAGCGACGCCGACGCGATCAACAATGACGGCTCCATCGTCGGCTCGAGCCGAGCCGTGCCGCGTCCGCAACGACGCATCATCCGCCACGCCGTCCTCTGGACTCTGACGACCGGCGGCTGACCGGAAGGTCCTCGGTAGTTCGGGGTAAGCGGGATCGGCGGTCGCGCTGATGCGTTGGCAGCTTGCGAGCGGGAGGCTGCGGGCTGAAGGGAGGCGGGGATGCGCCGTTTCGTGCTGCTGGTGGTTGTGGCGTTCGCCGTGGTGGTGGCGGGGCTGTCGGGGAGTGCGGGTTCGGCAGGGTCGGGGCGGGCGCGCTGGGTGGCGAGAGACTTGGGGACGCTGGGCGGCCGTTGGAGCGTCGCGCAGGCGGTCAATGCGCGTGGGCAGGTGGCCGGGTGGAGCGCCACGAAGATCGCTGGCGAACGTCACGCGTTCTTGTGGGAGAACGGCAAGATGACGGATCTTGGGGCCAAGCTTGGGTGGTCCTCCGTTCCCGTTCCGCCTCGTCGGGACGCATAGCCTGGCGGGATGGGAAGCAACGAGCCCGACCCGAGGATCGCGCACGCCTACATCGTCCAGGGCGCCGAGATGCTGACGCCGGGCGAAGCGATCGTGATCGTCGACATGGTGACCGTCGGCGGTACGGAGATGCACATCCCGCGGCCCCTTGCGGGGATGCCCGAGCTCGTCACCTGCCGCGAGGCGGAGTCGCGCGCAGAGGAACTCCGGGCGAAGCTGCTGTCGACACTCGTCAACCATGGGACAGTGCCTTGGCAGCCCGATACGACCCTGGTGGTCGAGATGCGCGCCGCCGCGGAGACGACGGTTACCTCAGCGGTCGTCGGACTCGAGGCGTTCGCCGCGCACCACGTCCTTCGGCTGCTCGACGTCAACACCGGGACCGTCACGATCGACGACACGGCGCTCACGCCGCAGGAGGTCCGTGGCGGGTTCAGTCTCGACGATACCTACAAGCAAGTCTTACCCGCCCTCCTCGAGAAGGCCTCACCTGCCCAACTTCCCTGGTGGCAGGACCTGCGTCGTACGCAAGGGCTTGCGGCGTTGACCCGTCACGCAATCACCGAACCCGTCGAACGCAAAGGTCTAAGTGGCCGGCGGTCACTGCCCGAGCGCTTGTACCGCGGCGAGTACGTCGGGACGGCAGCGATGCTCGAAGCGTGCTTCGAGTACTTCTCGCCGAACTGGGTGCCGCAGCCCCTGCGCGGGAAGCCATCGGCTGGTGCTCACCAGAGCTGACGCTGACTCCACTGACACGTCTGAAGCGGGTCCCGACCAGAAAGTACGCCCAGCCAATTCGACCGAAGCCATGATCAGCAGTTCCTGCCGCGATGTTCACCAGGATCAGGGAGCGGTTAGCAAAACCGCGTGCGGCACGGCTCCTGCGGGCGAGTTCGCGCCCGGGCGCCGCTGGCTTTCAGTCGACACTTGGTCGAATAAGCGGCTCCGATGCCGCTTCCGACGCGGGTTTGGGAGCGGCTGCAACCGACCTGCAACCACGCGACCGGGAAGGGAGGAGCACGCACGGCCGGCGTGGTCACCCAGCGCACCCTGCGCGCGGAGTGTCGCCAAGAGAAGACGGATGGTGGTCCGGCTGATCCGAGCGCCCGGAGGGTTGCAGGAGGGTTGCAATAGCCTCATGGGCGACAGGAGAAGCCGCTCGGGAAGCCACCTCAGCGAGACGCGCTAGCGCAGGTCCTTGTTCGACTCCATGTCGAACCACATCGCGAACAGCGTGAACTGGCTGCCCGAAATGAGGAGGAGTGCGACGAGGACGATCGTCGCCGGCGTGATCACGTGCCCGCCGATCCGTCGCACGGTCTCGAAGATCCCGAGCGCCAGCCCGACCGCGGTCATCAGGAACCCGAGGAAGTAGAAGAAGACGAGCGGGTGGAAGTCGCGGATCACGTACTTCTCGCGCATCCGCCAGAAGAACCCCTTGCAGAGCAGCCAGGAGATCCGCGGGACGACTCGGTGGATCCGGATCCCCGAGCGCTCGCCGACCCCGTAGATCGGGCGCGACTGAAAGTCGCGCACACGCGCGTTCCAGACGTTGAGATGCACCAGCATGTCGTTCGGGAAGCCGTACGACGTGTAGATGCGCTCGAGGTCGAGCAGCTGCAGGATGCGCAGCGAGACGACCGTGTAGCCGGCCTGGGAGTCCGCGATGTGCCAGTAGCCCGATGCGACCTTCGTCAGCAGGCTGAGGATCGCGTTCCCGATGTACCGGTTGCGGGGGATCAGCTTCCACGCGCTGCCGGTGAAGAGCCTGTTCGCCTTCGCGTAGTCGAGCTCACCGCGCACGATCGGGACCGAGAGACCCTCCAGCTCGTCCGGGTCCATCTGGTTGTCGCCGGCCATCACCGCGGTTGCATCCATCCGCTCCCTGATGGCGCGCTGGTACCCGGTGACGATCGCGGCCCCCACGCCTCGGTTGCGATCGTGGACGATCACCTCGACGCGCGGATCCTCCACCGACCGTGCCCGCTCGGCCGTCGCATCGGTCGAGGCGTCGTCGACGACGAAGATGCGGTCGACGAACCCGGGTATGCCCTGCAGGGTCGCCGCGATCAGCCCCTCCTCGTCGTGGGCGGGAACGACGACCGCGACCGACTTCCCCTCGAGCATGAGCCGTCCGCCGCCCTCGCTTCACGGCCTCGCGCGAGGGCGCGTGTCCGCGACGATCGCAGCGATGGTGCCGAGGATCAGGCCGATCAGCGCGCCGACGAGCAGCGAGGTGTTGCGCGAGTGCGCGGAAGCCTTGACCGACCGGGCGGGCACCACGACCTTCGCGCTCTCGACCTCCTTGGCAAACGCGAGCTGCTGCTGCAGCGTCTCCTGCTGTGCGATCAGGTTCCCGAGCCGCGTCTCGGCGTTGTCCTCCTGGCTGACGATCACGAGCTGCTGGAACGGATCGAGGTTCTTCGCCGCCTTCTCCGACGCGGTGATGACGGCGAGCCGGTCGTTGACCGACGCGATCTGCTCGTTGACATGCTCGAGCGTCGTCTGGAAGGTGCGGATCTTCACACCGACGTACGACGCGGTGGTCTGGCCGACGACGATCTTGGCGAGGGCATTCGCGGCGGCAGCCGTCGTGACCCGGTGAGAGCCGGTGACGGTGAGGGCGATCAGCGGCGTCGCCCGCGCGGCGCCGGCGCCCGTCACGGTCCCGACCTGCGCGACGGAGACGTGGCCGCGGAGCGCTCCGGCACGCATGTCTGCGCGGTTCGCCGCCTGCTCCTGGGCGGCCGCAGAGCTGACGATCAGGGAGATCGCACGCGGGTTCGTGCCGAAGCCGTTCACGAGAACTCCGCCGGGCGAGGTCGGCTGCCCGAGCGAGATCAGCGCCGTCGCCTTGTAGGTCGTGCCGCCCCGGAACGAGTAGAGGACGCCGAGGACGGCGCCGATCAGGAGGCCGGCGACGGGCAGCCACCAGAGCCTGGCGACGGCATGCCGCCAACGGGCGAGGTCGACCTCGCGCTCCTCGTCGACTGCGGCGCTCATCGGCTGGTGACCCTATCGGAGGCCCATTGCCAGTGTCTGGCAAGGCCGTCCCGAAGCGGCGTCGCGGCCCGCCAGCCGAGCTCGCGCTCGATCCGGGTCGTGTCGGCCTTCGTTCGCTGCATGTCACCCGTCTGCGGCGGTCCGTAGCTCACCTGCAGCGGTCGGCCCGCAGCCGCCTCGAACAGCGCCACGGCTTCGCGCATCGTGGCCTCTTCGCCGCCGCCGACGTTGTAGACGCCCGGTGCCGCCTCCAGCGCGAGGACGGTCGCTGCGACGACGTCGGCGATGAACGTGAACGACCGCGACTGCGAGCCGTCGCCGTACAACTCGAACTGCTCGTTCGCCGCCAGCGCCGAGACGATTCGCGCGAACGCCATGTCCGGGCGCTGTCGCGGCCCGTAGACCGTGAAGTACCGCAGGGCCACGGCATCCAGCCCGAACACGCGGGCATAGGTGTGATGGAGCTGCTCGCAGGCCAGCTTGGTGATTCCGTACGGATTGTTCGGGCGCGGCGCAACGTCCTCGGGGGTCGGGTACCGCTCCGCGTCGCCGTACACCGACGACGAGCTCGCCCAGACGACCTTCACGCGAGCCGCAACTGCCGCCTCGAAGACACGCTGCGTTGCGAGCACGTTGCGCCGCAGGTAGATCGGGAAGACATCGCCGAAGCTGCGCGCGCCGGGCTGGCCGGCGAGATGGAAGACCCCGTCGGCGCCCGAGAAGTCGAGCTCCGCCTCGGCGAGATCGAGCCGGTGCACGTCCAGCCCGCGTGCGTTCTCCTCCTTGAGCGCCTGGTCGTAGTAGTCCGTGAAGCAGTCGATTCCGACGACGTCGTGGCCCGCCGCGACGAGAGACTCCGCGAGATGGGAGCCGATGAACCCGGCTGCTCCGGTGACGACGTATCGCACCGCGGGAGCCTACTTCGCGCGCCGCTCGACGAGCCCGTAGAGGCGCGCGTAGCCGACGAGATAGAGGCGCTCCGAGTCCGCGACGACCGGTGAGTACATGCCGTCGGGGAACGTCCAGGAGAGCGCTCCGGTCTTCGCGTCGAGTGCGTACGTCGTGCGCGCCAACGTGGCGAAGTAGACCCTCCCGGCGACGATCGTCGGGGAGCCGGAGATCGGCCCGTTGGCGTGGAACTGCCAGATGACTTCACCGGTCGCGGCATCGAGACAGAAGAACGTGTGGGAGTACGAGCCCACGTAGATGCGCGCGCGCCAGACCGCAGCAGAGGAGTACACGTAGCCGCCGGTCGACTGCGACCAGCGGAGCTTGCCGCTCGTCGCGCCGAAGGAATACTCCTTCCCGTCGGTCGCGCCGATGTAGATGCGGCCGTAGGCCAGCGTAGGCGTGGCGTAGAAGTTGCCGGCGCTCCCGAAACGCGGCTGCACGCTCGCCTCCCACAGGATCTTGCCGGTCGTCGCATTGAGCGCGTAGAGGTGACCCGTGTAGTCGCCCACGTAGAGCCGGTTGCCCGAGATCGCGACGCCGCCCTTCACTTCCCCGCGAAGCTTCGTCACCCAGCGCGGCTTGCCGCTGCGCCTGCGCAGGGCCCAGACGTTTCCATCCCAATCGCCGACGAAGACCGTCGCGCCGACGACGACCGGCGAGGACTCGGAGGGGCCGATCGTGCGCCGCCAGAGCACACGGCCGCTGCCGACCGCGAACGCGACGACCTGGCCGGTCAGTGCATCACTCGGACTGCGGTTGCACGGCGGGACGTTGAGAAACGCCTCGTAGACGACATGCCGGTCGAGCGCCGGCGACGCCGCGACACAGCGATGCGAGTTGTAGCTCCAAGCGCGCTTCCCGTTCTTCGCCCCGACCGCGAGGACGACTCCCGCGTTGTTCGCGAAGAAGAGGCGGCCGTAGCCGATCGCGGGCGGGAACTCGACGAGGCTCTGGGCGCGGAACAGCCAGGCCGTTTTGAACGGCGGCGCGAGCGAGACGCCGTTGGCAAAGCGCCGGCGCTCGGGGTCCCGGCCGTAGGTCGGCCAAGCGATCCCCGGCTCACGCGGGGCGGGCGCCGCCGCGACGGTCGTGACGAACTCGACCGTCGAGGATCCCTGGATGTCGCGTGCCTGATGCCGGAGGTGCAGGTAGTACGCCGCCCCGGCGCCGATCAGCGCCAGCAGGACGACCGCAGCCGCCACGATCAGAACGCGCTTCATCGACGCACCACCGCGTAGATGCGCGAGTAGCCGTGCAGGAGAAGACGACGGCCGGCGCCTGAGACCGGTACGTACTCCCCGTGCGGGAAGTCGAGCACGACGCGGCCGCTGCGTGCCTCGACGCCGACGATGCGATGCGCGAACGAGCCGGCATAGGCGACGCCGTCGACGACCGCGGCGGCACCGGAGATCGGGCCGCCGGTCCCGTGCGTCCAGAGGGTCGCTCCCGTCCGCGCCGAGAGGGCGTAGAAGACGCCGTTGTACGAGCCGAAGAAGACGCGCCCGGCGGCCGCCGCCGGCGAGGAGTAGACGTAGGACCCGGTCGAGCGGCGCCAGAGGTAGCGGCCGCTCGTCGAGAACGCGGTCAGGGACCCGCCGGTCGAGCTCGGGACGAACACGCGCCCGGCCGAGACGGCGGGCGTGCCGTACACGCGACCGCCGACCCCGCGGGTGAAGCGCACCTGCCCGGTCGCGGCCCAGAGCGCGACCAGGCGCCCGCAATAGTCGCCGATGTAGAGCGTCGAGCCGGCGAGCGCCGCCGACGACGTGACCTTGCAGCCGTCGCGGTACCGCCAGCGGACGCGATGTGTTCGTAGATCGAGCGCGGTGACGGTGCCGTCCCAGGCGCCGAACACGTCCACGCCGTCGACGATCACCGGCGAGGACTCGACGGGGGAGCCGACCCGGTAGCGCCAGAGGAGGTGCCCGTCGGAGCGGCGCAGCACCCACACGTTCCCGTCCATGCCGTGCACGACCAGCCGGCCGCCCCAGACGGCGGGCGAAGAGGCCATCTTCCCGTGGGGGGTGTCGTGCCGCCAGACGACGTCGCCGTTGCGCATGTCCAACGCGCGGACGGTGCCGCGGGAGTTCGCGATGTAGGCGATGCCGTCCTGGACGACGGCCGGAAACTCGATCAGCGTGCCGAGGCCGCGTGACCAGACGACGCGGAACGGCGGGCGGACCGCGAGGTCGGGCTGGGCCTGCGAGCGGGAGGGATTCGCGCCGTACATCGCCCACTGCAGGGAGCGTCGATAGATCCTGATCGTCGACTTCGGATGCGTGCGAAACGAGAGCCGCACCGCGTGCGCGGCATAGCCGGGCTTCACCGCCTGCGTGACGAGCGAGCTGCGGCGCGGCAGCGGGACGAACGCCACACCGTGGCCGTTGCTCCGGGCGGAGTGCGTCCCGATCGTCACGCGGGCGCCGCGGACGCGGGAGTTGGTGTCACCATCGACGACCGTCACCTGGACGGCCTGCCTACGCGGAGCAGCAACGTCGGGGGCGGACGCCGCCGGCCGGACCACGCTCCGCTGCGAGGAGACGGTCGTGGCCGCCTCGCGCTGCGAACCGCAGGCGACGAGAAGCGCCGCTCCCGCGAGGAGCGGTACGAGTCTCCTCACGCTTCCTCGGGCACCGCCTCCGCCTGCACTCGCTCGAGCGTGCCCCCCGCATCCTCGAGGATCACCTGGGAGAAGAAGCGGGTCATCACCACCCCGTCGCGAAAGTCGCCGAGTCGCGGCTCGGGCCGCTCGCCGTTCGCGAGCGCGAGCGCGAGCTCCGGGTAGCGCGAGCCCGCCGCGGTCGGCAGCGGGAAGCCGCCGCCGAAGCGCGGATTGACATCCGTCACCAGCAATTCGCCGTCGGGCTCTCGGAAACACTGCACGTTCGCCGGACCGATGATGCGCAACGCCTCGGACACCCTGCAGCTGAACTCGATCAGATCCGGATCCTTGATCGTCATGCCCTTGATCGATTCGCCGCCCTTCGACTCGATCATCGTCCGCGGCACGGCGGCGAGGCAGCGTCCCTCGAGGTCACAGAAGACGTCGATGGAGAACTCCGTCCCGAGGCACGCCGCCTGCACCATCGAGTCCGCCGCCGTGTACCGGAGGAAGAACTCGAGCTCGGCCCTGTCCGCAGCGCGGTAGATGTGCCGCGAGCCGAAGCCCCGGCGCGCCTTCACGAGCACGGGGAATCTGAGATCCACCGGCAGCGATGTGGGCAGCCAGGTCGGCGGTGTGCCGATCCCCTGCTCCTCGAAGAACTGGTGCGCCAGGTACTTGTCGGTGCAGCGCGCGACGGTCTCGACGCCGGAGACGAGCACCAGCGCGCCGCCCAGGTCGTCCCGCGCGTCGGCCAGCACGTGGTGATCGAGATCGGTGAGCGGCACGATCAGGCGAACGTCGTGCAGCTGCACGAGGTCGCGGAGCGCGGCGACGTAGCCGTCGTCGTCGACGCGGGGCACGAGGGCCCGACGGTCGGCGTGGTAGAGCGCGGGCGCGAGCTGGTCGACGTCGACGGCGATCGTCGTGGCGCCGGCGTCGCGAAACGCGGTGACGATGTCCACCCGCTGGCCGGCGCACGTGAAGAGGACGGCCGTCACGGGTCTCCAGGGTAGCGGCGCGGTCGGTCTATGCTGCCGCTTCGTGAAGGTGACGTTCATCATCCCGGCCTTCAACGAGGCCGCGTCGATCGGTGAAGTGCTCGAGCGCGTGCAGGCACTCGAGTTGGAGCAGCAGGTGATCGTCGTCGACGACGGCTCCACCGATGCGACTGCCGAGATCGCCGAGGGCCATGCAGGCGTGCACGTCATCCGCAAGGAGAACCGCGGCAAGGGCTCGGCGATCCGGGCTGCGATCCCTCACATCGACGGGGACATCGTCGTGATCCAGGACGCCGACATGGAGTACGACCCGGTCGAGGTCCCGACGCTGATCCAGCCGATCGCCGACGGAGTCGCCGACGTGGTCTACGGCTCCCGGCTCTCGGGCGGCCGCCCGCAGCGGGCCTACCTCTTCTGGCACCTGGTCGGCAACCGGTTCCTGAGCCTCGTGACGGGCGTTCTCTACAACACGACGCTCTCCGACATGGAGACCGGCTACAAGGCCTTCGGCCCCGGGGTGCTGCAGTCGCTCGACCTGCGCGAGAACGACTTCGCGATCGAGCCGGAGATCACCGGCCAGATCTGCAAGCGAGGGCTGCGGATCTACGAACTGCCGATCTCCTACTACGGCCGCACGTACGCGGAGGGCAAGAAGATCACGTGGCGCGACGGCTTCAAGGCGCTCTGGGTGCTCATCCGGGTGCGCCTCTCTCCGTAAGTCCCGCAGCGAATCACGAGGCCGGCGACGATGCAGACGCGCCTTGGCGGAACCTGACCCGGCGAACCTAGCTGCCGCCCTGCCACCCTCCGGTCTGACCCTTGTACGTGCCGCCGAGCAGTGCGAGCGGCGTCCTCACCAGGATCAGGAGGTCGGTCTTCCAGTCGTGGTGGCGCACGTACCAGAGGTCGAGCTCGATCCGGTCCGCCCACGGGAGCGTCGCGCGGCCGTGGATCTGCGCCCAGCCGGTGATCCCCGGCTTCACGTCGAGCCGGTGCAGCTGCCGCTCGTCGTACTGCTCGACCTGATACCGGAGCGTCGGACGCGGTCCGATCACCGACATCTCGCCCCTGACGACGTTCCAGAGCTGCGGCAGCTCGTCGAGGCTCAGCCGCCGCAGGAGCCGTCCGGTCCGGGTGATGCGCGTATCGCCTCGATCGACGGCGAAGCCCGCGCCCTGCTTCTCGGCGCCGACGACCATCGTGCGCAGCTTCAACAGTTCGAAGTCGACGCCGTCCTTCCCGACGCGGGTCTGGCGGTACAGCACCGGTCCGCCGTCCTGGAGCTTCACAGCCACGGCGGACACGGCGAGGAACGGGCTGGAGACGACCAGCCCGGCGCCGGCGATCGCGACGTCGAGAGCGCGGTTCAAACGCGCGTTCCCTCCGCGACCTCCCAGGTCGCCGGCACGCCCCGGCGCAGGTAGTTGAGCAGCGACACGAGCGTCGCCCACGTCACGAGCACGTAGTAGCGGGCAATGCCGACGCCGATCGCGGCGGCCGCCAGCAGACCGAGCTGAGCGGCGAGCACGACTGCGTAGACCCAGCCGTGCGAGTACAGCACGAGAGAGGTGGCGAGCAGCACGACGTGCAGGATCCCCGATCCGTACCGCAGGAGGCGATGCGACACGATCTCCAGCAGGTAGAGCGGCCCGAGCCGACGGAGCATCTTGCCGCGGAGGACGATCAGCCAGCAGTGCTCGAACATCCGCACCTTGCGCCGGTACTCGGTCTCGTTCGACGGAGTCGGCTTCTCGAAGGCGTGGGCGTCGGGCTCGTACACCGCGCGGCGGCCGTGCTGCACCATCACGTACGGCAGTGAGAGGTCGTGTCCGAACCGCGGATCGACCTCCACGTAGTCGGACCGGCGCACCGCGTAGATCGAGCCGTTCCCTCCGGTGATCGAGCCGAGCTGCGACTCGGCGGCCCGCTGCTTCATCTCGTAGGTCCAGTAGACGCCCTCCTTGTTGCCGCCTTCGGCGTCGAGGATGCGGAGCTGGCCGCAGACGTACGCGACGTCGTCGTCGGCGAACGCCCGCACGAGAGTGCGGAGGGCGTCGGGCGACCACGTGCAGTTCGCGTCGGAGAAGGCGATGATCTCGCCGTCGGTCTGTCGCACGGCACGATCCTGCGCAGCCACCTTGCCGCCACGCGGGTTGGAGATCACCTGCACGCCGGTGTACTGAAGGGCGATCTCCTCGGTGCGGTCGGACGAGGCGTCGGAGCTGACAACGATGTGCAGCCTGTCGGCCGGGTAGTCGAGCGCGAGCAGGTTCTCGACCCGCCGCGCGATCACGGGCTCCTCGTTGTGGGCCGCAACGACGACCGTGACCGTCGGCAAGATGTCGGCCTTTCGCACGCGCCTCGGCGCGATTCGCGCCAGCACAGCCGCGAATGCCGGGTAGACGACGTGGGTCCAGGCGAGCGCCGCGAACGAGGCCCAGAAGAGAACCAGAGCAACCGTCATCCGCGCCGATAGTACGCGCGGCGGTTCTCAGCGGCGTTGGACGTACACGTTCACCTGCAGCCCGCCGAAGTGATCGAAGAAGTAGTGCCCCTTCACCGTGACGGTCCGCCCCTCCCCGACCACGCTCACCGGCCCGTCGTGAAACCCCGGGACGTGGATCCGCGCCTTGTTGGGCGAGCTCATGGTGTTGATCGCGAAGACGTAGGTGCGGCCGCCCCCGGATCTCGCCACCAGCTTGACGGCCGGGCTGTCGACACCCGACGCGAGCGTCGTTCCGAGCAAGCCCGGTGTCACCGAGCGAAGGAGGGCGTTGGTCTGGGCCATCGACTGCTGCAACGCCGGCGACACGTCGAAGGGGTTGTCGTTCGGCGACCACGTGTGCGTGAAGTAGCCGATCCCGCGCGCGCCACCGATCACCGCGAGCCAGACCTCGGCGATCAAGTCCTGCTGCGTCATCGCGAAGCCGCCGCAGTACGTCGGCCGGATCGGGCCGGTCTCGATCCATTGGAAGGTCGGCGTGTCGCCGGCGAGCCGGACGAAAGCCCGCTGGGCGTCGTACACGGCGGTGAGATTCGACTGGCACGCGTTGAGCGGATAGAGATCGAAGCCGGCCATGTCGGCGAGATGCGCGAATGCCGAGTACGTCGCGGCCGAGGCATGAGTTGAGCCGTACGGTGCGCGTTGGAAGAACCGGCCGGTCGTCGTCAGGAACGTCACGAGCCCGTCCGCGCTGCCTCGCTCGTACGGCTCGGCTTTGGCGAGAGACGCCGGCGTCCAGCCGTTGTTGTCGGGCTCGTCCGGATACGTGAAGCCGACGAGGCCTCCGCCGCGGACGCTTCGGGCCCCGATCGGCAGCACCGCGAGAGCACGGCCTTTGAGAACGCCCAACTGATCACCGGGAGCGAGGCCGGGGCAGCTCTCGTTGACGACCAGGTTGATTCCGAGCGCCTTGCCCTGTGCCACACCGGCTGCGCTGCACTGATCGATCAGCATCACCGGGAAGAACCGGCTCGTGCCGACGACCAGGCCGCGGGACGTGGCGGATGCGTGGGCCGTCGTGTTGACCGACGCGCCGGCGAGCGTGGTACCGAGCAGCACCGCGAGCGATGCACTGAGCGCAAACGTCCGAGCGACCAACTGTGGGCCTCCTCGTAGAAATCGATGGCGGGCCATGCCCCGTTGTCCTCAAACACCCGACAAATCGGCAAGCGGCAGTTACTCAGTCAACCGGAGTCCCTCTTCTCAGGGATGCCCTGACAGCCCGTCCCTCAAACAAGTTGGAGTAGGCGACCGTACAACGACTCCCTCGGCGCCCCGAGCCCAGTGCCTGCAACCGCTACGTCGAGCACACGGTTCACGGGCAGACCGTAGCGATCCGCGCGAACGTCTAGGATCCCGCGGTTGAATCCGAAGGCCACCAACCGAGCCAGGTGGGGAGTGGTCTTCGTCCTGCTCGCCTTCGTGGGCGGCTGGGTCCTGCTGATGAGCGTCAAACTTCCGTCCGACGCGACGGACGTGCCGCGCTTCCACACCTATGGGGTCGCGGTGCGGCACGGGCACGTGCCCTACCGCGACTTTCACGTCGAATATCCGCCGGGAGCGCTCGTGACGTTCGTCCTCCCCGCGCTGATCGCAACCGGGGCTCGCGGCTATCGAATCGCGTTCGAGGTGCTAATGGCGCTGTGCGGTGTCGGCGTGATCGCGGCCTCGTACCTCACACTTCGCCGTCTTCGCGAACGTGTGCTTGCCCCCCTTGTCTTCGTCGCGGCGGGGATCCTCGCGCTCGGCCCGATCACCCTCGGCCATTTCGACCTGTGGCCGGCAGCCCTCGTCGCGGCAGCGCTGGCCGCGCTTGTCTGGGAGCGGCCCGCCCTCTCTGGGGTGCTCATCGGGCTCGCTATCGCAGCGAAGATCTATCCGTTCGTAGTGGTCCCGCTCGCGGTCGTCTGGTTGTGGAGGGCGCGTGACCGCCGGCAGTCGCTGCTCTGGCTGGTCACTGCGGCGGCAACGGTCGCCGTAACGACTCTTCCTTTTCTGATCCTTTCGCCCGGTGGCCTCCTCTCGAGCATGACCGACCAGGCGCGGCGGCCCCTACAGATCGAGAGCTCGGCCGCCGCCGCGCTCCTCGCTGCGCACCAGCTCGGCGTTCTCCAGGTCGGCCTCGACTTCTCGCACACGTCGGTGAACCTCGGCGGGGCGAGCGCGCACCTCGCGGCAGCGTGCTCCGTCGCGGCAGAGATCGCGGTGCTGCTCTACGTGTGGATCGCATTCGCCAGACGCGACGTCGACCGCAGGGCGCTCGTTCGCGGTGCGACGACAGCGGTGCTGACGTTCGTCGTGCTGGGCAAGGTCTTCTCGCCGCAGTTTCTGCTCTGGCTCGTCCCGCTCGTTGCGCTGGTCGGTGGGACACTCGCGCTCGCCGGCTGCGCTGCTGTCGGAGCGGCGATCGTGCTGACACGCGCCTACTTTCCGGGCCACTGGGTCGGCGTGATCCGGCTTGAGGCAGGGCCGACGTCGTACCTGGTCGCGCGCGACGTCGTGCTGCTCGCGCTGCTTGCGGCGATGCTCGTCGTGTTCGCTAGGACACCCACTGCCACGTCGCCCAGCCTGCAACCGAAAGGCCGAGCAAGATGGAGCTGGCGCCGACCACTGCGACGTGGACCCGCTCCCGAGTCGTGAGGGTGGCGAGCGCCAGGAACAGCGGGAAGATGACGACGCCGAGCCGCGGCAGCGAGAGCAGCGGGTAGAGGTCCGAAGGAGCGGTCAGCGCGATCGCGATCGACGTTGCGGCATAGAGCCCGTAGGCAGCGCCGACAGCGCGCCAGGCGACGACCGCGAGGAAGCAGAAGAGCAGGAGGTAGGCCAGGTACTCCAGGTTGAGCACGGCGGTACGCGCAGGGTTCACGGGTGTCCAGTACCAGTGCTGCGACGAGCCAACGGTCAGCTGCAAGACCCCGGCCCAGCCGGCTCGCAGGGCACGCGAGATGCCGCCCAGCGGGCCGAGCGGCGAGATGGTTCGATGCCAAAAACGCTCGGCGTGGACGAAGGCGGTCGCGCTGCCGAGTTGCTGGTGGAGCACGACCGGAAACGCGAGGAAGAAGACCGGGGCGAGCAGTAGGCCGCCGAACGCCCGAAGCCGAGCGCCCGACCGCCAGGCCAGGAGCAGGAGGGGCGGAACGAGCGCAACGCCGGTGGGCCGAGTGAGCAGCGCGAGCCCGAGGAGCGCCCCTGTCGGCGCCCACCGGCCGCGCTCCGCGGTCAGGAAGACGGCGAGCGCGAGGCAGAGGAAGAGCGATTCGGCGTAGACCGCCTGCAAAAAAAGGGCGGCAGGGAACACCGCCAGGTAGACGAGCGCCCGCCGGGCGGGTGCCTCGCCGAGCCGCGCGAGAGCAAGACGGTAGAAGAGGACGAACGCCGCAAGTGTGGCTGCGAGCGAGACGAGAACGCCCGCCATGACGTAGTGCCCTCCCAGCATACGTCCGACCGCGCCGACGATCCACGGATAGAGCGGATAGAAGGCTGGGCTTCCCTTCTCGCCGCCGTAGCCGTGCTCGGCGATCTGGAGGAAGGGGATGCTGTCCCAACGGGCCCAGACGTCCGTGACGGCTCCGAGGTCGTGAGTCAGGCGCGGAACGTCGAGCCGGTCGGCGTACACGCCGCGGTTGGGATCGAACTCGAAGAGGACGAAGAGCGCTCCGACCCAGATCGCGACGCGACTCCAGAGGAACGTCCAGACGGGGAAGGACCGCAGCGCCGCGCTCGCCCGCACGTGGGCTACCGCGTGCCCTCGGCGACGTCCCACGTCGCCGGGACACCGCGCCTCAGGTAGTTCGAGAGCGCGACGAGCGTTGCCCACGAAACGAGCACGTAGTAGCGCGCGATCCCGACGCCGACGGCCGCCGCGAACAAGAGGAGGAGCTGCCCCGAGAGGACGACGTCGTAGATCCATCCCTGCCCGACGAGCGCGATCGAGGTCGCCAGCAACGCGACGTGCAGTATCCCCGAACCGTAACGCAAGAGGCGGTGCGAGACGATCTCGAACCCGTACAGCGGTCCGAGCCGGCGGAGCATCCTGCCGCGCAGCACGATCAGCCAGCAGTGCTCGAACATGCGCACCTTGCGCCGGTACTCCGTCTCGTTGGATGGTGTCGGCTTCTCCCAAGCCTGCGCCTCCGGCTCGTAGACAGCGCGGCGCCCTCGCTGGACCATCAGGTACGGCAGCGAGAGGTCGTGACCGAATCGCGGGTCGACCTCCACGTAGTCGACGCGGCGCACGGCATAGATCGACCCGTTGCCCCCCGTGATCGAACCGGTCTTGGACTCGGCACTTCGCACGCCGAGCTCGTACCGCCAGTAGAGCCCCTCCTTGTTCGACCCTTCGGCCTCGAGAATCCGCAGCCGGCCGCACACGTAGGCGACCTCCGGGTCGGCGAAGGCTCGCACGAGCTTCCGTAGCGCATCCGGTGACCATGTGCAGTTCGCATCGGAGAACGCGACGATCTCCGCGTCGGTAGAGCGCACGGCGCGGTCCTGGGCCGCTACCTTGCCGCCGCGCGGGTTCGACACGACTCGCACTCCCGGGTACTGCAACGCGATCTCCTCCGTCCGGTCCGAGGACGCGTCGGAGGAGACGACGATCTCGAGCCGGTCGGCCGGGTAGTCGAGCTCAAGCAGGTTCTCGATCCTGCGGGCCACGACGCTCTCCTCGTTGTAGGCGGCGACGATCACCGTGACGGCCGGCTCCACGTCCGCCTTGGCAATGCGGCGCGGTCGCGCCCTGGCCAGCAGCGCGATGCACGCGGGGTAAAGCGCGTGCGTCCAGAGGAGGGCCGCGAGGCTGACCCAGAACACGGCCTCGAGAAGGGTCATGGCTTGTGTCGTCCCGCGCACGCGCGCACTGTACTGGCCCGGCGCCCTGCGCTTCGTCGGCTGGGGTCTCGGGCGGACGCTAGCCTGCCCGGGTTGACTCGAGGCACCTCCGAGAGATTCCTGACGCGCCCGATGGCGGTCGCCCTCACCCTGTATTCGGTGTTCGCGATCACGTTCGCGCACTTCCAGATCACGGGCGACAGCCTCGTCTACTTCAACCTCCTCCGCCGGTACTTCGGCGAGAAGACGGACTTCGCATTCGCCTACCAGTTCGGCACTGATCTCTGGAACGTCCCGTTCTTCCTGGTGGGCAAGGGGCTCGGTGCGATCTTCGGCGCGCAGCCGAGGACGTTCCACGTGACGTTCGAGGAGATCTCGATCACGTTCGCCACACAGACCGCGTTCATCCTCATCCTCTATCTCGGCTGGCGATTGCTCCGCGAGCTCGAGCTGCCCGCCACGCCGGCGGTGCTGTTCCTCACGGTGTTCGGCAGCCCGCTCTTCTACTACGTCGTCTTCGAGCCTGCGATGAAGCATGCCGTGGACACACTCGTGCTGACGGCCGCCGCGCTCCTGGTACTTCGGGTCTACACCCGCCAAGCGGACCGGTACGCACTCGCCCTTGGAGCGCTCGTCGGCGTGTCGGCGAACATCCGCTACGTCAACCTCGCGTTCTTCGCCGCGGTGGCGGTGGCCTTCGCCGTGTATCGCAAGCGGGCACTCCTGATCGGGGGTGCGACCGCGCTGCTCGTCGGTCCGGCGGTGTTCGCACTTCCGGCTCTGCGCGGCATCGGCTACTTCGAGCCTTCCTACTTCCCGAGGAAGTACGCTCTCGGGACGCACCTTCTCGTCGCCAGCACCTCGAACCCGCTGAACGGCTTCGACCCGCTGATTCCCTTGAAGATGCTCTTCACCGACCGTCGCGGGCTGTTCGTCTGGACTCCACTGACCGCACTCGCCGTGATCGGCGTCGTGCTGGCCGTACGAGCTGCCCGCCACGACACGCAGCGGATCTACCTCCTGACGCTTCTCGGAGCTTCCGCCGCCCTTGTCGTCGGGCATGTGACCTGGGCTGAGTGGGACGGCGCGTTTGCGTTCTCGACGCGATTCCTGACTGCGCTCTTCCCGCTCTTTCTCGTCGGCGTCGCCGAACTGCGGCGACGCTTCGGCGCACCGATATACGCAGTCTTGGCGGTCTGCGTCGCCTGGTCCCTCATGCTCGCCTTCGTGCACTTCGTCGGCTACGACGGCATCAACGCAGGCACATCCGCGACGGACATGGCCCGGACTTACAGCGACTCTCCGAGCGCCTTCCAGACCGAGGTCGACAAGCGCGCGACCGAACGTTGGCGTTACTTGTGGGCGCTTCTGCACGGCTACGACCCAAAGCACGTGAATGGCCCCTGAGGACGACCCGCGCGCGATCCGGTCGGCTGAGCTCGTCCTGCTCGCCGCGGCGCTCGCCGCGCAGGTCTTCTGTTCGCGCGCCCCCTCCGCGGGGCGACCAACTACGACGAGGGCGTGTACCTCGCGGCAGTCGACGCGCTGCGGCACGGGCAGGCTCTCGGTTCACAGGTTTTCGCCGCCCAGTTCCCGGGGTTCTACGACCTGCTGCGGAGCCTCTCGTACGTCACCGGCGTGGGTGTCGTACCGCTCCGCACGGGGCTGCTCGGGGTTATGCTCCTCGGCACGATCGGAGGCTGGCTCGTCGGGCGGCGCTTCGGCGGCCCCGCAGGCGCGATCCTCGTCGTTGTCTGCCTGACCATCGCGCCACCTCTCGACCTCTTCGGTTCACAGGTGATCGCCGACACACCGGCACTTGCGCTGATGCTGCTCTCCCTCGGGCTGGCGACGCTCGCGGCCCCGATCGGCGCGCTGGCCGCAGGCGCGGTCTTCGCGTGCGCGATCTCGGTGAAGTTGACCGCACTCACGGTGCTGCCCGCCCTGCTCTGGCTGGTCGGGCGGCGCCTGATCCGTTTCGCCGCCGCAGGCTTCGCGGCGGTCGCGCTCGCGCTGGTCACGGCCCATGCAGGTGCGATCGGTGCACTCTGGAGAAGCGGGGTCACCTATCACGAGAAGGCTCGGTCGACACCGGCGGTGATTCCGCATTCCCACCGCCAGATCTTCGAGCAGATCTCCGTCCGAACGCCGTTCTTCGCTCTCTCGTGCATCGCAGTCGCCGTTGCGGTCGCGGCATTCGCCGTTCGCCGACCCCTCCGAGTCTGGCCGCTCTGGAGCTGGGTCGTCCTCGGCCTCGCGTTCCTGTTCGTGCACGGTCCGCTCCACTACAACCACCTCGTGCTGTTCCCGTATGCGCTCGCGGTTGCGGTCGGCTCGACGATCGGCGCCGTGCTCGAGCGACTAGGGGCGGCGTGGTTCCGGATAGCTGCCGCGGCCTTGGCGTTGGTTGCGGTTGGAGCGTGGGTTCAACAATTGCACCGTGTCGACTCCTCCCGTGTGGCTGAGCCTGCGTCGAACGTCGCGGCGGCGGACGCCCTGAAGCGGCTGACCTTCTCTGGTTCCAGGACCGTCGACGACCGTCCGATCATTTCGTTCCTCGCCGGCCGGCGGGTCGTCGGGCAGCTAGTCGATCTCGCAGCGCTTCGGTTCGAGACCGGGTCACTGACTGATCGCCAAGTGATCACTTGGCTGCAACGTGGGGAGGCAAACGCGGTCGTGGTCTCGCGCGCCCTTCGCGACCGGCCGGCCGTCCTTGCGTTTGTCCGCCGACACTTCCGGCGACGCTACGACCGTGGCGGCGTGTCGATCTGGACACGCAGTCGATAGCCTCAGGGATCCGGTGTCCTCGGCCACACGCCCGCATCTGCTGGTTTTGAACCAGTACTACCACCCCGGCGTCGAGGCGACGGCCGGCCTGCTGACGGACATCTGCGAAAACCTCGCCGAGTACTACGACGTCACGGTCATCACCGGCCGGCTCAGAGGTCGCGAAGCGGACGCCGACTACGAGCGGCGGAACGGCGTTGAGATCATTCGCGTGCACTCGGCGTCGTTCGATCGAGCGCAGCTGCACCATCGCGCCATCAACTACTTCACCTATGTCGCACGCGCACTGAGACGCGGCCTGCTCGGCCGACGGCCCGATCTGGTGCTCAGCATGACGGACCCGCCAATCGTCGGCTCGGTCGCATACGCCGTCGCGAAGCGATACCGCGTGCCGTTCGTCGCCGTCAGCCAGGACGTCTTCCCGGAGATCGCAGTCGCGCTCGGTCGGCTCGGCAACCCTCTCCTGATCGTCCCGCTCCGGATTCTCACGCGCCACTCCTTCAAGCACGCCGACCGCGTCGTGGCGATCGGCGAAACGATGAAGCGACGACTGGTGTCAAAGGGTGTCGCCGCGTCGCGGATTGCGGTGATTCCCAACTGGGCGGACACGACCGAGATTGCGCCCCGCGATCGCGACAACGAGTGGGCTCGCACACATGGGCTGGCCGACCGCTTCGTGGTCATGCACTCGGGAAACATCGGCCACGCGCAGGATCTCGACACGCTGATCCGCGCGGCCGCGCTGCTCCTCGACCGGTCGGATATCACCATCGTGCTCGTCGGCTTCGGCGCGCGGCACGAAGAGTACGTGAAGCTCGCGCAGTCATGTGGTGCATCGAACGTCACGTTTCTCCCGTACCAGTCGCGCGAGACCTTGCCGCTTTCCCTCGCCAGTTCCGACGTCCACTTCGTCGGGCTCGGCCGGGGTCTTTCCGGGTACGTCGTGCCGAGCCGCCTGGCCGGCGTCATGGCGGCGGGCCGACCGGTAATTGCCGCCGCGGAGGAGGACAGCGAGACGGCTCAGGCTGTGCGCGCCGCCGGCTGCGGGCCCGTGATCTCACCCGGCGACCCTGCCGCGCTCGCTGCGACGATCCGCGAGCTCTCCACCGCTCCCAACCTGGAAGAGCTGGGTCGGAACGCCAGGTCATACGCTGTCGCCACCCTCGAACGCCAGGTCAGCCTCGAGCGCTATCGCGAGTTGATCGACGACATTCTGGGGCGTGTGGATTGAGCACATTGTCGTCGCGCTGCGCAAGCGGCGTTGATCGCGACGATCATCATCGGCGGATCACGATACTTCTGCCATGCCACGTGTCCTCTTCGTTCATCACAGGCCGCAAGCAAGTGGTGCAGCTCGTAGCCTTGCGCTGCTGATCGAGGCGCTCGACGGCGAGTGGAACTCGCACGTCCTTGTTCCTGAAGGCGTGGCCGCCGCGAGTTTCGAGGAGGCGGGCGCCATCGTTCACCGCGGACCGGTTCCCGCGTTCACGCACACCTGGGACGTGCAGTACCACGGTTTGCGCTGGCTCGTCGCCGGTCGTGAGGCCGGCTGGATCCCGCAGCACAGACGCCAACTTCGCCATCTCCTCGGGGAACTCCGACCCGCGCTCGTGCACCTGAACGACGCCGTGCTGCTTACGAGCGGCGTAGTTGCTGCCCGGAGCGGCGTTCCCATCGTCTGGCATCTCCGCTCCTCTCTACCAAACAGCGGACGCGACCGCCGTTCGCGGGTCATCACCCGCTTGATCGACAGTCACGCTACCGCGGCGATCGCGATCGACCGCGACGTCGCCTCGACGTTCGCGGTGCGCGTGCCTCTCGCGGTGATCCCGAACCCGATCGCCGCCGAGCCTGGCCCCTCGGCCGACCTAAATATCCCCGAAGGGCGCGTGAGCGTTGGCTTCTTTGGCTACTTGCGCCGTCAGAAGGGATGGCCGCAGTTCCTCGCCGCGATCCGCGCCTTGGCGGACCGCGAGGTGCCCATACACGGCGTCGTCGTCGGCGGAGGCGTGCGCAGTGAAGACGCGTTCGGCGGAGCCCGCGGCCGCCTGCTTGAGGCGTTGGGGGTCCGCAACGAGGAACGCGACTTCAAGCAACGCGTGAACGAGCTTGGTATCGCCGACCGGATCACATGGCTTCCGTTCACACCGAATCCGGAAGAAGTGATCCGGGCACTCGACGTCGTCGCATTCCCGAACCAGGGAGCTGGTCTCGGCCGCCCGGTACTCGAGGCGGCTGCCTATGGGAAGCCTGTCGTCGCCTCCGGGTCGCTGTCAGGCGGTGGGATTCTCCTCCCGGACGTAACGGGCCTACTCGTGCAGCCGGACGACAGGCTCGCGCTGGCGGCCGCGCTCGAACGGCTGGTTGACGACCAGAAGCTCCGTAAGTGGCTCGGCTCAGCTGCAGCAAAGCATGCAGCTGCGTTCGCTCCGGCGCGTGTCGCGGCAGAAGTCGAGGGCGTCTGGCGATCGGTCGTCGATGCTAGGCAGTGACCGAAGCGGGAATGCGATCGGCGTGACGTTCGATGCAGGCATCGATCATTGTCATCTTCTCACGCGTCCAACCTATCGTCTCTCCCAGCCCGTCTTCCAGGCCGACCTCGGCGCGAAACCCGAGCTCAGTATTAGCCTTAGCTGTGCTTCCGAACCGGTGCCCCGACCGGTCCCAGTCCCGCGGTGAGGCGACAGCTAAATCCGACACGGAGCCGGAGATACGAATGATCGACGCCGCAAGCTCGCAAATCTGGGTCTCGACACCGCTCGCGAGGTTGTAGACGTCCCCGGGATCGCCGTGCTCGGCGCACGCGATCAACCCGGCGGCGATGTCCCCGACGTAAATGAAGTCGCGACTCGCGATTCCGCCGTTCTCGAGCAAGAGCGGGAGACCCTTCAGAGCACGATAGACGAATGTCGGGGTCACATTCCGCCACACCGTCGCAGGCGTGCCGCGCCAACGACCCGCACCAAGAATCTCCCGCGGGCCGTAGACGTTCTGGAATCGCGCACGAACGGTCGGGAGCCCAGTGACCCGGTGGTAGTACACAGAGTAGAACTCCCCGACGACCTTCGAGATCTGGTAGGGACTGTCGAGGTCGAGCGGGACGGGCCCATCCTCCTGCGTCGCCGCCGCATCGCCGTACGTGCGCCTCGCCAGCGTGCAACCGGACGCCGAATAGACGAGCTTGCGCAGCCGCGACCAATCCTTTGCGCGCTCATAGAGCTTGAGGGTCGTGATCAGGTTGTTCTCGTGATCTTCGAGCGGGTTCGCGATCGAACTCTGGTTGCCGTGATAGGTCGCGAGGTGGAAGACGTAGTCGAACTCGTCCCGGAGGTCGGAGAGCACCGCGGCGTCGGCGATCGAGCCCTCCCGGAATTCCACGCGTGTGTCGTCCGGAACGTTCGAGCGCTCTGCGGAGAGCAGATTGTCGACGACAACGACTCGCTCGATGTCGCGGTCCAGGAGTGCGATGACCAGATTGCTGCCGACGAACCCGGCGCCTCCGACAACGAGCGCCGAAGAGCCGGTCATGAACCGATCTTCTGCTGCATCGGCTCATCCATTGGCTTGATCGGCTTCAGGTGCGTGAAGGTCTCTTGGATGCCGTACTCGCGGTAGTAGTCGATCGCGCGGCGCACGCCGTCCTCGAGCGGCGTTGTGATTCGCCAGCCGAAGTCTGCCTCGGTCTGGGACGGGTCAAGCAGGATCGTCGCCGCGTCGTCCTCGGCGCGCGGGCGCACCTCAACGTCAGCCCTCTCCGGCATGTTGAGCGCCTTGATCGTGTTGTCGTAAAGCTCCTTGATCGAGTAGTCGGCGCCGGACGAAATGTGATAGGGACCGCGCCCACCGGCGCCGTCGACTGCCTTCATAACGCAGTCGACGAGGTCGTCGACGAAGATGAAGTCGCGGCGTGTATCCATCACGAACACGCTCTCGTCCTGCGTCAGGCGCGCGTAGAATGTCGGCAGCGGGCCGGAGAGGTTGCGAGGGCCATAAGCGTTGGCAAGCCGGAACGAAATCCAGTCGAGCGAACTCAGCGCGATGTACTGTTCGCCACCCGTCTTTGAGATCGCGTAGCTCGACCCCTCGGGACGGATCGGATGAGAGAGCGTGATCGGCTGCTCGAGAGCCTTCAAGCCGTAGCAGAGCGCCGTCTGGAAGTAGATCAGGCCGCTGACGCCCGCTGCCTCAGCCGAGCGGACGACGTTGACAGTGCCGAGGACGTTCGTCCGAACATCCTCCTCCCATGCGTCAGGATCCTTGTACGCCGCCGCCGCGTGGATGACGATGTCCGGGCTGCCGTTCTCACCGAACGCGCGGGCGACGACCGACTCGTCCGCGATCGAGCCCTCGATGACAGCGAGCTTCGGTTGCTCTGTCAGGTTGTCCCGCCGTCCGGTCGCATAGTTGTCGATGGCGACGACCTCGTCTCCACGGGCAAGCAGCCGGTCGGCGAGTGTCGACCCGATGAAGCCTGCGCCACCGGTGATCAGGACTTTCATGCCAGTACCTTCTCTTTCTCCTCAAGCAGTTTTGGGAACCGCGCGGCCTGGTCGTGGAACTGGCGTTGCCAGAGCTCGAGACAGAGGAACCCCCAGACGCGCCTACCGTAGCGATGCTCATTGGGGAGGCTCGCGAGAACCTGCTTGTTGTCGATCAGGGAGCGAGCCCTCGCCTGATCGGATGAGAGGACGTCGAGCACGAAGTCGCGCACCAGGCCCGGTTCACCCAACCACTCCTGAAGCGGTACTGGGAAGCCCATCTTGTCCTTCCGTTCGGCCACGGATGTCGGCAATTCTCCGTCCAGCGCCTGGCGAAGCACGTGCTTCATCGACCCGTTCGTGAACTTGATGTCCGCAGGGATGGTGGCCGCGAACTCGACGAGCGGCCGGTCGAGGAGCGGCACCCGCGACTCGAGACCGTGCGCCATCGACACGCGGTCTTCGACGTGCAGGAGCGCCGGAAGCAGTGTCTTGAAGTCGAAGTGCGTCATTGAGTCGAAGTACGACTCCTTGCCGACATTCTCACCATGGAAGATCGTCGCGGAAGGTCTCGAACGGCGAGTAGTCGCCGAGCAGCGACCAGTCCACCTCGGCGCCGAGGTCAGGCGCACGGTTGATCAGCCGGAAGTAGCGCTCATCGAGCTCGTCGAAGAGGCCGTCGCGCCAAAACTCCTTCAGCAGGGGCTTGTAGCTATCGAGCGCCGTGAGGTTCGGGATGATCGACTCGTACGTCACGACGAAGTTGCCGGAGTGCATCGTCCCGTCGATCGCACGCCTTGATGCACTGCTCGAAGTACGCAATGAGGTAGCGCGTGTAGCCGCCGAAGATCTCGTCGCCGCCTTGGCCACCGAGTACGCACCTTCCGCTGGGTCGCTGCAAACTTCGAGATCATGAACTGCGGAAACGAACCAGGCCCCGCGACAGGTTGATCAAGGTGGTAGACGACCCTCTCGATGCTGTCGACGAAGTCGCCGCCGCCGATGTCCAGCTCTTCCAGAGGGAACGCCGCATGAGCGGCGACCTCGCGCGCGTATCGGCTCTCGTCGTAGGCGAGATTCGCCGGAGAACTTGCCCGTGAACCCCACGAGTTCCTTCGGTGCATCCTCGCCGCAAGCGTCGCCACGACGCTCGAGTCGAAACCGCCGCTGACGTACGCACCTACAGGAACATCGGCACGGAGGTGCAGCGTCGATCGACTCGTCGACGAGCGACTTGATCCGATCCTCGAAGTACGTCGCCGACTGTGACGCGTCCGGTTCGAAGTAGACCTCCCAGTAGCGCTTGACGGCCACGTCGCCGTTGCCCACGCGCAGGAAGTGCCCGGGGAGAAGCTCGTTCACGCCCTTGAACAGTGTCTTTCCACCGAGGCAGAACTGAAAGGAGAGGTAGTCCTTGAATCCGTCGAGGTCGGTCTCGATCGCCGGCAGGAACGGAAGCAACGCCTTGATCTCGGAGGCGAAGTACATGACATCGTCGACAACGGTCCAGTACATCGGCTTGATGCCGAACAGGTCCCGCGCACAGATGAGCGCACCGTCGGCGTCGTCCCACAACGCGAAGGCGAACATGCCGCGGAGCCGGATCAGCACATCGATGCCCCACGTTCGATACGCCGCGCAGGATCACCTCGGTGTCGCTCTGGGTGCGGAAACCGGTCTTCACCGAGCTCGCGGCGGAGCTCGAGGTAGTTGTAGATCTCGCCGTTGTAGGTCAGCCAGTTGCCGCGATGGTCGGTCATCGGCTGATCGCCAGAATCTCAGATCGATGATCTTCAGGCGGCGGTGCGCGAAAGCAGCACACTCGTCCGGGTGGATCCACGTTCCCTCACTGTCAGGCCCACGGTGGGCCAGTAACTCGTTCATCACGGAGACCGAAGCTCTTGGATGTGGGATCCGCAGGCGGCCCGAGCGGTGCACGGCACCGCCAATTCCGCACATCGCCTTACACGCTCACTCTCGGCCTTGGACGAACAGGAACGCGAACATCAAAGGAGCGTATCTTCGGACTGCCACCGCTCAAGTCGCTACGTCGATTGGCCTGCGGCCCCAGGCGCCTTCTGCGGGTCGGAGGAGGTACGACCCACCGACGCCCGCGTGCCTTCCCCGGTACAACGGCAATCCCTCCGTGTCGCACTGCAACTCTGAAAGGAAGGCCCGGTGCTCCGCCGGCAGCCGCTCGTCGGCCACAGCGACGTCCTTGAGCTCGTGGAATAGATCCAGCTCGATCTTTCCGAAGTACCCTCCGAGGAAGGTGGCATCGAAACCGGCGAGGCGCGCGAGCACGATGAAATCCTCTGGCCTATAGGCCCTGGAAATAGGGCATTCCTCACCATCGGTGTTCTTGGCGAACGCCTCGTCTGCACTCAGCCCTGCGAACCGCCCCTCCTGCACCCGCCTGACATAGGCCGTGAACAAGTGAAACCACACACTATCGCGGTCGTAGACCATGACACGAGCGACGCCGTCGTCGCGTACAACCCGGCGAAACTCCGCCAGGACTGCCCCCGGATCGGAGAGATGATGAATGACACCTCCGCAGTTGATACGGGCGACGGAGCGTGTGGCCAGCGGCAGTGCGGTCTCGGAATCACCGATTTGAATGAGCTTGACGCGGGACGGATCGATTCGATGGAGCGCGATCCGCTCTGCGGCCAAGTCCAGCGCCTTCTGCGAAACGTCGACGCCAACGACGTTTGCCCCGGTGTGGATCAAGAACCCGACGACATCGTTGCCCGGCCCGCAGCCGTAGTCGAGGACGAGGTCTCCGGAGCCGAACGTCCCCCACAGATCCATGTAGCGCTGGAACAACGGGTATTCGGCGAATCTCTGTTCAAGATATCGAGCGGACGCGCGGGCAGATGTGAATGGCTTCGAGTTGACGGTATGACTACCCCAATATCGATCGACCGCAGTCTTTGCGCCCGTCGCCCTCGTCACGTCAACAGGAATCGTTGGATGTCTCAACTGCCACAACCCGCTCTTCCGCCACGATGCATCGATGAAGTGGCCCGCCTTCACTGCCGAGACGCCATAGGTTGCTGCCGCTCGACGAGCAGCGAACGTTAATCGGCGAGAGATGCAGGAGGTGAGGGAGGCGAGCGATGCCAAGGTCACTGCTCTTCCCGACCTGGGGCGTTTCGACGCAGGCCCGTCTTGCGGGCCGACCCGTCGCTTCAAGAACTGCAGAACAGGCGCGCGCGACGCCAGCGCTCGTAGCCAGCTCACCGGTCGACGAAGATACGGCTCTCCCTGCGTGAGCCATGTCGAGTTTGGACTCGTCAGCGTGACGCCAGGGAACCATCGAGCACTCGGGAAGCGCATGGCGTTGAGGCGCGCAACTCGTTCCGTCGCTCGTTCAAGTCCGCCCGTGACCGCCACCGGAAAGCCGACGCGGCCGCGCGGGCTCGGAGAGTCGTCGATGTCGAGGCATCGCCGAATCAGCGCGGCGAAGGACTTGTACGACCAATCACGACTGCGAAACACCTCGTCGTATGCCCGCTCCGTCATCTCCTCGGTCAGTTCCCTATCGCGGATCAGGCCCAACACTTCATCCAAGTTCGAAAAGTCACGCGCGAGCGGAATGTAGTGCCGATGCGGCTCGAGCACACCGCTGTACTCCCCTTCCACCAAGACTTGGCAGGTCTTCGTGAGCACGGCTTCGAGATGCCGCGGGCTGATCGCGAAAAACGTCCACGAATCCCATCCGGAGGGCAGCGCGGCGCTCACCTCCTCGAACGTCGCATCCGGAGTCTCAACAAGCACCGCCTCAACTGCCCGGCGGATCTCGCCCCGCCTGTCCAGAACGCTGGATCCGCTCTCGCAGCCGATGACCGTTCGACCCGAGAGCAAGAAGTCCCACCACGCGCTGCCAAAGATCATGTCTTTCCACTGGGTCGAGATGTTCGTCCGTAGGCCGCGTGCAGAGGCGCTCGCTTCGACGACACTTGCGATTCGATGCTTGAGCTGCCCGTGACTACCGAACCAATACGGCAGCTTTGCCGCGCGGTAGACGATGTCCGTCGATCTCGCATCCGGAGGACGAAGCCGAGCCGCCAGCAGTGCCGCGGAGCCGTCGTCGATGTAGCCCGTGAGAACCTCGTGGAACTCGGCGCCCCCGGCCGCTGACGGGTAGAGCGCGCGTCGGTGCTCGGCGCGAAAGTTGCTCAGCACCGCCGACACGTGCATCTCCGCGAGCCATTCGTCGAGCACTTCACTGTGGTCGTACTCGTCCTGCGGAATGGCAACCGTAGTCGCGCCACGCTCCGGCAACCACTCGAAGGCCTTTCGGTAAACCTCGAAGTCGTGGTTCCAACGAACGCCGAGAAACGTGTTGTGCAACACGACTCCGTCGAACCGTGTTCGCAGGAGCCACGTGGGTGGCGCGAGAAACGCATTGTGGTAAACGACGCCATCAGCTCCGGCGCCGAGCACTCGAAGGTGCGCTGCGACGGCGCCGCGCATCTCGAGGTTGGTCGGGTACCAGTAGAGGACCAGAATGCGGCGCATCAGCCGCCGCGCGAAAGAGAGCCGGCCACAGGCGACGACTGAGCGGCCGACATCCCCCGACGGCCGTTCCAAACGCCACTCTCGAGAAGCGAGAACCACTCGTTGAGGCTGATCCATCGCCAAAGGGCCCACGAGTGCTCGCGCCCTTCTTGGTGCGCAGTCCACGTCTCCCGGAGAGCATCCGCGTCGTAGCCGTCCAACTCGACGATCGATCCCGAGAAGAGACGCTCGTACGCCCAATCGCGAAGTGGTCCGCGGAGCCAGACATCGAGGGGGGCTGCGAACCCGACCTTGTCAGCCCGCCACTGAATCGACGGAGGGATAACCCCCTCGGCCGCCTTCCGCAGCACGTGCTTCTGCCAGCCGTTGCGGATCAGCGCGCTGTCGGGCAAGCTGATCGTGAAGTCGACGAGGTCGTAATCGAGATACGGCAAACGTGGTTCGCGGGAGAACGCCATCGCATTGCGATCCGCGTACCGCAGCAACATCGGTAGCGAGTTGTAGAGAAGCGCCTCCGAGATCTGCCGCCGCAATCGGAAGCCGGGAATCGCGGGAGCGACGCCGATGCCATACCCGCCGTTGAAGACGCCCGGTCGCTTCAGCCACAGAGCGGCGAGGGCGGGAAGCGTGTACGCGATCTCTGCGTTGAAGCGCCTACCGCTCTCGGGGAGAGCAGCCGCGGCTCGTTTCAACCGCCCGGTGAACGCTCGGGTCTCACGCAGGAGACGGACCGGCCGCCGGCGGTCGAGCAGATCGAGCTGGAACGACCGGAAATAGAACTGGTAGCCGGCGAGCAGCTCGTCGGCCCCTTGACCGTCGATCAGAACTCTGGTCGAGTGCTCCGCGGCCAGTCGCATGACGCACCACTGCATGTAGATCGACGCAGACAGGAACGGCTCCTCTTGGTGCCAGTGCAAGCGCTCGACCTCGTCCGCGAGGCGCGACGGGTCGGGCGTGACCCCAAACGAATGCGCGCCGGCATGGTGAACGACCGCGTCGATCTGCAGCCCCTCAGAGATCGCTGGGTCGAGATCGTATCTCCCCGAGAACGCGTTTTGGGTCAGCAGGTTCGCATCGCCGCGAGTCCCTGCGAGCAGGCAGACGAGCATGGACGAGTCCAAGCCTCCGGACAGGCTCGTTCCGATCGGGACGTCAGCGCGCAGGCGCATCATTACGCTCCGGTCGAGCAGCTCCTTGAAACGCTCGACGACCTGTGCCTCGCTCAAGTCGTCGCGGATCGCTGTGTAGTCCGGCGTCCAGTACCGCCACATCTGCCGAATCCGGCCGAACACGTCGACAATGGCAGCGTGCGCGGGCTCGAGACGGCGAACGCCGTGAAAGAACGTCTCGAGGACCGTCCTCGTAGTAGGTTCTCGCGACGAAGCTCTGCACCGTCGCGTGGTTCGCGCGAGCATCGACTTCGGGGTGACAGAAGAGAGCTTTCATTTCCGACGCCAGCGCAAGCCCGCCTCCAGGAAGCGCTGTGTAAAACAGAGGCTTCTCACCGAAACGATCGCGGGCGATGAAGAGCTCCTGACGCCGGTTGTCCCAGATCGCGAAGGCGAACATTCCGTTCAGTCGGACGAGACAGTCGTGCCCCCGACTGCGCGTAGGCGGCAAGGAGGACTTCCGTGTCGCTCCGCGTCCTGAGCCGGGCCCCGAGTCCCTCGAGCTCCTTCCGAAGCTCAATGAAGTTGTAGATCTCACCGTTGAAGACGATCGAGAGCTGATTGTCCGCAGAGAACATCGGTTGAGCAGCTGACTCGCTCAGGTCGACGATCGAGAGACGACGGTGACCGAGCCCGATCGCGCCACCGGAGGTATCCGCGATCCACGAGCGAGCACCGTCGGGGCCACGATGACCGAGCATGTCGCGCATGAGGTCGATGACTCGGATATCGATCGGGCGGGGCGAGACGACGGCGACTACTCCGCACATACGACGTCCACCTCCCCCAGAGATCCAAGAAGCTCCGAGTACATGCCGTAGAGCCTGCTGCGCTGTTCCGGCCAGCCGTAAACCGCCGCGACCTCTTCGCGCACAAGGGCGCTCGGCCGAAAGGCGTCGGTTTGGGTCACCCGAACGATGCCCTCGGCGATCGAAGCCGGCAAGGTTTCGTCGACGACGACACCCACGCCTGTCTTGTTCACGAAGTTACGCAGTTCAAAGAGATCACCAACAACCACCGGAAGGCCCGCAAACACACTTTCAAGAAGCTTGTTCGGAAAACAAAAGTAGTAGCTGAGACAGACGTTCTGGATCGGCATCAAACTGCAATCCGCGCTTGCGATGAAGCTGACTACCTCATCAGCCGGCCGGGGATCGACGAAATGAAGGCGATCGGTCACGCCGAGAGCAGCCGCCCTGCTGCGCATCGCCGATTCGGTGCCCGGATGCCGAGGGCCGACAGCCGCGAGGTGGACATCGGGAAGCAGGTCCAGAGCGTCGACACAGAGCTCCAACCCACGGTCAATCGTCACCGAGCCGACATAGACGGCGAGAGGAACTGATTCCTCGAGCTGTAGATGCGCCCGAAGGCCCGAGCCTGAGTCAGGTTCGGTCAGTAGCGGTCCGCTCGCCGGAGAGTTCATGACGACCACCGGACGCCTGATCCCGTAGTGGGACGCGAGCCAGTCGGCAATGCTGTCACAGACGGTCACCACGCGATCGGCCCTGCGGGACAAGACGGGCTCGTATCGCTCGAGCCACCGCTTGGTGGCCGGGGCCAGGTCATAGTTGGTGTGCGTCTCGAGCTCGTGAGCGTCGTAGATGAGCCGCGCCGAGGTCATTTCCGCACCAAGCGCGGCGGCCGAAAGCGTGACCAGGTCGTGCGCGTGGATGACGTCCGGCTCAAGCACGACGAGCCTCTCCAGGCAGTTCAGCGCGCAGTCGTTCAGGTAGCGGAACGGCTGAAGCCTCATTCCGACGCCATGCAAGAGACTGCCGCTGAGCTTCACCAAACTCGGATGGGAAAGGCGGCTGTGGCGTGCCAACGCTCGAAGTACCAGCAGCGGGACCGCCAGGGCGACCGCCGCCATGAGCGTCGAGAGAACCAAGCCCTCGACGCGTGCGCGCTGGCGAGTGAACGGGCTCCGAGCCGATCGTTCATCTGACATTGCAAGTACTCGTGAGTGCAGCCGAAGCAGCTCGAGAATCTCGCGCGGCGTCGGAGCGTCACTCACCGGCAGTACGTGAAAGGAAACGCCGTGCTCGACCTCGAGCGATTCCGCCATGGCAATACGACGGCAGATCACATGCACGTCGATATCTCGCGCGGCTAGCGCACGCGCCTCGCGGATCACACGCGTATCGATTCTCCAGTCGTTCTGGATGAGCATCACGACCCGAAGCCGCACCGAACTGTCTCTCATTCGGACGGCGACGAGTTCAGAAACCGCACGACTCGATGACGCAGTCGCGCCGGGAGCACGGCTCGCACGCGACGAGGGAATCGACCGACGACTTCGATTAGCGACTGCTTCATCGAAAGCTTGAGACCCAGTAGTTCAGCCTTCCGCGGCTCGTCAGCCGCGGCAAGAAGCGTGTTCATCCACTCTGCGCCCATTTCGGAGGTCACGATGTCGATCCTCGTGACGGGCTCACCTTCGCGCCCAAACGCGGCGGCCAGTGCTGCAATGCGACTGAACTTCGCGTCGTAGTCGTTCGCGCGTGCCACGTCACGAAGTTCGGCAGCCTGGGAGACGCTTAGGCAAGACCGCCCTGTCGTGCTGAGAGCGGCCAGGAACGCATGCTCATCTTCCGTCACCACGAGACCCGTCGCGAGCCCTTCGAGAGCCACCATCTTCGTCGTGACCGAGGGAAGGCAGGCGGCCGACATCTCGAGGGCTTTCAGCGGAAACCCACTATCAACGATGAGAGGATCGGCCTTGTACGGGATCAGTCCGACGTCGGCAGCGGCGTATACACCGGGAAGGCGCTCTGGCGCCACGGCGCCGAACCAAACAACATTTCTGCAGGCTGTGATGACCTCCCAGCGCTCTCGCTCGTCGCAGTTCATGTCCCGCGCAGGGCCGAAGAGGGCAAAGAGTGTGCCGTCGAACGTCTGCACGGCCCGTTGCAACAGATCGAAATCGATCCGCGCGTTGATGTTTCCGGCAAACACAGCGATGCGCTCGAACGCAGCCCCCATGACCCGTAGTTCGTCGTCCGGCTCAGCACCCGCATAGAACGCATAGTCGCACCCGTTCGGCACGCGCTCCACACAGGATCCCGGCAATCGGTCTTCGATGGCCCGAGCCACGCCGTTGCTGACCGCCACAGTGAGGTCGCTCGCATGGATCATCGCCTCGAGTGCCCGCAAGAACGAAGGGGCAAGCTCCCGATACGCGAAATAGTTTTCGCTTGCGTGATAGACGCGCGCGACCGCAGGCACGGCTGCGTAAGGACCGAGAAGCGCGGGATTGTACGCCCAGAGAAGCGGCCGGCGATGTCCGGACGCGCGCATGTGTTTCATGATGCGCGCGGTAGCCAGGCCTTGGCGACGGACGTCGAGGTCGTGCGAAGGTCTCGGCACAGAAAGGAGACACGCACTCGGGATGCGAGGATCGACGCGAGGACATGACTGATCCTGGCGCCCTCGACAGGTTCCACGAGCACGACAGGAAGTTCACGCGCCCACCGCGATGCGTAGTGCCAGGCGGTTCGATTGCAACTCGGTCTTCCAACCACCGAAGGTGAGGAAGTAGACCGAGTCGAACTCCGCGCACCGATCGCTCGTTCGCAAGTCGTCGAGCGTCACGTCAACTCGATCTCGTGTGCGCCTTCCGAGGCTTTGACAGAATCGAGCATCGGAGGGTCGCGCCCCTCGATTCTCCAACGTCCTGGGTGGCGCACGATCTCGTTGTGCAACGCCGGGTTGCCGACAACACGAAACTCGTAACTCCTGTCGAAGTAGTCGTAGACCTCAGAGCGGATCGACGTCGCGTTCAGATCGAGCTTCGAATACAACCCGACCGACAGCAGATACGTCCCCGAATCCCGCGGAGAGAGGAGATCGCCGGCGAGTTCCGGGCGGGCCCAGGAGGCGCTCCCCCGGAGAAAGATCGACGATTGTCTTGTCGGAGACATGTCTGGTAACGACAAGTCCGTCATCCCGAAAGATGAGAGCCGCGAGGATGAGGGGCTGCTCGCCCGCATCCTCCACACGAATGTCCAGCTCGACCGCCAGAGCGTCGCCGAGCGCAAAAATCGCCTAGGAACATGTCCTCCTTGGCTGCCGGTGGCCGGAGGCCCCGTCGATCTTGAGGCCGGTTCTGCCGGGCCACCTGCTGACATCGAATTGCTCCTTCTCGACGTCGTCCGGCGAACTCTCGACGGTACTGCCAGGCGCGGAAAGCCTGATGGAGCGCCAGTCGACGGCTGGGGACAGTGCGGCGACCGTGTCGGCAACCGTTCCCCGACCCGCGCCCGACCTGCGCGGCGCTCCCCGCGCAGACGGTATGTCGCCTCGACCTCGTACCGGGCCTGCGGATTGGAGCCAGAAGCCGGAACAGAAGATGCCCGATCGTCGACCGCGATCTCCGAGTCGACCTTGCGCACGAGCGACCTGAAGGGTTTCCCATCCTCGCGACGAGGCTCTGACCACTGCCCGTCGTTGAGCATCAGGTGCGCTGTATGAAGAGGGTCAGCATCCTGAGTCCGCCAACCTCGACACTGTCCTCAAGTTCATCATTGACGTAGAGGCGCACTTCCGCGACATCGAGCTCAACCTCTGCCCCGTCCTCAGCTGAGAAGCGCACCAGTATCTGATCAGCGTAGCTCTCGCGCTCGAACCCGTCGGCGGGGCGGCCGCGGTTCTTCTCGTTCCAAGCCCGCAACCTGCGATCGTCGAGGACACGGATGTACTTGTCGTACTCCTTGAGCACCTCGGTCGTCGGCCCGCGCCCCACGACCCGTCCGCGTTCAAGCCAGACAGCCTCGTCGCAGAAGCGGGCTATCTGATCGAGGGCGTGCGAGACGATGAGCGCCGTTGCGCCCCCGGCGACCAAGTCCCTCATCCTCTCGACCGACTTCCCGAGAAAATAGGCGTCGCCCGCGCCGAGCACCTCGTCGACGATCAGAATGTCCGGTTCGACCGTCGTCGCGATCGCAAACGCGAGCCTTGCCTGCATCCCGAGCGAGTACGTCTTGAAGGGTTGATGGAGGAACTCCCCGAGCTCGGTGAAGTCGTCGATATCGCGCTCAGCGCCCCTGAGCTCGCCGGAACTGAGCCCCTGATAGGTCAGTGCTGCGCGAATGTTCTCGATGCCTGTGAACTCCGGGTGGAGTCCGCCCCCGGCATCCAGGAGCGCCTGCACCGAACCGTCGACGTGGATAGAGCCTTCGGTCGGGACCAAACCACCTGTGACGAGCTTCAGCAGGGTCGTCTTCCCTGCTCCGTTCCGGCCGATCACGCCGACCCGTTGCCCCTGTCCCAACTCGAGATCAATGCCTCGTAGCGCCCAGAACTCGCGATGCCGTGGAGCACGCCGAGGGGCTAGCCTCGTGAGACCGAGCGCATCGAGGAAATTCTCGGTCCGAGATTCAAACACCTTGTATCGCTTGCCCACGCCGACGAGCTCGAGTGCGGGGTTGTCAGACATAGTCGACGAGCACCCGCTTTGCCCTTGCGAAGAACCATCCGCCGAGCAGGAACGATCCGAATGAGACGACAAGGAGGCCGCTCAGCTGCAGGTCCGTCGGAAGCTGACCGAGAACGAAGACCTGTTGGTATGCAACGACAAAGTAGGCGAACGGGTTCAGGATGAGTAGCCATCGCAAGGCCGGGGGACCTGGTCCGGCGTGTAGGCGATCGGAGAAGCGATGAGCATCAGCAGTAGGAGCACGGAGATGGCGTGCGTGAGGTCCCGGAGAACGATGTTCAAGAGGGAGAGGATCCAGGCGACACCGATCAGCGTCATGACCTGCAGAATCCAGATGGCCGGCACGAGCACCCACGTCCACGCAAGGGTTCCGACAACCAGGCCGCTCGCGGCTACCACCCCGAAGCCCACTATCGCCGTCGCTTGTGCCTGAAGTACTGACTTGACCGGCACGAGGTCGATCGGAAAGACGACGTTTGCAACGATATGCCGGTTCATCACGACCGAGACAACCCCGAGCGAGAGAGCCTCAGCCGTTGCGAGATATGGAACAAACCCGGAGATCAGGTAGACGACATACTGCTGTTCGGTGAGACCGGTGGGAGTGAAGCGGTAGATGAAGAGGTAGACGGCGGCGTAGACACCTAGAAACAGCACGGGCCCGACAACCAACCAGCCGAAGCCAAGAAGCGAGCCCGCATAGCGCGCGCGAAGCTCGTTGGCCGTCACTCGAACCAGAAGCCTTCCGTGGCTCAGGAGCAAGGCGCCCGAGTGGTGGCCGCGATGACGCTCTGCGAGGACGAGCCTTCGACGGCGGCCTTGGCTTTTCGCAACGAGTTGTCACCTACTATGTCCAGCACCGCCCTCTTGTGGAGACTCGGCTCATGGGCCTCGCAGAACGGTCATTCTATGGTCTGCCAGGATCACAGCCCTCGAGACCGCGACTCCTTCTGCTCACCGTCGGTGAGCTGGCGGACGATCCACGTGCGTCCCGGGCGGCAACTGCCGGCGTCGCCCGCGGGCTAAGCGTCAGCGCCGCGTGCATCGCGGTCGATCTGAACACCGCGACTCCTCCGAGTGTTCGCGTGATTCGCGTCGGCCCGGGAGCAACCACGAAGACACTGCGTTCACTTGGGCTTGGAGGCTCACGACAGCGGGGAGCGCTCTGGCGCGAGCTTCGAGGAACGTATCGACTTGGTCGCCAGCTACTGGAGACGCTTCGCCTCGCCCACGCCGTTCGCGTTCTCGAGCCGCAAGACATCGTTCACGCAAACGACTTCGACACCCTGCCAGCTGGATTCCTGATTGCCCGTCGTTCGCGCGCGCGGATCATCTACGACGCGCACGAGATCTACACATCCCAAGAACCCGATCCTCCGAAGATCTATACGGCGATCGTCAGGCGGATCGAGCGACACCTCGCGCGTCGGGTCGACGCCGTCGTAACGGTCAGCGACGCGATTGCGGACGAACTGAAGCACCGCATGAGCTTGAGCAGACAGCCGTACGTCGTCCTCAACTGCCCACCCCTCGTCGATGCTGTCCCGATGCCGCGTAAGCACAAAGAGCTTCGCGTCATCTATCAGGGAGCTTGGGTCCCGGTCGATACGTGGAGGACATTCTCGACGCGGCAGCACGAATAGGAGACGAAGTCCACGTCGCGGTGAGAATTCGGCACACCCTCGAGAGGCTTGCCGAGGAGATCACCAAACGATCTCTCGAAGCAAAGGTCGAGGTGCTCAAGCCAGTCTCTCCGGCCGAGATCGTCTCGGCGCTGAGTGGGTTCGATGTCGGTCTCATAACGAACCGGCCGATCACCACAAATGACGAACTCGTCTACCCGAACAAGCTCTTCGAGTACATGATGGCCGGGCTCGCAATCGTGGCACCTCGACTACCCAGCCTCGCCGCGACCATCGAAGGGGAGCGCATTGGCCTGACCTACGATCCAGGAAACCCGGACGACCTCGCCCGCAAGCTTACCCAGCTCGCCGCTGATCAGCCTCTTCTGGAGGCGATGAAGCGTCGGGCGCGTGAGCTCGCCGTCAACCGTTACAACGCCACCGCACAGGAACCCGTCCTGCTTCGAGCTTGGGGTCTCTAGTGTGCGGGATCTGCGGAGTCGTCGCGCCTGGACGCCCTCCTGAGACCGCGACGGTGCAGGCGATGATGACGGCCCTCGAGCACCGTGGCCCCGATGGCAGCGGTACGTTCGCCGGCGATGGCGTCGCCCTCGGCCACCGCCGGCTCGCGATCATCGATCTCACGGATGCCGGCCGACAGCCGTTCGCAACCGACGACGGCACGCTGCAGCTGATCCACAACGGCGAGATCTACAACTACCGGGAACTGCGCGCCGAGCTCGAAGGTAAGGACACAGGTTCCGGAGTGCGACTGATACCGAGGTCGTGCTCGCCGCGTACCGCGAATGGGGAGACCGCTGCGTCGAGCGCTTCAACGGCATGTGGGCGTTCGCGATCTGGGACGCTCCCCGGCAGCGGCTGTTCTGCTCGCGCGACCGCTTCGGTGTGAAGCCGTTCCTCTACCACTGGGACGGCCGCCGCCTCGTATTCGCGAGCGAGCCCGGCGCGTTCCGCGCCGATCCAGCCATCACCCTGCGGCCGAATCCTCGTGCTGTCCGCGACTTCATCGAGCAGGGATACGCGGACCATCTCGGCGAGACGTTCTTCGAAGGCGTTCCCACCTCCCCGCCGCTCATTCGCTCGTGCTCGACGCCGGCGGCCTCACGATCACCCGGTACTGGCAGCTGAAACCGAGAGCCGGCTCCCCGCCGACGCGACCGCCGAGTTCCGAGAGCTGTTCCTGGACTCGGTCCGCCTCCGCCTCCGCTCCGACGTTCGCGTCGGCACCGCCCTCTCCGGCGGACTCGACTCATCGGCAATCGCCGGGGCGATCGACCACCTCCTTCGCACCGAGCACGACGCGGCCGGAGCGGTGGGACCGCAGCAACAAACCTTCACTGCGTACTTCGAAGACGCGGGATTCGACGAGCGTCCCTACGCGGAGGCGGTCGTGGACAAGACGGGAGCCGGCGCTCACTGGATCACATTCACGGATACGCGAACTCATCGACGCGCTACCCCGCATCGTCGAGACACAAGGCGAGCCGTTCGGCTCGACGAGCATTGTCGCCCAGTGGCACGTGATGCGGGCGGCGCGTGAGGCCGGACGTGACGGTGATGCTCGACGGCCAGGGAGGTGACGAGGTGCTCGCGGGCTACCAGTCGACGACCCGCGCGTACCGTCGCCGACCTGATCACGGCAGTACGTTGCGAGAGCCACCCGCGAGATCGGCGCGCAGCGACGATCCGGCCGCACTCGCCCAGTCGCTCGTGACACCCTTTCTGCCCCACAGGTCGCTGGCAGCTGCGCGCACGCCGCGACGGCCCGCACCTTCTCGTTCAGTCGCGCCATCGATCGACCCCGGAGCACACGAACTCGCAGAGCCCTTCCCGGACCGGCTTCGGAGGCAGTATGGGCTGCATCCTGGCGCAGTGCGGCTTTCCCGAGCTCCTTCGGTACGAGGACCGAAACTCGATGGCGCATTCGATCGAGGGCCGCGTGCCGTTTCTCGACTATCGGATCGCAGAGCTGACCTTCGCGCTCCCCGCTCCCGAACTCGTCCACGACGGGATGACGAAGCAACTCCTACGCAGAGCACTCCCAGACCTTCTGCCCCCGAGCGTTCGCGACCGGCGCGACAAGCTCGGCTTCGTCACGCCTGAGTCGCGGTTCATGCGGGGCGAGCTCGGCGCGTTCGCGCGCGACCTGCTCGACGAACCCGTCACGCGCTCTCGTGGCTTCGTCAACGTCGACGAAGCAATCCGACGGATCGACCGCGGTGCAGTCGCCGGATTCTCGCTCTGGCGGGCCGTCAGTGTCGAACTCTGGGCGCGCGCCTACCTGGACTGATCCCCAGGGTGGCCCGGGCCAGGCTTGCGGCCTGCGTCCTCGCGCCGACCCGCGCACTGCCCTCGATGGCATCGCTCGTCGATCCGCTAGGCGTTCACGAGCAAGGATGGACGCGCAGCGAGTCTCTGTACGCCCCTGACAGACGCTCCGCGGCGGCCGTACGCGAAAATCTCCCCGCCTTGGTCCGTGCTGCGGTGCCCAACTCGGCGCGGCGGTTCGAGTCTCCGAGGAGACGCTGAACAGCGGTTCGAAGTGCCACGGTGTCGCGCGGCGGTACGAACTCGACGTGCTCGAGATCGCGGAGGCCGCCCACCCGAGACGCGACGACGGCACGTCCGTAACCCATCGCCTCCCGCGCCCCAATCCCGTAGCCCTCGCGACGTGACGGCACGCAGACAACCGCCGCCCGCTCGTACCACACACCGACCTCGGACGGTGGCAGGAAGCCGACCGCCTCCGGCACTCGCGCCCGCAACGGCCCGTCGCCGACGACCACGCGTTCGAGCCCATCGGTCGCCTCGAGGAACTCGAGGATCCCTTTCTCCTCGCTGAGGCGCCCCGCGAAGAGGACATGCGGCGGATCGTCCGGCGGAGCGACTTCGTCCGGGATCGCCACGCCGAACGGAACGACGCGAACCTCGCGCGCGCCGAGGTCACGAGCCGCATCCGCGAGGAACGTCGACGCAGCGAGCACGAGCTCCGCGCCGCGCAGCAGCGGCTTGAAGAGCGCGGGCGCCTGGCGCGCGAGCTCGACATCGGTTCCCCACACCTGCAGCACGTACGGCTTCCCGGTCGCGCGCGCTGCGATCGCGGACGGGATCCAGTGCGCATGCACGAGATCGGCGTCGCCTGCGGCACGCCGTGCCGCGAGCGAGAATGCGCCGAGGAACGCCGGCACGAGCGCGAGCTTCCACGGCGCCGCACGAAGGTTCTGTGTGATCCCGCCGCCGTAGGCGATCCCGAAGTCCTGAAACGACGCGGGCGAGACGACGTCGACGTGCACGCCGAGCGCACGCACGCCTTCCACGGCGCCTGCGACGAAGGTCCCGGCGACGTCGTTCGCGTCGCGCGGATACGACGTCGTCAGGACGACGACTCTCATTCGCTGCGCGCGAAGACGACGGGCACCGCGAGCGCGAGCGCCACGAACGCGTAGAAGTAGTAGAACTGCATCGTCAGGTAGAACGCGTTCGACACGAGCGTCCCCACCAGCGCAGCCGTGCAGCCCCACGCGAGCGGACGAACTCGGGCGGCGAGCGGATCGCGCGCAGCGGCCAGCGCCCGCCCGAGCGCACGTGCCGCGTGGAGCCTGCGAAAGACCCACCACAGGAACGCGGCGAAGAGCGCCGTGCCGACCAGCCCGGTCTCGACGAGCAACGCGACGTAGTACGAGTGCGGGCCCCAGTTCGTCTTGCCGGTTACGAACTCGTAGTAGACGGAGAATGTGTTCAGCCCCAGGCCGAACAACGGGTCGGTGTGCAGGACGTGCGGCACGAAGCTGTAGACCTGAAAGTGCGCATTCTCCGAGCCGCCGCTCGTCTGGACCCTCGACTTGAGCACCGTCGTGAAGAAGCTCCTACGCGAGAGAACGATCGCCAGCAGAAGCGCAAGCGCCGCGCCCACCGGGATGAGCAGTGCGCGCGAGCGCAGATAGCGCCGGTAGGGAACGGCGAGCACGAGCGCCCCCACCGCGAGCCCGAGGATGCCGCTGCGTGAGAGCGTGGCCGCCTCGACGACGAGCAGGAAGCCGATCGTCGCCATCAGCCATTTGCGCATCCGATGGCCCTTCTCGAGCCGGAGGTAGATCGGCGTCAGGATCAGCAGCGGCACGATCAACATGATCCCGAGGTGATTCGGATCGCCGGTCATCGCGTTCGGCCGGTACACGTTCGCGCCGTTGATCGCCCCGTAGACGTTGATCTGACTGGCACCGCCGGTGATCGGAGACAGCACCGTCGCGTCGAGGTTGGCACCGCGCCGCGCGTCGAGCAGCTGCAGGACGCCGTAGAACGCATTGACGACGATGCCGCCGCAGAACCATGCGAGCGCCCGCCAGAAGTACGCGCTGCCGCGCCTCGACAGCCAGAAGACCGCGGCGGCGAGGAACGCGAAGTGGATCACCCATTTCGTCAGGCCCTTGCCCCACTGTCCAAGCGCATCGGCGTCCGACAGGTCGAAATAGCCCGCGAGATACACGACCAGGAAGAGCCCGAAGAAGCCGAGCAGCACCGCGGTCGTCCAGGGGACCCGCGGACGCTTCGTCGTGACGAGGAGGGAAGCGATGAAGAGGATCGCGAGAACGTCCGAGATGCTGACGTTGCCCGCGATGTTCCAGTGCACCTTCTCGAACGTCGCGACGAACAGCGTCGCCAGGAACAGGAAGCTCGTCAGCTTCCTCACGCGAGCCGCTCCAGCAGCCGCGCGAGCTCCTCGACACGCGCGCGTCGCGACACGCGCCGCCGCCAGTCGTCCGAGAGTGGCGGCGCCTCGAGCGAGCCTGCCGCCCACCGGGCGTGCAAGTCCTGCAAGGCAGCCTTGATCCCCTCGGTGTCCTCCGGCGCGACGACGATCCCTGCACCCGCATCGCGAATCAGCGCGGCTGCTGCGCCGTCGGGCGGGACGAGCGCCAGGATCGGCCGCTCGGCGGCGAGGTACTCGAAGACCTTCCCGCTCAGCACCCCCTTGCCGCGCCCGCCGGCCTCCGGGATCAGCAGCAACAACGCCTCCGAGTCGCGCTGGAGCTCCAGAGAGCGGCGCCTCGGCGCGTAGGAGATCAGCTCGAGCCGATCGCCGAGCTCGAGCTGCTCGGCCCACTCGCGGTCGGTCGAGCGAAAGTCGCCGAGAAAGCGGGCTTGGATGTCGAGACCGGTCTCCTGCAGGGCCGTCAGGAACGGCCGTGGATCGCGCTTGCCGAAGAACGATCCGGTGTGCGTGATCCGAAAGCGACTGGACTGCCGGTGCTCGAGCCCGGCGAAGTCGTCGAAGTCCGATCCATTGGCGATCGTGACGACCTCGCCGCTGGGGCTGCGCTCCCGCATCTCGGCGGCAATCGCGTCGGAAACGCACACGATCGCGTCCGCCGAGCGCCCGATCAGCTTTGCGACGGCATGTTCGCCCTGCTCCTTCATCCGCACGAGCATCCGCTCGGCGTCGCGATGCGGGTGCGCGACGACGGAGTCGCGCAGATCCGCGATCCAGGGAATGCCCGTGGCCCGCTTGACGGATGCGCCGACGAGATGCACCGACGACGGCGGCGACGTTGTCAGGACGACGTCGATCCCTTCGCGCCTGACGATCCGGACCGCGGCCGGGATCGCCGTGAGGTTCCAGCTGACGTTCTCGTCGGGCACGAGCAGCCTGCGCCCGGCGAGCTGCAGCTGCTTCGACACGCGCTCGGCTCCGGTGGTGCCGTGCAGCTCCTCGGCGGGCTTGCGCCCTTTCGGCCCGAGATAGCGCGCCCGATGCACCCACGCGAGCGTCGGCGGCGCGAGGCCCTCGTCCCGATGGATCCACTTCGGGTCGTCCGGCGCGAGCACATGCGTCTCGATCCCGAGCTCCGGCAGGTGGGTGGCGAACTTGAGCGGCCGCTGGACCCCACCGCCTCCGGCGGGCGGGAAGTACATCGTGACGAGGAGCACCTTCATCGCAGCCGATCGTAGAGACTGGCCCCCGCTTGCACGACGAAGGCGGCTCCGGCAGCCCAGAATACGAGCACGATCGGCAGAACAACAAAGAGGAACCGCGGGTGGATCGGCGTGAGCGAATAGAAGGTGTAGAAAGCGGCAGTGACGGCCACGCAACTCCAGAGCAAAGCCGCGGCCGGCGACGTGTGGCGGCGTGCCGAGCAGCGCAGCGGGAGCAGAACCGCGAGCACCGCCGGGTGCCAGAGCAGCGAATGCTGCCAGGCGTCGCGCGCGTAGCCGAAGCCGAACGGGTGCGCCGGGAAGACCGGCGGCTTGAGCATCGGGTAGCTCTTCGGCCAGAAGAGAAGCGCGGCCGGCGCGAATGCGAGAGCCCCGAGCGCGACGGCGGCGGAACGGCCACGCTCGCGCCAGACGACGAGGAAGACGAGCACGCAGGCGAGGATCAGCACGTCAGACAGGCGGACGAGAACCGCGAGGCCGAGCAACGCCCCGGTCAGGACGTCGGCTGCGCTACTCGACGACCCGCGGAGGATCATGACGAGCGCCACGAGCACGAGGGCGGTCGAGAGCGGCTCTGTGTAGAGGGACAGCCCGAGGTCGATCTGCCAGGTGCCGTTGCGACTGCCGCTGGAGCCCGCGAGGAGCACCAGCACGGGCCAGAGGGCGAACAAGCCGGCACCGAGCACGGAAACCCTCACGCGCAGACCGACCCCACGCCCCAGCAGATAGGTCGCGACGACCGTGTCGCGTTGCAGGCGAGCGAGAGCGCGAGGCCGACCCGTACGCGCCATCGGGTCGGATCGAGGCGCCCACGCGCGAGCGGGAGCAGGGGGACGCTCCAGACGAGCGGCCAGCCGACCTGCGGCGCGCCGGTGAATCGGACCCGCGCTGCGAGGACGGCGGCGATCGCGCCGACCGACCAGACGACGGCCGTTATGCGAAGAATCGGCCCCCGCGAGAGCCGCAGCGCGGCAACGATCGCGCTCAGCAGGCCACGACGACGCCGACCAGCCAAAGATCGCGCTGCCACGTCGCGATCAGATCGCGGGCGCAGAGTAGTAGCCGTACGCGTCTCCGGCAAGCGGGTTGTACCGGTAGCGCGGGAAGCCGGACAGGATGCGACCCGGGCTCCGAGCGAGCACCACCAGCGGGAAGATCACGCGAAAGAGCACAAGGACCGCGAGCACGGCGCAAGAGCCGCGCCGTGGCCCCGTGCTAGACCTCGCGCGGGCGCTCTCATCGGGAGACGATAGAGGCGGCCGCTGCGAATCGCCCAGGTCGCCCCGTACCGCTTCGCGACGCGCGGATCGTTCGTCAGCACCCAATGGCGCACGGCGCGGGCGCGGCCGTACGGGTCGTTCGCCTTCGTGTCGGCGACGTGCGTCACGGGCGCCGCGACGATGTAGACCGGCGCGCTCGCCGCGACGCGGTAGCTGACCTCGAGCGGCGCGAGGACGATCGCCCCCTTCGGCACCTTCGTGCGGAGGTTGTCGACGAGCCGCGGCGAGAGGGCCAGGGGATCGCCCTTCGGATCCGGGCTCCAGTGCAGGAGGCCGTGCACGACGACCGGCAGCACGAACGCGCACACTGCGGCGAGCCCGAGCGCGTGGTGCTCGCGCACCGGCGGTCGGCGCAGCGCGAGGAAGACGACCAGCGAGAGCGCGCCGCCGACGAGGGCGATCCACGTCGCCCAGGCCGGCCCACCGTGTCGTAGCCCGTAGTCGAAGTCGCCCGGCCACAGCCGCTCGAGGACGATTCCGGCGACCAGCGCAATCGGAACCACGACCCGCCGCCGTGCGAGCAGCGCTGCGATGCCCGCGAACGCGAACGCGAACGGCACGAATCCCGCGAGCCGCCGCGCCTGGGACAGCGAGACCGCGTCCGAGAGGTGCACGAAGAGCCAGGGCACGAGTGTCAGCACCAGGACGATCAGCGAGCCGCCGAGTGTGAACGCCGCCCAGCGACGGCGGAGGGCGAGCCCGATCACGGGCAGCAGGATCAACGTCGCGACCGCCACCGTGCCGCTGCGGCCGAACACCTCCGCCGCGAGCCGGAAGTGGCGGTCGCTCGAGACGACGAGTTGCTGGCCGTAGTGGGCGACGCCGCGCGCCCGCTCGCTCGCGCTCGGGTTGTGCGACACCGTCTCGTCGACGAGCGGCCGCAGCCACAGCAGCACGAGCCCGACGGGCACCGCGGCGGCGAGCCACGAGCGCCAGTGCCAGAACACGACGGCCAGCAGGGGCACGAGCAGGAAGACGCTGTAGGTCGGATGGGTCAGCGTGAGCGCGCCGAAGATCGCGGCGACGGCCGCGTAGTCGCGCCAGGCCCGCGCGACGAAGAAGAGCGCGATCGCGGCGGGCACCATCAGTTGCCGCGACGATGTGGCCGGCAGCGAGAGCACGGCGAGCCCGCCGCCGTGACCCTGACCGAAGCAGGCGAGCGAGAGCTGCGCAACGAGCACCGCGAGGCCGAGCGCGCGCGAGCCGAGCACGACCACGCCGGCCTCGAACACAAGCACGCAGGCGAGCGGCGCCAGCAGCGACGGCTCGTGTCGCACGACCTGCTCCGGGTCGAGCCCCGAGAACCACGCGACGAGCGCGAGGAACCCATGCCAGAGCGGGAACGCGTACCCGGGATGGAGGCCGCCGTCCTTGAACTCGTCGACCGTGCGCAGATGCAGGCTCGTCAGGCTGACGAGCTTGCGCACACGCGCTTCGTGGAAGAGCCCGTCCCCGACGATCGTGCTCTCGACGTGCCACAGGAGGAGACCGAGCACGACCCCGAGGATCCACGCCGGCGCGCTGTGCACGGCCGCCGTGACCTTCTTCTTGCGGCCGACGATCAGAGCGATGACCGTGATCAGTGCGAGCATCGCGACCGCGAGGTGGATCGACCGGTGCAGCGTGAAGACGACCGCCCAGGCGACGAACACGCTCGCAAGCGACCAGGCGAACACGGCGGCGACCGACCACGTGCGCAGCGCACGCGCGACGGCGATGCCCGGCAGGAGCACCATGAACGTGCCGAACGCGAGCCGCAGGTACTCGATCATGCGCGGTTCACGAGAGCAGGGCTCGCGCGTTGCCGGACGAGAGGAAGCGGACGCCTGCACGGTAGTCCTCGCGTCTGAGCAGGATCACCCGCAGCCGCAACGACCACAGAAGCAGCAGACGCGCGCGCTCCGCCTCCTTCATGCCCTTGTGCTTGGCGAAGAAGCGCAGGTGCCCGCGGAGGTTCTCGACGTACAGCCGGCCTCCGTGCGAGGCGCCCCCGACGTGGACGACCTCGGCCCCGGGGTAGAAGAGCACCTTCCAGCCCGCCTCGCGGAAGCGCGTCAGCCAGTCGACCTCCTCGCTGAACATGAAGAAGTCCTCGTCGAACAGCCCGACCGCGTCCGCAGCCTCACGGCGGACGAGCAGCGCCGGGCCGTAGAGCCAATCGACTTCGGCGAGCTCGTCGTGGTCGAAGTCGCCGCGGTAGAGCGGGTTCAGAAGCCGCGTGTGCGGCGCCAGCTTGCGCAGGAAGAGGTACTCGGTCGCGAGGCCCCACAGGGTCGGCTCGCCGCGCGCCGAGCGCTGCAGCGTGCCGTCCGTGTTCAGGAGCATCGGCCCGACCACGGCCGCCTCGGGATGCGCATCGGCCAGCTGAACGAGCTTGGCGAGGCCGTCGCCTTTCACCCAGGCGTCCGAGTTGAGGAGGAAGAAGTAGCGGCCGCCGACGACCCGCATCCCGGCGTTGTTGCCGCCGCCCATGCCCTTGTTCTCCTGCTCGATCACGCGCACGTCGGGGTAGCGCTCGTGCACGAACGCGACCGTGCCGTCCGTCGATCCGTGGTCGACGACGACGGTCTCGCGCCCGCGGACGGAGTCGAGGCACTGCTCGAGCCACGGCAGCGCATTCCAGGTGACGACGACGACGCCGGCGTCAGGCTGTTCCATCGGGCACCGCCGAAGAGCGTCCGACGATGTTCTCCCAGAGGATCACGCCCACACCGGGCAGCGCGAGCAGGATCGTCATCAGGAAGAACAGGAAGCCGCAGGCGAACGCGTCGTCGGGCGGCACGCCGAGCCTGCCGAGGAAGCTGACGAAGAACGCCTCGCGCACGCCGATGCCGTTGACGGTGAACGGCACGAGCATGACGAGGAAGAGCAGCGGCCCGAGCACGACGTACGGGAGCACCGAGAGGTGGATCCCGACGGCGCGCCCCGAGGCGTAGATCGCGAGGATGCGCGTCAGCTGGGCAGCGGCAGTGACGACCGCCACGGTGACCAGCGTCCCGGGGTGGTCGCGGTAGCCGTGGATCCCGTCGTAGACGGCACGGGCTGGAGTCTCGAGCCGGAGACGCCGCGCATACGGGAGCAGGAACGCGAGCCTCCGCCGGACCGAGCGCGAGAAGAACATGAAGCCCGCGAGGAGCGTGGCGGCGACGAAGAGCAGCTCGATCCAGAGGTACGGGCCGATCGGGTAGCGCCCGATCGCGAGCAGCAGCCCGATCCCGGCAAGCAGCAGGGTCACGGCGCCGCCGATCGACCGCTCGAGGAGGACGGAGCCGGTGATCGGCGTGATCTGCCCGGGATGGCGGCGTGACGTCTCGAAGATCCGCGAGGCGTCGCCGCCGACCGAGGTCGGCAGCACCTGGCCGACGGCGTACGAGACGAAGTACGTGCGCGTCAGCCAGACGATCCGCTCGTGCACGCCGCGCACCGCGAGCAGCAACTGCCACCGCCAGGCCATCGGGGGCACCGTGATCAGGGTCAGGAGAGCGGAGAGCGCGATCCACCACGGGCTGGCAGCGCGGAGGATCTGCCAGGTCTTCGAGAGGTCGACCTTGGTCAGGATGTAGGCGACGGCACCCCCGGTGACGAGGATCGTCAACCCGATGCGCAGCGAGCGCTTCATCCGGCAAGCCGCGCGTGGACGCGGCGCAGAGCCGCTACCGCGTCGCGCACGTCGTCGTCGGAATGCGCGGGCGAGAGCGGCAGCGACAGCACCTCGGCGCCCGCGCGCTCGGTCACCGGCAAGGCGGGTTGATTCGGCGCGAGCCGGTCGCGGTAGGCACTCAGGAGGTGGACGGGCAGGAAGTGGATCGACGTCCCGATGTTCTCCTCGGTCAGCGCGCGCTGCACGGCGTCGCGATCCGCGAAGCTGATGCGGACGACGTAGAGGTGATTGGCATGCACGTCACGCTCGTCGCGGGCGACCGGCGTGACGCCGTCGAGGCCGGCGACGCCCTCGTCGTAGATCGCGACGTGGCGGCGCCGGATCTCGCCGTGGCGCGCGACCTTGTCGAGTTGCACGAGGGCGATCGACGAAAGGACGTCGCTCAGGTTCGCCTTGTACCCGGGCACGGCGATGTCGTAGAGCGACCCGTGGCCGCGACGCATGACGCGCAGGTCGTCGAGCGCCTCGGCGAGGTCGTCGCGGTTCGTCGCGATCAGCCCTCCCTCACCGGCCGCGATGTTCTTCGTGGCATAGAGCGAGAAGCACGTCAGGTCGGCGATCGAGCCGACCTTGCGGCCGCGGTGCCACGATTCGGCGGCGTGCGCGGCGTCCTCGACGATCGGCAGGCCGATCGCCGCGAGCTCGTCGAGGTCGGCCGGCTGGCCGTAGAGGTCCACCGGGACGATCGCCTTGGTTCGCTCGTTGACGAGCTCACGAACGCGGGCCGGATCGATGTTGAGCGTGTCGTCGCGGACATCGGCGAACACGGGTGTCGCGCCGCAGTGGACGATCACGTTCGCCGTCGACGGCCAGGTGATCGACGTCGTGATCACCTCGTCGCCGGGGCCGACGCCGAGCGCGACGAGCGAGAGATGGAGCGCGGCGGTGCAGGACGAGACAGCGAGCACGTGCTTCGCCTCGAGATAGTCGCGCATACGCGCCTCCAGCTCGGCGGTGCGGGGCCCCGTCGTCAGCCAGCCCGACCGCAGCGTCTCCGCGACGGCATCGATCTCGGCTTCCGAGATCGCCGGGGGCTGGAACGAGAGGAACTCAGTTCGCTTGGAGGAGAGCTCCGGCATCCGCGGTGAAGAAGCGTATGCGCTCGGCGGCGGCGTCCGCCCGGGCGACGGCATCCTCCCGGCTCGCGCCGGTCGCGAGCACCGCTCCGGCCCGGTCCGAGCCCCGCCGAAGCTCGTGGAAGACGAAGCCCGGCTCGCGGTAGATCCGGGCCCGGACGCCGGCCGGAACCTCCACACGCTCGAGCACGCCGGGAGGTGCGACGAGGAAGCGCGTGACCGCGCCGCCGACCTGCGGGGCCGGCGTCGGGACGACGAGCGGGAGGCCGAGCGCGGCGTCGAGCGCGAGCCCGTTCAGGTCGACCCCGACCGCGGCCTCGACGAGCTCCGCGTCGTGCCCGCCGCCGAGCCGCGCCGCCACCTCGATCACCCGCGGCCCGTCGGGCCCGATGCGAAGCTGCGTGTACGAGGGGCCGTTCCTGATCCCCAACGCGGCCACGGCTCGTTCAGCCACCAGCGGGGCTCGTTCAGCCACCAACGGGGTCAGACCCGCGGCCTTGGCTCCTTCGGGCGCGTCTAGGATCGGATTCGCGTCCGCGACTGGGTCGGTCAGCTTCGGATCGAGCGGGGTCAGACCCCGGGCCGCGTCTCGTTCAGCCAGGTTGGGGGTCAGACCCCCGGCCGCGTCTCGTTCAGCCGTGTCGAGGGCCGGACCTGGACGTGGCTCGGCCAGACATGTGCCAGCGCGACACCGAAGGCCGGCGGGTCGGCCGTGAGCCGGTCGGTGACGGTGAGCGCGGTGAAGGTCCCGTCGACCGAGAAGCCGACCACCGTCACCTCGGGGCCGTCGACGAGCTCCTCGACGAGGGCGAGGCCGCTGCGGGCGGCGCTCCGGGCGAGGTCGATCGCCGGCGCCAGCCCGTCGGGAGACTCGACCAGCGTCAAGCCCTTCTGACCCTGCCGGTCCGGCGCCTTGACGACGACCGGCCCCTGGATCTTCGGCACGTCGTCGTCGCCGCCGACGACCCACGACCGAGGCTGGGGCACGCCGGCTGCGCCCAGGGCCTCCCGCTGCTTCAGCTTGTTCGTCGCCAGGACTGCCGTCTGCGGCGAGATCGGGTGCGCCAGCCCCGCATGCGCCGCGATCCGCGCTGCGACGCCGACCGGCCAGTCCGTTCCCGGGGCGATGATCCCGTCGATGCCGAGAGCCCCGACGAGCCGCTCGATCGCGGGCTCGTCCTCGGTCGAGAGGATGCAGCGCCGATCGGCGAGCGGGAACCCGGGCGCCGCCGGATCGCGATCGGCGACAGCCACCCAGAGCCCGCGCGCACGCGCGGCTTCGAGCAGCCCGAGTTGAGCGGGACCGGCCCCTAGGACGAGAAGGCGCGGGTTTCCCGAGCGAGAATCGCTCTCCACCACGCCTCATTGTCGCGATACCACGCGACGGTGCGCTCCAGCCCCTCCTCGAAGGAGGTGCGCGCCCGCCAGCCGAGCAGCTCCTGCGCCTTGTCGACGGAGCCGATGTGGCGATCGACCTGGCCGAGACGCTCGGGGACGTTGCAGGTCAGCTCGCCGGGCTTGCCGAGCACGTCGAGCACGAGCGCTGCGATGTCCGCCACCGAGATGTCGATTCCCGTGGCGATGTTGATCACCTCGCCCGCGATCGAATCGATCGGCGCCTCGATCGTGCACTCGATCGCCTCGGCGTCGTCGAGGACGTAGAGCCAGTCACGTGAGGCGTGGCCGTCGCCGTGAATGGTCAGCGGCTCGTCCGCGAGCGCCTGCGTGATGAACCGCGGGACGACCTTCTCTGGATGCTGGCGCGGACCGTAGTTGTTGAACGGCCGGACGATCACGATCGGCAGGTCGTAGGTCGTCCAGTACGAGTACGCGAGGCGGTCGGCACCGGCCTTCGTCCCGGCGTACGGCGAGCGCGGGTTGAGCGGGTGCTCCTCGTCCATCGGCGCAGCCTCCGCGGTGCCGTACACCTCGCTCGACGAGATGAGGATGAAGCGCTCGACCGGCGTCACGCGGATCGCGTCGAGCAGGATCTGCGTGCCCTCGACGTTCGTCGTCACGAACTCCGAGGCACCGTGCAGGATCGACTTCTCGACGTGCGACTCGGCGGCCGCGTTGACGATCACGTCGACGCCCTCCACGAGCTCGCGCACGAGCTTCTCGTCGCGAATGTCGCCGTGCACGAACGAGAGGCGCTCGTGACTCATCACGTCGGCGAGGTTCTCGAGGTTGCCGGCGTAGGTGAGCGCGTCGAGCGTCACGACCTCGTACGACGTCGCAGCCAGCAGGTGGCGAATGAAGTTCGACGAGATGAACCCTGCCCCGCCTGTAACGAGTACGCGTTTCATAGCTCCTCTTCGATCGTGTACAGCGGCCTGCCCTCGACGTCCCGCTGGACGCGACCGAGCGACTCCCCGATCAACGCCAGCACGAAGCCCTGGATGCCGAGCACGAGAACAATGCCTGCTCCGGCGAACAAGCGGGCCGGGGAAGTTGCTGTTCGCGATCCAATAGATCACGCCGTAGATCCCGAGCGCCGCGGCGGCGAGAGAGCAGACGAGGCCGAGCGTGACGCCGATCCACTGCACCGGCTGCGGCCAGAAGCCGGCCACCACGTGGAGCGCGAGCCTCGTCAGGCGAAGCGGCGAGTAGCGGGAGCCCGACGCCGAGGCCGCGTGCGAGACGTCGACCTCCTCGACCGAGACCCCACTGGAGAGCACCAGCGCCTTCGTGAACTTCTGGCGGCCGATCGCTCCGAGCATCGGCTCGATCGCCTCCCGCCGGTAGCCGTTGTAGGCGCAGCCGAAGTCGGAGATCGCGACGCCGGTGAAGCGTCGCAGCAGTCCGTTGATCACGCGGCTCGGCAACGTCCGGCCCGGTGAGTCGCGACGAGCGATGCGCCGCCCGGAGGCGACGTCGGCGCGGTCGAGTGCGGCGAGCAGCTTCGGCAGGTCCTCGGGCTCGTTCTGCAGGTCGCCGTCCATCGTCACGATCCGAGCACCACGCGCGCGAGAAAGGCCCGCGTGCATCGCGGGATGCTGGCCGAAGTTCCGCTTGAACCGCACGACGCGCACGCGCGGATCGGAGGCGTGCAGCGCGCGCAGCCGGGCGAACGTCTCGTCAGTCGAGCCGTCGTCGATGAAGATCGCCTCCCATTCGACGGGCGCCGCGAGCGCCGAGTCGAGGGTGGCGGCGATCCGCCTGTAGAGCTCCTCGACCGACTCCTGCTCGTTCAAGACGGTGACGACAACCGAGACGTCCATCGTGTGACCCTAACCGGGGAGCGCAAAGATCAGCCGGCGCCCGGCGACGTCCCACGTCACGGCGAAGCGGCGCAGGAACGAGTGGCCGATGAGGCCGTCGTGGATGATCCGCTGGAACATCACGTCCGGAGCGTCCTGCGAGAGCTGCGCCGCACCCGGCACCTCGATCGTTCCTGCCAGCGTCGTGAAGCTCCTCGTGAACGCGTTGCCGGTCTCGTCGATGCCTTCGACGCGGCGCACGCCGTCGGCCTCGAGATCGACCCCGACCTCGCCCGCGAACCGCTCGTCGAGGATCAATGCGTCGCTCCCCATGTCGACCTCCACCGAGACCGTCCTTCCGCCCGGGATCGTCAGCGGGCAGAACACGGTCAGCGCGGGGCCGTCGCGTTCGACGGCGACGTCGACCTGCACGCCCCGCTCCATCCGAGCTGCGAGAGACGCGGTGCTCTCGAGCACGATCTCCTGCAAGGCGTAGTCGACCGTGAACGGCACGCCGTCGAAGAAGGCCAGCGAGAGGAACCCTCCGACCTGCGCCAGCTCAGGTGGCAACGCGAGGTCGAGCACCCCGACCGTCTCGCCCGTTCGCTCGAGCCCACCGAAGGCCAGCGAGTCGGCCGCCGCGAGCTCGATCGTCACCGCCTGCCCCGACATGCGGCGGCCGGTGTACGACCTCTCGCTGCGTCGGCAGCCGGCGCGCTCGGAGAGCGACTCGGAGACGAGCTCCAGGCCGATGCCCGAGTCGAGCACGAAGCGCGTCTCGATCCCGTTCACCGACACCGGGACGGTGACGAGATGGTGCACGTACTCGAACGCCGTCGCCGACACGCGCGCGGGACGCTACCGCACGCATCTACCTCACACGACCCTAACGGCCGCGTTCTAGGGTCGAGGCTGTGCGGGCGGTCGAGCGCAGGTGGTCCGTGGGCGAGCTGATCCTGCGGCGCGAGGTGCTGAACGACGGGCGGGCCTGGCTCGAGGTGCCGGTCGTCGTCGTGCGCGACGAGCCGCAGCTCCTCGCGACCTATATCTCCGAGGGAACGCCGTTCCGCTTCCCGGCGGGAGATTGGCCGACTCCGGACGGTCGGCACCCCTGGCACGGCAGGTCCACCTGGAACGGCCACGGCGTGCTGATGCTGCAGCGCCCGGGCGAGGCGCACGCGATCTGGGTGTTCTGGCACGGGCCCGAACGGGAGTTCAGAGGCTGGTACGTGAACCTGCAAGAGCCGTTTCGGCGCACCGAGGCGGGCTACGACACCCAGGATCTCGAGCTCGACATCTGGGTGCCCGCCGACGGCGGGTGGGAGTGGAAGGATGCGGACGTGCTCGAGGAGCGCATCCGCGAAGGTCGTTACACACCGGCGCAGGTGGAGGACACCTGGGCCGAGGGGCGGCGCGTGGTCGCCGAGCTCGAGGCGGGCCGCCGCTGGTGGGATCCGTCGTGGTCGCTCTGGGAGCCGGACCCTGCCTGGTCGCACGTTGCCTGATGAGATCGCTCTCCGCACGCGCCGCCTCGTCCTGACGCCACTCTCGCGGCGCGACGAACGAGATCACGCGGACGCGTCCGGCCGGACCGAGGACGCGGCGCGCGACACGGCGACGGCAGAGGCGCATTGGCGCGAGCACGGCTTCGGGCTCTGGGCTGTCCGAGACGGAGCCGACGGCAGCTTTCTGGGCGTCGCCGAGCTCCACTTCGCGGGCGAAGGGATCGACGGAATCGGCGCCGACGAGATCGAAGCGGGGTGGTGGGTGACCGAGACGCGGCGGAACGAGGGCATCGCCACGGAGGCAATGCTGGCCGCGCTCGACGATCTCTGGTCGCGGGCCTCGACGCAATCCGTCGCGGCGTACATCGATCCCGAGAACGCTGCGTCACACCGTGTCGCCCAGAAGCTCGGATTCACGATCCGCGGCCGCGGCCACGGGCGATCGGGCAAGCCGATGACGGTGTATGAGCTCCGCTCGGGGGTCTGACGCGTCTCGTTCGCCGAGCTCGCACTGGTCGCGGCCGCCGTCGTCGCGGCCGCGACCAGGTTGCGATTCGACTAGGCAGCCGCCTCGAACGACGGCTCGAGCACGCGGGTCTCGCCCGTGGCGCGCCGCTTGATCGCGAACACGGCCAGCGAGCCGACAGCGACGACGGCGGCACCGATGTACACCGCCGGGGTCATCCCGCTCACGAACGCATCGCCGCTCGTGTAGCCGCCGTACCGGGCGAAGACCGACGCGAGGACAGCGACGCCGAAGACACCGCCGAGCTCGCGGACGGCATTGTTCGCACCGGACGCCTGCCCCTCTTCCTCGTCACGCACGGTCGAGAGGACCAGGTTCGCGATCGGCGCGAAGAACAGCCCCATCCCGATCCCCGCCAGGGCGAACGGCGCGACCAGGTCGACATAGGGAGTCGTCGGGGTCGACACCGCAGCGATCCAGGCGAGCCCGATCGCCTGCAGCGCGAGCCCGGTGCCGATGATGCGAGACGGAGAGATCCGGTCCGACAGCGCGCCGGCGATCGGCGCGACAATCATCGGCATCGCCGTCCACGGGAGGATGCGCAGACCCGAGCCGAGCGGCGAGTAGCCCTGCACGGTCTGGAAGAACTGGGCCAGCAGGAAGACCGAGCCGAACATCCCGAAGCTCATCAGCAGCGACCCGATGTTCGCGAGTGCGAACGTGCGGTTCCGGAAGAAGCGCATCGGCAGCATCGGGTGCTCGGCGCGCAGCTCCCACACGACGAACGCGGCGAGGAGCACCGCGCCGGCGCTGAACGCACCGACGATCTGCGGCGTCGCCCAGCCGACCGAGTTGCCGCGGACGAGCGCCCACACGATCCCGAACAGCCCTGCGCTGACGAGCCCGAGCCCGGGCAGGTCGACCCTCCCGAACGGCCCCTTGGACTCGTCGAGCCGGAGCAGGGCGAGCGGGACGAGCACGAGCCCGAGCGGCACGTTGAGCCAGAAGATCCAGTGCCACGAGATGCCGCTGACGACGGCGCCGCCGACAAGCGGCCCGAAGGCGACCGCAAGACCGCTGATGCCGCCCCACGCACCGAGGAACACGCCACGGCGCTCGGCGGGGACGCCGGCGGAGAGGATCGTCAGCGTCAAGGGCAGCACGATTGCCCCGCCGAGCCCCTGGGCGGCGCGGGCGGCGTCGAGCACGAGGATCGTCGGCGCGACCGCCGCGGCGGCAGACGCGAGCGTGAAGATCGCGATCCCGATCGAGAACACGAGCCGGCGCCCGAACCGGTCGCCGAGCGCGGCGCCGGTCAGGAGCAGGACGGCGAAGACGAGCGTGTAGGCGTTGACGGTCCACTCGAGGCCGCTGAGGCCGGCGTGGAGGTCGTGGCGGATCACGGGCAGCGCGGTGGTCACGACCAGGTTGTCGAGCGTGACCATGAAGAGGGCCGCCGACGTGATTGCGAACGTCCACCAGAGCTTCGCTCCGGCGCCGGGCGAGCCGGCGCCTGCGCTGCCGATCGACTCCGTCAAGCCTACGTCGATTGTTGATTTGTGAGTCATCACTTACCTCCGGACGAAAAAAAGAGACGCTTACGGATGGGACTTGCAGCCCTCGAGCAGCCGGCGGCCCCAATCCTCAGCCGGGGCGTTCATCGAGGAAAGCACGTTCATCAGCATCCCGCTCGCGAAGAACCCTGCGAGTTCCTTCGACGGGGCACCGGAGACGCGCTCCACGTAATTGACGAGGTCGCCGAAGCCGTTTCGGACGACGGTGCAGATCTCGGGGTCCTCACAGGCGGCGTGCGCCTGCATCTGGGCCCGCAGGTAGATGCGGTCGGATTCCAGGAGCACGCCGTAGGCCTCGCCGATCGCGTAGAGGGCGTCTTCGCCCCGCTTGCCCTCCGCCGCGCGCTGGAAGGTCTCGAGCGTCTGCCGGAAGCACCGTGCGACGACGGCCATGTAGAGCTCCTTCTTCGTCCCGAAGAGGCGGAAGACATACGGCTGTGAGATCCCCGCGAGGCGGGCGATCTCGTCCGTCGAGGCGCCGTGGAGGCCCTTCTCCGCGAATTCCGCGACGGCGGCGTCGAGGATCTCCTCGCGCCGCTCTTCCTTCGTCTTCCGTTCAGTCAGGACCATGACCGGTAGGTTAGTGAACGCTCACTACTTTGTCAAGAGCCTCCGCGATTCGGTCGAGCTCAGCATCCGAGAGGCGGGTGTGGAACGGCAGAGCGAGCGCGCGTTCGAAGACCCGTCGGGCTCCGGGGAACTCACCCTGGTCGCGGTAGGCACCGAGGAGCGGCAGCGAATAGGTGCCGATCTGCGCCTCGATCCCCTGCGCCCGCAGCTCGGCGAGGATGCGGTCGCGGTCGTCGACCTGCACGACGTAGGCCTGCCAGCCATGCACGTCACCGTCCGCCGCCCGCGGCAACAGCACCGGCAGGTGCCCGAGGCGCTCGGAGTAGCCCGCCGCGATCCGCGTGCGCGACGCGAGCAGCTCGTCGAGCCGGCGCGCCTGCGGGAGCCCGACGGCGCAGAGGATGTCCGAGAGGCGGTAGTTGAGGCCGGGCGCGGGCATGTCGGCCGGAGCGAGCGAGCGCCAGCCGTGATTGCGGAGCTCGCGCACCCTGCGGGCGAACTCATCGTCGGAGGTGGTGACCGCCCCGCCCTCCCCGGTCGTGACGATCTTGCGAGGGTGAAAGCTCAGGCAGCCGGCGACGCCCAGGCCGCCGCACGCACGCCCCCTGTAGCTGGCACCGAGCGCGCCGGCTGCGTCCTCGAGCAACGGCACGTCTGGGAGGTCATGCAGCGGCAGCGGACGCCCGAAGAGGTGCACGCCGAGCAGCAGCTTGGTGCGCGGGCCGACGCGAATCCGCGCCGGGTCGATGTTCATCGTCTCCGCGTCGACGTCGACCAGCACCGGCTTCAACCCGGACAGGGCGACGACGTTCGCCGTCGCCGGGAAGGTGTAGGCGGGCACGAGCACCTCGTCGCCCGGCTCGAGCGCAGCGGCGAGCACCGCAAGATGGAGCGCAGCGGTTCCGGAGCTCACCGCCACCGCCTCGTCGACACCGCAGAGCCGCGCGATCTCGGCCTCGAACTCGGGCACCTTCGGCCCCATGGTGAGCATGCCGCTCTCCAGGACCTGGGCCACCTCGGCGAGCTCCTGCTCACCGACGTCGGGCCAGCCTAAGCGGATAGGAGCGTCTTTTCCCGGTACCACGCGATCGTCTTCTCGAGGCCCTCGTCCAGCTCCACCTGCGGCTCCCAGCCGAGCACCTCGCGCGCCTTCTTGACGTTCGGGATGCGAAGCTCCACGTCGGCGTAGTGAAGCGGCTGGAAGACGATCTCGCCCGGTGCGCCGCTGATGCGCTTGATGCGCTGGGCCAGGTCGAAGACCGTCACGGCCGCGCGCGGGTTGCCGATGTTGAAGGCCTGACCGACCGCAGCCGGATCCTCGAGGCAGGCGAGCACGCCCGCGACCATGTCGGTGACGTACGTCCAGGCGCGGATCTGCGAGCCGTCGCCGTGGATCGTCAGATCACGCTCGGCGAGCGCCGCTTCGATGAAGGCGCGAATCGCCCCGCCGCCGATCTGGCCCGGCCCGAAGATGTTGAACGGATGGACGGTGACCGTCGGCAGCTTCAGCTCGTCGTGGTACGCGAATGCCATGTGCTCTCCGGCGAGCTTCGAGACGGCGTACGTCCAACGCGCCTCACCGACGGAGCCGATCGTCGAGACCTGGCCTTCCTCGACGTTCATCGCGTGCGTGCCGAACACCTCGCTCGTCGAGAAGTCGACGTAGCGCTCGAGGCTTCCGAGGGTGGCGAGAGCCGCCTCGAGGGCGTTGTAGGTGCCGATCACGTTCACGCGCATCACACGGACCGGGCTCGCGAGGACGGTGTCGACGCCGGCGATCGCGGCGCAGTGGACGAAGTGCGTTGCACCGTCGGCGGCGGCGCGAAGGGCGTCCGCATCGAGGATGTCGCCCTGCACGAGCTCGAAGTTCGGATGCTCCGCGAGGTCGAGGCCCGAGAGCGAGTCGCGGTGCAGGTTGTCGTAGGCGGTCACCTGGTTTCGCTCGACCAGCTCGCGCGCCAGCGTGGTGCCGATGAATCCGGCGCCGCCGGTGATGAAGATCCGCTTGCCCTCGAGCATCGAGGGAAGCCTAGATGCTCGGTGCGATCGCTCCGGCGGGCTCCGCCTCGGCGGCGGAGCCGCCCCGGCTCGCCGCGATGATGAACAGCACGGTTCCGGCACTGAGGCCGGCCGCGATCATGATCCAGACGCCGGCATTGCCCCACAGGCGGTAGACGGGGCCGACCGCGAGCCGGCCGAGGGGCCCGCCGAGCGCGCTCGCGGTCATCACAGACGTCAGGACCTTCGCGCGCAACTCGATCGGCGGGCGCGTGGTGATCAGCCCCATCATCGGCGCGTTGACCATCGCCACGAAGACGCCGCTGCAGACGACGGCCGCACAGGCGGCGGGCCAGGAGATCGGCGCCGCGATGGCCCAGAGCGGCAACGTGGCCAGCACGAGCGCGACACACGCAAGGCGGAGCGGCGGCACCCGGTCGAGGACCTTCAGCGTGAGCACGGAACCGATGATCGCGCCGACGCCGAAGCTCGTGAACAGCCAGCCGGCGACGTGCGCGTTCTGGCCGTAGCGGGTGTAGGCGACGACCGGGACCGCGACCGCGATTGCTCCCGCGGCGCAGTCGAGCACGATCACGGTCAGGGTGAGCGGCCCCAGCAGACGATCGCGCGAGAGATACCGCAGCCCCGCGAGGACGCCGGCAGCGTCACCTTCTTGTTCGACGCGCCGTCCCGCGCGAACCGCGACCAGCACCACGGCAAACGCGAAGAGATACGTCGCCCCGTCGATCAGCAGGACCGCGGGAGCCCCGATCCACGAGATCAGCGCTCCGGCGAGGGCGGGGCCGATCACGATCGGCAACTGGGTCGCCGTGCCGAACATCGCCGACGCCTTCGAGACCGTCACCTCGTCGTCGCCGAACAACTCGGGAATGATCGATCGCTGCGAGGCGATGTACGGCGCGCTGAAGACTCCCACCAGAAAGACGATGGCGAGCAGCAACCCGTAGCTGAGCAGCCCGGTCCAGTACAGGACCGGGACGAGAGCGATCAAGGGGGCACGGAGCGCGTCCGACAGCAGCATCGTCGTGCGCGCCCCGAGGCGGGCGACGACCGACCCGCTCGGGATGCCGAAGATCGCGATCGGGGCGATCTCGACAGCGAGCACGAGGCTCATCTGCGGAGCCGAGCCCGTCGTCGAGAGGACGAACCACGGCAGGGCGACGAACGTCATCGCCGTCCCGGTGCTCGAGACGGCCTCGGCGAGCACGAGGGCGGCCAGGGTGCGGGAGCGCGCCAACATCGACGGCCAATATAGTACGTCCGTACGTTTTTGTAAACTGCGAGCGTGCCGAAAGTCTCCGACGCGCATCGCGAGGAACGCCGCCGCCAGATCCTCGACGGCGCACGCCGCGCCTTCGCGCGCCACGGGTACGAGGGCGCCACCGTCAGCCGCCTCGAGACGGAGACCGGCCTGTCGCGCGGCGCGATCTTCAGCTACTTCCCGAACAAGTGGGAGCTCTTCTTCGCGCTCGCCACCGAGGACCAGCGCGACATCGGCGCGCTCTGGCTGGAACAGGGCTTCGAAGGCGTCGTCCGCCGAATCGGCGCCGAGGACCCCGAATGGGCGGGGGTCTACCTCGAGGTGGCCCGTCTCCTGCGCACGAGCCCGGAGCGGCGCGAGCAGTGGCTCGCGCGGAACCCTGATCTCCAGGCCCAGATCGCGGATCAGCTCAGAGAGAGCCAGGTGGAGGGCCGCGTGAGGGACGATCTCGCACTCGACTCGGTCGGGACGTTCATCGGGGTCGTCCTGGACGGCCTCGCCGTGCACCTCGGCGCCGGCTATCCGGTCGACGTCGACGGGACCCTCGAGCTGCTGCGGTCCGCCCTGGCGCCGCAGTAGCCTGCCGGCGTGGACGAACGCCTTGCTGCCTGGCTCGAAGCCGGGTCGGAGGACCTCGACGTGCTCTGGCGGCGAGTCCTGCTCCGGCCCATCGAGCCGGCCGAGCGCGTCGCAACCGAAGCCCGGCTGCGCGACGGGATGTCGCGCGCGGCTCTGCTCCAGGAACTGGCGACGTCCGCCGAGTACGACCAGCTCCGCCGCCTGGACGACGCCGTCGCGTGGGCCGCGGCGCAGCGCGCCGCCGGGGAGCGGCCGCGGAACATCACCGCCGCCCCGGGCACGGACGAGCGCCCGGTCGAGATCCCGTGGTGCCTCGCCCGCTATTCGGGCGAGCGGCGCGTGCTCGACGCCGGCTACGCGTTCGCGGAGCCCTCCTACCTCGCCGGACTGCTCGGCCTCGGCGCGCCTGAGCTGACCGGGGTCGATCTCGTGCGTGTCGATGTGCCGGGCCTCGCCGGTGTCCAGGCTGATCTGCGCGAGCTCCCGTTCGACGACGATGCGTTCGACTTCGCGATCGCCATCTCGACCCTCGAGCATGTCGGGCGCGACAACACGCAGTACGGCCTCGCGGCCGAGGCCGGAGAGTCGGTCGATGCGGCGCTGCGCGAACTGCGCCGTGTGTCGGCGCGGCTGCTCGTGACGGTGCCGACCGGCACACGCGAGCTGCTCCCCGAGCAGGTCGTCTACGAGCCGAGCGAATGGGTCGACCGGTTCGAGCGGGCGGGCTTCGTCGTCTGGGAGGACGAGCTGTACGAGCTCGGGGCCGACGGTTGGCGGTCGGTGCCGGCGCTTTCGGACGGGCTGCGCTACGGCGCGCGGGGACCGGGAGCCTCCGCGGTGCTCTGCGCGGAGCTCCGGCCGAGCTCCTTGAGTGCGAAGGTGCAGCTCACCGTCAGGGACCTGCGCTACCGCGACGTGCGCCGCGTCACCGGCTGAAGCGGCGGCGAAACGGCGCAGTAGCATTCCCCCGGCGTGAAGACCATCCTCTTCGTCGGCGCAGGGCGCCACCAGCGCCGGGCGATCCTGCAGGCCAAGGAGCTCGGCCTGCGGGTGGTCGCCGTCGATCGCAATCCGGAAGCGCCTGGCCTCGCCGGAGCCGACATCGCCAAGGTCGTCGACTTCGCAGATGCGGCCGCGGTGATCAAGGCGACGGCGCGGATCAAGCTCGACGGTGTGATGACCGTCAGCGCCGACCGCGCCGTGCCGATCGTCGCCGCGGTCGCAGAGGCACGCGGGCTGCCGGGGATCGGCGTCGAGACCGCGCACCTGATGACGCACAAGATCGCGATGCGCACCCGGCTCGCAGACGCGGGCGTCCCCCAGCCGCGCTACGCGGCGGTTCGGTCGATCGCCGAGACACGGCGGGCCGCGAACGAAGTCGGGTTCCCGTCCGTGCTCAAACCGGCCGACTCGGGCGGGCAGCGCGCGGTGTTCCGCGTCGAGTCCCTCGACGAGATCCATGCGCATCTCCACGAGGTCGTGCTGGCGTCGCCGACGGGGGAGGCGATCCTCGAGGAGTTCGTCGACGGCGTCGAGATGAACGGCATCGTCGTCTCCAGAAACGGCGAGTCGATCCCGCTGACGCTGTCCGACCGGCTGCGCCCGCCGGGGATCGGCTTCGGCGTCGGCTGGATCCACGTGTACCCCGCGACGGCCTACGGCGAGCAGCTCGACGAGTCGGAGCGCGTCGCTGTGCACACGGTGCACGCGCTCGGCTTGAAGACGGGCATCGCGTTCCCGCAGCTGATCGCGGCGCCCGGCGGCCGGGTGGTCGTCGTCGAGTGCGCGGCCCGCATCCCCGGCGGGCAGATGGCCGACCTCGTGCGCGTCGCGACAGGCGTCGACCTCGTCGACGTGCAGATCCGGATGGCTCTCGGCGAGGAGCTGCCCGACGAGCTCGTGCAGCCGAAGTTCAAGCAGCCGCTTGCGATTCGCTTCTTCACCGCCGAGCCGGGGCCGCTGCCGACCGGGCGGGTGAAGCGGATCGGGCCGCTCGACAAGGTGCTCGCGTTCCCCGGCGTCGTGCAGGCGGACGTCTATCTGCAGGTCGGCGAGACGATCCGACCCGTGCGCGTCGACGGCGACCGGCGCGGCTACGTGATCGCGACCGCGGCGACGAACCTCGAGGCGCTCGAGCGCGCCGAGGCCGCCGCCACGCTCCTCGATGTGGAGGTCGAATGACCTGCGACTTCTCCCTCCGGCACTACCGTGAGCTGATCCGCGCCGCGCGGGTCGGCGGCTACGCGCTCGCCGGTTTCGACCATCCCCCGCAGGAGGGCACGATCATCCTGCGCCACGATGTCGACCTTTCGCTCGAGGGCGCGCTCCTCGTCGCGGAAGCCGAGGCTGACGAGGGCGCCTGGTCGACGTGGTTCCTGATGACGCGCTCGGTCTTCTACAACCTCGCGTCTGCGGAGGGCGAGCGGACGATTGCGCGGCTGCGCGAGCTCGGACATCGAGTCGCCCACCACGCGGTGTGGCCCGACGTCGACCTGGACGACCGGTTCGATCCGGTCGTGGCGTGGCACAACCCGGACCCGGAGTACATGCAGGCGCCGATCGCCGGCGCGGTCAACGTGATGGAAGCGCCGTTCTTCGATCCGGAGCACTATCGCTCGGACTCGAATCAGCGCTGGCGGCACGGATGCCCACACGGCGAGCTCGAGCGGGGCGCGTTCGAATGGCTGCAGCTGCTCACGCATCCGGAGATCTGGGCGTTCGACGGTGCCACGATGCGCGAATCGATGGAGTCGATGCTCGACGCCGACCGGGCAGTGCGCCTCGAGCACCTGCGCCACGACAGAATCGACCTCTCGTGAAACCGATCACGGTCATGGTCACGGCGGCGGGCGCGCCGGGAACCGCCGCGCTCCTGCGGGCGTTGCGCGAGAACGGCGAGCGCGAGCTGCGACTCGTCGGGACGGACATGAGCGAGCGCTCGGTCGGCCGGCACCTCTGTGATGCGTTCCACGTCGTGCCCGGCGGAGCCGATCCCGCCTTTCCGGACGCGATGCTCGCCGTCGCCGAGAGCGAGGGCGTCGCTGCAATCCTGCCGCAGTCGTCGTTCGACCTCGAGGGGCTCGCGGCGCACGTGGAGCGCTTCCCCATGCCGGTGCTCGTCTCGAGCCCGGACGCGATTCACCGCTCGAACGACAAGGCCGAGACGTACACGTTTCTCCATCGCATCGGCGTTCGCGCACCGGAGTTCCGGCGCGTCAACGGCGCGCGGGAGGTCGAGGTAGCGGCACGCGAGCTCGGCTATCCGGACCGTGCCGTGTGCTTCAAGCCGGTGTTCTCGTCCGGCTCGCGCGGCTTTCGCATCCTCGACCCGACGGTCGATCGTGCGCACCAGCTCCTGAACGAGCGGCCGGGGTCGGTTGCGATGCGCCTCGAGGAGGCGGTCGAGCTGCTGCCGGACGAGGGCGGGCCCGACCTGCTCGTCATGGAGCTCGCGACCGGCGGTGAGCGGACGATCGACGGGATCGGCAACGGCCGCGAAATCGTGCTCGGGCATCCGAAGACGCGCGAGGCGATGCGCGCGGGCCTCGCGATGTACTTCGTCACGCTCGCGGACGAGGAGCTGATGCGCACCGGCAACCTGATCGTGGCCGAGCTGGGGATCGAGCACTTCTTCAACATCCAGCTCGTCGGGGAGCACGTGATCGAGATCAACCCGCGCATCTCGACGATCGTCTACCAGGAGGATCTCAACCTGCCGTATCTGGGCGTGAAGCGTGCGCTCGGGGAGATCTCCGACGACGAGCTGCGAACGCACGCCGCACGCATCCGCCCGGGCCGAACCGCGCTCCGCTACTTCGACCAGCTCGAGTTCGACCAGTGAGCACCTCCGGACCGGTCTCGGCGGGTCGTGTCCCGTCGCCAAACGACGGAGCTCGAGCTGCCGCCGGCGCTGACCCGGCCGCGAAGTGCCTGCAAATGGGGCTGTGGGGCGCGAGGCCCGGGACGCCAAACGACGTAACGAAAGCGTGACAAAGTTTCCACAGGGGCTGCGTGTCACGCACTGCCCGGTGAACATCGCCGGGATCCCGTGGGCGAACGTGCAGGCTCTGCGGCGGAAGGGGGTCGACGCCCGGCTCGTCGTCTTCGAGCGGGGGAAGCTTCACCACGAGGCGGACTGGTCGCTCGACCGCCACGGGCCGCTGGCGCAGAGGCTCGCACAACAGTTCGCTGCGTTCGCGCGGCTGGCGCCGAAGACCGACGTCTTCCACTTCTACTTCGGGCTGACGCTGATCCCGAAGTCGCTTCAGTTTCCACTGTTGCGGGCGCTCCGAAAGAAGAGCGTCTTCCACTATCTGGGCTCGGACATCCGGGGCAAGACGCGCGACGAGCTGGCGTACGGGAAGCACGCCGACGCGGAGATCGTCGGCTCCTACGACGCGACGCGCTGGGTGCCCGAGGCGCACGTGATCCCGCCGGGGCTCGATCTCCGCGAGTTCGCACCGAGGCCGCCGTCGGACAGCCCACGGCCCCTTGTCGTCCATGCGCCGTCGAACCGGGAGAAGAAGGGCACTCGATTCGTCATCGAGGCGTGCGCACAGCTGCCGGTCGAGCTCGACATCGTCGAAGGCGTGCCCCACGAGGAAGCACGCGCGCGCTACGCCCGCGCCGACATCGTCGTCGACCAGCTCAACGCAGGCTGGCACGGCGTCTTCGCACTCGAGTCGATGGCTCTCGGCAAACCGGTCGTCACCTACCTGAAGCCCGACGTCGTCGAGCGGAGCGCGGCCGGCTTCGGAGTGCGGATCCCGATCGTGCCTGCGACGGCCGAGACGCTCGTCGATGCGCTGCGGCCCCTGGTCGAACAGCCTGCCCTGCGTCGCCGAATCGGCGCCGAGAGCCGGGCATACGTCGAGCAGGTGCACGACATCGACCGCGTGGCCGACCGCCTCCTCGATCTCTACGGTTCCGTTCGTTGAGCCTCGCCTTCCAGATGCGGCGCCTCGTCCGCCACTCGGCGGTCTACGGCGTCGGTGGCCTCGTGTCGCGGATCCTCGCGACGATCCTGCTGCCGCTCTACCTGCACTACCTCCCGCCGACGGCCTACGGAGAGGTCGAGATCATCACCGCCGCAACGGCGGTGCTCGCGATCGCCCTGCAACTGGGGATTTCGAGCGCCTTCTTCCGTTTCTACTTCGACGCGAAGGAGCCGGCCGCCAAGCTCACCGTGATCCGCACGTCGTTCTGGTTCACGATGGGCACCGCGACGGCGGGCCTCGTGGTCGGGCTCGTGCTGGCACCGCAGATCAGCCATCTGATCGGCCTCGGCGACAACTCCTGGCTCGTGCGAGCAGGGGCGGTCGGCCTGTGGGCCCAGACGAACTACCAGCAACTGACCGCCCTCTTTCGCGTCGAGGAGCGATCGACCGCGTACGCGATCGCGAGCATCGCGAACGTGCTCATCACCGTCGCCTCGATGGTGCTCTTCGTCGCCGTCTTCCGCTGGGGCGCGATCGGTCTCGTCGTCGGGAACTTCACGGGCACGCTGATCGTGTACCTCGCGCTCGCCGGCTACCGGCGAGAACAACTCGGGTTCGAGTTCGACCGCGGGCTGTTCCGGCGCATGCAGAAGTTCGGGATGCCGCTCGTCCCGTCCGCGCTCGCCCTGTGGACGATCAACTTCATCGACCGTGAGTTCGTTTCCTGGTTCAACGGCAACGCGGAGGTCGGCGTCTACTCGGCGGCGATCAAGATCGCGTCGGTGATCACGTTCGTGATCATCGCGTTCCGCACCGCCTGGCCGGCCTTCGCCTACTCGATCGAGGACGACCGCGAAGCCAAGCGCACCTACGCCTTCGTGCTCACGTACCTGCTTGCGTTCGCGTCCTGGGGGGCGCTGGCTCTGGGCGGCCTCGCGCCCTGGTGGACGAAGCTCCTCACAGCGCCGGAATACCAGCGCGCCGAGAAGGGAATCGCGCTCCTCGCCTTCGCCGGCGCGATCTACGCGGGATACACCGTGCTGGCGATCGGCAGCGGACGCGCGCGCAAGACGCAGCTAAACTGGGTCGTGACGGGCGTCGGAGCGGCGGTGAACATCGCCTTGAACTTCTGGCTGATCCCGGAGTACGGCATGGTCGGTGCATCGATCTCGACACTCGTCGCGTATCTGGTGCTCTTCGTCGGGATGACGCTGTACGCGCAGAGCGTCTACCCGGTTCCCTATCAGTGGCGGCGAGTCGCCACTGCCGTCGGTGCAGCCGTTGCGCTCAACGTCGTGGCGCGCGTGGGCGGGCTGTCGTTCATCCCGTCGCTCCTCTGCGTCGCGGTGTACCCGCTCCTACTCGCGCTCCTCGGGTTCTACCTGCCCGCCGAACGGGCGCGGCTCAGGCGACTAGCGGCGCCGTGAGCGCGAGTGCTTGACGCCGGCGCCGATCGCCCCGGCAGCGACGAGCGCCAGCGCGAGGGCGCCGAGCACGAGCAACGGCAGAGGCGTGCCCGCCGGTGCGGCGGCAACGCTCGCGCTCGCGCTCGTCTCACCCAGTGACGGATCGTGCGACGCCGCAGACGACGAGGACTGCGACTGCGCCGACGACTGCTGCGGCGACTGCGTGTGCGACACCGCGAGCACGTTGTGCGTCGTGAAGCCGTGGCCGACCTGCGTCGGCGCAGCCTTGCCCTCCGCGTGCCGCGCACTCGCCCGCATCGCGGCGAGGATGTCGTCGCCGAGGTTCGAGTACACCTTCGCGTCGGGAGGGATATGCCGAAGCGCATCGACGTAGCAGGCGTGCGAGTAGGTCGAGGCGATCTTCCCGTCGGCGTACCAGTCGTTGAAGATCCTGTCCCGGCACGGAGTCGCTGCGTGCGCCTGTGCCGGCAGAGCGACGACGGCGAGGAGCGACAACAGGAGCAGGCGCTTCATCACGGCCATGTTCCCCGGCGCGTCTCAAGATCCACCTGCAACTCGGTAAGGCTTTCGTAAAGCCTCACAGCCGCATAGCGTGCGCTCATGACCCATCCCGAGCTCCCGACCGAGCAGGCCTACGTCGATCGCGCCTACCGCCACCTCGAGCGGATGCGCGACGTGGTCGCCTCCGCCGGCGACAAGGTCGACGGCGAGGTCGCGCAGGCGGCCATGGACGCCTGGGCGGCCAAGCGCCTGCGGACGTTCGAGGACGCGGAGCGCGGCCTCTGCTTCGGCCGGCTCGACTTCGAGACGATGGCGCGCCCGTTCTACATCGGCCGGCGGTGGGTGCACGACGAGGAGCAGCGACAACTGGTCGTCAACTGGCAGGCGCCGGCCGCTCGGCCGTTCTACACCGCGACCCCACAGGATGCGCACGGCGTCACGCTCCGCCGCCGCTTTCGCACCGACGGGCGTCGCCTGCTCGACATCGCCGACGAGGCACTCGACGGTTCGATCGTCGACGGTGCGGCGGTCGGCGACTTCCTGCTCGAAGAGCTCGAACGGAACCGCGACGTGCACATGCGCGACATCGTCGCGACGATCCAGGCCGATCAGTACCGCCTGATCACCCACGCGCCAGACACGCCGCTCGTGATCCAGGGCGGGCCGGGCACCGGCAAGACCGCGGTCGGCCTGCACCGAGCATCGTGGCTGCTCTTCACCCGGCGGGAGACGCTCCAGCATCGCGGCGTGCTCGTGATCGGGCCGAACCGAACCTTCATGGATTACGTCTCGCACGTGTTGCCCGCTCTCGGCGAGGACGCGGTCGACCAGCGCGCGGTCGGCGAGCTCGTCGACGGCGCCGAGCCGCAACGTCGCGACCCACCCGACGTCGCGCGCCTGAAGACGGACCTCCGGGTGGTGGAGGTGATCGCCCACGCCGCCGAGTTGCGGCTCCGGTCGGAGCCCGAAGAGCTGGTGCTGCGGCTCGAAGGGTCGTTCATCTCGGTGCGGGAGCGCGAGCTTCGAGAGCTGCGGGCTTCGGTGCGCACGGAGCTCGGGACCACGACGGCGGCGCGGGAACGGTTCCGCATGAGCGTCTTGCGCCGCTTCTACGAGGAGTACGGACGTGTGCTCGGTGCGGGCGCAATCCGCAATTTCGACGAGGTCGAACAGGCGCTGCGCGCGAACGGCTATCTCGACCGGGTGCTCAAGGCAGCGTGGCCCGTCGTTTCCCCGGACAAGCTCGTGCAGTCGTTGACTCGCTCGCGTGCGTTCCTTTCCCAGGCCGCCGAGGGGATCCTCACAGAGGCGGAGCAGAAGCTGTTCGTTCGCCGCGGCGCCGGGTGGTCGGACGGCGACATCCCGCTCCTCGACGAGGCTCGCGCACTGATCGGCACGCCGCCCCGCGCGTACGGGCATGTGATCGTCGACGAGGCGCAGGACCTGACGCCGATGCAGCTCCGCATGGTCGCCCGCCGCGCGCGCGAGGGCGCGTTGACGATTCTCGGCGACATCGCCCAGGCCACGGGCGCAGTGCGCCACCGGAGTTGGGACGACGTCCTCCCGCACCTGCCGCGCGGCGGCGACGCCGACGTCGAGGAGCTCCGGCACGCCTACCGCGTGCCGCGCGAGATCATGGAGTTCGCACTGCCGCTGCTCGACACGATCGCGCCCGACGTCGCAGCGCCGATCTCCTATCGCACCGGCGCCGCCGCGCCGGCGGTGCACCGGGTGGCGGAGGAGCATCTGCTCGCAGAGGCCTATCATCACGCCGCCGCCTCGCCCGATGGGCTCCTCGCGGTGATCGTGCCCGAACAGCTCGTCGAGCGGCTACCGGGCGACGATCTCTGGGACGGCGTGCCCGTGCTGACGCCGCGTGCAGGCGAAAGGGCTCGAGTTCGACCACGTGGTCGTGGTCGAGCCGGCGTCCATCGAGCTGCGCGAGCTCTACGTCGCCCTGACGCGCCCGACGAAGACGCTCGTGGTCGTGCACGCCCTGCCGCTTCCGCGCGAGCTGAGCACGCAGGCTGGATCGGCGGACTACGACAGGTAGTAGACCGCGAGCGTGATCCCGAGCGCGAGGCCCACGATCCCGATCAGGGCGAGCATGATCCCGCCGAGCACGATCGGCATCGTCGCCGGCGCGTAGCCGTCCTTCGCGATCTCCTCCAGATGGTGCTCCTCGGCGATCGCCTTCTGTACGAGAGAGGTCATGGGGCAATTGTGCCCCCAATCGTGCCGAATGTCACGTGGCCAGCACGAACGCGTTCCCCGACGGGTCGCGCAGGTCCCCGCCCACCGCTCCCGCTACCCGGTCGCGCTCGTCGGCGTCCGGGACGACGATCGTGAAGTGCAGCAGGCGCGCCGTGCCCGCCGGCGCCTCTGACGCGCCTCGGCTCTCCCAGGTGTTCGCCCCCAGGTGATGGTGATAGCCACCCGCGCTGAGAAAGGCCGCCTGGTCGCCGAGCTGCGCGATCAGGTCGAACCCGACCACGTCGCGATAGAAGTGGATGCTCTCGTCGACGTCGGCGACGCGCAGGTGCACGTGGCCCATGTGAGTGTCGGCGGGAAGCGCGGCCGTCGGCTCGGTGTTGGTGGCGAGCAGGTCGTCGACGTCGAGCGGCCAGGTGCCGATTCGGCCGGCCTCGCCGTCCCAGAGGCGACGTGGCCGATCGGCGTAGATCTCGATCCCGTGGTGATCGGGATCGCGCAGGTAGAGCGCCTCGCTGACGAAGTGATCCGACGCCCCCGTCAGCTGCACCTGGTCGCGGATCGCGTGCTGCAGCCAGCCGGCGAGGTCACGCCGCTCCGGCACGAGCAGCGCGAAGTGGAAGAGCCCCGCATAGCCGTCGGCCGGGCGGGCGCCCGGCTCCTCGACGAGGTGCAGCAGCTCGCGGCCGCCGGCGCCCAGGCTCGCCTCCCCGCCGCCGACCCCGAGCACGTCGAGCCCGATCGACCCGGTGTAGTAGACGAGTGAGCGCTCGAGGTCGGCCACCGTGAGGTGGACGGCGCCGACGGTCGTCGTGGGAGCGATCGACATGGAAGCAGCATGCCCGATCTCCTTCCTGTCGCCGTCGGTCAGGCGTGCTGCATCAGCTGCTGGGCATTCCTCGTCATCGTCTCCGAGACGGCATGCAGCTCCGCGCTCGGGCTGAACTGGACGATTTCGGTCCCCGCCGTCACGACCGGGATGTGACCCGCCGGAAGGTAGAACGCATCGCCGGCGCGGAACACCTCATCGCGATCGTCGAAGCGGTAGGTCAGCTGACCCTTGAGGACGTAGCCCCAATGCGGGCAGTTGCACTTGTCGCCCGGCAGTCCCTTGAGGAGCGGAGTCGCATCGACGTCCTGGCGGAACGAGACGAAGTTGATCGTATGGCCGGCGATGTCCTCATGCCGGTCCTCCACGACCCCGTGGTCATCGACGTGCGCCGCGCTCTCTTTCGAAACCTTCGGCATCGCTCGCAGCTCCTTTCGATTGACTCGACCGAGATTAGGGATGAGCGAGATCGTCTTCATGAGGCGTTCGACTCATCTTTGAGCTGCCGGTTCCTCCTCCGGGAGCAACCCGTGTTGCAGCGCAAAGAGGCACGCCGAGGCGCGGCTCGACGCGCCGATCTTCGCGTAGATGTGCTCGACGTGGTTGGCGACGGTCTTCGGCGTGATCACCAGGCGCGCGGCGATCTCCTTGTTCGAAAGCCCGCGTGCGAGCAGCCTGAGCACATCGATCTCTCGCGCCGTGAGGCCGGCCGGCCCTCCCGGGCGCCGCGAGACGCGATGGCCGGCGGCGCCGAGAACCGCCTCGACCACCTCCCGGTCGAATCGCCCCGCCCTCGCCTCCGCGCGCAGCTCCGCGGCCGCCTCGACGGCCGGAAGCGGCGGCCGATGAGGACGCGGCTCTCGCATCGACTGGTAGGCGTCGGCCGCGCCGAGGATGCGCGCCGGCAGAGAGACGGCGGCTCCGGCGAGGCCACGTGGGTAGCCCGACCCGTCCAGACGCTCTCGGTGCTGGACGGCGATCGCGCCGAGCGGGGCGAGCGCCTGCGACTGATCGAGCATGCGGCCCGTCAGGTACGGATGGATGCGGACGCGCTCCCATTCGCCGGGGCCGAGCGGCCCCGGCTTGTCCCAGATGGCGTTCGAGATCCCGAGCCGGCCGAGATCGTGAGCGAGACCCGCCCGACGGAGCTGCGGCACCTGCTCGAGCGGCACGAGTTGGGCTCCCGCCGCCGCAGCGAGCTCGGCGACGGCGCCCGCGTGCCCCAGCGTGAACGGCGACTTCAAGTCGACGAAGTTCGCCACGGCGAGCAGCGCCTCGTCGAACAGCTCCTCCGACAACACGACGGCGAGCCCGGGCTCGGCGTCGATCACCGCATCCCAGGTCCCGATCGAATCGAGACCCGCGAAGATCAGCTCCGCCTCGCTGCTGACAAGCCTCGCCAGTTCCGGGTCGAACTGCATTCCCGCACGTTTGCGCGCCAGGTCCCTGGCTGCATCGACTCCGCCGATGCGGTGGGAGACCTCGACGTACTCGGCGATCTGTGCGAGCCGCGCAGTGAGCGGGACCTCGACCCCGCTGAGCTCACCCGGCCAGCCGTGCCCGTCCCAGAACTCGTATGCCGCACCGAGTGCATCGAGCACCTCGTCGTGCAGGCGCAGCTGCTCGGCGAGCGCTCGCGCCATCGCAGCATGGTGAGCGATCATGCCGTCCAGCTCGCGGTGGCCGGAAACGGCAAACTCGAGGCCGATCCGAAAACGCTGCAGCGGCGAGTTGCCCGAGCCGAGCAGCCGAATCCCAGCGGCAGCCCCGCGCACGCTCCTGGGCTCGTAGTCGTACTTGCCCGACTTCAGCGCGATGTCGTCGCCGAACCACTTCGCCTGCTCGTGGGCATCGGTGTGACAACCGACGTTGACGAGCAGAGCCGTGTAGTAGACGCCCGCGCGGGCCTCCTCGTCGAGGCCGATCCGCTCGGCGAGCCGCAGGGCGATCAAACACTGCCGGAGCACGTGCTCCATCGGCTGCCCGAAGCCGAGGTCGATGCCGAGCGAAAGCGCAGCGACGAGCTCTGCCAGCCGAAAGCGCGCGCGATCGGGCCCGCTGCCCACCCGCGTACTCTACGACCTCAGCCCGCCGGGGCGGCCCGCTCGACTCAGGCGACGACGCGGTAGACCTGGAACACCTCGGCGTACTCCCGGTTCACGTTGGTGCCGTGGGTGCGGGCGACGCTCCAGACGTACTCGGCGTTCGCGTAGCGGCGATGCTGCTGCGAGGCGTACTTCTCGAGGGCGGCGACCTTGCGCTCGACATGCCGCTCCTCGAGCGCAAGGTACGCCTGGTAACTGAAGTCGAAGTTGTTCCACGGAATCTCATAGCCGAGGATCGTCGTCCGTTTGAACGCCCGCAGGCCCTCGCTCGCGATCGTCTGATGATCCTGGTGCACGTCGTGCACCGACGGCATGAACACGCAGTCCGGCCGCCAGTCGCTCCAGATCTCGATCAGCAGCTCGAGGATCTCCTGCCTGTGGTCGGGGAACGTGCGCACGTCGAAGTCGTGCACCGTCAGGTTCCCGGCGGAGATGCCGATCTCCGCGGTCGCCTCGCGCACCTCGCGCGCGAGCGTGTCGGGAGCGAAGCCGTCGGGCAGCGATCGCGTCGCGATCGAGAAGGCGACGTAGCGCACGTCGGCCCCGGCCTCGACGAGCCGGGCCATCGTTCCGCCGCAGCCGAACTCACCGTCGTCAGTGTGCGGTGCAAGCACGAGCGCCCGCTCGACTCCGTCGATCACGGCGACACCTCGACGGGGTCGACCGGGCGCCAGATGCGGGCGCCGACCGCGATCAGCGCGAGGAGGCCCCAGAACGAGGGGTCTTCGAAGAGCGCGTTGTAGAAGACGCAGTGCACGAGGATCGCGACCAAGGCTAGTCCGAACGCGAGACGGGCCGCGCCGTCGAAGTCGCGCCCGAGCCGCCGGAATGCGAGCACCACGGCCGTGACGACGAGCCAGGCGAAGAGCAGCAGGCCGGGGAGCCCCAGCTCGGCTGCGACGGTGATCGGCGTCGTGTGCGACGCAGCAGCCTTCGGATCCTTGCCGCGCAGGTGCGCCAGATTTGCGTAGGCGCGCTTGAAGCCGCCGACCCCCACCCCGCCCGCCGGATGGTGATAGGCGACCTTCAGCCCCGTCGAGACGAGCGTCGAGCGGCCGCTCGTCACATGCGAGAGCGACGCCTTGTGCCTGATCGCAGGCGAGGCGGCGAGCGCGACGGCGAGCAGCACGACGACTGCGCCGACGAGCAGCAGGCTCCACCGCCCCCACGTGATCACGACGGCGACCGCGACCGCGACCATCAGGGCGAGAAAGCTCGACTGCGAGAACGACGGGAGCAGACCGGCCCAGGTGACGACGATCGCCAGCGCGGCGGCGACCGCCCAGAGCGGGTCGCCGCGGCGTACGAGAACGACGACGAGGCTTGCCAGGATCCCGACCACGAGGAAGCGGCCGTAGATCGACGGGTCGTAGAAGACGGAGTTGACCCGGTAGAACCAGCCGCTCGGCGCGTACGCGTTGTCGACGCGCACTTTCGGGTTCCAGAAGATCGTCCGCGTCTCGTACTGGTAGATGCCGATCACGGCGACGACGAGGGCCATCAGCGCGAGCTGGACGTAGAGGGCGAGCACCCAGCCGCGCGACCACGTGAGCCTTGCGAGCACGACCGCCAGGAGACCGAACGGCAGGACGAAGAAGAGCAGCTCGATCGCGCCCTGCCTGGGATCCTTCGACCAGAGCAGCGACACGCCCTCCCAGGAGATGAACGCCGCGACCGGCCAGGCCAGCGGCCCGAGCTCCCGCGAGCGGTTCGAGTCGTCGCCGTACAGGTCCCAGGCGAGCGCGAGCGCTGCCACCACGACGACGCCGTAGAGGGGCAACAGGAGGTTCGCCTGCGTCGACCCGACGTGCACCGGAATGCGCCCCGGCACGCACGCGAGTGTCGCGAGCGCGAGCAGCCAGGGGAGGCGAAGAACCAGCCAGGTGCAGCCGGCAGCCGCAACGGCGAGGAACAGGGCGGCGGCCGCGAGCAGACGATGGTGCCCGTGCGGGGCGAGGTACACGGTCAGCCCCGCACAGCCGACCGCCCAGACCGCCAGGCCGGCCACGCGCAGGTCACGACGCGGGGCGATGATGAGCAGTGCGAGACCGAGAGCGCCGATTGCGCCCGTGACCTGCGCGACGCCGGTGCTCATCTCACCACCACCACGGACCGCGCGACATGCGTGCCCGCGAAGATGTACAGGTTGAACACGCCCTTCGACTTCGGTGCACGAAGATGCAGCGTCCCGCGCGGAAGCACGCCGTGGCGGCCGTTCAACCGCCAGCGCACCACGGGGGCGTCCGTGGAGACGCGAAGCGCGAACCTGGCGCCCGGCGCGACGACGATCCGCTTCCGTGCGAGCACGACGTACCGCACCTGCGCGATCGCAAACGGGTAGCCCTTCGCGCGGTTTCCTGCGATGTCCTGGGCCGAGATCGAGAGCACGTAGCGCCCGGGGCGCGCCCGCGCGCCGCCGGGCAGCCGCCCGTTCCACGTGAGCTCACCGGACGACTTGCTCGTCCGCGTGAACAGCACCTGGTCGCCGCGCACGAGCAGGATCGCATGCGCCTTCTCGTTGATCGCATAGTGGAAGGTGAACACGTCGTGGCGCCCGTCGCCGTCCGGCGAGATGATCGGGTACTGCGGGTGTTTGACGACGATCTTCGGCGGCACCGTGTCGACCCGAATCTCGCTCGGCAGCGTGATCGTGCGGTGCGAGTGCAGGAGCTTCACGACCGGCCTGTAGTCGCCGTCGGGAACGAGCAGCCCCGCGGGGGTGATGCCGTTCCAGACGAGATCGAGCCGCGTGCGCGGGCGGACGCTCCGGTTGGAGAGCAGCGTCGAAACGGTGCGTCCTTCGCCGTCCACGATCAGGACGTCGACGCGCTCCCGCGGCCGCACCCGGAAGACGACGTGCGCGACCGGCTTCACCTTCCCGGCCGGCGAGAAGGTCGGGTCGACGCGTGTGCCGTAGATCGGAGAGCGCTCGAGCTTGGCGCGCTCGGTCAGTGCGAATGCCGCAGCCGTCGCCGCGAGCAGGGCGAGGACGAACGCCGTCGACAGGACCCGGGCCACGCCCGCAGGATTCTATGCGGGGTCGTGCGCGGGAAGCCGGCGCGCCTGCAGGCGACGCGTCTGCAGTCGGCGGCCCGACCAGATCAGGAACGCGATGACTCCCAGCACCCCGACTCCCACGATCAACGAGTCCGAGTAGGGGAGCTTCACGATCTTGATTCCGGACAGGATGAGCACGAGCCCGAAGGCGATGCGGAGTGCCCGCTCGGGCACGCGGATCGAAAGGTGCGAGCCGATCAGCACGCCGGGGATCGAGCCGACGAGCAGCCAGGCCATCGCGTGCAGGTCGACGTTCCCGTGGATCAGGTGGCCCACGCCGGCCACCCAGAGGAGCAGAGCGGCGTGGAGCATGTCGGTGCCGACGATCCGCGCCGCCGACAGCGGGAAGAGCAGGAGCATCGCGAGACCGAAGAACGTGCCGGAGCCGACCGACGTCAAGCCGACGACGAAGCCGAACACGGCGCCGATCAGAATCGCGAACAGCCGGTCGCGGCGGGCGAGATCGAACCGGGCATCGATGACGTGCCCGCGAACGAACGTCTTCAACAGGAACCCGAAGCCGCCGATGATCAGCGTCCCGCCGACCACTTTCGTCATCGTGTCCATCGTGTTGCCGGAGAACGAGCTCGCGATCTGCACGCCGACGAGTGACATCGGAGCCGAGCCGATCAGCATCCACAGAGCCAGCGGCATGTGCACGTTGCCGAGCTGGCGATGACGAACCGCACCGAACGACTTGAAGACCGCTCCGTGCAGGATGTCGGTGCCGACGGCTGTCTTCGGGTCGAAGCCGAACAGCAGGATCAGCATCGGCGTCATCAGGGAGCCGCCGCCCATGCCGGTCATGCCGACGAGCACGCCGATCATCAGTCCGGCGATTGAGAACTGCCAGGTCATGCCGGCGAAGTCATGCCCGGGGCGGCAGCGGACAGGAGACGAAGGGGCGGCCGCGCAGCAGACAGCCGAGCTTGTACGCCTCGCAGCCCGTGCAGAAGCCGGTGAGCGCGGCGAGCGACGCCAGCAGCGCGACCAGAATGCCCAGCGCCGCGCCGAGCGTGCCGAGGCCCGCAAGGTACGCAAGCGAGGCGGCGGTGAGCACGAAGAGCCCCACCACATTCGCGGCGCGCGGCGGACGCGAGTCCTCGAGCGGGCCTTCGCCGAAGCGCGGCTGAATCAGCTCGAAATAGGCGAGGCACGGCAGGCAGAAGCGACGGCCGAAGCTCAGGCCCAGCGCGAGCTGCAGCGCGAGCAGGACGAGGAGCCACCACCAGCCGGTGGCGACTGCGAGCGCCGAGACGATCCCGACGACCGCCTGGTTCGTGCGGGGAGCGCGCGAGTCGATCACCTGGATGTCGCGGTACGGGTCGGCGCCACGCCGCAGAGCGGTGTCAGGCACCGGCTGCCGCCAGGACCATGCCGGCACCGACCGTCTCGTTCGTCGACTCGTCGATCAAGATGAACGCGCCGGTGCTCCGGTTCCGCACGTACGGGTCGACGACCAGCGGATCGGCGAGCCGGAACCGCACGACCCCGAGATCGTTCAGCTCCATCTTCCCGGGGCTCGAGCGGTCTTCGAGCGTGTGGATGTCGACGACGGTGACGATCTCGTCGACGCGCGCGGGAACCGTGCGCGTCGTGTGCTTGACGAGCAGGCGGGCGCGGTCCTCGAGCGGGCGTTCCGCCATCCAGCTGACGCGCGCGGTGACCTCGCGTGCCACCACGGGTGCCGTGTCCGGATCGGCGAGCAGATCTCCGCGGGAGACGTCGACGTCATCTTCGAGCAGGATTGTCACCGACTCGCGCGGGATCGCCGCGTCGAGCGCTCCGTCGGCGCTGTCGATCGCGGCGACTCGGCTCCGCAGGCCCGACGGCAGGACGACGACCTCGTCACCGGCGTGCCAGACCCCGCCCGCGACCCGGCCCGCGTAGCCACGGTAGTCGTGGTGCTCGTCGGCCATCGGCCTGATCACCCACTGGACCGGGAAGCGCCGGTCCTGCACGTCGCGATCGCCGTCGAGCTCGATCGTCTCGAGGTGCTCGAGCAGTGTCGGCCCGGCATACCAGGGCATGGCATCAGTGCGGTCCACGACGTTGTCGCCCTTGAGAGCAGACAGCGGAATCACCGTGGCGTCCCTGATGTCGAGCTGCGAGCCCAGCTCGGCGAGCTCGCGTGCGATCTCGTCGAACCGCTCCTCCGAGTAGTCGACCAGATCCATCTTGTTGACGGCGTACACGACGTGAGGCAGCGCGAGCATGCCGACGATGTACGAGTGGCGGCGTGTCTGCTCGATCACGCCCTTACGGGCGTCGACCAGGACCACGGCGACGTCTGCGGTGGATGCGCCCGTGACCATGTTGCGGGTGTACTGCACATGGCCCGGCGCGTCCGCGAGCTGGAAGCGGCGGCGCGGCGTGACGAACGACCGATACGCGACGTCGATCGTGATCCCCTGCTCCCGCTCGGCCCGTAGCCCGTCGGTCAGGAGCGCCAGGTCGACGTAGTCGTGTCCACGGCGGCGTGAGGCGTCCTCGATGTGCTCGAGCTGGTCGACGAGGATCTGCTTCGTGTCGTAGAGCAGCCGGCCGATCAGCGTCGACTTGCCGTCGTCGACCGAGCCTGCCGTGACGAGCCGGAGCAGGTCGGTGTCGAGGAACTCCTTGGAGGTCGCCATCAGCTCGGGAACTCGATGTGGTTAGAAGTAGCCAACGCGCTTCCTGTCTTCCATGGCGGCCTCGGAGACGCGGTCGTCCGCACGGGTCTCGCCGCGCTCGGTGACGCGGGTGGCCGCGATCTCGGTGACGACCTCGTCGATCGTCGAGGCGTCGCTGACGACGCCGCCCGTGCACGACATGTCACCGACCGTGCGGAAGCGAACCGACGCGACGAACGGCTCTTCGTCGGGATACCGCTCGATGAAGTCCGACACCGCGTAGAGCATCCCGTCGCGACGGAACACCTCGCGGTCATGGGAGAAGTAGATCCGCGGCAGCTCGAGGTTCTCGCGGGCGACGTACTGCCAGACGTCGAGCTCCGTCCAGTTCGAGATCGGGAACACGCGGATCTGCTCTCCCTTGCGAATGCGCGCGTTGTAGATGTCCCAGAGCTCGGGACGCTGCGCGCGTGGGTTCCACTGGCCGAAGTCGTCGCGAAAGCTGAAGATGCGCTCCTTTGCGCGAGAGCGCTCCTCGTCGCGCCGCGCACCGCCCATCGCGGCGTCGAAGCCGTGCTCCTCGAGCGCATCCAGGAGCGTCGTCGTCTGAAGCTGGTTCCGCGATGCACGCGGGCCGGTCTGCTCCTGGACGCGGCCCTTGTCGATCGACTCCTGCACGCTCGCGACGACGAGGCGCTCGCCGAGCTCCTGCACACGGCGGTCGCGATACTCGATCACCTCGGGGAAGTTGTGCCCGGTGTCGACGTGCATGACGGGGAACGGGAACTTCGCAGGCCGAAACGCTTTCTCGGCGAGCCGCAACATCACGATCGAGTCCTTGCCGCCGGAGAAGAGCAGGACCGGGCGCTCACGCTCGGCGGCGACCTCCCGCATGATGTGGATCGCCTCGGACTCGAGCTCGTCGAGATGAGAGAGATTCCGCCTTGCGGAATCTCTAGCGGAGGAGATCAATTCGCACTCGATTCGTCCAGCGCTTTCGGCGTGGCCGGAAGCGCGTGCAGGCCGCACTCGGTGCGGTCGGTGCCCGCCCAGCGGCCCTCGCGGCCGGCGCCGGGAATCGTCGAGTGGGTGTCGCCGATCGACTCGTAGCCGCGGTCGTGCAGCGGGTTGTAGGGCAACCCCCGGTCCCGGATGTACGCCCAGCACTCCTCGTCGCTCCAGTCGGCGATCGGGCTCGCCTTCCACAGCTCGTGCGCGTCGTCCCAACCGAGCTTGGGGGCGCCAGCCCGGGTCGGCGACTGGTCGCGGCGGATCCCGGTGATCCAGCAGTCGAGCCCGCCGAGCGCCCTGACGAGCGGCTCGACCTTCGCCCGCGCGAGGTAGAGGTCCGGCTTGCGCTCCCAGAGGCTCTCACCATGGGTCGCGGCGAGCTCGTCGGGGCTCGGCCCCTCGAACACCTCCACCTTCGTGTCGTACCGCCGCTCGACCTCGGCCCAGAGCTCGTACGTCTCGGGGAAGAGGTAGTGCGTGTCGATCGCGAAGACACGCGCGCCGGGCTCGACCGCGAACAGCATGTCGAGCAGAACCGTCTCCTCCTTCTGGAAGGAGCACGCGAGCGCGACCCTGCCCGGGAACTCGCGCACGACGAGAGCGAGGATCTCCTCTGCGCCCATCTCCTCGATCTCCTGCATGTCAGGAGGCGTGAACAGGCTCATCGCCGAGCACCTCCTTCAAAGTGTCGCCGCGTAGGCCGAGCCGCAGCGTCTCGAGCGGGATCACTTCCTCCGGCGGGATGTTCCCGAGGTTGACCGACGGCCCGAAGTGCTTCACGAACCACGCCTGCGAGGCCTTCGTCGGCGCCTCCCAGACCAGGTCGTGGAAGTCGACCGAGTGCTCGATCTCGGCGATCAGGCCGGTGCGCATCTGGCCGTCGGGCCGGAAGATGCCGGCGGTGCCGCCTTCACGCGCCTCGGTGATCACCTTCCAGGCACCCGCCTCCTTCTCTTCCTTGATCCAGTCGACCCACTCGTAGGGCGCGAACACGACCTCGGAGTCCTTCGACCCGACCTCGGAGAGGACGGTGAAGTCTCGTGCGAAGTCGGCGATCAGCTCGAGCTTGCGCTCCCGCGGGATCTCGACCGTCCCGTCGGAGATCTCGACGTGCGTGATCCCGAGGCTCGCGAGCCACCGCTTGTAGTCGTCGAAAGCTCCCTTCAGGTACACGACCTCGAAGAAGGTGCCCCCGATCACGACCGGCTTCTCCTTGAGCACGGCGAGCTTGCGCTCGAGGTTCTTCGTCACGTACGACGTGCCCCAGCCGAGCTTGATGATGTCGATGTAGTCGCCGGACACCTCCAGCACGTCTTCCCAGCCGCGCGGGCCGAGTCCCTTGTCGAGCACGTGGGTGAGGCCGCCGTCGCGCTGCAGCCCGAGGTTCAGGTCAAAGACGGGCATAGAGCTCCTCGAGCTTCGCCTTCGCGCGCGCCTGCACGTCGCGGTAGAGCGAGTTGCCGTGGGCGTCGATGCCCACCGTCAGCGGGCCGAAGTCCTTGACGCGGAAGCGCCAGAGGCACTCGGGCATCAACTCCTCCCAGGCCACCTCCTCGATCTCCTCGATCTGCGTCGTCTCGAGCGCCGCGGCGCCGCCGACGATCGCGAAGTAGACCATCCCGAGCCGTTGCATCGGCTCGATCGCCTCGTCGGGGAAGCCGCCCTTGCCGCAGATCGCGCGCACCCCGTACTGCTCGCCGAGCGGCTCGGTGAACCGCACCATCCTGGCGGACGTGGTGGTGCCGATGCAGATCTTCTCGTACTTCCCGTCCGCGACCTTGCGGACGTTGGGCGCGGTGTGGAGCAGGAAGGCGCCCTTCAGGTCCATCGGCGGCTCGACGCCCTGGTCGAAGATGCGGATCTGCGTCCGGTCGCGGATGCCGATGATGTGGCCCTGGACGGTGACCTCGTCGCCGGCCTGCAGCTTGAGGATCTCCTGCGGGTCGGTGATCGGGAACGTGACGGTGTGATTGGCCATGCGCTCTCAGAACTCCCTGTCGAAGTCGACGGAACCGTCTGCGGCGATGTGCGCCGACGCGCGGCGCGCGGCCCAGCACTGGTAGTTGACGGCCACCGGGTTGAGGGTCATGTGCGTGTCCGCGTGCTCGATGTGGCACTGCAGGACGGTGACGTCGCCGCCGAGCCCCATCGGGCCGATGCCGGTCTCGTTCAAGAGGCCGTACAACTCCTCCTCGAGCTGGGCCACGAGCGGGTCGGGATTGCGGGTGCCGACCGGGCGCGTGATCGCTTCCTTCGCGAGGTACATCGCGTAGTCGGCGGTGCCGCCGATCCCGACGCCGACGATTCCAGGCGGGCAGGGCTTGCCGCCCGCCCCGACGATCGACTCGAGGACGAACCGCTTGATCCCCTTCACGCCGTCGGCGGGGACGCACATCTTGAGGAAGCTCATGTTCTCGGAGCCGGAGCCCTTGGGGACGCACTTGACGTCGAGCCCGTCCCAGTCGGGGATGAACTCCCAGTGCACGATCGGCAGGCGGTAGCCGATGTTGGGGCCGGTGTTCTCGCGCGTGATCGTGTGCACCGCGTTCGAGCGCAGCGGATGCTCGACCGTCGCACGCGCAGTGCCGTCACGCAGCCCCTCGTAGATCCGCGTGGGATGCAGCGGGAAGTGCTCGCCCACGCGACACGTGTAGACCGCGATGCCCGTGTCCTGGCAGACGAGGTTGTTCTCGCTGTCGGCGATCGAGACGTTCTTGTGGATCGTCTCGAGCACGCGCTTGCCCGGGACCGAGGTCTCGCGGAGCCGCGCCGCCGCGAGAGCATCGCGGAGATCCTGCGGGATGTCCTTCAGTGCCCAGACGTAGAGATGCGCTGCCGCTTCCTCGACTGTGTCGAGCAAGCGGCTAGTGCTGTCGATATCGATCGTCATTAGCTCCTAGCCTTCTCGACCGCACTGCGACCGGCACGACGACCAAAGACGACGCATTCGAGAAGGCTGTTGCCCATCATGCGGTTGCGCCCGTGCGTCCCACCGGCGATCTCACCGCACGCGTACACGCCTTCGAGGGTCGTCTCGGCGTTCGTGTCGATCACGAGGCCGCCGTTCTGATAGTGGAGGACCGGATACGTGAAGATCTTCTCCTTGAGCGGGTCGATCCCGGCGCCGCGATAGCGGCGGAGCATGTAGGGCAGTGAGACCTCTGCGTCCTGCTCCGGGATGCGGGTCGTGTCGAGGTACACGGCCGGGCGGCCGTCGGGCGTCGAGACGCCCTTGCCCTTCTCCACCTCCTCGAAGATCGCCTGGCTGACCGCGTCGCGCGGGCCGAGCGAGTCGGTGAACTCCTCGCCGTCGGCGTTCACGAGCACCGCTCCGTAGGCGCGGGTCGTCTCCGGGATCGAGTACCCCTGCATGTTCGACGGCCACGCGCCGCCGTTCGGGTGGTACTGGAGCGCATCGAGATCCCTGGCTTCGGCGCCGAGGTCGACCGCGATCCGAGTCACCTCGCCGGTCGCATTCGGATGATTGGTCGACAGCTCACCGCGCTTGGCGGCCTCGGCGTAGCACCGTCCGCCCGCGGCCAGCACGACCGTGCCCGCGTCGACGGTCTGCTCACCGACGCGCGCCCGCCAGATGCCGTCGTGCTCGCTGAGCTCGTGGAGCGGCGCGTTCAGGAAGCTCGTCCCGCTGCCGGCCTCCCACGCCTCGCGGAGCTGCTTGGTGATCGCGTGGCCCGTGCGGTCGCCGACCTGGAGCAGCCGCTTGGCCGAAGCACCGCCGCACTTGGCGAGGCGGTAGCCGTCGCCCTCGCGGGTGAACTCGACGCCGAGCTCCTCGAGCCAGTGGATCGCCGAGCGCGCGTCCCCCGTCAGCACCTCGACGAGGCGGAGATCGGCGGTCTCATGCGAGGAGCGCCACACGTCCTCCGCGTGCCGTTCCGGTGAGTCGTCCGCGCCGAACGCCGCCTGGATGCCGCCCTGGGCCTTCGACGAGTTGTTGGCCTGGAGCGAGCCCTTCGTCGCCAGCGCGACGCGCGCACCGGCGCGCTCGGCGGAGACCGCTGCAGCGAGGCCGGAGGCGCCGCTCCCGATCACGAGCACGTCGAAGCTGCGGGCCGTCTCCGTCACAGCGATGACTATATCTGAGATTAGTAGATGTTATGCATTGTTCACCGACCTGGTCGGGAAGCACCGCTCAGCGGTGTCAGTCGGCAAGCGCTCGCGGCGGCCGCGGGCGGCTCTCGGACGGGAGCCAGTCGAGCCAGCGCGGCAGATACCAGTTCCAGTCTCCGAGCAGCTTCATCGTCGCCGGCAGCAGCACGGCGCGGACGACGGTCGCGTCGACCGCGATCGCGATCGCGAGCCCGAGCCCCATCTGCTTGAACTGGAGGAGCGTCAGCGTCGCGAAGATCCCGAACACGGCCACCATGACGGCCGCCGCGCTCGTCACGGAAGGCGCCGTGGCGGTGATCCCGTCCAGGACGGCCCGCTCGTTCGACTCGCCCGCGTCGTAGAGCTCCTTGATCCTGCTGACGATGAACACGTGGTAGTCCATCGAGAGACCGAAGAGCACGACGAACAGGAACATCGGGAGCCACGACGTCACGCCCCCGTTCGACGTGAAGCCGAGCAGGCCCTCCGCCCAGTGATGCTGGAAGACCAGCACGAGGATCCCGTACGCGGCTCCCACCGACAGCAGGTTGAGAGCGATCGCGGTCAGCGGCACGACGATCGAACGGAACGTCAGCAACAGCAGCACGAACGCGAGGCCGAGGACGAACGCGAAGACGAACGGCAGGCGCGCCTTCATCAGGTCGTTGAAGTCCTTCGTCGCGGCCGCCACGCCGGTCGTGGCGTAGTCGACACTGCCGAGGCTGCCGATCGTCTGGGGCAGCAACGTCCCGCGCAGAAGCGCGAGCGCGCGCATCGACGTCGCATCGTCACCCCGGCCGGCCAGCGGCAGATCGATCTCCTCGACGGTCCCGTCGGGGCTGACCCGCGCCGAGATCGGCGCGCGAACCTGGCCGCTCGCCAGGGCGCGGCGTTGCAGCTCGCGCACCTGTGCCTGCACGTTCGGCGCGGTGACGGGATGACCGCGCATCACGACGACGGCCGGAGTCGGTGCGCCCGGGAATGCGCGGGTCATGCGGTCGTACGTGCGCACGATCGCCAGGTTGTGCGGCAGGTCGGTGAAGCTCGGCAGCTTCGTGTGCATCGTGAGCACGGGCAGCGCCAGCGCGAAGAGCAGGCCGCCCGAGAGCAGCGCGGCGATTCCCGGCCGCCGGAGAGCCGGCCGCAGGATCGAGCGCCACATCCGCCCCTCGCCGCGGACGCCGCCGTGGAGGAACGGAATGCGACCGCGCTCGACGCGGTCGCCGAGCCTGTGCAGGAGCGCAGGCAGCACGGTGACCGACCCGATCATCGCGAGGAAGACGACGATGATCGTCGCGGCGCCCATCGACGTGAAGATCGGGTTCCCGGCGAAGAACATGCCCGCCATGGCGATCAGCACGGTCGTGCCAGAGATCAGCACCGCGCGCCCGGACGTCCGCGCGGCCGTCAGCAGCGACCGGTCCGGGCTTGCGCCGCCGCGCCGCTCCTCCCGCTCACGCTGCAGATAGAACAGCGAGTAGTCGATCCCGACGGCCATCCCCATCATCAGGATCACGCTGTCCATGAAGTTCGGGAGCGCGTAGAGGTGGCTGACGAGGATGCTGATGCCGATCGCTCCGAGCACAGCGGTGAAGCCGAGCACGACCGGGATGAGCGCCGCGACGAGAGCGCCGAAGGCCAGCAGGAGGATCGCGAGCGTGATCGGGAGCGACGTGTACTCGGCTCGCTTGAAGTCGCTCGTCACCGTGCCTTCGAGCACGTGACCCGCGCTGGCGAGCCCGAACTCCTCGATCCGGTACTCAGGGTTTGCCCGCTGCGTCCCGGCGACGGCGTCGAGCGCCGGCTGGATGCGCTTGGCGGCCGAATCCGCGTTGCCGCGAACGTCGAACTGGATGATCGCCGAGCGGCCGTCCGCGGAGACGAGGCCCGTGTGCACCGGGTCGAGCGGGGAGCGGATGTTCGTGAGCTCGGGGCGGCGCGCGAGGGTCTGCACGAGCGAGGCGACCGCGACGGTGAACGTCGGCTCTCCGACCACTCGCGCCCCGTCCCGGCGCTGCACCAGCACGGCTTCGGTGGCAGGCGAGAGGAAATCCGCGCTGCGGAGCATCGCCTCGGCCTGCGCCGTCTGGCCGGAGCCGGACTGCGAGTCGCCGAGCTGGTTCAGGCCCACCGCCGAGCCGAGCAGCATCGCCGACAACGTGAAGACGACCCAGCCGAAAGCCGCGGTCTTCCAATGGGCGGCGCTCCATCTCCCTGCGCGGCCAGCGAGGTTCATCCGGTCGGCCACGCTGCCGAGGCTAATCTCGGCCCGGCGGTTTGTCCTCAGTAGATCGTGCGGAAGAGCTCGAGAATTTCCCCAGAGGTCGCAGGCCGGGGATTTGCCTGGTTGCCGGCGCGCTCGGCAGCCGCCGCCGCCACGTCCGGCAGGTCGCCTTCGGGCACACCGAAGTCGCGCAGCCGCTCGAAGCCGCCGAGCAGCGCGAGCGCGCGCACGCGCTCCACCGGATCGCCCCCGACCGCGGCGCCGAAGCGCGCGACCTCGTTCGGCACGATCCCGGAGTTGAACGCGAGCGCGGGCGGCAGGCACAACGCGTTCATCGCCCCGTGGGGCAGCCCGTACGTCCCGCCGAGCGCCTGCGCCATCGCATGCGCGAGCGCGAGCCCCACGAGACCGAGTGCGTGACCCGCGTGCGCCGCACCGCGCAGCAGCTGCTCGCGGGCGTCTCGGTCCTGCGGGTCGGCGAGCACCCGAGGAAGCGCGGAGGAGATGAGGCGCGCTCCCTCGAGCGCAGCCTCGTCCCCCGCCGCGGTGTGACCGCGGACGTACAGCGCCTCGGCACAGTGCGCGAGCGCGTTCAGGGCGGTGCCGGCCGTGACGTCGTTCGGCAGGTCGAGCGTCAAGCCGACGTCGTAGACGATCGCGACCGGACGCGCGCCGGAGCCGCTGCCGCGGATGATCCGGTCCGGCGAGCGGATCCCGAAGTGCGTCGTCCACTCGGCGCCCGAGTACGTGGTCGGCACGTGCACGACCGGCTTTCCGGACTGCGAAGACGCGTACTTGCCGGTGTCGATCGCGGACCCGCCGCCGACGGCGAGGATCCCGTCCGCGTCGTCGGGCACGCGCACCTCGGCCGACGGCACCTCGGTCCAGTGCCCGACGTGCCGCGGGAGCTCGAGTGCCCCCCAGCGCGGGCCGGCGATCAGAAACGGGTGCCCGATACCGACCTCGGTGAGCGTCGCGGGCAGCTCGTCGAGGCTCCACCGAACGATCACGGCAGGCGCTCGCGGGCGTAGTCGACGAACGCGCGTGCCGCACGGGTCTCGGACCGGCCGGTGGCGCGGACGAGCAGGATCTCGCGCTCCAGCTCGAGGCCGGCGACGCGCGCCTCGACGAGCGTTCCGGCAGCGAGGTCGTTCTCGACGGACGAGCGGGAAATGAACGTGATCCCGTAACCGGCGCGAACCGCACTCGTTGCGGACTCCTGCAGCCCGAGCTCGAGGCGGACCTCGAGGTCGCGCAGCTTCGTCCCAGCGCGGCGCAGCTCGTCCTCGATCATCTGACGCACCCCGGCGCCCTCCTGCATCAGGATCAGCTGCTCGCCCCTCAGCTCCGACAGGGTCACCGTCCGGCCCGCGAAGCGGTGGCCCGGCGGGCACGCGAGAATCACGCTGTCGCGGAAGAACGGCTCGTACTCGACCCCGCGGTGTCGAGGGGCAGCGCCGACGACGCCGAGCTCGAGGGAGCGGTCGGCGACACGCTCGACCACGGTCTGCGTGTCGAAGACGCTGAGCGCCACGTGAATCTGTGGGTGGACGAGGGCGAACTGGCACAGGAGCTGCGAGAGAACGACGCCGCCCGGCCCGGTCGAGGCGCCGATCGCGAACGTCCCGTCGAGGGCGCCCGTCGCCTCGCCGGCGAGCTCGGCGGTGATCTCCTCCTCGAGCGCGATCAGCCGCTGGGCGCCGCGGTAGAGACGAAGCCCGGCCTCGGTGGGCTCCACACGCCGGCCCGAGCGGTCGAGCAGCTGCAGGCCGAGCCGCTTCTCGAGCGAGCGCACCTGCAGGCTGACGGCAGGCTGCGTCACGCCGAGGCGCTCGGCGGCCTGCGAGAACGACTTCCGCTCGACCACTTCGCAGAAGGCGCGAAGCTGACGTGTGTCCATAACGGAAGCTTATACACGTGTATCGGCGCGACCCGGCACAACGCCCCAGCCACCCGCACAGAACAATCACGCCGGAGTCACGAAACCGCGCCCGCACCTCATTTCTCCCTGCACAGAGGACGATTCTCCGACCTGGCGCTGCGAGCCACGCCTGGTGGCAGCCACCGTGACGGAAGCGTTCGGGTCTACGCCTCGCGGAACTCGAGGCGGTTGCCGAACGGATCGGCGGCATGGAACCGCTTCGTGCCGAGGATCGAGTCGTCCGGCTCGACGGCGACGCCGGCGGCCGCCAGGCGGCCGGCGAGCCCGTCGAGATCCGAGACGACGAGGCCCGGGTGCGCCTTGCGAGCCGGGGCGAACGGCCGGTCGACCCCGACGTGCAGCTCCTGTGCACCCGCCCGGAACCAGCAGCCTCCGCGAGCCCGGAGCGCCTCCGGCTTCGGCAGCTCCTCGAGGCCGAGCAGACCGCCGTAGAACGCGCGCGCCGCGGGCTCGCACCCGGGAGGCGCGGCGACCTGAACGTGGTCGATGCCGAGGACGTGCACGGGCACACGGTCTACCATCGGGCGCGTGGCAACGGGGCCGCCACCGCTCGAGGACACCCTCGTCAGCGGGTACACACGGCTTGCCTCCCAGGCGGAGCAGCGCGGGATCGACTTCGAGCTGCGGCTGCTCGACGTCCTCTTCGCCCTCGTGTTCGGGATCGTCCTCACGCCCGTCGGGCTCGTGATCGCCGTCCTGCTGCTCGTGACGAGCGGGCGCCCGGTCCTCTACCGCGGGGAGCGCGTCGGCCGCCGGGGGCGCTTCTTCCACATGCTGAAGTTCCGCACGCTCCGGCCGGGCGCCGAGGACCGCATCGGCCAGTACCTGGGCGAGGAGCTCGTCCGTCACACGGAAGCAGAGCTGACGAGGGTCGGCCGCTGGCTCAAGGCCTCGCAGCTCGACGAGATCCCGCAGCTCTGGAACGTCCTTCGCGGCGACATGTCGTTCGTCGGCCCGCGCCCGATCCGGCCGCGCTTCTTCGAGGAGCTCGCACACGACCTGCCCGCGTACTGGCAGCGCCTCGTCGTCCGGCCCGGCCTGACCGGATTTGCGCAGGTGCGACGCGGCTACGAGACATCGATGGCTGAGAAGCTCGCACACGACCTCGAGTGGATCGCCGACCGCTCGATGCGGCTCTATCTCCGCACGCTGTTCGTCACCGGCGTCCGGGTCGTCGCCCAGACGTTCGGACGCCGCCCCTAGACTGGCGCCATGTGCGGGATCTGCGGGATCGCCAGCAGCCGCGGCGCCGTCGACCCCGATCGGCTCCGGCGCATGTCGGCGACGCTGTTCCATCGCGGCCCGGATTCGGAAGGGGAGCACCTCGACGGCCCCGTCGGGATCGCCGCGCGCCGGCTCGCGATCATCGACCTGTCGGGTGGCGACCAGCCGATCTCCAACGAGGACGGCACGGTCGTCGTCGTGCAGAACGGGGAGATCTACAACTATCGGGAGCTGATGCACGAGCTCGAGCGGGCGGGGCACCGGTTTCGCTCCCGCTGCGACACCGAGGTGCTCGTTCACGGCTACGAGGAGTGGGGCCGGCGGCTGTGGGAACGGCTGCGCGGCATGTTCGCCGTCGCGGTGTGGGACGCACGGGAGCGCCGGCTCGTGCTCGCCCGGGATCGCTTCGGGATCAAGCCGCTCGCCTACCGGGCCGTCGACGGCGAGCTGTCGTTCTCGTCCGAGCTCGACGCGCTGCCGCAGGGTGAGATCGACCTCGATGCGCTCGAGGCGTTCCTCGCCTTCAACGTCGTGCCCGCGCCGCTCTCGATCTTCAAGGAGATCCGCAAGCTGGCGCCGGGGCACACGCTGACGTGGCACGACGGCCGCCTGTCGATCGACGTGTTCGCCCGCACCGGGCCGTTGCCGGCGCGTCACGGCGAGGACGAAGCCGAGCTCGTCGAGGAATGTCGCGCGCGCCTGCGCGACTCGGTGCGCGCGCACCTGATCGCCGACGTGCCGGTGGGCGTGCTGCTCTCGGGCGGCGTCGACTCCGGCGCGCTCACAGCACTCGCCGCGGAGGAGTCGTCCGAGGCTGTCCGCACGTTCTCGATCGGCTTCGAGGAGGCGTCGTTCGACGAGCTCGGCGGCGCGCGCACCGTGGCGGAGCGGTACGGCACGCATCATCGCGAGCTGAGGCTGCGCCCGAACGCGGCGCTGCTGCTGCCCGCCCTCGCCGACGCATTCGACGAGCCGTTCGCCGACTCGTCGGCGCTCCCGACCTATCTCGTCTCGAAGCTCGCCGCTGAGGACGTGAAGGTGGCGCTCTCCGGTGAAGGCGGCGACGAGCTCTTCGGCGGCTACTACACCTACGTCGCAGATCTGCTCGCCGAGCGCGTCGGCCCGCTCGCGGCCCGCGCACGCCCGCTCGTCGACCGGCTCCCGTCCTCGACGCGGAAGGCGAGCATCGACTACCGCCTGAAGCGATTCACGCGCGCCGCCGGCCTGCCGCCGCTCGAGCGACATCAGGCCTACAAGGAGATATTCGCCGCCGACGTGCGCGCGGAGCTGACCGGCCGCCGGAGCGACTTCGACCCGCTGATCGGCTACCGCGAGCGGTTCGCCGAGACCGAGGGTCACGAGCTCCTGACGCGGCTCCAGGATGTCGACTTCGGCCTCTATCTCGTGGACGACCTCTTGACGAAGACCGATCGTGCATCGATGGCGTGGTCGCTCGAGGCGCGCGTGCCGTTCATGGACACCGTCGTCTCGAACTTCGCGTTCTCGCTGCCCGTCCGGCACAAGGTCCGCGGCTTCTCGAAGAAGCGGCTGCTGCGCAAGGCGATGGAGCCGCTCCTGCCGCGCGAGATCGTGCACGGCAGGAAGCAGGGCTTCTCGATCCCGGCGGCGGCGTGGCTGCGCGGCGACCTCGAGCCCTTCGCGCGGCAGACGCTGTCGGCCGAGACGCTCGAACGCCAGGGCTTCCTGCAGCCGGCAGCCGTCGCACGCGTGATCGACGACCACGTCTCCGGACGGGAGGACCTCTCGCGGCAGCTCTGGGGACTGCTCGCGTTCACCCTCTGGTACGAGCGCCACGTCGAAGGCGTGAGCCGCGACACCTCGCTCGAGACCGTGCTAGCGGGATGACCGGCGTAGGCTCGACGGAGCCGGCCGGGAGCGAAGCCGCCGGCTTCGCCGGCGGTGGAGCGGGATGAAGGTCTGGGTCGACTTCACCGCGAGCGCGCATCCCCTCGTCTTTCGGCCGCTCGTGCAGCTGCTCGAGGCGCAGGGGCACGAGGTCGAGATCACCGCGCGCGAGTACGCCCAGACGCTGCAGCTGATCGAGTCGCACGGCATGACGGCGACGGTGATCGGCCACCACGGCGGGCGTTCCGCCTTCGGCAAGGCGGCGCAGATGCGCACGCGCCTGCGGGCGCTCCGGCGCTGGGCCAAGGGACGCGGCTTCGATCTCGCACTCGCCCACGGCTCGCACGAGCTGACGATGACGGCGCGCCGGCTCGGCATCCCGAGCTCGACGACGTTCGACTACGAATGGGCCTGGTTGCAGCACCAGCTCGGCTGCCGAGCCGCGACGCGCGTGGTCGTGCCGGCGGCGATCCCGGCCGAGCGCCTGAAGACCTACGGCGCCGTGCCGCCGAAGCTGCAGCAGTACCCGGGGCTGAAGGAGGAGTACTACCTCTCCGACTTCGAGCCGGACGAGACGGTGCTGACCGACTGGTCGATCGACCCGGCGCGCGTGCTCGTCGTGCTGCGGCCGCCGCCCGACGTCTCTCTGTACCACCGCCACTCGAACCCGCTGTTCCCGATGACGCTCGAGCACCTTGGCCGAGCCGCCGACGTGCACGCGTTCGTGATCCCGCGCACCGAGGAGCAGCGCGACTACGTCAAGTCGCTCGCGCTGCCGTCGGTGATCGTCCCGGAGCAGGCAGTCGACGCGCAGAGCCTCATCGCCCTCGCCGACCTCGTGGTGTCCGCAGGCGGGACGATGAACCGTGAGGCGGCCGCACTCGGCGTGCCCGTGTACACGACCTACGGCGGCCGACTCGGAGGCGTCGACGAGCAGCTGATCCGCGAGGGCCGCCTGCGCCCACTCACCGATCCGCGCGCACTCGAGCTGCACAAGCGCGACCGCATCGCCGCGACGCGTGAGCGCCGCGACCCGCAGCTGATGCTCGACCTACTGCTGTCCGCACTGCCCTAGGCGATGAGCGCCAGGACGTCGGCGCCGTAGCGCTCGAGCTTCGCCGGGCCGACGCCGGCGATCTGCGAGAGCTCCCCGAGTGAAGACGGGCGCGCGTCCGCGATCGCATGCAGCACGCTGTCGTGGAACACGACGTACGGCGGGACGTTGTCCGCCTTCGCCCGCTCGAGCCGCCAGCTGCGGAGCTTCTCGCCGGCCGGGGTCCAGCTTTTCGAGCCTGACTCGCGGGCCGAGCCGGGCTGCGGCGCGTGCCCGAGCTCCTTCAGGAACCGTGAGCGCTTGCCCGACCACGTGAGCCAGAGGAGGCGTTTCGCGCGCGTCATGCCGACGTAGAGAAGCCGGCGCTCCTCGTCGATCTCCGCGCCGGTGCGCGCCTGCTTCGACGGCAGCTCCTTCTCCTGCAGCCTCGGGATGAAGACCGCCTCGAACTCGAGGCCCTTGGCGCGATGCAGGGTCAACAGGTTGACCCCGTGCGCACCGTCACCGCCGGAGGCGAAACGTCTGCGGAGATCCTCCACGAACGCGGCCGCATCCCCGTCGAACACCGCTGCGAGCTGCACGACCCGCGCGAGGTCCTGCTGGCGGACCGCCTCGCGCTCGCCGAGCTTGTCGGGCACGCGCTCGAGCCACCCGGCCTCGAGCGCCGCCGCACGCACGGCCTCGCGTGCAGGCGCCGTCGCGCGCTCGAGTCGCCGCGTCAATCTGCGAACGGCTTCGCGCTCGAGCAGGGACGAGCCCTGGAACGGAATCCCCGCGTCGTGCAGAAGCTCCTCGAAGTCGGTCAGGCGTGCGTTCGTCCGCGCCAGGACCGCCACGTCCTCGAGCGGACACTCGAGCGCTCGGATCGCGGCGAGGATCGCCGCATCTTCGTCCTCGACCGTCGGGAAAGGGCGCACGACGGGCTCGGGGCCGTCGGGGCGCACAGACCGCAGGGTCTTCTCCGCGCCGCCGAGGTTGGGGACGAGCTCGTTCGCCAGGGCGAGCACCTGCGGGGTCGAGCGGTAGTTCTCCTCGAGCCGCACGACCAGTGCGTCGGGAAAGCGGTCGGGCATCGACAACAGGTACTCGGGGCTCGCGCCCGTGAACCCGTAGATCGACTGGTAGTCGTCGCCGACGACGCAGAGATCGTTCCGCTCGCCGAGCCAGAGATCGAGCAGCGTCTGCTGGAGCAGGTTCACATCCTGCACCTCGTCGACGGTGAACGCGCGGTACTGCGCCCGGAACGTCTCGCGCGCCTCCGCGTTCTCCTCGAAGAGCCTTACCGCGAGCTCGAGCAGATCCTCGAAGTCGACGAGCCCCTCCGCCGTCTTGCGCCGCTCGTACTCCCGGTAGACGCGCTGCATCAGGTCGAGCGGGATCGGCGGCTCGCGGCCGTCGTAGCGGGCCGGTGAGATCCGCCGGTTCTTCGCCCACTCGATCTCGGTCGCCAGGTCGCCCGCCGGCCTGAACTTGTACGGAGCCGGCAGCGAATTCGCGATCTGCCGCAGCGCGAGCGCCTTCGACGGCAGGATGCGCCCGACCGCGTCCGGCGCGAAATGGCGCAGCTGGCGCAGCGCGGCGGAGTGGAACGTCGACGCCCGCACCCCGGAGGCCCCGAGCGCGGCCAGGCGCCCCTTCAGCTCACCCGCGGCCTTGTCGGTGAACGTGACCGCCATGATCTGGGCCGGTGCGAACGCGCCCGCCGCGACCTGCTGCGCCACACGGCGCGTGATCGTCGTCGTCTTGCCGGAACCGGCGCCGGCGAGAATGCACACTGGCCCCCGCACGGCCTCCGCCGCGCGACGCTGCTCCGGGTTCAGGCCGTCGAGCGGGTCGATCGGGTCACCGTACCGCCCACTCCGGCGGGCAGTGCTACCTCAGTGCAACGTGTCTTCCAGAACCGCTTCGCGCCCCGTGCGAACCGGTTCCGCGACCATCGCGCGCAGCTTCGCGACGACGCCGAGGGTGTCGCCCTCCTCGACCAGCCGTTCGAGCGTGGCGAGTGACTCCTCGAGCCACGCCGCATCGATCTGCGGCCGGGCGGCTCGCATGATCTTCGGGTGCGACGTCGGTCCGACTGCCTCGCCCTCGTTCCAGAGCACCTCGTGCACCTTTTCGCCGGCTCGGGCGCCGGTGAAGACGATCGGGATCTGCGACTCGTCCTTGCCCGACAGGTGGATCATCTGGCGCGCGAGGTCGAGGATCTTCACCGGCTCGCCCATGTCCAGCACGTACACCTGCCCGCGCCCGCCCATCGCCCCTGCCTGCACGACGAGCGAGGACGCCTCGGGGATAGTCATGAAGAAGCGCGTCATCTCCGGATTCGTCACCGTGACGGGCCCGCCGCGCTCGATCTGCTTGCGGAAGATCGGGATCACCGAGCCCGACGAGCCGAGCACGTTGCCGAAGCGGACGGCGACGAAGCGCGTCTCGACCTCGGGGTGGAGGGCGAACGACTCGATGATCCACTCGCACACGGCCTTCGACTGCCCCATCACGTTCTTCGGGTTCGCCGCCTTGTCGGTGGAGATGAGGACGAACCGCTCGACACCGAACTCGACCGCTACCTCGGCCAGTGCGCGGGTCGCAAGCACGTTGTTCGAGACCGCCTGCATCGGATTCGCCTCGAGCATGCCGACGTGCTTGTAGGCAGCTGCGTGGAAGAGCACGTTCGGGCGGTAGCGCTCGAACACCTGGCGCATCTTCGCCCGGTCGCCCGTGTCGGCCAGCACCGGGATCGCGGCGGTGTAGGCGCGTTCGTCGACGAGCTCGCGCTCGATCTCGAACAGCTCCGACTCGCCCTTGTCCACGAGCACGAGCCGCGCTGCCCCGAGTCGTGCCAGCTGGCGGCACAGCTCGGAGCCGATCGAGCCGCCCGCGCCAGAGACGAGCACCGTCTTGTCCCGCACATACGACGCGACGAGCCGGAGGTCGACCTCGACTTGCTGGCGGCCGAGCACGTCTTCGACCTGGACGGGCCGAATCTGGGCGCCGAGGTTGAGGTCGCCCGCGATCAGCTCGTGCAGGCCGGGAAGCGTCTTCACGACCACGTGCTCCGTCAGGCACGTCTCGACGATCTTCTGCCGCACACGGCCGGGTGCCGACGGGATCGCGATCAGCACCTCGTCCGGCTTGTTGTCGCGCAACAGATGAGCAAGGTCGTCCGTGGTGCCGAGCACCTTCACACCGTTGATGCGGTCGCCGCGCTTCCGAGGGTCATCGTCGACGAACCCGATCGGCGTGTAGTGGAGCTGGCGGTTCCGCTGCAGCTCGCGCACCGTCAGCTGACCCGCGTCGCCGGCACCGACGATCAGCACCTCCTTCCCGTGGGCGACAAGCCCGGCGGGCGGCCGCTCGATCAGCGTTCGCGCGAGCAGACGTGTGCCGGCGACGAGGGCCAGCAGCAACAGGAAGTCGAGCGCCGCGATCGAGCGCGGCAGCCGCGAGGTGTGCACCGGGGGAAACGCGTAGAGCACGAGGTAGGCGAGCAGCGAGGCAACAGTGACGCCGCGCACGAGCCCCCACATGTCGCGCGTCGAGACGTAGCGCCACCAGCGGTTGTAGAAGCCGAAGACGACGAAGGTCGACAGCTCGATCGCGACGATCAGCGCGACGACCTGCCAGTCGAGAAGGTGCCGGTAGAAGACGGGGGTCGTCTTGTCGAAGCGCAGGAAGAACGTCAGCCTCCACGCGGTGACGATCAGGACCGCATCGAACGCAAGCTGCCAGACCCGGTGTCGATTGACCGGGAAGCGCATCAGGACCGGACGAGGCCGGAGGCGCGCTTCAGGACGGATGCGACCTCCACTTGCTGCTCCTCGGTGATCCCGCCCCAGAGCGGCAGGCACAAGTTCTCGCGGGCGGCCTTCTCGGTCTCGGGGAAGTCGCCCTCCGAATAGCCGAGGTACCGCAGCGCCGGCTGCAGGTGCAACGGCGGCTGGTAGTAGATCGCCGAGCCGATGTCGGCCTCCTTCAGCGCCGCCGCCAGCCGGTCGCGCTCGGGCGAGCGAACGCAGTACATGTGGTAGACGTGGCCTTCCTCGTCGACCGGCGTGTCGACGAGCCCGTCGAGGAGCTCGGTGTACCGCGCCGCCCCCTCGCGCCGGAGCCGGTTCCACTCGTCCACGTGCCTGAGGAAGATGCGCAGGAACGACGCCTGCATTGCGTCGAGCCGCGAGTTGTAACCGACGTAGAGGAACTCCTTCTTCGCCGCAGAGCCGTGGAACCGCAGCATGCGGATGCGCTGCGCGAGCTCTGGGTCGTTGACCGCGATCAGGCCGCCGTCGCCGAGGGCGAAGAGATTCTTCGTCGGGAAGAAGCTGAAGGTCGACGCGACGCTCGTCGCGATCCCACCGGCGCCGAATGCCTGTGCTGCATCCTCGATCACGGGCAGTCCGAAGCCGCTCAGGTCGGGAGCGGGGCGGCCGAACAGGTGCACGGGCATGACCGCCTTCGTGCGGGCGGTGATCCTGCGCTCGACGTCGGCCGGGTCGAGGTTGAGCGTGAGCGGGTCGATCTCGGCGAACACCGGCGTCGCGCCGCGCCGGGCGATCGACTCGGCCGTCGCGTAGAACGTGAACGCCGGACAGATCACCTCGTCGCCCGGGCCGATCTCCATCGCATCCATGACGAGCACCAGCGCATCGGTGCCGTTGGCGCAGCTGACCGTCTCGTGGACCCTGAGCCGGTCCGCCGCCTCTCGCTCGAAGGTCTCGACCTCCGGGCCGAAGATGAAGCGGCCGCTCTCGAGTGTCCGGGCGAACGCCTCCTGAAGCTCCTGGATCAGCGGCGCGTACTGCGCCTTGACGTCAACGTGGGGAATCGTCATCGGCGGGGGCAATCCTAGCCGTGCGGCGCCGTCGAAGGATCCAATACGCCGACACGCCGAGGATTCCCACCACGACGGCGTATTCGATCCACCGGAACTGCCGGTGGAACGTCTCCCAGTTCGCGCCGAGCGCCCAACCGATCGCAGCCAGGACCGCGCACCAGATCGAGTTGCCGGCGAGGGTCAGGAGGTTGTAGCGGGGAAAGGGGCTCTCGAAGACGCCCGCCGGAATCGAGACGAACGAGCGCGCCACCGGAGTGAGCCGCCCGACGAAGACCGCCCAATCGTTCCAGCGTGCGAACCACCGCTCCGCCTGCTCGAGCTTCGCTCGCGTGAGATGGAACCAGCGCCCGTAGCGATGGACAAACGGCTCGCCTCCGCGGTTGCCGATCCACCAGCCCCCGGCGGCGCCGATCTGGTAGCCGAGCACACCGGCGAGCACGACGGCGACGTAGGCGCCGATTCCGGTCGCGTGCCAACCGAGCACGTCGAACTCGCGTGTCAGCGCGCCCGAGGCGAGTGCGCCGGCGTAGACCATCACGAGCTCGCTGGCAGCGGGGAAGACTGCGTCGATCATCATCAGGAAGAAGACGGCGATCACGCCGTAGTGCGCGAGCCAGGAGGTCACCAGCCGACTCTAACCAGTACGCCTGAAGGCAAACGGCGCAAAGAGCTCGGACGTACCGACCGAGCTCGTGACGAACAGGTGCGCAACATAGGTGCCGCCGTACGCGCGGCTGCCGTGCGGCAGCCGGCCGTCCCAGGTGTCGGACTGCGCGCCGGCCGGCAGGCTCACAGGCGGGACTTCGCGAACGAGCACACCGTTCGACGTCTCGACGCGAAGTCTCACGCTCGCCGGGCGTGCCAGGGTGAATCGCAAGGTGGCCGTACCGCGGGCGAGCTTCGGCAGACTCAGCCCGCGCAGCGTCGTGTCGTAGCGGAAGGTTCGGTCGATCGTCGACGTCCGCTTCAGGTCGTCGATCGCAGTCACGTTCCAGTGCCACGTTCCCTCGACGTCGAAGGTCGAGTAGGTGAACGCGAAGGACCCCGGGTCGTGCTGGACGCCCGCCTCGAGCACGCGCGGGTGCCCGTCGGGACCGATCAGCTGCGCGGTCACGAGCGACGGACGCACGATCTTGTACGACAGCTGCTCCTGCGTCCTGCCGGCCTCGCCGGTCAGGAGCGCTGCCGGCGGCGGTGGCGCGTAGACGCCGAAGTACTCCACGAGCAGCGCCTCCTTCACCGGGCGCTCACCACCGGCACCGCTGGGCTTGTTCAGCAGCTGCCCGTCGAAGGCGACGGCGACGTCCGGCCCGGGCTCGACAGCGGAAGCGGTCACTGCGCCGAGGCTCACCATCGCCTGTGCGAGCTCGAAGCTCGAGAGGCCGACGCTGTAGCCCGGCTGGTCGCCGTCGACCGCAACGAGGATGATCCGGCCGTCGGCAAGCTGCCCGACGCCCGCCCGCGGCGAGCGCGCCGCGACCTGGTCGTTCGTGAAGTCCTCGAGTGACCGGAACACGGGTGCCGAGTTGCGCACGAGCACCGGGCCGCCGCCGAGCGCGGAGACGACGTTCGTCCATGCCGGCTGCAGGATCAGCCGGGCTGCGATCTGCGTCCCCACCGGCGCCTCGGCCTGGAGCTTCGCGGCCAGCGAACCGGCGGCCTGGATGATCGCGCCCCCCGCCGGGATCGGCTCGCCGCCGTTCGTGCCGACGGCGGTCACGACGCTCGCGAGGTCGACATTCGGGGTCGTCGCCGGGAAGGACTGCAGGACGATCTCCGCCGAGCCTGCGACCGCGGGCGCCTTCGGTCCGTAGGCAGGCGTGAGGAGGACGACCTGGCCCTGCGTCGGCACCTGGTTGAGCCCGTTGAGCGGACGGCGCTGTCCGGTCCCCTTCCACGTGCCGAAGAACTTGATGCGGTCGACGTGCAGCGCTCCGGCGGTGTCGACGCCGATCGACGAGCGTGAGCCGAGCGGCGGATGGGCGAGCACGCCCCCGGACATGAAGACCCCGGCCGGGTGCCCGTCGGAAGCGGCGAAGAGATCCCCGTTGATGCCGGCGACGGTCGCCTGGGCCGAAACGTCCTTCTCGATCTGCGTCACCCGTTCGCGGCCACCGGTCATCGTCCCTCGGGCGAGCACCGGCGCGAGTTGATAGAGGCCGTTCTGGTCGCCCGGGCGCGGCGCGGTGACCACGTGCAGGACGACGGCGCCGTGCGGGGTGAACTCGACGGTCTTCTCGTAGGTCACTCCCGGCAGCAGCGGTGTTCCCTGCGCGTGTGCCGACGCCGCAAATGCCGCCGCAAGCACAACGAAAGTCGAGAGACGGCGCAGCATGCCTCGGCCGAGGGTAGCCAAGTGCCCGGAGAACGGGCGCTTTACGTCGGCCTTACGTTCCCTTTGCCGGTAGCGCACGCCCCGCGACCAAGGTCAGGCCAATCGCCCAGAGAACGACTGGAGGAACTTCATGCGCAAGCTGACCTACCTTGCCGCACTGCTCGTCGCGCTCGTTGCGGCCGGCTACGCCGTGGCGAACGGGATGGACGCCAAGAACGTGAGAGCGGTGGCCGGGACCTTCACCGCGACCGGTGCGAGCACATCGAGTCGCACCTGCACGACGACCGACGGCAAGACGATCGTCGTGACCGACGGCAAGTACACCGGAACTGCGACGGGCGATCCCGATCTCACGGGAGCCATCACGCTTCGTGCCCGCAGCCTGATCAACACGACCGACAACGTCGGCGTCGTGAGCGGCCAGTTCAGGATCGACCAGACGTCCGGCCGGAACACCGCTGCCGCGTACTCCGCGGTCTACGACCACGGCGCGATCGCCGGGCTGGCGAGCGGACGCGCGCACAGTCCGTCCTCGCAGCTCCTTGCGAATCTGTCGGCCACGTTCTCGGCCGCAGGCGGGTTCACCGGCGGCAAGCTCGGCGGCGGCACCTCCGGCGGCTCGGCCGTCGAGGTCGGCGGTGCGTCGTGCAAGTCGACGCATCCGACACCGGAGCGGAGCGAGGCGCACGGGACGATCTCCGCGCTCTCGGCCACGTCGATCACCGTGGCCGGCCTCACCTGCGCCATCCCCTCGGACAAGTCGGCCGACGTCAACGCCAAGTTCAAGAACGGCGACGTCGTGCAGATCCGCTGCTCGCTCGTCAGCGGCGCGAACACGCTGACGAACATCGCAGGCAAGAAGCACTGACGATCTCGAGCGGAGGGCGCCCGCCGGGCGCCCTCCGCTAGGTTGCCGGTGTGAACACGCGCACCGAACTCGTCGAGAGCCTGATCGCGCGGTTCCCGCACATCCCGGCCGAGGCGGTGCTGAAGGAGGATCTGCTCCGCACCGGGATGGCGTTCGAGAACACCGCGCTGACCGACAACCTCGACGGTGAGGTGAAGCCGAAGTCGTACTTCATCTTCTCGTTCGACCAGAAGCCGCTGGCGCAACTCGGGGAGGCCGCGATCCGCCGCCCGCCAGAGGAACTCGCGCTGACCGGCGGCCCGTACGCTCTCCGCCGCACGATCGTGTCGGTTCGCGTCAATCCCGACTCGCCGTACCGCGTCACGCGGAACGAGGACGGTGAGCTGCTCCTGACGCTCGAAGGACGCGCGATCGCCGACGTCGGGCTGCCGCCGATGCCCGAGTACTACCGCCATGAGCTCGCGAATGGAAAGACCGTGATGGAGACGGCGCCGACGATCCAATGGGGCTATCTCATCTACCTGACCGTGCTGCGACTCTGCCAGTACTTCGGCGCGAAGGAGGAGTGCCAGTTCTGCGACATCAACCACAACTGGCGCCAGCACAAGAAGGAGGGCCGCCCGTACACGGGGGTCAAGCCGGTCGAGGACGTCCTGGAGGCGCTGGCGCTGATCGACCGGTACGACACCGCGAGGACCTCGCAGGCGTACACGCTCACCGGCGGCTCCGTGACGAGCACGGTCGACGGGCTCGCCGAGGCCGACTTCTACGGGCGATACGCGCAGGCGATCGAGGAGCGGTTCCCGAACCGGTGGATCGGCAAGGTCGTCGCGCAGGCGCTCCCGAAGGCGGACGTGCAGCGCTACAAGGATTACGGCATCACGATCTACCACCCGAACTACGAGGTCTGGGACAAGCGCCTCTTCGAGCTCATCTCACCGGGCAAGGAGCGCTACGTCGGCCGCGAGGAATGGCACCGCCGCATCTTCGACGCGGCCGACGTCTTCGGCGCGCGCTTCGTGATCCCGAACTTCGTCGCCGGCGTGGAGATGGCCAGGCCGTTCGGCTTCGAGACGGTGGACGCCGCGATCGCGTCGACGACCGAGGGCCTCGACCACTTCATGAGCCGCGGCATCACGCCGCGCTTCACGACCTGGTGCCCGGAGCCGACGACGCCGCTCGGTCGCGACAACCCGGACGGTGCGCCGCTCGAGTACCACATCCGCCTGCTCGAGGCCTACCGCGCGTCGCTCGAGCGCCACGGGCTCAAGCCCCCGCCCGGCTACGGCGTCGCGGGCGCGGGCAACGCGGTCTTCTCCGTGAGCTCGTTCATGGACACGCTCGAGCCCGACGAGGTCACCGTCGAGGAGGCGGTGCCCGCATGACCCGGATCTCCGTCGGCGATGCGCGCACATTGTGGAACGAGGCGTCCGACGAGGAGCTGATGGAGCTCGCGCAGGGCGTGCGAGCGCGGTTCCACCAACCGGACCGCGCGACGTACATGATCATGCGGATCATCAACTACACGAACGTGTGCGTCGCACAGTGCGACTACTGCGCGTTCTACGTGCTGCCGAACCAGCCGGGCGGGTACGTGCTCTCCCGCGACGACGTATTCACCAAGATCGACGAGCTCCTGGAGGCCGGAGGGGATCTCGTCGGCTTCAACGGCGGCTTCAACCCAAAGCTGCCGCTCGACTACTACTGCGATCTCTTCGCCTCCGTACGCGAACGCTACGGCGATCGGGTCGAGTTCTACGCGCTGACAATTGCCGAGTTCGTCTACCTCGCTGATCACGCAGGGCTCACGCATGCCGAGGCGGCGGCACGACTGCGCGACTCGGGCGTGCACTGGGTGACCGGCGGCGGCAGCGAGATCCTGACGGAGGACTTCCGCAAGCGGCACGCCAAGTTCAAGTACACCGTGCGCGAGTACTTCGAGGCGCAGCGCGCGATCGTCGAGAGCGGCATGAAGACGACGGCGACGATGGTGATCGGCTTCGACGAGACCCTCGAGGAACGGCTCGAGCATCTGCAGCGCACGCGCGACTTCCAGGACGAGTGCCTGCGCGACGGCTACGACGGGCTGTTCTCGTTTCTCTGCTGGACGTACAAGCCCTATGCCACGGCGTTCGGAGGCCGCGAGATCTCACCGCAGGAGTACTGGCGGCACATGGCGCTCTCGCGGATCTTCCTCGACAACGTCAGGCACTTCCGCACCTCGGTGCTGACCCAGAACGCGGATGCGTTCCGCGCGCTCGACTACGGCGCCGACGACTTCGACCTGCCGATCGAGGACGAGGTGACGCAGAAGGCGGGCGCGACGATCGAGCTCGACCTCGACGGCCTGCTCTCCGTTCCTCGGTCGCTCGGCTACACGGTCGAGTACCGTCGCGCCGAGCGCCCCGCCGCGCTCACCGCGTAACGGTCGCGCGCAGCGCGATCACACCGGCTCGCGAGCCGAGGTCGATCGTGTCCGAGGCTCGGTTCAGCGTGCCGAGCGAGACCCTGCGGACCCGCTCACCGCGTGGGAGCCGCAGGCGAATCCGAACGTGCGCGTTCGGCGGAGCGGTCACGCGAACGTCGATCACCGAGCCCGTGTGCGCGAGCGAGTACGAGACGGGGCCGAAGCTGGTCGCAGCGCCGTCGACCCCGATCGTCTTCCCGCTCGCGAGCCAGGCCCTCGGCGTCGAGAACGCGAGATCGAGGCCGATCGGCGCACCGCTCGCTCCCCGGCGCTCGTGCACGAGCAGCTCGTGCAGCGTCCCGAGGTACGACGCATTCGCCCCCGAGTTCGGCGGCATGTACATCGAGCGGTAGTACGCACCGTTGACAGGAACGACCGAGATCGCCTCCCCCGAGATGTACGTCCCGGGCGTCATGCCGATCGCGAGCATCCCGTAGAGGCTGAGCACGAGCTGGTCGGGATGATCGTTGTCGGCCATGAACCTCGACATGCTCAGGCCGTACACGGCGCCGAGCCCCGAGCCGTACGGCTCGTTCGAGTAGATGATGTGCGCATCGGCGCGCGGGACGCCGAGCAGGCGTGACCCGTGCGCGAGGACGTAGTGGACGAGCCCATGCGCGGCGCGCGAATGCGCCGGGAAGAAGCCCGACGCGAGCGCGTATGGCATGACGAGGTTCCAGTACGAGCCTTCGCGGATCGTCGTCAGCTTGTCGTACGGGCCGGCGTTGGGCGCGCCGAGCGCATCGGGCACGAAGAGCGAGCCGTCGGCCAGCCGCCGGCTCGCCTTCCGCAGTGCCGAATGCAGCGCCGAGCCGAGACTGAGGGCGAGCTCGCGGGCCTGCGCCGCGGTGCTGCGATGCCCCGTCACGCTCCAGACACGGTCCATCGCGAGCAGTCCCTGCCAGGCTGCGATCGTCCCGTTGACGCTGTCGACGTCGTACGGGATGTCGGACGACAGCTGCTCGGGACGCAGATGGCCGCGCGCGGCTCCGCTCCGGACCTGGCGGCTCCAGATCTGGCGCACGAGCCGGGCGAGCTCGGGCGTCGCCCGCTGGACGAACGCGTGGTCGCGGGTCAGGCGGTAGTAGAGCGCTGCCGTCGTGAGCAGGTGCCCGGCCCGGAAGGCGGTGAAGCGCTTCGGCTTCTGCTCGAGCCGCTGCAGCGAGACCTGCAGGATCGCCTTCGCAACGTTGGGAAAGCCGTATTCCACGGCGACTTCTGCGGCGTCGAGCGCCTCGGCGAAGGAAAGCTCCTCGTATGGGTTGCCGACGCTGTAGCGCCAGCCGAAGGAGAGCACCTGACCGAGGATGCTGAGTGCCGCGCTCTGCACGGCCGGCTCGGGCAGGTCGAGCTTGAGGCCCGACGTGAGCCGGGCCGTCCAGTAGTTGACGACGGTCTCGCGGGCTGCGTCGTAGCTCGGAGCGTCGGCGTGCAGCGCCTTCGCCTCCGACGGACCGTTCAGCCATTCGGCATAGAGCGTCGTCTGGTCGCCGCGCGCGACGCTGTAGCGAACGACCCCGTGCACGAAGTCGCCGCCGGCGCTGGCGATCAACCGCGTGCCGCCGCGGTACGCGAGCCGGTCCTGTGTCGTGTGCGCGAGCAACCTCCACGGCACGAGCCGAACGGTCGCACCCGACCGCGCTCCGCTCGCGTCGACGTGGAGCCTGACGAAGCTGACGACGGACCGTGCGCTGTAGGCCCGGCCGACGAACGACTCCTGCGTGTATCTCACCCCGTTCGCGTCGACGTAGGAGGTCTGCACGATCGGGAGAAAGCCCTCTGCAAGGTGCGCCGGCCGCAGTCGCTCGGTGCAGGAGCCGTAGCGCTCGCGACCGTCGCCGACGTAGAACGAGAGGCTCGGGCCTCCGACGCGGCGGGTGATGATCTCGCTGCCGTCTGCCACGTGGAGCGCGAACACCGCGGGCCCGTAGGAGCTGAAGCCGAAGGAGAGCGGCACGTAGTAGAACCCGGAGGGGGTCAGGGGGCGCTGCCGACGCTGGGTCGCAAGCAGGAGCGGCGTGAGGAACCGCTGCGCCGCCGCCAGCGTCGGGCCGTTGGGTGCCGCGAGCAGCCGCTCTCCCCAGAGGTCGGGACCGGAGTCGATCGCGCGGCGGATCGAGCCGGTGTACGCCGCGCTCGCGTAACGCGGCCCACAGGAGCCCGCTGCCGCCGCCGGCCTGCCGCCGGACACCGTCAGGGCTCCCGCGACGAGCACCAGCGCCGCGAAGAGCGCAACACAGGTCTGTGCTCGCCGCATCGGAGCCGAAGTATTGCGGCTGGATCTCCCTCTGGCCCCACGTAGAATGCCGCTCATGTGCCGCAACATTCGCGTACTCCACAACTTCCAGCCCAAAGCGACGTCGGACGAGGTCAACGCGGCGGCGCTCCAGTACGTGCGCAAGGTGAGCGGGATGAACAAGCCGTCGAAGGCGAACGAGGCTGCCTTCGACCGCGCCGTTCACGAGATCGCGCACATCACGGAGCACCTGCTCGCCGACCTGGTGACGACGGCGCCCCCGAAGGACCGCGAGATCGAGGCCGCCCGCCGCCGCGCGCGCTCGGCCGCACGGTTCGGCAGCGCCGCGTAGCGTGACCGTCGAGGCGATTCACCTCGGCGCCGCGGGCATTCCCGAGCTCTGGCCGGTCGACGAGGTCCGGGCCGTCGCGGGCAAGGGCCTCGAGGGCGACCGCCACTTCCACGAGGAGGGAGCGCCATCCGGCCAGGCGCTCACACTCGTCGCGGCGGAGAACGTCGAGGACGTCGGCCTCCCGCCGGGCGAGACGCGCAGGCAGGTGACCGTGCGCGGGGTCGACCTGAACGAGCTCGTCGGAAAGCGATTCCGCGTCGGCGAGGTCGAGTGCATCGGCGTGGAGCTGTGCGAGCCGTGCGCGCACCTCGAGGCGATGACGAGGCCCGGGATCATCAAGGAGCTCGTGCATCGCGCGGGCATCAACGCCGACATCGTCGTCGGCGGCGTGATCCGCGTCGGTGACGCCGTTACAGCGCTTTGAAGAACACCGTCGTGTCGCACAGACGTCCGTCCGGGTAGAGCGCGTAGCCGGGAATGACACCGACGGTTGCCCAGCCGAGCCGCTGGTAGAGACGTTCGGCGGGATCACCGGTCACGGTGTCGAGGACGAGCAGTGTCTTGCCCTCGGCCCGGGCCTCGAGCTCGGCGTGCTCCATCAACCTCTGCGCGACGCCGCGCCGCCGGGCGGAGCGATGGACGAGCAGCTTGGCGATCTCGGCACGATGCGGCTGGTTCGGCGGCAGGGCGAGAATCACCTGCACCGTGCCGACGAGCTCGCTCTCGTCGAAGGCGGCGAGAATCACGCGACGTCCCTGCTCGACCTCGGCGGCCCAACCCTCGAAGGCAGCCCGGGCGTCGTCGTGTGAGAACGGCTCGAGGTAACTGACGGAGGCGCCGCCGGCGACGCAATCGGCGAGCACGGCGGCGAGCGGATCGAGCTGTTCGCCGAGCTCGGCCCCTTCGAGACGCCTGACCCGGATTCCAACAGGCACGGCCATCGGCACATCATTCACGAGCAGTAGGAGAAGAGCGACCGTGAGCCGGCCCGAAGGATCGGTACCTGGTACCGCAGGTACCAGGTACCTGACTTGCGAGGTTCCGCAAGCTCGCCTGGGGCCAGCGTTGCGCAATGCACGATGACCGGCGACTCGAAAGGTGCCTGACACCAGTGGTGTCAGGCACCAGTTCTGCAGCGTGAGCGAGCGGTCGCGAATGCACCCTGAGCGAGGATCAACCTCGTCGCTGTTGAAGTCGATGACGGTGGATGAGAGGGGAACCTTTGGGCTAGCCGTAAACGTGGCGGTCGTGGACGGCGATCGTCGCTTGCTGCTCACTCTGCGCGAGGACTTCGAGGTTTGGTGCCTACCGGGAGGCGCGGTAGACAGCGGGGAGTCGCTCGCGCATGCAGCCATTCGAGAGGTTGCGGAGGAGACCGGGCTTGATGTTCGACTTACGCGATTGGTCGGACTGTACTCGCGCCCTAACTTTGGCGGCTACCACACGCTTGCGCTTTTCGCAGCCTCGCCGGTAGGCGGCACGCTCCGGCCCGACCCGAGCGAAGTGATCAAGGCGGGCTGGTTCGACACCGACGAACTACCAGAGGATCTCCTCTGGGGGCAGCGTGAACGGATCGCGGACGTAGTGAGCGGTTACGGTGGCTCCGTCGTCCGAGCGACCTCCCGAGAGCGACCGGACATCTGGCCCGCCAGTAGACGCGGACACTACGAGGCGAGAGATCGGTCTGGTCTCAGTCGGACGAGCTTCTACCGGCGGCTGATGGGCGTGCTCGGTTCCGAGGACAGTTTGATCGAAGTGTCGGGGAGTGTCATCGAGCCGGGTGCCTAGCGTTCCCACTGTGTTCGGGGGAAACGCTGCGCTGGGCGAGATGCTCCCGCCGGGCTTGCTAGACGGCGACGCCGGCGACCGCGACGAAGCGCAGCTCCGGGACTTCCGCGAGCTCGCCGACGTCACGGGCCATCTCGAGGAACGTGTACAGGCCTGCGCGCTCGCGCGGCCCGAAGCGGTAGCGGAGCTTCTCGAAGTAGCGGGCGAGGAAGCCCGCCGGGTAGCCGTAGCGCTCGGCCGACTCGTAGGCGAGCAGCTCAGGCTCCGCGCGCGCTGCGCGCACCGACTCGACCAGCGCATCCTCGAGCTCCGAGAGCCCGGGATGGACGGGCTCGGGCGCCGCCCACACGGCGAAGACCATCGGCAGGCCGGTGCGCTCGAGCCAGAGCCGCCCGAGATCGTGATGCGGGGTCGGGTCCTCGAACGCCGACTTGAGCGCGGCGTCGCCGATCAGGAGCTTCGCCTCGGCGTCCTCGCCGAGCGGCACCTGCTCCGCCTCCGGGAACAGCACCTTCGTCAACACGACGGAAGTGGCGGACTCCGGGGTCACCGCGACCGTGCGGATGCGCGCCAGCGGCGTCTTCGAGATCAGCTGGATCGACTCGACGGCACCCTCGCTCGAGACACAGAGCCGCGGCAGCAGCCGCAGTGTGTCGGCGTTGCGCGCGTACTCGATCGACGAGATCGGTGCAACGTCGAGGTCGCCGGCGACGAGGCGGCGGTTGAGGTCGGTCGGCACGCCGACGACCTCCTCCACGGCGGCGTCGAGCCGGAAGAAGACCGGCGCCATGTTCACGTAGCCGATCCGGCCGAGCTTGATCAGATCGGTCATCCGGCGCGGTCCACCACGGCATAGGTCAACGCTTCCAACTCCTCCCTGTGAGCCTGCGAGCCGAGGAACGATCTCGCGCCGGCAGCGTAGTCGAGCGCGGCCTGCCGCGAACGGGCGAGCGCATCGGTCGCGGCAACGCGCACGAGCGCCCCGTCGAGCGGCCCGCCCGCGAGCGCGGCACGCACGACCTCGTCCTGCTCCGAGGCGTAGATGAGCGGCATCGTCGGCGTGCCCTCACGCAGGTCGGTGCCGGGGATCTTGCCCGTCTCCTGCGTCTGGCCCGCACAGTCGAGGATGTCGTCGGCGATCTGGAACGCGATGCCGAGCGAGGCTCCGTAGGCACCGAGGGCGACGTCGCCGCCCGACCCGAGCAGGCACGCGGCCTCGATCAGCTTCCCCGTCTTCAGCGAGCACCGCTCGAGATACGCCTCGATCGGCGTCTCGGGCTGGTGCACCTGCAGCTTCTGCATCGCCTCTCCACGAGCAAGGCACAGCGCCGCGTCCGCGAGGGTCTGCACGGACTGCGCATCGCCCGTCTCGGCCAGCACCGCGAACGCGCACGCGTAGAGGTAGTCGCCCGCAGCCTTTGCAGCATCCGCGCCGTAGACCGACCATGCGGCGGGCAGACCGCGGCGCAGGCGCGCACCGTCGACGAGGTCGTCGTGCACGAGCGTCGCCATGTGCACCATCTCCACCGCGACTCCGGCCGCCACGGACGGCTCGCCGCGGGCGGTGAGGAAGCAGAGCAGCGGCCTCAGCCGCTTCCCGCCCGCGGACAGCGCCTCGCCCGCCACTTCCTGGGCCAGACCGCGCCGGGCCGCCACGGCGCGAGCGAGGCCCGCCTCGACCTCCGCCATGTAGGCCGCGACCCCAGGTGTCGCATGCACCTGTGCGAGCTGTCTGCTCACCGTGCGGCCCCGGTGTGCAGCGCCACGATGGAGCCGCCGAGGAGGCGGAAGCGAACGTCGCCGAACCCGCAGTCGTGCAGCAGCACGCCGAGCGTCTCGGCGTCGGGGAACCGCTTCACCGACGCGGGCAGATACGAGTAGGCCGAGCCGCCGGGGAGCACCTCGCCGAGCAGCGGGACGATGCGATCGAACCAGAGCGAGAAGAACGGTCGCAACACACCTCTCGGCTGCGTGATCTCGAGCACCGCGAGCCGTCCGCCCGGGCGAAGCACGCGGCGGAGCTCGCGCAAGCCGAGCTCGAGGTCGGCGACGTTCCGAACACCGAAGCCGACCGTGACGACATCGAACGTCCCGTCGGCGAACGGCAGCGCCAGCATGTCGCCCTGCACCCACTCGAGCACGTCCGTGCGCTGTGCGGTCTTCTCGCGGGCGCGGGCCAGCATCGCCTCCGAGAAATCGAGGCCGGTCACCTTCCCTGCGCCCGCCGCGAGATCGGCGACCGCCAGGTCGCCGGTTCCGCAGGCGGCATCGAGCACGCGGTCGCCGCGCCGCACGACGGACTCGGCCGCGAGACGCCGCCAGCGCAGATCGAGCCCCGCGGTCATGACGCGGTTCATCAGGTCGTAGACCGGAGCGATCCGGTCGAACATCGTGCGAACCGCCTCGGGCGCCATCGTCACGACGGCCCCTCCCCCCAGCGAGAGACGAGCGAGTTGTCGAGGCCGAGCTGGTCGAGCGTGCGACCGACGACGAAGTCGACCAGGTCGTCGACGGTCTCTGCGCCGTGGTAGAAGCCGGGCGCGAGGAAGAGGACGGTGGCCCCGGCGCGCCGCAGCGTCAGCATGTTCTCGAGGTGGATCGCCGAGAGCGGCGTCTCGCGCGGACAGAGGATGAGCTTGCGCTCCTCCTTGAGCGCGACCGATGCGGCCCGGTGGATCAGGTTCTGCATCGCGCCCGACGCAATCGTCCCGAGGGTGCCCATCGAGCAGGGACAGATCACGTACGCATCGACCTTCGCCGACCCCGACGCGTACGGCGCCTGCCAATCGTTCGGCTCGAACACCGTCACGTTCCCGCCCGTCCCCTCCGTGAACCTGGCGAGCGTCTCGTCGCGCGACAGGCGCGCATCGCCGTACAGCTCCGTTGCGAGCACCTCGATCGCTGCGCCGGAGACGGAGACGCCGACCTCGCAGTCGGCCCGGGCGAGCGACTGCAGCAGTCGCCGTGCATAGGGCGCGCCGGAGGCGCCGGTGACACCGAGGAACACGCGCATGGAGCGAAGGTTACGCGCCGGCTACTTCTGGGAGCCCCGGGAGGCCTCCAGGAAGTGCGCGAGCGCGACGAGGTTCGCCTGGCCGAGCCCTGCGAACGACGGCATCGGCGAGCCCGGATTGACGCACGCGGGGCACTTGAGGTGCGCGATCTGGAAGGCGATGCCCTTGTTCTTCGTGCCTTCCAGCGTCAGGTTCGGCGCACCCGGGAAACTGCCTCCGACGCCGTTGTAGGTGTGGCAGTTGAGACAGCCGGAGACGGCGAACAACTTGGCGCCGGCGAGATCCTGTTTGTTCCCGGTGAACCCTTCCAACTTCGCCCATCCGGGAATCTTCGCGAGCAGCTCCGACCCGAGCGCCTCCTTCGCGGTCGCGCCCTTGTACGTCAGCACGCCCATCGAGAGGACGACGAGGATCGACGCGATGATCGCAACCGGCCGGCGCGAGAGCCGCCGCTCGGAACGCGTGTCGATGAACGGCATCGCGATCAGCAGGATCAGGCAGATGGTGGGGATGCCGATCGTGCCGAGCAGCACGGTCTCCGGCCACTTGAAGATCCGGAGGAGGTAGAAGAGGAAGTAGAAGTACCAATCCGGCCGCGGGACGAAGTTGATCGTGCCCGGATCGGCCGGGGCGTCCAGCAGCTTGCCCAGCCAGCCGGCTCCCGTGCCCGTGTGATCGCCGGGCGTGGAGTACTTCCAGACGACGGCGAGGCCGATGATCACGAGGACCACGACGAGCGACATCACCGTGTCCTCGAACATCGCGTACGGGAAGAAGGGCTTCCCGCGCTCCTTCACGTCGGCCTTGTACTGCTGGTAAGCGCGACGGCGCTCGACGATCTTGTCGCTCGCCACTAGTTCTTGCCTCTCGACCCGAAACGCGTCAGCCCGCGACGGCCGGTCGGCACCTTGCCGTTCGTCAGCGGGCCCTTGCCGGCGGCCTCCTTCGACCACGGCGGGGACGTGACGCCGAGACGGACGACGAGATAGAGGTGCAGCCCGATGAGCGCGAAGATCAGGCCCGGGACCAGCAGCATGTGAATCGCGTAGAAGCGCGAGAGCGTGTCCGCGTTGATGTACGTGCCGCCCTGCAGGAACTGCGCGATGAACGGCCCGAGGAACGGGGCGGTGCCGTTGATGTTGATGCCGACGACCGTCGCCCAGTACGACGTCTGGTCCCACGGAAGCAGGTACCCGGTGAAGCCCTCTGCGAGCCCCATCGTCAGCAGCAGGACGCCGATGATCCAGTTCAGCTCACGCGGGTACTTGTAGGCGCCGAACAGGAACACGCGGCCCATGTGCATGAACATGAGGATGATGAACACCGACGCGCCCCAGCGGTGCATGCCGCGCACGAGCCAGCCGGCGAAGATGTCGTTCGTGATGTGCTGGATCGACGAGTAGGCCTCGTTCGGATCGGGCTTGTAGTACATCGCCAGGATCACACCTGTGATCGCCTGGACGAGGAACGCCGTCAGCGTCGCGGCGCCGAGCGTCTGGAACCAGTTGGTGTCGCCCGGCACCTTCCGGAAGAGGAAGTACTTGAGGCCGCCGACGAGGCCGGAGCGCTCCTCGAGCCAGTCGACCGGATACAGGATCGTCTCCTGAATCTGCTGGCTGCGGCTGACTTTGGTCGCTGCCATCAGTGGGGCGGCTGGATCGGGTAGAGCCAGGATTCGATGCCGTCGACGTGCTCGCCGGGGAACGACAGCGTCGTCTTGTGGATCTTCGCATCGGCGCCGGTCCCGACGACCTTGGCGACGGAGAACGGCTGGCCGATGAACAGACGGCCGTTCCGGATCGAGAACGAATAGCGGTCGAGCGCACGGACCGGCGGGCCCGCCGTTCGGTTCCCCTCGGTGTCGTACTGGCCGCCGTGGCACGGACAGCCGAAGCCCGCGATCGAGACCGTCGGGATCAGCGTCACGTCAGCGAGCTGCTTCGTCTGCGGGGTGTCGAGCGGCCCGTTGGGCTGCACGGGGCAGCCGAGGTGGGCGCAGTGGTTGGAGATGACGGTGTAGCTCGGCAGCGTGCCGACGAGGCCGTTGTAGCGAACGAATGCGGTTCGGCGCGAGACGGGGCCCTGGCCTGCGTCCGACGTCCAGGTCGCGATCACGAACTTGCCCTGCGGGTAGTCGGTCAGCGGCCCGATGTCGTGATCCTTCTGACCCTGCTTGAGGAAGGCGGGCGCAACCATGAACCCGAGCGCGGGCGCCGTCAGGAGGCCGCCGATCACGAGGCCGAGGCCGACCGTCGAGGCCTCGAGAAACGTCGAGCGCGGATAGCGCTCGGCGGGCGGGACCGCCGGCTCTTCCTCGTCGGCCGAAGCGGCCACCGTCTCGGCCCCCTCGGGCTCGACCTCGGGCGCCTCGGCAAGCGGGGTGCCCGCGGTCAGGTCACGCACCCAGAGGAACGCGAACGCGAGCGCGATCACCGCGCCGAGGCCCGCGACCCACCAGGAGACGATCAGCCCGACCAGCAACACGACGACGCCGACGGCGAAGCCGACGGGCCACAGACTCGGGCCCGGGACGTGGGGTTGTTCGTCGTGCGGCTGCAACGGGGCTAGGTGAGATTCAACCGGTCTTGGGCGCAGGTGGTCAACGTCGTGACAGGCGGCGCGAACTCTGACGGATCTCGCCGTTCGATGCGGGGAGAACCCTACCTATCCCATACTCGTCCCACCGCCGGTCGACGAGGTCTCGCACCTCGCTCGACATCTCGATCTCCGGCGGCCACTCTCGCGTGCCTTCGAGCGGGCCCTTCGCCGTGGCGTCGATCCCGAGCTTGCCCCCGATGAACTGCAGCGTGGGCGCGTGGTCGAGATGGTCGAGCGGCCCTTCGGTGATCACGACATCGCGCTTGGGGTCGACGTTCGCGCCGACGTAGAACATCACCTGCGCGTAGTCGTGCACATCCACGTGCTCGTCCACGACGACGATGCCCTTCGTCAAGCTGAGCATCCCGAGCCCCCAGATCGCGTGCATCACCTTGCGTGCGTGCCCGGGGAACGCCTTCTTGATCGACACGATCACGAGGTTGTGGAAGGCGCCTGCGACCGGGAGGTCGTAGTCGACGATCTCGGGAACGGTCATCTTGACGGCCGGCAGGAAGATCCGTTCGGTCGCCTTCCCCAGCCAGGCATCCTCCTGGGGCGGCTTGCCGACGACGATCGACGGATAGATCGCGCCGTGTCGCATCGTGATCGCCGTCACGTTGAAGACCGGGAACTGCTCCGCCGGGGTGTAGTAGCCGGTGTGGTCGCCGAACGGGCCCTCGGTCGCGAGCTCGGACTTGTCGATGTAGCCCTCGAGCACGATCTCGGCGTCCGCCGGGACCTCCAGGTCGACCGTGACGCCCTTGACGAGCTCGACGGGCTCGCCGCGCAGGAAGCCGGCGACCATCAGTTCGTCGATGTGCTTGGGCAGCGGCGCGCTGGCGGAGTACGCGGTGATCGGATCGAGGCCGAGTGCGACCGCCACCTCCATCCGGTCCTCCGTGAACAGGTAGTCGGCGCGACCGTCCTTGTGGATCTGCCAGTGCATCGCCGTCGAGCGCGGGCCGAGCACCTGCATCCGGTACATCCCCACGTTGCGCCCGCCGTTCCGCGGATCGCGCGTGATCACCGCCGGCAGCGTGATGAACGGCCCGGCGTCGCCGGGCCAACACGTCTGCACCGGCAGCCGGCCGAGGTCGACGTCGTCTCCCTGGAGCACGACCTCCTGGCACGCGCCGCGCCTGACCGATCTCGGCCGCGAGTCGGCGATCGACTTCAGCGTCTTCAGCCCCCGCACCTTGGCGGCGAGCCCCTCCGGTGGCTGGAGCTCGAGGATCTCCGAGAGGCGTGCAGCGACGTCGTCGAGTGACTCGACGCCGAAGGCGAGGCACATCCGGCGCTCGGTCCCGAACTGGTTGATCAGGAGCGGGAGCGAGCTGCCCTTCGGACGCTCGAAGAGGAGCGCCGGCCCGCCTGCACGGACGGTCCGGTCGACGATCTCCGTCACCTCGAGCTTCGGGTCGACCTCCGCGCCGACTCGGACGAGCTCCCCTTCGCCCTCGAGGAGGGCGATCCACTCGCGCAGGTCCCTGACCACGCGGCCGAGTCTAGAGGCTCAGCGGCTAGCTGCCGTTGCCCGGCGCGTAGCGCGGGTCGTGATGCGCCGCCACCTCGAGCAGCAGCGCGTGCAGCTCCTTGCGCTCCTTCGGGCTGAGCGCCGCAAGGAACTCGTCCTCGACGTGTTGGGAGATCGCCCGCAGCTCGGCAAGCCGCTCCCTGCCCGCCGGCTTCAGGCTGACCAGATGGCGGCGGCGGTCGACGGGATCGCGCTTCCGCTCGACCAGGCCGGCCTCCTCGAGCTCGTCGAGCAGACCGACGAACCAGCTGCGGTCGTAGCCGAGGGCGTCGGCGATCGTCGCCTGGGCCTTGCACGAGCCCTCGTCCAGCAGGGCCAGCACCGAGTAGTGGTACGGGCTTGCTCCCGCGGCCTCGTAGGCCTCGAGCGAGCGGTCCTTGATCGCCCAGCCGAGCCGCTTCAGGAGAAACGTCGTACTGCCCAGCAGCTCCTTGGGCGGCCGTGCTCCGAGCTTGACCACGGGGCTGGCGACAGGTGCGTTCATCGATCAGAAGTGTAGCTCGCCATAGAGTGTTGTCGTGCTATCGTTTGCTGTCTCCACGATTTTGAAGGGAGATCGATGGCTGATTCCTCAATCATGTTCGCACGTCGCCCGGCTGGTCCCTGGGCGGCCCTCGCTCTGATCGTCACCGCGCAGTTCATGGTCGTGCTCGACATCTCGATCGTGAACGTTGCGCTGGCGTCGATCAAGGCCGACCTCGGCTTCTCGCAGTCCGGCCTCCAGTGGGTGATCACGGCCTACGCGATCACGTTCGGCGGCTTCCTGCTCCTCGGCGGGCGGCTCAGCGACGTGCTCGGCCGCCGGCGCATCTTCCTCGCCGGCATCGCCCTCTTCACGCTCAGCTCGGCGCTGTCGGGGCTCGCGTGGTCCGAGGCGTCGCTGGTGGCGTTCCGGGCGCTCCAGGGCATCGGCGGTGCGCTCTTCGCCCCGGCCGGCCTGTCGCTCCTGATGACGCTCTTTCGCGAGGGTCGTGAGCGCAACCTCGCCCTCGGCATCTGGGGCGCCGCCTCCGGCAGCGGCGCCGCGGTCGGCGTGCTGCTCGGCGGCGTGCTCACGTCGTATCTCAGCTGGCCGTGGGTCTTCTACATCAACGTCCCCGTCGGCCTGGTGCTGATCCTGCTCGTGCCGCGCGTGCTCAGCGAATCGCGTGGCGGGCTCGCCTCGCGTCATTTCGACGTCGCCGGCGCGACGACCGTCACGGCTTCGCTGATGCTCTTCGTCTATGCCCTCACCCGCGCAACGCAGGAGGGCTGGGGCAGCGCGACGACGGTGACGCTCTTCACCGCGTCGGGTCTGCTACTCGCGTCGTTCGCCGCGATCGAGCAGCGGGCCGAGTCGCCTCTGCTTCCGTTCCACGCGTTCCGCGGGAACACCCTCGCTGTGGCCAACGTGATCACGGCGATCGTGGCGGCCGTCGCCTTCTCGCAGTTCTTCCTGCTGACGCTGTACCTGCAGCAGGTTCTGCACTACTCGGCCGCGCAGACCGGCCTTGCCTTCACGGCGATCGCCCTGACGGTGGCCGTGATGTCGAACGTGGCGCAGAAGCTCGTGACGCTCTTCGGGCCTCGCCGTGTGCTCGCCGTCGGCCTGTTGTCGATGGCCGCCTCACAGGCGCTCCTGACGCGCGTGCCGGTCGACGGCCACTACGCGACCGACCTGCTGCCGGCATTCATCCTGGGCGGCTTCGGCCTCGGGGTCTCGTTCGTCGCGGTGACGATCGGCGCGCTCGCCGGCGTCGCGCCGGCGCACGCCGGCATTGCCTCGGGCCTCGTCAACACGAGTCGCCAGATCGGCGGTGCGGTCGGCCTGGCAGCGATCACGACGATCGCCACGATCTACGCAAGCACGCCGTCGGCGACCGTCACAGCCGCCGCCGGTGCGACGCACGGCTTCCGTGTGGGCTTCGGCGTCCTGGCGGTGCTCCTCCTCGGAGGCCTCGCACTGACGCCGACGATGCGGCCGCACAGAGGCGAGGTCAGAGAGGAAGCACCTCACACGCTCCCGGCCCTGGAGGAGGCAGCATGACCGGCCACAACGCCACCGTTCTCGACCAGCGCATCGACGACCTGCTCCTGCACGCACGTGGGCTCGTGCTCGTGCGCGAGGTCCTGGCTCGGCGCGGGGCGACCCGCGCCGAGCTCGATGCTCACACGCGCGAGCTCGAGCGCGTGCGGCGCAAGCTGATCGAGGCGATCTCCTAGTACGTGGGGCGGCGGGCGCGCTTGCGTTCCGCGCGGTGGTGACCCGCCCAGTGCGTCAACTCGCCGAGGGCGATCACGGCGAGGAAGATGCCGCCGACGACGAGCATCCCGAGGATGACGTGGGTGCCCTCGCTCGCAGCGTCGAAGATCACAGGCGCGACTCTAGCGAAGAGGCGGTGTACTGGAGGTGCCGGCCGAGGGCGCTCGCGACCTCCTCGTCGGACGGCGACCCGCCGAGCGCACGCGCGGCTTCGACCCAGGCCTCTCCGTCTCCCTCGGCGGAGTCGGCGCGGAGCGCCGCACAGCGCGCGATCAGATCGGCGAGCACGGTCACCGCCGGAACGCCGCCCGCCTCCGCGACGCGGACGAGCCCGTGCGCGTACAGGTAGTCGCCGAGCAGGATCGCCTCGTCGGCCTCCGGGACGTCGAAGAGGCGCGGCGTGCCGTAATGGACGAGATACGCCTCGTAGACGGTCTCGAGCCCGAGCGCGAACTGCGCCGGTGCGAGCTCCGAGAACACGGCCACGAGCTTGCGCTCGTGGCCAGGGAGCAGAGACTCGGCCCAGACGCTGCTCTCGGCCTGCGCTTCCTCGACGATCACGTCGAACACCCTCACTAGCCGCCACCGTCCTCGAAGCAGGCGGAGACGGCCTCGATCGTCCGGTCGATCTCGTCGTCGCCGTGCGCGAGCGATGGGAAGAGGCACTCGTACGGGCTCGGTGCGATGTAGATCCCACGTTCGAGCAGCCCGCGGAAGAGCTCCCCGTACCGCTCCGCATCGAGATCGACGAAACGGTCGACGGGCTCGCTGCGACCGGCAAAGAGCGTGAGCATTGCCCCCACCCCCTGCACGCGACCGAACGGCGCCAGCCCCTCGGCGAGCCGGGCCGAGCGCCGCTCGAGCTCGGCATACACGTCCTGGTCGCGCAGCCGCCGGAGCACAGAGAGGCCCGCCGCGGTCGCCAGCGGATTGCCGCTCAGCGTTCCCGCCTGATAGACGGCGCCCGCGGGCGCAAGGTGCTCCATCACATCCGCACGGCCGCCGAAGGCGGCGAGCGGCAGACCGCCGCCGACGATCTTCCCGAGCACCGTCAGGTCGGGGAGGATCCCGAAGCGCTCCTGCGCGCCGCCGCGCGCGACCCGGAAGCCGCTGATCACCTCGTCGAAGACGAGCAGGGCGCCGCTCGCGTCGCAGAGCATTCGCAGTGCCGCGAGGAAGCCGTCGAACGGCGGGACACACCCCATGTTCCCGGCGATCGGCTCGACGATGATCGCCGCAAGACCCTCGCCGTAGCGCTCGACCGCGGCCGCCGCGCCGTCCACGTCGTTGTACTCGCAGATGATCGTGTCGGCGGTGACGCCGCTCGGCACCCCCGGCGATGCCGGGATCCCGAGCGTCGCGAGCCCTGATCCGGCGCTCGCGAGAAACGGGTCTGCGTGACCGTGGTAGCAGCCCGCGAACTTGAGGATGCGGTCCCGGTGGGTGAAGCCGCGCGCGAGCCGCACCGCCGACATCGCCGCCTCTGTTCCCGACGAGACCAGTCGCACGCGCTCGACCGACGGGACGGCCGCGACGATCTCGGCGGCCAGTTCGACCTCGCGCTCGGTGGGAGCGCCGAAGCTGGTGCCGTCGAGCGCGGCCTCGCGCACCGCCTCGACGGTCTCGGCGTCGGCGTGTCCGAAGATCAACGGGCCCCATGACTGGACCCAGTCGAGGAGCGTCCGGCCGTCCGCCGTCCGGATGGAGGCACCGTCGCCGCGCTCGACGAAGAACGGCTCGTCGAGACCGACGCCGCGCATCGCGCGCACAGGCGAGTTCACCCCACCGGGGATGACCTTCTTCGCCCGATGCCAGAGCTCGCTTCTTACGAGTTCCACGAGGCGAACTCTTTGGCCCAGTACGTGACGACGACGTCGGCGCCGGCGCGGCGGATCGCCGTCAGCGACTCGATCGCCGCGGCGCGCTCGTCCAAGTCACCGGCCGCAGCGGCCGCCTTGATCATCGCGTACTCCCCCGAGACGTTGTACGCGGCGAGCGGCAGGTCGAAGCGGTCACGGACGGCGCGCACGACGTCGAGATACGGAAGCGCGGGCTTCACCATCAACATGTCGGCGCCCTCGACGATGTCCTGCTCGCACTCGCGCAGCGCCTCGCGGACGTTGCCCGGGTCCATCTGATAGCCGCGGCGGTCGCCGAACGCGGGTGCGGAGTCGGCGACTTCGCGGAAGGGGCCGAAGAACGCAGAGGCGTACTTCGCCGAGTAGGCGATGATCGGCGTCTGCGGCAGCAGCTCGCGGACCGCGCCGATCCGCCCGTCCATCATGTCGCTCGGAGCGACGGCGTCGGCGCCCGCCTCGACATGCGAGACGGCGGTGCGAGCGATCAACTCGAGGGAGGCATCGTTGTCGACCTCGCCGTCGGAGCCGATCACGCCGCAGTGCCCGTGACTCGTGTACTCGCACAGGCAGACGTCCGTGACGAGCACGAGCTCCGGGAACCGCGGGCGCAGCGCACGCAGCGCCTGCTGGACGACGCCGTCGTCGATCCACGCTCCCGAGCCTTCGTCGTCCTTCTCCTCCGGCAGCCCGAACAGGAGCACCGACGTGACGCCCAGTGCAACGAGCTCGTCGCACTCGCGCACGACCGAGTCGACGGTGTGGCGTGCCAGCCCGGGCAGACGCTCGTTCGGCAGCGCCTCGGGCGCTACGAACAGCGGCATGACGAGGTCGTCGACCGTCAGGGAGGTCTCGCGGACGAGGTCGCGCAGCTGTCCCGTGCGGCGCAGGCGACGCAGCCGGGTGACCGGGAACGAGCTCACGGCCGAAGGGTACGCGTCTTGGTCAACTCGACCTCGACCGGCACGTCGCTCCCGCCCGTCGACCACGGCTCGAACTTGACGCGGTCTGCGAAGAACTCCCAGACGGCACGGCCGGCGGCGAGCAGCGGCAGCGCGATCAGTGCTCCGACCAGCCCGTACACCTCGGCTCCGGCCGCGAGCCCGAAGATCACCAGCAGCGGATGGAGCCGCAGCGCGTTGCCCATCACGTTCGGCACCACCACGTGCCCTTCGATCTGATGGATCCCGAGGAAGAGCAGAGCGACCCACACGGCCGAGATCGGGTGGACGACGAGCGCGTAGACGAGCGGCGGGATCGCGCCGAGCCAGGGGCCGAGATACGGGATCACCTCGGTGATGGCGACGATCACTCCGAAGAGCAGCGCGTACTGCTGAGCGTGTGGCAGGAGACCGAGCGCCGCGAGCACCCAGAGCCCGAACCCCGCGCTCGCCCCGATGATCAACGAGAGCAGCGCCTGGCCGCGAACGTAGGACGTGAGCGCGTGCTCGATGCTGCGCAGCAGCGTGTCCTCGCCTGGTCGAGGCGGGTATCGGCGGTCGATCGCACGGCCGAACCGCTCCATGTCGAGGAGCATGTACACCGAGACGACGATCAGGAGCACGAGGGCGAACAGCGTCTTGCCGATGGAGATCGCCGCGCCCTCGACGAACGTGACGATCTTGTGCGTGTACTTGCCGACGTCGCGCCGCTGGATCTGGCGCACGAGCTTGTGGCCGCGCTTCTGGACCTTCAGCGACTGGAGGTGATGCGTGTTGAGCCAGTGCTGCAGGCGGTCGACGTCGCGGTCGGCCGACGTCTGTCCGGCGCTGCCGTGACGATTCGTGAAGTAGTTGTTGAACCTGTCGGCCGCCGTTCTCGTCTGCCCCACCACGGCGGTCGCCACCGCGACGATGACCAGGACCAGCGCAGCCGCGAAGCTCAGGTACACCACCGCAACCGAGAGACCGCGCGGCAGGCGTGCCCGCTGCAGCCCGCGGACGATCGGATCGAGGAGCAGCGCCAGGAGCGCCGCGACCAGGAACAGAAACACCACATGACCGGCCGCGGCACCGATCACCCACACGAGCACCAGCAGTACGGGCAGGCCGACCAGCTGAATCCAGCGCGGAACCTCGATACGCGGGGGGCGCCCGTCCGTGCTCACAGCGTCGATGCTAACGCCAAGGTGGGCGGGTTCCGCCCTCCGAGCTGGGACTGGTCGTTCCCCTCCGACGGTGCGCTCGCGTTGAAAGGCCCGGAACCGTGCGCTACCGTGCCCTCGATGTCGCCTCCGGCGCCCCAACGGCGTGCCCGCACGACACGAACTCGCCACGTCGACCGCGAGCGGCGCCGCCGCCGCCTCGCCGTGCTGATCGTCCTCCTCGCGGTGGGCCTCGTCGTGCTCCTCCTGTCCGCCTTCGGCGGCTCGAGCTCACCCACCCAGACGACGGCGGCTCCGGCCAGCGCATCACGCCTCCTGCCCGCCGGCCCGCCGCTGCCGGAGATCGTCGCCCGGCTCGGCACGCTGCACCTCCAACTGCCGGTCAGCCAGTCCCGGGTGACCGCGATCGGGTTCCAGGGCGGCAGCGAAGGAGCCCTGGCGCTGTCGCCTCTCGGCACCCAGGCCAACGAGGGGCTGCTGAAGCGCGTGGTCCACTCGATCGTCGGCGGCTCGTCGGGTCGCCCACGCTGGTATCAGCTGCCGGGCGGCCTGGGCCCGAGCTCGTCGTCGGTCGACGTCGGGGCGCCCGCCGGCGCCGATGTCTACTCGCCGGTCGACGGCACGATCGTCGCGATCGACGACGTCATCCTCAACGACCACGTCTACGGGTCGCGCATCGACATCCAGCCGACCGGCGCTCCGTCGCTCGTCGTCTCCGTTTCGCACGTCCGCGTCGATCCGTCGCTCGTCGTCGGCTCGTCGGTGACGGCCGCCAGTTCGAAGCTCGGCTCCGTCGTCGACTTCACCCACGCCGAGCGCCAGGCGCTCGCGCGCTACACGAACGACTCCGGGAACCACGTCGTGATCGAGGTGCATCCCTCCGCGACGCTTTCCCTGGGCTAGAAAGGTCCCGCTCTGAACATCTTGTTCGTCGCCGACGTGTTCGGCGCGCCCGGGCGCCGAGCGATCGAATCGCAGCTCCCGTCTCTGCGACAGGAGCTCGAGGTGGACTTCTGCATCGTCAACGGCGAGAACGCCGCGTCGGGGCGCGGCATCACGGCGAAGCTCGCCGACAAGCTGCTTGCGAGCGGCGCAGACGTCGTGACGCTCGGAAACTGGGTGTGGGGCCAGCAGGGCTTCGCCCCGTACCTGTCGGGCACCGACCGCGTGCTGCGGCCGGCCAACCTGTCGCCGCAGACGCCGGGTGTGGGGCTTGCGGTGCACGACGGTGTGGCGGTGATCAACCTGCTCGGGATCTTCGCGCTGCAGCCGTTCGAGAACCCGTTTCTCGCCGCCGATCGCCTGGTCGACGAAGCGCGTCGCTCGACCCCGGTCGTCGTCGTCGACTTTCACGCCGAGGCGACGAGTGAGAAGGTCGCGCTCGCGCGCTACCTCGACGGCCGAGTAACGGCGGTCCTCGGAACACACACGCACGTGCAGACGAACGACGCGCGCGTGCTCGCGGGCGGCACGGCCGCGATCACGGACGCGGGCATGACCGGCCCGCACGACTCGGTGATCGGGAGCGACGAGCACAACGCCCTCAAGCGCTTCCTGACCGGAATGCCGACCCGGCTCGAGCCGGCGACCGGCGACGTCCGGATCGAGGGCGCGCTCGTCGTGTGCGACGCGAGCGGCCGCGCGACGTCGTGCACGGCCGTGCGGGTCGAGGTCGACTAGCTAGGTCGCTTCGGGGCTGCCCCGCCGGCCCCACGGGAGAACGAGCACCGCGATCAGCACGACCAGCAGGAGATCGCGGGCCAGCACCACTCCGGCGAGGTGGAACGAGCCCACGTAGGCCCAGTAGCGGAGCGGGAACCAGACCTGGGTCAGGACGAGGGCGACCGTCAGCAGCACCGTCGCCGCCACGCCGCGCCGCCCGCGGACGAGCGGCACGAGCGGGATCAGCCAGAGCAGGAACTGCGGCGACAGGACCTTGCCGAAGGCGATGAACGCGCACACGGACGCCGCGGTGTAGCGCAGGAACCGTCGGCGCGTCGCCGGCCCACGCGCGAACGCGATCCACAATGCAAGCAGCACGGCGATCTGGGCGAAGGTGAACACCGCCGCCACGACGCCGTGCCCGGCGACGTTCTGGGAGCCGTGCGACGAGATCACGAGCGGGTGGCCGAACGTGGTGAAAAGCGCGGCGCCGAGACTCTCGATCTGCAGCGGGCGCGACGCCTGGCCGTGGAGGCTGGCCCACACGCCGTGAGGCGCAAGCGCGACGAACGGCACGAATGCGACGGCCACCACCGCCGCGCCGGCCAGTGCCGCCCAGCCACGGCCGCGGCGGATCGACCAGACGAGCGCGAGCGGCACGATGACCAGCGGCCAGAGCTTCGCTGCGACGGCGGCGCCGAGAAGCGCCCAGCCCAGGCGGTGCCGCTCGTCGAGCAGCGCGCCGACGGCGGCGGTGGCGAGCAGCGCCGGCCACAGGTCGAACCGGCTGAGGATCAGCGAGCCCGCCAGCACCGGTGCGAGCGCGACGTAGAACGCAGCCGCCGGGCGGATCCGGGCGACGACGAGGACGAGCGCAACGCCGCACACGGCCATCACCCACGCGAACGCGGCTGCGTAGTCACCGAACGGAGCAGCGGCGACGAACGGCGGCAGCGAGCCGGGCGGATATTCGACCGCGAAGTCGCGATACGGCACGCGGCCGTGGTGCAGGATCGCGTCGCCGTAGTTGCGGTAGGTCGGCCAGTCGACGAGCTGTCCGTGCGCCCAGAACCACCGGTGGACGAGCCCCCAGCAGGCGAGGAACAGCGCCGCCGCCGCGACCGCCTCAGTCGACGGCAGGAGCGGGCGCTTCACCGTCGCCTCCGGGGAGCGGCGCGACCAGTGCGAGTGCGACGAACGGGAAGAACCACGGCAGGTAGAGATAGAACCAGTGGGTCAAGACGAGCTCGAAGCCGACCAGCACGGCACCGGTCAAGGCAGCCAGGCGCAGCGGCGAGCGCCGGCGCGGCACCCAGGCGAGCGCCAGCGCTCCGACGACGAGCGCCACCTGGAGGACGCGCTGGACGAGGTGGAGGTCCGGCACCCCCTTCGCGTGGTACTGGCCCCAGTCCCACAGTGAGAACGGTGAGTCGCGGCCGATCTGGAAGCCGACGGTGCGGTCGTAGAAGACCCGCGCCGCATGCCACGGCGACGGCTCGAGGAAGAGCACGAAGAAGACGAGCACGGTGGTGACGGCGAAGCCGAGCAGCGCGAGGGCACGCCCCCGCCGAGCGTCTGGGTACCCGAGCCAGAGTGGCAGGAGGAGCAGCGAGGCGAACTTCGTCCAGCCGGAGAGCGCAACCGCGGCGCCCCGCGCCATCGGGGCCGTCAGCGCGAGGAAGCCCCAGATGAGGAGAGCGGGTGCGATGGCATCGTTCGTGTTCGAGCTGGACGCGTACTGGGTGAAGGGCCACGCGACCCAGGCGAAGGCGAGCGCGGCCGCAAGTCGGGGGCCGCCGAAGCGCCTGCCGACGAGCGCAAGCCCGATGATCGCGACCAGGTCGAAGAGGATCGAGGTCAGGTGCACGGCGGGCAGCGAGTCCCACTGGCCGCTCCAGCCGAAGATCGCGTAGCCGGGGAGGTAGGCGAGGTACGACACCGGCCCGTAGGTGTCGCCGAGTGGGTTCGCGTTCTCGCACCGGCCGTTGGTCTGGATCCGGTCGCGCACCTCTCCGTCCGCATCGGCCGGCCCGCACTTGGGCCGGTCGTCCTCGACCGGGAAGTGTCCGTACGGGCTCTGGCCGTGCACGATTCGGTCGGCTCCGATCACACCGGAGTAGCCGACGTCGATCACGTTCGACGCGCGCACGTTCAACCCGACGCGGAAGCCGGCAACGAACACCGTCGCGGCCGCGAGCACCCACACCGGCCAGACGGACGACCCGCGTGCGGGACGATCCGAGCGCGCAATCCAGATGCAGCGCACGAGCAGCCACACGAGCGGGGGATACGCGAGCGGCATCGCCGTGAAGATGTCGCCGCGATTGAAGTACCAGAGGGAGACCGAGAACGAGAGCAGCACCACGAGATCGACGTTGCGCACCGACAGTGGCCGCCGCCAGTCGACGAGACCGAGCAGGAAGAGCGCACAGAACGACAGCCAGACCCACGCACTGTTGATCTTGGTGCCGCCGAACGCGCCCTTGTAGCCGCGCGCCATCTTCCAGGCGACCTGCGGTCCCGTCCACGCCTCGGTGATCGCCCCACTCGCGTCGTCGACCTTGCCGGTCGCGATCTCTCCCGCCTTGCCCGACCACACATTCACGGTCCAGGCGCCCTGCGCGAACGTCGCGTCGGTCTGAGGATTCGGTGGGTAGCGCTTCAGCCAGTCGGCGACCTTGCCGTAGGCGAGAAAGAGCTGGATCGCCTGTTCGCTCGTCGTCCGCGCCGAGGTCTCGGTCGCCGGCAGCTGGGGCGTCGGGAGGCCGGTTGTGGTGGTGGTGGTGGTCGTCGTCGTTCCGGCGCGCGCTGCCGGAACGAGGGCGAGCGCGAGCAGGAGCACGACCGCAGGTCTCACTTGCGAAACGACCAGAGCTTGTTGCCGAGGAAGTTGAGCGGCGTCACGAGCAGGATCGCGATCGCCTGGGAGAGCACCTTCGGCCAGTCGAGCACGTCGATGAACAGCACGAGCCACAGCTGGTTGACGCCGAACGCGAGCACCGAGACGACGAAGAACCGTGCGCCCTGGGCGCCGAAGTCGCTCTTCTGGCTGGCAAATGTCCAGTGGCGGTTCCACCAGTAGTTGCTCGCCGCCGCGACCACGAACGAGATCGCCGCAGCGACGTGCGCGCCCCAGCCGAGCAGCAGCGTGTAGACGACGAGGTTGATGACGTAGCCGCTGGCTCCGACCGCGCCGAACTGGGCAAGCTGGACCCAGTTCGCCCGCCGCCTGAGCGCGGCAGTCGCTCGCGAGGAGACGGACACTCGCGCGAGGCTAGCGAACTACGCCGCAACCAGCGCCTCGCCGGGGAGCGGCAGCCCTCAGGACGACGAGCCCGTGACAAGCCGCACGAACCGAACGGCCGCGAGCGGCTCGATCCGCATCCGCCCGTCGGGGAGCGTGACCCGCACGAGCGATCCGCCGAGCGGGAGCACGAGACGCGCTCCGGGGGCGAGTTGCTCCACGAGGTCGCGCGGGAGCTCGTCCGCCGCGGCAGCGACGGCGATCGCTCCGAACGGCGCGTGTTCGGGCGCGCCTCGCGAGCCGTCGCCGAGGAGCACTTCGACGCTCCCGTGGCCCGTGCCGGCGAGGTTGCGGCGCGCGACCTCGGCAAGCTCCGGGATGCGCTCGATCGACACCACCCGCGCGGCGAGCTCGTCGAGCACCGCGGCCTGGTAGCCGGAGCCGGTGCCGACGTCGAGGACGAGCTCGTCGCCCTCGAGGGCGAGCGCCTGGCAGATCAACGCGACGACGTAGGGCTGCGAGATCGTCTGGCCGTGACCGAGCGGCAGCGCCGCGTCGTCGTAGGCGCGCGGCCCGAGCTCCTCCGGGACGAACGACTCACGGGGGACGGCGCGCATCGCGTCGAGCACGCGCGGATCGTGAATGCCGCGGGCGCGAAGCTGCCTGTCGACCCAGTCAGGCCGCACGACGAACCGGAACGCCGAAGTGAGCCGCGACGACCTCCTTGATGCCCGTGATCGACGACGGCGGCGGCCCGAGGCCGACGGTGAGCATGGGCACCTCCGAGTCGGACGCGTCGAGCGAGCCGTGGCTGCCGCCGCCGGAGTGATGCCGGCCCGCCAGGTCGACGAACTCCCAGCCCGGCGCGGCGGAGACGAGCACTTCTCCGGCGTTCGGGTTCGCCAGCGCAGCGGCCGCCCGAGCGTGCCCGTCCGGCACACCGTCGAGGAGCCCCGCGTCCTCGTCGCCGTCCTTGCGCACCACCATCCGCCCGCCCTCGTTGAAGAGCACGATCCCCGCAGCGGGCTGCGCGTCGAGCCGCTCGGCGGCCGCGCGCGGGTCGGCCGTGTACACCATCGCCGCTCGGTTCGACGCGGTCACGAGGTCGCCGCCCGCATCGAGGCTCGCGATCTCCTCGACCTTGGACTGTCCGTGGTCCGAGCAGACGACGACGGCGTAGCGCTCCAGGAACGCATCCGGGCCGCCGGCGGCGTCCATCAACACCGCGATCGCAGCGTCGCTGCGGGCGAGCGCCTCGTGCGCGCTGTCCGGCCCGGCTGCGTGCGACGCATAGTCGTAGTCGGGCAGGTAGTAGACGAGCAGGTCGAAGCCGTCCCGGGTGACGAGCCAACGGCCGACGTACGCCGCGTACGCGTCGATCGAGCCGAGCGCGCGGTTGCGAACCGCGATCGGCGCGCCGGTGCGCTCACTCTCGTAGAGCGAGTACCAGAAGAACTGCTTGGGGCCGTAGACGGCCGGCACGCCCGGAATCGTCGGCAGGTGGCGCGTGCGGCCCCGGTAGCACGTGATGTTGATCGCCGCGGTGGTCAGCCCCGTGTCCTCGAGCGCCTCGTAGACCGTCTCGGCGTCCTTGGACAGGTGGCGCAGGTTCAGGTCGATGATCGTGTCGCGCAGCGAACGGGCCAGCCCGGCCGCGCGGATCGCACCGAACGACGATCCGTACTCGACGATCCGCTGCTCGCTGCGGTTCCACCAGACGAGGTGCGGGATGTGATGGACGTCGGGATGCGCGCCCGTCGCGATCGAGGAGAGACACACCGGCGTGAGCGACGGGAACGTCGACGCCGCACGACGGTACTCACCGTGCTCGGCGAGAAAGCGGAGCGCCGGCGCGTCGGCGCTCTCGAACATCGACGGCGTCAGGCCGTCGATCACGACCAGGACAACGGGTTTCGGCATCGGCGCTCAGTCCCGCGCGAGCGTGCGCAGACCCGCGTGGGTGTCGGGTGAGCGGCGGCGCAGGCGCGCTCCGAGAATCGGCACGGCGACCGCCTCGAGGTAGCCGACGACGGGGATGAACGCCAACGCGGCCCCGGCGAGAGCGACGAGCGCCAGCAGGATGGACGTGCCGGCGCGTGTCCCGCCGCGGCGCAGAGCGCCCGCGACGAGCGGCGCCGAGCCGAGCGCGCCGCAGACCGCTCCTGCGACGCCGCCGACCGCTTCGGGCCACCCGCTGAAGGCGAGTGCGAGCGCGACCGCGAGCGCTGCCGCGACCACGGCCCCGACCGCCGCCCGCAGGAGGACACCGGTCGCCGCGACGCCGAGCGCGGTCCCGAGCCCGACGAAGATCCCGATCACGTACCAATCCCCCACGAGCACGAGTGTACGCCGCGACCCTCGCCGGCTGGAGCCTTGCTCAGGCCTGCAGCCGGGCGATCACGGCGAGCGTGAACTGCGCGGCACGCGCGCCGTCGACGACGCGATGGTCGAACGTGACGCTGACGTTCCCCATCGGACGCGCGACGATCTCGCCGTCGAGCACGACAGCCCGGGGCCCGATGCGGTGGATGCCGAGGATGCCGACCTCGGGATGGTTGAGAAGCGGGGTCACGAAGAGCCCGGCGAGCTTGCCTGCACTCGTCACCGTGAACGTCGACCCGCGCAGCTCGCCGGCGTCGAGCTTCCCCGCGCGCGCCTTGTCGGCGAGCGCGTCGACGTCGGACCGCAGCTCGTCGACGGTGCGCTCGGCGCAGCCTCGGACGACAGGGACGACGAGCCCCTGCTCGGTCTGCATCGCGACGCCTAGGTCGTAGCGATCGAGATAGACGATCTCGTCGCCGTCGAGGCGCGCGTTCAGCTCGGGAAACTCCTGCAGCGACAGGGCCGTCGCCCGCAGCACGACGGGAAGCAGCTGCTTCAGGTCGACATTCGAGAAGTCGCACTCCTCGACGTAGGTGACGGCGGGCACCTCCTGAGCACGCGTCAGGTGCTCGACGATCTGCCGCCGAACACCGCGCACTTTCTCGCGGCGGCCCTCGGACGGGCCGGCCGCGGCCCGGACGTCCTCCTCGGTGATCCGCCCGCCCGGCCCCGTGGGGGTGACGGAGTCGAGGGCGACGCCGAGCTCCTTCGCGATGCGACGGACGAGCGGCGTCGCCTGTGCGCGCTCGACGCGGCTCGATTCGACAGGTCCCGGGGTCTGACCCCGGACATGTCCGAAGGAGGCGGGGGAGCCGGCGCGGCGCCGGCCCCGCCGCCGATCACGACGAGCACCGTGCCGACCGGGACGATGTCGCCCTCGGCGACGTGGATGCTGGTGACGGTCCCGGCCGCCGGGGAGGGGATCTCGACAGTCGTCTTGTCGGTCTGGATCTCGACGAGCGGCTGGTCCTCGGCGACCTCGTCGCCCTCGGAGACGAGCCAGCGGGCGATCTCCCCTTCGGTCAGGCCCTCGCCGAGATCCGGGAGCTTGAACTCGTACGGCACGGCGTCGCAGGCTACCTACGCGGACGCCCGATCCAGGCATCCGCCGGCGCGAGCAGGACGCGCAGGCCTTCGCCGGCACGCCAGAGCGACACGGCCTGCTCGGTCCCGTCCAGCTCAGCTGCGACTTCGCGGGGGACGTATCCCGCCTGGAGGGTCCGCTCTTCGTTCCAGATCGCAACCGCGTGCAGGTCGTGCTCGTTCTCGGGCTCTGCCACGAGCGCGACCCGACGGCCCGGGTCGAACGACGGATCGGCGACGGCCTCGGGGCGAAAGGAGACCCCCGCAACCGGCACGACGCGGATGCGCGGGTCCTCCCACGCCACCCGCTCACCGGTCTCGGCATCGCGCAGGTGGTACCCCGCCCCGCGCCGGTCTCGCTCGAGCCACAGCCTCAGACGCCGCGGCGCAGACATCAGAGCGGATCCAGCGGCGTAGGCTCGACGGAGCCGCTCAAGAGCGCAGGTGCCGGCTTCGCCGGCGCCGGAGCGGGCACCAGCGGCGTAGGCTCGACGGAGCCGCTCAAGAGCGCAGGTGCCGGCTTCGCCGGCGCCGGAGCGGGCATCAGCGGCGTAGGCTCGACGGAGCCGCTCAAGAGCGCAGGTGCCGGCTTCGCCGGCGCCGGAGCGGGCACCAGCGGCGTAGGCTCGACGGAGCCGCTCAAGAGCGCAGGTGCCGGCTTCGCCGGCGCCGGAGCGGGCATCAGAACAGGGTGCGCACGGCCGCGGCGACGCGCGCGGCGGAGGGGACGTAGAAGTCCTCGATCGACCAGTACGGGTACGGGACGTCGAAGCCCGTGACGCGGAGCACCGGGCCCTGCAGGTCGAAGATCGCGTGCTCGGCGATGATCGCCGCGAGCTCTGCGCCGAAGCCGACCGTGCGCGGTGCCTCGTGGACGATCACGACGCGTCCGGTCTTCGCGACGGACGCCAGGATCGTCTGCTCGTCGAGCGGCCGGAGAGAGCGGATGTCGACCACCTCGCACGACGCCTCCGCCTCGAGCTCCTCGGCCGCACGCTCACAGACCGGCACCATCGCGCCGTAGGCGATCAGCGTCACGTCGGTGCCCTCGCGCGCGACGCGCGCCCGCCCGAGCGGCACGACGTGCTCGCCCTCCGGCACTTCGCCCCGCGCCGTTCGGTAGACGAGCTTCGGCTCGAAGATCACGACCGGGTCGGGGTCGCGGATGGCCGCCGCGAGCAGTCCTTTCGCATCGGCCGGCGTCGCCGGGATCGCCACTTTGATCCCTGGGGTGTGCACGTAGTACGTCTCGGGCGAGTCGTCGTGCAGCTCGGGCGCACGCACGCCGCCGCCGTACGGCATGCGGATCGTGATCGGGAACTCCATCCGGCCGCCGGTGCGCCAGTGGTAGCGCCCGACGTGCGTGATCAGCTGGTCGAGGCACGGGTACGAGAACGCGTCGTACTGCATCTCGACGACGGGGCGCCAGCCCGCCATGCAGAGGCCGACCGCACCGCCGAGCATCCCCGCCTCGGCCAGCGGCATGTCGACGCAGCGGTCCGGGCCGAACCGGTCGCGCAGGCCGGCGGTCGCGCGGAAGACGCCACCCGCGCGGCCGACGTCCTCGCCGAGCACGAGCACGTCGCCGTCGCGCGCGAGCTCGGTGTGGAGCGCGTCGTTGACCGCCTCGACGAGCGTCAGCTCAGCCACGCCGGAAGCTCGCAGGTGGATCGACGTACGCATATGTGAAGAGCAGGTCCGGGTCGGCGGCCGCCTCGGCCTCGGCGGCCGTGATGCCGGCACGCAGCTGATCCTCGGCGTCCTTGCGCGTCGCCTCGACCAGGTCGTCGGTGAGCACACCGCGATCGCGCAGGTAGGTCTCGAACCTGCCGAGACACTCGTGCGCGCGCTCCTCCTCCACTCGCTCGAGGTCGATGTAGGCGCGCGGGTCGTCCGCGGTCGCGTGCGGCGCGGCGCGGTAGTGCACCGCCTCGATCAGCGTCGGACCGCCGCCCGCGCGGGCTCGCTCGACAGCCTCTCGCGCCGCCTCGTAGACGGCGAGCACGTCGAGGCCGTCGACGCGCACACCCGGGATGCCGTAGCCGACGGCCTTGTCCGCCAGCGTCTCGGCCCGCGTCTGCGCCTCGAGTGGAGTGGAGATCGCCCACTGGTTGTTGTTGCAGACGAACACGGCCGGCGCGTTCATCACCGCGGCGAGGTTCACGCCTTCGTGGAACGCGCCCTCGCTCGTCGCGCCGTCGCCGAAGAACGCCATCGCCACGCCGGCTTCGCCGCGCAGCTTCTTCCCCCAGGCGAGGCCCGCGGCGTGCGGCACGTGTGTCGCGATCGGCACGCAGATCGAGGCGATCTTCCAGTCGGCGGGGTTCCAATAGCCCGACGGATGCCCGCGCCACCACTGCAGGATCGTCTCGACCGGCATGCCCCGGACCAGCCCGATCGCGGACTCGCGATAGGAGGGGAAGATCCAGTCGTCGTCGCCGAGCGCGAACGTCGCGCCGGCCTGGATCGCCTCGTGGTTCCAGAAGATCGCGTAGGTGCCGATCCGGCCCTGCCGGTGGTAGACGACAGACCGCTCGTCGTAGGTGCGCAGCAGCACCATGCGGCGATACAGCTCGAGGAGCTCGCTCTCCGACAACGCGTCGCGGAAGCTACCTGAGGCCGAGCTCACCGGCCTGCCAGGCCAGTTGATCGCGCCGGATGGCAGCGGTGACCGCATGTCCCGCGTCGTACCAGCGCACGAGCGGGTGGTCGGGCGCCGCGTGCTCGAGCGCGACGAGCTGGTCGTGCGGAACGACCGCGTCCAGGTTTCCCGCCTGGAAGAAGAGCTCGGCGTGCGTCCGGCCGATCCAGTAGCGCGCCTCGTCGGTGCCGCGGCCGCCGATGATCCCTGCCGCCTTCGGGCGCCGATCGTCGCCGACGAGAATGGCCGCCGTCTGCGCGCCGAGGGAGAAGCCGACCACGCCGATCCGCTTCGGATCGACGTCGCTGCGCGCGTCGAGCACGTCGATCGCCCGGCGCGCGTTGACGATCAGCGGACGGTACGTGAGGGCGTCGTTCGGCTGGGTGATGGTCATCGTCACCGCGCCCCGCTCGGCCAGCAGTGCGGCTTCGACGATCAGGTCGCGGCGGTCACCGCCCGCACCGTGCAGGAAGAGCGCCGCCGGGTGACGGCCCTCGGCCCGCGGGACGACGAGGTACGCGGGGACACGGGAGCCGCCGCTGCCCGCGAACGAGATGCTGCGGATCGTCGCCAGCCGGCTCGCCGCGTAGACACCGTTGTCGACGACGCGAAGCGGCGCCTTCGCGTCGTACGCAAACGGGTCGCTCTGGGCGGCGTGGTGCCCGCCGCCGCACGACGCCAGGACGAGAACCGCGCTACACCAGCACAGAAACCGCATCGCGTCTCGCCTCGAAGACGACCGTGTCGAAGTCGCCGAGATCCTCCCCGTCGGCCTGGAGCGGCAGCGGCTTGTCGCACTGAACCGTGATTCGGTCGAGGTCATGCCCTGTCAGCACCCAGTCTGCATACCCGTTGCCGCGCATGATCCACGACAGGATGCTCGGCACGTCGCGCGCCCGCACCCTCGACGGGGCGACGAAGTCGATGCCGTCCTCGAATCGCGCCCGAGGGGCGACCCGCAGCGGCAGCGACCCTGCGTACGAATAGGGGTCGCAGTTGGCGACGAGCACGAACGCTGCGCGCCCCACGCCCTCGATCTCGAGCTGCGGCTCCCAGCGCCCGCGACGCTCGAGGAGCATCTTCACGATCGCGCCCATGAAGGCGAGGTCACCCGGGCGCGCGCCTCCGGGAGCGCGCCCGAGGGCGTCGAGCCGCCGAACCGCCTCCGCGTCGAAGCCGATCCCCGCGGAGAAGCAGAAGCGGCGGCCGTTCACCGACCCGAGTGAGATGCGGCGCAGCCGCGACTCGGCGATCGCGGCGCCCACCGCGCGGGCGGCCTCGACGGGATCGCGCGGCACTCCGAGCGCGCGCGGCAGGACGCTCGTCCCGCCGCCCGGCAGGAACCCGAACGGCACCTCGCCGTGCGCGCCGTTCAGCGCCTCGTTGTACGTCCCGTCCCCCGAGAAGACCAGGATCGCGTCGACGTCGGAGGCGGCGCCTTCCGCGGCGAGCTCGGTCGCGTGGCCCGGATGCTGCGTGAACTCCGTCCGCACGTCGACGCGCTCGCGCAGCGCCTGCTCCACCTCGGTGATCCGGGCGCCCGTGACGTGCGTCGAGTAGGGATTGACGATCAGGAGCGCGCGCTTCACGCTTGCGAGCATGACACGCCGGACCGCCCTGATCGTTCCCGTGCCGGAGGCAGAGCCGGCGGTGGGAGCGATTCGCCTCGCGCACGACTGGTCGGCAGCGAGGGGCGTGCCTGCTCACATCACGATCCTGTTCCCGTTCGCGCCGGCGGACGAGATCGACAAGCCCTCACTACGCGAGCTCTTCGCGCGCTTCCCGGCGTTCGACTTCTCGCTCGACCGAATCGAGCGCTTCGACAACGGGACCGTCTGGCTCCACCCCGATCCGACGTGGCGCTTCGCGGACCTGACCGCGGCCGTCTCGCAGCGCTGGCCCGAGTGGCCGCCGTACGACGGAGCATATGACGAGGTGATCCCGCATCTCACCGTCAGCGATGAGCCGATCGAGCTCGACCTCTCGCTGCCGATCGCGTGCCGGGCGCACGAGGTCGTGCTGCTCGAGGAGCAGGAAGCAGACGGCCGCTGGGAGACCCGCTCGCGGTTCGACCTCGCCGCGGAGCTCTCTCAGGGCGTCGCGTAGCCGCGCATGCCGTCGAGCAACGCTGCGCAGAGGCGGTCGGCGAGCTCGTCCGTCGGGGCGCCGGGCTTGAGCCAGGTGTAGGCCCAGTTGGCCGCCGAGAGGAAGAGCAGCACGGAGGTGGCGACGTCGAGATCGATGCGCAGCTCGCTCCCCTCGACACCGTCCCGGTAGAGAGCATGGATCCGCTCCTCGTAGCGGCGGCGCTCGACGAGGAAGCGGTCGCGGCGCTCTCCCTCGAGGTAGCGCCACTCACGAACGAAGACCGTGGCGATGTCGAGCTGGCCGGCGACGACGGCGAGGTGCGCGCGCAGCGCGAGCCGGATCCGCTCGGTCGCGGGCAGGTCGGCCGGGACGCGGTCGAGCCCGGCGTGGAAGGCCTCCGCGCCTTCCCAGGCGACCTCCCAGAGGAGGTCCTCCTTCGAGGCGATGTGGTGGTAGAGCGAGGGCTTCTGCATGCCGAGCTCGTCCGCCAGGTCGGCCAGGGAGGTGCCCTGGTAGCCGCGCTCGGCGAAGAGCCGCGCGGCGATCCTGGTCAGCTCCTCCCGCCTCGACGACATCTATGATGGCCAGCCTAACGATCGGTAGGGAGGCCAGCGCGTGGACGCTCGGACGCAGGAATTTCTCGCTTACGTCCAGGACGGCGGACAGGTCGAGGCGACGGACTGGCTGCCGGACGAGTACCGGCAGAAGCTGATCAAGTTCATCGAGATGCACGCGAACAGCGAGCTGATGGGCGTGCTCCCCGAGCGCGAGTGGATCCAGAGGGCGCCGACGCTGCAGCGGAAACTGGCGCTGACGGCGAAGGTGCAGGACGAGGTGGGCCACGCCCAGCTGATCTACCGGGTCGCCGAGGATCTCGGCAAGCCTCGCGAGGCGATGTTCGCCGACCTCCTCTCCGGCAAGAGCAAGTTCCACAACGTCTTCCACTACCCCACCGCGACGTGGGGGGACGTGGGCGTGATCGCGTGGCTCGTCGACGCGGCGGCGATCATCTCGCAGAAGGCGCTCCTCAAATGCTCGTACGCGCCGTACGCGCGGATCATGAAGAAGATCTGCTGGGAGGAGTCGTTCCACATCCTCCACGGCCGCGACGTGATCCTGGCCCTGATGACCGGCACCGACGCGCAGCGCGAGCTCGTGCAGGAGGCGCTCACCAGGTGGTGGGGGCCGCTGATGCAGTTCCACGGCAACCCGATCGCGCGCGAGGACGACCCGATGTACGTCTGGCGGATCAAGTCCCAGGGCAACGAGGAGGCGCGCCAGCAATTCCTCGAGGGCTACGTCCCGCAGATCTGGGAGCTCGGCCTGACCGTCCCGGACTCGAGCCTTCGCCGCGGCGAGGACGGCGTCTGGGTCTACGCGGAGCCGGACTGGGCCGAGCTCAAGTCGGTCGTCACCGGCCACGGCCCGCGCTCACAGGAACGGCTCGCCTTCCGCGCCCGCTTCCTCGAGCAGGAGCGGTGGGTCCGCGACGCGATCGCGGCATGACGATCGAGACGGCATGATCTTCGAGGTCTTCCGGCAGGAGAAGAAGGGGCAGCCGTTTCAGCACGCCGGGTCGGTCGACGCGCCGGATGCGGCGTTCGCCGATGCCTGGGCGCGCGAGCAGTACGGCCGTCGCGGCGAGTCGGAGGCGCTGTGGCTCGTCCCGAGGACCTCGATCCACCAGGTGACCGAATGGGCCGACGAGTTCGACCTGAAGTATCGACGGGTCGACGGCTACTCGATCAAGTCGAGGTTGAAGGAGGCACGTGAGCGCGCGCTCGGATCTTCTGCTCGACCTCGCTGACGACGAGCTGATCCTGGGCTGGCGCGACTCCGAGTGGACCGGGATCGCACCCACGCTCGAAGAGGACGTCGCGTTCTCGTCGATCGCCCAGAACGAGATCGGCCATGCGCGCGCTCTGTACGAGCTCGCCGCGCGGGAGCTGGGAACCGACGCCGACGCGCTGGCCTTCGACCGCGCGCCGGACGAGTATCGATGCGCGCCGTTCGTCGAACTGCACCTGCTCGAGTGGGCGCACACGATCGCGAGGCGTTATCTGTACGAGGAAGCCGACCGCGTTCGGATCAGGTCGCTGATGCGGTCGGACGACGCGGAGCTCGCGGGTCTCGCGGCGAAGATCGACCGCGAGGAGACCTATCACCGCATGCATGCGGAGCTGTGGGCGGGGCGCCTCCACGACGAGTCGCGCTTCCGGTCGGCGGTGGAGGAGCTCTGGCCGTACGCGCTCGGCGTGCTCGAGCCGGACCTGCGCCCGGAGCTCGCGCAGCGCGTCGGCCTCGAGCCCGCCGAGGTGCACGAGCGCGGCGAGCACACGGCCGAGCTGGCCGAGCTCTGGAGCGAGATGACCGAGGTGCGGCGGTCGATCCCGGGCGCGCAGTGGTGACCGCGGAGGCCGTCTGGGCCGCGCTCGGAGAGATCCCCGATCCGGAGATCCCCGTCATCTCACTCGTCGATCTCGGAGTGATCCGCGACGTGTCCGTCGAGGGTGATCACGTTCGGGTCGAGTTCACCCCGACGTTCCTCGGCTGCCCGGCGCTCGACGCGATGAAGCGCGCGCTGGAGTCGACGGTCGCCGCGCTCGGTGCCGAGCCCGAGATCGCGGTGATCCAGGACGACTCGTGGTCGACGGACCGCATCAGCGCTGCGGGCCGAGAGAAGCTGCGACGCGCCGGCTTCGCACCGCCCGCGCCGCGCAGCGCCGGGCCGACGACGCTGCTGCAGCTGCAGTCCAAGGCGTTTCGCTGCCCGTACTGCGGCTCGACCGAGACGCGGCTCGAGAACATCTTCGGCCCGACGCCGTGCCGCTCGATCCGCTGGTGCGAGAGCTGCCGCCAGCCGTTCGAGCAGTTCAAGACGATCTAGCGAGCTCGTTCAGCCGGCTGCTCCGCGGGCGTAGAACATGTTCCAGAGCGGCCGGCCGGCGACCGCGAGTGGATAGGGCTCGAACGTCTCCAGCCGCAGCGAAGCTCCGAGGAGCTCGAGCCAGTCAGCGCGCGGCCGCACGTGGTCGCCGCGGTCGTTGAGAGCGAGAAACCGTGCCAGGCTGCGCCGGGCAGGGAGCTCCAGGTCGAGCACATGCACGGCGCCGTCCGGTGCGAGCAGCGCCGTCGCCGCGCCGAGGACACGCGTGACAGCGCCGTCGTCGAGATGGTGCAGAAGGCTGTTCACGAGGACCATGTCGTAGGGAGCTCCTTCCGGCGGCAGCCCCGCCGCTGCGTCGCCGACGACAAAACGATCTCCATACCGCCGTCTCGCACTCTGGATGTACGCGGGACTGAGGTCGATCCCGATGTACGCACGATCGGCAAACTGCGCCGCGTTCGTCCCGGGGCCGCAGCCCACATCGAGGACGCTCCGTACGTCGGCGTCCTTCAGAAACCGGCCGACCGGCGCGAACTTCTGCCGCTCGAACGGCAGCTGCCATGCTCGATAGACGAGGCTCAGATCCCAGAGTCGCTTGATCACGGCCGCCAGCGAACGTCGAAGTTGTCGACAAGCAGGTGATCGGGGTACATGCCGTCGAGACGATCGAGCAGGTTCGTGTCGAGGGTCGGTGAGAACGACGGCGTCCGATTCACCACGATTGCGGTGATGTGATGCCGCGCGATCGCGGTGAGCGCCAATCTGTCCCGGGCGTGCCTCGGGGTGAGGAAGTCGTAGATCATCGGCGTCCCGTTCTTCAGGTCAGCGAGGTAGTACACCTCGGGAGCGTCCGGGCCGGCGAAGGTGTACCCATTCCTCGCGTGGAGGGACAGCAGCTTGGAGATCCGCCGATAGCGATCGGCGTCTGCGACCGGGACGTAGATGCGCCCGCGCTCGTCATCGAGGCGCGCGAGCCCGGGATGCCGGCCCGCAAGGGCGTCCGCGAGCCCGGAAGCGCCCGGAGTCATGTAACGCACCCCGACGACGAGGTAGGCGGCGAGGACAACGACCAGCAGCACCTCACGGAAGAGGCCAAGTGCGCTCAGGCAGGCAGTGCCCGCAAGCACAGCGAGCGGCAGCACGTAGAGGAAGTAGATCCACGAGCCGAACGGAAACTGGATGAGCGTCGAGAACGCCAGGACGACGACGAGCAGGGCGAACAGCTCTTGTTCCCGCTCGCGCGATGCCGACCATCCGCGCAGGACCGTCACGCACCAAACGACGCAGAGGATGGGCACGACCTCCCTGAGGGAGTCGAAGAAGAAGTGGAATGCGATCGTTCGTGTGCTGAGCACCGCCGCTCCGAGATAGGTCACGGCGACTGCGAGTGCGAGCACCTTCCCGGCGCGTCCACGGATCAGAGGCGTCACCGCGACGAGCACCAGCGGCACCGCTGCGGGGAGCCAGCGCGGCCCGATCGGCGTCATTGCCGCGTACGTCAGTCTGAGGCTCGGTGACTGCGCGAGATCGTCGACCAGGGAGCCCACTGAGCCGGTGAGCACATAGGGCACGAGGAACGCGAGCAGCGGCACGGTGACGCCACCGACAAACGGGCCAACCTCGCGCATCGCGGTCCGCATCACCTGCGCGGTCGAGGGGTTGGCCCGAATCGCGACGACGGCAACCCCGGCGAGTGCAGCTGCAACCGGCACGACCAGTGCGAGGATCTCCCCGCGCCCGAGCCGGGACGAGAGAGCACCGAGCACGACGATGAGACAGAGGAGGGCAAGCACCAGGAGGCCGCCCGCGCCGGGGGTAATGCGCCGCGCCGCGGCGCGCGATCCCAGCAGCGGCCGGATGAGCAGGAAAAGGACTGCTCCCGCGACGTAGAACAGGCCGACGACCTTGACGGCGATCGAGAGTCCCCCGACGAATCCCGCAACCCAGAGCCATCGCTGCCGACGCGACTCGAGCCAGCGCGCGAGCGCGGCGACGCCGGCGGTGGCGAAGAAGAGGTTGAACCAGGACGGCATCGCGGCCGGATAGTTCGGGACGCTCCAGACCACGATCGCGACTGTGAGCATGGCCGCGACGAGAGGCGGAGCAACGCGCGTCGCGACGTAGAACGAGGCGACGACGAAGACGATGAAGAACGGCAGCATCGCCACGCGCAGCCAGAGGAGATCGGTGCCGAAGACCCAGAAGACCCCCGCGTCGAAGAATGTGAGCCCGCCGGTGTATGTATCGACGAAGTCACGGTGCGGCAGCTGACCCTGCAGCACGCGCTCGGCCATCTGCCCGAGTGTTCCCTCGTCCCACGGGTACCACCTTCGGTCCAGGCTTGCGAGGAGGACGAGGGACGAGACTCCAAGAGTAGCGACGAGCAGCACGCCGTAGGCCGAGCTCTGAGCGGCTCGCGCGAGCGGCCGCGCCGCCCCACGGGCCGCGATCACGACTCGCTCTTCCGGCCGAGCACGGCGTATTGGGCGCCAAGTGGAAGCGACGCGAGCCTCTCCTCGACCCGTCTCGCGAGCCGGCCTCGCAGAGGCACGAACGTGGTGTAGAGCCAGCGCACGTGCTCGAGCCCAGCGCTCTCCAGCAGCGAGACCACGCTCCCGGATCGAAGGAGCCGTACACCTTCGTCGAAGGCGACACGCCTGACGACGAGGCGAGTCAGCGGATTGAGTGGATTGTGCTCGAAGACGACCACAAGCCCACCGGGCCGAACGACCCGCGCCAGTTCGGCGACGAAGCCGGCGTGGTCGCTCTCGTTGAGGTGGTGCAGGACACAGGCGGCGAACACGACGTCGAAGGCATCCACCTCGTGCGGCACGCGATCCGAATCGGACAATGTGTACGAGACGTGCGGGTTAGCGGCCCGCGCCACCTCGAGCTCCGCACTGGACACATCGGTTCCGGCCACCGATCCAAAACTGTGCGTCAGGTACCCGTCGACGAGGCCGATGCCACAGCCGACGTCGAGAACCGAGAGCTCCAACGGTTCGCCGAGCAGACGGCGCGCCGATCGTTCGAGCAACTCGGCCTTTCGCTCGGCGAAGAAATCGACATCCTGGCCGCCGAACGCAATCGCTCGGTCGACCTCGTCGCGATACGAGTCGGCGTGCGCGTCGAACCGAGCGTTCACCGCAGCTCGGACAAGGGCCGGTCGCCGAACCCGATCTCACGCTCGACCAGGTACAGCGGACGCTCCTTGACCTCGTCGTAGATCCGTCCCAGATAGACCCCGAGCACCCCGAGGATCAGCAGCTGCAACCCGCCGAGAAAGGCAACGAGCACGACGATCGTGGCGGTCCCGGGGATCGGGAAGAGCCCGGCGATCTTGATCACGATCGCTGCGATCCCGACCGCGATCGAGAGGACCGAGACGACGAGCCCGATGCGGAGCGAGAGGACCAGCGGGGCGCTCGAGAAGCTGACCACTCCGTTGAGGCCCAACTGCAGCAGCTTGCCGAACGGGTACTTCGACTGCCCCGCGTGCCGCGGTGTCGAGGACGTTCGACAACCGTTCTTCCAGCGCCCCCAGACAGTCCTGCTCGTTGTGGATTGGGACGACGATCGACAGCAATGGAAGATCGAAATGATAGAAGGCTTTCCCTGCGCGGGATCACCCTACGCCGCCGCGACGCCGACGATCAACGGCCGAACGAACTTCGGCGAACATGAGCTTCCCGCCGGAGCGAAGGACTCGCCGAAGCTCTCGCAGTGCGCGCTGCTGGTCGTCCACGCCGCACAACACCAGCGTCGATACGACCGCGTCGAAGCTGTCGTCGTCGAACGGCAGGTCCTCGGCCGGCGCACGGAGCACTGTCACTCGGCTGCCCTGCTCGTCGGCGCGCCGCACGAGGCGGCGCAGCATCGACCGCTCCGGCACATGGGGCGCTTGCCCCATCTTTCCCTCACGCGTCGGGATGCTTGCGGTGCTTCGGCCCGTGCCCCGGAGGGGGCGGCTGCGGACGGGGCGGCCGCGGGGGCGGCGGTGTGCCCCGGAGCGATGCCTCGAGGCGCTCGAGCAGACGGGCCAGGGCGTCGGCCTCGGGAGGCGGCAGATCGACGAGCAGTCCCGCGAGCCGCTCTCTCAGAACCGTCTGCGCCGAACGGAGCGCCCAGCGGCCGTGCTCGGTCAGCTCCAGCGGCTGCCGGCGGCGGTCCTCCCCGAGCCTGCCGCGTGTGAGCAGCAGCCCGTCCTGCTCGAGCGCGGCGAGGAGCTGGGAGACGGCGGCCGGCGAGACGGCTGCGCGGCGTGCAAGCTCAGCGCCGACCACATCGCCCTCGTCGATTCCCTGCAGAGCGAGGTACTGGGCGACGGACAGGGGCGGATCGTGCGCGGCGAGCAGCCGCTCGATCCAGCGGCTCACCAGCGGTGCGGTGCGCACGAGCGCCTCCGCCGCCTGACGGGTGCCGAGCTGGTGACGCGGACGGGGCAGTAGTTTAGTTACCTTAACTGTTAAGAGTGCTTGTCCACACCATCGTAGCCTCGGCCGCGCAGGCGTGGCCACCGTTCGTCCTCGTCACCGGACTGCTCCTGGTCGGGGCGGTCGCCGCTGACGACGGGCTGTTCGAAGCGCTCGCCGCCCGGCTCGCCGACACCCGGCTCGGGCCTCGCAGCCTCCTGGTCGCCCTGCTCGCGCTCGTCGCCGCCGTCACCGCCGTGCTCAACCTCGACACGTCGGTCGTCTTCCTCACTCCCGTGCTCGTCCACGCAGCGCGAAGACGCAGTCTGGACGAGCGGCCGTTCCTCTACGGCTCGGTCTTCATGGCCAACTCCGCGTCACTTCTCCTGCCCGGCTCGAACTTGACCAACCTGCTGGTGCTCCGTAACGACGCTCAGGCCGGCGGCGCTGCCTTCGCACTGCGAATGCTCCCCGCCTGGCTCGCCGCCTGCACCGTCACCGCCGCCTTCATCGCGCTCGCCTTCCGGCAGCAGGACGGCCGCTGTCGCGATCACTCCGACCCGCCTCCTCTCCGGCTTGGGCTCGGGGCCGCCGCAACGCTCGCCAGCGCGATCCTCGTCGTGAGCCTCCCGAACGCCGCCCTCCCCGTTCTCGCGATCGGGGTCGCCGGCACCGCACTCCGCCGGCTTCGGCCCCAGCTCGACACGCGGGCGCTCGCGCTCGTGTTCGCGCTCGCTGTCGCCCTCGGCGCAGCCGCGCGCCACTGGCCGGGACCGACGAGCCTCCTCGACTCCGGCGGGGCCTGGACCGCAGCAGCAACCGGTGTCGCAACATCGGTGCTGATCAACAACCTGCCCGCCGCAGTCGTCCTCTCGGCACATCCGACAGCGCATGCCGACGCGCTCCTGCTCGGCCTCGACCTCGGCCCCAACCTCGCCGTCACCGGCTCCCTCTCCGCCGTCCTCTGGCTCCAGGCCGCCCGCACGATCGGCGCCCACACCTCGATCACGACCTACACCCGCCTCGGCCTCCTCCTCGTCCCACTGACCCTCACGACCGCGCTCGCCGCCCTGATCGCCGCGAGCGGGTGACGCGCCGTTCGGGCGTCTCGGGGACGGCCAGCGGATGCAGTAGCTTCAAGTGCGATGGGCACGGCTCTTCGCAACCTGTGCGGCCGGCGGCGGATCACCGCGCTGCTCCTCGTCGGCGTCACGACCGGGCTGTCGGCCGCAGTCGCGACCGGCGCGCCGTCGAGCCTCGATCTGACCGGCAACAAGTTGCTCCGGCTGGGAGCGGGCGACCGGCTGACCGTGAAAGGGACGAGCCTCCACTGCGCCGTCTCGGCGAAGCCCCCGGCGACGATCGTGTGCGGGGAAGGGTCGGCCCAGAGCCCGCGCGCAGGGAGCTATGCGTTCGCCGTCGCGGACACGGCGCTGCTCGTCCTCAAGGCCACCTCGTCCTCGACACCCACTCAAGTGAGGCGCGAGCCGGAACCTCACGGGCCCGGTGCGACCTACCCCGGGCCGCCGGCCGGCGGTAGGAGCCTCTCCGCCTCCGTCGGGACGATCGCAACCGTCGGCGGGACCCATATCTTCTGCGCGGTCGAGCGCCTGCAAGGAACGACGTACGTGACCTGCGGCCCGGCCAACGGGTCGGCCATCTTCTTCCCCAAGAGCTATGTCGGCGCCGTCTCCGAGCAGGATCTCTTCGTGATCCGGAAGCTCGACCAGAAACGGACGAAGACGGTCTTCCGACATCGACAGCCTTGACCGAGCGTCGCAGCCTCGATGATCTGCTCCGAGCGGCGCGCGAGAGGATCGAGCGCCTCGAGCCCGCCGCGGCCTGGGCGGCAACTCGCGACGGAGCGCGGATCGTCGACGTTCGCGCCGCCCCCCAGCAGCTCGTCCCGGGCTCCCTGCACGTTCCGCGCACCGTGCTCGAATGGCGGCTCGATCCGGACAGCCGCTGGCGGAGCCCCTACGCTCCCGGGCTCGACGAGCGCGTGCTCCTGCTGTGCGACCACGGCGAGTCGTCGAGCCTCGCCGCCGCAACGCTCGTCGAGCTCGGCTTCGCCCGCGCGGGCGATGTCGTCGGCGGCTTCGCCGCGTGGGTCGCAGCAGGCCTGCCCGTCGTCGCTGCAGCGCCGGAGCCGCCGGGGCCGCCGGGCATGGCACCGCCCGCCGGGTGACCGCGAGGACTAGAGTCAGGGCCATGGCGCATGTCCGCATCCTCTACTGCCCCGTCTGAACCGGCTACGACGAGCGGGCCGCGAGTCTCGCGGCCGAGATCATTGCAGCCGGCCACACCGCCGAGATCGAGCCGGGTGAGAAGAGCCAGTACGACGTGCTCGTCGACGACGGCTCGTCTTCTCGAAGCAGCGCGAGGGCCGCTGGCCCGACTCGGCCGAGATCCTCGGCGCGCTCGGGTGATCAGGCGGTCGGCGCTCCGGACAGGCTCGGGTACCGGCCCGTCAGCAGCATCAGGTAGCCGTAGGTCTGCAGCTCGTAGCGGAGCATCCAGGCACTGACGTCGCGCATGCCGCGATGCATGTGGCCGGTGAACAGGCAGTAGAACCAGCCGAGGAACGCGATGATGTTGTTCACGATCCGGAAGACGTAGACCAGCAGGAGCGCCGGGATCGCCAGCAGAACCCGGAAGAACACCGTCAGCCGACTCTGGCTGCGCGGCCGGGTCGACGCGCAGGTCGACCGGATACGTCCCGAACGTGCCGCCGAACGGCGGCCACGGATTCGCGAGCAGGAACACATACGACGAGAGGTGCGTCAGCGCGCGGAGGTAGGCGGCGATGAACCCGTGCAGGCCGTCGGGCACGCGACCGATGAAGAGCGCGACGATCCAGGCGATCAGCACGACGAAGTACGTCACGATCCCCCAGAGGCCGAGCCAGATCGCCAGCGGGATCGCGAGCAGCAGGCGGAAGAACACGGTGAGGCGGCTGCGCTTCAGGTCGTCATCGACGATCAGGCCGATCGGATGGCTCTCCAGCTGGTGGTCGCTCATCGCTGTCCTCCCTCGAACTGGTAGCCGCTCCCGCTCGCGAGGGTCGGGTAGCGGTCGGTCAGCAGAAGCAGGTACGCGTACGTCTGCGCCTGGTACCGGATGCAGTACGCGCTCAGGTCGCGGAACCCTCTCGGGTAGCGGCCCATCGCGAGCGCGAAGACCGCCCCGAGCAGCGCCACGAAGACGAGCACGTAGCCGAGCACGGTCGCGAGGACGTAGGCGGGCAGGACGAGCAGGATGCGGAACGCCGTCTTCCAGCGGGACTGGTCGGCGACCGGAACGACCGCGAGGTCGACGGGATAGGTGCCGTGCCAGCCGCGGAACGACGGATATGGATCGGCGACGAAGTAGAGATACGCGTAGACGTGCGCCTGGTAGCGAACGAGCCGCGTCACCCACGCGTGCAGGCCGGCCGCCGGCCGCCCCCGAACGAGGCCGATGAACCAGTTGACGACCACCACCGGCAGCGCGAGATACGTCCAGGCGGTCAGCACGAGCAGATGCGGGAGCGCGAGCAGCCACCGCAGCGCCACCGTCAGCCGCCAGCGCTGCAGGTCGTCGTTGACCTCGAGCCGGATCGGATGCGGCCACTCGACGTCGGCACCGGTGAACTCCGCGTCGCGCTTCTCGAGAAACGCGGCGACGCCCTCCTTGAAGTCGGGGGTCTTCGTCAGCTCGGCCTGCGTGCGCGCCTCGAGCTCGAGCTGGTCCTCGAAGCTCGAGTCCTCTGCGGCGTCGAGCAGCCGCTTCGTCTGCCAGACGGCGCGGGTCGGCATCGCGGCGAAGAGCTCCGCCACCTCGTGCGCGCGCCTGGCGAGCTCGTCGGCCGGCACGACCTCGTTCACGAGCCCCCAGCTGCGCGCCTCCTCGGCGTCGACGCGCCGGCCCGTCGTGAGCCACTCGAATGCGCGCGACGCACCGAGCAGTCGCCGCACGAGCCAGGTCCCGCCCGAGTCGGGGACGAGCCCGATCTTGATGAACGCCGGCACGAAGCTCGCCGTGTCGGCGGCGATGCGCGCGTCGCAGGCAAGCGCGAGCGACAGGCCCGCGCCGGCGGCCGCGCCGTTGACGGCGGCGATCACCGGCTTCTCGAGCGCGCGAATCGCGAGCACGTTGCGGTGATAGTTGTCGCGCAGGTTCTGGGCGACGTCGCCGGCGCCGCCGCTGAACTCCTGCAGGTCCTGGCCGACGCAGAACCCACGCCCCGCACCGGTGATCACGACCGCGCGGATCGAGGGATCCTTCGCCTCCTCCAACCCGGCGTACAGACCGGCGTGCACGGCGCGGTTGAGTGCATTGAGCACGTCGGGCCGGTTGAGCGTGATCGTGAGGACGGCGCCTTCGCGGGTGAGCTCGACCTCGGGCACGCGCCCACCTTAATGGCCGCGACTAGAGTCTCGTGCCGTGGACGCCTACGCGGCCTACCCGAGCCTCGAGTTCGATCGCCCGGTGCCGCACGTGCTGCGGCTGACGCTGCGCGCCACCGGCAAGCTGAATGCGGTCAGCGGGGCAATGCACGGCGAGCTCGCCGCGGTCTGGAAGACGATCGCCGCCGACGAGGCGACGCGCGCGGTGATCGTGCGCGGAGCCGATGGGGCATTCAGCGCGGGCGGCGACCTCGACCTCGTGCTCGCGATCGCGAACGACGCCGAGACGCGGCTCCGCGTCTTCCACGAGGCGCGTGACCTCGTCTACAACCTGATCGACTGCCCCAAACCGGTCGTCTCGGCGATCGACGGCCCGGCGGTCGGCGCGGGGCTCGCCGTCGGGCTGCTCGCGGACATCTCGATCGCGACCCCGTCGGCGCGGATCGTGGACGGTCACACCAAGCTGGGTGTCGCCGCCGGCGATCACGCGGCGATCGTCTGGCCGCTGCTCTGCGGCCTCGCGAAGGCGAAGTACCACCTGCTTCTCTGCGAGCCGGTGGACGGCGTCGAGGCCGAGCGAATCGGCCTGGTCTCGCTCTGCGTGCCCGCTGACGAGCTCGAGCCGCGCGCCCTCGAGATCGCACAACGGCTCGCCGAAGGCTCGCAGCCGGCGATCCGCCACACGAAGCTCGCGCTCAACAACTGGCTGCGCGCGGCCGGCCCGGCCTTCGACGCGTCACTCGCGCTCGAGTTCCTCGACATGACGGGCCCCGACGTGCACGAGGGCGTCGCTGCCGTGCGCGAGAAGCGCCGGCCGAGCTTCTCCTAGAGCGTCTCGATCGCCACGAACTCGACGTTGAACTTGACTCCCAGCGCCATGCCGTCCTTGCCCGACGCCGCGAACTCGGGCGAGGACGCCGCCGTCCGGAACGACTCCATGTCCGGCCACTCGAATTCGGCGTAGTACCGGTGCTGCGGCTCGCCCCGGGGCGCGCCGAAGACGGGGCCGTGCCGGAACGTCGAGCCGGGAACCGCCCGACAGAGCTCGGCATGCTCCTCGTACCGCTGCGGGTCGGGAGCCTCGTCGTAGAGTACGACCACTCTGATCATGCTGCCCTCCTCGTTTGGGAGTGAAAGGAGCCTAGCCATGGCGGGAAAGATCGTTCATTTCGAGTTGCACGCGGCCGACGCCGACCGGGCGGCCGGATTCTGGAGCGGGCTGTTCGGCTGGAACATCGCCGCGAGCACGATGGAGGGATTCGACTACCGCATGTTCCAGACCTCCGACGATCAGGGCGGCGCCGTGATGCCGTCCGAGACGCCGGGCGCGGGCCCGACGATCTACTTCGACACCGACGACATCGACGCATCGCTCGCGAGAGTGCGCGAGCTCGGCGGCACCGCTCGGGACAAGCAGCCGGTGCCGGGCCACGGCTGGTTCGCGGCGTGCAAGGACACCGAGGGCTCGAGCTTCAGCCTCTGGCAGGGAGACGAGAGCGCAGCGTGACACCGGTCGCAGTCGGGCTCGCCGTCCTCGCGGGGCTCGCCGGCTCCGTGCAGGTCGCAGTGATGGGGCGCTTCGGGGGCGCGGTCGGCGTCTTCGAAGCGCTCACCTTCGCGACGGCAGTGCAGCTCGTCTTCGCGATCGCGGTGCTGCTCGCGGCGCGCGGTGGTCTCGGCGGGCTGCACCACGTCGGCAGCACGCCGGCGTGGATGTGGCTGGGCGGGCTGCTGGGATTCACCGTCGTCACGGCCATCACCTTCGCGCAGCCCCGGATCGGAGCCACAGCGGTGATCGGGATCCTGATCGCGGGCCAACTCGTCATGGGCGCGGTGATCGACCGCTTCGGCCTCTTCGGCGTGCACCAGATCGCGATCACCGCACCGCGGGCGATCGGAATCGCGCTGCTGGGAATCGGCGCAGCGCTCTCGCTCGTTCGATAGTCCGTGTCGCACAAGGCGAGGGTGTGGACCGCGCTGGTCACGGTCTACGTGATCTGGGGCTCCACCTACCTCGGGATCGCGTACGCCGGCGAGACGATTCCGCCGCTCTTTGCAGTGTCGACGCGCTTCATCACCGCAGGCGCGCTGATGGCGCTGATCGTGAAGGCGCGCGGCGGCTCGCTCCGCATGTCGCGCCGCGCGCTCACGTCCTGCATCGTGGTCGGCTGCCTGCTTCCCGGGGCCAACGCCGTCCTCTTCTTCGCCGAGCGAGACGTCCCGACGGGCCTCGCATCGCTGATCATCGCGTCGGTCCCGCTCTGGCTCGTCCTGCTCCGCCTCGCCGGCCATGAGCGCCTGCCGTGGCAGGCGCTCGCAGGCGTCGGCGTCGGCTTCGCAGGCGTCGCCGTGCTCGCGCAGCCGTCGGGCGGGGCCCAGTGGTGGGGCATCCTGCTCTGCGTCTGCTCGGCCGTGATGTGGGCGACCGGCTCGTTTCTCTCCTCACGGCTGACGATGCCCGACGACCCGTTCGCGGCCACGTCGTTCGAGATGCTCGCGGGCGGACTGATCATGTTCCCCTTCTCGCTGCTCACCGTGCACCACCTGTCGCCGTCCGCCGCGTCGATCGCAGGCTGGATCTATCTCGTGATCTTCGGGTCGATCATCGGGTACACCGCCTATGTGTGGCTGCTCGCAAATGCTCCCCTCGGGTTGGTCGCGACGTACGCGTATGTCAATCCGGTGGTCGCGATCACACTCGGCGTGCTCTTCCGCGGTGAGCAGTTGACCTGGCGGCTGCTGATCGGCGCTGCGATCGTGGTGGTCTCGGTCGCGACGGTCGTCCGGCAGGAGCCGCCTGCGGCAACCCAACTCGAGGAGGGTGTCCGTTGAGGTTCGGCCTGATCGTTCCGCAGGGGTGGCGCGAGGATCTCGACGGTCGCGACTTCGAGACGATGGCGGCCACGGCGCGCCGCGCCGAGGAGCTGGGGTTCGACTCGATCTGGCTGTACGACCACCTGCAGACGCGCGCCGGCGATCCCGACCGCGTGCTCGAGTGCTGGACGTCGCTGGCCGCCCTGGCGCGCGAGACGAGCCAGGTTCAGCTCGGGCAGATCGTCACGTGCGCGCTCTACCGCAACCCGGGGCTGCTCGCGCAGATGGCGTCGACCGTCGACGCGGCGAGCGGCGGGCGCGTGGTCGTGGGCATCGGCGCCGGCTGGGACGAGCGCGAGTGGAACGAGTTCGGCTACGGCGAGACGTATCCGGCGGTGCGCGCGCGGCTGACGCAGCTCGAGCGCACGCTGCAGGTGCTCCGCGAGCGGCGACCCGGCCGGCCGATCCTGGTCGGCGGCGCCGGCGAGCAGGTGCTGTTGCGCCTCGTCGCGCAATACGCGGATGCCTGCAACCTGACGGACTCGTTCGACCCCGCGTTCTATCGCCACAAGCTCGCCGTCCTCCGGCGTCACTGCGAGAGCGTCGGGCGCGAGTACTCCGAGATCGAGAAGACGGCGTCGTTCACCGTGCGCGCAGGCGAAGCCGTCGACTTTCCGGCGCTTGCCGCAGCGGGGATCGAGCGGTTCATCCTCTACGTCGACCCGCCGCGCGACTTCGAACGGGTGTCAGCCTCGATCGGAGTCTGACGGCAGGCAGATGTCGTCCGGCTTGACCGGGACGCGCGTCAGCTCTCGCCCGGTCGCCGCCCGCAGCGCGGCGACGACTGCCGCGGTCGAGACGACCGTCGGCGGCTCGCCGACGCCCTTCACGCCGTACGGGGCGTCGGGCTCCGGGTCCTCGATCAGCACCGACTCGACCGGCGGCATGTCGAGAGCCGTCGGGATCAGGTAGTCGGTGAAGCTCGCATTCGTGATCAGGCCGTCGCGCGTCTGGATCTCCTCCATCAGCGCCAGGCCGAGGCCCTGGGCCGTTCCGCCCTCGATCTGCCCTTCCACCTGCTGCGGGTTGACCGCCCTGCCGACGTCCTGGGCGACGCCGATCCAGACGACACGCGTCAGGCCCAGATCCACGTCGACCTCCGCCACCACCTTCATGGCACACGCCGCGAACGCGACATGCGCGCGCTCGCCCGTGATCTGCCCGGTCTCCGGATCGAGCGGCGTCGTGCGCGGGTGCCGGAAGACGCGCTCGACGTCGATCTCCTCGCCCGGCCGGCGGCCTTGCTCCTCGAGCGCCGCCCGGCACGCGTCGCGCACGGCGCCGGCCGCCATCCAGGTCATCCGAGAGGCGGACGCCGACCCGGCCGAGTCGACCGAGGCCGTCTGCACCGGAGCGAGCCGCACGTCGTCGAGGCCGAGCTCGGTGCGCGCCACCTGGAGGATCACGCCGGTGACGCCCTGCCCCACCTCCGCGGCTGCGCAGTGCACCTCGGCCGACCCGCCGGGCAGCAGCCGCACGCGCGCGGCGCAGTAGTCGTCGAAGCCTTCCGAGAACCCGATGTTCTTGAAGCCGACGGCGAAGCCCACGCCGCGGCGCACCCCTTCGCCGTTCGTCGTGTTGCCCGCGCCGCCCGGCAGGCGCAACACGTCGCGCGGCAGCGGCTCGGCCGGCGGCGGCTCGAGCGCCGCGGCGGCGCGAATGGTCTCCGCCACCGGCAGCGAACCGGTGATCCGCTGGCCGGTCGGCAGCACGTCCCCCGGCGCGAGGGCGTTCAGCAGCCGCAGCTCGATCGGGTCGATCTCGAGCGCAGCCGCGAGCTTGTCGAGCTGCGCCTCCGCTGCGAAGCAGGTCTGGACGGCGCCGAACCCCCGCATCGCGCCGCACGGCGGGTTGTTCGTGTAGACGCACGTCGACTCGATCAGCGCGTTCGGCGACTCGTACGGGCCGATCGCGAACGACGCCGCGTTCGACGTGACTGCCGTCGACGACGACGCGTACGCCCCGCCGTCGAGCAGGATCTTCATGCGCACGTTGACGAGCCTTCCCTCACGCGTCGCCCGGTGCTCGCACCAGATGCGCGCCGGGTGGCGGTGCACATGACCGGTGAACGACTCCTCCCGGTTGTAGACGATCTTCACCGGCCGGTTCGTGTGCAGCGCGAGCAGCGCGCCGTGCACCTGCATCGAGAGATCCTCGCGGCCTCCGAACGCACCGCCGACACCGGCCAGGTGGATCCGCACCTGCGACTGGTTCAGGCCGAGGCACGGCGCCACCTGCGCTCGATCGACATGCAGCCACTGCGTGGCGACGTAGATGTCGACTCCGCCCTCACCATCCGGGACCGCGAGTCCCGACTCGGGCCCGAGGAAGGCCTGGTCCTGGCTGCCCAGCTCATACACGCCGCTGACCGAGACATCGCCCTCAGCGTCGACGTCGCCGTGCCGGATCTGGATGTGACGCACGACGTTGGCGCGCTCGTCTTCGAAGTAGCCGTGCCCGCGTGTCGGTTTGTCGGGATGCAGCTCCGTGAGCTCGGTCGCCCGCTCCATGTCGGCGACCGGCTCGAGCGGCTCGTACTCGACGCGAATGCACTCAGCCGCCCGCCGAGCCTGCTCGGGATGCTCCGCGGCGACGAGCGCGACGGGCTCGCCGTGGTAGAGGACTCGGTCGATCGCGAGCACGGGCTGATCCGGGAACTCCAGCCCGTACTTCTTCTCGCCGGGGACGTCGTCGTGGGTGAGCACCGCGTGCACCCCGGGCATCGCGACCGCCTCCGAGATGTCGATCTCGATGATGCGCGCGTGCGCGTGAGGGCTGCGCAGCGTGTGGCCCCAGAGCATCCCCGGCACGATCAGGTCGCTCGAGTATGCGAACTCCCCTCGCACCTTCGGCGGCGCGTCGACCCGCGGAACGAGCTCGCCGATCTTCCCCACGTGAAGCCGCTTCACGGTCTGCGTCATGCGCTTGCCGCCTCCCGCACTGCGTCGAAGATCTTCGCGTACCCGGTGCACCGGCAGAGGTTGCCGGAGAGCGCCTCGCGGATCTCGTCATCGGACGGGCTGGCGTTGCGCTGGAGCAGGTCGGCGGTCGCGACGACGAGGCCGGGCGTGCAGAAGCCGCACTGCACCGCCCCGGCATCGACGAACGCCTGCTGGACCACATGCAGGCGGTCGCCGTCGGCGAGCCCCTCCACCGTCGTCACCTCGTGACCGTCCGCCTGCGCCGCGAGCACGAGACATGCGCAGACGAGCGTCCCGTCGAGCAGCACCGAGCACGAGCCACACTCGCCCTGCTCACACGCGTTCTTGGCGCCGGGAAAGCCGAGCTTCTCCCGCAGCGCGAACAGCAACGACTCGCCCTCCCAGCAGTCGACCTCGTGCTCCTCGCCGTTGATCCGAAGTTCGATCCTCATACCCGCTCCGGCGCCGGCGAAGCCGGCGCCTCCGCTCCTTTGACGGCTCCGTCGAGCCTACGCCTCATAGGAGAACCCGCTTGAGCGCGCGCTCGGTCAGCACACGAAGCGCGTGGCGGCGGTAGCGCTCGCTGCCCCGCACGTCGTCGATCGGGGTCGCAGCCGCGGCAACGCGCTCGGGGAACGAGCCGGCCTCGTCGCGCGGCGCGGTGACCAGGACAGGCCGCGGCGAAGCCGACCCGAACGACGCGCGCAGCTCCTCACCGGCCGAGACGGCGAGCGAGACGACGGCGATCACCATGGCATTGCGCGGCCCGATCTTCATGAACGTCTGCGGCACTCGGGACGGTGTCACCCAGACGGCGGTGATCAACTCGTCCGGTGCGAGCTCGTTGCGCTTCACACCCGTGATGAAGTCGGCGAGGTGCAGCCTGCGCGTGCCACGCACCGACGCACACTCGACCTCGGCGTCCTCCACGAGCAACGGGGGCACGGCATCCCCCGCGGGAGACGCCGTGGCGAGGTTCCCGCCGATCGTGCCGCGGTTGCGGATCTGAGGCGATCCGACGGTCCGGGAGGCTTCCGCGAGCGCCGGCAGGACGTCGCGCAAGAGCCCGTGCTCGATCTCGCGGTAGGTGAGACCGGAGCCGAGGCGAAGTGCGCCGTCCTCGCGTGTGAACCCACGCAGCTCGGAGACTTCGTTCAGGTTCAGCAGGGCCTCGGGCCGGCCGCGGTCGAAGTTCAGCGCCACCATGACGTCAGTGCCGCCCTGGATGGGCCACGCATCCGGATGCTCCGAGCGCAGGCGAAGGGCTTCGGGAAGCGTGCGAGGCGTTAGGACTTCCACGAAGGCGAAGGGTACGGTTCCGGCGGAGTGAGCGCATCACTTTCACGCCGGCTGGCGGTTGCGCGCGGCGACGAGCCTGCGGACCTCGTCATCCGCGGCGGTGACGTGCTCTCCGTGTTCACGCGCGAGTGGCTCCGCACCGATGTGGCGGTCGCCGACGGGCACGTCGCAGGGCTCGGTGAGTACGAAGGGCGCGAGATCGTCGATGCAACGGGCCGCTGGGTCGTCCCGGGCTTCATCGACGCGCACATGCACCTCGAGTCGTCGAAGCTGCTCGTCGACGAGTTCGCGCGGCTCGTCCTGCCGTTCGGCACGACCGCGGTGGTCGCCGACCCGCACGAGATCGCCAACGTGCTCGGCACCGACGGCGTGCACTGGCTGATCGACGTCTGCGACGACATCCCCCTCGACGTCTTCTTCATGGCATCGTCCTGCGTGCCGGCGTCGCACTTCGAGTCGCCGCGTCGCGAGCTGACACCGGGGGACCTGGATGCGCTGCTGCGCCGCCGCCGCGTGATCGGGCTGGCGGAGATGATGAACTTCCCCGGCGTGATCAGCGGCGCGCCGTCCGAGCTCGCGAAGCTCGCGCTGGCGCGGCACGTCGACGGGCACGCACCCGGTGTGCTCGGCCGATCGCTCAACGCGTACGCGGCGGCCGGCATCGGCTCGGACCACGAGGCGTACACCGCGGAGGAGGGGCGCGAGCGGCTACGCGCGGGGATGTGGCTGCTGATCCGCGAGGCCACGGCGGCGCGGAACCTGGAGGCGCTGCTGCCGCTGCTGGCCGAGTACGGCCCGGGCCGGATCGCGTTCTGTACGGACGACCGGGAGCCGGAGCACATCGCCGACGACGGGCACATCAACGGGATGGTGCGCGACGCTGTCGCGTTCGGGATCCCCGCGGTGGACGCACTCGTCTGTGCCTCGCTCAACCCCGCGCTCTGGCACGGGCTGCAGGGGTTCGGCGCAGTCGCGCCGGGCTACCGCGCCGACCTGCTCGTCCTACCGGACCTGCAGCGCTTCGTCCCCGACCTGGTGCTGAAGAACGGGGCGCCTGTCGCGGAGTGGCCGCGCGCCGGAGTCCCTGACTGGGTCCGCCACACGATCCGGATCGGCGCGTTCGGCCCCGAGATGTTCCGCGTCCCCTGGGACGGCGGCGACGCGCGCGTGATCGGGATCGTGCCGGGCCAGATCGTCACCGACTCACTCGTCGTGCCGTTACCGGCGCGCGCCGGAGAGGCGATCGCCGACCCGACACAGGACCTGGCGAAGATCGCGGTCGTCGAACGTCACCTCGGCACGGGCCGGGTCGGGCACGGCTTCGTCCGCGGCTTCGGGCTGCAGCGAGGGGCGATCGCGTCGTCGGTTGCCCACGACGCGCACAACGTCGTCGTCGTAGGCATGAACGACGCATCGATGGCAGCCGCGGTCCGCCGGCTCGCGAACCGCGGAGGCGGAATCGTCGTCGTCGACGGCGCCGAGGTCCTGGCCGAGCTGCCGCTGCCGGTCGCCGGTCTGCTCTCCGACGCGCCGCTCGAAGAGGTCGTCTCGCAGGCGCACGCAGTCGTCGAGGCGGCCGCGACGCTCGGGTGCACGCTCGAAGCGCCGTTCCAGCACCTGTCGTTCCTCGCGCTCTCGGTGATCCCGTCGCTCAAGCTCACCGACCAGGGGCTCGTCGACGTCGACCGGTTCGAGCTCGTGCCGTTGGCGGCGTCGTGACCGTCTACGGCAACGCCTGGATCGTCACGATGGACGACACCGGCACCGAGCACGAGCACGGCTGGCTGTGCGTTGAAGACGGCCTGATCGCCGAGGTGCACGGTGGTGAGGCACCGGCCGAAGCGATAGACCTCGCCGGCGCGGTGGTCACGCCCGGGCTCGTGAACACGCATCACCACCTGTACCAGACGCTCACGAGGGCGAGAGCACAACAGGCCGACCTCTTCACCTGGCTCAAGACCTTGTACCCGGTCTGGGCGCGCATCGACGACGAGATGGAATACGCCGCGGCCCGCTGCGGCCTCGCCGAGCTCGCCCTCTCCGGCTGCACGACCGTGTTCGACCACCACTACGTGTTCCCGCGCGGGGTCGCTGGGCTCGTCGAGGCAGAGGTGCGCGCCGCTCAGGAGCTCGGCGTGCGCATCGTTGCCTCGCGCGGCTCGATGGATCTCGGAGAGTCGGACGGGGGCCTGCCCCCGGACACGCTCGTCGAGGACATCGACACGATCCTCGCCGACACCGAGCGGCTGCACCGGCTCGCCGACGGCGCGATGGTGCAGATCGCCGTCGCGCCGTGCTCGCCGTTCTCCGTGACGACACGCCTGATGGAGGAGTCGGCCGCGCTCGCACGCACGTTGGGCTTGCAGCTGCACACGCACCTCGCCGAGACGATCGAGGAGGATGCGTACTGCCGTGAGCTCTTCGACTGCACGCCGGTCGAGTACCTCGAGCGGGTCGGCTGGATCGCCGACGACGTGTGGTGCGCGCATTGCGTCCACCTTTCGGAGGCGGACGTCGCAGCGTTCGGGCGCGCGGGCGTCGGCGTTGCGCACTGCCCGACGTCGAACCTGCGGCTCGGCGCGGGCGTGGCGCCTGTGCGGTCGATGCTCGACGCGCACGTACGGGTTGGGCTCGGAGTCGACGGCAGCGCATCGAACGAACGCAGCGACATCTTCGTCGACGTGAAGAACGCACTGCTCGTCGCCCGCGGACGGGACGGCGGGGCCGCTCTGACCGCACGCGACGCGCTTCGCCTGGCAACGCGCGGTGGAGCCGACGTGCTGCGCAGGGACGACATCGGCCTGCTCGCCGCCGGCAAGCGCGCCGACTTCGCGGTCTGGCGCACCGACGGCCTCGAGTTCGGCGGCGCGGAGGACCTCGTCGCAAACCTCGTCCTCAGCGGCCCACATCGCGTCGACCGCCTTGTCGTCGGCGGCGAGGAGGTCGTGAGCAGCGGCGCGCTCGTGCGCGCCGACGAGCAGGAGATCGCGCGTGAGCATCGCAAACAGGCACGAAGGTTGTGGCGCGAATGAGCCTCTCGACCCATGTGCTCGACACGGAGCTCGGCCGTCCGGCGGCCGGAGTGCGGGTCGAGCTCTACGACGCCACGGGCGCGCTCCTCGGCGAGGGCACGACGGACGAGGACGGGCGCATCCGCGAGCTCGCCGACACCGAGCCCGGCACGCACCGCATCGTCTTCCATCCACCGTCGCCGTTCTTCAAGCGCGTCGAGCTCGAGATCGAGCTCGACGCCGGCCACCATCACGTCCCGCTGCTCATCTCGTCCTACGCGTGCGCAAGCTACCGCGGCAGCTGACGGCAGAGCAGCTGGCGGAGCTGTTCGAAGGCCGCACGCGCTTCGTGGAGAAGCTCGCCCAGCTCGAGAACCCGCTCGAGCATGCCCGCGAGATCGCGTCGGAGCTCTCAGAGGAGGAGCAGAAGGAAGTGCTCGACGCGCACCCGCCGATCGGCGGCAAGGCGACGTCGGCGCGCTCGCGGCGTGAGCAGGGAACCGATGACGACCCCGCCGTGCTCGCCGAGCTGGCCGCGTTGAACGCGGAGTACGAAGCGCGGTTCGGGTTCCGCTTCGTCGTCTTCGTGAACGGCCGGCCTCGCCGTGAGATCGTCCCCGTCCTGCGAGAGCGTTTGCTGAGGACACGCGAGGAAGAGCTGACAACCGCGGTCGACGAGCTCGTCCAGATCGCGCTGGCCCGCTGGGAGACGAGCGGTTGACCAGCGTCGTTGCGCTGTCCGACTACTGGTGGGGCTGGGGCAACCTGCTCTTTCGCTGGCTCCACGTGATCGCGGGGATGGCCTGGATCGGCGCGTCGTTCTACTTCATCGCGCTCGACAACCACCTCGAGCCGCCGAAGGACCCACACGACGCTGCGCGCGGTGTCGGGGGCGAGGCGTGGGAGGTGCACGGCGGCGGCTTCTATCGCGTGGAGAAGTTCAAGGTCGCGCCGGACCGGCTGCCCGAGCCGCTGCACTGGTTCAAGTGGGAGGCGTACACCACCTGGCTCTCCGGGTTCGCGCTCTTCATCGTCGTCTACTACTCGCACGCGACCTCGTACCTGATCGACACCTCTGTCGCCGACCTGACGGCGTGGGAGGCGATCGCGCTGTCGGTCGCCGGGATCGTGCTGGCGTGGTTCGTCTACGACGGTCTCTGTCGCGCGTTCGAGCGCGACGAAGCGCTGCTGGCGGTTCTCGTCTTCGCATTCGTGTGCGCCTCGGCGTGGGTGTCGTGGAATCTGTTCGCGCCGCGGGCGGCCTACCTGCAGGTGGGCGCCATGATCGGAACGATGATGGTCGGCAACGTGTTCTTCGTGATCATCCCGGCGCACTGGGAGTTGATCCACGCCAAGCAGGCCGGCCGGGAGCCCGATCCACGCTGGAACCAGCGCGCGAAGACGCGGTCGGTGCACAACAACTACCTGACCTTGCCGGTCGTCTTCGCGATGCTGTCGAACCACTTCCCGTTCACCTACGGGCACGCCGACGGATGGATCGTGCTCGTTGCGTTGATGGCGATCGGCGCACTCGTCCGCCACTACTTCAACCTGCGCCACCGGGGACTGAACGTCTGGCCGATCCTCGGGATCGCCGCCGCCGGGATCGTCGCGATCGCCCTCGTCATTCGTTGACCTTGAGGTAGGTTTCGCGCGTGCTGGAGATCGTCGCTGCAGGCATGCGCTTCGTCGCCCGCTGGGAGGACGAGGCCGCACCCGGGACGGTGGCCGCCTTCAAGGCGAGCCTGCCCCTCGACGATCGGATCATTCACTGCCGCTGGAGCGGCGAGTCGAATTGGATCCCGTGGGGAGACCGCGACTTCGGCATCGGGCCGGAGAACGCGACGTCCTATCCCCATCCCGGTGAGCTCGCGCTCTATCCGGGCGGCCAGAGCGAGACCGAGTTGCTGTTTCCGTATGGGTACTGCTCGTTCGCGTCGAAGGCCGGGCACCTCTGGGCAAACCACTTCGCCACTCTGGTCGAAGGGCAGGAGCAGCTACGGGAGCTCGGGCGCCTGACCCTGTGGGAGGGTGCGCAGAAGATCACCTTCCGCGACCTCTAAGCCGCAGCGCCGATCAGGGCATTCGCGGTTCCGGCTCCCGCGGGCGCGGCGTACGGTCCGTGCCATGCAGGAGAAGCACCGCAGAGTCGGCTTCCGTGTCCTCAGCTCCTCGCTCAGCGCACAGGAGATCGCAAAGCGCGCGGGGCTCCTGCCGGCCCCGTTCGGCGAGCTCGACGAGCCGGCGCCGTTCGAGCTGCCCCGTCCTTCGGCGCGACTCGAGACGGCCTGGGTCGTCGACAGCCCGCTCGGGATCGAGCGGCCGCTCGAGGAGCGCCTCGCCGCGCTGCTCGACATCGTCGAGCCGTACGCCCGGCGGCTGCACCAGCTGGGTGACGGCTGCCTGATGCACATCTTCGTCGGCAGCGAGGCGCTGACGCACGCTCCGGGCTGCGCGCTCCTCGGGCCCACGCTGCTCGAGCGCCTGTCGGCGCTGCCGGGCGAAGGCGTGCTGATCGAAGCGCCGGTGTCGGCGCGTCACGCCGAGCCGGCCCTCAGCTCGCCCGTCTAGGAAGGCTGGGGCTGGAGCACGGCCTCCTCGGCGCTCCACGGGAACGTGATCCAGCGGTTGGTGCGGCGCCAGACGTACTCGCACTTCACGGTCGAGCGCGGCTTCTCGTAGAGAACGGCGCAACGCACCTCGGCAACCTTGCCCTCGCAGAACTCCTGCACGAGCTTGAGCGTGGCGCCGGTGTCGGCAACATCGTCGGCGATCAGCACCCGTGTCTCGGCGAAGTCGACGAGGTCGGGAACCGGCGGCAGGATCATCGGCATGTCGAGCCGCTCGTCGATCCCTGTGTAGAACTCCACGTTCATCGTGAACGTGTTCTTCACGCCGAGCGCGTAGCCAAGCGCACCGGCGACGAGCAGCCCACCGCGCGCGATGCCGAGCACCATGTCCGGGTGATACCCGTCGGCCGCCACGGCCTCCGCGAGTTGGCGTGCGCCCGCACCCAGGTCGTCCCACGCCATGACCTCTTTCTCGCCGAGATCGCTCACGAGACGAGCCTACTAAGCGCAGCGGTGAGGGCGTCGACCGCAAGCGCGATGTCCTCGTCGCTCGAGAGCTCGTCGGGATGGTGGCTGACGCCGCCGTTCAGGCTGCGCACGAACAACATCGAGCTGGGCACTCCCGCCAGGGCGAGCACCATTGCGTCGTGACCGGCACCCGAGACGAGACGCGGTGCCTCGGGCAGCACGGCGGCGAAGGCGTCGCTCATAGGCGCAGGTGCGAGCAGGCTGCCGGGCTCGAAGCCGATGGCGACGACGAGCTCGTCGAGGCGAGCGGGATCCGGCGAGCGCGCGTCGACGCTGACGGTGACGCGCTCGGGGACGACGTTGATCGCGTTCGGCTCGACTTCGATCGCGCCGACCGTCGCGACCGCGTCGTCGCGGGCACACTCGCGGACGTGCAGGATGAACCGCGCCGCCTCGACGAGCGCGTCCGCGCGTGCGCCCATGGGCGTCGTGCCGGCGTGGTCGGCGCGCCCTTCGAACACCTTCGCACCGCGCGCCTGGCCCGCGATGGCGGTCACGACGCCTAGCGGCTCGTTCGCCAGCGCCAGCACAGGGCCTTGCTCGATGTGCAGCTCGAGGAACGCATCCGGGAGCTCGCTGAGCTGCTTGCTGCCCATCGGCCCGGTCTCCTCGGCGCGAAACGCGACGACCGCCAGCGGGGCCGCAGGCAGCCGCCCGGCCGCCTCGATCGCCGCGACGACGCCGAGCGCTCCGTCGAAGCGGCCGCCGGTCGGGACGCTGTCGAGGTGCGAACCGGCCCAGACCTTCGCAGCGCCTCGCCGGCCGAACAGGTTCCCGGCGTCGTCGCGTGACACCTCGAGACCCGCCTCACGCATCCACCCGGCGGCGAGCTCGTGCGCAGCGTCCTCCTCGGGCGAGTAGCCCGCGCGATGCTGGGCGATCGCGTAGATCTCGTCGAGGCGCTGCCTGACGCTCACGCCGTGCCGCTACAGCCCGAACGGGTTGGTCGGCTCGCCGTTCACGAAGAGCCCGTAGTCCTTGGTCGCGACCGCCACGGGAAAAGAGCCTAGCGAGCGGCTGCGATCAGGTCGCCGATCCGCACGTGCTCGGTCAGCAAAGTGCGAAACCGCGCCGGGTCGCCCGCGACATAGGCGCGGCAGAGATCCTCCCCGGCCGTGTACGTGATCACGTAGGCCCGCCACGTCGGATCGGTGACGAAGCGCACGCTCTGGCGGGCGAGATCGGGGGTGACGAGGTTCCACTTCTCCACGTAGGCCTCCGCCTCGGCGGCCGAGGCGCCTTCCTCGTGGACCATCAGTGCGGCGTCGAGGCTCGCGCGCAGCCGGCCCGTCACCTTGCCGATCCGCTCGGCGAGCTCGGGGTCGTCGAGTTGGATGCCGTGCCGACGGAGGATCGCGTAGGCCTCTTCCTTCGCCGCGTCGTCGAGCACGACGTCGAGACCGTTCTCGGCGATCCCTTCGCTGAGGACAGCCTGGGGCGTCGGGACGAGCTGAATCGCCTCTTCGCTGCGGCCCTGCTCGCGATACAGCAGCTGCTCCTTGAACGCGTGCTCCGTGTGGTGGCCCGGGTAGACCTCGTGGGCGACAAGGTGCAGCAGATCGAGACCGGTGGTCGGGATGTCCGTGTTCAGCGCGACTCGGCTGTGCAGATTCCCCTCGTAGTAGTTGAACGCCCACCACGGCTCGTCCCGCACCGGCTCGAGCCGCGGCTCCTCGCCGGCCGGGAGCTCGAGCAGCGCGTTGGTCCGCGCTCGCAACAACGGGAGCAGGTCGGTCGCCGCAGCGACCGCCTGCTCGCCCGGGCAGAGGTGGCGTTCGCGCCACGCCTGACGCCGCTCGTGGAGGGAGCCGGTGCCCGGCAGCAGCTCGTCGAGCTCCGCATGCACCTCCTGGTAGACGGAGTCAGGAGTGCGCTCGGGCCGGATCCCGTAGCACGCTTCGACTTCGTCGCTGTAGGAGATCGCTTCGCCTGACAGGACGTGGGCGTAGGTGGCGCAGCCGCGCACCTGGTCGGCGAGCCAGCCATCGGGGACCTGAGCGAGCAGCCCATCGGCGTCGGCCGCGAGCTGCGCCGGATCGATCGGCTCCTCGGAGTCGACCTGCGCCTGCAGCTCGGGCGGGCCGTAGTAGGAGTCGACGAGCCCATCGACATGCTTGCCGAGCCGCAGCCCCAGCAAGAGGTATCTCTCGGCGGGGCTCATCGCGAGAACAACGCTGCCTGCCCTTGCCCGACGCCGACGCACATGGTGGCGACGCCGTAGCGTCCATCGCGCCGCCGCAGCTCGTGCAACAGCGTCACGGTGAGGCGGGCGCCGCTCATGCCGAGCGGGTGGCCGATCGCGATCGCGCCGCCGTTCACGTTCACCTTGTCCTCGTCGAGCCCAAGCTCGCGCACGACCGCAAGCGACTGGGACGCGAAGGCCTCGTTGAGCTCGACGAGGTCGAGCTGCTCGACGGTGACTCCGCTCCGGTCGAGCAGCTTGCGCACCGCGGGGACGGGCCCGATTCCCATCACACGCGGGTCGACGCCGGCGACCGCCGAGGCGACAAATGTCCCGAGCGGCGCGATGCCGAGCGCCCGCGCCTTCTCCTCCGAAGCGACGACGACCGCGGCGGCGCCGTCGTTCAGGCCGGAGGAGTTGCCCGCGGTGACCGACCCGCCTGAGCGAAACACAGGCTTGAGCGCTGCGAGCTTCTCGGCAGAGGTGTCCGGGCGCGGGTGCTCGTCGCGCACGAGCTCGCCGACCGGGACGAGCTCGTCGTCGAATCGCCCGCCCGAAGCCGCCGCAGCCCACCGCTGCTGCGAACGGAGTGCGAACGCATCCTGATCCTCACGCGAGACCCCCCAGCGGTCGGCCACGTTCTCGCCGGTCTCGCCCATCGACTCCAGCGGAAAGCGCTCCGCCAGGCGCGGGTTCGGGAACCGCCAGCCGAGGGTCGTGTCGTACATGACACGGTCGCCGCGCGGGAACGCCGCGTCGGGCTTCGCCGTTGCGAGCGGCGCACGCGACATCGACTCGACGCCGCCGGCGACGAAGAGATCGCCGTCGCCGGCGATCACCGCGTGACAGGCACCGACGATCGCGGCGAGGCCCGAGGCGCAGAGACGGTTGACGGTGACGCCGCCGATCGACTCCGGCAGCCCGGCCAGCAGGACCGCCATGCGCGCGACGTTGCGGTTGTCCTCGCCGGCCTGGTTGGCGCAGCCGAGCCACACGTCCTCGATCTCCTCGACCGGCACGCCCGAGCGCTCGACCGCCGCGGAGAGCGCGAGCGCCGCAAGGTCGTCCGGGCGGGCCCCGGCCAGCCCACCGCCGTAGCGGCCGACCGGCGTGCGCACGGCGGACAGGATGACGGCCCGCGCCGTCATGCGAACTCCGGCTCGAAGCCGAGCAGGCGCGTGACCGCTTCGCGCCCGCGCGCGCCCATGTCGAGCGTCAGGTCGTTGACGTACATCGCGACGAACTCGTCCGCGGTCGCCGCGTCGATGCCGCGGCCGAAGCCCATCGCGTACCGCATTGCCTGCTCGCGGTTCGCGAGGCCGGCCTCGATCGCCTCGAGAATGACCGCGGACACGTCGGCCCGCCGCTCGAGGTCCCGGCGGGCGGCGACGAGCCCGAGCGGGAGCGGCAGGCCGGTCTCGCCCTGCCACCACACCCCGAGGTCGAGCAGCTTGTGCAACCCGTGCTCTGCGAACGTCAGCTGGCCCTCGTGGATCAGCAGGCCGGCCTCCGCGCGGCCCGACACGACCTCGTCGAGCACCTCGTCGAACGGCAGGTCGCGCGTGCGGATCTCCTCGCCGAGCGCGAGCTTGAGCACACGCGTGGCGGTGGTCAACGGCCCCGGCGTCACGATCTCGACCTCCCGCGGATCGAGCTGCTCTCGCGCGACGACGATCGGGCCGTAGCCCTCGCCGAACGAGGCGCCGTGCGGCAGCAGGACGTACTCGTCGACGACGGCCGGGTAGGCGCCCGCGGAGAGCGCCGTCACTTCGAGGCGGCCGGCCAGCGCCCAGTCGTTGAGCGTCTGGATGTCGGAGGCAACGAGCTCGAAGTCGAGGCCCCGGGCATCGACGTGCCCTGCCTCGAACGCCCACGCCATGAACGCGTCGTCGGGGTCGGCGCTGTGTCCCACGCGAATCGGCACGACGGTCACGTTACCCTGGTCACGATGCCGCGGGCCGAGCTGAGCGAGTCGATCCAGGACTACCTGAAATGCGTGTACAAGCTGCAGGCCGAGCACGGGCACGTGACGATCGGAGCGCTCGCGAAGGACCTCTCCGTCTCACCGGCGTCGGCGTCCGCGATGGTGAAGAAGCTCGCACTCCTCGAACTGCTGGAGCACGAGCCCTATCGCGGCGCGCAGCTGACCGAATCGGGCGAGCGGGTCGCGCTGGAGGTGATTCGCCACCACCGGCTGCTCGAGCTGTATCTGGCGAAGACGCTCGGGCTCGACGTCGACGCCGTGCACGACGAGGCCGACCGGCTGGAGCACGTGATCTCCGAGGAGCTCGAGGCGCGCATCGACCGGGCGCTCGGCTTTCCGACCCACGATCCGCACGGCGACCCGATCCCGAACGCGAACCTGGAGTGGCCGACGAAGAGCTGACTCGCCGGCCGGAGGCGTCAGCTGCGGCCGAAGAAGAAGCGTTCGAGGGGCTCCAGCAGCTCCTCCCGACGAAACGGCTTGACCTTCGCCGCACCGCCGTCGTCCTCCGAGACGACCGCATCGTCCTCGAGCGTCCCGTTCGCCGCGTCGAGGCAGTCGTCGAGCTCGTGGCCCTCCCAGACGTAGTCGTCCGTCCTCGGTGACTCGCTCTCGCGGTGCTGCGGGTTCACCTGGCGTCCGACGGCCCACACGGCTCCGGCTCGGCGCTCGATCCAGATCACCACACGCTCGGGACTGCCGCCGTCGTCGCGACCTTCCACGATCCGTTCGGCGAAGCGCCCGGCTGTCGCGGGGGCCTTCACACCTCGACTATACAATCGCCCTTGCCCGTGGGAATCGCAGATGCAGTCAAGGGAGCGTTCTCGTTTCTGTCCTCGCACTCGCAGCGCGAGGAGCGGGTCGCGCAGTACCTGATCCGGGAGCATCACCGCGGCCGGCCGCTCGCCGAGATCCTGCAGGACCACTATGTGACGAACCGCTGCACGCCCGAGCAGGTCCACCGGCTGCTCGACCGGCCCGACATCGTGCACGCGCTCGGCGACGACGTCGTCGCCGATGCGAAGGCGCACGTCGCCGCCTAGGACGAGGTCGCCAGCTCGACGACGCGTGCCGCCGCGGCCAGGTCCCACGCCGCGAGGCCGTTCGACTTGAACAGGGTGATCTCGTCGTCACTCGTCCGTCCCGGCGCCGCGCGTACGACGACGTCCTGCAGCTCCTGCACAGCGCCCCAGTCGAGCAGCCCACGCTCGGCCGGTTGGATCAGATCGCCGGCCTCGAGCTGAGCTTGCGCGCGGGCGTCGGTGCAGACCACGCCGGCCAGGCGCAGCACGCCGTCGTCCAGCTCACGCGCCCCCGGATCGTTCGCCCCGACCGCGCACACGAACGCGCCCGGACGAAGCCACTCGCCGTGCAGCACCGGCTCCCTGGCCGTGGTCGCGGTGACGACCACGTCGCAGCCGCCGAGCTCCTCCGGGGTCGCCTCCTCGCATCCATGCTCGGCGCAGAACACGGCGCGGCGCGCTGCGTCGCGACAGGAGACGAGCACGCGTTCGAGCGACGGCAGGACCGTTCGCAGTGCCGCGACGTGCGAGGCTGCCTGGCGTCCGCAGCCGAAGACCCCGAGCGTTCGTGCATCGGAGCGGGCCAGCTGCTTCGCGGCGACGGCCGATGCAGCGGCGGTACGCAGCTCCCCGAGCCGGTCGGCCTCGACCACAGCTTCGATCCGGACGTGCTCGAGGGAGAACAGCACGACCAGGAACGGCGCTCCGCCCGGCAGCCAGAGAAACGACTTGAGCCCCGCATAGCCGAGCTCATGATCGACGCACGGCATGACTGCGAAGACGCCGTCCGGCAACTCGGCCCGCACGCGCGGCGGATTGTCGATCACGCCGCGAGCGAGCCGGTGACAGCACGATTCGATCGCAGCGATCGCATCAACGGGACCGAGGAGCTCGGAGACCTGCTGCTCGGTGAGATAGAGCGGCATCCCGGGAGTGTAGGAGTGCTCCACCCTCGGGATTAGCACGTCACCCGACCCGAGCACTGAATCTGATTCGGCGCAGCCGAACCAGATTCACGAGTTTTGGGCCGCCACCACCTCCGAGAAACTCGCGAATCAGATTCACAGAGCGAATCTGATTCGGTCAGGGCTCGAAATGCGCCCGGCAGGATTTGAACCTGCGACCCCCGGCTCCGCAAGCCGGTGCTCTATCCCCTGAGCTACGGGCGCGAGAGAAGGGTCAGTGTAGCCGCGCGGAGCGCCCGCCGACCTCGAGCACGGCGTCGTCGGGCACCGAGACGCGGACGTAGGCGAGCGCGAGACCGGGCACCGCGCTCGTGATACGGCCGACTTCCTTGCCGTCGTGCGCCACCGGTGTCTCCGCGGCGGGCGGCTCGCCGTCGACCTCGAGCACCCGCAGCCTGCGGTTCACCTTGCCACGGTAGTGCTGGCGGGCGACCGGCTCCTGCCCCGGGTAGCAGCCCTTCGAGAACGAGACCGCGCGCTCGTCGAGGCCGGCCTCGGCCGGCAGCACCCGGTCGTCGATCTCGCTGCCGAAGCGCGGGGTCGCCGCCTCGATGCGAAGCCGCTCGAGCTCGTCGTCCGACAGGCTCGGCTCGAGCGTCGCATCGAGCACCTCGACGGCAGGACGGCCGTAGTCGCGGTTCGGAATCCCCTCGGCTGCGCCGAAGAGGATCGTCGAGGTGTGCTCCTCGAGCTCCACCTCGCACTTGGCGGCGAAGCGCATCCGGAGCAGGTGCCCGCGCACGACCTCACCCAGGTCGGGCTCCGTCAGGAGCAGCACGTCGTCCTCCTCACGCCGCCAGACGAGGAGGGGCGCGATCACCCGAGCCTTCGGCGTCAGCAGGAGAGCGTCGACCGAGCCCTGCTCGGGCACGTCGTTCGAGAGCATCCGGTCGAGGTACTCGACAGCCTCCGGGCCGTGCACGCGGACGTAGGAGCGGGCCCTGCGCGCGGCGGCAGGCGTAACGGTTGCCATCCCTGCCTAGACTAGATGGGGTGTTCAGGTCGAAGGCGGAGCGGAAGGCGCAGGAGGCGGGGTACGACCCGGCCCGGCTCCCGCCGGGGCAGTACCTGACCGCCAAGTGGCCGGTGCTGCAGGCAGGCTCGGTGGCGCGCTACGACGACCTCTCGAGCTGGTCGCTGCGGATCTTCGGCGACGTGGCGCACGAGGTGGAGCTGACGTGGGAGCAGTTTCTCGAGCTGCCGCGAACAGCGAACGTGCAGGACATCCACTGCGTGACGCGCTGGTCGAAGTTCGACACGAGCTTCGAAGGCGTCCACTGGCGCGAGCTCGCGAAGCTCGCCGAGCCGAACGCGACCGCCCGCTTCGCGATCGCTCACGCCGAGGCCGGCTTCACCTCGAACGTGCCGCTCTCGTTTCTCGAGGACGATTCCGCGCTCCTCGCGACACACGGCGACGGGGCGGAGCTGACTCCGGACCACGGCTATCCGCTGCGGCTCGTGGTTCCCGGCAAGTACTTCTGGAAGAGCGCGAAGTGGCTGCGCGGCATCGAGCTCTCGTCGGTGGACAGGCCCGGCTTCTGGGAGCGCTACGGCTACCACAACGACGCCGATCCGTGGACCGAGCAGCGCTACGGCTTCTGAGCGCGGGCCTGCGGCCGCAAGGATCACTCGGAAGGGGGATCGGCTCGAACGCTCGACCGTCGATATCTGGGTTACTACCCTCCCTAGTTCCCTGGAAAAGCCGCCCCTGGCGGCTTTTCTAGTTCTACGACATGAAGGGCGGCCGAGTGGCCGCCCTTCACTACCTTCACCAGCGCTTCGCGGAAGCGAAGTGCCTACATCATCCCGCCCATGTCCGGCATGCCGGCGCCCATCGCGGCGCCTGCCTTCTCGGGTGCCTCGGCGACGATCGCCTCGGTGGTCAGGATGTTCTTCGCGATCGACGCGGCGTTCTGCAGCGCCGAACGGGTGACCATGGTCGGATCGGTGATGCCGGCCTTCACGAGGTCGGTCACCTCGCCGGTGTCGACGTTGAGGCCCATGCCCGGCTTGGCCGAGCGAACCTGCTGCACGACGACCGAGCCCTCGAGGCCCGCGTTGGTGGCGAGCTGGCGGAGGGGCTCCTCGAGCGACTTGATGATGATCTGCGCACCCGTGCGCTCGTCATCCTCGACCGACGCGAGCAGCTTCTCCTTGACAGCGTCGGCGGCATTCAGCAGCGCGACACCGCCGCCGGGGACGACGCCCTCCTCGAGGGCGGCGCGGGCGGCCTGCAGCGCGTCCTCGACGCGATGCTTGGTCTCCTTCATCTCCGTCTCGGTGGCAGCGCCGACCTTGACGACGGCGACACCGCCGGACAGCTTCGCGAGGCGCTCCTGGAGCTTCTCGCGGTCGAAGTCCGAGTCGGTGTTCTCGATCTCGCCCTTCAGCTGCTTGATGCGGCCCTTGATCGCGTCGCTCTCGCCGGCCCCGTCGATGATCGTGGTGGAGTCCTTGTCGACGACGACCTTGCGGGCATGGCCGAGCTGCGTGAGCTTCGTGTTCTCCAGCTTGAGGCCCATCTCCTCGGTGATCACCTCGCCGCCCGAGAGGATCGCGATGTCCTCGAGCATGCGCTTGCGGCGATCGCCGAAGCCCGGCGCCTTGACGGCGACGGCCTGGAAGGTGCCGCGCAGCTTGTTGACCACGATCGTCGCGAGCGACTCGCCCTCGACGTCCTCGGCCACGATCAGCAGCGGGCGGCCGGCCTGGATGACCTGCTCGAGCACCGGCAGGAGGTCCTTGACGGCACCGATCTTCTGGTTCGCGACCAGGATGTACGGGTCGTCGAGCACGGCCTCCATGCGCTCGGGATCGGTGATCATGTAGGGCGACAGATAGCCCTTGTCGAACTGCATGCCCTCCGTGAACTCGAGCTCGAGGCCGAAGGTCTGGCCCTCCTCGACGTTCACGACGCCGTCCTTGCCGACCTTCTCGATCGCCTCGGACAGGACCTCGCCGATCTCGGTGGAGCGCGAGGAGACGGTCGCGACGCGCGCGATGTCCTCCTTGCCGGAGATCTCGTTCGACTGCGACTTCAGGTTCTCGACAACCGCGACCACGGCCTGCTCGATGCCGCGCTTGAGCCCCATCGGGTTCGCGCCGGCGGAGACGTTCTTGAGGCCCTCGCGGACGATCGCCTGGGCGAGCACGGTCGCGGTGGTGGTGCCGTCACCGGCGACGTCGTTCGTCGCGGTTGCGACCTCGCGCACGAGCTGTGCGCCCTGGTTCTCGAAGACGTCCTCGACCTCGATCTCACGTGCGATCGTGACGCCGTCGTTGGTGATCGTCGGCGCGCCGAACTTCTTGTCGAGCACGACGTAGCGCCCCTTCGGGCCGAGCGTCACCTTGACCGCGTCGGCCAGGATGTCGACGCCACGCTGAAGCGAGCGGCGCGCATCCTCACTGAACTTGAGCTCCTTGTGAGCCATCTGGTGTCTCTCTCCTTCTTCCTAGATCGCGCGGCTAGACGGCAGCGCGGTCGCCAACGACCTTCGCCAAAACGTCCGACTCGCGGAGAATCAGAACATCGTCGGCGCCGACCTTGATCTCGGTGCCGCCGTACTTGCTGAAAATGACCTCGTCGCCCTCTTCCACGTCCATGGCGACGTGCTCCCCGTTCTCGTCACGGGCGCCCGGGCCGACAGCGAGGACCTTGCCGCGCTGCGGCTTCTCCTTCGCCGTGTCCGGCAGGACGATCCCGCTGACCGTCGTCTCCTCTTCCTCGAGGACTTCGACGATCAGGCGATCGCCAAGCGGCTGTAGATTCATCTGGAAACCTCCGACCTTGTAACAGGCTTGTGCTTACGGCTGGCACTCTAGCGGTTCGAGTGCCAGCCGCGCAAGGACGCGGCCGAATGACGCCAGACGGCGTGAATTCTCGGCTTCTGCCCGGAGGACGTATGATCGAGAGCCGGTGCCGTCCTACGCGCTCAACTTCTATTCGCCGATCGTCGAGGCGCAGCTCAAGTCGAACCGCAAGACCGCGACGATCCGGCTCGGGGACAAGTCCCGGAAGTACCAGAAGGGGATGATCGTCTCGGTGCTCTGCGGAGCGCGGTTCAGCCCGCGCCAGCACGTCTTCGACGCCGTGATCGACCGGGTCGAGGTGAAGACGATCGGCGAGCTCTCGCCGAACGAGATCGAGCACGACAACCCCGAGATCCGCCATGCGGACGAGCTCTGCCGCTTCCTCGGCCAGCTCTACAACCGGGACGTCACGGAAGCCGACACGGTGACCCTGATCCGCTTCTCGGCCATCAAGCCCTCATACGGTTTTTAGACACGGGGGAAACCACGTTTCTCCCGTGGGCCCCCTTCTTCTTGCCGTGCGGTCGCAGCGCGTCCTCGGCCTCCCGGCCGACCAAGCCGGCCCCTGGCCGCCGGTGGCTCGCGCTCTGACGGACGCTCCGTCCGACCCGGCCACCTTTACGTAGGCTCCGCGGAATGTTTCCGGTGCTGATCTTCGCGGTGATCGCCATCCCTCTGCTGGTCGGTGCGTTCTACGTCGTGCAGCGGTCGCGGACGGCCGGCGAGCACCCGGCCGAGGAGACGGCGACCGATCGTGAGCGCAACGAGCAGGAGTTCGAGGCCGCCGAGCGCTACCAGGAAGAGTGGCGCGAGGAGCAGCACCAGCACGGGCACGACCCGCGGCTGCCGTAGCCGGGCGCTACTTGCCGGGCTTGCGGATGCGCATCCCGAGCAGCTCTGGCTCACGGAGCCGGGTGCCGCACTCCTCGCAGTCGACGGCGAACGTCGAGGAGAAGGGCGCATTGCACGCCGGGCAGCGGCGGAGCATCCGGCCGCCGCACGCGCACGTCTCGGGCACCGAGGCCTCGTCGTCGATGAACCAGCGCCTCGCCGCGCCGCAGTCGAGACAGAACGCCGTCCAGTGGCCGAGCACGTTGCGGCGCTCCTCGCGGAGCCAGTCGGCTGCCTTGCCCACGGCCGCACTGTAGAGCAGGGATCGCCGGCTCCGGACGGGCCTGGGATCGGGCTGCTCCGCGCCGCCCGTTACGATTCCCCCGGTTTCGTCGTCTCGACCCGAGGAGTGCAGTGGCGATCGCACGCGTAGCCGAGCCGAGCGGCTCGCTCCAGGAGGTGAAGGAGTGGGGCCTCGACCGCGAGGACCTGCTCCAGATCTATCGCAACATGCTGATCACGCGCGGGATCGAAGAGCGCGGCCATATCCTCTACCGCCAGGGGAAGATCCCGGGCTCGTTCTACACGGGCCGCGGCAACGAGGCTTCGTCGGTGGGCGTGGCCATGGCGATGGGCACCGACGACGTCGGCACTCCGCTGCACCGGGACATGGGCGTCCACATCACGCGCGGTGTCGAGCCGTGGCGCATCTTCGCGCAGTACATGGGCCGCGCCGACGGGCCGACGCACGGCAAGGACGGCAACGTGCACATGGCCGACATGAACCTCGGGCTGGTCGCGATGGTCAGCCACCTGCCGGCGATGCTGCCGGTGGCCGTCGGCTGCGCGCTCGCGTTCCGCATCCGCGAGGAGCGGCGGGTCGCCGTCGCGTGGTCCGGCGAAGGCGCGATGGCACGCGGCGACGCCCACGAAGGGATGAACTTCGCGGGCGTTCGGCAGCTGCCCGTCGTCTTCATCTGCGACAACAACCAGTGGGCGTACTCGACTCCGGCCCATCTCGAGTACGCCGTCGAGCACCTCGCCGACCGCGCAGCCGCGTACGGATTCGAAGGCGTCGTCGTCGACGGCACCGACGTGCTCGCGGTCTACCGCGAGGCGAAGCGTGCGATCGAGAAAGCGCGCGACGGCGGCGGCCCGACGCTGATCGAGAACCAGACACTCCGCATGGAGGGTCACGCGGTGCACGACGACGCGTTCTACGTCCCGAAGGAGCTGTTCGAGCGATGGGCCGAGCGCGACCCGATCGAGCGCTATCGCAACTGGCTGCTCGCGAACGCGGACCTGACGACCGACGAGGAGGACGAGATCACCGGCTACGTCAAGAAGCTGCTGAACGACTCACTGCAGCGCGCCGACGACTCGCCCCAGCCGGAGCCGTCGACGCTCCTGGACGGCGTCTACGCCACGCCGGAAGACCTCGACACGCCGCACCACAAGTAATGGCCGAGAAGACCTATCTCCAGGCGATCAGCGACGGCCTCCGCGAGGAGATGCGCCGCGACAAGCGCGTCTTCGTGCTCGGCGAGGACGTCGGCGTCTACGGGGGCGCGTTCAAGGTGACGCTCGGGTTCCAGGAGGAGTTCGGGCCGTGGCGCGTCCTGGACATGCCGCTGTCGGAGACCGCGATCATGGGCGGCGCGACCGGCGCCGCGATGATGGGCATGCGGCCGGTGGCCGAGATGCAGTTCGCCGACTTCGTGTCCTGCGCCTGGGATCACCTCGTCACGGTGGCCGCGAAGCAGCGCTGGCGCGCCGGCACCCCGGTGCCGATCGTGCTGCGGCTGCCGTCGGGCGGCGGATTCTCCGGCGGTCCGTTCCACTCGCAGAATCCCGAGTCGTCGTTTGCCCACATCCCCGGGCTCAAGTGCGTCTGCCCGGCCACGCCGGAGGACGCGAAGGGCCTGATCACCGCGGCGATCGAGGATCCGAACCCGGTTCTCTTCTTCGAGCACAAGCATCTGTATCGGCGGATCAAGGGCGAGGTCCCGGACGAGCGTTACGTGACGCCGATCGGCAAGGCGCGCATCCACGCGGAGGGAGACGACGTGACCGTCGTCACGTGGGGTGCGATGGTCTACACCGCGGAAGAGGCGGCGAAGGCCGTCGACGCGTCGGTGGAGATCGTCGACCTGCGGTCGATCATGCCGTGGGACAAGGAGGCCGTGCTCGAGTCCGCCCGCAAGACGTCGAAGGTGCTCGTCCTGCACGAGGACACCCGCACCGGCGGCTTCGGCGGCGAGATCGCAGCGACGATCGCCGAGGAGGCGTTCGAGGATCTCGACGGCCCCGTGAAGCGACTCGCCGCACCCGACTGTCCCGTTCCCTTCTCGCCGGTGCTCGAGAAGGCGTACATCCCGCAGGTCGACGACGTCGTCCGTGCACTCAAGGAGTTGATCGAGTACTGATGTCCACCACCGGAACCGCAGTCGAAGTCGTCATGCCGCAGATGGGCGTCTCCGTCTCGGAAGGCACGATCACGAAGTGGAACAAGCAGGTCGGCGATCGCGTCGAGGCCGACGAGACGCTGCTCGAGATCTCGACCGACAAGGTCGACACCGAAGTTCCTTCTCCGGCGTCGGGCATCGTGAGCGAGATCCTCGTGCAGGAGGGCCAGACGGTGGACGTCGGCACCCTGCTCGCGCTGATCGGCGGAGAGGCGGCCGGCGCCGCACCGGCGGCTGCGGTCCCCGAGCCCGAACCGGAGCCGGCTCCGCCTGCACCCGTCACGCCGGAGCCGGCCGAGGCTGCGGCGGCGGCAGCTGCTCCGGCGGCGCCGCAGCCGGCAGCGGCAGGGGCACCCGCCGAGAACGGCAAGTCGTTCGTCTCACCGGTCGTCGCGCGGATCGCCTCGGAACACGGCATCGATCCGTCGCAGGTACCGGGCACCGGCTCGGGCGGCCGAGTCACGAAGAAGGACATTCAGGCCTTCATCGAGTCCGGCTCGCCGGCCCCGATGAAGGCTAGTCAGGTGGCCGCTGCGTCAACGCCGGCGGTCGCGCCTGTTCCCGCCGGCACTTCTAGCCAGGAGCCGCAGGCTCCTGGCGAGTCGATCGAGCCGATGAGCGCGATGCGGCGCGGGATCGCCGACCACATGCGCCGGTCGCTCGATACGTCGGCGCATGTCACCTCGGCGATCGAGGTCGACATGTCGAAGGTCGTCGCGTTGCGCGGGAAGCTGAAGAAGGAGTACGAGTCCGCCTACGGCGTCAACCCGACCTACCTCGCCTTCATCGCGCGTGCGACCGTCGGGACGCTCCGCGACTACCCATGGGTGAACGGCGAGCTCCGCGGTGACCAGATCGTCACGAAGAGCTTCGTCAATCTCGGGTTCGCGGTCGAGCTCGCCGACGGCAAGGGCTTGATCGTCCCCGTCGTCAAGAACGCGGAGACGCTCAACCTGCTCGGCATGGCGAAGGGGATCGCCGACATCGCCCGGCGCGCTCGCGACAAGCAGCTGACGCCCGACGACGTGTCGGGCGGCTCGTTCACGATCACGAACCCGGGCGGCTACGGCACGTTCCACGGGACGCCGGTGATCAGCCAGCCGCAGGCGGCCATCCTCGGCACCTACGCGATCGTCAAGCGGCCGTGGGTGATCACGGACGAGAACGGCGCCGACGCGATCGCGATCCACTCGATCATGAACCTCACGCTCACGTACGACCACCGCCTGGTCGACGGCGCGCTCGCCGGCCGCTTCCTGCGCGACCTGCGCGAGCGCCTGCAGACCTGGGGCGAGAGCGATTACTAGGCCGGCCAACCTCGTCAACCTGGGCGTCGTCGACTACCGCGAGGCGCTCGAGCTGCAGCGGGCGACGGCGGCCGGCGTCGCCGACGGCACGCTGCCCGACACGGTGCTCCTCCTCGAGCATCCGCCGACGATCACCCTCGGCCGGCGTACCGCGGAGGGAGAGGTGCACGTGCCGGAAGGGGCCGAGGTCGAGGTGGTCGAGGTCGACCGAGGCGGGAAGTCCACCTACCACGCACCGGGCCAGCTCGTCTGCTACCCGATCCTCGACCTGACGCGCCATGGGCAGGACGTGAAGCGCTATTGCCGCGACCTCGAGGAGGCGCTGATCCGGACGATGCTCGCGTTCGACATCGAGGCGACGCGGATCGAGGGGCTGACGGGGGTCTGGCTCGAGTCACCGCCGCGGAAGATCGCCTCGATCGGGATTCACCTGACGAGGTGGATCTCGACGCACGGCTACGCGTTGAACGTCGACCTCGATCCGGCGCCCTTCACGGAGTGGATCACTGCGTGCGGGTTGGACGGATACATGTTCACGTCGATGGCGCGCGAGCTCGGACGGCCGCTCGCGGTGGACGACGTGCGCCCAGCCGCCGCCCAGGCGTTCGCGGACGTCTTCGACGTGGCATTCGCCGAAGCTCCCGCTCCGTCCCTGCTCGCAACCGGCTGATCCGCCGCAGCGGGCGCGTAACGCTGCCCTAAAGTCCGTCCGGCTGTCGGCCGATCATTTGACGATGGAGGCAACGTTTCGTCTGCTCGCCTGGGCAGGAGTCGTCGCCGCGGCTTCCGTCGGGGCGGCGCTCGCCATCGGCGTGCTCTTCGGCTCGGTCTAGGGGCCAGGGGCGCTCGACCACTTCGGCCGGGGGCGCGGCTCGCGTGCCAGCCGCTCGAGCCGGTCGAGCAGCCCAGCCGCGTCGGTCGCGACGGCGATCGCCGCCAGGTCGACCTCGCGCACGAAACCCTCCGTCGTCGCATGCTTCGCCAGCGCGATCAGCGGCAGCCAGAACTGCTCGACGTCGAGCAGCCCGACCGGCTTGGCGTGAAGCCCGAGCTGCGACCAGGTCAACTGCTCGAGCAGCTCGTCGAGCGTCCCGAAGCCGCCCGGCAAGGCGACGAATGCGTCCGCCAGCTCGGCCATCAGCGCCTTCCGCTCGTGCAGCGAGTCAACGACGCGGAGCGTCGAGAGACCCCCGTGCGCAAGCTCGCGCTCGACGAGCTCCCGAGGGATGACGCCGATCACCTCGCCACCGGCGGACAGCGCCCCATCGGCGACTGCGCCCATCAGCCCGACCCGGCCGCCGCCGTAGACCACGCCGAGGCCGCGGCCGGCCGCGGCCGCCCCGAGCGCCCGCGCCGCCTCGGCGTACGCAGGCAGACGCCCGCTCGACGCACCACAGAACACGCAGACCCGCTGCATCCGGCTAGATTGCCCGAAGATGCAGGGCTCGCTCCCAGTGGCCGACCGCCCGCGCCGCCCCGAGTGGATGAAAGTGCGCGCACCGTCGTCGAACGGCAGCTACTTCGACGTGAAGAAGCTGATCCACGGCGCGCAGTTGAACACGATCTGCGAAGAGGCGCGCTGCCCCAACATCGCCGAGTGCTGGGGCCGCGGAACCGCGACGTTCCAGATCCTCGGGGAGACCTGCACCCGCGCCTGCCGCTACTGCTACGTCAACTCCGGCCGGCCGAGCGAGCCGGTCGACCCGCTCGAGCCGCTTCGCCTCGCGCAGACAGCGAAGCAGATGGGCCTGAAGCACGTCGTCGTCACCTCCGTCGACCGCGACGACGTCGACGACAAGGGCGCCGGCCACTACGCGGCGACGATCCGTGCGCTCAAGGCCAAGGTGCCCGACGCGTCCGTCGAGGTGCTGACACCCGACTTCCTGGGCGTCGAGGAAGCCGCGCTCCAGACGGTCATCGCAGCCCGCCCGGACGTGTTCAACCACAACATCGAGACCGTTCGGAGATTGCACCGCAAGATGCGCGGCGGCAAAGCGAGCTACGACGGCGCCCTGTGGCTGCTGCAGCGGGCGAAGGAGATCGCCGACTACCCCGTGTTGACGAAGAGCGGCATCATCGTCGGGCTCGGCGAGACCAACGACGAGGTCGTGGAGACGCTCCGCGACCTCCGCGCGCACGGCGTGGACGTCGTGACGATCGGCCAATACCTCCAGCCGAGCGCGAAGCACGCGACGATCGACCGCTGGGTGCATCCCGACGAGTTCAGGTGGTTCCGCGAGCAGGGAGAGGTCCTCGGGTTCGGCTCGGTGTTCTCCGGCCCGCTCGTGCGCTCGAGCTACCGCGCGGACGAGCAGCGGCACGCAGCCGAGACCGGCCGCGGCGCAGTCTCCTACTAGAGCGCGGGCCGACGGCTAGCCGTGCGGGTTGGCCATCTTGCGGTAGTCGAGCGCCTCGTCGAGCACGTCGTCCGAGACACCCTCCTCCCGCGCGACCTCGCGGAGCGAGCGCCCGGAGGCTGCGGCCTTCTTGACGATCTCGCTCGCCTTGTCGTAGCCGATGTGCGGGTTGAGCGCCGTCGCAGCTGACAGCGTCAGCTCTGCGTAGCTCTCGCACTGCTCACGGTTCGCCTCGATCCCGGCGACGCACTTCTCGTCGAGGAGCCGGCTTGCAGAGGCGAGCAGCTTGATCGACTGCAGCAGGTTGCGCGCCATCAGCGGCACGAACACGTTCAACTCGAAGTGCCCCTGCATGCCGCCGATCGCGATCGCAGCGTCGTTGCCGATCACCTGCGCGGCGACCTGCGTGACGACTTCGGGGATGACCGGGTTGACCTTGCCGGGCATGATCGACGAGCCCTTCTGCAGCTCGGGCAGAAAGATCTCGGCGAGGCCCGCGCGCGGCCCCGAACCGAGAAACCGCAGGTCGTTGGCGATCTTGGTCAGGCTGACGGCGACCGTTCTCAGCGCCCCCGAGGCCTCGACGAGCCCGTCCCGCGCCGCCTGGCTCTCGAAGGGATCCGCCGGCGCGGAGATCGTCAACCCGGTGTCGCGCGCCAGTCTGGCGCGCACGCGGGCCGCGAACTCGGGGTGAGTGTTCAGCCCCGTGCCGACCGCGGTGCCGCCAAGCGGGATCTTGCCGAGCCGCTCGAGCACCGCCTCGACCCGCGCCTTGCTCTCGCGCACCTGGGCGGCATAGCCGCCGAACTCCTGGCCGAGCGTCACCGGCACCGCGTCCATCCAGTGCGTCCGGCCCGACTTGACGACGTCGGCGAACTCGTCCGCCTTCAGCTCCAGCGCCGCTCCGAGCTGGTCGAGCGCCGGCAGCAGGTCGTGCACGAGCTCGTCGAGCGCAGCGAGGTGCACAGCCGAGGGAAAGACGTCGTTCGAGCTCTGGCCCATGTTCACGTCGTCGTTCGCATGCACGCCCTCGCCGGCGAGCGACGCGATCACCTCGTTGGCGTTCATGTTCGACGACGTGCCCGAGCCGGTCTGGAAGACGTCGATCGGGAACTGGTCGTCGAGCTCTCCGCCCGCGACGCGATCGGCGGCGGCGGAGATCCGCCGCGCCTTCTCTTCGTCGAGCAGGCCGAGCTCGCCGTTGACGAGCGCAGCAGCCGACTTGATCCGGCCGAGCCAGCGCGCCACCGGGATCGGGATGGGCTCCCCGGAGACCGGGAAGTTGGCGATCGCCTTGCTGGTCTCGCCTCCCCAAAGCTCTCTCGCAGCCGTGTCGGTCACAGCTAGAGGGTAGCTCGCGAGGCGCAATCGAGCAGCGCCTCCCACGCGGTCAGCTTCACCCGGGGGCGGCCGAGCGGCTCGCCGGCGCTCCGCTCGGCGGCGTCGATCGCATGCCAGCCGGCGTAGTCGACGACCTTCACGCCACGCTCGTCCAGCAGATCCTCGAGAGCGGCATCGCCCGCGGAGCGCTCGAGCAGGCCGGCGCGAGCGTCGTCGAGCAGCAGTTCGACCGTCTCCGACGCATCCTTCTTGTTCGTGCCGATCACACCGCTCGGGCCACGCTTGATCCACCCGGCCACATACGTGCGCGGCGCGCCCTCGACCCGGCCGCCTCCGTTCGGGATCGTTCCGCTCCGCTCGTCGAACGGCACCCCGGGCAGCCCCACTCCCTTGTAACCGACGCTCCGCAGCACGAGACCGGCGGGAATCACCTCGGTCTCGCCCGTCGACCGCGCCACGATGCGGCCGTCCTCGACGACGAGCTCGTTGCGCACCACCTCGACCGCCTCGACCCGGTCAGTGCCGAGGATCGCCACCGGCGAGGCGAGGAACCGCAGGACGATCCGCCGAGGCTTGCCCGCCGGCGGCCGCTCGGCGAACTCGCCGAGGAGCTCGTAGTTCCGGCGCGCGCGCTCACGGTCGAGCTCGAGAGCGTCGGCACTCGCAGCGTCGAGCGACAGGTCTGCGGGATCCACGATCACGTCGGCACCCGCGAGCTCACCGAGCTCCTTCAGCTCCGGGGGCGTGAACGCCGCCTGCACGGGCCCGCGGCGGCCGAGCATGACGATCTCCTCGACACCGGCGCCGCAGATCGCCTCGATCGCCTCGTCGGTCGTGTCGGTCGGTGCGAGCTCCTCCGGCGTGAGCGCGAGCATGCGCGCGCAGTCGATCGCGACGTTCCCGTTGCCGATCACGACGGCCCGTTCGTGCGAGAGGTCGAACTCGCAGTGCTTGAAAATCGGGATGGCCGTTGTACCAGGCGACGAACTCCGTCGCCGCCCACGATCCGGGCAGATCCTCGCCGGGGATGCCGAGCCGCCGGTCGGTCTGCGCCCCGACGGTGTAGACGACCGCGTCGTAGAGACCGAGGAGCTCCTCGTGGCTGACGGTCGACCCGACCTCGACGTTGCCGAAGAAGCGAAAACCGGGCCTGGCGGCGGTCTTCTCGAAGGCGCGCGAGACGGCCTTGATGTTCTCGTGGTCGGGCGCGACCCCGAGCCGCACGAGGCCCCACGGCGTCGGCAGCCGGTCGAGCAGGTCGACCTCGACCGGCGGCTCCTCGCTCTTCAACAGCGCGTCGGCCGTGTAGAAGCCCGCCGGACCGGAGCCGACGACGGCGACCTTGAGGGACGAGGCGCTCACAGGGCGAGCCTAGCCCGCCGCTCAGCGAGGCGGGCGAGCGCTGCGAAACACTTCTGAGCTCCGGCGGTCGCGTTGGCTCGCAGAGCGCGGGTGGTAGCGTCGCGGCCGTGCGCGTCGAGCAGGTGGACTTCATCTCGGTCCCCACGCGGGACATCGGGCGCGCGCTCGCCTGGTACCGCGACGTCCTCGGACTGCCCGAGAGCGAGGTGTCGGAGGGTGAGGTAGAGACGCCCAACGTGACCCTGAGTTTCTGGGAGCCAGAGCGAGAAGACTTGCCGTTCGTCGCGAACACGGCTGGGTTTGCGCTACGCGTGGCGGACGTAGCGCAGGCTCGGGCCGAACTGGAGGCGCAGGGCGTCGAGTTCATCGCGGAGACGTGGGACTCTGGCGTCTGCCGCTTCGCTGCCTGTCGCGATCCGGACGGGAACACCGTGATTCTCCACCGCCGCTACGCGTCGAGGAACCTGCGCCAGCGGGCATAAGCGATCGCCTGGGCCGGTGATGCGGAACGGCCCCGAGGCACGCGGCTCGAACAACTGGTACCTGGTACCTCAGGTACCAGGTACCAGACTTGCGATGCTTGAGGGCGCTGGGATGGGGCCGGCGTTCCTACGCGCGAAGGCGAGTGCGCCCGCTCAGTGCGCGTGGCCGCAGCCGGAGCCGCAGCCTGCGGCACCCTCGGGCGGCTCTTCGCCCTCGGCGACCTGGAAGCTGTGCCCACAGCCGCAGGCTGAGGTGACGTTCGGGTTCTCGATCTTGAAGCCCGACTCCTGGAGCCCCTCGAGGAAGTCGATCGTCGACCCCTGGAGATACGGAGCGCTGAACGGGTCGACGACGACCTTGACGCCGTGGAACTCGAGCTCGTGGTCGCCCGCCTGGGCGCCGCGATCGAACCCGAGCGCGTACTCGAAGCCGCTGCAGCCGCCGCCCTGGATCGCGATCCGGAGCACCTCGGCCTCGCCGGCGGGCTCGGCCGCCATCAGGCCCTGGACCTTGGTCGCGGCGCGCTCGGTGAGCGTCACGACGGTGGTCTCGGAGTGTTCGATCGTCGCCATCGCCCAAAGTGTAGCCGGGAGGGTCTGGCGTGCGAACTTCGTGACACCTGCAACGCCGATGGGTACACGCCTCGCACCGTCGTTCGTGCTGCTAGCGTCAGCGCCGGACGACGTCCTTTTCAGGAGGCAGCAGGCTTGTTCAACGACTGGTTGCCGTTCGCGATCTACGGGTTCTTCGCCCTGATGATCCCGGCAACGATGATGATCGGGAGCTTCGTGTTCGCGACGCGGCCGCACCGGCGCGTGCGTGCCCGCACGATCCCGTTCGAATCCGGTGTCTCGCAGGGGCCGCCGAAGCGGCAGCGCTTCACCGTCAGCTTCTACCTGACGGCAATGCTCTTCATCCTCTTCGACATCGAGATCGTCTTCCTCTACCCGCTCGCCGTGATCCTGCACGAGCTGTCGTGGTTCGGGTTCTTCGAGTTCCTGACGTTCCTGATCATCCTCTTCGTCGCCTACGTCTACATCTGGCGCAAGGGAGCCCTCGAATGGCGCTAGAGAAACCGCTCCGCGAGTCGGGCCTCCACTCCGAGCGCCTGCTCTGGCCGACGAAAGGGCCGTCCAAGTTCGAGGACGAGGTCGCGGATCTCGAGCAGAAAGTGGGGCTCACGACACTCGCCAAGGCCGTGGCGTGGGCGCAGACGAACTCGATGTGGCCGGACACCTTCGGCCTCGCGTGCTGCGCGATCGAGATGATGTCGATCGTCGCCGGCCGCTACGACATCGCGCGCTTCGGGATGGAGCCGTTCCGTGGCTCGCCACGTCAGGCCGACCTACTGATCGTCTCGGGTCGCGTCTCGCACAAGATGGCCGCGCCGCTGCGGCAGATCTACGACCAGATGCTCGAACCGAAATGGGTGATCGCGATGGGCGCGTGCGCCTCGTCCGGCGGCATGTTCAACAACTACGCGATCGTGCAGTCGGTCGACAAGATCGTGGCGGTCGACATCTACGTGCCGGGATGCCCGCCCCGCCCCGAGCAGCTCGTCGAGGGCATCGTCCGGCTGCACGAAGCGGTGCGCGCCGGCGTCCCGCCTGCGTACGAGGTGCGGAGCGTCGCTTCGTGACCCAGTGGGACGCCGTTCCCGGCCTGGTCGAGCAGATCGAGCGGCATCGGGAGACGACACTCGTGGTCGAAGCCGCCGGCGTGGTCGATGCGGCGACGTACCTGCGCGACGAGGCGGGCTTCAACTTCCTGTCCGACCTGACGGCGGTCGACTACCTGGGGTGGGGCGACCGGGACGTCTCGGGCTACATCGGCACGCCGTCGGGCCGTGACCTCAACTCGCCGATGACGCAGGGCTACCAGGCGATCCCGCTCGGGAAGCCGAAGCGCTTTGCCGTCAACTATCACCTGCTCTCGGTCTCCGAGCGTCCACGCCGCCTCCGACTGCAGGTCTGGGTCGACGAAGGCGAGCCGGTCCCGACCGTGGTTCGCGTCTGGCCGACCGCCGACTGGCACGAGCGCGAGCAGTTCGACCTGATGGGGATCGTCTTCGAGGGCCACCCGAACCTGCAGCGGATCCTCCTCGACGACGACTGGGAAGGGCACCCGCTGCGCAAGGACTATCCGATCGGCGGCGAGCCGGTGCGATTCTCGGGAGAAGAGTGACGGCGACCGCCCCGACGCGCTCTCGCAGGCCGGTCTACGAAGGCTCGCGCATCCCGTTCCCGATCCCGACGGTGCTGAAGACGCCCGCGGACATCGCGGCGACCGGCGACGTGATGATGGTCAACTTCGGGCCAAATCACCCGTCGACGCACGGCGTGCTCCGGCTGATCGTCGATCTCTACGGCGAGGACGTGACCGGCCTTGCCGCCGTGATCGGCTACCTGCACACCGGCTTCGAGAAGAACATGGAGCACAAGACGTGGTGGAAGGCGATCCCGTACGCGCCGCGCATGGACTACGTCTCGTACCAGAACAACGAGTACGTCTTCGTCGGCGCGGTCGAAAAGCTGCTCGACCTGGAGATTCCGCGCAAGGCCGTCTGGATGCGCACGCTGCTGCTCGAGCTGAACCGCATTCACTCGCACCTCGTCTGGCTCGGCACCTCCGCGCTCGAGCTCGGAGCGATCTCGATGTTCTGGTACGCGTTCCGCGAACGCGAGCAGATCCTCGACCTGTTCGAGCTCGTCGCCGGCTACCGCATGCACACGCGCTACTTCCAGGTCGGCGGCCTCGCCGAGGACATCCCGCGCGGCTTCTATCCCGAGGCGCGCAAGTTCTGCGAATGGATGCCGAAGGCGGTCGACGACTACGAGACGCTGCTCACGCGCAACAAGATCTGGCTCGAGCGCACCGAGGGGCTCGGTCTGCTCTCGGCCGACGACGCGATCGCGCTCGGCCAGTCGGGCCCCGTGCTGCGGGCGTCGGGCGTGGAGTGGGACGTGCGCAAGGTGGAGCCGTACCTGGCCTACCACCAGGTCGACTTCCGCGCGCCCGTCTTCCCTGAAGGGGACGTCTATGCGCGCTACCGCGTCCACATGGCGGAGATGCGCGAGTCGGTGCGCATCGTCGAGCAGTGCCTCGACCGGCTCGAGCGGATGGAGGACGGAGCGCCGTGGATCGCGGACGACCGGAAGGTGGTCCTGCCGCCGCGACACGAGCTGCACACCTCGATGGAGTCGCTGATCCACCACTTCAAGATCGTCACCGAGGGCTTCCGCGTCCCCGAGGGCGAGGTCTACTTCGCGATCGAGTCGCCGCGCGGCGAGCTCGGCTGTTACCTCTGCTCGGACGGCGGCCCGAGGCCGTGGCGCGTCAAGTTCCGCGCCCCGTCGTTCGTCGCGCTGCAGGCGACCGCGACCTGCATGACCGACGCCTTGATCGCCGACATGATCGCGATCGTCGGATCGCTCGACACCGTCATGGGCGAGGTCGACCGGTGACCGGCGTAGGCTCGCCGGAGCCGGCCAGGAGCGGAGGCGCCGGCGTGGACGGCGCCGGCGCGGACGCAGCCCTCTACGAGGCGATCCAGGCAGAGCGCGCGAAGTATCCGGCCGATTCGGAGAGCGCGGTGCTGCCGGCGCTCCGGCTCGCACAGGCCGAGCACGGCTGGCTCTCGGCCGAGGTGATCCGCGAGGTCGCCGACGCGCTCGAGGAGACGCCGGCCTACGTCAAGTCGATCGCATCGTTCTACGACCAGTTCCACCTCGCGCCGATCGGCGAGCACCTCGTCGAGGTGTGCACGAACGTCTCGTGCGCGGTCGTGGGCGCACAGCACGTCGTCGAGGCGTTCGAGGACGGCCTCGGGTGCCGGGCGGGCGAGACGAGCGCCGACGGCAAGGTGACCCTGCGCGCCGTCGAATGTCTCGGCGGCTGCGGTTGGGCGACAATCGTGGCGGTCGATCACCACTACCGCATGCACGTCAAGGCCGACGACGTCCCGGCCATCGTCGAGGAGCTCCGTGGCTCCTGAGATCGTCCTCAAGGACGCGACGACGAAGCTCGCCGAGTACGAGGCGACCGGCGGCTACAGCGCGCTCGCCAAGGCGCGAGCGATGACACCGGCGGCGGTGACCGAGGAACTGATCACGTCCGAGCTCCGCGGACGCGGCGGCGCCTTCTTCCCGGCCGGGCGCAAGTGGTCGTTCGTCCCGTCGAAGGAGCAGCTGCCGAAGCCTCACTACCTCGTGGTCAACGCCGACGAGTCGGAGCCCGGAAGCTTCAAGGACAACGAGATTCTCTCGCGCGTCCCGCACCGCTTCATCGAGGGCTGCCTGATCACTGCGCACGCGATCGACTGCACGAAGGTCTTCGTCTACATCCGGGGCGAGTACTCCGGCCCGTACGAGATTCTCGTCGGGGCGCTCGAGGAGCTCCACGACCGGCCCGAGTTGCGCGGCAACGTCACGATCGTCGTCCACCGCGGCGCAGGCGCCTACATCTGCGGCGAGGAGACCGCGCTCCTCGAGTCGCTCGAGGGGAAGCGCGGCCAGCCGCGCTCGAAGCCGCCGTTCCCGGCGATCTCGGGCCTCTACGCGTCGCCGACGGTCGTGAACAACGTCGAGACGATCACCACGGTGCCACCGGTGATCGCGATGGGCGGCGCCGAGTACGCGAAGCTCGGGGTTCCGAACACGCGCGGGTCGCGCGTCGTGTCGGTCTCCGGCAACGTCGTCAACGGCGGCAACTTCGAGATCGAAGCCGGCACGTCGCTGCGCGAGATCATCTACGACCTCGCCGGCGGCATCCCCGACGGCCGTGAGTTGAAGGCAGTCGTGCCGGGCGGGTCGTCGACTGTGATCCTCACCAGGGACGAGATCGACGTCGGCTACGACTTCGACTCGCTCGCACAGCTGCGCACGGCGATGGGGTCGGCGGGGATCGTCGTGCTCGACGACCGCTGCTGCATCGTGCAGCTCGGGATTCGCTTCTCCGAGTTCTACGAGCACGAGTCGTGCGGCAAGTGCACGCCGTGCCGGGAGGGAACGCGCTGGCTCACGGCGATCTTGCGCAAGCTCGAAGACGGGCGCGCGACCCAGAGCGACCTCGACCTGCTGCTCGACGTCTGCGACCGCATCAACGGCAAGTGCCTTTGCCCGCTCGGTGACTCCGACGCGATCATCATCGCGAGCTACGTCGCGAAGTTCCGCGACGAGTTCCAGGCGCACATCGACCGGGGCGGGTGCCCGCTCGAGGGTCACTCGTCGCTCGACCACGTGCTCGCGCCGATCCAGATGCATGCCCATTCGTCTACGCCGAATGGCCTAGAGGTCGTCAGCCATGGCTGACCTCGTCACTGTCACGATCGACGAGCGGACCGTGCAGGTGCCGAAGGGGACCGGCATGGTCGAGACCGCGGCCGCGGCCGGGGTCGAGATCCCCGTCTTCTGCTACGAGCCGCGGCTCGGGCCGCCCGTCGGCGCGTGCCGGATGTGCCTCGTCGAGGTGGAAGGCATGCCGAAGCTGCAGGCCGGGTGCACGCTCTCGGCGCAGGACGGCATGGTCGTGAAGACGGCGCGCACCTCGCCGCAGGCGGCCGAAGGGCAGAACTCGACGCTCGAGTTCATCCTCGTCAACCATCCGCTCGACTGCCCTGTCTGCGACAAGGGCGGCGAGTGCCCGCTGCAGGACCTGACCTTCCGCTACGGGCCGGGATCGACGCGCATGACCTTCCCGAAGCGGACGTTCGAGAAGCCGATCCCGATCTCGCCGTTGATCGCCCTCGACCGCGAGCGGTGCATCCTCTGCTACCGCTGCACGCGCTTCAGCGAACAGGTTGCCGAGGACGGGCAGCTCGTTGCGATCAACCGCGGTGCCCAGTCGGTGATCGCGACGTTCGAGGACGAGCCGTACGTCGGTCACTTCTCGGGGAACGTCACCGAACTCTGTCCCGTCGGCGCGCTCACCTCGACGAAGTACCGCTTCGAAGCGCGGCCGTGGGAGATCCAGAACGTCCCGACCGTCTGCGGGCTCTGCCCCGTCGGCTGCAACACGACCGCCACGACGCGCGAGGGCAAGGTCAAGCGGATCCTCTCCCGCAACCACCCCGAGATCGACGAAGGCTGGTTGTGTGACAAGGGCCGCTTTGCCTACTCGCACCTCGACGCACACGACCGGATCACTACGCCGCTGCGCAAGGCCGGCCCGCGGCGCTTCGAGGAGCTCTCGTGGGACGACGCGCTCGACCAGGCCGAGCAGCTGCTCCGCCAGGGCGGCGCCTCGACGGTGACCGCGCTCTCCGGCGGCGAGTCGGTCGAGGAGGCGTACGCGCTCGGCAAGCTGCTGCGACAGGGGCTCGGCGCGAACGCAGCGGTGCTGCCGGAGGAAGTGCCGGACTGGGGCGACGGCTACCGGGCCCCGCTCTCGGCCCTGCGCGATGCCAGGTCGATCGCCGTCCTCTGCGACGAGCCCGTCGTCGAGCGCGCGCCTGTTGTCGAGCTCTGGCTCAAGGCGGCCCGCCGCAACGGCGCGACGATCACGTACGGCGCGCCCGACAGCCCCGTCGACGCGCTCGTCACCGACGACAGCACTGCGGCGATCGAGGCGACGAACGTCTACTACCTGCCCCGCACCCCGAACGGGCGCGGCGTCGCCGACGCCTGGAGCGCGGCAGGCGACGGTGAGCCGGTCGACGACAAGCCCATCCTCATCGTCATCTCCGGCGACGAGGCTGCCGCCGACCCGGCCGTGCGCGCGATGGCGGCGGAGGCCCAACTCGTGATCGGGATCGGGCTCTTCCAGGACAGCTTCCGCGGCCTCGCGGATCTCGTCCTGCCCTCCACTAGCTACCTGGAGCGCGACGGCACGACCATCAACCTCGAAGGCCGGCTGCAACGGCAGCGGCGAGCAGTGCTGGCGCCCGTGCCCGACGTGCTCGCGTGGATCTCGAAGCTCGCCGAGCGCTTCGACGTCGCCCTCTCGCCGCACGCCTCGCTCGTCTTCGACGAGGTCTCCGGGCGTTGCTTCGGCGGCATCACATTCGGCGAGGTCGGCGAGCGTGCATCGCTCCCGCCGCGCGCCGAGCCGCGTGCGCGCGAAGCCGCGGAGCGCGACACGGCTCCGGCACCGGGCTCCGGCCTGCGCCTCGTTGCCTACCGGCCGCTCTTCTCCGGGGCCGCCGTCGACCGGACGCCCGAGCTGCAGTTCCAGCGGCCCGCCGGGGAGGTCCAGCTCTCCCGCGACGACGCGAGGGCTCGTCGGATCCGCAACGGGCAGACCGTCACCGTGTCGTCGAACGGCACGTCGGTGGAGCTACGCGCACGCATCGCGCGCGATCTCGCCGCCGGCACCGTTCGGATCGCCCAGGCCGACGCCGGCGATCTGCACGCGAGCGTGGAGGTGCGGCCCTGATGCACGAGCCGTGGTGGATCACGCTGATCAAGGCGCTGATCGTGATCAACGTCGTGATGGTGTTCTTCGCCGTGACCACGTGGCTCGAGCGCAAGCTGCTCGGACGGATGCAGAACCGCTACGGCCCGAACCGGGCCGGCCCCAAGGGCCTGCTCGTGCCGATCGCCGACCTGCTGAAGCTGATTCGCAAAGAAGCATTCGCGCCGATCGCCGCCAAGGAGCCGCTGTACATCATCGCCCCCGTCCTGTCGATGTTCACGGCACTGCTCGCGTTCAGCGTCATTCCCTTCGGGGCGGGCTGGACGCTCTGGGGCTACCGGATCAACGGCGCCGTCGCCACCGTTCCGATCTCGCTGATCCTGATCTTCGCGCTCGGCTCCATCGGCATCTACGGGTTCATCGTCGGCGGCTGGGCGTCCGAGTCGAAGTACTCGATCCTCGGCTCGATGCGCACCTGCGCACAGCTCGTCTCGTACGAGGTGTCGCTCGCGCTCTCCGTGCTCGGCGTCGTGATGATGGGCCGCTCCCTGAACCTGCAGGCGATCGTCGACCGGCAGGCAGCCACGGTCTGGTTCTTCATCCCTCAGTTCATCGGGCTCTGCGTCTTCATGCTCGGCGGCATCGCCGAGACGTCACGGCCGCCGTTCGACCTGCCCGAGGCCGACACCGAGCTCGTCGCCGGCTACCACACCGAGTACTCCGGCATGCGCTGGGGGATCTTCCAGGCCGCCGAGTACGTCAACATGCTCGTGCTCTCGGGCCTCTGCGTGACGCTCTTCTTCGGCGGCTACCACTTCCCGTGGGTGCCTTCCCTCGACAAGTTCGGGCCGATCTGGTTCGTGCTGAAGCTGTTCACGCTCGTCATCCTCTTCATCTGGCTGCGCGCCTCCCAGCCGCGCCTCCGCTACGACCAGCTGATGCGCTTCGGGTGGAAGGTCCTACTCCCGGTCGCGACGCTCAACGCGCTCGTCACCGCCTTCGTGATCGTGGCCGTCTCATGAGCCGTAGGCTTGACGGAGGCTCGAAAGAGCGGAGGCGCCGGCTGAGCCGGCGTCGGGAGCGGGCATGAGCTTCGTCGTCCCGAACACGCTCAAGGGCTTCGGCGTGACGCTGAAGCAGATCTTCAAGAAGCCGATCACGCAGCAGTACCCCGAGTACAAGCGCCCGGTCTATCCGCGCTACCGCGGCCGCCACCGTTTGAACCTGCACGAGAACGGGCTCGAGAAGTGCGTCGGCTGCTCGCTGTGCGCCGCCGCCTGCCCCGCCGACTGCATCCGCGTCGTGCCGGCGGAGAACACACCCACGAACCGCGTCTCGGCCGGCGAGCGCTACGCGCGCATCTACGAGATCAACATGTCGCGCTGCATCTTCTGCGGCTACTGCGAGCTTGCGTGCCCGTTCGACGCGATCACGCTCGGAAACGACTTCGAGATCTCCGAGTACAACCGCGACGACCTCATCTACACGAAGGACATGCTGCTCGCCCCGCCGATCAAGCGCGTTCCCGTTGCCGACGCCGACCTTTACGACACACCGATCCCCTACTACAAGGACCATTCGTGACCTTCGGCCACGAATGGTCTAGCAAATGCACTGCTAGCCATCTCTCCGCCCAGGAGAGATGGCGTGGCTAACTTCCTCGTCTGGGTCACCTGGTTCCTGGCTGCGTTCGGATGTCTCGCGAGCGCGCTCGGGGTCGTCAGCTTCTCGAACCCGTTCTACTCCGCGCTCTCGCTGATCGGGAACCTCGCCTCACTCGCTGTGCTCTTCCTGCTCCTCTCGGGCGAGTTCGTCGCAGCGGCCCAGGTGCTCGTCTACGGCGGAGCGGTGATGGTGATGTTCCTGTTCGTGATCGCCTACCTCGGCGACCGAACCGACGAGTCGCCCTGGTCGGGGGGCCCGTCGTGGCAGATCGTCGGCGCCGTCCTCGCGGGCGCGGCGATCCTGGCCGAGGTCTGCGTCGTGGTCGGCCTCTCGGCCGGCGGGTTCCTCTCCAAGCCGCAGCACATCTCGCGCGCGTTCGGCTCGCCCGCGTCGATCGGCCGCCTGTTTCTCACCGATCATCTGATCGCGTTCGAGGTGACGTCGATCGTGCTCCTCGTCGCCGCCGTCGGCGGCGTCGTGCTCGGCTCCCACGCGCGGAGGATCGCGGGCGATGCACGGACCTGACATCCAGTGGTACGTGATCCTCGCCGGGCTGCTCTTCTCGATCGGCGCGCTCGGCGTGATGCTGCGGCGCAACCCGCTGATCATCCTCCTGAGCGTCGAGATCATGCTCAACTCGGCGAACCTGCTGTTGATCGCCTTCTCGCGCCTGCACGGGCGAGAGGACGGCCAGGTCTTCGCGATCTCGGTGATGGCGGTTGCGGCGTCCGAGGTCGTCGTCGGGCTCGGCCTGATCGTCGCGATGGGACGCCGCCACGTCGAGCTCGACGTCGACAAGCTCAGGACGCTACGTGGCTAGACCGACCGGGGCGAGATGACGACCGCCGCCTGGGTCTGCCTCGTGCTGCCGCTGGCCGCGACGGTCGCGATCACGCTTGCGGGAACGAGCATCTCGCGGCGCACGGCCGCATACGTCTCGACGCTGACGACGATGGGCTCCTTTGCAGCCGCGGTGGTCGTGTTCATCGCGATGTGGCTGCGAAGCCCGTCGGACCGCGGCGCCACGACGACGTCGTGGACCTGGCTCAGCGCAGGCCAGTACCACTTCGGGCTCTCGCTCCTCGTCGACCAGCTCTCGATCGTGATGATGCTGATCGTCGCGGGCGTCGGCTCGCTCATCGTCGCGTACTCCGTCGGCTACATGGACGGCGAGGACGAAGAGCGACGCTACTTCGCCTACATGTCGCTGTTCGTCTTCTCGATGCTGCTGCTCGTCGAGGGCGGCAACCTGCTGATCCTCCTCGCGGGCTGGGGCATGGTCGGGCTCTCGAGCTACCTGCTGATCGGCTTCTACCAGGAGCGGCCGTCGGCGATCGCAGCCGCGAAGAAGGCGTTCGTGATGAACGCCTTCGGGGACGCGACGCTGGCGCTGGCGCTCTTCCTGCTGGTCGAGCACACGGGCCACCTCGACTTCGCAAGCGTCTTCTCCCTGTCGCCCGCGAGCGGCACCACGGCGAACCTGATCGCGCTCGGCCTGCTCGGCGGCGCGCTCGCGAAATCGGCGCAGCTGCCGCTGCACACGTGGCTCCCGGACGCGATGGAAGGCCCGACCCCGGTCAGCGCGCTGATCCACGCCGCCACGATGGTGACCGCCGGCGTCTACCTGATCGTCCGGTGCCACCCGCTGTTCGAGAACGCCTACGTCATCCAGGACCTCGCCGCCGGGCTCGGCGCGGCGACGCTCCTGATGGCCGGCCTGATCGCACTCGTCCAGACGGACATCAAACGCGTGATCGCCTACTCGACCATGTCGCAGATCGGCTACATGTTCGTCGGCGCGGGGCTCGGCGCGTATCCGAGCGCGATGTTCCACCTGATGATGCACGCGTTCTTCAAGGCGCTGCTCTTCCTTGCCGCGGGCATCGCCATCCACGCCCTGACCGGCGAGCAGGACATCCGCAAGCTGGCAGGGATCGGCAGGCTGATGCCGTTCACGAAGATCGTGTTCCTGATCGGCTCGCTCGCGCTGGTCGGCATCCCGCCGTTCGCGGGCTTCTTCTCCAAGGACCCGATCATCTCCGCCGCGCTCGGCCACGGCGGCTGGTACGGCTACCTGCTCTACGCCTGCTGCATCGCCGGGGCGTTCCTGACCGGCCTCTACGCGTTCCGCCTCTACTTCATCGTCTTCACCGGCGAGCCGACGCCGTTCGCCCGCGAGCACTTCCACGCTCACCACGGCCACGAGGGCCCGCTCTCGATGCGCTGGACGGTGGCGGTGCTGGCGGTGCTCTCGACCGTGGCCGGCTTCCTGCAGTTCGCGCCGTTCTGGACGCCGTTCTCGACGTGGCTCGACCCCGTCGCCGCGGCGATCGTCGAGCCGACGGACACCCAGGAGTACGTGACGATGGCCGTGTCGGTCGCCGTCGGTCTCGCCGGGATCGCCGTGGCGTGGGCGATCTATGCGGCGAAGCGCTACAAGGCACCGCGGCCGGTCGTGCTGTTCGAGCGGAAGTTCTACTGGGACGAGCTCTACGACATCGTCTGGTACCACGGCACGGTCGCATTCACGCGCGCGCTCTATGCATTCGTGGAACGGCCTCTGATCGCCGGCTCGATCAGGGCCGTCGCGGGAACCACCGAGCTCGGCTCACGTGAGCTCTCGCTCACACAGACAGGGCTCGTCCGCACCTACGCGCTCGCGCTCGCAAGTGGGCTCGCGATCCTGGCAGTCGTCTTCCTGGCGGTCCGCTGATGGACAGCTGGCTGACGACCATCCTCATCCTGCTGCCGTTCGCAGGAGCCGTCCTGATCGCGATCCTGCCGCTGACCGCGTACTGGCTGGGCTCGCTCGCGACCCTGATCTCGCTGCTCGAGGTCGGCTTCTGGATCACGAGCGCCTCGAAGTTCGACTTCAACTCGCCGGCGCTCCAGTTCGCACAGAACCGGCCGTGGTTCAGCGATCTCGGCGTGAGCTATCACATCGGCCAGTACGCCTTCTCGCTGTGGTTCGTCGGCATGACCGTCGTCGTGATGGCGGCATGCACGATCTACGGCTGGTGGGCGGGGCGCGATCGCGGCCGCGCCTACTTCGCCCTGATGCTCTTCCTCACCGGAGCGATCGTGGGCGTGTTCACGGCGCAGGACCTGCTGCTCTTCTACGCGTTCTTCGAGGCGATGCTGATCCCGCTCTACGTCTTGATCGGCGTCTGGGGCGGCCCGAACCGCATGCGCGCGACGATCACCTTCGTCGTCTACACCGTGATCGGCTCGCTGCTCATGCTCGCGGCGGTGATCGTGCTCGGCCTGCAGCAGGGAACGTTCGACCTGACCAAGATGGGCACGAGCTCGTCGACGTGGCTCTTCCTCGGCTTCGTGATCGCATTCATCATCAAGTCGCCGCTCTTCCCGTTCCACGGCTGGCTGCCGATCACCTATCGCGAGTCGCCGCCCGAGGTGTCGGCCGTGCTCTCCGGCGTCGTCGGCAAAGCAGGCCTCTATGGACTGCTGCGGATCGCGATCCCGAAGTTCCCGACGGTCGCGCACGACTGGCGCTACGTGCTGCTCGCGCTGGCGTCGATCTCGCTCGTCTACGGGTCGCTGCTCGCGTTCCGCGCACCCGACTTCCGGGGCGTCGTCATGTACTCGTCGCTCGCACAGGCCGGGTTGATCGTGCTCGGGCTCTTCGCCTTCAACGACCTCGGTTTCGACGGGGCCGTGCTGCAGATCGTCAACCACGCACTGGTCTCCGCCGCGCTGTTCCTGCTCGCCGGGATGGTCGAGCGGCGCACGTCGACCGGTGAGTTCGCGCGGCTCGGCGGCATGGCGCGCGGGCGCCCCGCGCTCGCGACGCTGGTGATGACGACCGGGGTGATCGCGCTCGCAGTGCCGCTGTCGACCTCGTTCGCCGGCGAGTTCCTGATCCTGGCCGGCGTCTTCCAGCAGGGTTGGGGCTGGGCGGTGGTCGGGGCCGTGGGGATCGTGCTCGCGGCGATGTACATGCTGCGGGCGATCTCCGGCGTGCTGCACCAGGAGCCCGGGCCGGCGGTCAGCGACTCCGCGCTCGACCTGCGCCCGGGCGAGCTGGCCGTGGTCGTGCCGCTCGTCGTCTGCCTGCTCGGGCTCTCGGCGTGGCCGAACCTGATCTCCGGTCACGCGTTCGGCGGCAACCAGGCGAGCGCATCGATCGAGCAGGGGCTCGGCAAATGATCGACACGCCGCACATCGACTGGTTTGCGATCTCACCGTCGCTCGCGCTGCTGGCCGCGGCCGGCGTGCTGATGATGGTCGCCGTGTTCGTCCCGGTCGGCCCGCGGCGTGGCGTCGCGGCGACCGTCGGCTTCGCGGGGTTCGCCGCCGCGTTCGTCTTCGCCGTCCTCGTGTACGTCAAGAGCCCCATCCCCACGACGATCATCCGCGATTCGCTGTTCCGCGACCGCTGGGCCGCACTCGCGCAGGTGCTCATCGCCGGTTCCGGCGCAGTCGCCGTGCTGATCGCCTGCCGGGAGAGGATGCGAGACGAGCACATCGCCGAGTACTTCGCGCTGCTCACCGCGGCCGGGGCGGGAATGGCGTTCTTCGTCCAGGCGGCGAACCTGATGACGCTCTTCCTCGGGCTCGAGTGGTTCTCGATCGCGCTCTACGTGCTCACGGCGATCGACATCGACCTGATCGGATCGCTCGAGGCGGGCCTCAAGTACCTCGTCGTCGGCGCGGTCGGGTCGGCGACACTCCTCTTCGGTTCCGCCCTCGTCTACGGCCAGACCGGGCAGCTCTCGTTCGACAAGATCGGGGCCTACGGCCACGGCCACGCCTCGATGCTCGTCGTCGGGCTCGCGATGATCATCGTCGGGCTCGCGTTCAAGGCCTCGGCGGCGCCGTTCCACATGTGGACGCCCGACGTCTACCAGGGCGCCCCGACACCGGTGACGGCGTTCATGTCGTCGGCGACGAAGATCGCGGCGCTCGCCGTCACCTACCGCGTGCTCACCGTCGCGTTTCCACAGGACGAGCGCCTCTGGCACTACGCAATCGCCGTGATCGCGTGCATCTCGCTGGCGTGGGGGAACATCGCCGCGCTCGTGCAGCTGAACGTGAAGCGGATCCTCGCCTACTCGTCCGTGTCGCACGCGGGCTTCATGCTGATCGCGGTCGCCGCCGACAGCACGCTCGGCGCGAAGGCGCTCATGTTCTACTTCATCCCGTATGCGGCGATGTCGCTCGGCGCGTTCGCGGTCGTCGCGGCGCGCGAGCGCGAGCTCGGCGTGCCGGTGACGCTCCAGAACCTCGCCGGCTTCGGCTGGGAGCGGCCGTGGCTCGGCGTCTCGATGTGGATCTTCCTGCTCGGGATGCTCGGCTTCCCGCTCACCGGCGGGTTCATCGGGAAGTTCTACGTCTTCGCCGCCGCCTACGAAAGCGGGCTCTGGTGGCTGATCATCGTCGGCGTGCTCGCGACGATGCTGGCGGCCTACTACTACCTCGGCATCGTGCGCGCGATGTACTTCCGCGACGCCGTCGAGCTCCGGCTGGCGCCGGCCGGCGGCTCGCCGCCCCGGGAGCTCCTCCTCGGTCTCGGCGTGCTGCTCTGCGTCGTCGTCACGGTCGGCTCGTTCTTCGCCGTGCAGCCGCTGATCGACGTGGCGGCCAAGGCCGCGGCGGCGCTCCCGCTATAGAGACCTCCCGCCCTACGGCTTCGCCGGGTGCAGCGCCAGCCGCCGGAGGGCCGGAACGGCGGCCAGCAGCAGCTTGATCGCGAACACCGCGAGACAGGCAGCCAGAGCCGAGGCCCCGAGCGGCGGCAGCGTGTGGGTCTCCGTGGCGGGTGACCGGGCCGCGCACGAGAGCACGAGGAGCGCGAGGGAGAGGCCCCAGAGAAGCGACTGGAGCCCGCTCAGCGAGCCTTCGCGGTGCTCGAGGTGCTCCCCGAAGCAGATGAGCGCGGTGACAGCGGTGAACGGGATCGCCGCGAGCAGGAGGTCGAACGCGAGGCCGTGAGCGCCGCGCGCGTCGGCCGCCGCTGCGATCACCGCGAGCAGAGCCGGAAGCACTCGACGTCCCACGAGCACCTAGCTTCGCGCTCGAGCCGGACGGTCCTTCTATGCTCACGCGGTCCAGAGAGCAACGCGAAAAGGAACGGGGACATGGCGACACTGACCTGGCTCGGGCATGCATCCTTCCGCCTCGACACCGACGGCGGCAAACGCATCTACGTCGACCCCTGGTTGAGCGGCCCGACCTGCCCGGACTCCGAGCGGGAGCCGGAGCGGGCCGACGTGATCGCGGTCACGCACGGCCATGGAGATCACGTCGGAGACGTCGCCGCGCTGCAGCCGAAACTGGGCTGCAAGGTGGTCGGGATGGTCGAGCTGATGGGCTGGCTCGCCGCGAACGGCGTGTCGCAGGACGCGGTCGTGGGGTTCAACAAGGGCGGCAGCGTCGAGGTCGAGGGTGTCCGCTTCACGATGACGAACGCATTCCACTCGAGCTCGGCGCCGGACGGGACGTATGCGGGCGAGCCGGCGGGCTTCGTCGTGCAGGTCGACGGCACTGCGATCTACTTCGCCGGCGACACGTGCGTCTTCGGCGACATGGCGCTGATCGCCAGGCTCTACCGGCCGCAGGTCGCCGTGCTGCCGATCGGCGACCACTTCACGATGGGGCCGGAGCAGGCCGCACTCGCGCTGGAGCTGCTCGGCAACCCGCGCTGCGTGCCGGGCCACTGGGGCACGTTTCCACTGCTCACCGGCACACCGGACGCCCTGTCTCAGCTCACCAGGTCGCAGGTCGACCGCATCGAGCCCGGGGACACGGTCGAGCTGTGAGGGAGCGCTGGTTCGGAGCGACCGGGCGCCGCGTCCCGGAGATCGCGCTCGAGGGTGAGCTCGAGCTCGACGATGCACTGGTGCTCGACGCGATCGAGGTCGACGCGCTCCAGGCCGCTCACGGCCAGGGCCGCCCGGTTGTCGTTCGCGCGGGCACGCCCGAGGAGGTCAAGGCAGCGCTCTCACGGCCCGAGGTCGCGTGCGCGCTCGTCACCGATCCCGCGCTGCTCGACCTCGATCTGACCGAGCTGACGTATGGCTGATCCGCTCGTCGCGACGTTCTCGATCGCGGCCTGCGACCTGGACGCCGGACACTGGGGCGTCGCCACGCAGTCGAAGTTCCTCGCCGTCGGGTCGGTGGTGCCGTGGGCCGAACCGGGCGTCGGAGCGATCGCCACGCAGGCGTATGCCAATCCGCGCTATGGGCCTGACGGGCTCGCGCTCCTGCGCGGCGGCTCGAGCGCGCAGGAGACTGTCGACCGGCTGACGGCCGACGACGACGGACGCGACCACCGCCAGGTCGGAGTGGTCGACGCGCACGGCGGCAGCGCGACGTTCACCGGCGGCGAGTGCATGGCTTGGGCGGGCGGCCATGCCGGCACGTGCTTCGCAGCGCAGGGGAACATCCTGGTCGGCGAGGAGACCGTCACGGCGCTCGCGACGACCTTCGAGGCGACCGTGGGACGGCCACTCGCCGAGCGCCTCGTTGCGTGCCTCGCCGCGGCACAGAGGGCCGGTGGAGACCGGCGCGGGCAGCAGTCGGCGGCGCTCCTCGTCGTGGAGCGCGACGGCGGCTACGCCGGGCTGAGCGATGTCCTCGTCGATCTCCGGGTCGACGATCACGAACGGCCGATCGCAGAGCTCGCACGCCTGTACGGCATGCACGACCTGCTCTTCGGCCGCACCACACGCGCGGACTGGGTCGAGGTCGACGAAGCGCTGAGAGCCGAGCTCGCAGACCGGCTGCACACGCTCGGGTACGACGGCGAGTTGGAGCGCGCGTTCGCCGACTGGGCCGGCACGGAGAACCTCGAGGAGCGGATCGACGGCGTCGAGCGGCTCGATCCGGTCGTGCTCGCGGAGCTACGGGCGCGGTGAGTGAGCCCGGGTATCAGATCCTCTCGCTCGACGACCTCGACCGGCTGAGGTCGACCGACGGCACCCTGCTCCTGCGGCCGCTGCGGCGGCGAATCGGCTTCCAGCCCTTCGGCGTCAACGCCTGGGAGGGCGAAGCGATCGGCGACCAGGTGGTCGAGCCGCACCGTGAGGCCGGCGGGCACGAGGAGCTCTACGTCGTCGTCCGAGGAACGGCGGAGTTCATCCTCGGCGAGCAGACGTTCGAGGCTCCCACGGGCACGCTCGTCCACGCGACGCCCGGGACGTTCCGCTCGGCGACGGCGCTCGAGGCCGGAACGATCGTCCTCGCCGCCGGCGCCGAGGCGGGCAAGGCGTTCACCCCGTCGGGGTGGGAGGACTTCTACGTCGCGTTCGCGCTCCTCGCCGAGGGGCACACCGATCGAGCTCGTGCGTCGATGGAGGAGGCGCTCGCACGCGAGCCGAAGGCGTGGCAGGGCCAGTACAACGCCGCCTGTTTCGAGGCGCTCGCCGGCCGGACGGACGCAGCGCTCGAGCACCTCCGCCGTGCCGTGTCGGCGAACGCGGAGGTGCTGGACTACGCCGCCGCCGACAATGACCTCGCCTCGATCAGAGACGACCCACGGTACGCGGAGCTGACGGCATGAGCTGGACGCACGTGGACGAGCTCGACCGCATCGAGATGCCCGACGGCTTCGTCTGGCGGCCGATCCGCCGCCACTTCGACATCCGCGCCTTCGGCGTCAACGCCTACACGGCACTCGAGGCGGGCTCGAACATCGTCGAGACGCATACGGAGAGCCAGCTCGGGCACGAGGAGATCTACTTCGTCCTCCGCGGCCGCGCGCTCTTCACGATCGACGAGAACGAGCACGAGCTGGCCGCGGGCGAGCTCGTCTTCGTGAGCGACCCGTCCCTGAAGCGGGGCGCAGTCGCAGTCGATGCCGACACGGTCGTGCTCGCGCTGGGCGGGAAGCCGGGTGAGCCGCACGAGATCTCGGCATGGGAGGCGATGTTCGCCGCCGTCCCGGCCGCGAACCGCGGGGACTGGGACGAGGCGATCCGGATTCACAACAAGGCGCTCGCCGAACGGCCCGAGCAGCCGGCGCTCCTCTACAACCTGGCGTGCATGGAAGCGCGCGGCGGACACGACCAGGACGCCCTGCTCCATCTCCAGCGCGCGGTGTCGCTCGAGTCGAAGTGGGCCGACTACGCGCGCCGAGACTCCGACTTCGAGACGATCCGCGGCGAGCCCGGCTTTCCTTCCTAGCGGTCGTCGAGACCGGCGAGCCTGGTCGTCTGGTCCTGCCAGTGATCCGCCAGCGGGATCGTCGCCACGGCTGTGATCAGGCCGGCGACGAGGGTGCCGGCGAGGACGAACCGCCGGATCCGGCGGCCGCCCAGGCCGTCCCGGCGCCACCAGTCGAGCGCGACGAGCCGCGGCAGCTTCAACACGTGCGCGAGCACGTGCACGGACATTGCTCCGAACCAGACCACGAAGCTCGCCTTGTGGAGCCCGAGCAGCAGCCCGCGCCGCCCGAGCGCGACGACGGCGACCCCGGTCGCGAAGAGCGCGATCGTCGAGACGGCGACGAGAGGTGCGATCAGCACTCGCAGCAGGAGCGCCGGAGGGCCGCGGCGCACGTACTGGTCGGCGCGCTGGTAGTACCGGGTCATCCGCCAGCTGGTGCTCGCGAGCTTGAGGAGCACCGGCGGGATCAGCAGGAAGCCGAGGAAGACATGCGGCACGAGGAGCTGCTGGACCGCGAGCAGCGTCAGCCCCTCAGCAGCGAGCAACACGAGCAGCACTGCCGCCGCTGCGGCGGTCAGGCGCTCGTTGCCGTCGCTGCCGCCCCGGAGCAGGCGGCGCAGGGGGTCATTCCGCACGGTCACCCGGCAACCGTACCCCGGCCGCCAGCTCACGGAATGCCGGCACCGGGTCGGCTTCGGGACGGGCGACGAGCAGCACCGCGCCGAAGCCGTCGCCGGGATCGAGAGCATCGACGAGGAGCTGCAGCCCGACAGCGAGCGCGAACGACTTGTGGGCCTGCGCGCCGCCGAACGGGACGAGCTCCTCCGGCCGCGCCCGGCCGGCCAGGACGTCGCCGTGCGTGACGGCGCCCATCGAGACATCCGCGACGATCGGCCGCCCGTCACCCGCGGGAATCGCGATCGCCAGCGGATTGGTGCCGGTCAACGGCTCCCCGCCGGACGGAGGCCCCAGACGCCGGGGCGAGGTGGCCGTCAGCACCGCGACCAGGCCGCCGAGCGCGAGCTTCCCCGCCCAGTAGCCGAGCGTGCCCGTCGGGAAGGTCCTCGAGCAGACGACGAGCCTCGAGTGCGCAGGGGGCGACTCGAGCTGCGCCGCGACGACGGCGGCGAGGGTCAGATAGCCGAGGGCGCCGGCGCCGTCCCAGCGCTCGTACTCCGGCTCCGAGACGACGCGCTGCGGACAGGCACCCGGGTCGAGCTCCTGCCACGACTCGAGCCACTCGATGCGCGCGAGCCCGTGGCTCGCCTGACCGTGCGCCTCGGCGGCGAGGAAGTGGTCGGCGAGCGTCTCGACGTCCTCGGCCCGGAAGCCGAGCGCGGCGAGGCGCGGCCGGGCCTCGTCAGGCCGCAACGCGCATCACGAGACGAGCGGGAGCGTGCTCGTGAACCCGCCGACCCGGCTCTCGTCGATCACGCTCGCGAGCTCGCTGATCGCCTGGGCCGGCTCGCTCGCCGGGTCGCTCGTGACGAGCGGGCAGCCGGCGTCGGCCGCCTCGCGCACACGGGCGTCGAGCGGCACGCTGCCCAGCAGCGGCACACCGAGCTCGGCGGCGAGGTGGGCGCCTCCGCCCGACCCGAAGATCTCCGAGGTCATGTTCTCGATCACCCCGACGACCCGCATGCCCGTCTTCTGCGCCATGACCGCCGCACGTGAGGCGACCTCCTGCGCCAACGGCTGAGGCGTCGTGACGATGATCGCCTCGGCGCGCGGCAACAGCTGCCCGAGCGAGATCGAGACGTCACCGGTCCCGGGCGGCATGTCGACGACGAGCACGTCGAGGTCACCCCAGTGCACGTCCTGCAGGAACTGCTCGAGCGCACGGTGCAGCATCGGGCCGCGCCACATCACCGGCTGGTTGTCGTCGAGGAAGAACCCGATCGACATCAGGCGCAGATCGTGCGCGACCGGCGGGACGATCAGCTTGTCGACGACGACGGGCTTCTGCGCGATGCCGAGCATGTGCGGAATCGAATGGCCGTAGATGTCGGCGTCGAGAATGCCGACCTCGCGGCCGAGCGCGGCCAACGCGGCGGCGATGTTCACGGTCAGCGACGACTTCCCGACGCCGCCCTTGCCGGAGGCGACGGCGAGCACGCGCGTCTTCGGTGAAAGCTGGATGCCCTTCGACTCGACACCGCCTCGCAGCTTCGCGGTCAGCGCGGCTCGCTCGTCGGGCGACATGACGTCGAACTGCAGCGCGACCCTCGAGACGCCCGGCAGCGTGCCGACGTGCTCGGCCACCTGGTCCTCGAAGCTCGAGCGAAGCGGGCAGCCGACGACGGTGAGGGCGATCGTCACGGACACCTCGGAGCCGTCGATCGTCACGTCCCGGACCATGTCGAGCTCGGTGACGGGACGGCGCAGCTCCGGATCGATCACGCGCGCGAGCGCGGCCAGGATCTCCTCGTGAGTGGGCACGGATTCGAGGGTACCCGCCTCAGCCGAGCAGGGCGGCCGACAGGCGGCCGCAGAGCTCGTCGTTCAGGGCCGCCGCGACCCGGGAGCGGGCGGCGAGGTCGAGCGGCGCGGCTCCGAACGGCGGCGCCTCCGGCAGGTCGATCGAAAGCCCTCGTTCACGCACGAGCAGCTGCGCGGCTGCGATGTCGACGGAGCGGGCGCCCTTGAGCGACACGACCCCGTCGACCCGGCCCGCAGCGAGATGGCAGAGCGTGATCGCAAGCGAGCCCATGATGCGCAGCCGGTGCGCGACGCCGTCGAACCGCGCGGCGTTCTCGGAGACGTATGCCGTCGTCGTCGCCTCGAACGAGAGGATCTCCAGCTCCGTCTTCGGCAGCTCGGTCAACTCCGCGCCGTTCAGGAAGGCGCCCCCGCCACGCGTCGCGGTCCACTCCTCACGGGTGCCGAAGTCGTAGACGTAGCCGAAGAAGACGTCGTCCATCGTGTCGCCGTCGGCGACCGCGATCGAGATCGAGAAGAACGGGATCCCGCGCTTCGCGTTCAGCGAGCCGTCGATCGGATCGACGACGACCGTGAAGCGCCCGTCGCCCAGCACGCCGACCTCCTCACTGACGAGCTTGACGTCCTCGCCGTCGAAGCAGCGGAGGATCGCCGACTCGGCGGCGGCATCGATCGCGGTCGTGTCGTCGCCGCCTTCGCCCCGGCCGACAACCGGCTCACGGCGAGCACGACCGGGCAGCTCGTCCAGCACGCGCTGCACGTCGTCGCGCGCCGCGCGACAGAGCTCCAGCCACTGAGCTCCCGCTCCGGCACCGGCCAAGCCGGCACCTCCGCTCCTGGGGGGCTCCGTCAAGCCTACGCCCCGCTGCGCTCCCGCTCCGGCACCGGCCAAGCCGGCACCTCCGCTCCTGGGGGGCTCCGTCAAGCCTACGCCCCCTCAGCCAACGGGGAAGAAGAGCAGGCCGGAGGTGAGCTTCGGGAAGAAGAAGGTGGACTTCTGCGGCATCGTCTCGCCGGCGCGCGCGAACCGTGCCACCTGCTCGACGGTGACCGGCTGCAGCAGGAATGCCGCCTCGGCCTCGCCTCGGTCGACGGTCGCGACCGCCTCGACGGCCGACGCGGTATACGAGACACCCCGAGGCGCGAACGACTCGACGACGCGCGGGCCGAAATCGTCGCCGGTTGCGACGCGCGTGTACACACCGTCGCGATAGAGCGTCACGCCGCCGTCCGGCGCGGCGACCTGCTCGCCCGGCACCGGGCCGACCTGCTGGACGACGCGGTGCGTGGGGAAGATCTCGAGCCCCGGGGCGCGAGACGAGACGAGGATCGCGAAGGTGTGAGTCGCCTCGGGATGCTCGCCGCGATAGGCGACCGCGGTCTCGTAGCGGTGGTGGCCGTCTGCGATCAGGAGCGGCGTGGCGAGCTCGATCTCACCCGCAGCGACGGGCCAGATCCTCGTGCGCACGCCGCTCTCCGTGACGTCGGCGGCCGGCTCACCGCCCGGCCGTGCGAGCACCGGGTCGGCGTCGTAGAGCAGGAAGATCGGTTCGAGCTGTGTCCGCGTCGCCCGCAGCAGGCGCAGCCGGCCCTCCTTCGGCCCGGCGTGGGTGCGCTCGTGCGGCAGCACCTCGCCGGCCTCGTACGGAGTGACCGCCACCGACGCGGCGATGCCCTCGCGCGTCCGGGCGACGCCGTCGGGGCCCGAGTAGTCCTGGGCGACCCACCAGTAGCTCTCGGGTGCCTCGGCCAGCACGCCTCGCCCCCGCCAGTCCTCCAGGCTCTCCGCGGCCTGCTCCTCCGAGTCGGGCAGCGTCAAATGCACGACGTTGTACGGACTGCGCGCGAGGTAGTCGAGCCGCTGCGCGGGAGAGATCACGTCGTAGGGTGGCGCGACGAGCTCGTGGAGTGGGCCCGCGACCGCCGGGTCGTAGCGCAGGGCGCGGAAGGGCCTGACGGTGGGCACCCCTCCAGCCTACGCAAGGCGTGAGGGCGGGCAGCCGCCGAGCTCAGATCGACTCTGGGACCACTCTCAGCCCACGCTTGGGAGATTCTCAGGCTCGTCGGCTTGAGTATGCGTACGCCGCGCAGCAAAGCCGACGTCTCACACCTGGAGGTCACCGAGATGACAACCACGACCGAGCGGCAGGCCCACATCGACGAGCTGCTCACGCGCTTGACCCAGCTCGTTCGCTCCCGCGAGCTCCTCGAGTCGCGCGATCCGAAGGACCGGACGCTCCAGGCGACAAGCGCTCAGATCGAACAGCTGCACTGGGAGCTCGCCCGGACCGTGCAGGCCGACCAGCGGCTCGCCCAGGTCGCCTGAGCTCCGCACCTCCTGCACACTGAGCAGGTGGTCCGGACGCTGGAGGAGGCGGCAGCCTTCGTCGACGAAGCGGGGCTGGCCTTGCTCTTGCCGAAGGCGGACGTCGTCCTGCCGTCGCTCTGGGAGCAGGTGAACGGGAGCCCCGAACGCAGCTGGGCGATCCGTGAGCCGGACGGCACGTTCGTGCGCTGGAGCGAGGAGATGAGCTTCCTCTGGGGCGCCAAGGACGAACTGCCGGCAGCGGGGCTCACCTGCGTCGGCAAGCACCTCGCACGGTCCGTGGCATGTGTGGCGCCGCGGCTCGTGCCCGTGCTCGTCGCGGCCAACGGTGCCGAGCCGGAGGGGACCGCCTTGCTGATCGCCGAGACGATCCGGGAGGCGGGGCCGCTGACCGGGCCGCAGCTGCGGGACGCGACCGGCCTCGGCAAGAAGGAGATCGAAAAGGCGGTCGTGTCGCTGCACCACGCGCTCGTCCTCACGAACTCCCATCTCGTTGAGCAGGACGGGCCGTGGGGCGCGCTCGCGCACGATCTGGTCGAGCGCAAGTGGCCGCTGCCGGAGCGGCTGCCGCCGCGCGAGGAGGCACGGCGGGAGCTGGCCGCGCTCGTCCTCGATCACGCCGGCGAGCTGACGGCGGCCGATCTCGGCGGCGCGCTCGGGTGGCGGCGCAAGGAGGCGGCCGAGGCGCTCGAGGAGATCGGTGCAGGCCGCGACGAAGAAGGCTTCCGGATCTGGGCACCCCGCTAGGCTCCCCGCATGACGATCGCGGAGCTGACGGAGGACCGGGTCGTCGAGGGTGTGTACGCCGTGCGCCTGAAGCGCAAGCTGCGCACGAAGTCGGGCGCGTCGTATCTCGCGCTCGAGCTCGTCGACCCGACGGGAGCGATCGAGGCTCGTGTGTGGAAGGACGTGGAGCTGCTCGACGGCCGGTTCGGCGAGGGCGACGCCGTTCGCGTCCTCGGCCGCGTCGAGAAGTTCCGCGACCGGCTGCAGCTGGACGTCCGGTCACTCGAAGCGGCGGACGTCGACCCCGCCTCGTTGACGCCGGCGATGCGCCGCGACGTGGACGAGCTCGCAGGGTTCCTCGAGTTCCTGATCGACGACGTCACGCATCCCGCCCTCACGAAGACGGTGCGCGCGGTGCTCGCCGACCGCGAGCTCGCCGCCTATCCGGCGACCGAGGGTGAACACCACTCGTACGCCGGCGGCCTGCTCGAGCACACGGTGGGCGTTGCCACCCTGTGCCGCGAGACGGCGCAGCTCCATCCACGCCTACGGGCCGATCTCGTGCTCGCAGCGGCGCTCCTCCACGACGTCGGCCGCACGATCGAGCTGGGGCGTGGCCCCGCCTTCGCCGTCACCGACGAAGGACGGCTGCTCGGGCACGTGCATCTCGGGCTGCGCCTGATCGAGGAGCGGGCCGGAGACCTCACCTCCGGCCAGCTCGCAGAGCTCCTGCACTGCATCGCGGTGCACCACGACCTGCGCGCTGCGCGGACGGCCGAGGCCGCAGTGCTGTACCACGCGAACCAGCTCGACGCGGTCGCTCAGACCCGCCGGGTCGATTGACCCCGCTTCTCCTCGCGCTCGGCGCGAGCCTCGCCTGGGGCGTCTCCGATTTCGTCGGGCCGCTGCTCAGCCGCACGCTCGGGCTGCTGCGCGTTCTCTTCTGGGCACAGGTCGGCGGCGTGCTCGCGATCGGGCTCGCCGTGGCGATCCGCGGTGACGGCCCGGCCGGCTGGGCGACGCTGTTCGCGATCTGCGCGTCGCTCGGTGGAATGCTCGGGATCTTCGCCTACTACCGCGGGATGGAGGTCGGGGCGATGAGCGTCGTCGCGCCGATCGCGGGCGTCTCCGCCGTGATTCCCGTCGTTTTCGGCATGGCGACCGGCGACAACCCCTCGCCGCCGCAGGTCGCAGGCATGCTCTGCGCGCTCGTGGGGGTCGGCCTCGCGTCGGTCGAGCACCAGGACGGACAGCGCCGCGTCGCCGCCGGCGCCGGGCTCGCGCTCCTCGCGGCGCTCGGCTTCGGCTTCTACTTCCCGTGGATGCACGCCGCCGGCAAGGTCGACTTCTGGTGGGCTTCGCTCGTCTTCCGCACGACTGCGCTGCTGATCGTGGCGGCTGCGGTCGCCGTGCAGCGCCCGTCGCTGCGACTCGGGCGACGCGAGCTCGCGATCGTGCTCGCGGTCGGGATCGGCGACACGATCGGGAACTTCCTCTTCGCGGCGTCGTCCGGCCAGGGCGGCCTCGTCAGCCTGACCGCAGTGCTCGCGTCGCTCTATCCGGTCGTGACCGTGCTGCTCGCGGCGGCGGTGCTCCACGAGCGGGTCGCACCGCTGCAGCGCGCAGGAATCGTCCTGACGCTCACGGGCGTCGTGCTGATCTCGGCGTGAACGAGGCTCAGCTGAACGGGGGTGGGTCGTTCTCGCCGAGCATCGACTTCGACCCCCAGGCGCCGTACCGGTCGCTGGCCATGTTGTCGGCCGCGATGTCCTCCATGCTCTCACCGGCGAAGTTCCGCTCGTCTTCGCTCATGTCCTCCATCTCCTCCTCGTGCTTCCGAGCGGTGGCGCCGGTGCCTGTGAGCTTGCCCCAAAAGTTACGTAGCATGCCGCGACTCTAGCATCGAACCTGAACAAAACCCTGCACGACTGCTAGACGTTGAAGCGGATGTTCAGCACGTCGCCGTCCCTGACGACGTAGGTCTTGCCCTCCAGGCCCTGCTTGCCATGGCGCGCGACCTCGGCGTGGGAGCCGAGCTCGACGAGGTCACGCCAGTTGACGACCTCGCAGCGGATGAAGCCCCGGGCGATGTCGGTGTGGATGGCGCCCGCTGCGTCGAGCGCGGTCTGGCCGTTCCGCAACGTCCACGCGCGCGTGTCCTGCTCGCCGGCGGTGAAGAACGTGATCAGGTCGAGCGCGCCGGCGAGCCGACCGGCGATCTCGTCGAGCGCCGATTCGCTCCCGTCGCGGAACGCCGCTGCCTCCTCGTCGGGAAGCTCTGCAAGCTCGGCCTCGAGCTTCAGGTCGATCCCGGCCGGGCCGTTCACGATCGCGAGCAGCGGCTTGGTCGTCAGCGGCTCGAGCTCCGCCGGCAGCTCACCTGCGTAGGCCGCCAGCTCACCTCCCGCGTCGACGTGCGCAAGCACCTGCTTCAGCTCCTCGACCTCGCCGCGGATCTTCGCGTCGCCCGACTTGGCCTGCTTCTCGACCCGTTCCAGCCGCCGCTCGACATGGTCGCGGTCCGCGACCAGCAGCTCGAGCTTGAAGGTCTCGAGATCGTCGTCGGGCATCGCGTCCGCACCGAACCCGCGCAGCACGACGAGCAGCGCGTCGACCTGCCGGAGATTCCCGAGCTGCGCGGTGCCCGAGCCGGGGACGTCCTGGACCCGGATCGTCGCGGGCGTGATCTTGCGGGCCTTGACGACCTCGGCCAAGGCTCCGAGGCGCTCGTCGGTGATCGGCGCCATGCCGACGTTCGTCTTCCCGTACTCCCCCCCGCCCGTCTTGGTGAGCGCGGTGAAGAGCGAGGTCTTCCCACTGCCCGACGGGCCGACGATGCCGACCTCGAGTGCCACGACGCCGGAGCGTAGCTACTTGCTAGGCGACGGCCCCGAAGCCGACACGGCTCTCGCGGGCGAAGCGCTTGACGTAGACGACCCGGCCGAGCAGGACGGTGTAGCGGCCGTCTTCGGCGTCGAACGAGTACGTGGAGTCCTTTTCGGCGGCGAGGGCACGGTCGAGGTCGTCGGCCGTCTGAGCGGAGACGAGCACCGACAGGACCTGTTGGCCGTCGAGCGCGATCTCGATGCGGATGCGATCAGTCGAAACCATCACTCACGAACTCTGCCAGAACGCCGCCGGTCGCCTCCGGATGAACGAACGCGACCTGCAGCCCGAACATCCCACGTCGCGGCGATTCGTCGATCAGGTGCGCCCCTCCGGCACGCAGCCTGGCGAGCTCCGCGTTCAGATCTGCGACCTCGAAGGCGAGGTGATGCATGCCCGGGCCCCGCTTGGCGAGGAACGCTCCGACCGGCGTCTCCGGGCCGAGCGGCTGCAGCAGCTCGATCCGCGAGGGGCCGACCCGCAGCGACGCCGCCTCGACCCCCTGCTCCTCGACGGTCTCGCGGTGCTCGACCTCGGCGCCGAACAGCTCGACGTACCGGCCGATCGCGGCGCCGAGATCGTCGACTGCGATCCCGACGTGATGGACGTTGAGCGCCACTCGGCCGGGAACGCTACCCGGACGGCGGGTAGACACCGAGCGCGCGCACGACGCCGACGGAATCGGCGGAATGCGAGTCGGGCTCGACGCCGCCGAACACCTCGGCGAGCTCCTCACGCGACAGCGTCTCCCGCTCGAGCAGCGCCGACGCGACACGGTCGAGTGCTCCACGATGCTCCGAGAGCAGCCGCTGCGCCTCGAGATACGCGTGGTCGGTCAGGCGGGACTGCTCGGAGTCGCGCAGCCGCTTCGTCTCCTCCGACAGCGCGTAGTTGTCGGCGCGCATCGTGCGCGACGTGACCGATTCGCCCATGCCCCACTCGAAGACCATCGCGCGCGCGATCTGCGTCACCTTCTCGAGATCGTTGGCGGCGCCGTTCGTCACGCGGCCGAACACGAGCTCCTCCGCGGCACGGCCGGCGAGCGCCATCACCATCCAGTCGAGCAGCTCCTCCTTGGTCTCGAGGTACCGCTCCTCCTCGGGCAGGTGAAGCACGTAGCCGAGCGCCGCGCCGCGCGCGATGATCGTCGCCTTCTCCGGCTGGTTCCCGACGAGGTGCGAGACGAGCGCGTGGCCGCCCTCGTGGTAGGCGAGGATGCGCTTCTCCTTGTCGGTGACGACCCGGCGCTGCTGCAGGCCGGCGACGACCCGCTCGAGGGCGTATTCGAAGTCCGGCTGGGTGATCGTGGAGCGATCCTTGCGGCCCGCTGCGATCGCCGCCTCGTTGCACAGGTTGGCGAGGTCGGCGCCCGTGAGCCCCGCGGTCTGGCGCGCAACGGACTCCAGGTCGACGTTCTCCGCGAGCGGCTTGCCGCGGGTGTGGACCCCGAGGATCGCGCGGCGGCCCTTCAGGTCGGGCGCCTGGATGAAGATCTGGCGGTCGAACCGGCCCGGCCGCAGGAGCGCCGGGTCGAGATCCTGGAGGCGGTTCGACGCGCCCATCACGACCACCTGGTCGCGCGGGCCGAAGCCGTCGAGCTCGACGAGCAGCTGGTTGAGCGTCTGGTCCTGCTCGCGGTTGAACGAGTGGCCGCTGCGGGCCTGACCGACCGCGTCGAGCTCGTCGATGAAGACGATCGACGGCGCGTTCTTGCGTGCTTCCTCGAAGAGCTTGCGGATCCTGGCGGCACCGAGGCCGGCGAACATCTCGACGAAGGCCGACGCGCTCTGCGCGTAGAAGCGGGCTCCGGACTCGTTCGCGATCGCCTTGGCGGCGAGCGTCTTGCCGGTGCCGGGCGGCCCGTGGAAGAGGATGCCCTTCGGCACCCGGGCACCGAGCGACTCGAAGTGCTCCGGGTTGCGCAGGAAGTCCACGATCTCCTGCAGCTCCTCCTTGGCCTCGTCCAGGCCGGCGACGTCCGCCCACGTCACGGCCGATGCCGAGCCGGGCGTGATCTCCATCGGCTTGACGCGCGGCATCAGCTTGACCGTCTTCCAGAGCAGCCACACGACGACGCACATCAGCAGGAAGAACGCGACGGGCAGCCACGTCAGGGCGAAGTCCGAGATGGACTTCGTGAAGTCGAAGCCGAGCGCCATCGAGCCTCCCATCGGCAGGAGAGTGCCAGGCCTAAAGCCCGGCCGCGACCTCCTCGGCCGTCGCGAACCTGACGCCGCCGTCGCGCCACGCGGCGACGCAGGCCGCCGTGCGCGCCTCGTCGAGGCCGCGCGACGCCTCCTCGACGAAGGTCACCGCCCGGCCGCGCCCGAGCAGCCCGTCGATCGCGGCGGCATCGCAGACGTCGGTGGCGACGCCGAAGACGATCACCTCGTCAGGGTCGAGGAGGCCGAGCAGGCGATCGGCGTTCGGGTTCGTGAAGACGTCGAAGTGCTTCTTGAGGAGGAGGAACTCGCGTCCCTGCAGCCACCGCTCCGGCACCTCGGTGAGCGCGAGCGGCACGGGGTCGCGCTGGCGCGTCTCGGCAACCTTCTCGGCGCCGTTGGTTCCTCGCAGGCAATGAGGCGGATACGTCGTCACATAGTCGGGCGTCTCCGAGATCTCAGGATCCGTCAGCTCATGGTCATCGACGGAGGCGATGTGCGGGATGCCGGCCTCCTGGGCCGCGCGAACGAGCGTGGACATCGCCGGGAGAGCATCCAGTGCGTTCGGAACGGGAAGCCTTCCCAGCGGATGGACGAAGTCGATCTGCGTGTCGACGTCCCACAGGACGCGCTTCACGGCACGAGCTCCAGGCGGGGGTTGGGCCGCTCGCCGCGACCGAACTTCCCGGACGGCCGGCCGTCGGTGACGACGATGTCGCCCGTGAAGTCGTTCGAGCCGCGGATCAGCGACGAGCCCACGCCGTAGGCGTCGACCGGAACGCCGCTCGTCTCGAACTCGTGGATCTTGTCGACCGTGAAGCCGCCGGAGACGACGATCCGGACCGCGTCGAACCCGGCGGCGTCGAGCGCGTTGCGCACGTTCCAGACGAGCCGGGGATTGACCCCGGTCGGCCTGAAGTCGCCCATCTCGCTCCACAGCGAGCGGTCGACGAGCGACTCCGACGTGTCGAGGCGGACGCCCCACAACCGGGGGCCGAGCGCATGCGCGACGTCGAGCGCGGTCCGGACCGAGTCGTTCTCGAAGTCGACGAGCACCGTCACGTTCATGTCGGCCGGCGCCCAGTCGGCAAAGTGCTTCGCGGCCGCGACGGTGTCGCCGCCGTACGAGGCGATCAGCGCGTGCGGAACCGTGCCGAGGCCGGTGCCGCCCCACCACGACGCCTGCTCGTCGGTCGTGACGCCGACCGGGGCGCCGACGATCTGGCCGGCGACGTACGCGGCATATCCGTCGCCCGTCTGGACCCGATGGTGGTCGTGCCGGGCCGGCATGAAGATCACGTGCTTCCCGTTGGCGGCTCGCAGCACACTGACGACGTTCGTGGTGATCAGCGTTCGCCGGGCGAGCGTGCCGAGGTAGACCGTCTCGAGGTGCGCGAAGGTCGTGTAGTCGCCCTCGATCGTCAGGACTGTCTCGTACGGCTCGATCGCGTCCCCGTCGTACAGGGCGTGCACGGTGAGCGCGTCGTAGTCGTCGGCGCACAGCTTGAGAATCGCGAGCGCCTCGTCCATCCCGCCGAGGTAGGCGTGCCGCTTCTGAAAGACCTGCATCAGGACACGCGGCTTGCGGCCGTCCCGGCGCAGCGCTTCGCGGGTGTGGTTGAAGTACGCGTCGGTGTACCAGCCGGCGCGCATCTTCTCGACGGGCAGGTCGAAGACGGTCGGGTCGAGCCGCTTACGCGTCGTGATCATGTTCGAGTCCCAGGCAGGCCTGGAGCGCGGCGTCCGCGACCTCGAGCTGTGCGGCGCTCGGCTCGCGGGTGCCGAGGCGATGCTGCAGCTCGTGGCCGGGCCACGCAAGCGCCCGCGCCACGGGATGGGCCGGATTGCGCGTCATCCAGCCGAACACCTCGACGGACACGGCGGCTGCGCCGACGGAGCCGACCGCACGTGCCGCCGGCCGATAGCGGGAGGAGACCTGCTCGGAGGCGAGGTTCGTGGCGGCGTTCGCCAGCAGCATCGGGCCGAGCAGATGCGATCCGCAGCGCTCGTGCTCCTTCGGCCGAGCGGCGCCGTGCTCGTAGGTGCCGATCGAGATGTGCTCGGCACCGTGGTATTCGGCAAGCTCTCCGCCGCGGAGCGCGAATGCGGCCGGGAGCACCGACAGCGCGCTCGAGAGCAGCTCGCGCGTGAGGGGGCTCAGCCGCGACCGCTTGACCGCCTTGACCAGCATCGCGCTGCCGACCATGGAGGCCAGCACGCCGGAGCGCTCCATCGGCAGCCGTGCCTCGGGCAGGGCGCGCTTGACCTGCGGCAGCAGCGCGAACGTCTCGGCGATCCGCGCCGGGCCCCGCAGCAGCGGGCTCTTGACCGCCGACGCCCGGAAGCGCTTGCGGCGCGCGACGACCTTCAGCTCACCGCGGTCGGTCCGCACGGCGCAGGCCCAGGCCTTCGGCCCGTGCACGAGGACGCCGTTCGCGAGGGCCATTCCACCGAGCCGGACGGGATCGCTCACTGGGTGGAGCGTAGCCGCAGTGCGGCCTGCAGCCGGGCGGCGGCAGGACCGGGGGCACCATCGCCGACGGGCCGGCCGTCGAGCGCGACCACCGGCATCACCTCTCTGATCGACGAGGTCGTGAACGCCTCGTCCGCGCCGGCGAGGTCTCCGAGTGGGAACGCGCCGGCGCTCACCGCCTGTAGCTCGAGCACGAGCTCCCGCGTCACCCCGGGCAGGACTCCGGGGCGGGTCGCCGGAGTGCACAGCTCGTCGCCGCGGCGCCACCAGATGTTGGCGGTGGCCGCCTCCAGCACGAGCCCCCCGGCGACGAGCAGCGCCTCGTCCGCGCCGGCCCGCTCCGCCTCGCGGCGGGCGGCGAACGCCGCACCGTAGCTCGTCGTCTTCACGCCCGCGAGCAGCGGGGCGGGCGCGCCGACGTCGATCGACCGCAGCGCGAGGCCGCGGCTGCGCAGCTCCTCGAGCCCCTCCGGCAGCGCCGCCGCGGTTGCGACCAGCTGCTGGTCGGTGCGGTAGAGACGCAGCACGTGATCGGGCGGTGCGGCGCCGAGCACCAGCTCGACCAGGTCCTCGACGCCGGCTGCGGCGGGCAGCGCGAGCGCGTCGATCGAGAAGCGGAACCGCCGCAGGTGCCGGTCGAGGAGGAACGGCACGCCGCCGTAGGAGCGCACCGTCTCGAACGCGGCGCCGCCGCGAAGCACAGCCTCGTCGTCGGCGCGGAAGACGGGCTCGCCGGGGTCGACGAGGCCCCGGCCCTGGATGGCGACGGCGAGCAGCGTCATGCGAGCACCTTCCCGACTGCCGCGCCCGCGAGGAGCGGCCGGGCCTTCACCCACGACTCCTCGATCTCGGCGTCGGGGTCCGAGTCCCAGACGATCCCGCCGCCAACCCAGAGGTGAATCCGGCCTTCGGCGACAGCGAACGTGCGAATCGTCAACGCGAGCTCGAAGTCGCCGTTCGCGTGAACCGTTCCGAGCGCACCCATCGCCGCGCCGCGGCCGACGGGCTCGAGCCGGGCGATGTGGTCGATCGCCGCGATCTTCGGCGCGCCCGTGATCGAGCCGCCCGGGAACGTCGCCCGCAGGATCTCGGCGAAGCCGACGTCCCGGTGCAGCCGGCCCTCGACGGTCGAGACGAGATGGGTGACGCCGGCCAGCTCGCGCTGGACCATCAGCTCGGGCCAGCGAATCGACCCGACCTCGCAGACGCGTGAGAGGTCGTTGCGCTCGAGGTCGACGATCATCACGTGCTCGGCCGAGTCCTTCGCGCCCTCGATGTCCTCGCCGATCGGGCGCGTGCCCTTGATCGGCATCGTCCACACCCGACGGCCCCTGCGCGCGAGGAACAGCTCGGGGGACGCAGAGACGATCGCCCAGCCGGGCCCGGCGAGCGAACGCGGATGCAGCGGTCGCAGCTGCGCGAGCGCAGCCGCGAGACCGCCCGGATCGCCCTCGAAGCAGGCAGAGAGGTGCTGGACGAGGTTGACCTGGTAGACGTCGCCCCGCGCGATCGCCGCTCGGACCTCCTCGACCGCGGCGGCATAGTCCTCCGGCGCCCAGGTCGCCTCCCACTCGCCGACCCGGAACGCGGCCGGAGCGGGCGTGCGGGCCGACGCGGGCCGGATCTTTGCTGCGGCGACGGGCAGGGGGCACGGCTCGCCCGGGGGCGGCGATGCCTCGCGGCGGAGCGTCTCTGCGAGGCCGTAGCCGAGGTAGACGTCGGCGACGAGGCCCTCGCGGAGCTCAGCGGCCAGATACTGCTCGAGCGCCTCGAGTGCGCCGTTCGGCTCGTGCAGCTCAAGCACAGACGGTTTGCGCCGCGTGGCGCAGGAAGCGAACGCCGAGCTCGAGATCGGACACCGGCACCCGCTCGTCGGCGGAATGGATCAACCGTGCTGCGGTCTCCGCGTCCAGCGCGCGCGCCGGGAAGAACCCGTAGGCGACGGTGCCGAACGCCTCGCGCAGCCAATGGGAATCGGTGAAGCCGGCGACGCAGATCGGCGCAGCCACGGCACCCGGCTCCTCGCTCTCGACGAACGTCTGCACCGCGTCCCACAACGGCCCGCCGATCGGCGACCGGGTGCCGCCCTGAGCCTCGACGTTCGCGAGCTCGTAGTCGCCCGGGCCGAGCCATGCGCGCAACGCCGCCTCGGCATCGGCGGGAGCCTGGCCCGGCAGCAGCCTCACGTCGACCGTGATCTCGCAGAGCGCCGGAATCACGTTGCGCTTGTCGGACGCATGTGCCTTGGTCGGCGACACGGTCATCCCGAGCAGCGGCTCGATCAACTCGCCCGCGAGCGGTGCAACCTGCCGTGCCGACGCGAGCGCGTCGCCCGCGGCCGGAGCGTCGCCGAGCAACGCCGTGAGGAAGCCTGCGACCTCCGGGATCAGCTGCGGCTCGACCGTGAACTCGCCGAGCCTTGCGACGAGCGGAGCGGCCTTGACGAGCGCGTTGTCGGCGATCGACGGCATCGACGCGTGGCCGCTCCGGCCGCGGACGCGCAGGACGAACGGCGAGCTCATCTTCTCCGCGGTCGAGCAGAGGTACAGCACCTTCCCACCGAGCGCGACCCGGTCTCCGGCACCTTCGTTGAGCGAGAAGTCTGCGCGAACCGCGTCGGGGTGCTCGTCGACCAGCCACTGCAGCCCGAAGCCGTCGCCGACCTCCTCGTCTGCGGCCGCGACGAAGATGAGGTCGCCCGAGCCTCGCCAGCCCTCCCGCGCCAGACTTGCGAGCGCGACGGCAGAGGCTGCGACCTCCCCTTTCATGTCGAGCGCGCCGCGCCCCCACACTTCGCCGTCCACGAGCTCGCCGCCGAACGGCTCACGCTGCCACTCGCGCGCGTCGGCCAGGACGACGTCCGTGTGCGAGAGCAGCGCGAGGGACGGGCCGTCGCCGCTGCCGCGAATGCGGGCGACGAGATTCGCGCGCTCGGGCACGCGTGCGTGCAGCGCGCACTCCACCCCCGCGCTCTCGAGGTAGTCGCGGAGCAGCTCGGCGGCGAGCGTCTCGTGGCCGGGCGGATTCGTCGTGTCGAGGCGGATCAGCTCCTGGAGGAGCCGGACGACCTCGGTCACTTGCGCCGGCCGAGGATGAGCAGGTAGCGACGCGGCGCGCGCACGCCGCCCGCCTCGGTTCGGTACCCCTCGTACAGCTCCACGAATGCACGATGGAACTCCTCCTGCTGCGGCGGGTCGAGGCGCTGCAGGAGGGCGATCACCGGCAGTGCCGACTCGGAGAAGAGCTTCCAGATCTCCTCGCCCGACTCGGCCTCGAGCCAGAGCGTCCCGTCCTCGAACTCGAGCTCGAAATCGTCTCCGAGCATGTCCTCGACATGGTCCTCGCGGCCCCACTCGTACGCCTCCCGGCCCTCGATCGGCTCTTCGCTGAACCGGCGATACAGCTCGCCGAGCTTCGGGTTCGGCTTCCAGGCCGTGAAGCCGAGCCTGCCGCCCGGGCGCGTGACGCGTGCGACCTCCGACGCGACGTTCGCGTGGTCGGGCGCGAAGACGACTCCGAAGTTGGAGGCGAGGACGTCGAACGAGGCGTCGTCGTACGGCAGGTACTCGACGTCGCCGAGCTCGAAGGCGATCTCGAGCCCCTCCTTGGCCGAGCTCGCGCGTGCCTTCTCGAGCATCGGGCCTGCGATGTCGATCGCCGAGACGTTCGCCCCGAGGCGGGCGAGGCGGCGTGCCACCTCGCCGGTGCCCGTGGCCAGATCGAGGGCCCGCTCGCCCGCACGGATGCCGAGCCGGCCGACGAGCTCGTCCTGCACAGGCGCGAACCGCGCCGCCAGCCGCTCGTAGGTCCCGGCGCTCCAAACCTCACTCATGCCTGCAAGAGCATACTTCCGGCCGTGGGAGACCTCTTCAGCGAGGCTGCCGACCGCAGGCTCGGCGCGACTGCGCCACTCGCGCAGCGGCTTCGCCCGTTGACGCTCGACGACTTCGCCGGCCAGGAGCACGTGATCGGCCGGGGCCGGGCGCTGCGGCTCGCGATCGAGCAGGACCGGGTGCCCTCGATGATCCTCTACGGGCCGCCGGGCTCGGGCAAGACGACGCTCGCGCGCATCGTCGCGCAGACGACCGGCGCCGACTTCGAGGAGCTCTCCGCGGTGTCCGCGACCGTCGCGAATGTCCGCGAGGTGCTCGTGCGTGCGCGCGAGCGGCTCGGCGCGAGCGGTCGGCGGACGATCCTCTTCCTGGACGAGATCCACCGGTTCAACAAGGCGCAGCAGGATGCTCTGCTGCCCGGCGTCGAGGACGGCTTGCTGACCCTGATCGGCGCGACGACCGAGAACCCGTACTTCGAGGTCAACTCGGCGCTCCTGTCGCGCACGCAGATCTACGAGCTCGAAGCGCATTCGGTCGAGACGCTGCGCGAGGTCGTGCAGCGCGGAGCCGCCGCGCTCGAGGTCGACGTTCCACCCGAGGTCGAGGAGCTGATCGCAACACGGGCCGGCGGAGACGCGCGTAACGCGCTGAACATCCTCGAGCTCTCGGTCGAGACCGCCCGCGCCGAGGGCGGCGCGCTGGAGGTGCGCCACGTCGACGACGCAGCGCGCAAGCGGCCACTCTCGTACGACAAAGGCGGCGACAAGCATTACGACTTCATCTCGGCGTGGATCAAGTCGACGCGCGCCGGCGACGTGCAGGCGTCCGTCTACTACCTCGCCGCGATGCTCGAGGGCGGAGAGGATGCGCGTTTCATCGCACGGCGCATGATCATCCTCGCCTCCGAGGACATCGGGAACGCCGACCCGCAGGCGCTGGTCGTCGCGGTCGCCGCCGCGCACGCCGTCGAGCACGTCGGCCTGCCCGAAGCGCGCCTCAATCTCGCGCAGGCCGCCGTCTATCTCGCACGCGCGCCGAAGTCGAACGCCTCCTACCTCGCGATCGGGAAAGCAACGCAGGCGGTGCGGGAGCGCGGGCAGCTGCTGCCGCCGGCAGCGCTCCGCTCGGCCGCGTACGCCGGCGCGAAGAAGCTCGGCCGCGGCGAGGGGTATGTCTATCCCCACGCCGACCCGGCCGGGTTCGACGTCGACTGCCTGCCCGACGAGCTGAAGGGGACGGTGTTCTACGAGCCCTCCGGGCAGGGCGACGAGGTCTAGAGAATCCGCGCGCCGAGGGCGCTCGCGACGAGCTCGACGGCGAGCTCGGCGGTCTCGTTCTCGCGGTCGAGCACCGGATTCACCTCGACGACGTCGAGCGAGTCGAGCAGCTCCGACTCCGCGACGAGCTCGAGCGCCAGATGCGCCTCCCGATAGGAGAGACCGCCGCGCACGGGCGTGCCGACGCCCGGCGCGAACATCGGGTCGACCGCGTCGAGGTCGAGGCTGACGTGGACGAACCGCGCGCCGGCCAGGAACTCGAGGGCCTCGGCCATCATCTCCTCGACGCCGTGACGGTCGATCTCGCTCATCGTGAACACCTTGATGTCGAGCTCGCGGATCAACTCGCGCTCCCCCGGGTCGAGTGAGCGGACCCCGAAGAGGGCCGCGCGTTTCACGGACGGCGTCGGGAACGCCTCGGAGTGGAAGCCCGGGCCGGCGACGCCCAGGGCCGCCGCGAGCGGCATGCCGTGCACGTTGCCGCTCGGCGACGTGCCGGGTCTGTTGAGGTCGCCGTGCGCGTCGATCCACAGGGTCGCGCCGGGGCCGCGGGTCTTGGCCATCCCGCCGAGGGTCCCGACGGCGATCGAGTGGTCGCCGCCGAGGACGAGCGGCACGAGAGCCTGGTCGGCCGCATCACCGACAAGCCCGGCGACGCGCTCGCACGCCTGCATGATCGGCGCGAGGTACCGGGCCGCCGGGTCGCCGACGTCGGTTGCCTCGGGCACGGGCGAACGGATGTCGCCCCAGTCGGCGACGTCGTGCCCGATGTCGCGGACGCGCGCCTCCAACTCGGCATAGCGGATCGCCGACGGCCCCATGTCGACGCCGCGGCGACCGGCCCCCAGGTCGAGCCCGGCCCCGATGATCGCAATGCGACTCAACTTGTCCTTGGCGCTCATCGCCGACGGAATGTACGCCACCAATCAGTCGCCGCCGAGCCCGACCTGTGCGGGCTCGGCCCACCCAACGCCGTTCGAAGAAGACGAATCGCTCGAAATCGTCATGGCTCCGGCGCAGCCGGAGCCGGATTTCGAGCGACAGTGGCGAGGGCCGGACTTGAACCGGCGACACCACGGTTTTCAGCCGTGTGCTCTACCAACTGAGCTACCTCGCCTTGCGGGTCGCAAGTGTAGCCGCACGAAAAGAGACGTCCGGACCGGTGCTACCGCGTCGCGAACGTCTCTGTACCCATCACCCTATGTCACTTCGTCCTTGCGGGCAAGGAGCGCGAGCCCCGGTCCTGCGGCGAAATCCGCTACGTGGGCGAACCCTCGTTGCTCGAGGCTCGTCTGGACGGTCTCGAGAGGCACCCAGATCGGGGTGCGGGGGCCCATGCTGTACGCGACCGCGACCAGGCCGCCGGGCTTCGTGATCCGTGCGAGCTCGTCGAAGAAGGGGATCATGTTGTTCAGCGTCACGAGATCGAAGCTGGCCGCGTCGAACGGCAGGTTGGAGGCATCTGCGACCTCGTAGCGCTCGCGGCCGAGGCGGCGGGCCTCGGCGATCATCCCGGCCGAGGCGTCGACGCCGAGCACCTCGGCGTCCGGCCACAGCTCCGCCATGAGCCGCGCGACCGCCCCCGTGCCGGTGCCGACGTCGAGCGTCCGCGCCGGCGGGTCGGGCAGCGACTCGAGCGCCGCGATCATCGGAGCGAGGCGCTCACGGCTGACCCGGGTCGCATCCCACTCGGGAGCGAGCCGGTCGAAGTTGCGGGTCAGGGGGACACGGAAGAGGCGCCAGAGAAACGGCGCGCGAACGACCAGGTTCGTGACGAGGCGGGCGAATCGCTGCCCGAGCGTCACGAAACCGCGATCCGCAGCTCGTCCCCGCTGGCCGCCCCGGTGAGACGTGCTGCGTCGCCGAGGCTGATCGCCAGTGTGATCAGTCCGTAGGAGTCTTCGTAGAGGATCAACTCGCCCGGGTCGGCATCGGCGAACGTGTCGGCGACGAACGCGTAGTAGCGATCGAGCGCGATCCGAACCTCGACCCGGTCGCCGGTCGCCAAGCCGAGATCTTCGATGTGCGTGCGCCGAACGTTCGTCGCGACGTTCCCGAACCGGTCGACCGACAGCACGGTGGCCGAGATCTGCGACCGCCCGACCGCCGGGTCGGGCACGTCGATGCGGACGAGCGTCGCGGGGTCGAGCGCGGGGCCGAGCTCTTCGAGCGAGACCCCGGCTGCGAGGTGCGCTGCGGCCGGCGCGAACACGTCGCGGGCGTGGAACGTGCGCGAGACCTCGGGCAGCCGGAACCGCTCGTCCTCGAGCTCGTGCGCGGCCGCGACGCCGAGCTCGTCGGCGGCGAGCATCAGCAGCCCGTTGTCGGGCCCCACGAACGTTCGGCCGTCCGCAGCGCGCACGGCGACGGCGCGGCGGTCGCCTCCGACGTCGGGGTCGACGACTGCGAGATGCACGCCCACCGGCAGGTAGCGCATCGTGTTCCGCAGGACGAGCGCGCCCTGGAGGACCGCCTGCGGCGCGATGCCGTGCGTCACGTCGATCACACGCGCCTCGGGCGCGATCCCGGCGATCACGCCGTGGCACGTCCCGACGAAGTCGTCCTGCAGCCCGAAGTCGGTGAGGAACGTGATCACGCCCACGGTGCGGACTTCATCAGATCCGACACCGCGGCGACGAGCCCCTCGAGATCGTGGGTCGCCGCCTCTGCAGCGACGGTGAGGCCGAGGCCCACGGCGACACGCGTCGTCTCCGGGCCGATCGTGACCGCGGGAGCTGCACCGCCGATCCCCGCGTAGGCGCGGGCGGCCGAGCCGGACGCGAGCACGACGACGTCTCCCTCGGGCGGAGGCGGCGTCAGGAGCCGCGTTCGGTACAGCGCGACGAAATCGGCGCCGAGCTCGTCGATCGGGCCGCGGCGGGCGCCTTCTGCCGCGGCGAAGAGCACCCGGCCGGCGGGTCGTGGAAACTCGCGCAGCATTCCCTCCTGAGACGACTCGCTCGGAACGAACGCAGGCTCGAGACCGTGCGCGCGAAGCGCCTCGGCCGTCCCGGGGCCGACGGCGGCGAGTGCCGGAAGGTTGCGCCCACGGGCGGCGATCTCGTCGGCGCCGTTCGGGCTCGTGATGATCAGCCAGTCGTAGCCGGCCGCGTCGATGGGCGCATCCGAGATCCGCTCGATCTCGATCAGCGGGCACTCGACGACAGCGGCGCCCAGCGCCGCCAGTGCCTCGACGAGCGGCCGCGCCTGCGTGCGCGGCCGCGTCACGATCACTCTCATCGCGCCGCGGCGAGCGCCGTCAGTTCCTCGGCCAGCGCGACCGCATCGTCGCCGGAGCGCTGCTCGATCCAGGCTCCGTTCTCGTCGGCGATCAGCGCCGTGAGCGTTCGACCGTCGTGATGCGCCGCGACCGGGGCGAGGCACCCGCCGCCGATCGCCGCGACGCATCGCCGCTCGGGCTCGACTCTGCGCCTCGTCTCGGCGTGATCGACCCGGCCGACGAGCTCCTCCTCCCCGGCCCGCACCTGCAACGCGAGCGCGCCCTGCGCCGCTTCCGGCAGCATCAGCTCCGGGTCGAGCCTGGCGCCGATCTCGCCGGCGAGGCCGAGGCGGTCGAGACCGCACGCCGCCAGCACGATCGCGTCGAGCCCTCGCTCGCGTTGCTTCCGGATGCGCGTCTCGACGTTGCCGCGCAGCGGCTCGATCGACAGCGTCGGCTCGTGCGCCAGGAGCTGGGCCCGGCGCCGCGCCGACGCGGTGCCGATGCGCATTCCCGGCCGGATCGACGCTGCTCCGATCAGTGCATCGCGCGGGTCGTCCCGTTCCAGATACGCCCCGACTGCGAGCCCCACGGTGTCGGTCGACGTCATGTCCTTCGCGGAATGGACGGCGACGTCGATGCGTCCCGAGAGGAGCGCCTCCTCGATCTCCTTCACGAACACGCCCCGCTCGCCGATCTGGCCGAACGGGCGTGTGCGGTCGCGGTCGCCGGCGGTCGTGATCGGGACGAAGGCGATCTCGACCCCCGGCCTCCGCAGGGCCTCGGCGGCCTGCTCGGCCTGCGTGAGCGCGAGCCTCGATCCGCGAGACCCGATGCGGACGAGCACCTACTCCTCGTCCTCCAGGCCGAAGAGATGACGGACGGCGTCGGCGTAGGCCGCGCCGTCGGGACTGACCGCAGCCTCCTTCATGCGGATCGTCGGCAGGTGCAGGAGCTTGTTCAGGATCTGGGAGGTCACCGACTCGATCGTCCGCCGCTCGTCGTCCGAGACGCGCCCTTTGAGCTTCGCGAGCTCGGCGTTGCGAATCTCCTCGGCCCGTGCCCGCAGCGAGGCGATGGCAGGCACGACGTCGAGCGATGCGCGCCAGGCATGGAAGCGCTCCGCCTCCTCGGCGACGAGCTGCTCGGCACGCTCGGCTTCTGCGCGACGGCCCGCGAGCGTCTCGGCGACAACAGCCTCCAGGTCGTCGATGTCGTAGAGGAAACAGCCGTCGAGACGGGCGATCTCGGAGTCGAGGTCGCGCGGCACGGCGATGTCGATGAAGAAGAGCGGCGTGCGCCGCTTCGACGGCACGTCGGACGCCTGCAGAACGGGACCGGGCGCGCTCGTGGACGAGACGACGACGTCGACCTCGCCGAGCCGTGCAGCGATCTCGTCCAGCGTCAGGGCCCGCCCGCCGAACCGGCGTGCGAGCTCGTGCGCCGTCTCGACGGTGCGGTTGGCGACGAAAGCGATCTCGGCGCCGCGGGACGACAGGTTCGACGCGGCGAGCTCGCCGATCCGGCCGGCGCCGATCAGCAGCACCCGCCGGCCGGTCAGATCGCCGAAGACCTGGCCCGCGAGCGCGGCGGCCGCCGACGAGACCGAGGCGGGGCTCTCTCCGATCGCCGTCTCGGTGCGCACGCGCTTGCCGACGGCGAGAGCCTGGCGGAACACGCGGTCGAGCAGCGGCCCGGCGGGCGCGGACTCGTAGGCGGCCCGCACCTGGCCGAGGATCTCGCCCTCGCCCGGGACGAGCGAGTCGAGGCCGGCTGCGACCCTGAAGAGATGCAGCGCGGCGGCGTCCTCGTGCAGGCGGTACACGACTCCGGCCAACGGCTCGCCGGCAAGCCGCTCGAGCGCGGCGAGCACGACGCCTTCGTCGATCCCGTCGACGTAGAGCTCGGTGCGGTTGCACGTCGACAGGCAGACGGCATCGCCGAGCGAGCGCGCGAGCTCTGCGGCGCCGGCGAGGTCGAGGGTCGCACGCTCGCGCAGCTCGACCGGCGCGACGTGATGCGAGAGCCCGACGAGCGTGAGCGTCATCCGAAGTGGCTCCCGGCCAGCGCGAGCCGCGCGACGATCACGAGCGCGAAGCCCCCGAGCGCCAGATACGCAGCGCGGCGCCCGGTCGGCCGCAGCGCGAGAAAGCCACCGTAGACGAGCCACGTGACGACCGTGGCGGCCTCGAGCGCGTCGATCGAGCCACCGCGCTGCCGCTGCCGGACGATCCCGGCGGCAAGGCCGAGCGTCAGCAGCGGCAACGAGATCGCGATCGTCCGCCAGGTCAGGCGCTCGAGCGACGCGAGCGGAGGCAGACGCAGCCGCAGGATGTCCGCCGCGCGGCGTTTGAGCCTCCGCTCCTCCCAGAGATAGAGACCCGCGAGCGCTGCGGCGAGCGTGAAGCCGGCGAAGGCCGCCAGCACGAAGCCGACGTGCAGCACGAGGAACGCGTTGCCGTAGCCCGACTTCGCGCCGGTGGCCGTCCCGCCTCCGATCCGCGCAACGAGGAAGAGCCCGGCGGCGAGCGGCATGACGGCGAGGCCGAGCAGGCGAAACCGCGGCCGGCAGCCCCAGATCAGGTACGCACCGACGACGAACCAGACGAACAGGTTGAGCGACCCGGCCCAGGTCGTCCACGGAAAGCTCTCGGCTCCGGCGGCCTGCGCGGCGAGCAGCGCGGTCTGGGCGATCCAGCCGATGCGCACGCCCCAGGTCGCCGCACGTGAGGTTCGATCGGACGCGTAGGCGAAGGCGGCTTCGCCGTAGAAGAGCAGCGCGGGCCAGAAGAGGGCTTCAACCACGATCGCGCGCCTTCTCGACGAGATCGCCGAGCTCTCTCTGCAGCCGCCCGAGCTTCGCGGCGATCAGCGCGACCCAGGTGAGCACGACGACGAAGACCACCGAGTAGGCGGCGGCGACGTACTGCCACTCCGACGGAGGGCTCGAGCTCATGTCAGCAGCTCGCGCAGCTCGCGCACGTGCGCATCGAGTCGCTTGCCCGCGAGCTCCACCTGGTAGAGCGTCGCGAAGAGCGCGAGCACGGCAGCGAGCGAGACGCAGAACACGAAGAACTGCGACCCCGTCATCTGCGGGCCGTGCGAGTTGAAGACGACCGGGTGGATGAACTTCTGCGAGAGGCGGATCGCCAGGAACGAGACCGGGATCAGCACGACGCCGAACAGCGCGTACACCGCGCTCATGTTCGCGCGCGGCGGCCCCGGGTCGACCGAGAAGCGCAGCATGAAGTAGGCGCAGTAGAAGAGGAAGAGCACGAGGAAGAGGACGAGCTGGTTCTCGCTCCAGGACCACCAGACTCCCCACGACGCCTTGGCCCAGATCGAGCCTGTCACGAGCGTCAGCGCACCGAAGATCACGCCCTGGTGGATCGCGACGTAGCTCTCCAGGTCGGCGCGCTCGTCACGTGTGCGCAGGTATCGCAATGCCTTCCAGGCGCCCCAGCCGAAGCAGACGTACGACGTCAAGGCGATCGGCACGTGGAAGTAGAAGATCCGCTGCGAGAAGCCCTGGTCGGCATCGGTCGGCGCGTAGAAGAAGATCAGCCCGAGCGCGAGGCCGATCAGGGCCGCACAGGAGAGCGCAAGGGCGGGAAGTCTCAGGTGCGGCACGGCGTGTGCATGGTAGTCCCCTCCTACGTCTCCGCCACGACATACTCGAACGCCGCCCAGCTGAGCACGGCGAAGATCGCGTCGTAGAGCAGCAGGAACCACAGATACCCACCGACGCCGCCGACCACGATCGGGATCGCCATCGGCAGGAAGAGCAGCGGCAGGAGCAGCTCGCGCGCCCGCCCCGCGACGGCCATCGCGCCGAACAGCGTGCCGACCGTCGCGATGCCGACATCGGCGAGCGCGACCGCGGCGACGGTGCGGCCGTCCAGTCCCGAGAAGAACGCGGCGAATGCCGGCAGCGCGACGACCTGCGCCGCAACGAGGAAGGCGAGCACCGCAAGGACCTTGCCGAGCCAGATCGCGCTGCGATCGCACGGAGCGAGCACGAGCGCGTCGAACATCCCTTGCTCTCGCTCGGCGACGAACGCCCGCGTGAGCCCGAGCAAGGCGGTGAAGATCAGCGCCGCCCACAAGAGGCCGAGCGCGGCGGTGTGGCTCGTTCCGCGCGGGAGCGCGAAGTGGAAGATCGTGAGCGCTGCGAGGACGAACAGGAGCATGGCGGGCAGCGTCTCCTTCGCGCGCAGCTCCAACAGCAGATCCTTGCGCGCAAGCGCCCCGACGTCGGCGACATAGGTCATGCGAACGCCAGGCGGTCGGTCGCGCGATGCTCGACGCGTTGCACGTCGTGCGTGGCGACGACCCACGTCCGCGGCGGGCCGGCGACGCGCTCGTCGAAGAGGCCGTCGAGCAACTCGGCTCCCTGGGCATCGAGCGCGTTGTACGGCTCGTCGAGCAGCAGCAGCGACGGCTCGTGCAGCAACACGCGGCAGAGCCCGAGCCGCTGCTGCATGCCGCGCGAGAACGTCGAGACGCGCTCGTGACGCACGTCCCAGAGACCGAATCGCTCGAGCAGCATCCCGATGCGCTCGCCGCGTTCGGGGATCCTGTAGAGCCTGCCGAAGAGGGTGAGGTTCTCGAGCGGCGAGAGCTCCCGGTAGACGAGCGGCTCGTGGCCGAGATAGCCGACCGTGCCGCGCTCGGGCAGTCTCAGCTCGCCGGCGGTCGGCGCGGCCAGCCCCGCCAGCACGCGCAGGAGCGTCGTCTTGCCGGAGCCGTTCGGGCCGGCGACGAGCAGGAACCCGCCGGCCTGCAGCTCCAGGTCGACCCCCGCGAAGACCCGGCGGTCGCCGTAGCGCTTCGCGAGGCCCCGGGCGCTGATCACGACCGGTACACCTGCGCGGCGGCGCGGTGGAAGCCGTCCGGCTGTCCGGCCGCCGTGAACGTCTCGGCGATCTCCTCCATCTCCCCCACCCAGCGCCAGCCTTTCGTCGCGGCGGAGCGTTTCGCGCCCGGGAGGCGCGCCGCGAGCTCGGGCGCCGCACGGCGCCACTCGTCCTCGACGTCGAAGTGCCGGGCGACCTCCTGGATGGCGAGCAACATCGCGGTGCTGCCTTTCGACCACGCCGCGTACGCCATCTTCACCGCCGACGCGTTCGCGACGACGCGAGGCTCGAGGTCCGAGCCGGCGAACAACGAAGCGATCAGCGGGGCCTCGGCGCCCGAGAGATACAGCGTCGTCCCGGGCTCCCTGGGAGGGCCGCCGACGATGCCGCCGTCGACGAAGCGCGGATGCAGCGCCGCGACCTCGAGCGCGCGCTGCGGCGAAACGGCGTTTGCGTCGACGTACACGCCGCCGAGACCCTGAGCCGAACGCGCGACGTCGAGCGCGCCGTGCGGCGGGCAGATCGAGAGGATCACCTCGGCCTCGAGCGCGAGCGCCGACACGGAGCCGGTGTCGCGAAACCCGGCCGCGCGGGCATGGGTCGCCTCGCTTCGGCCTTCCGAGGCCCACAGCACCTCGTGGCCGTTCGTCTGCAGTACCCGCCCGACCGCCGAGCCCATCTCGCCTGGATGGAGCAGGCCGACGATCACAGAACGTCGGCGAGCACGAAGATGAAGAACGCGAGCGAGATCACGCCGTTCATCGTGAAGAACGCCGCGTCGAGCCGTCGCAGGTCGCCCGGCCGGACGAGCGAGTGCTCGTAGACGAGCAGGCCGCCGACGCAGGCCACGCCGAGCCAATAGGGAATGCCGACGTCGAGCCCGAGCCCGGCGGCGGTGAGGAAGACGATCGTCGCCAGGTGGAGGACGCGCGCGCCTGCGAACGCGCCGCGCTCACCGAACCGCGTGGCCCACGAGTGCAGTCCCTGTTGGCGGTCGACATCGACGTCGAACAGCGCGTAGAAGAGGTCGAAGCCCGTGACCCAGGTGGCGACGGCCGCACCGAGGGCCCACGCCTGCCACGGCAGGTCGCCTTTGATCGCAGCCCAGGCGCCGACCGGCGCGAGGCCGTCGATCCCCCCGAGCCAGAAATGGCACAGCCAGGTGAAGCGCTTCAGATACGGGTAGATGACGAACGCCGCGACCGGAATCGGCGAGAGCGGGCGCACGAACGGATTGAGCTGCCACACCGCGAAGAGATAGACGACGAGCGACACCGCGCAGAACACGATCACGCCGGCGCCGCTCAGCGCTCCCGACGGCAGCTCCCGGGCGGCAGTTCGTGGATTGGCTGCGTCGATGCGTGCGTCGATCAAACGGTTCAACGCCATGGCGAGCGACCGCGCACCGATCATCGCAACGGTGATCCACGTGAGATCGTAGGCCGACGGCATGCCGCCGACCGCAAGGAATGCGCCGACGTAGGCAAACGGCAGTGCGAAGATCGTGTGCTCGAACTTGACGAGCCGGTAGTAGAGGCGGGCGACTCTCACGCGCTTCCCACCTACGTCTGCCGGTGAGAGGTCGGCTGGTCGGCGAGCAGCGCGACCGCATGCTCGAGCACGGGACGCAGCACCGCATACCCGTCACGGCACCCACCGGGCGACCCGGGCAGGTTGACGACGAGCGTGCGGCCGACGACGCCGGAGACGCCTCGCGAGAGGAGGCCGTGCGGCGTCCTCGCGATCGCGTCTGCCCGTAGCGCTTCCGCAAACCCGGGCGCCTCGCGCTGCAACACGGTGCGCGTCGCCTCGGGCGTCACGTCGCGGGGAGCGAGGCCGGTGCCTCCTGTAGTGAGCACGAGCTCCGCAGACGCGGCGAGATCCTCGATCGCCGCCGCGATCTCGTCGGCCTCGTCGGCGACGACGCGACGCTCGACGTCGTGGCCGTCGGCGCGCAGCCGTTCCTCGAGAAGATTGCCGCTCGTGTCGTCCGCCTCGCCTCGTGAGACACGGTCCGACACGGTGAGCACCGCCGCCTTCACGTCTTCCTCTTCTCGAGCAGCTCGACGGCGAAGGTCATCTGCTTGTCGATCGCCTTCGCCATGTCGTAGATCGTCAGCGCCGCGACCGAGGCTCCGGTGAGCGCCTCCATCTCGACACCGGTCTGGCCGGTCGTCTCCGCCGACGCAACGATCTCGACGCCGTCGTCGAGCACCTGCAGCTCGACGGCGATGTGCGTGAGCGGCAGTGGATGGCAGAGCGGGATCAGCTCAGCGGTGCGCTTCGCCGCCATGATCCCCGCGAGCTGCGCCGTGGCCAGCGCGTCGCCCTTCGGCAGCTCCCGCAGACGGGACGCGGTCGCCGGCGCCATGTGCACGACGGCCCGCGCGACGGCACGGCGGTGCTGCGACGGCTTGCCGCCGACGTCGACCATCCTCACCGAACCGCTCTCGTCGACGTGTGACAGATCGGTCATCGACGGACGGCCCGCAGCTCGCCAGAAACGGCAACACCCATGCCGGAAGGTTACGTCGCGGCGCCGGGCAGGTCGGACAGGAGGCCGTCGATCCAGCGCGCGAGGTCGTTCTCCCGCACCTGCCCGCGAAGCCCCTCGGCGCGGCGGCTGCGCTCGGCCGGCGCCATCGCGAGCGCGTCGTGCAGCGCCTGCGCCTGCCCCCACACGTCGAACGGGTTCACCTCGACGGCCCACTCCGCCAGCTCCTCATGCGCTCCGACGCTCTCCGAGAGCACGAGCACCCCGTCGCGTTGATTGACGAGCGGGCCTTCCTTGGCAACGAGGTTGAGGCCGTCGGACACCGCGTTGACGAGCAGCACGTCGTACTGCTTGTACGCCGCGACGGAGCGCGGGAAGTCGTCCGCGACCTGCAGATCGACCACCGTCCCGAACCGGTCGTTGACCTCCCGCACGGCCCGCTCGATCTCGGCCACGTACTCGACGTACTCGGGTATCGCCTGCCGCGACGGGTCGAGCAGCGCAAGCATCGTCACACGTCCCCGCCACTCCGGATGCTCCTGGAGCAGGAGCGCGAAGGCGTGGAAGCCGCGCACGATGTTCTTCGACGGATCGGTGCGGTCGACGCGGACGATCAGCTTCTCGGGCCGCGGCAGGGTCGTTTCCGCAACGCGAACGGCGTCGCTGTCGCGCAGCCGCTCGAACTCCGCGACGTCGACCGAGATCGGGTGATGCGTGACCTTGGTGCCGTGAATGCCGCCGACGACGTCTGCGCAGCTGCGCTCGAAGTTCAGCGCAGAGCGTCGCGTGTGGAACGCGACGACGTCGTTCGCCAGCAGGCCCTCGTGGACCGCACGGCGCATCGGCCCGGGCAGCACGCTCCAGTCGGTCGGCCACGGGATGTGCACGAAGTGGCCCAGCCGTGCGTCGGGCCGTGCCGCCCGCACGAATCCGGGCACGAGATACAGGTGATAGTCGTGAAAGAACACCGTCGCGCCCGGATGGTTGTCCAGCTCGGCAACGACCGCGTTCGCCAGCGACCTGTTGACGCGCTCGTAACCGTCGTGCCACGCGTCGTGGAACGCACGGCCGAGCTCGGGCCGAGAGCCCTGATCCCACAGCGAATGCTGGATGAACCAGAGCATCGGGTTCGCGACGACGTTGTAGTAACGGTCGTATGCCTCGGCGTCGTGCGCGACGAGCACGACGTCGCCGCCGCCTTCACTCGCGACGACGCGGTCCTCGTCCGTGGTCGCGCTCGCGATCCAGACAACGTGGTGCCGGTCCCGCAGCCCACGCAGCGCCGTCACGAGGCCGCCGCCTCCCCGCCGCTCGACGCGCCGGCCGTCGACGTTGTCGTAGGTCACCGGCCCGCGGTTCGAGACGACGATCAGCGTTTTCCGATCAGACAACGACGACCTCGCTCCCGCCCGTGTCGTTGCCGGCGAGCTTGTTGAAGAGAACGAGCCAGTCGCGGAGCAGCCGCGGCGTCAGGAAGTGCCTTCGCACGTGCTCCTTGCCTTTCAGCGCGCGCGTCCGCGCCTCGTCCGGGTCGCGCAGGATCTCGATGCACGCTGAAGCACACGCCTCGACGGAGTCGACCAGCCAGCCCGTCTCACCGTCGGCGATCTGCGCGACGATCCCGCCGACTCGCCCCGCGACCATCGGTCGCGCCTTCCAGAGCGCCTCCGTGACGGTCAGTCCGAAGCCCTCCTTCGTCGACTTCTGGATCAGGCCCTGCGAGTGCACCTGGAACGCATTCACCTCGACCGCGCCGACGTTGTTCATGTTGCTGAGGATGTAGACGTCCGGATCGCCGTCGGCGTGCTCGACGGTGCGCTTGTAGTAGTCCCAGCCCTCCGGATCGTCGTGAGCCATCGAGCCGACCAGCGCGAGCTGCACCTCGGGGAACCGCCGCTTGACACGGCGGTAGGCGTCAATGACGCCGAGCGGGTCCTTCCACGGGTCGAAGCGCGACACCTGTGTGAGCAGAGGACGCTCGACGTCGATTCCGAACTGGTCGACGATGTAGGCGGCGTCCTCGAACGAGAGCGCCATGTTCTTCGGCATCAGCGGATCGATCGCCGGGGGCCACACGACCGCCAGCGGCAGATCCGCACGCGGGACGTACTCGCGCATGTGGAAGATCGCCGCGTCGAAGCGACGGATCGACGGCAACAGCACGTCGAACACCTCGTCGTTCGGGGTCGAGAAGTCGATGTGCCCGCGCCAGATCCACTTGGCGCGCCGTTCCGGGAACGAGTCGATCATCGCCACCGGCTGGGGATCGTGGATGATCACGTAGTCGTACTCGGTCTCCGGCAGTTGGAGCGCATTCTCGGCGTTGAAGCGCGCGAAGATCGCCTGCTCGCCGCCGGTCAGCGCGCGCTCGGCGCCCTGCAGGCCGTTGTGGATCGCCTTCGTGACGTTGAAGAACTCGTCCTCGCCGTGGATGAGCCGCCACTCGACGTCGAGCCCCGCGTCCGCCATCAGCGGCACGAGGGTGTAGTTGATCTCCGCGACGCCGCCGCCGAAGGCCGTCGCCGACACGTGCACGATCCGCTTCCCCTGCAGAGGCTCGGCGAGCCGCTGGATCTCGTTCATCAGGCCGCGCGACGCCAGCGTGGCGTAGTCGCCGAGCGCCTTACGGCCGACGTTGACGAGTGGCAGCAAACCTAGAGCAGCTTGACAAAGCGCAGGGACGACCCGCCCTGCCCGCGCTCACGGATCTCGAGCTCGTCGGCAAGAGCGTCGATGATCGCGAGCCCGAGCCCGCCTTCGCCGTCGACACCGTTGGTCGTTGCTCCCGGGTCGACCGGCGGCTCGAAGCCCTTGCCGTCGTCGGTCACCTCGACCACGAGCCGGTCGGCGTGGAGCTCGTAGAGGATCTGCACGCTGCCCCGCGTGCCGTTGTAGGCATGGCGAACCGAGTTCGTGCACGCCTCGGTGAGCGCGAGCTTGAGATCGCAGAGGGTCTCTCGCGACACGGGCTCCGGACGCGACTGGACGAGCCCGGCGAGGGCGAGCCGGCCGAGCGTGATGAACTCCGGTTTCGCCGGAATCGTCAGGCGGATCGCCTGGCTGTCGCCGTTGCCCGTGTGCCCGTTCGCGCTCATGCCCGCTTCTTTCCCCGCGGATTCGAAAGATAAACATCGGAGATCCTGCCGAAACCTGCTCGAAGCGGATTCGGGGGCAGGCGCGGATCCCCTGCCCGGGGCGGGCTAGCCGGGCGGGCGCTCGGTCAGGGTCACGCGGACGATTCGCCGCTTCGGCCCGCGCACGACCGTGAACGGCACCGTCTCGCCGGGAAACAGCCGCTCGGAGACGATCCGGACGACGTCCTCGGCGTTCGTCACGGGCAGCCCGGCGATCGCCACGACGGCGTCGCCGCCGACCCTGAGCGCTTGTCCTTCGAAGACCACCTGCCTGGAGCCGGCCGCGATCCCGGCATGCGACGCTGCGCTCCCCGGCGTGACGGCGTCGACGATCGCGCCGCGTCTGGCGGCGTACCCGAACTTCTTCGCGATCGAGGGGGTCAAGTCCTCCGTGGTGATCCCGACGTAGGCGTAGCGGACGGCCCCGTTCGCGAGGAGCTGCCCCAGCGACCGCTTCGCCGAGTCGATCGGCACGGCGAAACCGACGCCTTCGAATCCGGACGTGCCGCCGCTCGAGCGGATCTGGGCGTTGATCCCGATCGCCCGGCCGCGTGCGTCGAAGAGCGGCCCGCCCGAGTTGCCGTGGTTGATGGGCGCGTCGGTCTGGATCGCGTCGACCAGGCGATACCGGCTCGTCAGGGACGGAATCGAGCGGCGAATCGCCGAGACGACGCCGACCGAGAGCGAGTCGGTGTTCCCGAAGGGGCTGCCGATCGCAGCGACGGGCTGGCCGACGACGACGCGGCTCGAATCGCCGAGCGGCACCGGATCGAGCGCATGCAGCGCCGGATCGACGCGGATCACGCCGACATCGTCGTAGAGGTCGTACCCGACGACGGTGGCAGGCACGCGGTCGCCGTCCGCGAACTCGACGTACACGGTGTGCGCCGCCGTCGCACGGCCCAGCGCCGTCCCGGGCTGGCCCGCGGTCGTGATCACGTGCGCATTCGTGAGGATCACGCCTCGCGGGCTGACGACGAACCCCGAGCCCTGGCCTGCGCTCGCGTCGGGCACGTTGCCCGAGTCGAAGTAGGAGACGATCGTCACGACCCCGGCCGAGCGGCGCCGGAAGATCTGCGCGGGCGCGAAACCGTTGCCCGCGAGTGGCTTCGCGACGATCACGGGTGCCGCGTCACCCGAGCGGGACGGCGACTGGGCGACGACGACGGTCCTGGCCGAGCCCGTGCGGAGCCAGCCGGTCGCCTTGCCGACGACCAGCACGGCCGCGCCGCCGATCACGGCAGCAACCAGGGCGATACCCGCGACAGAGCTCGAACGCACCGGCGGCGAACTGTAGCCGCGTCCCCGGGGCCGTGCGGAGATTTGGCTCCAGGGCGGCGTTTGCGCCGTTTTCACATTTTTCAGGGACGAGCGGCGGGCTCGACGCGGGCCGGCTCGAGCTCGCGGTCCTGGGCGTTCGCGCTGAGCACGAGCGTGAACCGCGTCCAGCCGCCCTCGCACTCCAGCTCGATCCGCCCGCCCATCACCTCCGCCAGCTCCCGCGCGATCGCCAGGCCGAGCCCGCTGCCCGAAGCCCGGCCGCCGTCGAGCCGGTAGAAGCGCTCGAAGATCCGCCCGCGCGCGTCGGCCGGGATCTCCGGGCCGTCGTTCGCGACCGTCAGCAGCGCGCGGCCGCCGTCGAGCTCCGTCGACACCCGCACCCTGGTGCCGGCGGGGGTGTGCACGAGGGCGTTCTCGAGCAGCACCCGTCCGATCTGCAGCACGCGCTCTGCATCTCCTCGCGCAGGCACGACCGGCGACGGCGGGAGCTCCAGGTCGTGCCCGGCCGCCGCCGCCCGCGGCCCGAGCTCGGCCGCGAGCTCACCGGCGAGCTCGGCGAGGTCGAGCGGCTCGCGGGCAACCGTCAGCCGCCCGGCGTCGAGCCTGGAGAGATCGAGCAGGTTCGTGGCCAGCGTGGTCAGCCGCACGACCTGCTCCCGCATCTGCCCGACGAACTCGTCCCGGGTGTCGTCGTCGAGCTCGGGGTCGTCGAGCAGCTCCAGGAAGCCCCCGAGGGAGAAGAGCGGGGTGCGCAACTCGTGCGAGGCGTTGGCGATGAACTCGCCGCGGGCCCGGTCGAGATTCGAGAGCCGGAGCCGCATGCGCTCGAACGTCCGGGCCAGCTGCCCGACCTCGTCCGAGCCGTGGTCGACGACCGGCTGGTCGAAGTTCCCCTCGGCGATCCGCTCCGCCGCCGTCTCCAGGCGGCGGATGCGGCGGGTGATCAGGCTGGCGCCCGCGTAGCCGAAGAGCACGGCGAAGGCCATCGCCAGGCCGCCGGCGACGAAGACGCGCCGGCGCACGAGCGCGACCGCCTGCAGCTGGTCGTGCAGCGACGCCGAGAGCATGATCGCGGACGCGCCGTCGGGAAAGGCGACCTCGGCATAGGTCTGACCGCCGCGGCGCACCGTGCCGTGGACGAGCGCCTGGCGGCGGATCGCCCGGAGCGCGACCGGATCGTTCTGCAGCTCGGTCGAATCACGCTCCGTCGCCGAGTCGGCGAATGCCTCGATCAGGGTCGGCGAGTCGCTCGTCAGCGAGAAGACGACCGCGCGGGCGTTCGTCTCCTGGGCCACCTGCTCGACGAACTGCTGCTGGAGGTAGCCCTGGGCCGGAAACGGGATGGCGACGGTCTGCAGCGAGGCCTGGAGCCCCTTCAGCTCGGTGTTGACGAGGGAGGCCCGGTAGGACGGGACGACGATCAGGTAGACGATCACGAGCACACCGGCGACGACGAGCAGGAGCGCCAGCGCGAGCTTGCCGCGAACGCTCGAGAGCGGGCTCACCGGTCGCGGAAGCGGTAGCCGACGCCGCGGACCGTCAGGATGTACTCCGGCGTGCGCGGCTCCGCTTCGAGCTTCTCGCGCAGGTGGCGCACGTGGACGTCGATCGTGCGGGGATCGCGGTAGTCAGCGCTCTTCCAGAGCGCCTCGAGCAGCATGCGGCGGCTGAAGACGCGCCCCGGATGGGACGCCAGCGAGCGCAGCAGCTCGAACTCGACGTAGGTCAGCTGCACCGGCTCGCCCCGCACCTCGACCACCCGGCGCGGCACGTCGATCACGAGCCCGTCGTGCTCGATCCGCTCCGCCTGGCCGTCGGCGGCCGCATGCGGCGCCCGGGAGCGGCGCAACAGGGCGCGCACGCGCGAGCGGAACTCGCGAATCGAGAACGGCTTCGTGATGTAGTCGTCCGCGCCGAGCTCGAGGCCGATCACCTTGTCGAGCTCGTCGTCGCGGGCCGTGAGCATGATGATCGGCACCGTGCTCGTGGCGCGAAGCCGCTTGCACACCTCCAGCCCGTCGAGGCGAGGCAGCATGATGTCGAGCACCACGAGATCGATCGGGGTCTCGGCGAAGTGGTGCAGCGCCTCCTCGCCGTCCGCCGCCTGGACGACCGTGTACCCGTCCTTCTCGAGCGGGAACGCGAGCACCTTGCGGACGGCGTCCTCATCGTCGACGAGCAGGATCGTGGGTGTCGATTCGGGCATCGGGGTCGGCCTGCTGCCAGGATAGCCCTCGCTATGGCGATGGCCCGCACCCCCGCACGCCGTCGCCGCGCGCGCCGCGGCACGCTCGAGCGGCCGATCAACGCGCGCCTCTACCGCAGCTCGCTGCTCTTTCTCTCGCTGCCGCTCCTGATCCTCGCCTTCAGCATCACGCGGCCGGGCTCGCTGCCCGCTCCGCTTCTGCCGCCGAACTTCGACGGCCCCGTCGCCAGGGAGCTGGCGGCGGATCTCTCGACGCGTTACCCGAACCGGGTGCCCGGCAGCCCGGGGGCGCTCCACGCCGGCCAGTGGTTCCGCGACCAGCTCGCGCCGTACGGCCTGCCGGTCTCGACCGACGCCTGGTCGGCACATGTTCCCGGTCTCGGGAAGGTCCGGCTCCACAACCTCTGGGCGGTCGCGGACGGGCAGTCCTCCGACGCGATCGTCGTCATGGCTCACCGTGACGACACGGGAACGGGGCCGGGGGCGAGCGACAATGCGAGCGGCACGGCCGCGCTGGTCGAGCTCGCACGCGGCTATGCGCAGGCCGGCACGCCCACCGCGGAGCGAGTCCGGTCCGCGCACACGATCGTCTTTCTCTCCACGGACGGCGGCTCCTTCGGAGGGCTCGGCGCGCTCCGGTTCGCGCAGCGCTCGCCGTTTCACGTCGTCGCGACGATCAACCTGGATGCGATCGCCGGGCACGGGCCGCCGCGAATCGTGATCGCCGGCGACAGCCCGCGCTCACCGGCAGCGGTGCTCGTCGAGACGGCCGCCAAGCGCGTCCTCGAACAGACCGGAGCGCGGCCGCGGCGCGCCGGACTGCTGGCGCAGTTGATCGACCTCGGGTTCCCGTTCACCCTCCACGAGCAGGGGCCGTTCGTCGCGCGGGGCATCCCGGCCGTCACGCTCACGACCGGAGGCGAACGTCCGCCGACCGCGTTCACGGATCGCGCAGGGGCGCTCGACACGGCCCGGCTGACGGGGCTGGGGCGCGCCGCGCAGGAGCTCCTCGGCTCACTCGACCAGGGCCTCGAACTGGCGCAGGGGACGACGAGCTTCGTGTGGGCCGGAAACCGAATCGTGCGCGGCTGGGCGATCGAGCTCGTGCTCTTCGGTCTGTTGATCCCCTACGTGGTGGCCGTGGTCGACCTCTTCGCCCACTGCCGCCGGCGACGGATCGGCCTGCTGCCTGCGGCGCGCAGCCTGCGCAGCCGCCTCGGTTTCTGGCTCTTCCTCGGCCTCGCGTTCGTCGTGTTCCGCGCGCTCGGCGCCTGGCCCGCCGGCGTGCCGCGCCCACCGAACCCCGCTGTTGCCTCGTCAGGCGACTGGCCGGCGATCGCGCTGACCGCGCTCGCGGTCGTCGGGGCCGCCGGGTGGGTCGTGACGCGCCAGCGGCTCGTCCCGAGACGGCAGGTCGGCCCGGAGGAGCAACTGGCCGGCTCGGCGGTCGCTCTGCTCGGCCTCGGCATCGTCGCGTTGCTCGTTCTGGCAACAAACCCGTTCGCGCTGATCTTCTTCCTACCGGCGCTGCATGCCTGGCTGTGGCTCCCGCAGGTACAGAGCGATCGACCGCCGAAGCGCGCTCTCGTCTTTCTGATCGGTCTCGTCGGGCCGCTCTTGATCGTTCTCTCCCTCGCACTGCGCTTCGGTCTCGGCTTCGACGCGCCGTGGTACCTGCTCGAGCTCGTGGCCGTCGGCTACGTGCACCTGCCGGCTGTCGCGATCACCCTGTGCGGCGCCGCGTGCGCAACGCAGCTCGCAGTCGTCGCTGCCGGCCGCTACGCCCCCTACCCGCCGGCGGGCGAGCGGCCCGAGCGCGGCCCCCTGCGCGAGCTCGTGCGCACCGTCGTCCTGGCCGTCCGCGCCCGCCGGCGACGAATCAGCACCGGGTAGCGCTCAGATCTGCAGGTACCCGACGACAGTGCCCGGCGGCAGCTCATCGTCGCCGCGCGGCACCAGCACGAGCGCATTCGCCCCCGCTGCGCGCACGATCATGTGCGACTCCTGTCCGTCGAGCGGCTCGAGCCGGTCCCCGACGCGATGCGCGCGGACGAGCTCGTCACGCTCGGGATTGCTGCGCACCGCGGCGGCGAGCCGGCCGGGAAGGTACTCGGGCCCGGGATCGCGCGCTCCCTGCATCGCGCGCAGCGCAGGACGAACGAACAACTCGCACGCGACAAGCGACGAGACGGGGTTGCCGGGCAGTCCGAAGATCAGCGTGTCGCCGCGGACCGCAAACGCGATCGGCTTGCCCGGCTTCACCGCGACGCGCCAGAACACCTCCTCGGCGCCGAGCTCCTGCAGGGTGGCGCGAACGAGATCGTGCGGGCCGACCGACACACCGCCCGTCGTGACCACGAGATCCTCCTCGAGCGCTCGCTCGAGCACGGCGCGCGTCGCAGCCTCGTCGTCGGCGACGACGGGGAGCACGATCGCCTCGCTGCCAGACAGCTCGAGCTGCGCCGAGATCAGCAGGGAGTTCGACTCGTAGATCTCGCCGGGCCCGAGGGGCTCGCCGGGAGCCCGCAGCTCACTCCCGGTGGCGATCACGGCGGCGCGCGGCGGTCGCGCGCAGCGGACGCTCGCCACACCGGCCGCGGCGAGCGCCGAGAGCTGCGGCGGGCCAAGCCGCTCGCCCGCGCGCACGACCACCTCGCCCGCGCGCACGTCGCCGCCGCGGGGCCGGACGTTCTCACCGGCTTCGACTCCTTCGACGTCCACCTCGCCGGATGTCCGCTCCACCGGAACGACGGCGTCGGCGCCGTCCGGCACGACTGCCCCGGTCGAGATCACGACCGCCTCACCCGGCCCGACCACCCGGAGCTCGGGGCGGCCGGCTGCGGAATGGCCCACCACCCGCAGCGGCCCCGGGGTGTCCGCGGCTCGCACCGCATAGCCGTCCATGGCGGAGCTGTCGAACGGCGGCAGGTCGGTGGCGGCGCGAGCGTCCTCGCCAAGCACGCGGCCGGCCGCGTCCCGGATCGGCACGTCCACGAGAGGCAAGGGGCGCACGCGCGCGAGCACGAGGGCCAGCGCCTCGTCGATCCCGATCAGGTCGCTCATCGACGAGCACGATAATCCCGCGGAGATGACGGGGGAGACGATCGCCGGCCGGTATCGGCTGCTCGAGCCGCTCGGCCGCAGTGCGATGAGCTCGGTCTGGCTGGCCCACGACGACGAGCTCGAGCGCCGGGTCGCGGTGAAGATGCTCGCGGCGAACGCCGACCCGGCGCGATTCGAGCGTGAGGCACGCGCCGTCGCAGCGCTGTCGCACCCGAATATCTGCGCGCTCTACGACTACGGCGAGGCCGAGGGCCGGCTCTACATGGTGCTCGAGTACCTCCCGAACGGCTCACTCGAGGAGCGGCTCCGCTCCGGGCAGCCGCTCCCGGACGGCGAGACCCTCCGCATCGCGACGCAGCTCGCCGCCGGTCTCGCTCACGCCCACGAGCGCGGCCTCGTGCATCGAGACCTGAAGCCGGCGAACGTCCTCTTCGACGCGGAGGAGCGTGCGAAGATCTCCGACTTCGGGATCGCCCGCGTCGGCAGCTCGAGCACCCTGACGGAGGTCGGCACCGTGCTCGGCACGGCGTCGTACATCTCGCCCGAGCAGGCCTCGGGGCTTCCCGCCGGCCCCGCGAGCGACGTCTACTCGTTCGGCGTGATCCTCTTCCGGATGCTGACCGGCACGCTGCCGTTCGTCTCGACGAATGCGATGGAGCTCGTGCGCATGCATCGCGACGAGCCGCCGCGCGCCGTCGCCGAGCTCCGGCCAGACGCACCGGCGGAGCTGGTGCGCATCGTCACCGCATCGATTGCCAAGGACCCCGCAGGCCGCCCGGCGGACGGCGCCGCCCTGGTGAGCGCACTGGGCCGCGCCGACGAGACGGCGACGCAGGTGCTTGCTCCGCGCGCGACGAAGCGAAACAGGGAACGGGCAGTCGTGCCGATCGCCGCGGCCGTGGCGCTGCTCCTGGTCGGCGGCGGCGCACTCGCCGTCGTCCTGACGAACAGCGGCTCGGGCGGAGGCTCGCCCGGGCTGTCCACGCGGCCGGGCGTCTCGAGCGCTCCCACAACGGCACTCTCGCCCGCGACGGCGACCGCGCGGACGACGACCGGCGCGGCGACGACGACCGCCCCTGTCACGAGCACGACGGTGACGAGCACTCCGACGACATCCGAGGCGACGACGACGAGCGCGACGACCACCGCGACGACCAGCACCACCGCGCCGACGACGACCACAGCACCGTCGACAACGGCGCCGCCGACCACCACCGCCGTCACGACCGCCACGACGACAGCGGCCACCACCGACACCGTCGCCACCACGACCGGCCCCACCACGACGGCCGCGCCGTAGCCTCCCGGCCCGCTCAGGTCAGGCGCTGGGGCAACAGGTACGCGCAGAGGCCGAGCGACAGGACGGTCGCTGCGTCATCGTCGTCCCAGGCGGCCAGTGCGAGCGGCCAGATCACGTACCAGCCGATCAGGTACGGCAGTGCGAGCAGCAGCAGGCCGAACGCAAGCCCGAGCCGCGCCCGGCCGCGCGCCGCTTCGCGCAGAAGCCAGACGTACGCGATCCCGTAGGGGACGAGAAGCGTCCAGGCGGGCACGCCGAGGCGGCTGGGGAGCGCGTAGTGCGTCTGGCGCCGCGCGTCGTGCGCGAGCGGCGTGACGGCGTGCAGCCAGTCGAGCCGCCAGAGAAGCGTCGCGAGGCCGAGCGTTGCGATGAGCGCGACCGCGAAGCCCGTGTGGCCGACCCGGCGCCCGGTCGCCCGAGCCTCGAGCGCACGCAGCGGCAACAGGAGCAGCGGCACCCACTTGATCAAGATCGCCAGCGCCCAGGCCGCGCCGGCCGCCTGCACGCGTTTGCGCTCGCCGAGGGCGAGAGCGGCGGCGACGAGCGCCATCAACAACGCATCGTTGTGACCGCCGCCTGCGAACTGCATCGCGACGAGCGGGTTCCAGCCGACAAGCGCTGCGGCGAACGCCCGTCGGCGGGCGACGAGCCACGTCGTCGCCAGCACACACAGCGCCGCGCCCGTGCGAAAGAGACGCGAGGCGACCGACGGCGAAGCCGTCAGCCCAACCGGACGGGAGACGAGCGAGAACGCCGGCCCGTACGCCGAGGTCTCGTGCAGATACGCGGTACCGGCGTAGCGCGCGGCGATCCGGTCGTCGGACGGGGTGTCGCGGTACGGATCGTGCACCCGGGAGTAGGCCCAGTACGTCCACGCGTCGGACGACAGGAACATCGGGCCGGCGAGAGGCACGAGCTGGATCGCGCACGCGAGGATGAAGACGTGTGTGAATCGTGCGCCGCGGCGCACGAGGACCAGCGCACAGAGATACACCGCGAAGGCGGTGCCGAACAGCGCCAGGAACACGCCGGTGTCGCTGCCGAGGTGACCGCCGGGAAGCGGCACGACGGGAGAGCCGGCGCGCGACTCGTCGACGACGAGTGCCGCGACGAGCACGAACGTCGCGGCGCCCGCGGCGAGCGAGCTACGGGTTGGGGCCAGGGGAAGGCGGCGGCGAGGGAGCAGTGGTCGACGGCGGCGCCGTTGTTGTCGGAGTCGTCACGACGGGCGGAGGCGGCGGAGGCGGCGGCACCACAACCGTGTGTTTCGGCTTCACCGGCGTGACGGTCGTCGGTGGAGGCGGCGACGGTGTCGTCGCGGCCGAGGTCGTCGTGGCTGCGGTCGACGTCGTCGTCGGCGTCGGCGTGGTCGAGTAGTACCCGAGGCTGCCGTAGATGCCGTGCTTCAGGTAGTGCCAGATCGGATACTTGTTCGGCAGGGCGAAGCCGAGCGCGGGGCGGTGCCACAGCGCGGCAGCCATGTACTCGTGCCAGATCGGCACCGGGAACGTTGCACCGGCGACGGCCTCGCCGTGCACGTCCAACATCGGGATCTCACCGCCGGGGTACCCCATCCACACGACCGTGCTCAGCTGGCGGGTGAAGCCGTCGAACCACGCGTCGGCATGGTTCTCGGTCGTCCCGGTCTTGCCGGCGTTGATGTGGATGCCGTCGCCGGATCCGGCGCCGGTCCCGTAGAGGGCGTTCTGGCGCAGCACGTCGGTCACCTTCCAGGCAACTCCTTCCGAGACGACGCGCTTGGTCTGCGGCGTCCCCCAGCCGGAGCTCGTGTCGACGTGGTCGCCCGGCAGGATCACCTTCGTGATCGCCATCGGCTTCGCGTAGATCCCCATGGCCGGGAACGTCGCGTACGCGGCGGCCATGTCGAGCGGCGAGACCGCGAGCGAGCCGAGGCCGATCGAGGCAACGGGCTTGTCCGGCGAGAGGTGCACGCCGAGGCGATGGGCCATCTGCCAGACGTACCGCGGGCCGACGTCGAGGGTCAGCTGAGCGTAGACGGTGTTGTCGGATTGCAGGGTCGCCCGGGTCAGGGACTCCGGACCGGAGTAGGTGTCGCCGTAGGTGTGCACCTCCCACGACGGTTGGCACCACTGCCCGATCGTGCAGGTGAACGGCGCCGACGTGTAGTAGGTCGAGTCGGGATCGACGCCTTGCTCGATCGCCGAGGCGAGCACGAAGGTCTTGAACGTCGAGCCGGCCTGGCGCGCGGATTGCGCGGCGAGATTGAACTGGTTCCCGGACCGCCGCACCACGGCGGTCATCGCCCGAATCGCGCCGGTCCCGGGCTCGACGGACACGACCGCGGAGGCGGGATCCGTCCGGTACGGGAGGATGTCGCGAATCGCCTTGTTGGCGAGCCGCTGCAACCGCGGGTCGATCGTCGTGTAGACCTTCAGCCCGCCCTCGCGGACCGTGTTCGCACCGTACTGCCGCTCGAGCTCGTCGATCACGTACGAGAAGAAGTAGGGCTGCTTGATGTGCGTGTAGATGCGGCCCGGCTCGAGACCCAGCGTGTTCGAGCGAATCGCCTGGTCGAACTGGACGAGCGTGATGTCGTTGTTCGCCAGCAGTGCGCGCAGCACCTCGTCGCGGCGGTCGAGCGCCGCCTGCGGGTTGTGGAACGGGTCGTAGACCGACGGCGCCTGCGGCAGCCCCGCGAGCAGCGCCGACTGGAGCAGCGTCAGTTGGCTCGCGTGCTTCGAGAAGTAGGTCTGTGACGCGGCCTCGACGCCGTACGCATGGTTGCCGTAGTACACGGTGTTGAGGTACTCGTTGAGGATTCTGGACTTCGGCCACTTGCTGGCGAGCTTGATGGCGAGACACGCCTCCTTGATCTTGCGTGTGAAGGTCCGCTCCTGGCCGGTGTAGAGATTGCGGACCAGCTGCTGCGTGATCGTGGAGCCTCCCTCCACGACCTTGCCGGCGGTGAGGTCCTTCCACGCGGCCCGCGCGATGCCGACGTAGTCGACGCCGCCGTGCTGCCAGAAGCGCCGGTCCTCGATCGCGGTGGTCGACTTCAGAAGCCACGGCGACATGTGCCGGGTCGTGACGGGCTCGCGGTTCCGCTCGGCCGGGATCGAGCCGAGCAGAGAGCCGTCGTCGGCGTAGACGAACGAGTTCTGGCCGATCTCGACGGGACGCAGGGAGTTGAGGTGGCAGCTCGCCGAGAGTGCGGTGCCCGCACCAAGGCCGACGGTGACGACACCGATCGCGAGGGCGATGAAGATCGTCGCCGCGATCACGCCGGCACGACGGCGGCGCTTGATGCGGTCTGCCCGCTTTCGCTTGCGCCCTCGATGCGCAACGACGAACTCCAGGTCGGAGCCGCGGCGCCGCTGTGTCATGCGGCGGCCCTCGCCAGCTGCTCGGCGATCTTCAGCCGCAGGTCGCTCGCCGTGCGGTCGGCGGTGCTCTCAGCGGGGACCCTCCTGCGGACCACGATGGTTGCCTTGTCACCCGCAAGCTCGGTCACGTACACCTCGTCTCCATCCGACCCGAGCAGCTGCACGATGCTGCGTAGCTTCGCATCGATCGGCACCTCGACCGAGGCTTCCGCCAGGGTGGTCGCGCCGCGGATCGTCGAGTTCCGGATCGACTCGGAGGCGAGCCGCTCGTTCGGGACGACGAGCAGGTCCTCGTCGCGGGTGCGGATCCAGGTGTAGGTGAGGTCGATCTCCTCCACGACTCCCTTCGTGCCCTCCACCTCGACCTCGTCGCCGAGCCGCAAGGGCTGGCTGATCGCGATCAGGATCCCGGCGACCATGTTGCCGATCGTCCGCTGGCTGGCGAACCCGATCACGAGGGCGAGCACCGCCGACGACGCCAGCACCCCTCCGGCGATCGCGCGCACCTCCGGGATGACGAGCAGCGCAGACATCACGCCGAGAAAGACGATCACGCCGAAGATCGCGCGCCTCAGGACCTGGTAGCGCGTCACGACCTCGGGCGGAAGGTTGCGGCGCGCGATCCGCCAGTCGACGAACTTCGCGATCAGATACGCGGCGAGGATCACCACGGCGGCGGTGATGACGCGCTGCCAGAAGAGAGACATCAGGCCCTATTCGCCCCAGTCGATTGGTTTCCGGCCGCCATACCCCTCCTCGAGACCGTGCCAGAACGACACCGAATCCTCGCCGACGTGCCAGCAGAGCAGCACCTCGGCCCCTGCGCGCGTCGACGGGAAGTCGAGCAGCCCGAGGTCGAGATCCTTGATGGTCACGCCGAGCTCCTCGAGCCGCTCGACACAGGCGATGGCCGCCTCGGTGAGGCCGTGGAGCTCCGACTGCGCGGCGTTCAGGTCCGATGCGGCATAGCCGCCGCCGTTTCCCCCGATCGCGGTCACGAGCTCGCCCTGCGACCGCTCGAGCTCCCGCATGCGCGTGCGCACGGCGACCAGCCGCTCGGCAACCGGGCGCACCTCGTCGAGGGCGCTGTTAGCCTCGGCTGGAGTGAAGGAGCGTTCGGGCACGGCGCCGCCGTATCGTATGGACGACGGGCTGAGGCTCGCATTCTGGCTCGGCCTCGTCCTCGTGCTGGTGGCCCTCGGGTACGGCACACGGGCGGCAGCGGGGAAGCCCAGCCCGCAGGTCCTGTACGAGTGGTCGACGGCGTTCGGCGCCGTCGTCCAGAACGCGATCCTGCTCTTCCTCGTGCTTGCGATCGCCGGCTTCAGCACTCGGCTCCTGGCGCTCCGGGCTCCGAGCACGTACTCGGCGACGGCTCGGGTACTCGGCCTCGCCCTGCTCGCGATCTACATCTTCGAGGTCACGTACGGGCGGCTCGTCAACGTCCGCAACGAACAGGGCCTGACGCCGAGCCACTGGGAGCCTCACCACGCGGCCGCGTACATCGTGAACGCGATCGTCATCTGCACGTGGGTGCCCTTCGTGGAGGAGCTGACCTACCGCGGCCTCGGCTACTCGCTGCTCGAGCGCTTCGGCCGCTGGCCGGCGATCATCGCCGTCGGGCTGCTCTTCGGGCTCGCGCACGGGCTGATCGAGTCGCTGCCCGTGCTGGCGCTCTTCGGCGGCGTGCTGGCCTGGATCCGCTCCCGCACCGGAAGCGTCTACCCCGGCATGGTCCTGCACGGGCTGTTCAACCTGGTCGCGCTCGTCCTGGCGGTGACGATCTAGGGAGCCTCGGCTTCGTCGTCGCCTTCCGCGACGTCGTCCGCCTCGACCTCGGCCTCGGCGAAGTCCTCCGCCGACACCTTGTCGAGAAAGCGCTTGAACTCGTCGACGATCTCTTCCTCGTTGACCTCGTCGCCTTCCATCTCGATTGCCGACTCCTCGATGACGTCGTCCGCGGCGAAGATCGGCGCCTGCGTCCGCACCGCCACCGCGATCGCGTCGGAGGAGCGGGAGTCGATCTCCACTTCGTTGCCGTTCTGGGCGACGGTAATGGAAGCGTGGAACGTGCTCTCGCGCAACTCCGTCACCGTGACGCGCACGATCTCGACGTCGAGCTCCCCGAGGATGTTCACGAGCAGGTCGTGGGTGAGCGGCCGCGGGGCGCTCGCCCCCTGCAGCTTCATCAGGATCGCCGCCGCCTCGGGATGGCCGATCCAGATCGGCAGGTAGCGGTTGCCCTCGGCCGTCTTCAGCAACACGATCGGCTGCTTCCCGACCAGGTCGAACGAGACTCCGTAGATCGTCATCTCGACCATCGCGACGTAGAGTACCCCCGGCTTATGGGGCAAACGCGCACGCCGCTATCATGCGCCCGCGCGGGCGATTAGCTCAGTTGGTTAGAGCGCCGCTCTGATAAGGCGGAGGTCCCTGGTTCGAATCCAGGATCGCCCATTCGGCGTCCCCTGCCCCGGCGGGGGCCCGCGATCTTCAGCCGCGTTCTACGGCGTGCCGAGCCGCTCGAGAGCCTCGGCCAGCTCCTCGAGCTCGACGTCGCCGTCGACCGGCACCTGCAGGCCGGCGGCGCCGACCTTCGCCTCGAACCCCGTCAACAGCCGGAACGCGTCCTTCACGCGTGCGGCGAGCGCCGGGTCGACGGCCGAGACACGGCGCTCTCTCGTCCGCGCGCCCGACCACCGCGCGGCCCGTTCGGCCGCCCGGACCGAGAGCCCCTCCTTGACGATCCGCCTCGCCAGCCTGCGCCGGCCGTCCTGGTCGGGGACGGCGAGCACCGCGCGTGCGTGCCCTTCGGTGAGCTCGTTGCGCGCGACCATGCCCAGCACGTCTTCGGGCAGCTCGAGCAGTCGGATCCGATTCGAGACGGTCGGCTTCGATCGTCCGACGCGCTCGGCGACCTCGCCGAGGCCGAACCCGAACTCGTCGATCAGGACGGCGAAAGCGCGTGCTTCCTCGATCGGGGAGAGGTCTTCGCGAGCCACGTTCTCGACCAGGCCGAGCAGCAGCGTCTCCCGGTCGTCGGCGTCGCGGACGACTGCGGGGAGGGTCGCGATCCCGGCCTCACGCGCCGCGCGCCAGCGACGCTCGCCGGCGATCAGCTCGTAACCGCCCTCGAGCCGCGGCCGCAGCACGACCGGCTGGATCAGGCCCTGCGCCTTGATCGACTCGGCGAGACTGGTCACGCCCTCGCTCTCGAAACGCTTGCGAGGCTGGTTCGGGTTGGGATGGATCTGGTCGACCGCGACCTGCGCCAGCTCGGGCGCCGCACCGCCGATCAGAACCTCGAACCCGCGGCCAAGGCCTCTTCTAGGAACGCTCGACAAGCTCCATCGCCACCTTCCAGTAGGCCTCGGCGCCGCGTGAGCGCCGGTCGTAGTAGGTCACGGGCAGCCCGTGGCTCGGCGCTTCCGCTACGCGGACCGAGCGTGGCACGACCGCGTTGAACACGAGCGCGCCGAAGTGCTTCCGCACCTCCGCCTCGACGTCCGCGGAGAGGCGGGTGCGGCCGTCGGTCATCGTCAGCAGCACGCCGGCGATCTCGAGGCGCGGGTTGAGGCGCGCCTTGATCAGGTTGATCGACTGCACGAGCTGTGCCAGGCCCTCGAGGGCGTAGTACTCGGTCTGCACCGGCACGATCACGCGGTCGGAGGCGGCCAGCGCGTTGACGGTCAGCGGGCCGAGCGACGGTGGACAGTCGAGCAGCACGAAATCGAAGCCCTCGGCGTGCTGCAGGGCCTCCGCCAGGTACCGCTCGCCGTCGGAGCGTTGTGACAACTCGACCGCCGCGCCCGCGAGCTCCGGCCGCGACGGGACGAGGAAGAGATTCGGGAACTGGGTCGCCTTCGCGAGCGACGCGAGCGGTGCTCCGTCGAGCAGGTCGTAGGTGGACGTGCCGTTCGCGCGCATCCCGAGACCCGAGGTCGCGTTCGCCTGCGGATCGAGGTCGACGACGAGCGCGCGCTCGCCGGCTTCGGCAAGGCAGGCGGCGAGGTTGATGGCGGTCGTCGTCTTCCCGACCCCGCCCTTCTGGTTCGCGAACGCGTAGACCTTGCTCACCTGGTCAAGGTAGCGGGCGAATCGGATGCCAAAAGCCGCTCTGGAAAAGGGGTTCTAGGCCAGCGGGCGCTTCTTCGCGACCCCCGTTCGCCGCGGGAACCCGGGCGGCGTCGGGCCGATCTTGCGGATCACGACGAACCCGTCGGGAGCAGCCTCGAGCTCGCCGGCGACACGCAAGGCGACAGCCGCGACGCGGGTGCGATCCACCGAGGGGCCGACCCAGAGGACAACGGCTCCGCCCTCACGCACGAGCGGCAGGCACCACTCGGCCGCAGTGGGCGGCTGTGCGAGTGCCTTGGCGACGGCGACCCCGGCCCAGTCGGCCGGCTGCTCTTCGGCACGGCCCCAGACGACGCGCGCGTTCGACGGCGCGACCGTTTGCAGGAACTCGCACTTGCGGCGCTCGGCGTCGAGCAGCACTACCTCGCGATCGGGGAACGCATACGCGAGCGGGATGCCCGGAGCGCCGCCGCCGCTTCCGACGTCCACGATCGGGCCGTCGGTGCGCGCCACCAGCTCGGCACCGGCCAGCGAGTCCTCGAGCAGCACCCTGCGCGCCTCCGCCGGCGAGCCGATCGCCGTCAGCCCCGGAGTCGCGACGACCTCCGCGAGCCACGCGGTCAGGGCCGGGCTGTCACGCAGGGACGATGACGACAAACCGGTTCGGCTCCGTGCCCTCGCTCGCCGTCTCCACGCCCGGGAACTCCTTCAACCGCTCGTGCACGACCTTGCGCTCGGACGGGCTCATCGGCTCGAGCAGGACACGCTCGCCGCGGGCCGCGCGCTCCGCCCCCCGCACGGCGATCCCCTCGAGCGTCTGCCGGCGCCGCTCGCGGTAGCCCGCGGCGTCGACGGTCACCGGCTTGTGCGCACCCGCTCGGTACACCGCCGCATTCGCGACCGCCTGCAACGCGTCGATCGTCTGCCCGTGCTTGCCGATCAGCAGCCCGAGATCGCCGCCGCTGCACGTCGCCAGCACCTCGTCGGCGGACTCCTTCACCTCGACACGAGCCTGGAGGCCCATCGCGCCGACGACACGCTCGACGAGCTCACGAACGTGCGTCTCGAGCTCGCTCTCGTCGTCGCGCGGCGATTGCTCTCGTGGCACCGGGCCTGCGGCCGCGGTGGCGACCACCCGCGCAGGCGTGTAGCCGACGCCGAGCAGACCGCGCTCGCCCTCCGACACGACCTGGAACCGGACCGACGCCTTGTCGAGGCCGGGCGCCAGCCGCTCGAGGTCGCGGAGCGCCTTCCACTTCGCTTCGCCGACGGTCTCGCCCGTCGCTTCGACACTGACCTCCTCAGTGTCGTCGTCGGTCACCGCTTCGCTCTGCCTTTCTTCTTGACGCGGCGCGGCTGTGCAGGCGGGGGCTTGGGCGGGCTGGTCTGTGCGGCCGCGCCGTTCGCCGGGGCTTCCTTCGGCGGGTTGCGCGAGGTCCGTCTCGGGCCGGCCGGCGCGGCGGGAAGACTCCCCGGCTTGGGAACGAGCCGCCGCGTGACGAGCCCCTGGCCGACCGTCCAGAGGTTGGTCGTCATCCAGTAGATGATGAGGCCGGTCGGGAAGCGCGAGACGACGGTCAGGAAGACGAGCGGCAGGAACATCATGATCCTGCGCTGTGTCTTGTCCATCGTCGCGCCCATGAAGTAGGTCGACGCGATCTGCGAGCCGGCGTAGATCGCGAGCAGCACGAACCCCGACCAGTGGGCGGTCGCCTTGTCCGAGATGTTCGGGACGACGTACAGCCACGATCCGGTGATGTGCTTCGTGCCGTGCTTGAGCGTGAAGTACAGCGCGATGAAGACCGGGAACTGCGCGAGCAGCGGCAGGCATGACGCCGCCGGGTTGATGTTGTTCTCCTTGTAGAACTTCATCAGCTCTTCGTTGAGCTTCGTGCGGTCGCCCTTGTACTTCTGCTGGATCGCCTTCATCTCCGGCGCGTGCGCCTGGAGCGCCTGCATCGAGTGGATCTGCCGCACCGTGAGCGGGACGAGCACGATCCGCACGGTGATCGTCAGCGCGACGATCGACCAGGCCCACGGCAGGCCGACGTTGACGTGGAAGAAGTCGAGAATCGACCGCATGACGTTCTCGAGCGGTGTGAGGATCGAGAACAGCGTCAGCGGCATCATGGGTAGTCGACTCCGCCGTGCGACCACGGGTTGCAGCGCAGGAGCCGCCAGCCGGCCATGGGCAGCCCGCGCAGCACACCGTGCTTGCGGATCGCGAGCGCGGCGTACTCCGAGCAGCTCGGGTGGTACTTGCACGTGTTCGCGGGAATGAACGGCGACACGAGCTTCTGGTAGAGGCGGATCGGGAAGATCGCGACCGCGCGGATCACCCGCTTCGGCGCGGGCAAAGCCGGCACCTGCGCTCTTTGCTCGGCTCCGTCGAGCCTACGCCGAGTGGCGTTCGTCATGCCGCGGCCTTCCCGAGCACCTCGTCGACGCGCGCCGCAAGCCAGTCGTGGCCGTTCGACTCGGCGGCCTCCGGCAGGCCCTGCCGCACGACGAGGACGTAGTCGTTCGTCACCGGCACCGCCTCGAGGCGGTCGCGCACGATGTCGCGCAACTGCCGCTTGATCCGATTGCGGACGACCGCGTTTCCGACCGCCTTCGGCACGGCGAAGCCGAGCCGCGGAGCGCCGACCGACTCGTCGCGCTGGAACCAGTACAGGGTCAGGAACCGCGTCGAGACGGACCGCCCCTGGCGATAGACGGCGTCGAAGTCGCGAGAGCGGGAGAGACGGTTCCGGCGCTGCACCGACGGCATTTACGCCGACAGGCGCTTGCGGCCCTTCGAGCGGCGCCGCTTGAGGATCTGCTGGCCGGCACGCGTCGACATGCGGGCGCGGAAGCCGTGCTTCCGCTTCCGCTTGCGCACATTCGGCTGATAGGTCCGTTTCATCTCGTCCGAAAAGAAGCATCGGGCCAGCGGATGCCGGCCGCGGGCGAGTATAGCCGGACCGATTCCCCACCCGGTTGTCCACAGCCTCCCGAGGATGGAAAAGCCGTGGAAAGGGGACATACGACGAAGCGGCGGGGCAGACTTTCCACACCTGTGGAGAGTCGTGTGGAGCCGGGAGAAACCCCTGCAAATCGGGCGAATCCGCTCCTGTGGACGAGTCGAGAAATCCTCATTGAGGCGTCGCAGGGGCGCTGCTATGCTCGCCACCCCTAGGGGTCGAACCGAGGAGTGCTGAAGCGGGTGGAGCGGCAAATCGAGCTGACGGCGGAGGTCCTCTGGAACCACGTTTCCGCCCGGCTCCGCGAAGCCCTCAACGACACGACGTATTCGACCTGGTTCGGGGAGGTCGCCGGTGCCGAGCTCGACGACGACACCTTCACGATCGGGGTGCCGAACGACTTCACGCGCGAGTGGGTCGAGGGCCACTTCCTCGACCTGATCCGCGCGGCGGTCAGGGACGCCGGCGGCTCGGAGCTGCGCGTCCAGCTGCGCGTCCTGGCCGAGCCTCCTGCTCCCGCGCCCGCTGTCCAGCAGGCGCCGAGCGCCGTCCCGAGCGCCGTCCGCCCCCTGCCCGCCGAGGTAACGGCCGTCCGCGCGGATGTCGCCGGCATCAACCCGAAGTACACATTCGACTCGTTCGTGATCGGCTCTTCGAATCGGTTTGCGCACGCGGCCGCGCTGGCGGTCGCCGAAGCGCCCGCCCAGGCGTACAACCCGCTCTTCATCTACGGGCACACCGGGCTCGGCAAGACGCACCTGCTCCACGCGGTCGCGAACTTCGTCACCGACCATGGAGGCGGGCTGACCTGCCGCTATGTGACCTCGGAGACGTTCATGAACGACTTCATCAACAGTCTCCGCGACAAGCGCATCGAAGGCTTCAAGCAGCGCTACCGCACCTACGACGTTCTCTTGATCGACGACGTGCAGTTCTTCGAGCACAAGGAGCGGATCCAGGAGGAGTTCTTCCACACCTTCAACTCCCTCTACGAGGCCGGCCGGCAGATCGTCATGTCGTCGGACCGCCCGCCGCGCGACATCTCGACCCTCGAGGAGCGGCTCAGGTCGCGCTTCGAGTGGGGGTTGATCACCGACATCCAGCCGCCCGATCTCGAGACGCGCATCGCGATCCTGCGCAAGAAGGTGAAGAACGACCAGATCGAGATCCGCGACCCGGAGCTCCTGACGTTCATCGCCTCGCGAGTCTCGACGAACATCCGCGAGCTGGAAGGGGCGCTCACCCGCGTCGTCGCCTTCTCCTCCCTGACCGGCCGGCCGCTCTCCGTCGACCTCGCTCAGGACGTCCTCAAGGACGTGTTCCCGCAGGGTGAGAGCGCGCAGATCTCGATCGAGCGGATCCAGGAGCTCGTCTGCGAGCGGTTCAGCGTCACGATGCAGGAGCTGACCGGCGACCGGCGCTCACAGAACATCGTCTACCCGCGCCAGGTCGCGATGTACCTCTCGCGCGAGCTCACCGACTCGTCGCTCCCGAAAATCGGCAAGGAGTTCGGAGGCCGTGATCACACGACGGTGATCCATGCGACGTCCAAGATCGCCCGCTTGATCCGTGAGGACAGGTCTGTGTACAACCTCGTCCAGGAGCTCACAGCCCGGGTCCGGCAGGCAAGGTGAGCGGGCACCCTGTGCACGAGCGCCACTTGTCCCCCGTCCGCTCCCACAGCGAAAATGGCTCGAGGAGAGGGAACGAGGAGCTTCTCCCCGGACCCACAGGCCTTATGACTACAACGAGGTTTCATTTAAATGATTGACTCAGAAACAGTGGTGGGAACCGGGTTGAGGATTACCGTCGGCAAGGACGAGCTCGCGTCGAAGCTCGCGATCGTTGCGCGTGGTGTGTCGAGCCGCACGACGGTGCTCGTGCTCGGAGGCATCCAGCTCCGCGCCGAAGGGAGACACCTGTATCTCGCAGCGACCGACATGGAAGTGTCGCTCCGCGCAACCGTCGACGCGCAGGTCTCCGACGAGGGAACGGTCGTCGTTCCGGGCCGGCTGCTGCTCGACATCACGCGCTCGCTCTCGGACGGCGACGTCTCGATCGAGCATCACCCGGACGAGGCTGTCGTCGTCGTCGCCGCGGGCGGTGCCACCTACCGGCTGCACACGTACTCCACCGAGGACTTCCCAAGGCTGCCCGAGATCGACACCGACACGCTGCACGCGATCGACCGTGATGCCCTGGTCGAGACGGTCGCGCGCGTCGGACGCAGCGCGTCGCGCGACGAGAGCCGGCCGGTGCTCACCGGCATCCTCGTCCGCTTCGAGCCGGGAAAGATCGTCATGGCCGCGACGGACTCGTATCGCCTGGCCGTCAAGGAGACCCCGGTCGCGGGGTCGCTGCCGGAGCTCGAGGCGATCATTCCCGCTCGTGCACTGCAGGAGCTCGCGCGCATCGCGACGACAGCCGACGAGGTTCAGCTCGGCATGCAGGAGAATCACGTCGTCTTCGGAGCCGACGGGACGTGGTTGACCACGCGCCGGATCGACGGCCAGTTCCCGAACTACCGGCAGCTGCTGCCGGAGCAGTTCGAGCACGAGCTGCTGCTGCCGCGTGAAGAGGTCCTCGAGGTCGTCCGCCGCGTCTCGCTGATGGCGCAGCGCAACTCGCCCCTGCGGCTGCGGTTCGCCGAGGGTGAGCTGACGGTGTCGGCGATCACCCAGGACGTCGGCGAGGCGCGCGAGGCACTGCCGGCTCCGTTCACCGGCGATCCGCTCGAGATCGGGTTCAACGCGGAGTTTCTCCGCGACGGCCTCGAATCCGTGGACTCCGAGACGATCAAGTTCAAGCTGATCAGCCCGCTCCGGCCGGCGGTGCTGGAAGGCGATGCCGACGACTACGTGTACCTGATCATGCCGATCAGGCTTGCCGGCTGAGCTACGCGCGCGTTCAACTTCGCCAGTACCGCTCATACGCGTCGCTCGACCTCGCACTCGAGCCGGGCCTCGTGCTCGTCGTCGGACGCAACGGCGTCGGGAAGACGAACCTGCTCGAGTCGCTGCATGTCGTGACGCAGGGGTTCTCGCCGCGCACCCGGCAGGACGCTCAGCTGATCCGCTTCGGCGAGACCGGCGCACGCGTCGTCGCCGAGGGCGATCGCAACGGAGCGCCGCTGGATCTCTCGGTGACACTTCGGCAAGGGCAGGCCAAGGAGGCGCGCGTGAACGGCGCCAAGCTTCCCTCGGCCGAGTCGCTGCGGCGCGAGGTCGCAACGCTCGTCTTCACGCCGGACCGGCTCACCGTCGTCAAGGGCGGCCCGGCCGCGCGACGTGCCTACTTCGACCGCGCGCTCGGCCGGCTCTTTCCCGCCCGCGCGTCGGTGCCGCAGGACTATCTCGCCGCGCTCGCTCAGCGGAACGCAGCTCTGCGTCGGGTGCAGCTCGGGGTGTCGGGCCGACAGGCACTCGAGCCGTGGACCGACCAGGTCGCAGCGCTCGGCGCCGATCTCGTGCGCCGCCGGCGAGAGACGCTCTCCGTGCTCGCACCCGCCTTCGCAGAACGTGCAGACGAGCTCGGCCTGCCCTCGGCTCGACTCGGATACGACGCGGAGCCGCCCACCCGGGAGGCCCTCGAGGGCCGGCTCGCGCGCGACCTCGAGCGGGGCGTGACCGGGGTCGGGCCCCATCTCGACGACGTCCTGATCGCGAGCGGCGACCGCGACCTGCGCCAGTACGGCTCGCAGGGAGAGCAGCGGCTTGCCGTGCTCTCGCTCCTGCTGGCCGAAGCGGAGCTGTTGCCGGCGTGGCCGCTTTTGCTGCTCGACGACGTGCTCTCGGAGCTCGATCCGGGGCGCCGCCGGGTGCTGGGCGAGCGCGTCGCGGGCATGGGGCAGACGATGATCACGGCGACGCACCGTTCGGCGCTGCCGATCGAGCCGGCGCAAACCGTGGAGGTCGAAGCTGGATCCGCTCGGTAAGGAGATTCGGTCGGAGCTCGCGCGCTTCGGTCCGCAGGCCGGGATGGCCGAGCTCGTCGAGCGCTGGCCGTCGATCGCCGGCGACGCGATTGCGCGCAACGCATGGCCCGCGCGCATCGCGCGCGACGGGACCGTGCACATCAACACCGCCGACTCGGTGTGGTCGTTCGAGCTCGGCCAGCGCGCCGCGGAGATCGCCTCGAAGCTCGGCGTGCCCAAGGTGCGCTTCGCTCCCGGGCCGCTCCCGGAGCCGCCTGCCGAGCCGGTTGTGAGCCCCGTCGAGGTGAGCCCGGAGGACGACGAGCGGGCCCGCGCGATCGCCTCCGCGATCGACGATCAGAAGCTGCGTGAAAGTGTGCAAAAAGCGGTCTCTTTGGGCCTCGCCCGGGGGCGGGCCAGCCACCCGATCTGATACACTCCACGTGCCTCGCAAAACCCGCGTTTTGCAGGCATTTCTTCAGTATGGCAAAGACCCAGGCAAAGGCCGGATACTCGGCCAAGGACATCACCGTGCTCGAGGGCCTCGAGCCGGTCCGCCTGCGCCCGGGCATGTACATCGGCTCGACCGGTCTCCGGGGCCTCCACCACCTGGTCGAGGAGATCGTTGTCAACTCCGTCGACGAGTCGGTCGCGGGCTACAACGACTCCGTCGAGATCACCATCCACCCCGACAATTCGGTCACCATCCGCGACCGCGGGCGCGGCATCCCGGTCGACGTGATCGAAGAGCAGGGCCTGTCCGCGCTCGAGGTGATCATGACCACGCTGCACGCCGGCGGAAAGTTCGGCGGCGACGGCTACAAGGTCTCCGCCGGCCTGCACGGCGTCGGCGCGTCGGTCGTCAACGCACTCGCGGAGTGGCTGGTCGTCGACGTCGAGCGCGACGGCAAGATCTACCGGCAGGAATACGACCGCGGGGTCCCGCGCGGGCCGGTGGTGGAAGTCGGGGAGTCGAGCGAAACGGGCACGACGACGACGTTCCTCGCCGACGCCGAGATCTTCGAGGAGACCTCGTACGACTCGACCACGCTGATCTCGCGGTTCCGGGAGATGGCGTTTCTCACCCGGGGGCTGCGAGTCTCGTACACCGATGAGCGCGCCGACGGGGTCCCGCCGGTCGAGTTCCACTACGAGGGCGGCATCAAGGACTACGTCTCGTACATCAACGAGTCGAAGGACGTCGTTCACCGCCACGTCGTCTACTTCTCGACGGAGAGCGAGCAGGGCGAGGTCGAGGTTGCGATGCAGTGGAACTCCTCCTACCAGGAGTCGGTGTTCTCGTTCGCCAACAACGTCAACACCCACGAGGGCGGGTCGCATCTCTCGGGCTTCCGCTCAGCGCTCACGTCGACGCTGAACAAGTACGCGCGCGACAAGGGGCTGCTGAAGGAGAAGGAAGACAATCTCGAGGGAGAGGACGTGCGCGAAGGGCTCGCCGCGGTCATCTCCGTGAAGCTGCAGAACCCGCAGTTCGAGGGCCAGACGAAGACGAAGCTCGGCAACCCGGGCATCGCGGGTGTCGTCTCGACCGCGGTGAACCAGAAGCTCGCGGAGTTCTTCGAGGAGAACCCCACGGACGCGCGCCAGATCATCAGCAAGGCGATCGCGGCGCAGCGCGCCAGGCAGGCGGCGCGGAAGGCGCGCGAGCTGACGAGGCGCAAGTCGGCGCTCGAGTCGATGTCCCTTCCCGGCAAGCTCGCCGACTGCTCGATCAAGGATCCGGAGGCGGCCGAGCTCTTCATCGTCGAGGGCGACAGCGCCGGCGGCTCCGCGAAGATGGGGCGCGACCGCACCTACCAGGCGATCCTGCCGCTGCGCGGGAAGATCATCAACTCGGAGAAGAACCGCATCAACAAGGTGCTCTCCAACAACGAGATCCAGGCGATGATCACCGCGATCGGCACGTCGATCGGCGAGGAGTTCGATCTCGAGCGGCTCCGCTATCACCGCATCATCGTGATGACGGACGCCGACGTGGACGGCTCCCACATCCGCACGCTCATCCTCACGTTCCTCTACCGGCAGATGCCGGCGCTGATCGACCACGGGCACGTCTACATCGCCGTCCCGCCGCTGTACAAGGTCAAGCTCGGGAGCCAGGAGTTCTACTTCGAGAAGGACTCGCAGCTCGAGGATCTGCTCGCGCGCGAGCGCATCCCGAACGTCGAGATCACCTCGCGCGACGGCGAGCCGCTGAAGCTCACCGAGGCGAAGTGGAGCCGCTTCGCGAAGGACCTGCAGCAGTACGAGGGCTACTACGCGCGCCTCCGCTCCGACTTCGGCGCGGCTGCGACCGAGTTGATGATCCTGCACCGTCTCGTCGAGCACGACATCGAAGGCCCGGACGACCTGACGAAGGCGATCGATGCGATCGGCGAGAACGGCTACGCGCTCTCGGTGCTCGAGCACGAAGACGACGAGTTCCGCGTCCGCGTCGTCGAGACGGAGACCTCGGCGGGCCGCAACATCACGGTCCCGGTCGAGCTGCTGGGCTCACCGATGTACCACGGCCTCCGCGCCGCCTACCAGAAGCTCGTTGCCCAGCTCGGGCAGCCGCCGTTCTCCGTCCGTGTGGGCAAGGAGACGGAGGCCGCCGAGACGTTCGACGTGCTGCGGGAGCACGTCCTCGAGGCTGCCAAGCAGGGGATCCAGGTCTCGCGCTTCAAGGGCCTCGGCGAGATGAACGCCGAGCAGCTCTGGGAGACGACGATGGACCCGGCGAAGCGCCTGCTCATGCGCGTCGACGTCGAGGACGCATCCGCGGCCGACCGCGCGTTCTCCATGCTGATGGGCGACCAGGTCGAGCCGCGGCGCCAGTTCATCGAGCAGAACGCGAAAGACGTCAAGTTCCTCGACGTCTAGCTCGCGCTAGACGTCTAGAAAGGCAATGCGATGAGCGAGTTGGAGACAGGAGCACTGGGGCCGGGGCGGATCGAGTCGCGCGAGCTCGAGCAGGAGATGCGCTCGAGCTTCCTCGGCTACGCGATGCACGTGATCGTGTCGCGCGCGCTGCCGGACGTCCGCGACGGGCTCAAGCCCGTGCACCGCCGCGTGCTCTACTCGATGTGGACGAACGGGAACCGTCCGGGCCGTCCGTACGTGAAGTGCGCGAACATCGTCGGCTATGTGATGGGCAACCATCATCCGCACGGCGACCAGTCGATCTACGACACGCTTGTGCGGCTCGCGCAGCCGTTCTCCCTCCGGTACCCGCTCGTCGACGGGCAGGGGAACTTCGGCTCTATCGACGACGACCCGCCGGCCGCGATGCGCTACACCGAGGCGCGGCTCGCGAAGCTCGCGGAGGAGATGCTCAGCGAGCTCGACTCCGACACGGTCGACTTCGGGCCGAACTACGACGAATCGAAGCGCGAGCCGCTCGTGCTGCCCGCGCGCTTCCCGAACCTGCTCGTCAACGGCAGCGCCGGCATCGCCGTTGGCATGGCGACGAACATCCCGCCGCACAACCTGAGCGAGGTGATCGGCGCGATCGTGACGCTGATCGACAAGCCCGACGCGAGCGTCGAGGATCTGATGAAGCACGTGAAAGGCCCCGACTTCCCGACCGGCGCGATCATCGTCGGCCGCTCGGGCATCCGCGACGCCTACCGTTCGGGACGCGGGCGCGTCGTCATGCGCGCACGCGCCCACATCGAGGAGCTGCGCGGCGGCAAGAGCGCGATCATCGTCACCGAGCTTCCCTACGGTGTGAAGAAGGGCGGCGAGGGCGGCGTGATCGCGAAGATCGCCGAGCTCGTCAACGACAAGGTCCTCACGGAGATCTCCGATCTGCAGGACCACTCCGACCGCACGGGCATGCGCATCCAGGTCGAGCTGAAGCGCGACGCGGTGCCGCAGGTCGCGCTCAACAAGCTCTTCAAGCACACGCCGCTGCAGTCGACGTTCGGTGTCAACACCGTCGCGCTCGTCAACGGTGTCCCGCGCACCCTGTCGCTGCTCGAGGTGCTGACGCACTATCTCGACTTCCAGCGCGAGATCGTCACGCGCCGGTCGAAGCACGAGCTCCGCCAGCTCGAGAAGCGCACCCACATCCTCGAGGGCTACCTGATCGCACTCGACAATCTCGACGCGGTGATCGCGCTGATCCGCGCGGCCGCGGACACCGAGGCGGCGAAGACCGGGCTGATGGAGAAGTTCGAGCTCTCCGAGCTCCAGGCGCTGGCCATCCTCGAGCTCCGGCTACGTGCCCTGACCGCGCTCGAGCGCAAGGGTGTCGAGGACGAGTATCGCGACAAGAAGGAGCGCATCGCCGAGCTGCGCCTTCTGCTCTCCGACGAGACGAAGATCGACACGCTGATCAAGGACGAGCTGCTCGAGCTCCAGAGCATCTATGCCCGTCACGACGACCGCCGCACCGAGATCGTCGCCGCCGAGGAGGAGCTCGAGCTCGAGGATCTGATCGCGGAAGAGGACATGGTGATCGCGATCACCCGCTCCGGCTACATCAAGCGCCTCCCCGTGACGGCGTACCGCGAACAGCGGCGCGGTGGGATCGGCGTCATGGGCATGGATCTGAAGGACGAGGACTACATCGAGCACCTCTTCGTCGCCTCGACCCACGACTACATCCTGTTCTTCACGAGCGTCGGCAAGGTCTACCGGCTCAAGGTGCACGAGCTGCCGCTCGGCTCCCGCCAGTCGAAGGGCCGCGCGATCGTCAACCTGCTGCCGTTCCGCCAGGGCGAGACCGTGCGCGCCGTGATCCAGACGCGGAACTTCGAAGAGGCCAAGTACCTCCTCTTCGCGACGAAGAACGGTGTCGTCAAGAAGACGGAGCTCGGTGCCTACAACACGAATCTGAGGGCGGACGGGATCATCGCGATCAAGATGCGCGAAGGCGACGAGCTCGTCGGCGTGCGGCACAGCTCCGGCACCGACGACGTGCTGATGGTCTCGCGGCTCGGGCAGGCGATCCGCTTCTCGGAGCAGGACGTCCGTGCCATGGGCCGCGACGCCTCCGGCGTGCAAGGGATGCGCCTGCGCGGTGACGACGAGGTGATCTCGGTCGCGATCGCGGCAGACGATTCCGACCTGCTCGTGGTGACGGAGAACGGCTACGGCAAGCGCACGCGGGTCTCGGAGTATCCGAAAAAGGGCCGCGGGGGCATGGGTGTGAAAACGGTGCAGCTGACCGCCGCCCGCGGCCATCTGGCCGGCGCGCGGGTCGTGCGGGACGGCTATCAGGTGATGCTCATCTCCACCGGCGGAACCGTGATCAAGATGCCCGTCGAGGATGTGAAGCGGCTCGGCCGCTCCACTCAGGGCGTGATCGTGATGCGCCTGCGCGAGGGCGAGCTCGTCTCGTCGCTCGCACCGGTTGTCGAGTCCGGCGAAGACGAGCCGGACGCCGACGTTGCAGAGCCCAGCGAGGGCTGAGCCCGCCGCCGGCGGCCTGGGGCTGCTGCTTTCCTTTTCCAGGCGGTGGTGGTAGAAGAACGCGAGAGGTCGGGGCAAGCGGACAAAGGAAGCCCTCGCTGATGGCGTACAGCAACCAGGTCGACGTGCTCGAGCCCATCGACATGGCCGACCACCTGGACAAGGTCGAGCTCTATCTCGGCCAGGTGTGTGCGATTGCGGGCATCTCGAAGATGCAGCTCGATTACTGGACGAACAAGGCCCAGATCCCGACCAAAGGGAAGAAGCAGCGGATCTACGACATGGATGCCGTCGAGACCGTGATGCTGATCAAGCAGGCGAAGGACAAGGGTCTGAACCTCGGTGCGGCGATCGACGCTGCGCGCCGCTTCCGCGCCAGGAACCCCGCGTCCTTCTAGCCGCGCGTCCGTACTAGCTGCGCAGCGTGGCCGCCGCCTCCTCGGGAGCGACCGGGTCGATCCACACGCCTGCTCCCAGCTCGAGGCCGGCGAGTCTCGTCGTGCGCGGGAAGAGCTCCAGGTGCCAGTGCGGGCCGTCGTGCAGCCACGCGTTCAGCGGGACGAGCTCCTCGCCCCGGATGTGCTGTAGCCGCCTGATCAGCTCTGCGAGCAGGCGCAGGGCGGGCGCGAGGAGATCACTGCGGAGACCGCCCGTCTCGGGGCGGGACGGAGCGATCAACACCTCGTACGGGACGCGGCTCGCGACCGGGCAGCCGGCGACGACTCCGTCACGCTCGATCACGTCGATGACGGCCGGCAGGCCCTGCTCGGCGACGAGGCTCGGCGCCGGCGCGGGGAGCCATGCGAGCTGGGAGTGGGAATGGGGCAGCGACGCGCCCGCATCCCGTCCCTCGTTGAGGATGGGAAAGCAGACGCCCTCCACGTCGCCGGCCCTTCGCTGCCACGCTTCGGCGACGAGGTCGACCGTCTCGTCGTCGAGCGCGCCGAAGGAGCGCACGTGGGCGGGCCCGTGGATCACCACCTCCTGCCGCTCGAGCGCCGGATAGAGGTTCGGCGCGACGCGGACGCGCCACCCGTAGGGGCTGTCGCCGAGCCGAAGGGTCTCCGGCGGCGTCTGTTCCTCGTTCCCCCCACAGAAGGGGCAATCCGCGTCCGCGTCGTCCGCGGGGCCTGCTGCTCCCGGCCGGCTCGCGCGCCCGGGCGCGATCGCAACCCAGCGACCGGTCGTCGTGTCGTGGCGGAGGTCGGTCAGCGGCGGAGCCCCGCTCAGGAATCGGACTGGTTGCCGACCGCGGTGAAGGCCTTCAGCATCTCGATCGGAATCGGGAACGCGATCGTCGTCGACTGCGTCGCGCCCAGCTCCAGCAGCGTCTGCAGGTAGCGCAGCTGCAACGCGATCGGGTGCTCTTCGATCACCTTCGCCGCGTCCTTCAGGCGCTCCGACGCCTGGAACTCGCCCTCGGCGTTGATCACCTTCGCCCGCCGCTCGCGTTCCGCTTCGGCCTGACGTGCCATCGCCCGCTGCATCCCCTGCGGGATCTCGACGTCCTTCACCTCGACGATCGACACCTTGATCCCCCACGGCGCTGTTTGCTCGTCGATGATCCCCTGCAGGATCGCGTTGATCTTCTCGCGCTCCGAGAGCAACTCGTCGAGCTGATGCTGGCCGAGCACGGAGCGCAACGTGGTCTGTGCGATCTGCGACGTCGCGGTCATGAAGTTCTCGACCTGGACGATTGCGTCCTCCGGTTTGACGATCCGGAAGTATGCGACTGCGTTCACGCGGACCGGGACGTTGTCCTTCGTGATCACCTCTTGCGGCGGGACGTTCAGCGTGATCGTCCGCAGGTCGACCCGGACCATGCGGTCGACGACCGGGATGAGGATGAAGAGGCCCGGCCCTTTGGGCTCCGGCAGCAGACGCCCGAGCCGAAAGACGATCCCGCGCTCGTACTCCCGCGCCACCTTGATGGCGCCGATCGCGAACAGCAGCAGCAGGAAGAGGACAACGGCGAAGACGATGACGGCTGCGTTCACGCCGACAGCCTAGATCAAGCCTCTAGATCGGCCGCACGCGCAGCGACAGGCCGTTGAGCGCCTCGACCCGGACCTCGTCGCCTTCGCGAAGCGGGCGATCCGACTCCGCCTGCCAGAGCTCGCCGTGCACGAGCACGAGCCCACCCTGATGCACGACTCCGGCCATGCCGACGATGTCCTGCGGGCCGACCCGCGCTGGTTGCCGCCTGACGGCGAGCGCCTTCGAGATTGCGAACACCCAGAGCCCGCCGAGCAGGACCGTGATCGCGACGATCACGGGCTCCGAGGTGTGGTACGGCGCAGGCAGGTTGTGGAAGAGGGTGATCATCCCGATCGCCATCGCAACGAGGCCCGACAGCGTCAGGGCCCCGTGCGTCGGCACGTGCAGGTCGATCACGAGCAGCGCGACTCCGAGCAGGACGAGCGCCAGCCCCGCCCACGAGAGCGGCAGGACCGAGAAGCCGAACAGGGCGGTGACCATGCAGATCGCCCCGAACGCCCCGGGAATGACCGCGCCGGGATGGAAGAGCTCGAAGCCGAGCCCGGCGAGGCCGGCGAGGAAAAGCAGTGAGACGATGTTCGGATCGATCAGCGTCGAGAGGAACCGGGTGAGGAAGCCCTGGTGCACATCCACGATCTCGGCGTTCGCCGTGTGCAGCGTGAAGTGCCTCGGTGTCGTCACTCGGCCGTCGATCTTGTTCAGCAGCGCGGGAAGCGTCGGCGCCATCACGTCGATCACGTTCAGTCGCAGCGCCTCCGCGGCGGTGAGGTTGGATGCCTTGCGCACCGCGGCGTCTGCCCACGTCGCGTTTCGGCCGTGTGCCTTCGCAAGCCCGCGCAGTGACGCAGCGGCGTCGTTCACGACCTTGCGGCGCAGGTCGCTGCCGATGTTCGCGCCGTTGCCGTTGATGGGAGTCGACGAGCCGATGTTGGTCTGCGGCGCCATCGCGAGCAGGTCGGCGGCTTGCGAGATCCAGACTCCCGCCGATGCCGCACGCGCGCCCGCCGGCGCGACGTAGACGATCACCGGAATCTTCAGCGACAACTCGCGCGCCACGATCTTCCGCATCGACTCCGCGAGCCCGCCCGGCGTGTCGAGGACGATCACCGCCGCCGAGTAGCCGTGCTTGACCGCCTGGTTGAGCTCGTGGTTCAGCCAATCCTGGGTGACGGGGTCGACGTCGGCGGTGAAGTGGATCGCCAGCACACGCGGCTGCGCGGGCGCGCTACCTGCTGACGCCCCCGCAGGGAGAGCGAGGGCGACCAAGAACACGGCCAGGAGCAGGCGCTTCACAGGTACAAGGATTGTATGCCGAAGCTGGTTCCCATTCTCGCTGCCGTTGCGGCGCTCGTCTCATCGCCGCTCGCGCGCGCCGGGGACGTTGCGATGCGGGTGCAGGACGTGCCCCTGGCGGGGCGCTCGCTCGCCACGGCGCCGGCACCGGCGCGCTTCAACATGCTCGCGGTGCACTGGCTCGGCCCGGGCACCGTTCTCTACCGGACCCATCGCCTGGGCGGCGCATGGTCGCGCTGGGCCGCTGCCGACGCGGACTCGGCCCCTGACGGGGCTCGCGGCCCCTGGCACGACGGCAACCTCGAGTGGACGGGCGCCTCCGACGACTTCCAGTTCCGCGTGTCCGGGACCGTGCGCGCCATCCGCGCCTACGAGCTGTGGTCGCGTGTGACGACGCGTGCCACACGCCGGCTGGCGGCGGCGGGCCAGCCGGCGATCGTCTCGCGGTCGGGCTGGCAGGCGAACGAGGAGATCGTGCGCGCGAAGCCCTCGTTTGCGCCGTCGATGCGGCTCGCGGTCGTGCATCACACCGCAGGCACGAACTCGTATACGCCGGCGCAGGCTGCGGCGATCGTGCGCGGGATCGAGGTCTACCACGTGCAAGGCAACGGCTGGAACGACATCGGCTACAACTTTCTCGTCGATCGCTTCGGGACCGTGTACGAGGGTCGCGGGGGCGGGATCGAGAAGAACGTTGTCGGCGCGCACGCCGAGGGCTTCAACTCGGGCACCGTCGGGATCGCGCTGATCGGGAACTTCACGAACGCGGCACCGCCGAAGGCGATGCAGAACGCGCTCGTCGGGCTGCTCGCCTGGCGGCTCGACGTGGCCCATGTCGATCCGCTCGCCACGGTCGTCTACACCTCGGGCGGGAACGCCAAGTTCAAGCTCGGCAAGCTCGTCACGCTGCGGGCGATCTCGGGGCACCGCGACACCGGCCCGAGCGAGTGCCCCGGCAACGACGCGTACCGGCTGCTCCCCGCGATCGCGAAACGCGTCGCGGTCACCGGACTGCCGAAGCTCTACTCGCCAACCGTCGCCGGCGCGCTCGGCGGGCCGGTCCGCTTCCAGGCGCGCGTGTCCTCCGCGCTGCCGTGGATGGTGACGATCACGGACCGGCTTGGCAAGACCGTTGCGACGAAGACGGGCCGCGGCCCGCTCGTCGACTGGACGTGGAGCTCGCCCGCCGGCAAGGGCGTGTTCAGCTGGATGATCACCGCGCCCGGCGCCCGGCCCGCGACGGGGACGCTCGGTGTGGGCACGCCCGTCCCGTCGCCGGCACTGTCGCTCACCAACCTCGCGAGCCTGCCGGTCGTCGTCGCCCCGGCCGCGGACGGCAGCGGAGGCGTCTCGACCGTCACGTTCACCCTCGGCGCGCCGGCGACCGTCACCGCCCAGGTGCAGGACGCAGACGGGGCTCGAGTCCTCTCGCTGCCGGCCTCGCAGGGAGCTGTGGGGACGAACAGCTTCACCTGGTCTGCAGCCACGCTGCCCGACGGCCGCTACCAGGTGCTCGTCACCGCGCGGGCCGGTGCGAAGAGCGTGACGAAGGCCGTCTCGGTGACCGTCGATCGCACGCTCAGCGGCCTTACCCCTGTTGCCGCCGTCCTCTCGCCGAACGGCGACGGCCGCAGCGACTCGACGACGTTCTCGTTCACCCTGGCGCGAGACGTCCCCCTGCGCCTCGAGATCCAGCAGGCGGGGGTCATCCTCACGACGCCGTTCCAGGGCGAGCTCGGAGCGGGAGCGCACACGCTGTCCTGGGACGGCACGGCGAACGGCCTGCCGCTCCAGGACGGGAAGTACCGTGCGGTGCTCACGGTCACCGATGCGCTCGGGGACGTGCAGATCCCGCTGCCGGTGACGATCGACACGCACCCGCCGACGCTCACCCTCGTCGACCTCCACACGCTGACGTTCACTCTCGACGAGGCGTCGACCGTGACAGTGCTCGTGAACGGGACGACCCGGTTCGTCGCCGCCGAGTCGAAGGGGACGTTCACGATTCCCTTCCAGGGGACGGCCACGACGGTCTCCGCTCAGGCGCAGGATGCAGGCGGCAATCTCAGCGCGGTCGTGTCCGGTTAGGGACTCGCGGCGACCGACGCCCAGGCGTCGTAACCGCGCTCGAGGCGTTCGAGCACGTCGACGAACAACTCGAGCCGGTCGCGCTCGACGAACCCGGCGCCCGCCCAGCCGGCCGTTCCGACGTTGATTCCGATGCCGACCACCACCCGCTCGCTCGCCTCCGCCAGGATCCCGGCCACCTTTCGTCCCCTGAGGAGGACGTCGTTCGGGTGTTTGATCGCCGCCTCCCGCCCGATCGCGGCCGCGACGGCCTCGGCCGCCACGAGTGTCAGGGCGGGCCAGCCCGCAATCGGTGGAGGCGGATAGAGGGCCACCGAGAACATCAGGCCGGAATCGGCCCAGGTGCGCCCGAGGCGGCCCCGGCCGGCGGTCTGGCGCTCCGCCAGCGCAACGGCCCCGTGCACGGCGCTCGCCGGCAACATGCGCTGAGTCGTCTCGGCCTCGCGCGCGTAGTGGTACTCACGGCCGTAGGCGCCGCGGAGCGCGGGCAGCACGACGTCGGGAGCCAAGTCCATGGGCACTAGAGTAGGCGTGTGCAACCTTCCATCAGCCGCCCGGGTCGAATCGTTCGAGACCTGCGGCCCGACGGTCCGCTCGTCTATGAGAGGCTCTCGGACCCGATCCTGGTGCGGCGCGCAAAAGACGGAGACAAGCTTGCCCTGGCGACGCTGTGCGAGCGCCATGCCCCGCGGGTCGAGCGGATCGCGATGCACGTGCTCCGTGACCCCGAGGACGCACGCGACGCCGCACAGGAGTCCCTCGTGAAGCTCGTGCAGCGCGTCGGCCAGTTCAAGGGTGAATCGCAGTTCTCGACCTGGCTGCACCGGCTCGTCGTGAACACGTGCAAGGACGTGGCGCAGGCCAGGTGGGCGGCGGAACGGCGGACCGAGCCGCTCTACGAGGACGCGCGCGTCGCCTCCGAGGGCGACCCGGCGCGGGCGCTCGCCGAGTCGGAGGCGCGGCGCGAGCTCGGCCGGCGGCTCGCGGAGCTCCCTGCAGCCCAGGCGCGGGTGGTCGTCCTGCAGGACGCCTTCGACGTGCCGTTTGACGAGATCTCGGCCGCGACCGGGCTGCCCGTCGGCACGGCGAAGTGCTACGCCCACCGCGGGCGCAACGGACTGCGGCAGCAGCTCTCCGCGCCGGCTCCGTCGAGCCTCCGCCGGTCGGCATGAGCCAGGTCGTCATGGACAAGGCCGCCATCGAGGCGGTCCTGCCGCACCGCGACCCGATGCTGTTGATCGACGAGGTGCTCGAGCTCGTGCCGGGCGAGCGAGTCGTCGCACGCAAGACGGTCACCGACGAGGACTGTGCCGGGCATTTTCCCGGCAACCCGATCATGCCCGGCGTGAAGATGGTCGAGGCGCTCGCGCAGTGCGGGGCAGTCGCCGTGCTCTCGCAGGAGGAGAACCGCGGCAAGCTCGCGCTCTTCGCCGGCATCGACGATGTGCGCTTCAAGCGCGTCGTGCGACCGGGTGACGTCCTGACCCTGGAATGCGTCGTCGAGACGGTGCGGGGGCCGGTCGGCCGCGGCAAGGCCAGAGCCACGGTCGACGGCCAGCTCGCCGTGCGCGGGACGCTCACCTTCGCGGTCGGAGCGGAGACCGGCGTCGCCGGAGCGGAAGCATGATCGGGAAGACCATCGGCCAGCCGATCTCGATCACGGGGCTCGGAGTGCACGTCCCGGACCGCGTGCTGACGAACGACGATCTGTCGAAGCTGGTCGACACGAACGACGAGTGGATCCTCGAGCGCACCGGGATCAGCGAGCGGCGGATCGCGGCCGACGACGAGGCGCTCACGGACATCTGCCTGCCGGCCGCACGTCGTGCGCTCGAGATGGCCGGCGCCGATCCGCGATCGATCGACCTGCTGATCGTGGCGACCGTGACCCCCGACATGGCGTTTCCCTCGTCGAGCGCCCTGCTCGCCGACACGCTCGGCATGCCGGATGCCGCCGCCTATGACCTGTCGGCGGGCTGCACCGGTTTTGTCTACGCGATCGCGCAGGCGCACGCCATGCTGGCCGCGGGGCTCTCCAAGCGGGCGCTCGTCGTCGGGGGCGATGTTCTGTCGAAGATCCTCGACTGGACCGACCGCTCGACTCTCGTGCTCTTCGGGGACGGCGCCGGCGCGGTCGTCATGGAGCCGGTCGACGCCGGCGGGTTCCTGGGCTTCGAGCTCGGCGCGGACGGCGGCGGGGGCGCCAACCTGTGGCTGCCGGGCTCGGGCTCGCGGCGCTTCGACGAGCCCGAGAAGTACGTCAAGATGAACGGCCGGGAGGTCTTCAAGTTCGCGACGAGAGTCATGGTCAGCTCGGCCGAGGCCATTCTGGGGGAGTGCGACCTGGGGGTCGACGACGTCGACGTCTACGTCCCGCACCAGGCGAACGTCCGGATCATCGACCACGCTGCTCGGAAGCTGGGGTTCCCGCAGGAGAAGACGGTCGTGAACGTGAACAGGTACGGAAACACCTCGTCGGGCTCGATCCCGCTCGCGCTCGCCGATGCGGCGGACGACGGTCGGCTCGAACCAGGCAAACTGGTGCTCCTCACAGGCATGGGAGCCGGATTGACGTGGGGGTCGGCGTTGATCGAATGGACACACCAAACGACAGGAGCAACAGCATGACCAAGGTCGCCTTCATGTTCCCGGGACAGGGCTCGATGGAAGCCGGGATGGGCAAGGACGTCGCGGCTGCCGTGCCCGAGGCGATGGCCGTCTACGACGCCGCCAGCGAGGCCTCCGGCATGGACCTCAAGGAGCTGTGCTTCGAGCGGCCCGTGTCCGATCTCGTCGACACGGAGGTGCAGCAGCCTGCGCTCGTCACGACGAGCCTTGCGCTCGACGCGGCCCTCCGCTCGCGCGGGATTGCACCGACCGTGGTCGTGGGCCACTCGGTCGGTGAGTTCTCGGCGCTCGGCTCGTCGCAGTCGATGTCCGTCCGCGACGCCGTCGCTCTCGTCCGCGAGCGCGGCGCGGCAATGGCCGAAGCAGCCAGAGCGCACCCGGGCTCGATGGCCGCGATCCTCGGGCTCGCCGACGAGGCCGTGGAGGCGCTCTGCCACAAGATCACGAATGTCTGGCCCGCGAACTACAACTGTCCCGGCCAGCTCGTCATCTCCGGCGAGACGCCGGCAGTGGACGAAGCTTGTGAGGAGGCCGCGCGCGAGGGTGCACGCCGCGCCATCAAGCTGCGCGTCTCGGGCGCATTCCACTCGCCGCTCGTCGCAAAGGCCGCCGACCGGCTCCGCCCCGCGGTCGACCGCGTCCACATCGGCGAGGGAGTGTCGGAGTTCATGTCGACGGTGACCGCGAAGGTCGAGGATGCACAGCGCTACCGCGAGCTGCTGATCGACCAGCTGACCGCGCCCGTCAAGTTCACGCAGGCGGCGCGCGAGCTGATCGCGGGTGGGGTCACCACCTTCGTCGAGGTCGGGCCCGGCAACGTGCTCGGCGGTTTACTGAAGAGGATCGACAGATCGGTGCGGACCTTCTCGGTCAACGACCTGAAGTCGCTCGACGAGGTCACCAACGCACTTGGCTAGCACCTCGCAGTTCGCCACCCTCGAGGGAAAACTCGCGCTTGTCACCGGCGCCTCGCGCGGGATCGGCCGTGCGATCGCGATCGGCCTCTCCGAGGCCGGCGCCGAGGTCGTCCTCGGCTATCGCTCCGGCAAGGACGAGGCGGAGCAGCTTGCGGCCGAGCTCGGCGCGCGCGCCGTCCAGGCGGATGTCTCCACACCCGAAGATGCGAAGCGGCTCGTCGAGGAGGCGGGAGACGTCGACGTGCTCGTCAACAACGCGGGCCTGACGCGGGACGGCCTGCTGGCGCGCATGTCCGACGACGACTGGCGGACGGTGCTCGAGACGAATCTGAGCTCGGTCTTCTACACCTGCCGCGCTGTGACTCGGCCGATGATGAAGAAGCGCAACGGGTCGATCGTCAACATCAGCTCGGTCGTCGGAGTGCACGGCAACTGGGGCCAGACGAACTACGCCGCCTCGAAGGCGGGCATCATCGGCTTCACGAAGTCGCTCGCGCGGGAGCTGGGCTCGCGGAACATCCGCGCGAATGTCGTCGCGCCCGGATACGTGAAGACCCAGCTCACGGAGGTGCTGCCGGACGAGGCGACCGCCTCGATGGTCCAGGCGACGCCGCTCGGCCGGGTCGCCGAGCCGGAGGAGGTCGCCGGCGCGGTACGCTTCCTCGCCTCCGACGAGGCCTCGTTCATCACCGGCGAGGTGCTGCTCGTCGACGGCGGATTGGGAATGTGAGGAGGCGTAGGCTTGACGGAGCCGACGCGGGGAATGAGTAGACGAGTCGTGATCACAGGCCTGGGCATGGTCAGCCCGCTCGGCAACGACGTCCAGACATCCTGGTCGCGCTTGCTCGCAGGCGAGTCGGGCGCCGCCGAGATCACCGCCTTCGACCACACGGACTACAACGTCCACTTCGCCTGCGAGCTGAAGGACTTCGACCCCACCGTCTGGGTCGACCGCAAGGCGTCCCGGCGGATGGACCGATTCGCTCAGATGATCCTCGCGTCGGCCCGACAGGCCGAGAGCGACGCCGGTATCGACGTCTCGTCCGCGCCGGAGCGGTTCGGCGCCTCGATCGCAACCGGGATCGGCGGCCTGCAGAGCTACCAGGATTGCCACCACGTGCTCTTGACGCGCGGGCCGGATCGAGTCAGCCCGTTCTCGATCCCGTCGATCATCCCGAACATGGGCGCCGGCTGGGTGTCGATCGAGCTGGGCACGAAGGGCCCGCTGATGAGCCAGTGCACCGCGTGTGCAGCTTCGAACATGGCGATCGGCGACGCGATGGACGAAATTCGCATCGGGCGTGCCGACGTGATGTTCGCCGGCGGCACCGAGGCCCCGATCACGCAGGTCGGAATCGCGGGCTTCGACGCGATGCGCGCGCTGTCGCGGCGCAACGACGATTTCCAGGCCGCGTCGCGCCCGTTCGACAACGCTCGCGACGGGCTCGTCATGGGCGAGGCTGCAGCGGTCCTCGTGCTCGAGGAGCTCGAGCACGCGAGATCGCGCGGCGCGAAGATCTACGCGGAGCTGATCGGGTACGGCATCTCGTCGGACGCCTCGCACATGACGGAGCCGGACCCGACGGGCGAGAGCCCGGCGCGCGCGATGACGATGGCGCTCCGCGATGCGGGCGTCGACCCCAGCGAGGTCGGCTACGTCAATGCTCACGCGACCTCGACGCCACTCGGCGACGCGGCCGAGACGAAGGTGATCAAGATCGCCTTCGGGGAGGAGCACGCTAAGACGAAGCTCGCCGTCTCCTCGACGAAGGGGGCGACGGGACATTGCTTCGGCGCAGCCGGGGCGGTCGAAGCGGTCTTCACCACGATGGCGGTCGTCGACCGAACGGCGCCCCCGACGATCAACTACACCGAGCCCGACCCGGACTGCGATCTGGACTACGTGCCGAACGAGTCGCGCGACCTGCCCGACCTGCGCGTCGCGGTGTCGAACTCGTTCGGCTTCGGCGGGCACAACGCGTCGATCGTCGTGCGCGCGCTCTAGCCTCCAGGAACAGGAGAACGGCGGTCACTGCGCGAATCAGACGCGCATGACCCGCACAAGCGTTGTCGTCCGAGACGACTCCTACCGTTCGCCCATGCGCCTCGTCGACGTGGGCGGCCGCCTGGTCGAGCTGCACATACGCCGCTCGAAGCGCGTGCAGGGCCACCGGCTCTACGTTCGGCAGGGGCTGCCGCCGGAGCTCGTCGTGCGGCCGCGAGCGTCGGACTCCTACATCGACGACGCCATCGCCATGCACCGTTCGTGGCTCGAGCGCCAGCTCGCGAGCGTGTCGGAGCCGTGCCTGGGGCTCGAGCGGCTGCAGCTGACGGAGGCTCAGGGCCGCAGAGAGGCGCAGGCGCGCATCATGCTGATCGCGCAGTCGGAGGCGGCTGCCCTCGGTGTCGCCTACACACGGCTGACGCTTCGCGACCAGCGGAGCCGGTGGGGCTCGTGCTCGAGCAAGGGAGCACTCAGCTTCAACTGGCGGCTCGTGCTGGCCCCGCACGACGTGCTCGACTACGTGGTCGTCCACGAGGTCTGCCATCTCGCCGAGCATCACCACGGCGCGGCCTTCTGGGAGCTCGTCGGGCGGCGCCGGCCCGGCTATCTCGACTCGAGGCGCTGGCTCGACGAGCACGGCTGGGAGCTGCTCGCCTATCGCCCGCCGCTCGAGGCAGCCGCCTAAGATCAGCGCGTGGAGCGCTGGGCGAGCTTCGACTGCTACGGCACGCTGATCGACTGGGACGGCGGCATCCGCGCCGAGCTCGCTCGCGTGTTTCCCGAAGCCGATCTGGATGACGTGCTCGCGCAGTACCACGAGATCGAGCCGGACCTGCAGCGGGACGGGGAGCGGAGCTACCGCGAGGTCCTGACCGAGTCGATGAGGCGTCTCGGCGCTCCCGCCGGGAGCGAGCACGGGCTGGCCGAGTCGCTGCCCGGCTGGCGGGCGTTTCCCGAGGTGCACGGCGCGCTCGAGGAGCTGCGCCGCCGCGGCTGGAAGCTCGCGATCCTCTCGAACACGGACGACGACTTCATCGCTGCGTCACAGGTCCAGATCGGTGTCGCGTTCGACGAGATCGTCGTCGCGCAGGAGATCGGCTCTTACAAGCCCGCGCACCGGCACTGGGAGGTGTTCTTCGCACGCACGCGAGCGCCCCGCGAGGGGCACGTGCATGTCGGCGCATCGCTCTTTCACGACATCGAACCGGCGAACGAGCTCGGGCTGCGGAGCGTCTGGATCAACCGCACCGGCGAGGCCGCCGCCGTGCAGCCGACCCGCGAGCTGCCCGATCTCCTGGCGCTGCCCGAGACGCTCGATGAGCTCGTTGCGGCGTAGAGAGCTTCGCGAGGAGGACGCCCAGGACGTCGCCCGGCTGTTCGTCGAGACGTTCGGCAGCGCGCGCCAGGTCGACCCGTCGGAGATCCGCTCGTGGCTCCGCAACGAGGAGTTCGAGCCCGGCTGGCTGTGCGTGCTCGACGACGGCGGGGACGTCGTCGGCTACGGCGACATCTGGCCGCACGAGGACGTGCTCGAGCTCGACGCCGTCGCGCCGCTGCACTGGGACGTGCTGTTCGACTGGGCCGAGGACGAGGCGCGCCGGCGGGGAATCCCACGGGTCCGGATCCAGATCCCGCACGAGCACGCGCTCGCGCAGGTCGTGCAGGCCCGCGGCTACGCGCCGTGGCGCTACTCGCTGCGAATGGAGATCGATCTTCGTGAGCCGCCGTCCGTGGAACTGCCGGACGGGCTCCGGCTCGACACCTACCGCGACGAGGACGACGAGCCGCTGCGCGCGGCGCTCAACGAGGTGTTCGCTGACGACCCGTTCTGGCACGAGGTCTCGCCGTCCACCTACCGCGAGTTCTACCTCCGCGCGCGCGGCTTCGACCCCCTGCTCTGGCTGCTCGCCCGCGACGGTGACGAGTTTGCCGGTTTCGCGTTGAACTACCCCGTGCACGGGACGGACGACGAGCTCGGCTGGGTCGAAGCGCTCGGCGTCCGAGCGGCGTGGCGGCGCCGCGGTCTCGGCGAGGCACTGCTCCGTTCGTCGTTCGGCGTGCTCTTCGAGCGAGGGCTCCGCCGGGTCGGGCTCGGCGTGGACGGCGAGAATGAGACCGGCGCGCGGCGGCTCTACGAACGGGCCGGGATGCGGCAGGTCGGCCGCTCGGAAAACTGGGCCAAGGACCTCTGAGCGGGCCGCGGGCTCCCCGGCGACGCCGACCCGTGTAACCGGCTGGTGACGGGCGGGGGTCTAAGCTCTCGACATGTCCGAGGCCCGGATCGACGTCCAGGTCGAGCACAAGAGCGCTCCACCGCCCGACCAGAAGAAGCATCCGAACACCTGCCCGAAGTGCGGGTCGCATTACCGCGACGACGAGCTGGCGGCGGCGCTCTGGGTGTGCGGCCACTGCGGCCACCATTTCCCGATGGCAGCGCGGGCGCGGATCGAGTGGTACGCGGATCCCGGCTCCTTCGTCGAGGAGGCGGCCGAGGTGCGCTCGGAGGATCCACTCGACTTCTTCGACCTGCGCCCGTACGCCGAGCGGCTGGCCGAAGCGGAGCTGAACACGGGCCTCGGCGAGGCTGCGGTGATCGGCCAGGCGACGATGGACGGCCATCCGATCGAGCTGTCGGTGATGGACTTCACGTTCATGGGCGGCTCGATGGGCGGTGCGGTCGGTGAGAAGTTCTCGCGTGCGTGTGACTCGGCGATCGAGCGCGGTGTGCCGCTCGTCTCCGTCACGAGCTCGGGCGGCGCCAGGATGCAGGAGGGGATCCTCTCGCTGATGCAGCTGCCGAAGACGGTCTGCGCAGTCGAGGACCTGCATGACGCGCGCATTCCCATGTTCACGGTGATGGCTCACCCGACGACGGCCGGCGTGCTCGCGTCGTTCGCGTCGCTCGGGGACGTCACGATCGCCGAGCCGGGGGCGCTGATCGCGTTCACCGGGCCGCGCGTCGTCCAGCAGACGACGCGGGAGAAGCTGCCGGAGGACTTCGGCCTCGCCGAGCAGAACCTCCGCTTCGGGCACCTCGACGCGATCGTCCCGCGGGCGGAGCAGCGACAGCATCTCGTGACGCTGCTGAGGCTCTTCCCGTGACGGAGCAGGATCAGGAGCTGAACCTGCGCAGGCGGCTCTCCGGGCTCTCACGGCTGCCGCTCCTGCGCGGAGCCCGCGTCGAAGGCGAGGCGGAGCGGCTCGAGAAGCAATTGGAGCGCCTCACGACCGACACGAGCGACGAGGCGATCTGGCGGTCGGTCGAGCTGGCGCGCCATCCCGACCGGCCCTACACGATGGACTACGTCGAGCGCCTGATCGAGGACTGGGTCGAGCTGCACGGCGACCGCGGCCGGGCCGACGACGGCGCGCTCGTCACCGGGGTCGGTTCCCTCGACGGTCGCACGGTGGTCGTGATCGGCCACCAGAAGGGCCGCGACGTCAAGGAACGGCTCGACCGCCAGTTCGGCATGGCCTGGCCGGAGGGCTACGGGAAGGCAATGCGCGTGATGGCGATCGCCGAGCGGTTCGGCTTCCCGGTGCTCTCGCTCGTCGACACCCCGGGCGCCTACCCCGGCGTCGCGGCCGAGCAGCACGGTCAGGGAGGCGCGATCGCCCGCTCGCAGGCGGAGATGGCGCGGCTGACGGTGCCGACGATCGCCTGCATCATCGGGGAGGGCGGCTCGGGCGGCGCGATCGCGATCGCCGTCTCCGACCGCGTGCTCATGCAGGAGAACGCGATCTACTCGGTGATCACGCCCGAGGGCTGCGCTGCGATTCTCTGGCGTGACGCCGGCGAGGCGCGGAAGGCCGCCGCCGCGTTCAAGCCGGACGCGCTGCACTGCCTGGAGCTCGGCGTGATCGACGGCATCGTCGCCGAGCCGGCGGGCGGAGCCCAGACCGACCACGACGAAGCCGCCCGCCTGCTGCGCGCCGCGCTCGTCGAGGCGCTGGAGGAGCTGGAGGACACGCCCGGGGAAGAGCTCCGGCGCCGGCGGCGGGCGAAGTTTCGGGGCATGGGCGTCTTCGCGTGACTATTGCCACGTAATCCAGGGACTTTCCACATCATCCACAGGGTTTTCAACGGGCATGGACGCCTCGCGAAAAGCGTCCAAGCCGACTGAGAGCCTGCCCGGTTCGTTGCCTGTGGAAAAGCGCAAAGCTTCCGAGATGCCGCTCGCCGACTACCGCCGCAAGCGCGACCCGAAGCGGACGCCGGAGCCGTTCTCGGACGGCAAGCCGGGCCCTGAGCCGATCTTCGTCGTCCAGCGCCACGCCGCCCGGAGCCTCCACTACGACTTCCGGCTCGAGCGGAACGGCGCGCTGGCCTCCTGGGCCGTGCCGAAGGGCGTCCCGCTCGAGCCCGCCGCGCGGGCGCTTGCGGTCCACGTCGAGGACCACCCACTCGAGTACGCGTCCTTCCAGGGCGAGATCCCGAAGGGCCAGTACGGCGCGGGCACGGTCGAGATCTGGGACAGCGGCACCTACGAGCTGCTGGAGGAGAGGCCGGACGGCCGGCTCACCTTCAAGCTGCAGGGCACGCGGCTGCAGGGCCGCTGGTCGCTCGTGCCCGCTCATCTGGACGGCAAGGAGCAGAACTGGCTCCTGATCAAGGGGCACGACGACCTCGAGCACGACTCGGCGCCGCGGAGCTACCGGCCGATGCTCGCGACGCCTGTGACGGCGCTCCCCCACGGAGAGGCGTGGGCCTACGAGGTGAAGTTCGACGGCTATCGCGCACTCGCATACCTCCAGGGCGGCGAGTGCAGGCTCGTCTCCCGGAACGACAATGACCTGACCACCCGCTTTGCCGAGGTAGCGCGCGCGGTCGCGCAGGCGGTCAAGAGCCCGAACGCCGTCGTGGATGGGGAGGTGTGCCGCATCGACCCGTCCGGCCGCACGAGCTTCTCGGAGCTCCAGCGGGGGACCGGGGTGCTGGTCTACTGCGCGTTCGACCTGCTCGAGCTCGACGGGGTGTCCAAGGTCGATTTGCCTCTGCACGAGCGGAAGGAGCAGCTGCGCACGCTGCTCGACGCCCGTGTCACGACAGTCGCCTTCTCGGAGAGCTTCGACGACGGCGACGCGTTGTTCGAGGTCGCGCGGGAGCAGGGGCTGGAGGGGGTGATCGCCAAGCGCACGGACAGCGTCTACCGGGAGGGGAAACGGACGCGCGACTGGCTCAAGGTCAAGACCGAGAACAACGAGGAGTTCGTCGTCGCCGGCTACACCCGTGGCGGCGGGCGGCGCGCGGGGACGTTCGGCTCGCTCGTGCTCGCTGCCGAGGCAGACGGCGGGCTTCGCTACGTCGGGAATGTCGGCACCGGTTTCGACGACGACGAGATCCGCAGGCTGTTGGCGCTGCTCGAGCCGCTGCGCCGCGACCGGTCGCCGTTCTCCGTCGAGCCCAAGCTGCCCCGGGTCCGCAAGGGCGACGTCGTGTGGGTGGAGCCGCAGCTCGTCGTGCAGGTGCGCTTCGGCGAGTGGACGCACGACGGCCATCTCCGCCATCCCGCGTACCTCGGGCTGCGAGAGGACAAGCGCGCGGTTGAGGTCCAGCTCGAGGAGCCGCTGCCGTCGCTGATCCGCAAGGGCAGACGCGAGCTGCGGCTCTCGAACCTCGACAAGGTGTTCTGGGCGGAAGAGGGCATCACCAAGGGCGATCTGCTGCGCTACTACCGATCCGTCGCGCCGGCGCTCCTGCCGCATCTGCACGACCGGCCGTTCACGATGCGGCGCTACCCGGACGGCGCCGATGGGAAGGCGTTCTTCCAGAAGGATGCGCCTTCCCACATGCCCGACTGGATCGGCACCCATCGCGCGCTCGTCTCCCCCCGGGAGAGCGGGCGGGCGAAGAGGTGGGTCGACTTCCCGGTCGTGAACGACGAGCTTGCGCTCCTCTGGATGGTGAACATGGGGTGCATCGACATGAACGCCTGGTACTCCAGGGTCGACAAGCCCGGCCGGCCGGACTTCGTCCTCTTCGACCTCGATCCGACGCCCGAAGTGCCGTGGTCGCAGACGATGGAGGTCGCGCTCATCCTGAAGGGCCTCCTCGACGCGCTCGAGCTGCAGTCGTTCCCGAAGACCTCGGGCGGGAAGGGCTTCCACGTGCTCGTGCCGATCGCGCGGCGATCGACGTACGCCGACACGCGCAGTTTCGCCGAGCACGCCGCCGGTGCGATCGCCAGAGCCCATCCGAAGCTCGCAACGACCGAGTGGTCGAAGGCGCGCCGCCGCGGCGTTCTGATCGATGCGAACCAGAACGGCGAGGGGAAGACGATCGCGTCGGTCTACTCGGTGCGCCCGAAGCGGGGCGCCCCGGTCTCGACGCCGCTCACCTGGGACGAGGTGAACGACGAGCTCGACCCGTTGGCCTTCACGATGCCGGTCGTGCTCGACCGCGTGCGGACGCACGGCGATCTCTTCGCCGGTGTGCTCGGCACGGGGCAGTCGCTGGTGCGCGCACTCAGGTCGCTCGGGGGCTGAGCTTCTAAGCGGCCGGCTTGACCGGGTGCGTCCTCGCTGCGTCTCTTGCGACCGCCAGCTCCTTGCCGTCGATCACCGCGTAGCGCAACGCGATCGCGCTCAGCTCGTCGGAGGCCTCCTTGGCCGCCTTGCCGAGCTCGGCATCGAGTGTGGCGGGGTCGTCGAGGTAGAGGAGGCGAGTCCAGAACGTCGTCAGGACGATCGAGACCCAGGGCATGAAGATCGCGTTTCGCTCGAGCGCGGCCGACGGTCGTTGGACGAAGAACGCGAGACGACCGCCCTCGGCGCGCACCCGCGGACAGACCATTTCGAAGGCACGTACCAAGCGGCCTGACACCTGACGAGTCACACACGGCACGGCAACAACCACGCTGGCAAGGCCCCCGACGGACCGACCCAACGACTCTCACAGACGCCAGAGCGCCTCGCGGATCGGCGGCATCATTTCGTGATGCGGTCGTTCGAGGATCTTGTGGCGGAGGCCGCCGCTGCTGACGTGGCAGGCTGGAGCTTCGACTGGCTGAACGGCCGCGCCACCGAAGAGCGGCCTCCCTGGGGCTACGCTCGTCTCCGCAGCCAACGTCTCCGCGAGGTCACCTGCGCACTGGACATCGACACCGGCGGCAGGGAAATCCTGGCCGAGGCGACCACGTTTCCACCACGCATGGTCGCCACCGAATCCTGGCCACCGAATCTCCGACGGGCTCAGGAACTGCTCGGCCCGCGTGGTGTCGAGGTCGTCGGGACGGTCGAGAGCGCGCCTCTGCCCTTTCCGGACGAGTCGTTCGAGCTGGGGACATCTCGACATCCGGTAAAGCCCGACTGGAAGGAGATTCATCGCGTGCTGAAGCCTGCTGGTTGCTACTTCGCACAGCATGTTGGTCCTGGGTCGGCCGGCGAGTTGACCGAACATTTCCTCGGCCCGCTCCCTCAGGAGGAGAGCGGGCGCGACCCGCATCATGAATCCGCGCTCGCACGCGACGCTGGCTTGCTCGTGACCGATCTGCGCACAGCGCGATGCCGGATGGAGTTCTACGACGTGGGTGCCGTGGTCTGGATCCTCCGCAAGTGCGTCTGGTGGGTGCCCGACTTCTCGGTGGACAGGCACCTCGGTAAGCTCCGCGAGCTTGACGTGCAGATGCGGACTGGCGCACCGGTCGTGGCCCACTCAACGCGACACCTGATCGAAGCAAGGCGACCTGCTCCGGAGTAGCGGGCGCACCCGTGCTGGCGTGGGCCAGTGAGTTCCGGAATGAAGCGCCTGATGCGAGCACGTCGGGAATCGAAGACGGGTTGCGCCACCGGTGCTAGTCGATGATCGCGACGACACGCGCGGGCGCGGCGCTGGCGCCGACCAGGCGCAGGGGGAAGCACGCGACGGTGAAGCCCGTCGCTGGAAGCTGGGAGAGGTTCGCGACGCGCTCGATTTGGCAGTAGGCAAGGTCTGTCTGATGGGCCGCCCAGAAGACACCCAGCCTTCCGCTCGCCAGTGCTTCTCGAGCCTGCATCCAGAGCGGTCGGTCCCAGCCCCATGCGTCGATGCCCATGACGCGGACGCCGTGTTCGTAGAGCCACCGTGTCGCCTCGGGGGTGACTCCCGGTCCTCGTGCCATGTAGTCGGACTCGTCGATGAAGGTGTCGCGTCCGGTGCGGATCAGGACGATGTCCAGCTCACGCAGTGAATGCTCTGTCGTTTCGAGGGCTGCCTCGATGTCGACGACGTCGATCGCGTCGCCGTCGTCACGGTCATGAAAGTCGAGCACGACTCCGGGAGCGAAGAACCAGGAGAGCGGAAGTTCGTCGATCGTCTGCGCGGGCTCGCCGCGAATTGTCGAGTTGTAGTGGTACGGGGCATCGACGTGGGTGGAGTTGTGCGTGCCGAGGCGAGTGAACGTCTCGACCGCCCACCCTTCGCCGTCACGAAGCAGCTCAGGGCCGACTCCGAAGAGCTCGCCGATCGCATCCGCACCCGCGGCGTGGTCGGCGAACTCGATCTCGGTGCGCAACAGATCCGGCGTCTCGGCCGGACTCGCGACGATCGGCACTGACAGGTCGATGATCTCGATGCTCGGCCGATCTTCTCAGGTCCAGGGACGAGCCAGAACTCGCATGCGCCAGCGTCCTTTCGCCGGAACCCCCGGAACTACTGTGCCAGGGCTTGACGGTACTTCGTCAAGTCACTAAACGACCGTGAGCTGACGACGGCCGGAGTGGTGGAGGCTCACCCAATCGTCGGCGGTGACCGCCATCGCGCGAGGTGGCGTAATCGGCCCGAGCATCTAGGGCGTTTCAAATCTTGCGCGGCTCTCTCGTCCGTCGACGATCTCGCGTGTGTTCAGGTAGCCGATCGGGGCCTTGAACGGTGTCCCGCCCTTCTTTGCCTTCTGGGTCGAGCCCTTCTTGATCTCGGTCGCGAGGTTGCGGCTGTAGAACTCAGCGATCGAACTCATGATCCCGTGCAGCAGGAGCCCGGAAGGGGTCTCGTCGATGTTCTCGGTGGCGGAGACGAGCTGGGCGCCGTGGCTTCGGAGCTGCATCACGATCGCGACGTCGTCGGCGCGGTTCGGGCGAGCCGGTCGACCTTGTGAACGATCACGTAGTCGATGTCGCGCTGTTCCAGTCGGGCAAGGAGAGCCTGCAGTCCGGGGCGGTTGGCCGTGCGGGCTGACCTGGATCTCATCCAGCGAGGCCGCTGTCGCCTTCGCGAGCAAAGGCCGAACCTCGGCAGGAGTGACCTCACCGTTCACACCTGCAGTCGTCATCGCCTCCTCGATCGTCACGGCCGTCTCGACGCGCGCGTTGCGTCGACGCGGATCGCGCTGGGCGCTATCCGCGTCTTCGCCGAGCTCGGCCGCGAGCCGTTCGTGGTGAAGGCAGTAAGTCGCAGATGGCGACGAAGCAAGCGCACCGCACGCGCGTCCATCACGGCGAACAGCTGCACAACGGGGAACAGGCATCCTCGAATGTATCGCGCGCGCGTGCGCGCGCGGGAGGCCGTTCCCTAGAAGCGACGCCCGCAACAGCGTCGGCGGCGTCGCAAGCGGAAAGATGCTGCCACGTAGTGGTGGGCGGACAATCGCGGAGCAACCGGCGAGGGTCCCCGAGTAGAGCTGCGGGCTCACAGTGGCTGGCGCGACTATCGAATGCAGATCGCGTCGAGCGTCGTGGCCGTCTTGTTATCCGCGTTGACGAAACCAATGCGCCAGGTCCTGTCACTTAAGTGGTGGGACAAGACGACGTTGAGGACAAACGCAGTCGAAGAGGCGTACGCCGCTGGGAAGCGCAGGACCTTGTCGGCCGGGCCGCTGGCGCGGCCGCTACGGGCACCACTCACGACGCCATAGACCGCGTCCGTGGGTGACGGCGCAGAGCGCGCCGCCGGCCCACTTCAGTTCCTTGATCTCCGCGTTGGGGAGGCCGTCGTCGAACGTGCGCCAGTGCGCACCGTCATCGGTGCTGACGAAGACCCCGAAGCGTGAAGCGGCGAACAGAATCCGTGACGTCTCCGGGTAGGCGACGATCGAAACGTAGTCTCCGGTCTGCGGAAGGGCTTGCGTTCCAGCTCCCGCGATTGTCGTCCAGGTCGCGCCGCCATCAGTGGAGCGTGCGGCCACGGTCGCGTCGAGGGCGTAGATGCGATTGGCGTCCTTCGGGTCGACAGCAAGGCTGCGGACGCCCGCGTTCCATTGCCCGCGAAAGTCCCATTGAGTGGCGGTTGCGACATCGGCTTTGCGCCAGACCTTGCCGCCGGAAGAGAGGGCGTAGGCCAATCCAGGCTGGCTCTGTGCGAACGCGATCGCAACAACGTCGTCATTTGCTGCGATGTTCGCGAGCGCTTCGGGAGCGAACGTGATTGGTGGCTGGATGAATCCGTCTGTTGATCGCTGGATCGTTCCGCGGCTGCCGACGAGGAGCACATTTGAGGCCGTTCGCGGGTCACCGGCGACACACCAGGAGAAAAAGACCGCGATCTGGGAGAAAGGAACGACTCCGGTCCGTGCTGGGAACTCGTGCCGAAGCAGATCGCCGCCGCCGATCGCATAGAAGAACCAGGATGTCTTGCCGTCACCTGCCAGGGTTCGGAACTCCCACGAGTGGCCTTCGATGTTCTGCCAGACGCGGCTGGTCGCATCGCTCGTGGCGGTGAAACCCGAGTGGTAGACGTTGCCAACTGCGGTGAGGCCTGCGACGCCGCAGCCGTAGAACTGGGCTGTCTCGAGGCCGTTATTGATGTCCTTCCAGGTCATCCCCCCGTCGAGAGATTGCGCGACTCCACCGTCACTTGCCATGTAGGCGACGTTCTGTCGGGTGGGATCGAAGAGGATTGCCTGTTCGTCCTCGTGCGGGTTGTAATACGCGGTGACCTGGTTCCAGTTCTGGCCGCCGTCGCTTGTGCGCCACAAGGTCTGGCCGCCGGCGAGGATTACGTTGTTGTTGAAGGGGTCGACGGCGATGCAGTGTGACCAGTCGCCCTGGCCGTCGCCGGCACCTGGGTTACCGGGCTGGCCGCGAATGTTCCAGGGGCCGCCTCCAGGTGTTCCTGGCGGGCGTCCGCCGCTTTGATTGACGAGAATGGCTTCCCGAACTTGACAGCGATGGTTCGGTTCGCGTCTGTTCCGCCGCGGCCGAGGCTGACCTTGATCATCGTTGAGCCGCCCGGCTGAACGTTCGGTGTCGCCCAGGGCAGCACTAGCTGCCAGTTCGTGCCTGCGTCGTACGACTTCTTCAGGCCGACTGCTCGTTCGGCCGCGTAAACAATCGTTCCGTCGGCAGGATCGAGCGCAGCGTCGATGATAGAGCCGGCGAGAACCAAGGCCGTGGTCGCGCCGCCGTCCGTTGAGTGGAATAGGCCCTGGTTGCTCGCGGCGAGGTAGATGTTTAGTGGATCTGCCTGGTCGATGAGGAGTCGTCGCACGCCCGAGTAGGTGGTGGCGCTCGTGCGCGTCCATGTCTGGCCACGGTCGGCTGAGCGATACAGATACCCGAGTCCATCGACGTAGTAGACGACTGTTCCGTCGGAGGGCGCGACCGCGACGGCGGTTGTGATCAGAGACGGCTGGAAATCGGTCAGCGGCACCCAGCCGGATCCTGCCGCGATTGGCACTGCTCGCCGCCAGATCCCTCCGTTCGCGCTCGCAGTGAACAGATGTGACGACGCCCCGCCGTCGCTGTCGACCGCAAGGTCGTAGCTACAGCCGGCTAGATCGACGTTCGGCGACTCGTGCCAGATCGACGGGCCAGCGCTTCGCCAGGCCGCGTATCGACACGGCGGCTCAAACGTCGCGAACTTCAGGCCTCCGTCGGACCTGTGTCTGAGCAAGTCGAGCTCCGGCAGGTCTAGCGACAGGTCAAGCCCGAGGCAGCGTTCACACAGCGTTCCGCCGCCACCGCCGACACCAGCCATGTCCGGCGCGCAGAGAATCAAGCCACAGATCCGATCCTGAAAGCCGCGCAGGGTCTCGGGGTCGAACTGCGGGAACAGATCCTGTCCAATCGAGAAGGCTCCGAGCGTGAGCTGCAAGCCTGGATCGGTCGGCAATCCGATCGGGATGTATGTCCCCGGCTCGCTCACTTGTCCCCACACATACGCGATCGCCATGTCGGGATCCCTTGAGTCAGCGGCCACGCGCGTCCGCGACGGAATCACACGATCGAATCGACTTCGATCGGCGTCCCAGCGAAAAAGCGCGACCGACGCCAGCTCAATGTCCTCGGCTGCGCGCGGGTCAAGCGGGACGAACAGTGTCCCCTTGGTGGCGCCGCGATTAATGCGCAGGTCGACGGGCGGCCCCGCGAACCCGAAGCTCGCCCGCTCGGCCGGATGCTCGGCCCGAGCCACGCTCGCCTCTCCTGCCCCGTTCTCAGCAATGAAGACTCCGTGTTTTCCGAGTCCTCTCGGCGCCTCCGGTCCATCATCGAACGCATGACGCTCGACTGCTGCCTTCGCCTCCAGTCCACGCTCCCAGAGGTCCGGCTGGTAGCGCTCAAGAGCGTCAAGGTATGCCAACAACTCTGGCTCGGCGTCGACGACCTCTGGTGGAGGGAAGCCGCGAGCGGGCTCGCGTTGCTCAGCCACGCTGGCGTCGGCGCCCACAGCGCCGCTGCATCAACGCGACCACCAACAGAGGGCAAACGGTTGCGAACGGCACCAACTCGGACGTCCCGTCGCCGTGATCCGGGCTGATCCCAAGCAGGCACGCTCGACCCAGTCCACAGCGACCTACCCCGCCCGCTCCCGAGGCGAAGCAACGCCGCAGCAACGCCTGCAGACTCGAACCACCAGCAGCCCTCCGTTGCCCTCATCCGCTTCTACACCCCCAAGGCGAGAGCTGTCAAGAGCTAACGCCGCGGCACTCACTATGGATAGAAGAGACAAGGAGAACGACCGCTGCCGCCCTTCACATCGATTCACCTGCGGACGCTAATCCAGACACCTGGAGGTTTTCCCGCTCGCAAAGCTTCGCCTCGAGCCGAGGTGGGCGTAGCTCGGAAAGCTAGGCGCTGCCTGTCTCGTCTGAGGGAGACGGCTTGGCGTCTCCGCCCGACTCGGCGGCCCCGCGCAGGCGCGCCGCGATCTCCTTGTCCGGCGCGTCACCTTGTTGCGGCGTGTCGCACAGTTGCCGAGATCGGAGCAAGTCTGGTCTTCGGAGAGTCGCGTCAACTTGACACTCCCCGCTCAGTGCCATAGACCTTTCCCCGTGCGCGCCCTCGCCGCAGCGGCCCTGCGTCTCGCGTTTCTCGCCGGGACTGACAGTGAGGAGAGCTCCGCGTACGGACGATCAGCGAATGATCGAGTCGGGCTCTTGATGGGCCGATTCGGAGAGACACGAAGTGCCTGACCAGCATGACTGGGGCTTGTCGGGTGGGCGTGTCGTGCTTCCCCACAGCCATGTCTACCGGCGAGACGTGTCCTTGCAGGCGGGCACGACCTATCACTTTCTGACGCGCAACCTGCAGCGTTTGACGTCCGCCAACCCTGACCCGGTGATGTACCTGGTTCGAGGCAACGACATCGTCGCGTTGAACGACGATTACACAGGCCTCGCGTCGGAAATCATCTATACGCCGACGGCTACGGACACGTACAGGGTTGTCATCCGCGCGTACACCACCGCTACGCCGGGGTTCTGTGATGTCTACCAGGGGGCCGCTGGAGCGGCGCCTTCGCTGCTCGACTCGAATGTGATGTTTGGAGGGACGTACGTCCGGGTGCGTTGGAAGCAGGGCGAGTGGTTCGAGACTGGCGTCGGGGCTCTTTACTTCTCCTCGGGCGTCGGCGGGCCGAGTGGACCGGCAGCCGACCCTTATCTGTTCTTGATCTATCCGGCGAGCTTGGTTGCGGGAGCAAGATGTATTGGGACGATGACGGCGCCGGATTTCCGAATCCAAAATCGTTCCCCCGTCTGGCGGCTCAGGAGCTGTGATCTTGGGTGCCTACTCTCGCTACACCGGTGGCGAGTGCCGACTGGCCCTGGTTGGGCAGAGTTACAAGGCTCCATGGATGTCGCCTGCTCCGTGGGCGTCCGTTGCCGAAGAAGTCCCGTACACCGGCGATTCAGAAGTACCTGGAGAAGTTGGAGCGGCAAAAGCCGACTCTGGACACGCTGAGCCAGGACGAGCGTGATCAGGGAGTTCTGGAACTACAGCGAAGGATGCTCCGGAAGAGGAAATTCGCGAACAACGTCCTCGCTTGTCCTCGGTGTCGCACGAGCTTGTTCGCCGCCAGGACACCTTCCTGTTGAACGCGCAAGCAGATGGAGAAGGATCTCGAACAGATGCCATACGACGAGCGTTCGGCGAAGCTGGCCGCTGAAGCGCGAGACGATGGGGAGCGAGTACTCGGAGCCGCCGGCTCCTCCGCCGTCCGAAGACGAGGAAGGAGACCGAACTGCCTGACCAGTATGACTGGGGCTTGTGGTTCGGTGACAAGATTGCCGGCTTCCCCACAGCTACGTCTACAGACGTTCCGTGCCCTTGCAAGCTGGTACGACGTATCACTTTCAGACGCGCAACTTACGCCCTTTGACGTCTGCCAACCCGAGCCCGGTGATGTACCTGGTTCTAGGCAACGACATCGTCGCGTTCGACGACGATTACACCGGTATTGCGTCGGAAATCATCTATACGCCGAAGGCGACAAGCACCTACAGGATTGTCATCCGCGCGTACACCACAAGTACGCCCGGCGTGTGTGACCTGTACCAGGGGGTTGGCGGAGCGGCGCCTTGGCTCGAGGCGAATGTGTCGTTTGCAGGGACGTACGTCCGGGTGCGTGGAAGCAGGGCGAGTGGTTCGAAACCGGGCGCCCTGTAGTCAACGCCGGCGGGTTTGGTTTCAACACGGGCGCCGAGTCCGGCAGCCTCCCCACGAGACGCTCCTGATCCCTACTTGTTCTTGATCTCCCCGGACAGCGCGGATGAGGAGCAAGATGTTTTTGGACGATGACGGTGCTGGGTTTCCCGACTGAAACCGTCTCCCCCGACGGCGGCACCGGAACCATCATCTTGGGGTCCTTCGCTCGTTACACCGGCGGGGAGTGCCGGCTCTCGTCGGACAGAGTTACAAGGCTCCATGGATGTCACCCGCTCCCTGGGCGTTCGCTGCAGAACCGGTCCTTCCACCGACGGTCGCGAAGTACATGGAGGAGTTGCGGCGGAAGAAGCGAGCGCTCAGCAAGCTGAGCCCGGACGAGCGCGATGAGCGAGTGTTGGAGTTACAGCGAGCGATGCTCCCGGAAGAGGAGATCCGCCAGCAACTCCCTGGTGCGCTTTCGGTGTCGCACGAGCTCGTGCGCCGCAGGACGCTTCTGGAACGCTGGACGGAGATGGAAAGGGATCTGGAACAGATGTCGTCAGGAGCGTGCAGCGAAAGTCGCCCAAGTGAAACGAGAGTCAATGGGGAGTGAGTACTCGGAGCCGGAAACGCGCTAATCAGCGTCGAATGAGCTTTACCTCCCGCGCCGATATGTGGTAGTCGGATAGCGCCCTCATGAGGTCGGCTCCGTCTTTGATGGCTTCGAGTTCCGCGGGCAGCTCGACCTCATGAATCGTCTGGCCTTCCAGCGGCTCCGGTACGAGCTCTACCTGTAGCTCGTGCTCTTCTGCACGTACTTCGTCGTTACCGGAACACCGGGAAGCGTCGTCCTCACTTCGTGTGCGCCGGAGGGAATCACTGCGATGACCCTTCCCGCGAGTCCTGAATCAGGTGAACGCGCATGGTCGTGCCCTCCTCTCACTCGCTGCTAGAGATCAAATATCAACATCAGCTTTCGTGGCGAACGGGCCGATGTACGTGGCGGTGACCCGGTAGGAGAATGTCCCGTTCGGGTTCAGAATCTTTCCGTGAGCGGTAGAGAGCAGCTCACCGCCCGGGTTACGCGGATGGGCCAGAGCAAGATCCCCAATCGCCGCTTCCGTTGAAGATAGTGGTCAGCGTTAGCGAGAACCTGACGGCCGCTCCAACAAGGCCGAAGATACCGGCGAAGGTACGTCGGGCCACTACTACCTCCTTAGTTTCGCGCGGCTCTTCTCGCCGCTGCAAGACGCTCGCGAAGCCGCGCGCTCGTAGTCGCACGGCCGGATCTCCATCCGAGAGTGGGTGCCGCAGCTGCCTGCTCGTCTGCCATCGGCAGCCTCCTTCGCCAGGCCAGATTCCCAAATCGAGCAGCGGCGGTCAACCTTAGCTCTACGCGCAGGCCGGGCTGCTGAAAACCGTGCTTGTGGTCAGAGGTTCGGCGTCACGCCTGGGAGGCACACAGGATGCCGCTCTCGCACAACGAAGCACTGCTGTTCTACCTGTTCGCGCCGCCGAGCTCTGGCAGGAGCGCCCGCCGTCCCCCTCGCCACCACAGACCGCAGCAGAGGGGGAGGAGCTATGAAGCGACGCGGATACCAGTGACCGAAGCGGGAGAACCGACGGATGAAGAACAAAGTTCTCGCACTCGCTGCTCGCCTGAGCCAGCGTCCTTTCGCCAGGCCCCCGAAACTGTTCCTAGTAGGACTTGACGGTACTTCGGATGCATGCTGAACGCAGGACGGCCGCCCTCGGCGCGTGCGCTTGAGCCGATCATTCCGAAGGCACGGACAAAGCGGCCCGACACCTGACGAGTCACAAACGGCGCGACGACAACCGCGCTGGCGACGGCGCCTCACCGACCGACCAACCGAGTCTCACAGACCCCGAGTCCGCGCGTACGTTCAGTCGGGCGGAATGTTGTGATTGAAACGAAAGATGTTCGAAGGGTCGAACTCGCGCTTGACGGCGCGTAGCCGCGCGAATGGTTCGGGACTAAGGATTTCGAGCGTCTCCCCGACTGCCTCTGAGGCGTAATTCAGATATCCGCCTCCGAGCGTCCACGGAGCGAGCGTCATCGAGAACTCTCGCGCGGACGCGACACGCCGTTCGTCCTCGTTTACCTCCTGCCAGGCGGCGGCGAAAGTCGCGTTGTAACTCGCTTCTCTGCCTGCGAAAGCGGTTGCCTCCAGCACTCCGTGTCGCGGCACCGTGCATCGGCTCCAACAGGATCGAGCCATACGTGTCCTCGGACCGCGAGTGGTTCGCCGTCAGCTCGATCAGATCATCGGGAAGCCCGTTCAAGAGCGACCAGACCAGTAGTTCCGAAGCCCGAAGGGCGCTCAGGCCGAAGACCTCCTGCAGCTCCGGGTAGTACATCGGCCGAACCGTGTCCACGTTCGGCGTCGCGACGCTGAGCAGCGGCTCGATCGCGTCGCGTCCCTCGACCAGATCGCCGAAGTACGCCACCGAGACCGCCGCAAACTCGCCCGCGGCGGCGGATCGCGTCAGATTCACAAAGCACATCAGCTCGTCCGGTGCTCCCTTCATCAGCCCACGCCACGCCTCGATGACCCTCTCGGCAACGCCGAGGTCGTAGACGGCGAGCCACCCAACAGCTGGTTCACCTGATGCAGCTTGAAGGTGGAGGCTGCGCCACGACCACGCCGAAGTTGCCGCCGCCACCGCGCAGCGCCCAGAAGAGCTCGGCGTTCTCGCTCGCCGAGGCACCACTCTTCCCTCAGCGGTCACGACGGTTGCGCCAAGCATGTTGTCGAGGGTCAAGCCGTGCAGCCCCAGCAGGTGGCCGACACCGCCGCCGAGGGCCAGACCCACCCCTGTGTCGCCGAACGTGCCACCGGGCGTTGCCAAGCCGAGCCGCTGACACGGCGGATCGAGATCCTCCCAGAGCGTGCCACCGCCGCAAGTCGCTCTTCTTGTCAGGGGATCGACCCTGACGTCCCGGA